>NZ_AP023367.1:2290000-3772500 GCF_014218335.1 Anaerocolumna cellulosilytica | reverse complement strand
ACGAAAGGCGTAATGATTTGGGCACTGTCTCGACAATGCACCCGGTGAAATTGAAATACCAGTGAAGATGCTGGTTACCTGCGCCAGGACGGAAAGACCCCATGGAGCTTTACTCTAGCTTGATACTGGGATTCGGTATTGCATGTACAGGATAGGTGGGAGGCTGTGAAGTGGTGACGCTAGTTGCCATGGAGCCGTTGTTGGGATACCACCCTTGCAGTATTGGATTTCTAACATGTGCCCATGATCTGGGCAGTGGACAATGTCAGGTGGGGAGTTTGACTGGGGCGGTCGCCTCCGAAAGGGTATCGGAGGCGCTCAAAGGTCTTCTCAGAATGGTTGGAAACCATTCGCAGAGTGCAAAGGCATAAGAAGGCTTGACTGCGACACCGACGGGTGGAGCAGGTACGAAAGTAGGACTTAGTGATCCGGTGGTATAAAGTGGGATTGCCATCGCTCAACGGATAAAAGCTACCCTGGGGATAACAGGCTTATCACTCCCAAGAGTTCACATCGACGGAGTGGTTTGGCACCTCGATGTCGGCTCATCGCATCCTGGGGCTGTAGTAGGTCCCAAGGGTTGGGCTGTTCGCCCATTAAAGCGGTACGCGAGCTGGGTTCAGAACGTCGTGAGACAGTTCGGTCCCTATCCGGCGCGGGCGTAGGATATTTGAAAGGAGCTGACCTTAGTACGAGAGGACCGGGTTGGACGAACCGCTGGTGTATCGGTTGTACTACCAAGTGCACGGCCGAGTAGCCAAGTTTGGAAGGGATAAACGCTGAAGGCATCTAAGCGTGAAGCCCCCCTTAAGATAAGATATCCCATGCGAAAGCAGTAAGACCCCTTGAAGACGACAAGGTGGATAGGTTAGAGGTGGAAGTGTGGTAACACATGTAGCTGACTAATACTAATAGGTCGAGGGCTTGACCTAAAGATAAGGTTGAATATAAGGTGACTTATAGAAAGCTTTATTAGGTAATGTTCATAAATAGCAATGGTGTTTAATGTGATAGTTAAGTCATAGGATGAGGAATTCTATATGTTATATATAATGAAAAGACCCAGATAGTCAAAATTGATTTATTTGGGTCTTTTTTATGTCGAAAAATATAATAAGTTTGAATTTTTTGCAAATTTATAATATAATATGTAATAAGTAGAATTAAAAAAAGTATTATCATACATAAATGAGGACAACACAAAGCTAAACGGAGGATAAGATTATGAATGATACAGGTGTTTTATTGGAAAGCGGTACGAATGAATTAGAAATATTAGAGTTTAAAATTGGAAATAATCACTATGGTATCAATGTAGCTAAAGTTCGGGAAATATTACCCTATCAGAAACCAACCCCAATACCAAATGCCCATTCTGGTATTGAGGGAATCTTCATGCCTAGAGATATTATCATAACAGTTGTAAATCTTGCAAAATGTTTGAATGTTCCGGATAGTGAAGTGGTAACAACGGATATGAATATTATTACGAATTTTAATAAATTGAATGTTGCTTTTCATGTGCATGGAGTAGTAGGAATTCATCGTTTTTCCTGGGAAGACATCAATAAGCCGGATGAAACTATTAATAATATAGCGACAGGGATTGTAAAATTAGATGGAAAACTTATCATTGTTTTAGATTTTGAAAAAATAATAGCTGATATTAGTCCAGAGACAGGATTGCGTGTATCAGACATGAACCATCTACATGATAGAAAGCGTAATGATAAGCCAATATTAATTGCTGAAGATTCACCAATGTTAAGTAGTATGATATTGGAATGTTTACATAAAGCCGGATATAACAATATTAGAGCTTGTAGCAATGGACAGGAAGCTTGGGAACTATTGAGAGGATACAAGTCTAATAATGAAATAGATAAAAGAGTGAGTTGCGTTATAACAGATATAGAGATGCCACAAATGGACGGACATCATTTAACAAAACTTATTAAGACGGATTCTGAGTTAAAACATTTACCAGTTATTATTTTTTCATCTCTAATTAATGATGAGATGATGCGTAAAGGTGAATCCATTGGTGCAGATGCACAAATTACGAAGCCTGAGATTGGAAATTTGGTCAGTATTATTGACCAATGTATTTTATCATAGTCTTATATGCCCAGAGACAAATGTCGAAATTTATGGTAATTTTGAGGAGTGGAATATAATATATTCTTGATGATAATTATAGAAAATGCAACGCTACATAACCATAAAGAGACATAAGGAGTCGACGATAAACAAACTATGAAAACAATCTCCGTTTCTCAAGAGATACTAAGTTCAAAAGAATAAGTTTATCATAATACTAATTTTGATTTTAATGATTCTAAATCTGATAATATTTTGTATAATACGAATAAACTAATGACATGAATGGGAATGCGGAAGAAAATATTAGGAAGCAGGATGTAAAAATTGAGAGAAGAAAAAGATAAAGCACAAATGGGTGATAATGATATTTTTGATAGTTCAGAAGATGTATTAGCCATGTTAAAAAATATGTCATCAGAAGAGACTTCCGGTTCAAGTACGGTAGAAGAGGAGGATGATTATTTTACCCAGTTTGACCAGGAATCAGATATGGATGACACAGACGAAGATTTATTGGCTTTGTTAGACATGATATCTGCACAAGATGAAAGCAGCAGTACAGAGGAAGATGAAAGCATCTTATATAGACCAGAGGATACACCTAAGGCGAGGGCCGCTAGGGTTGAGACGGACAGTGATGAGGTTCATGACGATGTCATGGCTATTAATGATATGCTTGCGAATGGTTCAGAAGACTTTATATCTAATTCTACTATTGATAAGGCAGCAAGAAAAAGTACGTCAAGTGAAGTAGCCGATATGGGAGATTTATTTTCTGACGTGTTAAGTGCAGTAGATACCTTGGAGGACAAGTCAGAGACTAATGAGCTAAAAGGTGGTTCAAGAGATATATTTAGGGAATTGGAACAGGAGAACTTACCCAAAAGCAAAAATGCAGAAAAAGAAAGAAAAGGTTTTTTTCAAAAGCTATTTAGTAAAAAAGATGGGCAGAAATCAGAAGATACGACTACAGACAAGATCAAGAAAAAAACCGCTGTTAAGGAAAGTAAGAAAGCAGTAAAAAAATCTGTGAAAGCAGTATCGAAAAAACAAACGAGACAAGAAGAAGAGGATGAAGAAGATAAAGCTGCAAGAATAAAAAAAGAAGCCGCATTAAAGAAAAAAGCAGAAATGAAAGCAGCTAATAAAGAAAAAGCGGATCAGAAGAAAGCAGCAAAGCAACAGATAAGGAAAAATAAAGCGGAGATTAGAAAAGAAAAGCAGAATCTGAAGAAAGAAAAGACAGCTGAACTTGACAGACAATATGCAGCAGAAAATCCCCCTGTTAAATTAAATAAATTAGCTGTGATATTTGTTATGACTTTTTTTATACTAGTTGGTGGTACAGTAATATTAGGTACGAATGCATACTCTTATTCCTTAGGAATTAAGAATGCAAACTTTAATTTTAGCAGAAAGAGGTATGCTGAGGCGTATAATCAAATTTATGGGCTTGATATCCGTAAAGCGGATCAGGAAACCTATGATAAGATTATGACAGTGATGTATGTTTATAAACAACTTAATTCTTATTATAATTATTATCAAATGGATGAATACCCAAAAGCCTTAGACTCCCTGTTAAAAGGACTGGATCGCTATGATAAATACAAGGAACGTGCTACAGAATTAGGTATCAATGCTGATTTAAATTATGTGAAAGAGCAGATTTCGAAAGAGTTAAAGGATTCCTTTCATCTCACAGAGAAAGAGATTGCTGATTTAAGGCAAAAAGATAATTTTGAAGAATACAGTTTTAAAGTAATTAATACGGCTTTAGAAAAAATGAAAGAATAATCTATAATACATATGTAAAAGGGCAGTTGTAGTCAACTGTCTTTTTAAGTACTCAAAATTTTCAATGTAAATGCAACTTCCTGCTGACATTTTCAGAAATATGTAGTATAGTATTTAGAATAAGAAACTTATTAGTGAAAATTTGTTATAGAGTATTCGCCAAATAATTTGAACCAGCAGATGATAAGTAAATTTAAGTCAATGCATGGTTAATAGATAGATATAAATAAAAAAGTTGGGAATTGATTTTACAAAGGACAAAATGATAGTAATCTACCAGTTATTATATCTTATAGGATGATTTATACCTATATACTTTAATACGGTATAAGAATAAAGGAAGAAAGGTTTGGTACAAGTTATGATTGCAATTATTGATTATGATGCAGGGAATTTAAGGAGTGTGGAAAAAGCATTACACCATTTGGGACAGGATACTATAATAACCAGGAATCGAGAGGAACTTTTAAACGCTGATAAGATAATACTTCCTGGAGTTGGTGCCTTTGGTGTTGCAATGGATAAATTAAATCATTATAACTTAGTAGAAACCATTCAGGAAGCCGCAGAATCAGGAATACCATTTCTAGGAATATGTCTAGGCCTACAACTTATGTTCGAAAGTAGTGAAGAGAGTAAGGGGGTTAAGGGACTTGGTCTTTTACAGGGCAAAATAGTCCGTATTCCGGATTGTGAAGGATTAAAGATACCTCATATCGGCTGGAATTCCCTTACCATTAATCCAAAGGCGAAATTATTTCAAGGTATTGATAATAATGCCTATGTTTATTTTGTACATTCCTTTTATCTAGAGGCAAGTAATAAGGAAGAAGTGGCTGCAACTACCCATTATAGCACTCTAATAGACGCATCTGCTGAGAAAGGCAATGTGTTTGGGTGTCAATTTCATCCTGAAAAGAGCGGTGAAGTAGGCTTAAAAATATTACAGAATTTTGCAGAGCTTTAGGAGGAAAAAAGTATGTTTACGAAAAGAATTATTCCATGTCTGGATGTGCATAACGGCCGTGTTGTTAAAGGAATTAATTTTGTTAATTTAAGAGATGCAGGAGATCCGGTTGAGGTAGGTGCGGCTTATGACAAGGCAGGAGCAGACGAGCTGGTATTTTTAGATATTACGGCATCCTCTGATGCCAGAACTATAAAGCTTGATATGGTCAGAAGGGTTGCGGAAACAGTTTTTATCCCTTTTACTGTAGGTGGAGGTATTCGAACCATCGAAGATTTTAAATTAATTCTTAGAGAAGGTGCGGATAAAATTGCTGTAAATACGGCTGCAATTCTGAATCCTGATTTAATAGCAGAAGCAGCTGATAAGTTCGGGAGTCAATGTGTAGTGGTTGCCATAGACGCCAAAAGAAGAGAGGACGGTTCTGGGTGGAATATCTATAAAAACGGTGGTCGTGTAGATATGGGAATTGATGCGGTAGAATGGGCTATAAAAGCAAACCGGCTAGGAGCAGGGGAAATTCTATTAACCAGTATGGATTGTGACGGTACGAAGGATGGGTATGATATTGAACTAACAAAAAGCATATCCGATAATGTCTCCATTCCGGTGATTGCTTCCGGAGGAGCGGGCAAAATGGAGCATTTTTATGATGCCTTGACGGAAGGTAAAGCAGATGCAGTTCTTGCGGCCTCCCTATTCCATTATAAAGAGATGGAGATATATGATTTAAAGAGGTATTTAAGTGAGAAAGGTATTTGTGTCAGACTATAGTATCCAGTTAGGATATCTGGAGTGTGACTGCTGATTTATTTTTAGAAATCAAATACAAAGTAATTTATAAGGTGATAGAAGCAGCTATAAGATATATAAACTATATCCAGAAGGGATACTCTCATGACTTTACAGCAGTTAAAATATGTGATAACAGTTGCAGAAAAAGGGACCATAAGTGAAGCTGCAAAAGAATTGTTTATATCTCAGCCAAGTCTTACAAATGCTATCAAAGAACTGGAAAACGAAATGCAGCTCACTATCTTTAATCGAACCAATAAAGGGATTGTTGTATCAAATGCAGGAGACGAGTTTTTAGCCTATGCCAGACAGGTTATCGAGCAGGCAAGCCTTTTGGAGGAAAAATTTTTGAATGTGAAAAAACAAAGCCCCAGGTTCTCTGTTTCTGCTCAGCATTATTCATTTGCGGTAAATGCCTTTGTGGATGTGATTCGTGAATTTGGCGGTAGTCAATATGACTTCACACTTAGGGAAACGCAAACCTATGAAATTATTGAAGATGTTAGCCGTCTGAAAAGTGAGATTGGGATTTTGTATACATCCTCCAAAAATAAAGAAATAATAATAAAACTCATAAAGCAAAACAGTCTGGAATTTGAGGAACTCTTTATAGCAAAACCACATGTATTTATCAGTTCCAGACATCCGCTTGCTAATAAGAAATTCATTACTTTGGAGGAATTAGAAGATTATCCCTATCTTTCTTTTGAACAGGGCGAATATAACTCCTTTTACTTTTCAGAAGAGATTCTTAGTACAGTAGATCGCAATAAGAATATAAAAGTAAGAGACCGGGCAACGTTATTTAATCTCGCAGTGGGATTAAACGGTTATACTGTCAGTACAGGAGTTATAAGCAAAGAGCTAAATGGAGAGAATATTATAGCAAGACCCCTCAAGGTAGAGGAAGTAATGCGTGTTGGAACGATAAAGCAGAAAAATATGTCTCTTACCAGATATGGAAGAGCATATATGGAAGCGTTGAGAGAACATATAGCGGAATACCTTTAGAGAGGGTTTCAGAATATGGGTTTGATATAGTTTAAAACTATGTCAAACCCATATTTATATGTATTTTCCTTTCTAATGAAAATAACTTATACTACTAATCAACAGGTAATACAAAATATACGATGTAATGTAAATATCTATAAGGTATCGTAGAAAGTAAAAAAAGAAATCAAGTTGTCAATTACAAGACTGTTAATTTATGTGTGGAAGCAAGCCAACCTTTCAACTTATGGGTTCGCAATTGGCTAATAGAAAAGAATAAGGAGAATAATAGTATGAGTAAAAATGCACCGTTTAAATTTGATATAGTGGGAAGTTTTTTAAGACCTTCGTATTTAAAAAAGGCCAGAAGTGAATATGCAGAGGGGAAAATTAATAATGCGGCATTAATGGAAGTTGAAGACAGAGCTATAACAGAATTAATTGCAAAGCAGAAAGAAATCGGACTTCCCGTTATTACGGATGGAGAATTTAGAAGAAGTTCCTGGCATCTTGATTTTATGTGGGCATTTCAGGGTGTAGGGCATGAAAAGACTAAGACCGGTATCCCTTTCCATGGAGAACCTGCCTTGATTGATGATACCTTCCTCACAGGTAAGATATCAGTAGACCATCATCCGTTTGCAGACCACTTTAAATTCGTAAAACAATTTGAAGACGAGAATACAGTGGCACGTCAGACGATACCTGCACCGGCGCAGTTCTTTTTTCAAATGATTACACCTGATAATCTGGAAAGAACCAAAGCAATCTATCCTACGGAAGAAGCGTTAATTCTTGACATTGCCAATGGTTATAAGAAGGTAATCAAGGAGCTATATGCAGCAGGCTGTAGAAATATTCAGTTCGATGATTGCACCTGGGGTGTGTGTGTTGATTCCAATGCCCGCTTTATTTTGGGAACGGATGAAGAGGGATTACAACAGGTAATAGATAAACTAATTCGTATCAATAATCTTGCTATTGAGGATAAACCAGAGGATTTGGTTATCAACACTCATATCTGTCGTGGTAATTTTCACTCCACCTGGGCTTGCCAGGGTGGTTATGACCGTGTGGCAAAAGACCTTTTTGCGAGGGAAAATGTAAATGCCTTTTATCTGGAATTTGATGATGAACGCTCCGGTGACTTTGAACCCCTTCAATATGTCAGTGGGAATAAGAAGGTTGTATTAGGACTAATCACGACAAAGTCTCCGGTTCTTGAAGAAAAGGAGTATATCATAAAACGTATCCGGGAAGCCGAAAAGTACATTCCATTAGAACGCTTATGCTTAAGTCCTCAGTGTGGATTTGCATCTACGGAGGAAGGGAATAAGCTTACGGAAGAAGAACAATGGGCAAAACTGAAATTGGTTAGAGAGATTGCAGAAGAAATATGGAAGTAAAAAGCATTCGTAGTATTATAATTTTACATCCTGATTTATGCATGCCGAAGCTGTAAGCAGGTCTGTCATGCATGGAAAAACTAAGATTCAATTAATATAGAAAGTGAATAAGACTTGAGTAATAGCTGAGTGTCCTTTATGGTTGGGACACTCATTTTTTTGATATTTATTATAAGCTTTCTGGATAAACAACAAAGGATTCCTGAGATATAGATACATGATAATATGAATCTATATAAATTTAGAATCAACCTATTGAATAGGTCACCTAGGAAGCTGTTTTCAGGTATACTTAAGTTGGTAATTAAGAGAAAATTATAAAATATACTAAAAAAATCAATAATTATTTTATAAGAATATGCAGAAGCACATACAGCCTGCTCTGCATGGGAAAATACGCTGGCATACCGGAAAGGCATGCTTGATTGTGCAGAATTGTTGCGGGAATTATTTTTCAGTAAGTAATTTTATAACATAAAAGTAATTTCCATATAATTCATTATTACTTAAAGAAATCACATCAAATCGGTAGTATTGTTAAGGAAGAAAGCGGAAATTCTATGGAATAAGATGAATTTTCTCGAAAAGTATGTTATAATGTCTAAAATATATTTTTTATGATATCTAGGAGTGAACAACAATGGGCATGATACAAAACGACTGGCTGGATTCCTTACGGGATGAGTTTAATAAAACGTACTATAAAGAACTATATGCATTTATAAAAGAGGAATACTCAAAAACTGTGGTATATCCCCCGGCTGATGATATATTCAACGCCTTTCATTTTACACCTTTAAGTAAAGTGAAAGTACTATTGTTGGGACAAGACCCATACCACAATGAGCACCAGGCGCACGGGATGAGTTTTTCTGTATTACCGGAGCAATCGGACATTCCGCCATCACTGCAAAATATATATAAAGAACTTAAAGAAGATATGAATTGTTATATTCCGAACAATGGTTATCTTAAAAAATGGGCTGACCAGGGGGTATTGTTATTAAATACTGTTCTGACGGTTCGTGCACATCAGGCGAATTCCCATCAGGGTAGAGGTTGGGAGCAGTTTACCGATGCTGTAATACAGGCTATTAATGCCCAGGATAGACCGATTGTGTATTTCTTATGGGGAAGACCGGCACAGATGAAAAAATCCATGTTAACAAATCCTAAGCACTTAATATTAACCGCACCTCATCCAAGTCCTTTATCTGCTTATCGTGGATTTTTCGGCTCTAAACATTTTAGTCAGGCGAATGAATTTTTAAAGGCTAATGGAAGTGAACCCATTGACTGGCAGATTGATAATATTTAATTGGAGATTGGATTAAGATAGAAAGAGGTAATCTATATCTTGTTTTTGGTTATCATTGAGAGGATTCAACTTTTCTTTAATTATAAAAAGGTATTGAAAGGAAAAAGTTGAGGACAAGGATAGTAATAATTAGTCATTCAGTAATAAATTTTCATAATCATTCAGAAAATAATTTACTTATTGTTGGTTTGTCAAACATATGTTACACCATACTTCAAGAAATTAATGAGAGTAGTTCTAGGAGATTTCCAGCCTAGAGGTCTCATCGGAAAGTTGTTATAATCCCTTCGGTTATATATATTTAGCTGTTTTGAAAAGTCATCAAAAGAAAAGAAACTATGTGTAGCATAAAAACGTTCATTGTCCTTGCGATGGCTACGCTCCACTTTCCCATTATGCCTTGGTGTAAATGGACGGATTAGTTTATGTCTTATCCCTAAGGATTGTAACTTCTTTTCAAACAGGGAAGGATTTAGCTTGTGGCTACCAAATCTTTTTGTAAATTCAAATCCATTATCTGTTTGAATACACTCAATAGGCATAGGAAAGGCATTAACTAGATGTTCCAGGAATTGAGTAGAAGTATAGGTACTGGATTCATTAAAAGCTTCTACAAAACGAAATCTGGAGTACTCATCAATTGCAGTATATTGATAGAATTTCTGGTCTTTTGCATCACCGACAATACAAGCCGCCGGAACGTGCTTTACGTCGACTTGAACGCGCTGTCCGGGGTACTTCATCTGCTCATAAGGTTTTGGAATATATTTAGGGTTAGCTGGCTTGATAGCCATTAGTTTTCCTTTTCTAAGAAAGCGGTATAAACCAGGGATAGATCTTTTATATCCACGTTGCATAAGTTTCACCCAGAAAACAACAAGGCCTTCGTGTGGATTACGTCGCCGCATATCATGAATAAGTTTTATTTCAGCTTCAGAATGTTGGTTTGGGTGTGAATGAGGTCTACGGGATAGCTCTCGTAAAGACTCGATAGAGCCATCAAAGCGGCGTTTCCAGCGGTAAATGTATTGCCGGTTGGTTTTGTACTTGATAGCAGCCTTGGTTACACCAAATTTCTCAGCATATTTAATTAATGATAGACGATATCTCATATCCTGTGTTATACTAGCCATGCGGAAACGCTCCTTTGTTAATGTTTTTGTTGTGGTGACTAAAATATAACACAAAAGAGACGGTTCCGTATTTTATTTTTCTTTTATTTGTAACACATGTATTGTAATCCTACAAATCATTCAGAAAATAATTTACTTATCTTCTGTCAAGCATTTTTGAGAATGTCCTAATAAATTTTAAACATTAGCACCAGCTGTGGCTGGTGCTTTTATCTATTTAAGCAGGGACTTCATCATTCCAGTGGTGTTCCTGCATTTTAACAAAACGCCAGAATTCTTGCCTTCTCCAAGGATGATGCATCCCTGGTATCTTCCGCTTTATTGTTTTATTCTGCGACAGCGTAAGATCAAAGTTTTTTGATATTTTCTCATGTGACGGAATTGCTTCTAGCGCATAAATACTCTCATCTATACAACAGTATTTATTACCGTCAAATGCTTCTATTACCATTGCCTTTGTCCCCTTATAAAAGTGTACCTGATGCCCGTTCTTATCAAGTGTCTTAAAATACTTATTTTTAAACTTCAAACAGTGTCCATTATCTATCTTTCTTTCTGTAAGAACAGAAAGAACAAGATTTATTTCTTCTAAAACGGGTTGCTTTTCAAAGACAGATTTGATAAGATTGGTCTCTAGAGCAAACTTGGCATTGTATTCTTTTATGTAGGAGTTTAAGAATGCATTTGCTTCGCTAAGTGTGTTTATGCCTGCCAGGCGTAATTCGACTGGTAGGCGAGATTGTAAGGTTTGGAACAATCGTTCCACTCGACCTTTTGCTTGTGGTATACTGCTGGTCTTGATTTCAACACCTAGCTGTTTACAAGCATAAGCGAATTGTGTGTATGTGTCCTCTTCGATAGAAGGGGCGTTTTTTTGTTTATATTCAAAAACTGTACGGTTATCGGTAAAAAATAAATAGGGAATACCATACTCAGTAAGTACTTGATGAAACACATTGTAGTATCCTTTTAAAGTTTCTTGTTCATCAAAGTAAGCACCGACAATAGTACCAGTTGCATCATCGACAGCGATGTGAAGCTGAGTTTTCGTATCACCGAACCACAAGTGGATCGAAGCATCCATTTGAAGCATTTCGCCAAAATAAGCACATCTAGGACGTCTGGAATGTGCATCCTCGATTGCAACGATATTGGATTGCAACTCTGCTAGTATCTTTTTAGATTTAGTTTGTGTTTTCAAATGTTTAAGTTTTAGTTTGGTTTTTCTTTTTTTTGATCGGGTAGCTTTTGGAGAAAGAATATATTCTTTTTCTAAAATAGAGTTCAATGTAGATACAGAAATAGAAATTCCCTCATACTTCTCTAGAAGCTCGATACAATGAGTAAAATTCGTATCGAAGTACTTACTACGATATAAATCTAGGACAGTTTGCTTGGTTTCTTTTGAAAGAGCATGAGCAGGAGTCCGACCTCTGTTTCCATGTATAAAAAAGGATTTACCATCACGTTTATATCCTGCAATCATTCTATTGATATGTCTTTCGGTGCAACCGATCTTCAAGGCAGCATTCTTTTTATTTCCGTTTGTGTCTACTAACTTCTTTATTACTTCATAACGTTTTTCTTCATTCATAGTCAACTTGACCTTTCTCATAATGTCTCCTCATCTGTAAGTCATGAGGATATAGTGTAACATGGATTACTCATTTGGGACATAATCACTTGTGGTTACTTAAGACATTATCAAAAATGGTTCAGACATTCAGAAAATAATTTACTTATCTTCTTGACAGATTTCTTCAAAGGCACTATAATAGCTTTAATTTAAAGCTGTAAAGTTAGGATTCGGTAATTGCTGATTTTAATGAATACATTTGCTTTAATGAAATTAAATATGACCTTAAAGGCTACGATAAGAATAAGTAGTAATGAGTAATCCATACAGAAAGTTACCGGTTGATGAGAGGTGCATGGCAGGCTGATTATGAATACCTCTTTGAGCTGCACACCGAACGTTTTCAAGTAGGCTGTGACGTATCCTGCACACGTTATAGTGCTAGAGTATAACCCATGACATATGGAGTACTTGAAGAGGTAAGCAATGTGAATTGTTTATTAACTTAAGGTGGTAACACGAGATTACACTCTCGTCCTTTTGATAGGACGGGAGTTTTTTTGTTTTGTAGGTTATCCAAAACAAAAATCTTTATTTACCAAGAACACTCTGCAAGCTTGTGCACACTTGCGGTAATTCTATCTAACATTTCACAGTTTTAACTATCCTCCAAGTCAATGTCAATTGCAGTATATTTTATGGTACAACAGAATAATAGAATTTTTACGAATTCTCTGTACAATCACGCCCTTATAAGGATGACATTTATGTCATTTAAAGTCTATTGAAATGGTAGACACTAAGTATTATTGCGTGGATTCAAACAGGAAGGTATTTAAAAGAGAGGATGCTAAAGAGCTTCTTCCTCTCATAGTGGCGCAGTATCGCATATAAAAAGCAAATTTAATTAAAAATTGTAGATTGTGAAAAAGCTTAATACGCACTATGAGGCATAGAAGGAAAGCATCCTGATTTGTGAGTGTGCAAGTGAAGAGAGTCATTAGAGCACACAGATTGGAGCTAGTATGAAAAGCGTTAAAGAGCAGATGGATATTATTTTAAAAGGTGTAGACACAGTAGTCAGCAGAGAGAATTTAGAAAAGAAGTTACAACGTTCTGTTAAAGAAGGAAAGCCTTTGACCATAAAACTGGGTCTTGACCCAAGCGCACCGGATATTCACTTAGGTCATGCCGTGGTACTTCGCAAGATAAAACAGATGCAGGATTTAGGACATAGAGCAGTGATTGTTATAGGTGATTTCACCGGCAAAATAGGTGATCCTACGGGTAAATCCAAAGGAAGAAATGCTTTATCCGAGGAACAGGTGAAAGAGAATGCCAAAACCTATACAGATCAGATATTTGAGATTCTAGATGAAAGCAAAACGGAAGTCTGTTTTAACAGTGAGTGGCTAAGTAAGCTAAGATTTGATGATGTGCTCCGTTTGGCCTCAACAACTACGGTTGCTCGTATGTTAGAGAGGGATGATTTTCAGAAAAGATACAGAAGCAATGCACCGATTGGAATGCACGAGTTTTTTTATCCACTAATGCAGGCATACGATTCTATAGCCTTAAAGGCTGACATTGAACTTGGCGGAACAGACCAAACCTTCAATATATTAATGGGAAGACACCTGCAAAAGAGTATGGAAGAAGAACAGCAGGTAGCACTGTTCATGCCAATCTTGGAAGGACTTGATGGTGTGGAGAAGATGAGTAAAAGTCTTGGTAATTATATCGGCGTCCATGAGCCTGCGCAGGTAATGTTTAAGAAAGTTATGGAAGTGCCTGATAATCTTATTATCAAATACTATGAACTAACTACCGACATGCACCCGGATGAAATTAGGGGTATTCAAGAAGAGTTGCAGGATGGAAAGAACCCCAGAGATGTAAAATACGAGCTGGCGCAGGTGATTACAGAACTTTATCATACAAAGGAAGAAGTTGCAGAAGCGATGGATTTTTATGAAGCAGCCTTTCAAAAAAAATCTATACCATATAATATACCTGAATTTGTTATAGATTGGGAGAAGGATACTCTTAGCGATGTAATTCCACTTCTAGTTCAGGCAGGGCAAGTAAAAAGTGGCAGTGAGTTTCGAAGATTGCTTTTAGGAGGTGGCGTACAGCTCAATCAGGAACGTTTAAACCTTGAGGATTTGGAGAGGGTGCTTGTGTGCCAAGATGTTTTAAAGATAGGCAAGAAGATATTTTTAAGAATTATTAAATAAATGCCTTAAATACTTTGATGAGTAAAAAGTAAGAATTTTGACATGTATTTGTAATCCGATGGTCTAAATGAAGAGGTTATAATGAAAATATAAATTAGTTTATAATTTACTATAATCTTAATCCTAATGGTGCTATACTTGTATTGACAACATATTACAACATAGTATAGAACTGGAGGGCGTTAATGAAAATGAATTGGGAGTATTCACTGCATGGTGCCTGGAATTTTACTCTGGGCAGTGAAGAAGCTTTTGGGAGAACAGAAATCGAGAATAGGGGAAAAATGGATTCTGAGACGATTCAGAATATAAAGAGTAAGGGGCATTTTATAGATACAACAGAGTCTAGGCTGTCCGTTGATACGATTGATTTCATAGATACGATTCAGATACCTGGTATTTTACAAGCCCAGGGTTATGGTGAGGATGTTACGGAACACACACCTTGGATTTCCAGCCTCCACGATAAGTTGTGGTATGAACGGGAGGAATATAAAACAGAAGGAAAAGCCATTCATATTCCTTTCTTAAGTCAACCTCCAAAGCATTATTTGGGTAAAGCCTGGTATCAGAAGACGTTTGCAATACCGGAGAATATAGGGGATTGTATCTTTTATCTTGAGCTTGAATGTGTAAAATGGAAGACCTCTCTGTGGCTGGATGCTGCGTATATAGGCTCCGAAACAGCATTGTGTACGTCCCATATTTACTGTCTTGGTGCTTTAGAAGCAGGAGAACATACCATTGTACTATGCGTGGATAATAGTTTACAGTATCCTTACCGCCCGGACGGCCATATGGTTTCGGATGCCCTTGGTGCCACCTGGAATGGCATTGCAGGGAAAGTATCCGTGAAAGCCGTTCCTATGGTGCATATGGAGAACATTCAGGTTTATCCCAATGTGGAAACCAAAACGGTACTTGTTTTACTGTCTATAAGTAACCATACAGGTCTTAAACAGACGGTACAATTTCAAATAAATAATACCTCTAAAACGGTTGATATAGAGGAATCTGAGCAGATGGTTACCGTGAATATTGAGTATCCTCAGGAGACGGCATGCTGGGATGAATATTCTCCGGTTTTACATAGAATTCGGGCAATTCTAAAACTGGGTGAACAAATACAGGAGGAAGAAGTAACCTTTGGATTTCGTAAGATTGAGACAAAGGAAGGGAGATTCTACCTGAATAATCGTCCTGCTTTTTTTCGAGGAACTCATAGCGGTGGTGATTTTCCACTAACCGGATACCCTTCTACAGAAGTTTATGAATGGAAAAAAATTATACGTACCTGTAAGGAGTGGGGGCTAAACTATATTCGTTTTCATTCTTTTTGTCCTCCTAAAGCAGCTTTTGTGGCAGCAGATGAAGAGGGGCTTTATCTACAGGTGGAATGCGGTATGTGGAATCATTTCTACGAAGGCTGTAACATGAATGAGGTATTATGGGAGGAAACAAAACGGATCATTAAGCAGTTTGGAAATCATCCTTCCTTTGTTATGCTCTCTCCAAGTAATGAGCCTGGTGGGGACTGGTACAAACCGTTAAGGAATTGGGTGAAACAATGTAAAGAAATTGATAGCAGACGAGTGTATACTGCACAATCTGGCTGGCCTTATCCAGTTACACCGGATAAAATTGAAGGAATGGACTATGTGTACTTTCATCGCTCCGGTTTTGGAATCCAACCGGGTGGTACTATCCGTAACAGTCAGGGCTGGCACGGGAAGGATTATCGTTTATCTGTGGAAGGAATTCAATATCCGGTTGTATCCCATGAATTAGGACAATGGTGTTCTTATCCAGATTTTGAGTTGATTGATAAATTCACGGGATATTTAAAACCCGGAAATTTTATTGCTTTTAGAGAAAGTGCCAGAAGGCAGGGGGTATTATCACAGAATAAAGAATTTGCACATTTGTCAGGCAAGCTCAAAGTACAGCTTTATAAAGAAGAAATCGAAGCAACCTTTCGAACCCCTCATCTCTACGGGTTTGAGTTGTTAGAGCTGCATGATTATATTGGTCAGGGTACTGCTTTAGTCGGAATGCTTGATCCTTTCTGGGAGGAAAAAAGTTTTGTTACTGCGAATGAATTCAAAGGCTTTTGTCAGGAAACCGTACCATTACTGCGTCTCCCAAAAAGGATTTATAAACAGCATGAAACACTAAAGTGTCTCCTGGAATTTTGCCATTTCGGAAAAGAGGAGATAAAAGATGCAATTATTTACTGGGAAGTACTAAATGCTGAAGGTAATACAGTTATAAATGGAGTGTTTTCTGGTTTTGATATACCGTTATGCAAAAATTATGAAATCGGAGAAGTGGAAGTAAACCTTCAGGACTTACCTGCTCCGGCAGAATATGAAATAGTTGTGGGTATTAAAGATACAACTGTAAGAAACAGTTGGCGTATCTGGTTGTATGAAGCACCTGCGAATGCCAAAGATTTAGAAGAGGAAGCAGCAAATAAGGTTACATACACCCGTTCTCTAAAGGTGGCATTACAGGCTTTAGAAGACGGAAGAAGAGTAATCTATTCGCCCCTGCCGGAGCACCATAGGCTTGATTCTCCACCAGTATCTGTCAGACCCTCTTTTTGGAATTCACAAATGGGTCCCACTTACAGTAGAGGTATGGGACTGGTTATTCGCAAAGACCACCCGGCTCTTGCTCTATTTCCAACCAGAGAATATCAGGAGTGGCAGTGGGAAGAAATTATACAGGGAGCAAATGGTTTGAATCTTTCAGACTTTCCGGCAGAACTTATGCCTATCGTACAGCCAATTGATGAATATACCCGTAATTACCGCCTGGGTATGATTTTAGAAGGTAAGGTTTTAAAGGGTTCGCTGCTGATTGTTACAGCCGATTTAGATAAGGATATAGATAACAGACCTGTCGCTGGATTATTAAAACAATCCTTATTGGCTTATGCTGCCTCAGATGCATTCTTACCAGAGGTTCAAATAGAGGAGGAAGTACTTATAAAGGCGTTTTTTCCAAGAAATATTATGGCTAATTGTAAGACACAGGTCAGAGTGTTAACGGATTCTTGTGGTACAGGTACAGAAAACTTTCATAAAGATGATGAAATAAAAGACGATATCATATCCATCATTGATGGGAATCCCAATACCTTTTATACCTCGGAAAAACTTTCATATCCTTTTACTTTGGAACTCTCACCTGAGAAGGAATTAACAATCAAAGGGCTTCTCTATATGGCAAGACAAAATGAAAGAGAGCACAAGGGTGATATTAAGGGCTGCCGTATACAAGCTTTTATCGATGGAGACTGGCAAGTAGTTTATGATGGAAATCTGGTTTCTTCCTATGCACCCATAGAGATTCTATTTTCTAAGGAAGTAACAACAGATAAGGTACGATTTACCGGTTTGTATGGTTTTTCTGCTGAAAATATACCTGTATTTACAAAGAACAAAGAAGGATGGTACCTACAGTATAAAGACTATGCAGATACCACTGCTGCTATAGCAGAACTTTTATTTATTCCGGCTGGCAGTAGTATTGACTATCTTGATGAAGCAGCCAAAACCTTGCAAAAGTCTGAGAAACTAAAAAGTAAAGAAGAATTTGGCAAAAGTGCAACCAAAGAGATTGAGTATTAAAATAAACTTCTCTTAAAAGCAAAAAATAGTAAAAGGGAGTAGAAAATTATCTACTATTTTCATATGTTGAATGGAAGCAGGTGAGCCAAGTCTCGTGAATGGACGAAGTATAAAATTTAAGGAGATTAAATTGTGAGAACATTTCCAACTCATATTGTTACAGCAGCTGGAGTTGTTGTAAAGAATAAGAAAGATATTTTAATGGTCAGGACACACCGCGGTGGTTGGGTATTCCCCGGAGGTCAGGTGGAAGTAGGTGAAAATCTGATACAGGCAGTTATCCGTGAAGTAAAAGAGGAAAGTAACATTGATATTACTGTAGGTAAACTTTTCTCGGTATCCTCCAATACGGGAACTTATGAGGGGTATAACGGTTATGGCATGGTACCTACTAAGGTAATGTTTGATTTTATCTGTGAATATGCAGGCGGAGATTTGTCCATTTCTGAAGAAACTTCAGAAACCGCATGGATTCCAAGGGAAAAGGTTATAGATATGATTACCTCACCTGCTGTAAAGACAAGGTTTCAGGCTTATTTGAGATTTGATGGAAGTGTAAAATATTATGAGTACATTGTCCGCCCGGAATTTATGATGAAAGAAGAAAGAAATATCTAAGCGGAATGCACACAAGGAATAGTGTATGCAATACTCTTGGCTAAAAAGGATGTGGGTTATTCCACCCACATCCTTTACATTTAAATAGGTAAGTTAAAACCTGAGTAGAGTTATTGTTATTTTGTTTTGTCAGTTTCCATATTCTTTACAGCGGTTGCAAGCATCAACTTAATTCGGTTTAGCTGGTTAACTTCACTTGCACCGGGGTCATAGTCTACAGCTACAATATTTGATTTCGGATACTGCAACCGTAATTCTTTAATAACGCCTTTACCAACGATATGGTTTGGCAGGCAGGCAAATGGCTGAGCACACACGATATTTTCAACCCCGGAATGGATTAATTCAATCATTTCTCCGGTCAGAAACCAGCCTTCTCCCGTCTGATTACCAACAGATACGATAGGAGAAGCATATTCAGCTAATTTTCTTACATGTACCGGTGGTTCAAAACGCTTGCTCTTTTCAAAAGCGAGTCTAGCTTCTTTTCTGCAATATTCAATCACTTCAATTAAGATATTATTAATTGTTGCAGTAGATTTCTTAAAGCCTAAGAATTCAGCCTTAAAATTAGCGTTATAGAAAGAATACATAAAGAAATCAATTAAATCAGGCATTACAGCCTCTGCACCTTCGGCTTCTAAAAGGTCTACCAAAAAGTTATTTGCAGAAGGAAGGAATTTTACTAAAATCTCGCCAACAATACCTACGCGGGGTTTTTTTATGTCTAAAAGCGGAAGATTATCAAAATCCTCAATGATTCCACGTATATTACGCTTAAATTCTTTCCACTTACCCGTTTCTACTGATTTTTTGCAAATTTCATTCCACTTTTGATGCAGCTCATTGGCTGAACCAGGTACGGCTTCGTATGGTCTTGTGCGGTAAAGAACTCTCATAAATACATCACCGTATACTAAAGACTGAATTGCAGCAACTAACAGCTTTGGTGAAAATTTCATACCGGGATTTTTTTCTAATCCGGAAGCACTTAAGGAGACCACTGGAATATGAGACATTCCTGCTTTTTCTAAAGCACGTCGTATAAAATTTATATAGTTGGTAGCACGGCAGCCACCACCGGTCTGCGTTATCATCACGGCCACTTTATTAATATCATATTTGCCGGATAATAAGGCATCCATTATCTGACCTACAACCATTAGTGATGGATAGCAGGCATCGTTATTAACATATTTAAGACCTATATCCACGGCATTCCGATTGTCGTTGCCAAGAACCTCTACATTATACCCGTTAGCTCTTAGACCAGATTGTAAAATATCAAAATGAATGGGTGACATCTGGGGGGCAAGCAGAGTGTATTCTTTACGCATTTCTTCTGTAAATACTACTCTATGGTGAGCATTGGACACAACAGTTGCTTTCGCCAGATGTTTGTGTTCCCTGTCTTTTACGGCTGACAATAAGGAACGGACTCGGATTCTGGCAGCACCTAAATTATTTACTTCATCGATTTTAAGGACGGTATAAACTTTTCCTGATTTAGTTAATATATCGTGTACCATGTCTGTAGTTACCGCGTCCAGACCGCAGCCAAAGGAATTTAATTGTATTAATTCAAGATTCGGCATGGTCTTTACATGAGAAGCAGCAGCATATAGTCTGGAATGGTACATCCACTGGTCAACAACTACTAACGGTCGGTCGATAGCTCCTAAGTGGGAGATACTGTCCTCAGTAAGAACAGCTACACCATACGAATTAATTAATTCCGGTATACCATGATTGATTTCAGGATCTACGTGATAGGGGCGTCCGGCAAGAACGATACCTTTGCGTCCGGTTTCCCGAAGATAAGCAATGGTTTCTTCCCCTTTCTTACGGAGCTCTTCTCTTTCTGCTTCCATTTCGATCCACGCTTTGTGGACGGCGGTTTTTACTTCTTTGTCATTAATACCGGCAAGATCTTTCATTATCTTTATCAGGCGTTTTCCGATTATTTCTTCAGTTTCAAAAGAAAGAAAGGGGTTCTGGTAATTAATCTTACCATCCCGAAGTTCTTCCACATTATTTTTAATATTTTCACTGTAGGAAGCAACAATAGGGCAGTTATAGTGGTTATTAGCACCAGCTACTTCTTTTCTTTCATAAGGAATGCTTGGATAAAAGATAAAATCAATGCCTTCCTTAATCAGCCACATTATATGACCGTGAGCCAATTTAGCAGGATAACATTCGGATTCACTTGGAATGGATTCGATGCCCATTTCATATATCTTTCTGGTAGATTCCGGTGAAAGGATTACCCGGTAGCCAAGTTCTGTAAAGAAGGTAAACCAGAAAGGATAATTCTCATACATATTTAATACTCTTGGTATACCTACCGTTCCACGAGGAGCTTTTTCCATCGGCAGCGGCTCATAGGAGAAGAGTCTCTTAAGTTTATATTCAAATAAATTTGGAATATTGTCTTTGTTTTTAACTTTTCCAAGACCTCTTTCACAGCGGTTTCCACTGATAAATTTTCTATCCCCATTGAAACGATTGATAGTAAGCCTACAGTTATTGGTACACAGTCTGCATCTGGACATGGAAGATTCGACTTGCAGGTTATTGATGTCATCAATGGAAAGCATGGTTGTAGCTGTGCCATCATAATGCTCTCTAGCTATTAAAGCGGCACCGAAGGCTCCCATAATTCCGGCAATATCAGGCCTTGTTACTTCACATCCGGCAAGACGCTCAAAGCTTCGAAGAACGGCTTCGTTATAGAAGGTACCTCCCTGTACAACAATGTGCTCACCTAAGTCCTTAGGGTCTGTGATTTTAATAACTTTATAGATGGCATTTTTAATAACACTGTAAGCTAAACCGGCAGAGATATCAGCTACTTCAGCACCTTCTTTTTGTGCCTGCTTAACCTTAGAATTCATAAATACCGTACATCTGGAGCCTAAATCAACCGGATTCTTAGCAAAAAGTGCAACATTAGCAAAATCAGCCACCTCATAGTTTAAGGATTTTGCAAAGGTTTCAATAAAGGAACCACAGCCGGCAGAGCAAGCTTCATTTAGCATAACACTATCTACAGTACTATTTTTTATTTTAATGCATTTCATATCCTGACCGCCAATGTCTAAGATACAGTCAACCTTGGGATCAAAAAAGGCAGCAGCATAGTAATGGGCAACGGTTTCTACTTCGCCCTCATCAAGCATAAGTGCAGCTTTTATTAAAGCTTCCCCATAACCGGTAGAGCAGGAGCGTACAATTCTTACTTTTTCCGGTAAGATGGAATAGATTTCCTTTATAGATTTTAAGGCCGTTTTTAAGGGGCTTCCATTATTACTGCTGTAAAAGGAATACAATAAGGAACCGTCTGTTCCCACTAATGCAACTTTAGTCGTTGTAGAACCGGCATCTATACCTAAGAAACAATCACCTTCATATGTACTTAAATCGCCTTTTACAACGGAATGTCTGGAGTGTCTTTCTTTAAACTGGGCGTAGTCGTCATCCGTTGAGAATAATGGTGTCATACGTGAGACTTCAAAATCCATGGTGATGCCGATCGTAAGTTTTTTACTTAATTCCTCTAATGAGGTTAGAGACTCGCCTTTACTGTTCATGGCAGCACCGGTTGCTGCAAAGATATGGGAATGCGCAGGTGCAATAATCTGTCCCTCTGTTAAAGTGAGAGTACGAATAAAGGCTTCCTTAAGCTCTGTTAAAAAGTGGAGAGGACCGCCTAAAAAGGCTACATTTCCACGAATAGGCTTTCCACAGGCAAGACCGCTGATGGTCTGGTTAACTACAGCCTGAAAGATGGATGCGGAAAGGTCAGGTTTTGTAGCACCTTCGTTAATTAATGGCTGGATATCAGATTTGGCAAATACCCCGCAACGAGCTGCAATCGGATAGATAGCCTTGTATTCCTTTGCGTATTCATTTAAACCGGAGGCATCTGTTTTTAACAGGGTTGCCATCTGGTCAATAAAAGAACCTGTACCGCCGGCGCAGATGCCGTTCATACGCTGTTCAATACCATTGGTAAAATAAATGATTTTGGCATCTTCACCGCCAAGCTCTATGGCTACATCTGTGTGAGGGGCAAAGTCCTGTAAAGAGGTCGATACAGCAACTACCTCCTGTACAAAAGGAACGCCTAAGTGTTTAGAGATGGTTAAGCCGCCTGAACCTGTTATCATAGGTGCTACTGAAAGATTTCCTAGAGCATTTCTGGCATTGTCTAATAACTTAGCCAGTGTCTCCTGAATGTTGGCATAATGCCGTTCATATTCGGAATATAGTAGTTCGTTGTCTTGGCTTAAGACCGCTATTTTAACAGTGGTAGATCCGATGTCTATACCTAAGGTGCCTTGTTTGTTATTTATAGTTAAATTATTCAATTTGTTACCTCCCTGCTTTGTAAAACGTCAATTCTCCTATATATATAAATCCAGTTTTGGTTTGTCAGCGAATTGTAGTGATGAGGGCGCCTGAAAACGCATTGTTTCATTCTAAGTGCTTTAGACATGCCCTTAATGATTGTCAAAAATTGTTACACTGATTATATATATGCTAAAATATTCATGAAATGACCTTTTGTGAGCAATTTGTGTAGGAATGAAATCAATATCATGTAGTATTATACGACAATTGTCAAGTAAGTTCAACAAAAGAATTTTGTTATAAAACCGCGAAAAGTTGCTAAATTGCTAATAGTTTTGGTGTTTTGTACTTGGTTTGTCGTTGTACGCAGGGTATTATGCATATACTATATATAGTTTCTAAATTATTTATTGGAACAACTGTAATAGAAGCAGAATATAATATAAGGAGCGAAAAAAAAGCAAAGTGGTAGCTGCTATCATTGGCTTTTAGAAAGTTGGGGCAAATGAATTTTGGTGAATATACTTGTATGAATTATGCTATTAGACAAGGGGATACCTTATATGGCATCAGCCGTGATTATAATGTACCGCTTCCCCTGATTTTAAGGCTGAATCCATTTATGGACATATATAATTTACAAGTAGGTGATGAGATTTGTATTCCTGTACAGCAACAGGCAGCAGAAGTGGGTAATGTGATTTCTTATACAGTAGAAGAGCAGGATAGCTTACAATCTATATTGGATAAATTTGGAATCGGTCTGGATGATTTGTTAGAATATAACGGCCTAAACGAGGTTATGCTTATGCCTGGCACAACTATTCAGGTACCAAGCTATGATGTATAGTGTGAAACTAATAATTAATTTCACACCCTGATGTTAAGGCAGTACAAAACTTGAAGGTAATCCAACATGCAATGGGAGCTAGTTTGGTGTTGATAAAAACTGCCTTAAGCTATATCTATTAGAGGTACAGCTTAAGGCAGTTTTTAAAAAATAGGAGACAGTGTGTGAAAGTCAGGACAAGTTTAGAATTTCTCTCAGCTTACCAACCAGACGTTCCCCGTCCTTTTGATGTGTCAACAAAGAAGGATGACCCGATGCCATTCCGTCTAGTTCTACATTATGGAAAGGAAGCTCATAGGTGTATAATTTATCAAGTCCATTCGCCCGTGCCTCTGCAACAGCCGTCTCAATGAAAGAAAAAGCATTTGTACATAGAGTACCGCAAATACAAAGTATGGTACTATCCGGTGCATATGATTTTAAGAATTTTAAGAAGGTAACATAGTTATGAAGAAAGCCCTCTTGTACCTCTTTATTGAGTAAATGACCGGAATCGTTCGTACCCAGATTAATAACAAAGATATCAGGTATAAAATCTTTGAAATCATACAATGCTTCTTCATCTACAAAATAGTTGGTATAAGGATATACTTTTGGAAGAATGCCCTCCCTGTCTCCATCATACTTGGTGTAGATGCCAAAACCGGATACTGCGGTGTATCTGGCATTCAGGTTCAACTCCTTAGCGGCATAGGCGGCATAGGTTTTCATACCGTCCTCATCACGTATATGATATTCCGAATCAGGATCTCCATAAACACCATAACCACAGGTAATGGAATCACCAATAAATTCAATCTTTAGCCGATTGTCCGTTTGAACAGGCAGCGGTATAAGCTCCCCTCCTTCTATATGAATAGAAATTAATTTTGCATAAGACATACCAGCTTCTGTTATTTTAATTAGCGTAATTTTGTGTACTGCTTCATCATTAAGGTCTGCAAGGCGGTATTCTTTGCTTTCTTCATGGAGTACAAGTAAAGTTTCTTCCTGCTCTTTGTTATCCAGAAAGATTTTGAGTCTTGCCTCATTCTCCTCCCCATTGTTCTTTGTATCAATACAGGCGGTGATTACCGCTGTCTCTTTTGTGGCTTTTACATAAAACTCCACTTGTGAATTGGTATACCCAAGAATAGCGGCATTATCTTTTTTTAAGATACGTCCGCTGTATTTAAAAAAGTTTTGATTTAGTATATCTATCATGCTATCTGCCTATCACATAAGGTGATATGCCACCGAAGGAGTTAAAAGAGTATGGTGGCTTCCTTCCCTTTTTATTTCTTTCAACTCTCATTCATAATACATATTGAATAAAATACCTGTTTACGGAGGTGTTACTACTATTGAGTAAAGTACTATTTCATTTATCTTATTTATAAGTGATATGCAGTATTTATGCAATGGAATATATTATTGCTTTTTTGTTCGATTTCATTTTTCTAATTTCTTTACTTTTGTACACGTGAAGATACTTTTCATATCTGACTAAAGTCCTATAGTAACAATTTACAAATTATGAAATAATTAGAATTATAATCCAATTTTCGATAAAAATATACATAATACGTAATTAAAATATGCTTTATGACAGAGACTTGCTATATATGATAAGAGGTTAAAAATTGTAAGAGTTAATGGAGTTTTTGTACCGGAACGAAAGCACCAACAAGAAAGGAGTATGTCCATGCCATTTATTGATGAAGAAATAGCCAGGATGGTTCAAAAGGAGCGAAAAAGAGAACGAGAGAAGGAGGAAAAAGATAGGCGATTAGAGGAAGATGCGTCT
This sequence comes from Anaerocolumna cellulosilytica, assembly GCF_014218335.1. GTDB lineage: Bacteria > Bacillota > Clostridia > Lachnospirales > Lachnospiraceae > Anaerocolumna > Anaerocolumna cellulosilytica. The sequence goes on along the minus strand of NZ_AP023367.1, from coordinate 3,746,930 downwards.
ATACACACGGAGGATATTGCAGAGGGAATAAAAAGCGGTGCTTGTACTATATTTGACAGAACTTATTTATTTCAAAAGTATACGATTCTTGAGGATCGAGTGTCCCTCTATCTTCCAAGTGAAGAGCTTGAAATACGCATAAATGAAAAGAGTGCCTTTCAATCCTTAAATATGGAAATGGGTTTTAGCAGCAACATTGTGTTGTCAGACATTATGGAGGCGTTTGAACCATTATCTGTGTATAAAGATAACATGGAAAAAAATCTAAAGCCTTCCGGCTTTCATTTTAACTGGTTGGAAGAGGGGAGTATATTAAGCGGTGGCAGACAGGTGCTTTATCTTGATTTTCTTAATGTTACTGGTTTAGGAAGCGTTCATAACAGTATTTGGTTTATTATGACGCCTTATGGCAGGATGCAGTGTACCCTAAATTATGACCATGGAGATGATAAATACTGGAAACATATGATGCGGGCACTTATGAAGCTGATTGAAATAAAATAAGGGGAGGTTGCATATGGAAAAGAAAAATGCATTAAAAGCTGTTGGGGTTAAGAGTGAAAGTAAAGGAATGTTAAAGGCTGTAGAAACTAAAAAGACAGGAAAAGTAGAAGCGGTAAACAGAGCCTCTCATACTATGTCCCGGCTAGCTTCTGTTGACAGACTGTCTGTGAGAGAAAAGACTGAGAAAAATAAGGAAGACAAATCAGAAACAATAACCTATGAAAACTTACTCATCCCAAGTTTTGAACTACTACATCTGGAACAATTTAAAATTGAACAAAAAATAGGACAACATGCCGTTTTGACCTTTTCCGGACGGCTGCCAGAGCATGTCCAGGATATTGTCGTTTATTATACCACAGTGGGATATCAGGTAGATGTATATAATAAAAACGGTGAAGAAAAGGAACTAATTTTCTGCGGTACGGTAACGGATGTACGGGTTGCCAATGAGGGCAGTATCAAAGAGCTTTTTGTTACGGTCTTAAGTAAAACATATCTTCTAGATATCTATAAGGTATCTAAGTCTTATCAAAATACTTCCCTTAGTTATAAAGCATTAATCCAAGGTGTTCTTAAGAATACCCAGGAGGCAAAGGCTATTATTTCGGAGGAGTTAAATAATTCTACAGGGGAATTCATTCTTCAATATAAAGAAACTGACTGGGAGTTTATAAAACGAATGTCAGCAAGAACCTATCTGGGGTTAATTCCGGAAATAACCAGCACTGCGCCCAGATTCTATATAGGTCCCAGAGAGGGAGGTTCTGCAAAGGAGATTGAGGTTCTAGAGTATACTGCCTGGAAAAATATAAAGGAATATCAGATTAATCAGAAAAATTACATTAGTGGTATCAATGAATCCGATTATATTACCTATATCGTAAAAAGCCATGCCTTATTAAAGCTGGGATCAAAAGTAAAATTCCAGAAGTCAGAATATTACGTTAAGGAAGTCAGCGCCCAGATGATAAAAGGTGTGTTGATTGGTACCTATCATCTGTGTAAGAAAAACGGATTAAAGCAAAAGAAATACCATAACATGGAGATCGCAGGTATCTCCTTAAACGGTTCCGTTGCAAGTATTCAGAGAGATAAGGTACAAATTAATCTTGCCATAGACGGTAAAGCAGGAGGAAGTTATTATTTCCCCTACTCCACCATGTCTGCATCCCCAGATGGCAGCGGCTGGTATTGTATGCCGGAACAGGGTGATGAAATCAGAGTTTATTTTCCCAATGAAGAGGAGAAAGAGTGCTATGCTATTAGTTCTGTCAGCAGTTACACTCCGCAGGCAGGTGATGCAAGTGATAGAATGTCAGACCCCAGTGTGAAGTATTTAAGAACTGCGGATAACAAAGAAATAATATTATCCCCATCAGGAATTATAATTAATGCCGATGACGGTAAGGCCATGATTACTCTTGATAATAGCGGAAACATCACTATTAATGGTGCAAAGAGCATTCATGTTACCGCGGAGGAGGATGTAACTATTACGGCAACGAAAAATATTAATTTGTATGCTACAGAAAACATCAGCATTGGAGGACAAAGCGGAACGATTGTCATGGAAAAAGACGGTAACACCAAGATGACCGGAGAGTATATTTTAGAGAACTAGAGGGGGATTATAAATGAACAGGGCAGAGGCTTTGGAACATTTTGAAGAGCATATTGCAGGGGAGGCATGTGAAATTGCAGCAAAAGAATTTCACTGTAGATTTTTACAAAAGAGGGAGTTATATCTTGATAAATTGCAGGAGGGGTTCCGGCAAATTATAGCGTATTTAAAAGATACGAAGGACAATACGCCAATTGGCTATATCCATTTTTCCTATTTACGTGCACATGTACTGGATGGTACCTATCAATGGTACGTGGAGGCGCAGGATGAAAAAGGAGTATTTGATAAAAAGGAGCGTGCTGTAACTCTAAACATGGCAGAATTTTTTGAGCCTCTTGAAACACTGGTGGATATACTTAATAAAAAGCTGCCGGATTATGCAGGAAAGCTAACCCAGTCTGATGTAGAGAACATAAAGCTTCGGGAATTCGGCCGTTATATCGGATATTTTTACATTGGAGGACTAAAAGCGTTTCAAAAGATACGGCAGCAGGAGGTGTACAGGGAGCTTCATAAGACGCCTTTGTTTCGGATTACCCTTGGGGAGCGTAAAGATAAATGCATTATTCTTCATATTGCATTTCCTGAACCGATGGCGGAAGAAGAGGCTCTTACAAAGCTATGTGCAGCACCGGAGGAGAATGGTATGAGTACAGAGGAACTTACCTTTCGTGATTTTTCTGGCTTTCATTTTCAGGAATTGCGGCTTGTATTCAAAAATACAGCGTTTACCTCTTATCAAAAAGTAAGGATGGAAGAGGAAGAGGCTCTCTTTTGTAATTTTATTGGCTGCGACTTTTCAGGAGCAGTAATAAAAAACAGTTATCTCAATGCCTGTACATTTCAAGATACGGATTTTGAACAAGCAGTGATTACGGATACGGTGTTAGCCGCAAACCATTTTGCTGTTACAGAGTATGAAACGGGAAAGAAAATTGCGGCAGGGGTTTATCCTGTTTCCTTTCGGGGAGCAGTACTTACCAATGTGAACTTAACCGGTTCGGATTTAAGACATTGTGATTTTACGGGAGTTACTTTTAAAAATGTAGATTTTACAGATGCCAATGTAACGAGCGCGGTTTTTGATAAGGATATTGTCTTTCAATTAAACCTAACGAAGGAGCAGTTAGATAGTATCTGTGTAAAATAATCAAGGAAAGGATGCTAATGCCAATGAAATATTATAGCATGTCCCAAGACAAGCGTATACATAATGTGTTTGAACTCATCGAATTTCCAGGAAAGGAAGCTGTAGATTTGGACAGCTCTTATGCAGACAGGTTAAAGGATAATACGGCATTGTTTACAAAAGAGACAGAAAACAGTTTGTATCCTCAGATGCTTGATGCCCCTCTAACTATGGTGGAAAAGGATATCTATAAAGTTATCCGTATGTATGACCAAGATGTTATATTCAAAGGCGTTTCTATTATAAACAGGGAAAAGCAGACCAATCGAAATTATTATCTGGCTCTGATTGACAGGCTTGATTGTCTTCATGAAACCAGTGAATTTCATAAGGATAACAGTGTAATAAAGCTGGTGCTTGATAAAAAGAAAGTGAATAATGTACATATATTTAAAATCAAGGGGATATCAAAGAATACGGTTGTAGTATCTATGGATATTGTGGAATCTATTTTACGCAGGGGATGCTTTGGTATCAGTTTTGAAGAAATTGAGTGTAGATAGCAGGCAGATTTATAATGAAAGGTGATGATGATATGGCGGTTCAGGGTACATCCGTTAAAAGTGAAGTAACATCCCAGGAGGAGAGCCTGGAAAAACAGTACAGTTATGTCCTGCATGGAGCCAAAACCTATTGTGAATATGGTTCCAGAACAGCAAGAGTTGTTGTAAAGGAATGCCATGGTACCTATGTTCATGATATGCCGGTTCTCACAGAAGAGGATTGTGAGGCAAAAACGGAAATCCAGATATTCGGATATTGCACCTGTGAGACAAATCCTGACAGGATTGCCAAGATGGAAGAAATACTTGCAAATGTCAAAAAGGAAGATAATTTATTAGACGGTATTATGGATGGGGTAAGTGCCGTTGGAAAAGCAGTAAAAGGTTTATTTGGCAAGGTAATGAGTGTATTCGGAAAGGAAGAAAAGAAAGAAGAACCCGAAGAGCCGGAATTTGCGGAAGATTTAAAACAAAATGTAGTAGTCATGTGTGACCCCCAATTTGCGATTAACGGAAAATGGATTGGAGGTACAGACAAACTTTTACTAAAAGGCGTCCCGGCTCTTAACAGCGGCTGTACTATTACCTGTATCAAATGTGGTGGAAATATTGGTTTAGTGGATGATGGGCAGGAAAATGCCATTAGTGAACAGCAGGGAGCTGTCGATTTTAATGAATGGGAGGAAGGAGACGGTCTACCAAACCTCACAGAGCGGAATATAGAGGGGCTGGCAAAGAATATTGCAGAACTTCAAAATAAAATTGACTCCTGTACAGATCCGGCAGAAAAGGCAAGATTACAGGATGAGCTTAGTTCAAAGCAAGCTCTTCAGACTACGATGAAGGATAATATGTCAATGGTAAGAGAGTTAGAAGAAAACTTACTGTTCTCACCGTATTGTGAGGATATAGGTGGTACTGTTGAAAAGATGGAACAGTCAGGTGACCTTCAGAAGATGATAGAGAACGGACAGCTTAAGGATAGAGACAACAATCCAATTACTGACGTGGAGGGGGCTAAGAAGTATATGACAGAACATCTTACTGCCTCCAATGCAGATATAGATCAAAAACAAAAGGATTTAAAGGTGATTAAAGACTGTTACGCCAATGGAACACCCTGTGTCAAGATGGATGCAGATAAAATGGAAGCAACTGTTACCAGTGCGGTTGAGGAAGTAAAAAGTAACCAAACAAAACGGAACTGGGCGGATAATGGCAATGTACTATTAAAATCAGGTGTCAATCAAAAGGATGTATTTAGCAAGACGGATAACAAAGACGTAGTAGATACGTATTTAAGTGCAAATCAGGACTATTCCATGTCCTATGACAGCTTTGGCGGACAGGCTGTGAATGAAAGCAATAAGAATGACGTGGCATACATTTATTACAATGGTAAATTAATCAGTCAAAACGACTATAAACAGGTAGTTAAGGATTCTGTTGGACAGATTTGCGAAGCGAATAATTATGACTGGGGATGATATTAATGTATACAAGCAAGTGCTTGCATGCGGATAGGAGTCTATTATGAAAATTACCTATAAGGGGCTTATCATTGATTTTCCGTATACCTTAAGCAGCATTGAGGAAGTGGGAATGGAAAGCTGTTTTTGTGAACATCCAATCTTTCATCTGACTGCTGTTATACCGGAAGAAGGAGCCGAAACCTACATAAGCAGTATAACAAGCAATACAACAATTAAAGTAGATATAACTAAAGAAGAAGGAAAGGGAGAAGACCCCTTCTTTTATGGATTTATTGATTCCGTCAATGTGGCAGTGCGGGGTGGGCTTTATATTCTCACCTTACGGGCAGCAGCTTATTCTGCTAAGCTTGACGTGGAAAAGAAAAGCCGTTCCTTCTTTAAGAAGGGTATTACATACCGTGAGATATTTCGTGCTGTCATAAAGGATTATCCCGGAGCTGATATGATTGAGAATATTGAAACCAGCCGTGTGGCAGACTTTCCAATTATTCAGTATCAGGAAACGGACTGGGAATTTATAAAAAGGCTGGCGTCTCTTTTTGAAGCAGTGGTTACACCGGATTGTACCGGAACGACACCAAGATTTACCCTTGGCAGACCGGCTTCTGAGAAGATGATGGAAGCAGAGTCTAGAGAGCTTTCTACTGCAAGGGATTTAAAAGCCTGCATGAAGGATTATTACCAAAGCTTTACCAGTATTTCCATCCCTAAGATGAAAAAAGAGGAAGAGGCACAGAAAAACGGTAATCAAGGGTTTTTAGCCAGCGGTGAAGAGAAAAGCACCATGAATGAGTTGTTTTTCACTACCTTTTCATTTCTTGGAGGACGCTACTTTCCCGTAGGAACCTTGGTAAAGTTAAATCATATCCGCCTTATGGTTACCCATGTAGAAGCTTTTGTGGAAAAGGGGGATTTGTATTATCAGTATATTGTCAGGTGGCCGGAGGCGATACGTGCGAGATATGAGGACAACAAGGCATTGCAAGGTGTCAGTCTGGTGGGAACGGTAAAAAAATGTGTGGGCAATACGGTATCTTTAAACCTTGAGATAGATGAGGATGACGGTTACGACAATGGGAAAGAGGACCATTTCTTTACCTATGCGATTGAATCGAAAGCCTATTACTGTATGCCGGTGGCAGGTGCCAAGATACATCTATACTTTCCTACCGGAAGAGAATGGGAGGCTATTGCAGTTAATTCTCTTCGAAGTGCGGCAGCAGGAGCAAAAAGAGCCGGAAAGACAGAGAATCCCAGGAATAAATCACTAAGCAATGACAGTGGTGTCAGTGTGGACTTAACACCCGCAGCGATTACCTTGACGCCTCATGACGACAATCAAATTAAAATTTCTTTGGGTAAGGATGGTACGGTAAAGGTAGCAGGAAAAAATATTACCATGACCGGAGAGGATATTAACTTTGGAAAAGCACTGGGTGCACCTTTAAGTAAGGATGCCAAGGAGATTATTTGTAAAAGCCTGAGTCTGACAGCAAACGATACTTTATTTATGACCAGATATCAGGGAGGTGGTGCGTTAACAGATATAGTACCGATTGACGACCATTTTACGGCAATCAAGGGAGTAACCCAGCTCTATGCTACAGCCTCTATTCATCATGATACCACAGGTCCCGGTAAACCTCCTGCGGTTTCTTATGATGATGCAGAGCTGGTGGCACAGGAGCAAGCGGCGGCAGAAGAACAAAATCAAAATATTACCAATACCCTGATACAGCGGAAGAAGGAAGCGAGGGCGGCTTTTGGTAAAGGCTTGCTCATGCTGGCAGCAGGTGCAGCTTTAGCAGTAGCCACAGTAGCAACTGGTGGAGCAGCGTTGGCAGTTGTGGCAGCAGGAGCTACCCTATCAGCAGGAGCGACGGCTGGTGTAGTTGTTGTTGGTGTTGGCATGGCGGCATTCGGAGCGGCAGAAATGCATGAGGGTATGAGTGGTAAAGCACTGGCGGAATCCGGTGACTGGTCAACCCCTGCCAATAACTTTATAAAGGACGTCATTCCAGACCCCTACTATACCGTATTAAAGAACGGCTTTTGCATTGCGGGCAGCATCCTCTTTGCAGGGCCAGGGGTACTAATCGGAGGTGCCATTAACACAGCCTTTACCCTTGGGTTTGATTTGATTCCCGATGGCAGGATTGATTCGAACTGGAAGGACTTGCTAAACGACTTTGGAACTGCTTGTATGATTACCAGCCTAACAGGCCCCATTGGCAAGCTTGGCAACTGCGAAAGCATCGTTTCAAAGACTGGTATGCGATTCTTACAGCAGATGGCTTCCGGTACGCTGTATGACTTAGCCTCCGGTAATCTAAGCTTTAAAAACTTTGCCCAGAATCTGGTACAGGAATCCATCAGTTCCTTAGTGTCTGGCAGGATTGGCAATAAGTTCTGGTCAGCAGCCACAGACATTGCACTGGATACGGGACTGGATGCCGGAATGCAGGCATGGGATATTCTGGCGGCAGGAGGCGACCTAAAGACGGACTTTGATTACCAAAGACTGGGACAGACCTTTGTGCGAAGCCTGATTATGAATGCTAAATATTCCTGTGACCCAGTCGATTGTGCCAGAGGTAATCTATTCTATTATAAAAAGGATATCTCCAGTGATGATTTATATGGTGAGTTTTTATTCTCCAGACGGTATGATTCTGTCCTGACCTATGAGGGTGCCTTTGGTACAGGCTGGGTTCACACCTATGAAACCTTTTTAACGGCTCATGATACCTGTAAAATCAGTGCTGTTTTACCGGATACCCATATGGAAACCTTCGTCTTAAAGGAAGGTATAAAGGATGAGCCATCCTGGGAAAATGAAAAGGGTGGCAGCCAGCTCTTTACCCTGACCCATGATTTAGAGGAGGGAAGCTTCTCCTTAGTCTCAAGAGAAGGGGGCAATTACCGTAAATATGTGTATAACAGCAATGGACGGTTAAAAGCCATATATGACGGGGAGTTTGCAATTCCTTATCGGGTAAGCTATGCCCTGGAAGAGTGGTTAGAGGAAGAGGAGGAAGCAAAGGAGAGAGGAGAAGAAGTCTTAAGAAGAAAACCGGACTATTTTGAACTCTCAAAAATCACATCACCGGGAGGGCGAACCCTACGATTTACCTATGAGCACGGGCGGATTGTATCCCTTATCGACCAGGGTAAGAGAAAGGTACGCTATGAATATGCAGATAACCGTCTGGTAAAAGTACATTATCCAAGTATAGGAATTCAGGAATACGGCTATGATGACATGGGACATCTGCTTACGGTAAAAGGAGAGGACGGCAGAGAATTTATAAACAATACCTTTGATAAAACCGGCAGGGTCGTAAAGCAAAGCTATCCGGACGGAAATGATTGTACTATTACCTATGAGGATGAAAAACGGCAGACATTATTTACCTTTAGCGATACCGGCAGAACCGAGCGCTATACCTATGACAGGGAAAAACAGATTATTCGTACGGAGTACGGAGACGGGGTGGAGGAGCACTACGGGTATGATGCCTGCGGCAATCGTATTCTGGAAACCGATAAGAACGGCAACACCACCTACCGCACCTATAATGTATACGGACAGGTAATCGAGGAAAAACAACCGGACGGTCTGGTTACCAGATATGAATACAATGAAAAGAATAAGCTGGTTCGGGTGACGGATACGAACGGTACAAGGATAGAGTATGAATACGATGCTAGACTACATCCTGTTATGGAGAAGGAATACCTGACAGAAGAGACTTATCTTACGACCAGAAAGACCTATGACAGTAAGGGAAGAATGTTAACCAAAACCAACGATTTGGGACATACAGAAACCTATGTCTACGAAGATAAGAGCATTTATCATCCCACCAAATGGATTACAGCAGAAGGAGAAGTATTCACCTATGAATACGACCATGCCGGAAGAAGAAAGACCATTACCTCAGACTATGGAACGGTGGAATTCGGCTATTCAGAAACAGGAGAAGTAAACCGGATTACGGATGCGCTGGGTAATACCACCAGAAAGACCATTGGAGCAACGGGAAATATCTTAAAGGTAGTACCGCCAAATGCCTACCGAGAGTATGAACAGGAGCAGGGCTTTGCCTACCGCTATGATTATTTAGACCGTTTGATTGAAAGCAGAGACCCTTACGGAAGCATTCATGCCTTAAGGCGGGATATGGACGGCAATATCATAAAGGACATCCATCCAAACGGCTATGATATCCTAACCCATGACGGACCAGGCATGGAGTATGTCTATGATAAGCGTCAGTATAAAATAAAGGATATCAATCCGGCAGGAGGTATCAGACGGTATGTAACGGATAAGCAGGGAAATATCGTAAAGGTAATACAGCCAGAAGCCTATGAAAAAGCAATCGAGCAGGCGAAGCAGTTGGTACATCAGGAAATCAACGGAAGAAGGGACTTTTTACAGGGAAAGAGCCGAGAAGAGCATGTGGAGGAACGAGCTGTAGAGGCAGGAGAAGGGATTTCTTACACCTATGACAGCCGGAACCGGTTACAAGAGGTCAGGGATACGGAGGGTACTGTAGTAAGAAGATTCGTATACGATAAAAAGGGAAGACTGGTCAAGGATATCAATGCAGAGGGGTATACGTATGGAGATACGGATGAAGAACGGTATGGAATCCTGTACAAATATAATCATGCTGGCTGGCTGTTAGAAAAAAGAGAACCGGTAGAGATTGTGCGTACGCCTGAGATAACGGCTTATGCGTCAGAGGTGGTTTCTAACGTTAATACCCAAATGACAGAGCCGAAGAAAGGTGCTATTTTATACAACCTGACGGTATACGAATACGATTTGGCAGGAAACTGTGTGGTAGAAAAACATAGCCCGGAAACAGTGTCAGAATCCGGTTATCCCACCAAGTACCATTCCATTTATTTTGAATACGATAAGAGAAACCGTCTGGTTCGTGTGAGTGACAGCCTGGGTGCAGCCATGGAGTATGCTTATGACAGCTTAAACAACCGTACCATGGAGAAAGCCAGAATCAATGAGAATACGTATAAGCTCACCTGGTTTGTTTATGACAAGGCAGGACGGCTTAGTCAGGTAAAAGCGGCAGTAGACTTTAAGGATACCGTAGAAAAAGACAATCCCTACATGGAGAAGGCTTTCTGTATCACAAAGTTTAACTATGATAAGAACGGCAATGTGACAGAGATTCTGACACCGGAAGGGTATGTAATAAAAAGAGACTATGACTTATTAGACCGCATAACAAAAGAAGAACACCTTGATAAAGCAAACGGCATCCACCGTGTGTTATCCTATGAATATGATAAAGCTGGAAATCTTATTAAACAGACCAATACCAAGGGTGACAGCAAGGAATACGTCTATGACTATCGGAATAACCTTATCAAGCAGACCGATGAGGAAGGGAATGTCACCAGATATTTCTATGATAAGAATAACAGCCTGATAAAAGCAGTAAGTCCGGATAATTATAAGGAAGAACTGGATGACGGAAAGGGGACAACCTTTACCTATGATGCCTTTGGACGAATGGAATCGATACGGAATGCCCTTGGATACTTGGAAGAATATAACCAGTATAATAAGGTAGGACAACTAATCCGTAAAGGGGATGAAACGGGGACACTGGTAGAATACCAGTATGACATCGGCGGAAGAATCCAGAGTATTACGACTGGGGAAGTAATACAGGCAAGGGGACAAAGTGACTCTGTAAATCAAAACGTTACCTTAAGCCAGCCACACCAAAACAATCCGGTCAGCCAGTCATTCACTTACGATGCCAGAGGAAATATAACGGGAATAAGAGATGGTGAAGGGAATCGCACCATATACAAACTGGACGATTGGGGAAGAATTGTACGTATCCATAAACCAGATGGAAGTGAAGAACAGTATACCTATGACTATGCCGGAAATATCACCACCACCACAAACGGCAAGGGTGGAATTATAACCTACTGCTATAACAGCTTTAACCAGCTAGGGGAAATCCTAGACCAAACGGGAGAAAAAGAGCAGTTCTTCTATGACAAACAAGGCAGACTGGCAAAACAGATAGACCGAAACCAGAACAGCATTGTCTATAAGTTAAACATAGACGACCAGTTAGTGTATAAGAAGGAAGAAAAGAGTGGTCTCATCTATGGGTACCAGTACAATACAGAAGGGCAGCTGACAGAAGCAACCGGAGGAGGTGTACAGTACCAGTATGATTATACACCAAGCGGAAGTGTAAAGACCAAATATGTCAACCACAAGCTTGCCCTGCAATACAGCTATACCAAGTCCGGCAATGTGGCAGGAATCTTAGATGCAACCGGGAAAAAGACAGAGTATGCCTATGATGAAGTCAACCGTGTGGCAAAGGTAATGGATAACGGAAATCTGCTGGTAACCTATGGTTATCATGTGGATAATACACTGGCACAGGCAAGGTTTTCCAATGGAATTACCACAGAATATACCTATGACAGGGATAAAAATCCAGCCAGTATTACTACCACCACAAGGACAGGAGAAAAGCTCTTTGCCTACCGCTATGCCTATGACTATAACGGAAACCGTATCGTAAAACAGGATATGAGAGCGTTAACGTCAGGGGATTTACAGGGAGTGGGGGATTATGGTAGAATAGGAGAGACAGGGGGACAAGCCCCAATATCCCAAGCCACCACATACACCTATGACCCTCTACAAAGGATAGCCGGAGTAAGCTATGCAGACGGCAAGGAGGAAAGGTTTGCTTATGATAGTGCAGGCAACCGGGCTTTACGAAAGTACGGAAATATAGAGGAAGCCTACCAGTATGACAGCAGAAACCGCCTAACGGAATTAATCCGTAAAGATAGTACAAGAGCAGAAAACAACCGGATTACCCTGTATCAGTATGATAATCAGGGGAATACCTTACTGGAAGAAACCAGAGGATATACAACAAGCCAGATGGTTTTCAATCCTTCCAATTCCATGCCGGAATCAGGTTTTTTATCTAATAAAGAAGGGAAAGAAAGTCTGTTACAAACCAGCCATTATGAGTACGATGGCTTTAACAAGACCAGAAAAGTAACGGTAGAGTACTTTGGAAATGAGAAAGAAACGCCAACGGCAGTCCAGACACAGGAAAACTTCTATGATGCAGAGAATCTAAGATATGGTATCACAGAAAACGGAGAACGGACAAACTTTATCACCAATGGCTGGAAAGTACTATCTGAGCAGGACGAAAGCAACCAAACCACAAACCGTATTGTCTTAGGCTATGGTATTATCGCAAGCGACAGCTTAAAACAGGAGGGGGATACTTACCGATATTTCCACTGGAATGAGCATGGGGACACGGAATATATCACAGATAAGGATGGGCAGGTTCTAAACCGCTATGGATATGATGCTTTTGGATCACTGACAACGGCGGAGGAAATCGTAAGAAACCGTTATACGTATAATGGGGAGCAATACGATGCCATAACCAGTCAGTATTACTTAAGAGCAAGGTTTTATAACCCACAGGTAGCAAGATTCACGCAAGAGGATGTGTACAGAGGGGATGGATTGAATCTGTATGCGTATTGTGCGAATAATCCGGTGATGTATGAAGACCCGAGTGGGTATGATGGTAAGAGTAAGTGTCCAAAGCCTGGGGAACCAGAGGGACAGAAAAAGCAACCAGATGATCAAAGCACTAAAAAGACCAAGACATTGTCAGAGTGGTTATCAGGAGAGCAAGACTTACTTAGTGAGGTTACAGATTGGTATAAAAATAAACCTGAGTGGTGGGGAATTGACCCTGATAGTACAGATGTTTTTTATAGAACAACTGATGAAGTGAACGAAATAAGAAAGAAAGCAGGTGAAAGTGGCGGACATCATCCACATGGTTTGGCATTAGGAGGGCCATTGGGTCAAGAACTTACACACACAGGTGAAACCGCTAAGGTTAAGAATAAAACACATAGTAAAGTAACTGGCTTACAAAGGCGTGTTATTAATAAAATAAAAAAACAACTGTGATATTAGGAGGAACTATGAATAATGAGATCAATAACTTTATAAAGTGGGCATTAGATAACAAGTGGCAATTAATAACTAAAAATGATGACGAGATATTAACTTTAAATGTAAAAATTTTGAATAGATATAAAAATCTCCCTAAAGAGTATTTAAGTTTTTTACAGAAAGTTAAGCAAGGCATATCACCAAATGAAAAATCATGGTTTATTTGCGAAGATGAATTTAATGATACAAGTGGAATAGCATTTAGTTGGAATGAATTTGAATCTATAAGTTTAGAAGCTGCCGAAGATGATGAAGAATGGAGTTCAGATATTACAGAATGGTGGGATAAACATATACCAATTGTTATGTCTGTTGAAAATGGATATACTTTTTATGCCATTGATTTATCAAATGGTGCTGTTGTAAAAGGCACAGAACCTGAATTTGAAGAAACGTTTGCAGTTGCATCTCACTTTGGAGAATTTCTACAAAAGATTAGAGAAGGTACAATTAGGTTTTAATATTCTTGATAATAAGATAAAGGTTATAATTTGGTGAATCTTAAATGTTGTCAATAAAAATAGGGAGGATTTTATAATGCACATCATGTAATTGAGAACAATTATGGTGGCAATCATTCAAGCATCTACAAAAATTTCTAGATGAGCATCAAGGAGATATACATATAAGACAGTCCCCTGTAAGAAAACTGTTTATTTAGAAGAAACGGCTATGATATTTTTTGAGATTAACGAAGGATTTATGCATCTATAGAATTAAATGAGAGTACTCAAAGTAGAATATTTTTTGCTAATGAAGTAATTGCGAATTCTCTTCAAGAGTTTTTAGAAAAGATAGCAGACAGTAATTATTGGAATTGAATTTAATAATATTTTATGAAAGCCGACGGCTTAACCGTAATTTAGTTTAAAAGTATAGGTTTTTATAAGAACTGGCTGGCTTATTTATAAATAAGCCAGCCATATTAAAGTGTATCACGATTGTCAGATCGTCCAAGCAAGTAGTCGGCAGAAACATCAAAAAAATCAGCAAGTTTTATAATCATGTTTGCGTTTGGTGTAACTTTACCATATTCTAATCTCTGGTAATGTTGTTCTGTACATTCCAAAAATGAAGCCATATTTACCTGTGTTAGATGTTTGTCTTTTCGTAATTCTTTTAATCTATCTGAAAAATTAGCCATGAGCATCCTCTTTTAAAAATATTTAAAACGCATTGACAAAACATTATATGTTGTTCTGGTATAATACTTTGTGTATTTACAATATCACAAACTAACAAAAATGTAAAATTGAATTCTACTTTTGTTACCAGTTTATTACCATTTTATAAAGGAGGTTAATCATGGAGAAAAGAAAACATAAAATATACAAAACATTTAAAAAGGATTATGAAAAAAGAATCTATACAGAAATTCCAGAAATCAAATTTAAAGGGCAATGGCTTTTAAGTCATGGATTTACAACAGGTTCAAACCTTACCTTGTATTGTAGTGAAAATCAGATAATTATAAAATGAGAAGAAACTAGTTTGTAAGTATTTTTTCAAAGACTTATAAATATATTTATTAACATAGAACCATTTTCAATAAACCCAAAAAGTAAGAGGAAAGAGTAGTAGAATTAATACTGATGTCATTTAGCTAAAACATTGGATTCATTACTCCTTTCCTCTTTTTGAGTGGTAAAGCACTGGCGGAATCTGGTGACTGGTCAACCCCTGCCAATAACTTTATAAAGGCGGTTATTCCAGACCCCTACTATACCGTATTAAAGAACGGCTTTTGCATTGCGGGCAGCATCCTCTTTGCAGGGCCAGGGGTACTAATCGGAGGTGCCATTAACACAGCCGTTACCCTTGGGTTTGATTTGATTCCCGATGGCAGGATTGATTCGAACTGGAAGGATTTGCTAAACGACTTTGGAACTGCTTGTATGATTACCAGCCTAACAGGCCCCATTGGCAAGCTTGGCAACTGCGAAAGCATCGTTTCAAAGACTGGTATGCGATTCTTACAGCAGATGGCTTCCGGTACGCTGTATGACTTAGCCTCCGGTAATCTAAGCTTTAAAAACTTTGCCCAGAACCTGGTACAGGAATCCATCAGTTCCTTAGTGTCTGGCAGGATTGGCAATAAGTTCTGGTCAGCAGCCACAGACATTGCACTGGATACGGGACTGGATGCCGGAATGCAGGTATGGGATATTCTATATGAAGGCCGTGACTTAAAGACAGACTTTGATTACCAAAGATTGGGACAGACCTTTGTGCGAAGCCTGATTATGAATGCCAAATATTCCTGCGACCCAGTCGATTGTGCCAGAGGTAATCTATTCTATTATAAAAAGGATATCTCCAGTGATGATTTATATGGTGAGTTTTTATTCTCCAGACGATATGATTCTGTCCTGACCTATGAGGGTGCCTTTGGTACGGGGTGGGTTCACACCTATGAAACCTTTTTAACGGCTCATGATACCTGTAAAATCAGTGCTGTCTTACCGGATACCCATATGGAAACCTTCGTCTTAAAGGAGGGTATAAAGGATGAGCCATCCTGGGAAAATGAAAAGGGTGGCAGCCAGCTCTTTACCCTGACCCATGATTTAGAGGAGGGAAGTTTCTCCTTAGTCTCAAGAGAAGGGGGCAATTACCGTAGATATGTGTATAACAGCAATGGACGGTTAAAAGCCATGTATGACGGCGAGTTTGCGATTCCCTACCGGGTAAGCTATGCCCTGGAAGAGTGGTTAGAGGAAGAGGCGGAAGCAAAGGAGAGAGGGGAAGAAGTCTTAAGAAGAAAACCGGACTATTTTGAACTCTCAAAAATCACATCACCGGGCGGGCGAACCCTACGATTTACCTATGAGCACGGGCGGATTGTATCCCTTATCGACCAGGGTAAGAGAAAGGTACGCTATGAATATGCAGATAACCGTCTGGTAAAAGTACATTATCCAAGCATCGGAATTCAGGAATACGGCTATGACAATATGGGACATCTGCTTACGGTAAAAGGAGAGGACGGCAGGGAATTTATCAGTAATACCTTTGATAAAACCGGCAGGGTCGTAAAGCAAAGCTATCCGGATGGAAATGATTGTACTATTACCTATGAGGATGAAAAACGGCAGACAGTATTTACCTTTAGCGATACCGGCAGAACCGAGCGCTATACCTATGACAGGGAAAAGCAAATTATCCGTATGGAGTACGGAGACGGGGTGGAGGAGTACTACGGGTATGATGCCTGCGGCAATCGTATTCTGGAAACCGATAAGAACGGCAACACCACCTACCGCACCTATAATGTATACGGACAGGTAATCGAGGAAAAACTACCGGACGGTCTAGTTACCAGATACGAATACAATGAAAAGAATAAGCTGGTTCGGGTGACGGATACGAACGGTACAAGAATAGAGTATGAATACGATGATAGACTACATCCTGTTATGGAGAAGGAATACCTGACAGAAGAGACCTATCTTACGACCAGAAAGACCTATGACAGTAAGGGAAGAATGTTAACCAAAACCAACGATTTGGGACATACCGAAACCTACGTCTACGAAGATAAGAGCATTTATCATCCCACCAAATGGATTACAGCAGAAGGAGAAGTATTCACCTATGAATATGACCATGCCGGAAGAAGAAAGACCATCACCTCAGACTATGGAACGGTGGAATTCGGCTATTCGGAGACCGGAGAAGTAAACCGGATTACGGATGCGCTGGGTAATACCACCAGAAAGACCATTGGAGCAACGGGAAATATCTTAAAGGTAGTACCGCCAAATGCCTACCGAGAGTATGAACAGGAGCAGGGCTTTGCCTACCGCTATGATTATTTAGACCGTTTGATTGAAAGCAGAGATCCTTACGGAAGCATTCATGCCTTAAGGCGGGATATGGACGGCAATATCATAAAGGACATCCATCCAAACGGCTATGATATCCTAACCCATGACGGACCAGGCATGGAGTATGTCTATGATAAGCGTCAGTATAAAGTAAAAGAAATCACTCCCGCAGGAGGCATAAGACGGTATGTAACGGACAAGCAGGGAAATATCGTAAAGGTAATACAGCCAGAAGCCTATGAAAAAGCAATCGAGCAGGCAAAGCAGGCAGTACAGGAGGAAATCAACGGAAGAAGGGACTTTTTACAGGGAAAGAGCCGAGAAGAGCATGTGGAGGAACGAGCTGTAGAGGCAGGAGAAGGGATTTCCTATACCTATGACAGCCAGAACCGACTACAGGAGGTCATGGATACGGAGGGTACTGTAGTAAGAAGATTCGTATACGATAAAAAGGGAAGACTGGTCAAGGATATCAATGCAGAGGGGTATACGTATGGAGATACGGATGAAGAACGGTATGGAATCCTGTATCAGTATAATCAGGCTGGCTGGCTGTTAGAAAAAAGAGAACCGGTAGAGATTGTGCGTACGCCTGAGATAACGGCTTATGCGTCAGAGTTGGTTTCTAACGTTAATACCCAAATGACAGAGCCGAAGAAAGGTGCTATTTTATACAACCTGACGGTGTATGAATACGATTTGGCAGGAAACTGTGTGGTAGAAAAACATAGCCCGGAAGCAGTGTCAGAATACGGTTATCCCACAAAGTACCATTCCATTTATTTTGAATACGATAAGAGAAACCGTCTGGTTCGTGTGAGTGACAGCCTGGGTGCAGCCATGGAGTATGCTTATGACAGCTTAAACAACCGTACCATGGAGAAAGCCAGAATCAATGAGAATACGTATAAGCTCACCTGGTTTGTTTATGACAAGGCAGGACGGCTTAGTCAGGTAAAAGCGGCAGTAGACTTTAAGGATACCGTAGAAAAAGACAATCCCTACATGGAAAAGGCTTTTTGTATCACAAAGTTTAACTATGATAAGAACGGCAATGTGACAGAGATTCTGACACCGGAAGGGTATGTAATAAAAAGAGACTATGACTTATTAGACCGCATAACAAAAGAAGAACACCTTGATAAAGCAAACGGCATCCACCGTGTGTTATCCTATGAATATGATAAAGCTGGAAATCTTATTAAACAGACCAATACCAAGGGGGACAGCAAGGAATACGTCTATGACTATAGGAATAACCTTATCAAGCAGACCGATGAGGAAGGAAATGTCACCAGATATTTCTATGATAAGAATAACAGCCTGATAAAAGCAGTAAGTCCGGATAACTACAGGGAAGAACTGGATGACGGAACAGGGACCACCTTTACCTACGATGCTTTTGGACGAATGGAGTCGGTACGGAATGCCCTTGGCTATCTGGAGGAATACAACCAGTATAATAAGGCAGGACAGTTAATCCGTAAAGGAGATGAAACGGGGACACTGGTAGAATACCAGTATGACATCGGCGGAAGAATCCAGAGTATTACGACTGGGGAAGTGATGAAGGCAAGGGAATCTGCTAAGACGGAATACTTTGATAAGAGGAATCCTACCTCTACCAACTCGACATCCCCAAGTATAAGTCAGGTACTTCAAAACAATCCGGTCAGCCAGTCATTCACTTACGATGCCAGAGGAAATATAACGGGAATAAGAGATGGTGAAGGGAATCGCACCCTCTATCAGCTGGATGATTGGGGAAGAATTGAAAGCCTTCACAAACCAGATGGAAGTGAAGAACACTATACCTATGATTACGCCGGAAATATCACCACCACCACAGACGGCAAGGGGGGAATTATAACCTACCGCTATAACAGCTTTAACCAGTTAGGGGAAATCCTAGACCAAACG
Source organism: Anaerocolumna cellulosilytica (assembly GCF_014218335.1). Classification (GTDB taxonomy): domain Bacteria; phylum Bacillota; class Clostridia; order Lachnospirales; family Lachnospiraceae; genus Anaerocolumna; species Anaerocolumna cellulosilytica. Next base: position 3,727,793 of record NZ_AP023367.1, on the reverse strand, counting down.
GGAGAAAAAGAGCGGTTCTTCTATGACAAACAAGGCAGACTGGCAAAACAGATAGACCGAAACCAGAACAGCATTGTATACAAGCTGAATATAGACAACCAGTTAGTGTATAAGAAGGAAGAAAAGAGTGGCCTCATCTATGGGTACCAGTACAATACAGAAGGGCAGCTGACAGAAGCAACCGGAGGAGGTGTACAGTACCAGTATGATTATACACCAAGCGGAAGTGTAAAGACCAAATATGTCAACCATAAGCTTGCCCTGCAATACAGCTATACCAAGTCCGGTAATGTGGCAGGAATCTTAGATGCAACCGGGAAAAAGACGGAGTATGCCTATGATGAAGCTAACCGTGTGGCAAAGGTAATGGATAACGGAAAGCTGCTGGTAACCTATGGTTATCATGTGGATAATACGCTGGCACAGGCAAGGTTTGCCAATGGAATTACCGCAGAATATACCTATGATAAGGATAAAAATCCAGCCAGCATCACTACCACTACAAAGACAGGAGAGAAGCTCTTTGCCTACCGCTATGCCTATGACTATAACGGAAACCGTATCTTAAAACAGGATATGAGAGAGTTAAGTGTGGGGGATTTACAGGGAGTGGGGGATTATGGTAGAATAGGAGAGACAGGGGGACAAGCCCCAATATCCCAAGCCACCACATACACCTATGACCCTCTACAAAGGATAGCCGGAGTAAGCTATGCAGACGGCAAGGAGGAAAGGTTTGCTTATGATAGTGCAGGCAACCGGGCTTTACGAAAGTACGGAAATATAGAGGAAGCCTACCAGTATGACAGCAGAAACCGCCTAACGGAATTAATCCGTAAAGATAGTACAAGAGCAGAAAACAACCGGATTACCCTGTATCAGTATGATAATCAGGGGAATACCTTACTGGAAGAAACCAGAGGATATACAACAAGCCAGATGGTTTTCAATCCTTCCAATTCCATGCCGGAATCAGGTTTTTTATCTAATAAAGAAGGGAAAGAAAGTCTGTTACAAACCAGCCATTATGAGTACGATGGCTTTAACAAGACCAGAAAAGTAACGGTAGAGTACTTTGGAAATGAGAAAGAAACGCCAACGGCAGTCCAGACACAGGAAAACTTCTATGATGCAGAGAATCTCAGATATGGTATCGCAGAAAACGGAGAACGGACAAACTTTATCACGAATGGATGGAAAGTACTATCCGAGCAGGATGAAAGTAACCAAACCACAAACCGTATTGTATTAGGCTATGGAATCATCGCAAGTGACAGCCTAAAACAGGAGGGGGATGGCTACCGATACTTCCACTGGAATGAGCATGGAGATACGGAATATATCACAGGGGAAGACGGACAAGTCCTAAACCGCTATGGGTATGATGCCTTTGGTTCATTGACAACAGCGGAAGAAATCGTAAGGAACCGTTATACGTATAATGGGGAGCAATACGATGCCATAACCAGTCAGTACTACTTAAGAGCAAGGTTTTATAACCCACAGGTAGCAAGATTCACACAAGAGGATGTGTACAGAGGGGATGGATTGAATCTGTATGCGTATTGTGCGAATAATCCAGTGATGTACTTAGACCCTAGTGGGTATGGTGCGGTAACATATAGAGATAGAAATATAGAAATTAATGGTGAGAACATTGGTTCTGCAAATTATAGAACTGGAGAGTATTTAAAAATTACTATCAAAAGTAGCGTGACAAAAGATTTGACAAACATAGGAGGTGTTCCTAAAGTTAATAATGATTTTATTGCTAAAGAATTTAATAACAAAAAGCATACTGATAGAGGTAAAAATATAGAAAATATTATTGCTGAAGCTGGAAAAAATCAATATATACAAATTGGAGAAGGATTTAATGGAAAATTTCCAGTGATTGATTTGGCTAATGAAACCTGTGTAATTAGTGTAAAATCTATGAATGTTTATTGTAGTACTTATACTAAAATAGATGCTAATGGGAAGCGAGTAGTTGATATTAATGCGGTTACAGACCAGTTGGCAAAATACTATAATGATATAGAAAATATCAAGATAACGATAAATGGTGAAAGCGTAGATAAGATTTTAGATATTGAATTAAATACAGGTAAAAATGGTCAAAAGCTAAAAGATGAGATTGAGCAGGAATTAAGGAAGAAAACTACTGGGAAATGCAAAATAAATATATAAGTATTAGACATAATACAGTACTAGGTTGTTGTTCTAGTAAAGATAATGGAATGTGATTAATTGAACAGGATAGGAGGATATATTGTGATTGATGAAGTATTACTTGAAAAAACAAAGAAAATGACAGGAGCCTTTTTTACTGGTGGTGTTGCGGAAGAATTAATCGAAAAGTTAAGTGAGGACTTGGAAGTTGAGTTACCTAAAAGTTACAAAGAATTCTTGAGAAAATTTGGAGAAGGTGGGTTATCAGGCACATATACATTTGGAATCGAAAATGAAGATTATTCAAGTGCAAAAGAGAAAACGAAAAAATTTAGAAAAGAATTAAATATATCAAATAAGCATATAGTTGTTGCAAAAATAAGAACAGAGGACGAAGAGTACATTTTGTGTTTAGATACTGCTAATCTTTCAAATGGTGAATGCCCTGTTATAAAATATGATATGCTTAATAAAAATGAGACTAAAATTCAAAATAACTTTGCCGATTACTTTAATTCAGTTACAGAAAGGGAATATCAAGAAGAATTAAGTTATCAAAATGACAAACAATAATGGGAGAATGGAAATGATAGGTGATAACCTTCCTAGAGGGATTGGCTATAAAAGCTCTTGGTTAACAATTAAAGCACCAATTGAACAGGTTTTAGAAGTGCTTTTTTTAAAAGAAGTGTCTGACATATCGTTTGAAGAAGGACTTAAAGTAATAAGGGCTTATGGTAACAATAGCGTACTAGTATGGTCATATACTACTAAAGATTTAACTTATTTGCTTGGAAATAGTATAGAACAGTTGACATATGATGAAAACATACTGCACAATCTTGCTACGGCGTTTAAAGAAGTACACTTGTTCTTTACACACAGGGTTTCTGAGGCACATGGTTTTGCAAGATTGATTAATGGCGAGATAGAACGTGCTTATTTTTATGATGAGGACAGAATATTTAGTAGCGGTGCAATAACTAATACTGAAAAACAATTAGGTATTAATTTACCAAATGATTTTGATGAAATGTGGGAAAATTGGAACAATGAAGCATTTACAAAAATAAATGAAGATGTTATTATATCTTTAGCTGAACAATGGACTGCGATTGAAAGTACGAAAGAACAATATGTAAATGTAAAAATTGGTCAAATGAATATTGATTTTTTTAAGCAGAGGTAAAATATCACAATAAAATATTTAGTATAAATTAAATGCAATGAGCTAGATTATCTTGTATAATCTAGCTCATTGCTATATCCTTTTTGGATTATCAGAACGAACAAGTAAATAGTCAGTAGAAATCGTGACAGAGATTCTAACACCGGAAGGGTATGTAATCCGAAGAGACTATGACTTATTAGACCGCATAACAAAAGAAGAACACCTTGATAAAGCCAATGGCATCCACCGTGTGTTATCCTATGAATATGATAAAGCCGGAAATCTTATTAAACAGACCAATACCAAGGGTGACAGCAAGGAATACGTCTATGACTATAGGAATAACCTTATCAAGCAGACCGATGAGGAAGGAAATGTCACTAGATATTTCTATGACAAGAACAACAGCCTGATAAAAGCCGTAAGTCCGGATAACTATAGGGAAGAACTGGATGATGGAACAGGAACCACCTTTACCTACGATGCTTTTGGACGAATGGAATCGGTACGGAATGCTCTCGGATACTTAGAAGAATACAACCAGTATAATAAGGTAGGACAGTTAATCCGTAAAGGAGATGAAATGGGGACACTGGTAGAATACCAGTATGACATCGGCGGAAGAATCCAGAGTATTGCGACTGGGGAAGTAATACAGGCAAGGGAACAAAGTGACTCTGTAAATCAAAACGATACCTTAAGCCAGCCACACCAAAACAATCCGGTCAGCCAGTCATTCACTTACGATGCCAGAGGAAATATAACGGGAATAAGAGATGGTGAAGGGAATCGCACCCTCTATCAGCTGGACGATTGGGGAAGAATTGTACGTATCCATAAACCGGATGGAAGTGAAGAACAGTATACCTATGATTACGCCGGAAATATCACCACCACCACAGACGGCAAGGGTGGAATTATAACCTACTGCTATAACAGCTTTAACCAGCTAGGGGAAATCCTAGACCAAACGGGAGAAAAAGAGCAGTTCTTCTATGACAAACAAGGCAGACTGGCAAAACAGATAGACCGAAACCAGAACAGCATTGTCTATAAGTTAAACATAGACGACCAGTTAGTGTATAAGAAGGAAGAAAAGAGTGGTCTCATCTATGGGTACCAGTACAATACAGAAGGGCAGCTGACAGAAGCAACCGGAGGAGGTGTACAGTACCAGTATGATTATACACCAAGCGGAAGTGTAAAGACCAAATATGTCAACCACAAGCTTGCCCTGCAATACAGCTATACCAAGTCCGGCAATGTGGCAGGAATCTTAGATGCAACCGGGAAAAAGACAGAGTATGCCTATGATGAAGTCAACCGTGTGGCAAAGGTAATGGATAACGGAAATCTGCTGGTAACCTATGGTTATCATGTTGATAATACATTGGCACAGGCAAGGTTTGCCAATGGAGTTACCACAGAATATACCTATGACAGGGATAAAAATCCAGCCAGTATTACTACCACCACAAGGACAGGAGAAAAGCTCTTTGCCTACCGCTATGCCTATGACTATAACGGAAACCGTATCTTAAAACAGGATATGAGAGAGTTAAGTGTGGGGGATTTACAGGGAGTGGGAGATTATGGTAGAATAGGAGAGACAGGGGGCGGACAGGTATTTGGTGGATTGGCAACTGGACAAGCGAAATTGCAAGGAAAGTTACCAGAACAAGTACCACTCACCCAAGCTACAAGATATATCTATGACCCCCTACAGAGAATAGCTGGAGTACAGTATGCAGACGGTAAAGAGGAAAGCTTTGCCTATGACAGTGCAGGCAACCGTGCGTTAAGAAAGTATGGAAGTCAAGAGGAAACCTATCGGTATGATAGCAGAAACCGCCTAACGGAAGTAGCACGTAAAGATAGTGCAAGGGCAGAAAACAACCGGATTACCCTGTATCAGTATGATAATCAGGGGAATACCTTACAGGAGGAAACCAGAGGATGCACAGAAAATCTGTTACAAAAGAGTCATTATGATTATGATGGCTTTAACAAGACAAGAAAAGTAACAGTAGAGTACTTTGGAAATGAGAAAGAAACGCCAACAGCAGTCCAGACACAGGAAAACTTCTATGATGCTGAGAATCTAAGATATGGTATTGTAGAAAACGGGGAACGGACGAACTTTATAACCAATGGTTGGAAGGTATTAGCAGAGCAGGATGAAAGCAACCAAACCACAAACCGTATTGTCTTAGGCTATGGTATTATTGCAAGTGACAGCTTAAAACAGGAGGGGGATGGCTACCGATACTTCCACTGGAACGAGCATGGAGATACGGAATATATCACAGGGGAAAACGGACAAGTCTTAAATCGCTATGGATATGATGCTTTTGGCTCACTGACTACAGCAGAGGAAATCGTAAGAAACCGTTATACATATAACGGCGAGCAATACGATGCCATAACCAGCCAGTATTACTTAAGAGCAAGGTTTTATAACCCACAGGTAGCAAGATTCACACAAGAGGATGTGTACAGAGGGGATGGATTGAATCTGTATGCGTACTGCGCGAATAATCCGGTGATGTATGAAGATCCGAGTGGGTATGATGGGAAAAGTAAGTGTCCTAAGCCTGGAGAACCTGAAGGAAAGAAAAAAGAAACAGGGTCTGATGATGCTACTAATCCTAATAAAATAGAAACGCCATTTAAACCACTTACCCCTAAACAAAAGAAAAATTTAAAGCAAAAGATGAAAAATAAAACTATAACTCAAAATGAATATAATCATTTAGAATGGGACAGAAGATTTAATAATAGAAGAAAAAGAGGAGTTGATAGATATTGGAGTATGGAGAAAAAACGTCTGGATTCAGGGATGGATGGAACAAGAGATTGGAGTGATAGTCAAAAGCAAGATATACAGAATAGAAAAACACCAACTTTTAATGGAGAACCAATAGAAGGACATCACAAGTATAATGCGTTAGATTATCCACAATTAGCCGATGACCCTAATAATATATATCCAGCAACAAATAATGAGCATTTTAATAGGTGGCATGGTGGCAATTGGCAAAATGACACAAATGGAGTTCCAAATAACCCAAATTTTGAGGAGGATTTTTAGTGTATAAAAATATTGAAGAGTATTTGAAGAGTCTTAGTGATAAATATGGAGAAAATATAGACATAAAGTATAGAAATTGTGATTACAGTATTGATAATAGAATACCCAAAGTATTACATTCACTTTATAGTGTAATATCTGAAGCCAAGTTTCCTTTTGGAGAAATATTTACAATTGAAAAAGCATTATCACAATCATCAAAAAACCCATTTACTCCAAATTGGTTTGTATTTGGAAAAGATAATTATTTTTCATTTTGGATATGTTCTTTTGCAGAAGATGAAGAAGGGTTAAATTTTACCTACTGGGATCATGAATCGGGTAATGAGATTGATGGGGCTGTTTGGGATAACTTTATTTCATTTTTTGATGAAATTCAAGAAGATTATGAAGAATAGAGTGGATTGAATATTAGTGACAGTAGTGAATAAAATGGGGCTGTAAAAAAACTCCCCTAAAAGAAAAATCGCTGAGGTCGTGAGACTTCAGCGATTTTTTGGTATAATTACTTATGCGACTAAATAAAAACACCAATCATAATTATACAGTACGACAGCTAAAATTACCATTGGAAATTGAAAAACTAATTGATATATCTGATCCAGTATATACTTTCTGTGAGGTAATGGATCACATCGACCTATCAAAATATTTTGTAGAGAAAGGCTACAGAACAGGTCGTCCAAGATGTGATGAACAGAAACTCCTCAAAGTGGTACTCTTTGCTTTCATGGAACACGGAATCTGCTCTCTGCGGGAAATCGAAAAACTTTGCAGAAATGATATCCGGTATATGTATCTTCTTGATGGCATGAAGGCGCCTTCATTTGCTACATTTGGCAACATCATCCGAAATAAACTTACTGATTCCATTGAACAGATTTTTTTGGATGTGAATACATATATTTTTGAAAAGAATCATGTCGACCTGGAACACACCTACATTGATGGGACAAAAATAGAGGCAAATGCAAACCGCTATACCTGGGTATGGAAAAAGTCCTGTACAAAAAACCGAGGAAAGGTTTATAAAAAGATATCCATGCTGATTGATGCAATGAACCAGGACGTATTAGGGTATTTCGGTGTAAAACTTGATAAGAGAGACGAGTATGCTGTTGAATATGTATCGGAACTCTTGGAAAGGTACAAGAATGCAACAAATCTGGTGGAATCCACGTTTGTATCTGGTTGTGGTCATAGAAAAAGTCTTCAGCAAAAACAATATCAGGAATTAGAGGGATATCTAGATCGATTAAAGACATATGCACATCATATAGAAGTCTGTGGCAATGAAAGAAACAGTTATTCCAAAACCGATTACGATGCCACTTTTATGCGCATAAAACGGGATTATATGGGCAATGATCAGCTTCTCCCAGCGTACAATCTACAGACCGCTATCTGTGATGAGTATATAGCGGTAGTTGATGTAAAACCATATGCATCTGATATGGAATGCTTTGTTCCTTTGATGGAAAAATTCAATGAAATCTATGGTCATTATCCAAAGTATCCAGTTGCAGATGCAGGCTATGGTTCCTATAATAACTATCTTTACTGTGAAGAGCATGGAATGGAAAAGTATATGAAATTTACCATGTTCAAAAAGGAAATATCCGATAAGAAGTATCACGAAAATCCATATCGTGCAGTCAACTTTAAAAGAGACGAGAATGAAAATTTGATATGCCCAAATGGAAAGACTTTTCACTTCAAAAGCAAACAACATGTCTATAAAAACAAATATGGCAGAACCGAAGAAATCTATGAATGTGAATCATGTGAAGGCTGCCAATTTAAAAACGATTGTTGTCCTAAGGCAAGCAAAAACAGAACCATTCGAATGAATCAGGAATTAACCTCGATACATCAAGAGGTAATTACAAACCTTGAATCAATACATGGCGCACTGTTGAGAATGAATCGTAGTATTCAGGCAGAAGGAACATTTGGCATTTTAAAATGGGATAAGTCCTACAAAAGATTATTTCGAAGAGGTGAGAAAAACGTAATTCTTGAACTCACACTGATTTCTTGTGGTTTTAATCTTTATAAATATCATAATAAAAAGCAGAGAAACAAGTTGGCTGCATAAAATCCAAGAACTATACTCATAGCTTTATTAAGTGCACGCTCTTTTATGGAAAAATCAATCATTATCATAAAAAATAGATAAAAAAACGAAGAATCACCAGAATCGACATCTGTCGGAACTGGTGATTCTTAATTAAGGACTTTTTTTACAGCCCCATTTTATAATCTATCACGATTGTCTGAGCGTCCAAGCAAATAGTCGGCAGAAACATCAAAAAAATCAGCAAGTTTTATAATCATGTTTGCGTTTGGTGTAACTTTACCATATTCTAATCTCTGGTAATGTTGCTCTGTGCATTCCAAAAATGAAGCCATATTTACCTGTGTTAAATGTTTGTCTTTTCGTAATTCCTTTAATCTATCTGAAAAATTAGCCATAAGCATCCCCTTTTAAAATATTTAAAATGTATTGACACAACATTATATGTTGTGTCAAGTGTAATACTACTTGTATTTACAATATTACAAACCAACAAAAATGTAAAATTGAATTCTAATTTTGTTACCAGTTTATTAATATTTTTTAAAGGAGGTCAATCATGGAAAAAGAAAACTTAAAGTATACAAAACTTTTAAAAAGGATTATGAAAGAAGAATCTACACAGAAATACCAGAGATTAAATTTAAAGGGCAATGGCTTTTGAGTCATGGATTTACAACCGGGTCAAACCTTACCTTATATTGTTGTGAAAATCAGATAATTATAAGAAGAGAAGAAATTAGTTTGTAAGTATTTTCAAACACTTACAAATATATTTATTATCATAGAACCATTTTCAATAAAACCCAAAAAAGCAAGAGGAATACCAAGTCCGGTAATGTGGCAGGAATCTTAGATGCAACCGGGAAAAAGACAGCGTATGCCTATGATGAAGTCAACCGTGTGGCAAAGGTAATGGATAACGGAAATCTGCTGGTAACCTATGGTTATCATGTTGATAATACACTGGCACAGGCAAGGTTTTCCAATGGAATTACCACAGAATATACCTATGACAGGGATAAAAATCCAGCCAGTATTACTACCACCACAAGGACAGGAGAAAAGCTCTTTGCCTACCGCTATGCCTATGACTATAACGGAAACCGTATCTTAAAACAGGACGTTAGGGAGTTAACGTCAGGGGATTTACAGAGAGTGGGAGATTATGGTAGAATAGGAGAGACAGGGAGCGGACAGGTATTTGACGGATTGGCAACCGGACAGGTGAGATTGCATGGACAGTTACCAGAACAAGTACCACTCACCCAAGCCACAAGATATATCTATGACCCTCTACAGAGAATCGCCGGAGTACAGTATGCAGACGGTAAGGAGGAAAGCCTTGCCTATGACAGTGCAGGCAACCGTGCGTTAAGAAAGTATGGAAGTCAAGAGGAAACCTATCGGTATGATAGTAGAAACCGCTTAACGGAAGTAGCACGTAAAGATAGTACAAGAGCGGAAAACAACCGGATTACCCTGTATCAGTATGATAATCAGGGGAATACCTTACAGGAGGAAACCAAAGGATGCACAGAAAATCTGTTACAAAAGAGTCATTATGATTATGATGGCTTTAACAAGACAAGAAAAGTAACAGTAGAGTACTTTGGAAATGAGAAAGAAACGCCAACAGCAGTCCAGACACAGGAAAACTTCTATGATGCTGAGAATCTAAGATATGGTATTGTAGAAAACGGGGAACGGACGAACTTTATAACCAATGGTTGGAAGGTATTAGCAGAGCAGGATGAAAGCAACCAAACCACAAACCGTATTGTCTTAGGCTATGGTATTATTGCAAGTGACAGCTTAAAACAGGAGGGGGATGGCTACCAATATTTCCACTGGAACGAGCATGGAGATACGGAATATATCACAGGGGAAAACGGACAAGTCTTAAATCGCTATGGATATGATGCTTTTGGCTCACTGACTACAGCAGAGGAAATCGTAAGAAACCGTTATACATATAACGGCGAGCAATACGATGCCATAACCAGCCAGTATTACTTAAGAGCAAGGTTTTATAACCCACAGGTAGCAAGATTCACACAAGAGGATGTGTACAGAGGGGATGGCCTGAATCTGTATACGTATTGTGCCAATAATCCGGTGATGTATGAAGACCCGAGTGGTTATGTGTACATTGATAAGTTATTTACAGAGACAGGTACCATCCCCGGTAAATCATCATCGAAGAATTTAGGGCAAAATATAAACACACATATAGGAATACCATCTAATAATAGAACAGGGTCACATCAAGCTCAACACTTAATCCCTCAGGAAATTTATGTTAAGTCATCGTTTTTACAAGACATAGGCTTTAATGTAGATCATCATCAAAATGGTATATGGGATAAGAATAAGAATTTAAATGCAACACAGCTAAATGATTTGTGTTCACAATACAATGTATCTAGCTGTATGCAGAAAAGATATGTAAGTGAAAACACTCATCACGATGGATATCATAAGCTATATTCACAAGCTGTAAATAAAGAAATTAAAAAGATTGAAAATGATATAAATTATAAGAAAGGGACAGGGTTATACACCGAATGCAGAATCGCAACTTAGAAGAGATGGAAGAAAGCAAGTAAGTAGCCTTATGGAATCTTTACGAATAATGAATCAGGAAGGATTAGAACTTTATAAGCAACATTCTAGTTATGGAGAAACAAAAAATTATGATGCAAAAAAATATAATGAGATGTTTGAAGAAAAACTAAAGAATACCGAAAATAAGAAAAACAAATGTAATATATAATGAAGGAGAAAAAATATGAAATATGATAGTAAACTATTTGAAACAGAATATATTGCGAATAGAGTTAAATTGTTACTTGAAGAATATGAAAAAATTGATTTATTAAATAAAGAAACAAGTGCTATTGAATTGAATGAATTCCTTGATTTATATAATTGGGATGATGGGGTTGAAATACCATTTTTTATTATGCAACATAAAAATTGCGAATTAGGGACTGCTTTGAAAATGTTTTATTTAAGTGGTGGGTTAGGATTTTTTGATGACGATTTTTATGATTATTTCAACGAAGAATGGGTAGCTTTTGTTGAAATATTATATAACAAAATTATAAATAATGAATTTAAAAGAGGTGTTATTAATTTTGATGTACCACTTGATGAGTCTGAGAAGAGGGAGTTAAAAGACACTTACAACATATCTGATATTTTAATAACAGATTTAAATTAAAGAAAGATAATTAATGGGAGTAGCTCTTAAATAAATATCAAATTAATTGTCTTAGGTATGAGCTGGCTATTAATAGACCAGCTCATAATTTATAATTTGGTTTAATTATCAGAGCCTTGCCTATGATAGTGCAGGCAACCGGGCATTACGTAAGTATGGAAGTCTAGAAGAAATCTATCGGTATGATAGTAGAAACCGCCTAACGGAAGTAATCCGTAAGGATGGTACAAGAGAAGAAAACAACCGGATTACCCTGTATCAGTATGATAATCAGGGGAATACCTTACAGGAAGAAACCAGAGGATATACAACAAGCCAGATGGTTTTCAATCCTTCCAATTCTATGCAGGAATCAGGTCTTCTATCTAATAAAGAAGGTAAAGAAAGTCTGTTACAAAGTAGCCGTTACGAGTATGATGGATTCAACAAGACAAGAAAAGTAACAGTAGAGTACTTTGGAAATGAGAAAGAAACTCCAACAGCAGTCCAGATACAGGAAAACTTCTATGATGCAGAGAATCTAAGATATGGTATTGCAGAAAACGGGGAACGAACAAACTTTATAACTAATGGATGGAAGGTATTAGCAGAGCAGGATGAAAGCAACCAAACCACCAACCGTATTGTCTTAGGCTATGGAATCATTGCAAGTGACAGCCTAAAACAGGAGGGGAATGCCTACCAATATTTCCACTGGAACGAGCATGGAGATACGGAATATATCACAGGGGAAGACGGACAAGTCTTAAATCGCTATGGATATGATGCTTTTGGCTCACTGACAACAGCAGAGGAAATCGTAAGAAACCGTTATACGTATAATGGGGAGCAATATGATGCCATAACCAGTCAGTATTACTTAAGGGCAAGGTTTTATAACCCACAGGTAGCAAGATTCACACAAGAGGATGTGTATAGAGGAGATGGATTAAACCTGTATGCATATTGTGCGAATAATCCAGTGATGTATGAAGACACGAGTGGGTATAATGCGCAGAGTAAGTGTCCGAAGCCGGGTGAGCCAGAGGGACAGAAGAAACAGACTGAAGAAAGTAAGCCTAAAATTGATTACAGGAAAGTTGCTGATTATGTTAAAGATCTTGAAGAACAAACGGGTATTAAGTTAAATAAAAAGCAAATAAAGGAATTAAAGAATGCTTTAAGGAAAAAAGCGTATTCAAAATTAACGCCACAAGAAACACTCGCTCATCGAAAGGAGTTTAATAAAGTTAAAAATGACTTAATAGCACAGTGGGAGAAAGAGACAGGTCAAGTATGGCCTACATACACCCAGATAGTCTATGACAAAAATGGTAAACCTGCAAGAAATATTGGAGATTTTTATGATGCACATCATGTAATTGAGAACAATTATGGTGGCGATCATTCGTGGTGGAATATAACACCTGCAAAGTTTCCAGATGAGCATCAGGGAGGCATACATAGAAGTCAGTCGCCTGCAAGAAAACTATTTAATTAGGAGAATTATTTATGTTCGAAAAAATAATATCTAATAAAAGTAATTCATTTTATAAATTAGACAAAAATGAAATATATGAAGCAGAAAATAGAATGCACATAAAGATACCGTATGAGTTAAAGTGCTTTTACGAATCGGTTGGTGTAGGGTTTATAGGTTCACAAGATGGTGCAATTAATAGATTACTATCACCAGACATTTGTGCAGATATTAGATTACGAGAAGACATTTATGAATATGATCCAGATTTAGAAATGTATGTAGAATTTGAAGAAATGGCTATGATATTTTTTGAGATTAACGAAGGAGTTTATGCATCTATCGAATTAAATGAGAGTGCTCAAAGTAGAATATTTTTTGCTAATGAAGTAATTGCGAATTCTCTTCAAGAGTTTTTAGAAAAGATAGCAGACAGTAATTATTGGAATTGAATTTAATAATATTTTATGAAAGCCGACGGCTTAACCGTAATTTAGTTTAAAAGTATAGGTTTTTATAAGAACTGGCTGGCTTATTTATAAATAAGCCAGCCATATTAAAGTGTATCACGATTGTCTGAGCGTCCAAGCAAATAGTCGGCAGAAACATCAAAAAAATCAGCAAGTTTTATAATCATGTTTGCGTTTGGTGTAACTTTACCATATTCTAATCTCTGGTAATGTTGCTCTGTGCATTCCAAAAATGAAGCCATATTTACCTGTGTTAAATGTTTGTCTTTTCGTAATTCCTTTAATCTATCTGAAAAATTAGCCATAAGCATCCCCTTTTAAAATATTTAAAATGTATTGACACAACATTATATGTTGTGTCAAGTGTAATACTACTTGTATTTACAATATTACAAACCAACAAAAATGTAAAATTGAATTCTAATTTTGTTACCAGTTTATTAATATTTTTTAAAGGAGGTCAATCATGGAAAAAGAAAACTTAAAGTATACAAAACTTTTAAAAAAGAATCTACACAGAAATACCAGAGATTAAATTTAAAGGGCAATGGCTTTTGAGTCATGGATTTACAACCGGGTCAAACCTTACAAATATATTTATTATCATAGAACCATTTTCAATAAAACCCAAAAAAGCAAGAGGAAAGAGTAGTAGAAATAATCCTGAAGTCATTTAGTTAAACATTGGATTCATTACTCCTTTCCCCTTTTCAGTGGTAAAGCACTGGCGGAATCCGGTAACTTAAGTATTAAAAACTTTGCCCAGAATCTGGAATCCATTAGTTCCTTAGTGTCCAGCAGGATTGGCAATAAGTTCTGGTCAGCAGCCACAGATATCGCACTGGATACCGGAATGCAGGCATGGGATATTTGGGCGGCAGGGGATGACTTAAAGAAAGACTTTGATTACCAAAGACTGGGACAGACTTTTGTGCGAAGCCTGATTATGAATGCCAAATATTCCTGCGACCCAGTAGATTGTGCCAGAGGTAATTTATTCTATTATAAAAAGGATATCTCCAGTGATGATTTATATGGGCGTTGGAAAAAGCACATCCAGAATTTTTTAGTCAAGAAAATAGAGAAAGGATATATAACAATGAGGCACCTATTGTTGACAGCCAATTCTCCAAGCATATGCCAGAATATTCAAAATATGATGGTGATTTATTAATTCATCATCATATAGGTCGAGGTGGACAGGTGGCAGCTTATCCAGAAACGTTACATCCAGGATTTGGAGGCATTCATAATTATGAAAAGGAAGCTAATGTAACTGGAAATGACTACCTGACATCTATAGCTCAAACATTAGAACCTGGAAAAGAGAAAAAGAAAAAAAGAAATAAATGTGAAATGGGAGGTTAGCATTAGATTATGATATCACCAGAGGAATTTAAAAAAAGTTGGAAAAAGAAAGATACAAATTTTATAACATATCCTTTAGAAGCACTAAAAAATGTCAACATTGTAAACACAGATAAAATATTTTTGTGTGAGATGGGATTGCCGGAGTCATGCGCTCCTTATTTGAGATTTTTAAATTATGACAAAGGTGGTATGAGTCAAGTACTAAATTATTTAGAGAAGGACAACCTAGATGAAGATAATATAGATGAATTGAGTAACATGTTATTATTGGGAATGACTGGTTCAGGAGAATTAATAGCAATTGATACGGGAAGCAATGAAATAGTTTGTATTAATCATGAAGATGGTTCTATTAGTTTTGTGAATTCATCAATAAACCATCTAGCAGAATCCATTCTTAGTTATCAAAAATTCTTAGGAAGTATTCAAAATAGATATGACGTTTTAGTTGATGTTAATGAAATGGCTACAGAGGAAGATATAGAACTATTGAAAAATACAATTCAGAATATTGACAAAGACGCTATTGAAGAGGAGAGTTTTTGGGCTATAGAAATTGAAAATTTTAAAGATTAATTATTGTTTATAAAATATGGGGCTGTAAAAAAAGTCCTTAATTAAGAATCACCAGTTCCGACAGATGCCGGTTCTGGTGATTCTTCGTTTTTTTATCTACTTTTTATGATAATGATTGATTTTTCCATAAAAGAGCGTGCACTTAATAAAGCTATGAGTATAGTTCTTGGATTTTAAGCAGCCAACTTGTTTCTCTGCTTTTTATTATGATATTTATAAAGATTAAAACCACAAGAAATCAGTGTGAGTTCAAGAATTACGTTTTTCTCACCTCTTCGAAATAATCTTTTGTAGGACTTATCCCATTTTAAAATTCCAAATGTTCCTTCTGCCTGAATACTACGATTCATTCTCAACCGTGCGCCATGTATTGATTCAAGGTTTGTAATTATCTCTTGATGTATCGAGGTTAATTACTGATTCATTCGAATGGTTCTGTTTTTGCTTGCCTTAGGACAACAATCGTTTTTAAGTTGGCAGCCTTCACATGATTCACATTCATAGATTTCTTCGGTTCTGCCATATTTGTTTTTATAGACATCACAGACAGCGGTCTGTAGATTGTACGCTGGGAGAAGCTGATCATTGCCCATATAATCCCGTTTTATGCGCATAAAAGTGGCATCGTGACCGGTTTTGGAATAACTGTTTCTTTCATCGCCACAGACTTCTATATGATGTGCATATGTCTTTAATCGATCTAGATATCCCTCTAATTCCTGATATTGTTTTTGCTGAAGACTTTTTCTATGACCACAACCAGATACAAACGTGGATTCCACCAGATTTGTTGCATTCTTGTATCTTTCCAAGAGTTCAGATACATATTCAACAGCATACTCGTCTCTCTTATCAAGTTTTACACCAAAATATCCTAATACTTCCTGGTTCATTGCATCAATCAGCATGGATATCTTTTTATAAACCTTTCCTCTATTTTTGTTCCATCAATGTAGGTGTGTTCCAGGTCGACATGATCCTTTTCAAAAATATATGTATTCACATCCAAAAAAAAATCGCTGAAGTCTCATGACCTCAGCGATTTTTCTTTTAGGGGAGTTTTTTTACAGCCCCTTTAAAGTCTATCAGAATTGTCAGAGCGTCCAAGCAAGTAGTCGGCAGAAAATATATTGACACTAAATTCCACACCGAAAAAAATTGACGGATACGCTCTTCCCTGATAAGATTACCAAGGAAGCTTATTAAGGAAGAGAATATTAATCGGAGGGCATGGCTGCGCCAGTATGTCAGGCTCATCTTAATATTCCACCAAGTATCAGGGAGGAAATTCATGATTAGAGTTCAAAATTTATCCTATTCATATCCACAAAAGGATTTATATAAAAAAGTTACATTTTCAATTGAAGAGGATGTTCATTGCGCATTGATTGGTACTAATGGAACAGGAAAAAGTACATTGCTCCAATTACTCATGTATCCTGAACAGTATCTATACGATGGAAAAATAACAATTGACAATATTGAAAGAATTGGGTATGTCAGTCAATTCTCCCAACTGGGTCTGGAAGAAGATATGACAGTGTTTCAGTATATCAGCCATGAGTTTGTAAAGCATGAGCTGAAAATACAAGAATTTTACAAGGAAATGGAAACTACTGAAAATTTGGAACAGGTCTACGAGGAGTATCAAAAAGCATTAGATGAATGGAATGCTATGAATGGAGAAGAATATGAAATTAATATTAAGAAGCAATTAAAACTAGGGAATCTGCAAAAGTTAGAAGAGCAAAAGATTAGCAGCCTAAGCGGTGGAGAATTCAAGCTGGTTCAGGTAATAAAAGAGATGATGCTGAGTCCAAAATTTCTTATTATGGACGAACCAGATGTATTTTTAGACTTTATGCATTTGAATGCCTTAAGAAATCTGATTAATGCCCACAAAGGAACGCTTTTAGTTATTACCCATAACCGCTACTTGTTAAATCACTGTTTTAACAAAATACTTCACATGGAGAATATGGATATTCAGGAATTTGATGGAGACTATACGGAGTATAATTATGAACTTCTTACTACCAAAATTGAGTTAGAAGAAGGAGCAGCGTCCGACCAGGCAGAGATTGAACGGCAGAGCCAAATATTAGAAAAATCCAGAATAAAAGCTTCTGCAATGGATAACGCCTCTCTTGGAAGAGCAGTACATGCAAGACAGACTTTGGTGAATCGGCTGAAAGAAAGAAAAACAAAAGCACCTTTTGTGGATATCAAACAGCCGGAGATTTATTTTGAAGCTGAAAATGAAGTGACTGATGAAATAATTTTGGCATTAACGGATTACAGTGTGGGATTTGATGAGCAACTTTTAGAATATGTTAATATCGAAATGAAGCCTACAGATCATGTAGCAATTATAGGAGGAAACGGAACTGGAAAGACAACACTGCTGCGTGATATTCTGGAACATAAGAAAGACTCAATTAGGATGAGCGCAGATGCAACTGTGGGTGCATTTTCCCAGATTACAGGATCACTATACAACGATAAGAAAACGCTGATTGAAATTATTCAAGAAAAAGGGTTTGAAACAAAAAGTGAAGCGGTGGATTATTTGAAGACATATGGTTTTGATGGAGATACCCTTGGTCAAAAAGTGTGTGAACTATCTGGAGGAGAAAAGGATTTATTTCAATTGGCAGTGCTTTCCTTAAAAAAAGCCAACTTCCTGCTATTGGATGAACCGTCAGGGCACTTGGATGTTTATGCACAAATTGCATTAGAACAGGCTATTTTGGATTACAAAGGTGCAATTCTTATGGTGTCCCATGATTATTATACGGTAGCTAATTGTATGGATTATGTACTTTTAGTAGAAAATAATACGTTACGAAAAATGAGCATACGCAAGTTCCGACAGATGATTTATGCCAATCATTTCGACAAAGACTATTTATTACTGGAACAAGAGAAAAAAAGTATAGAAACAAGAATTCAACAGTTGCTTAAGGCTCATGAATATATAGAAGCAAAAGATAATATGGAAAAATTGAAACAAGTAATTGGTAAAATGAAACTGCTATAGTTTTGAGCTATTGAGATAGTAGTGCCATGTAAAAGCAAAATATTTTCAAAAAAGAAAGAAATCAATCATGAAGAATAACATCATTATTAAACTAGATAGGGATAGTGTCTGCATGGGGGACGATTGTTTTTCCCATGCAGAAGAGAAGGAGTACGATAAATCCGTAACTATTGCCTATGTACTAGAAGAAATCACTCATTATGTGCCTAGCATGTATAATGTGGTCTGGACCATATCCTCTCCCGACGATCTGGTAGGATTTATAATAACAGACAATCAAGGTAATGCAGAGATTGAGTTGAACATACAGAATAAAGAGATTGTTAAATTGTTTAGCAGTGAGACAGGAGTTGAGCTTCATTGCAGATACTATCATCAAAGCAGCTTTTCGTGGACAGATGGAAAAACAGGTGAATATATTGAAAAATATAAAGAATGTGGTACGCTGATTGATAAGGTTAAAATGCACTGTTTGGATTTTTAGAGTAAGTAGGTTAAAGAATATGAGGATGAGAGTTTTATGATAAGGTCAGAAATGGAGTTAAAGTGCTTGCTGGAGGATAACAAATAATATAGCAGTGAGGTTTCTCATGGTTGACGAGAGAATAAGGTGTACTTTATAACTATAAAATATAAGGCATTACAAATCGCAAAATGCAATAAATACATGTACCTAAAAAGTGTAATTGTAACCAGAACATGGTAACAATTACACTTTTTCTTATTGTTTAAGAACGATAAAACCATCCACAGACATAGAAAAATAGACAACCAAGAAGTATGGATCCAGTGACTCAATACGGTAAAATATTTATCCACCTTATAATTAATAATACAAATTGACTATATGGAAAAATATAGAATAAATATAATGTTTTTCTCAATATATCCGATATTACAAAATATAATAATAAATGTTATATTTTGACATTAACTAAGGGGGAGGTGTTTTATTGTAGTAATGAAAAGAGCCTTACAGTATAAGGCCTGTAGCGATTACAAAATGTCTAATAAAAACAAATAGGCGATTGCGAAACGATAAGTCTAGAGGTTGGAAATAGGCAAATTCACCAAAATAGAGGTGACTTGCCACCGCATCGGAACCTGCTTTTGGTGATTTTGACTGGTTCCGACACATAAAATAACAGTTTCGCAATTGCCTAAATAAAAACAAAACATGAGAGGAGTAAAAAATTTATGAAAAGAGGTTTAAGAAGAGTCTTGCCCTTAGTGATTGTGTTTGTGATAGTTTTTACCCTGTTTCCTATGGGGACATCTGTGTCATCAGCTGCCAACAGCAAAAATTTCGTAGTATACTTCCCTAACTGGGGTATGTATAATGCTACGCATATGTCAATGAATGTAGGCATGATTCCATGGAATAAAGTAACATGTATAAATCATGCATTCTTCACAGTCGATTCAAGTTACAAACTTGCTACAACTGACGAATATGCAGATTTCCAGGCTACCTTCGAACACTCTGAAGGCTGGAATCCCGGCATGTTAAGGGGACACTTTGGAGAATACAAATATTACAAGACGCAGTATCCGAATGTAAAAGTTGTTATCTCAGTTGGCGGTTGGACAAGAGGTGAAAACTTTCACGCAATGGCACAGACATCATCAAGTAGAGCAATATTCATTCAAAGTGTCATAGATTTCTTGAAGAAATATCCATTTATTGATGGTATAGATCTTGATTGGGAATACCCCGGAGTCAATAGGGCGAAAGATCCGAATGACGAGTTTGACAGGGGCTGCCCCGGAGGACCTGAGGATAAACAGAATTTCACAGCATTGCTGAGGGAAATCCGCGAAGCATACAATAAAAACGGTATGTCCGAAAAACTTCTTACTATAGCTGCACCAGGCGGTTATGAAAAGGTTGACTTGACAGAACCTGATAAATATTCTCAATATTTGGATTGGTTAAATATAATGACATACGACATTCATGGAGCATGGGAGACTGTTACAAACCACCAGTCAGCAATTTATAAGAATCCCAATGACCCATCCGGAACTACACCGGTTGATATTAAAAATAAATACAATACGGATTACATAATGAAATACTATCGGGATACCTATAATGTTCCTGCATCTAAGCTTAATGTAGGTTCACCTTTCTATTCCCGTGGTTGGAAAAATGTAGTTGCCAATACAGGAACAAACGGATTATTTGCCACAGCCAGCGGTGCTCCTGTAGGTAACCTTGATAATCCAAGCAGCCCTGGAGGCCAGAATTCCTATGCCCAGATGAAGGTACTGGAAAATACGGCGGGCTATACAAAATATAGAGATTCAGTATCTCAGGTTCCATGGCTTTATAACAGCTCCTTAGGTATCATGTATACCTATGAAGATGAAACCTCTGCGGCTGCAAGATGTGACTATGTCATAGATAATGGTTTTGGCGGAATCATTGGTTGGGAAATTTCTTGTGATACCTCTGATTTCTCATTAACTAATACAATATCGGGCAAGCTTGGCATAAACGGCACTGCAACTGTGATAACCCCAGTTTTTAGTCCTGGGGGTGGAACCTATTCGTCTGCACAAAACGTATCCATCTCATGTGCAACAGCCGGTGCTACCATCAGGTATACTATCGACGGAAGCGAACCCACTTCTTCCTCAAATGTATATACAGGTGCCATAAAAGTATCCTCAACTACAACTGTAAAAGCGAAGGCTTTCAAGTCGGGTATGAATGACTCAGCTACTGTAAGTGCTGCGTATATCATAAATAATGGTACCTCACGGGTGGCAACACCTATCTTCAGTCCTGCAGGGGGAACATATACATCAGCACAGAATGTATCCATCTCATGTGCAACAGCCGGTGCTACCATCAGGTATACTACCGATGGTTCAACGCCTACTTCATCCTCTGCACAATATACAGGTGCAATATCTGTAACGAGTACTAAAACAATAAAGGTAATTGCTATGGCACCAGGTATGAACAATTCAGCTGTTGCAGCTGCTACGTACACTATCAGCAGCAGCGATTATCCTGCTTGGGCACCATATGTTTCATACAGCGTAGGAGCAATAGTATCTTACAACGGAAGCAACTATAGATGCCGGCAGGCACATACTTCCCTCACAGGTTGGGAACCATCCAATGTTCCTGCATTATGGGAACAAGGTGGCAGTGCAGCCTTGCAGGTGGCAACACCTAGCTTCAGCCTTGCAGGGGGAACATATACAGCAGCACAGAAGGTGAGTATCTCATGTGCAACAGACGGTGCTACTATCAGGTATACTACCGATGGCTCCACACCTACTGCATCCTCTTTACAATATACAGGTGCAATATCTGTTATGAGTTCTATAACAATAAAGGCAATTGCTATGGCAGCAGGAAAGAACAATTCGAATATAGCTTCGGCTACCTACACTATTTCAACAACACCACCGCCTGCTGGTACTGGCAGTAAGCTGCTGGTTGGTTACTGGCATAACTTTGACAATGGATTAACCCCAGTTATGACGCTTAGGAACGTATCAACCAAGTGGGACGTCATTCATGTAGCTTTTGCTGATATTGCAGGTGATGGAACTGTTTCATTTACACCATTCAATGCAACGGACGCATCCTTCTCTTCGGATGTTGCATATCTTAAAGGATTAGGGAAAAGGGTCGTATTGTCTTTAGGAGGACAAAATGGTGCGTTAAGTCTGCCTGATAGTGCAGCTAAAACAAGATTCATAAATTCACTTATCGCTACAATCGATAAATATGGATTTAGCGGTGTAGATATTGATATTGAAACCGGTATTTATTTAAACGGCGGTGATACGGACTTTAGAAACCCTACAACTCCAACAATAGTGAACCTGATTGCCGCAATGGAAGCAATCACAGAAAGGTACGATTCAAGTTTCACTTTAAGCATGGCTCCTGAAATAGCTTATGTACAAGGAGGTGTAACAGCATATGGGGGACCTTGGGGTGCCTATCTGCCTATTATCTACGGATTGCAGGATAAGCTTACCTATATCCATGTACAGCACTATAATTGCGGTGGAAATACAGCTCTGGATGGTAAAACCTATAACCAGGGAACGGCAGATTTTGAAGTAGCAATGGCAGAAATGCTGCTGAAAGGCTTCCCTATTGCAAACAATGCAGGCAATATGTTCCCTGCACTAAGGCAGGATCAAATATTGATTGGTTTACCGGCCGCTGCAGGTGCTGCTCCCAGTGGAGGCTACATAAATCCTACAGAAATGAAAAAAGCTCTGGATTACCTGATGAAAGGAATACCTTATGGTGGAACATATCAACTTCAGAATACTTCCGGCTATTCTGGATTCAAAGGTTTAATGTCCTGGTCGGTAAACTGGGATGCGCAGAACAATTACGAGTTTACAAATAATTACCGTGGTTACTTTGACGCATTGAATTAGAACCCATTTTAGTGATATTGATAGATTTGATCACATATATAGTTGTTTTGTATATATCAAACAAAAAAACAAGGAGGTCTGAAAATGATTAATAAAAAGTTTTCTTATAAAAATCTGCCCCTTATGGCAGCCTTAGTAGTATTTATATCCATATTTTTTATATCCTTACCGGTAAGCGCAGCCGCTAGAGGAGCATGGGCTGCAAATACTGCATATGCAGTAAATGATACGGTGACATATAGTGGAAGTACCTATACCTGTCGTCAGGCACATACTTCCATCGTAGGCTGGGAACCTACAAATGTTCCGGCTTTATGGTCGAAAGGAGGCAGTGGAACTGCACCGACGCCAACACAACCACCGGCAACAAGCGGGGTTACATTCTATGCAGATAAAAATTATGGTGGAAAAGCAGTAACACTAGGAGTAGGTAATTACACACTATCACAGCTGAATGCAAAAGGAATTCCCAATGACTGGATGTCCTCATTAAAGGTTCCAAGCGGCTGGACGGTTGAAGTATATGCAAATGATAATTTTGGAGGAACAAAATGGACCTATACTTCAAGTTCTTCCTGGGTTGGTGACATTGTTAATGACAAGATGTCATCGGTTAAGATTTATACAGGTTCATCAAATCCTTCAGTAAAAAAGCCTTCTGAAGTGCCAAGTAACATATGGACATATACAATGAATGTGGATAATAAATTTGGTAAAGGCGGAGATTTTGCTTTATTACTGTGTGCTGTTATCAAAAAGGAAAGCAGTTTTGGAGCAGGGTTACCCGGTAGCCCATCAGCTGGTGACGGATTGATGCAGGTAGAACCAAACACACGAAATGCTTATCTATCTCAATTCAGCTCAAGATTTGGCCGTTCTTATAATCACAGTAGCGAACAAGACCAGGTATGCATGGGTGCACTGATTTTAGACGAAAAGATTGTAAAATTCGGCAGCGTATATAAAGGTTTATTGCACTATAATGGAGGAGATTATTGGTACCCGGGAGCTACTGATTCTTATGGACGTCCTATCCTGGCGAATCAATATGCGGATGCAGTTTACGCTACTTATAAGGGATATGGCGGTAAAAAATAAGATATAAGGAGGCTATTTAAATGTATACGTTATGGACGAAATCCTTTTGCAAAGTTCTGACATTAGTAATGGTATTTACACTATTTTGCAGTAATAACATCCTATTCAAAAGATAAGGCGGAGGATTCTTCTATGCAAATACTCGATTTACAATCAGATGAAGT
Organism: Anaerocolumna cellulosilytica; assembly: GCF_014218335.1. GTDB lineage: Bacteria > Bacillota > Clostridia > Lachnospirales > Lachnospiraceae > Anaerocolumna > Anaerocolumna cellulosilytica. The sequence continues at coordinate 3,703,456 of NZ_AP023367.1, read as the reverse complement.
TGTTATAAAAGAAATAAAAGGGGATTATTGGGCAGGAAGCTTAATGTATAAACAAATTCGAGGGGTGTATCTTCTAACCTCAAAGCGTTTCGCTTTTAGAGCAATGACAATTTTGGGAGCGGCTAAACATAATTATATGGAAATCGATTTATCAGATATTATCTCTGTGGATAAGTGTATGATTGGCCCTTATTTATTTCGATTCTTACCTACAGGTTTAAGATTGACAATGAGAGATGGTTCCAAGCACAGAGTATCCATATTAAGCAGAGGAAAGCTTTTAGAAGAGTTAACTAGTAGAATAAGCTAAAGTATAATTAAATTTATTTACATAAGGATAGTGAATTTTAACTGAAAGCTTTTAAGCTAACTAAGCATAGAAAAAGTTTTATAAAATATAGTTAAACTTTTTCTATGCATTTTAATTCTAGAAGAGAATGAAAATATAGAAAGACTATATTATATAGAAAGACTATATTATATAGAAAGACTATATTATATAGAAAGACTATATTATATAGAAAGACTATATTATATAGAAAGACTATATTATATAGAAAGACTATATAACACGATCTCCCAAGTTTAATTGGTATTGATTTCTTATCCGTTCCTTAACCTGATTTAAAAAGCCTTCCGGACCAAGAACTTTTATTACCGGACCGAAGCTTAAAATGCGGATTAAGAGTTCTGTCTCATCTTGCTTATCATAAAAGATTTTGCATATGTAATAATCATTTTCCTCATCATATTCGGTTTGTTTTTCCCAGGAAGCAAATTGGAGCATACAACGTTCCAGCGCCTTTCGCTCCCTGGATATTTCAAGAAGTATAGGTTCAGAATTAAGAGATTGTGTAAAATATTTCATAAAATCAATGTTTCTAAAAGGTAGAGCATCTACAAGTGTGACGGAACGAATGCGGGCCAAATTTAGAGTAATACCTTTGTGCTCACCATTTTGTGCTGTTAATACACCTAGAAGGCGAAATTTATCATCCCGATTAGAGTAGGTTATTTTGTAAGGAAATAGAGTTCTGGACACTTGCTTTTGTTTGCTATTTTCATAAGCAATACATATTCCTTGTCTATGTATACAAGCCTTTAAAACTAAACGGAAGTTCTGAATATACTCCTCGTTATCATAAGGGTCGCCGTCGGCAGCAGAATCAAACACATGAAAGTTCTCTGGGTAATATAAGGGTTCAACGTCTGAAAGGGCAGTATTTAATGCTTCTAATTCAGTGTTAGTTACAAATAGCAGAATGCGTTTGTCTAAGAAAAGCGCCTTAAGCCAAGCTTTTTCCAGTGTTGTCATTGGGCGTTTGAAGTTAGTCAATTTAGGAAGGGCATAATATCTTCCATCTGTTTTCTTCTCTAACAAATTCCATTCGCCTGATAATAACTTGGGTAATAGGTGAAAGGCACTGTCACAAAAAGCTTGTGAGTTAATTAGTGTTTCTATTTCTCCTTTACTAATTCCTTCTTGGGCTTTTTCTAATAATCTGGCTATCACCGTATAATAACAGCCGTAAACTTCTGAAAATAAATCCATAAATATACCCTCTTTTCTAGCCAATGTCATACATTTCCTTCATTCTGTTTATGTCATTATAAAACCGTCCGATAACTGCTTGATTGCTTCCTTCCAGTTGAATTATCCTGCCAATGAAGGTCTTTATCCAGGGAGACATGTCATTTGTGTCAAAGACTTCCTTGGTATAAAGGAAAACGTTAGCAGACAGACGTAGCACTTCGCCCCCGTGACCTTCTCTTGCGATTCGTTCTAATAAGTAGTGTTCCTTCTGCTCATTTATGTAAAGTTTCATACAGACAATTTCCATACGGCTTCTACCTCCAAAGCCTACACCCCATACTTTGTCTATATTTTTATCTAAAATTTTTAAGTATTTATCGGTATCTTCACAAAATCCGATTGCTTTCACAGATTTAATATGGTCTAAACGATACGTAAAAAAACGTCGTATTCTCGGTTGATAGATACACAAATATCGTCTGCCCGTTGCTGAGCTGACAAAAACCCTCAAAGGAATTCCATAAGAAGTAGAACTTAAGTTCCCGGCTTCGTTATAGTTCTCAAACTCAATGGACTGCTTATTTCTAATAGATGAGAGTATATCAAGTAATACATTATCCTCCAAGGTGTGTGCAACATAGTAGTGTTTGAAGTTGAATAAGGTATTTTCAATTGTGTGATTATCCATGATATAATTTCCAATCTCTCCGAGTGCCGTGCTGCCCTGATAAAAACTCACTGCCGCAGCCAATCCAGGTGCAATAGCCAGTAAACCATCAAAGGATTCCTTTGATAAACTGTAGTATAAAGACTTTCCCTGCTTATCTGATTTTAGCAGTCCTAAAGAAACATACTCGCTGCATTTATTACGTACGGTCTGTATGTCGAAGGTCTGATGGCTTTTCTCACAGATTTCATCCGTTAGTTGGCTGATAGCTATTTTAGCATGACTGTTTAGTATATCTAATAGATAAAAATGAAGCATAATGTCATTGCTGGTAAAAGCCTTTGACTTCCAAGCAGAGTAAAGGGGATTGACCGGAATTTTAGAGCAGTCCATGGATATGAAAGAATTTTTTCCGGACTTTGTGTAGCTCCACTTCATGTACTCGCCCATGTAACTTTCTATCCGTCGTTTTTCATTATCATAGGTGCGGGCTGATTTGCGGTTAAAATCATTTCTGGATTTAAAACCATATATATAGAAATCTCGCATATAGTCGCGTATTTTATCAAAATTACGTATTAACTCATTAAACTCTCCCATTTAAAAATAGCCATACCTTTCTAATACCCGCAACCTTTGAACCACAGGTATCTTTCATTCAGCCATAACCTTTTAACACCGTCTTCGCAAACTTTTTTAAATGATTACCCTGTTTACATATGTTACTATCATAACATAGCAAACAAACATAGACAATGAAGAAAAGGAAAGGAAGTGATTATATGTTTGTACTTGCAAATGAAAATACCCGTGTCCCAATTAAAATATGGCTGCCTGATGAAAAAAGCATTGATGAAAGCTGCCTTCGGCAGGCATACAACCTATCAAAATTGCCTTTCTTACACCAATGGGTTTCCCTTATGCCGGATACTCATGCGGGAATGGGAATGCCAATTGGAGGTGTTATTGCTGCTGAGGAGGTTATTATTCCTAACGCTGTTGGAGTAGATATCGGCTGTGGAATGGCTTTTACAGGGACGAATATACCGGTAGCTGCTATCAGGGATATTCAAACCGGTAGCGGCAACTTAATTCAGGCAATAGTAGGTGATATCCTAAGAAATGTTCCAGTGGGCTTTCACCATCATAAGCACCAGCAACCCTGTAATACCTTGGAACGGGCTTTTGATGAGTTTGATAAATACGAAAATAATGCAGAATTATTAGGGCAACTAGAAGCGGGGTTTTATCAAGTGGGTACTCTTGGCGGAGGAAACCATTTTATTGAATTACAAGAGGATGAAGCTGGATTCTTAGGAATTATGATTCATTCTGGAAGCCGTAATTTTGGTAAACAAGTTTGTGATGCTTTTCACAGTATTGCCCGAGAGCTGAATAAAAAATGGCAAAGTACAGTACCGGATGAATACCGCCTTGCATTTTTACCAACGGATTCACCGGAGGGCTGTCAATATATTAACTGGATGCAGCTTGCACTGGATTTTGCAGAGGAAAATCGTCTTCGGATGATGTTGGCTGTCAAGGCAATTTTAGAAAAGTGGATTGGTAAATATATTGGTTTAAATATAGAATATTTAGTTGAAATCAATTGCCATCACAATTATGCTTCTCTTGAACATCACTATGATAAGGATGTATGGGTTCACCGAAAAGGTGCTACAAGGGCTGAAAAAGGAGAGTTAGCCGTTATACCCGGCGCGATGGGTTCCTATAGTTATGTGGTGGAAGGACTAGGAAATAGTATGAGTTTTCATTCATCCTCCCATGGGGCAGGTAGAAGGTACTCAAGAAAAAGCGCCATGGCAAACTTTACAACAGAAGAAGTTATGACCGACTTGCAAAAGCAGGGAGTCATACTTGGGAAACATAAGAAATATGATGTAGCGGAGGAAAGCCGTTTTGCATACAAAAACATTGATGAGGTTATGGAGAATCAGAGTGATTTAGTAAAACCAGTGAAACGTCTGAAAACCATTGGTGTGGTTAAAGGATAGAATTTATACATATATAATAAGTTTTTAAAAGCCATTTAGTAAGAGACAAATGAAATTAGATAATTAGATATAAATGATAGATTAGAAAGGCACTTACAGCAGCAAAAATCCCATAAAGTCCAACTGTGATAAGTTGGGAGTGCCTTGTATCTATATATGGGAGAGTAGCTCAATTGGTAGAGCGCGATAAATGAGTCTTGTATAAGACTCTGACAGCAAACACAAATCATTTTGAATGACGTTGTTGTGGGTTCGAGTCCCAACCTCTCCCTTAACCGCACCCAACCTGGCAGATTTGAGGTACAAGATGGGGTGCCCCTATTCGAGAACAGGCAGTTTTAAGATACACCTTAAAGTTTACACAAAGAAAGGACCTAAAATATGAAGTTTTTAGATAAAATAAAAATGACCCTTACAAACGATATGAATCAGGCCGTTACGGAAAATGGTGCTATGGGTTATAGAACTACTGGCAAACACTTATTGGATATGCATTTTGCAACAGCTTCCTTAAGAGGCGTGGATGCGCAGGAGATTATTAATATGTTTGTAAAGGCATATTATGAAGATAAAAAAATGGCTCTTAAATGGCTGTTTTATGCAAGAGATGTTCGAGGCGGTCTTGGTGAAAGAAGAGTATTCCGCATTGTATTACAATACCTTGCAAAAAACAATAGAGAAATCCATATGCAGGAAGTTATAGAGCTAATTCCTACATATGGACGGTTTGATGATCTATTTATCCTGTTGGATACACCTTATTGCGATGCTGTCATTGAGTTCCTGAATCATCAGCTTGAGTCAGATTTAGAAGCCTGTAGGCAGAATAAAAGTATATCTTTAGCAGCCAAATGGCTTCCAAGTATAAATGCCTCTAGTGAAAAGACCAGAGAAAGAGGTAAAATGTTTGCCTCCAAATTGGGTATGAGTGAAAGAGAATACCGAAAGGTTCTTTCTACACTAAGAAGTTATCTAAATTTGGTAGAATGTAAAATGTCAGGGAAACAATTTGGAGAGATTGCATATGAAGCGGTACCCTCGAAAGCTAATCTGATTTATAGAAATGCTTTTATGCGTCACGATGTTAAAAGGCGTAAGGAGTATCTTTTGAGTCTGCAAAAAGGCAATACTAAAATCCATTCCGGGACGCTCTTTCCTCATGAGATTGTTCATGCTTATATGGCAGGGTACAGTCTGGGTACATATGATGAGACATTGGAAGAACTTTGGAGGACACTTGATAATAAAACAGAATATAGTTCAATTGATTACAATGCAGCAGATTGTATTACAAAAAAGCATAATACAATAAATTGTATGGAAAATACCATTATAGTTGCCGATGGTTCCGGTAGTATGATGACTTCAATTGGTGGTGGCACTTGTACGGCTTTGTCTGTTGCAAACGCTTTGGCAATCTATTTTTCAGAGAGAAGCAGCGGTAGATTTAAGAATCAGTATATCACATTTAGCAGTAATCCTCAGTTGGTAGACTTAAGTAATGGAGAGAGTCTGCATGAAAAGCTTCAGATTGCCCTTGCTTATAATGAAGTGGCAAATACTGATATCTATAAGGTGTTTCGACTTATTCTTAAAACGGCCTTAATTCATAGAATGAAGCAATGGGAGTTGCCGAAGAATATTGTTATTATCAGTGATATGGAATTTGATGGCTGTGCGGAAAATGCCAGCGAAACACTATTTCATCAGATTGGTGCTGAATATAAATCCTATGGCTATAAAATTCCGCGTCTAGTATTCTGGAATGTAAACAGCCGAACCAGGACAATACCTGTAAAAGAGAATGCCTTGGGAGTGGCTTTGGTAAGTGGTTTTTCTATTAATATATTTAATATGATTGTTTCCAATGAGCTGGACCCATACAAAAGTCTCTTGGCTGTTTTAAATACACCCAGATATGAAGCGGTAGATTCTTTTATTAATAAGATATTATGATATCAGATATTTTCTTTCATTAAATTAAATTCATCTTACCTGTACTAGAATCTTACGTATTGTAAATTGATTCTAAATTGTGATACTATAAGAAATAGAAAAATTTAGCAATTTTTAAATTTGCAAATATAATTTATTTAATGATTTTGTAAGACAAAGGAAAGGGGAATCATATGAATATAAAATTAATATTTTCTGATATTGATGGAACGTTAATTAAACCCAAAGGAGAATTAAGTGAAAATACAAAAGAAGCAATATACAAATTAAATGCACTAAAAATTCCATTCATATTAGTTTCTGCACGATCACCAGAAGAAATGTTTGGCTATTACGAGTTGTTAAAGTTAAATACACCCATCATTGGTTATAATGGGGGAATTATTTCTGAATATAAGGATAATAAACTAAATATTTTGGAAAGTACTCCAATTAGCAGCGAAGAACCAATAATTATATATGATATTATGAAGCAAAATTTTCCTCAATTAAGCATAAGTATTTATTCAGAAACTAAGTGGTATGCAGATGGGATAGATTATGGAGTTGAAATTGAAAGTAAATTGACTGGGATAGAGCCGGTTATAACAAACATAAAAAACTTAATTTTAAGCGGAGTTCACATTCACAAAATTATGATAATAGGTGATTGTCATGACATCATAAGTGCTGAGAAATTTTTAAAAGGTCAAGGCAGCTTCACTTCTTCGATTCACAGATCAGGTGAAATCTATTTGGAGGTTACGAATAGACATGCAACTAAGGTTCATGCGATGAAGAAAATAGCGTCAGAATATTATAATATTAGTAGCGAGTACATAATGGCAATAGGGGATGGTTATAATGATTTGGATATGTTAAAAAATGTAAAATTCGGCATTGCCATGGGTAATGCACCAGATGAAATTAAGAATTCTCTGGATTATGTTACAAAAACTAATTTAGAAGATGGTGTTGCTCATATAATAGATAAACTTGTGTTACAAAAATAAATATCTAGTGTTAATTTGGATAGATGTGATTGTATAATATATGATTCGATTAATCAGAGTTAAATTAACTGAACATCCCGGATGGCGTAGACGGCTCTTTATACGTTATAGCTAGCTAGAATGATACTCTAGCCATCCGCTCTTTCAAATTTCTTGAAAATTCTTTCATTTTAGTAGTTAGTTCTATGAAGTATATCCCTTAAATATTTTGCACAAATATAGTTGAGTTTTAACTTACCTAATATTTGTTTCGTACAATTTCGATATAAAATTCTCCTATGCGTATATCAAAAAAGTACGAAAAATGTGATTTATTGTAAATTGCTGTAAAAATGCATTATGCGTATGCGTTTTTTATAATATATTTGGTAATTAAGGCTATATTTATTATAAAAGTCTTATGTTAATATATGTAATAAATATACAGAAAAAGGAGAAATTATATGAAGATAGGGATAGTCGGGTGTGGTTTTGTTGCAAGTTATTATGCAACAACAATGCCAAATCATGAGGAATTAGAAATTGTTGGTGTTACAGATGTTATTGCAGAACGAGCAAGGAAATTTGCGGATTATTTTCATTTTCAGTATATCAATTCATTGGAAGATATGTTAAGTAATCCAGAAATATCAATTATATTAAATTGTACGAATCCTCATAATCATTATGAGGTGTCCAAGGCTTCTTTACTTGCAGGTAAACATGTTTTTACAGAAAAGCCAATGGGAATGGATTTTAAACAGTCCTATGAATTAGTAGAATTAGCGAAACAAAGGAATTTGTATATCATATCGGCACCCAGTATAATTCTTGGGGAATATTCACAAGGGCTTATGAAAGCTTTAAATGAAAAAGAAATCGGTAAACCGCTTTTGGCATATGCACAGTTAGATGATGGAGCCATTCATCATATGAGGTATTGGACTTGGATTAGTAAAACGGGTGTTTCGTGGAACTATGAAGATGAATTTGAGGTGGGTAGTGTTTTAGAACATGCAGGGTATTGTCTTACTCTGTTGACCGCATTTTTTGGACCAGCCAAAGAGGTACAAGCATATACCAATTGTTTGGTTCCTAATAAAGTTGAAAAAAGTAGTAAACCATTGGGACCTGATTTTACAGACACTTGTATTGAATTCGAATCAGGTGTTGTTGCAAGATTGACGGTAGGCTCAGTAGCGCCAAACAACCATTTTTTGACGATTGTAGGAGAGGATGGTGTTTTGTCAACAGATGATTTATATTGGAGTGTTCAGCAAAAGGTTTATATACAAAAAAGAATAATTTCTGATTCGAACGAACGGGAGGGTTCCCATGAATATTTAACGAGTAAAGAGGAGTATAAATTTAAACGACCAGATGATTTTAAATATAAGACAGATTATGAAGTTAATGTTGACTGGGCAAAAGGAGTTTCAGAATTAGTGGCTGCTATCAGTCAGAATAAAAAATGCAGGTTGGATATGGATCATGCACTTCATGTAATGGAAATCATTGATGTTATAGAAAATGCAAAACATTTTAGTGGTCCCCAAAAAATTAGAACTGTGTTTGAAACAATAAAACCTTCGGATTGGTTATATGATGAGAAATAGGTACATGAAAATCAGATTGTCACTTTTAATGTTTCTGCAATTTTTTAATTCTGGCATTATTTGTCCAATTATGAGTTTATACTTAATGAACAACTTGAATTTTTCGGGAAATCAAGCCGGAATCATACTCTCTGTATCTGGTCTCACCACTATTATATCATCAATTTTAGGGACATTAATTGCAGGTAAGATTTTAACTGTAAATCGCTTACTAAATATATGTTACTTTCTGGCATCTATAAATATGATTGTGTTGATATACCAGACACGTTTTACTTTTGTTCTAGTTACATATTTGCTTTATACGTTATCAATGGGGTGTACGAATGGCTGTATAAATGCTATTATATTTAGCCATGAGAAGAATGCAAAGAAAAATTTTAGCGGAATCCAAATGTGGGGATCGATTGGTTGGATATCTGCAGGGTGGCTATTTAGCATGGTATGGCTTCGAAATGTGGACAGTATAGTTGCAATGGTTAGGTTGTCATATGCGCTAAAGATTTCAGCATGTATTTCCATTGTATTGTTTCTTTACACTTTTACATTACCACATAAAAAGCTTGATAAAAAAGAAAAGGTATCAATATTGCCTAAGGAAGCAATTGTAGTCCTATGTAGACCTCAAAATTTATTCATTTGTGTCCTGCTGTTTATTATTTTTTCATCTTTTCAATATTACATTTTTAGTATAGGGCCATTTTTAAGACAGAGTATGTACAATGAATCCCTGATTATACCGTTAATGAGTGTGGCACAGATATCAGAGGCATTATGTTTAGGAGTCTTAGGCTATTTTATTATGAAAAGGGATTATAAATTTGTCATGTTTGTAGGACTCATATGTAACCTATGGAGATTTGTGGCATTATTTTTAGGTTCCTCCGTACCATTAATCTTATCAGCACTTATAAGTCATGGTCTGGCTTCAGCATTCTTTTTTACAACTGCATGTATTTACCTTGATAGTCAATGTGAGAATAATTATGCTCGCGCCGGAGTTCAGCAGATTGCATGTATACTATCTTATGGTATGGGGGCATCATTTGGTAATCTAAGTGCGGGTAGAATGAATACTTTATTTGAGTCAAAAATAAGTGAATTTGTTAATTATAAAGCTGTATGGCTGATACCAACTCTAATTTGTGGTTTTATAGTGATTCTCTTTGTAGTTTTTTCACAAAGACATAAAAAACCTATAATACAGATGAATGAAAGGAAGTAAAATAATGATTGGAATTGGAATAGTCGGATGTGGAACGATTGCTAAACATCGGCATGTCCCTGAATTTTCAATGAATTCAGATTCAAGGATTATCGGATACTTTAATCCCAATAAGAACAAATCTGAAATTTTAGCTGCACAGTATGGTGGGAAAGTATATACGACATATGAAGATATGCTTAAGGATAAGGCTATAGATGCATTTTGTATCTGTTCTCCAAATAAATACCACGCATCTGATAGTATTGCGGCAATGAACGCAGGAAAGCATGTTTTAGTTGAAAAACCGATGGCTGTCTCAATGGAAGAAGGAGATGCAATGATTGAGACAGCAAGCAGGAACAACCGATTACTTATGGTAGCCCATGATATGAAATTTGAGTATGCTATAAAAAAAGCGAAAGAAATTATAAAGAGTGGAGAATTGGGAAAGATATTAAGTTTTAGAACTACATTAGCACACGGTGGTCCGGAACATTGGGCTACGGAGAAAGGTATAAATTCATGGTTTTTCAAAAAAGAGAATGCTAGCGATGGCGTACTGGGGGACTTAGGAGTTCATAAAGCTCATCTTATTGCGTGGTTAATTGATGATTTCATAGTGGAGATTAAAGCTTTTTCAGCAGTTTTGGATAAGCGAAACGAGAATGGAAATTTTGTGGATACTGAGGACAATAGTATATGCTTGTTACGTTCTAAATCAGGAATTATTGGAACCTTGACAGTAAGCTGGACTAATTATGGTGAAATGGATAAAAGTACAGTGTTGTATTGCACCAACGGAACAATTGAAATATACTGTCATCCGGATGCTCCTTTAATTGTAACTAAAAAAAGTAAAGAAAGGATATGTCATACGTTTGAGAATCAAAACAACTCTGGTGTGGCGGATGCATTTATTAATAGTATCAAAAATAATTTGTCATCGGAGGTTTCAGGAGAAGAAGCTCTAAGGGCATTGAGAGTTATTCTAGGGTGTATTGAAGCAAGCGAAAAAAATAGTACTGTAACAATTAAGTGTTAGTCGATTATATATTTATTCGCATTCAGAAGCCCTGCTCAAACTGATTAAAAGATTTAAGATTTTACAACAGATAAATACCAAATCGTGCTTCCTTTTAAATAATACAGTTGTAAATAGTAAAACTGTTTGCTTAAAGGGAGCATTTTCTATGTTCAGAACTAAATTTCAACTTTCTTATACAAAGGGGTACTGCATTTTTTTGACATCAGTGGTATAATACTTATTCACCAGCAAGTATCCACCTTGATTTACTGAAGAATTATATCTTAAGAAAATTTGGTATGCAGAGGATTAGTGTGAATTGACAGAAAGCGAAGGATTTGATTTTGGGCAGAAAAAAAAGACATATTATTTTAGGCAGATGGTTTTTTTATATTGCAAATGTAATTGTAATTATATTACTATTAAAATACATAACAGACGGAAATGTAAATGCCAATATTCAGCTAAAAAGCTATATTGGGACAGGGGTTTATGGTATTATATCTACTATTCTAATTAAAATTATTTTCCTTATTCGAGTAAGAAATATGTACTTAAATTGTGACATAGATGCAGTAGATGAAATGACAGGTATAGAATTTGAACAGTTCCTTTATTTTAAGTTTAGAAAGCAAGGTTACAAGGTGAATACAACGCCGGTCAGCAGTGATTATGGGGCAGACTTAGTAGTTAGAAAGCGACGGGAAACCATCGTAATACAAGCAAAAAGGTATCAAAGAGATGTAGGAATAGCGGCAGTGCAAGAGGTTATAGGGTCTATTGCGTATTATAATGCTTCAAAAGGAATGGTAATAACAAATAGTTTTTTTACCCCAAACGCCATAAATTTGGCAATCGCAAATGATGTAATCTTATGGAATCGGAAAGAATTAATACACTATCTCCTTAAAAATAATAAAATATATGACATTTCGACATATAATGAGTGTTCTACTGTTGTTGAAGGAGTCTGTCCCCAATGTGGAAATAAGTTAATACAAAGAAACGGTAAGTATGGGGATTTTCTGGGCTGTAGCAGCTATCCGGATTGCGGGTACACAGAGTCTGTTAACCAGTAAGACCATGGATTACGAGCTATTGGAAATACAGAGGCTTTTGGAATTTTTTGTTCATTTAGTTTCTTCCATATTAATGGAGCAGTACCGATAGATACAATGGTTTTTTATTTGACAAAGATAGTTATAAAACATATAATTAAGTGGATACTTATAACAAATCTATGTATGTGAAAGGATGTGGACCGGGATGGAAGCTGGGCCCAGTAGCAGTAGTAGCTATCGACCGTGTAAAAAAAGAATAAAAGCACTGCACAAGGCAGTTTAGATATAAATCCTAAAAGAAACCTTCTTTTACTGCCTTGTTATGCAGTAGAAGGAGTAGATTATGATTGAAATTTTAAAAACTTATGAGGATGGAACCCGTCAGATTAACTCTATAGAGCAGGGCTGTTGGGTTGTTATGACTGATCCGTCAGCAACTGAACTTTTGGAGATATCAGAGGCCTGCCATATTGATATTGACCATCTAAGAGCTCCCCTTGATGAAGAAGAAAGATCAAGAATTGAGGTTGAAGATGAGTATACTTTAATTTTGGTAGATATTCCGACTATGGAAGAAAGAAACAACAAGGATCGTTATGTGACCATTCCGCTAGGTATCATAGTTGCAAAGGATGTACTGGTAACCGTATGCCTAGAAGAAACCAAGGTGTTAAAAAGTTTTATGGACGGACGGGTTAGAGATTTCTTTACGTTCAAAAAGACCAGATTCATCTTACAGATTCTTTATAAGAATGCGACTGTATTTTTGCAATATCTGCGTATTATTGACAGGAAAAGTGAAGAGGTTGAAAGAAAGCTCCATATATCAACACAAAATAGTGAACTTATTGAACTGTTAGAGCTGGAAAAAAGTCTGGTTTATTTTACCACCTCTTTGCGAGCCAATGAAGTGGTCCTGGAGAAAATGTTAAAGATTGAAAATATCAAACAATACCCTGAGGATACAGAATTACTTGAGGATGTAATTGTCGAAAATAAACAGGCGATTGAAATGGCAAATATTTATAGTGGTATTCTAAGTGGTACTATGGATGCCTTTGCATCGGTTATCTCCAATAATCAGAATATTGTTATGAAATTTCTTACGACAGTTACCATGGTAATGGCGATTCCAACCATGGTTGCCAGCTTTTACGGAATGAACGTCAAGGGAATTCCCGGCGGTGAATCGCCGTATGGTTTTTTTATTGTTATAGGAGTAACTTTTATACTGACCTTCCTGGCTGCTTATATCTTTAGGAAGAAAGGTTTGTTTTAAGAGTTTTAACTAACAAAGCACCAGACGGGAATAAGATTGAATAAAAGATATAAAACCCCTTAATTTGTATGCGACTAAAGGTCGCAGATGGGAGCTAATAATGAGAGAAAGAAGTGGATACTTAGATGAATTTTATTAATAAGCTGAACCGGAAGTTTGGGAAATATGCCATTCATAATTTAATGCTGTATATTATAGTACTTTATGCATTGGGGTTTTTACTGGATGCCATAAATCCGGCATTTTATAGCAATTATCTGATGCTTGATGTTAAGAAAGTATTACAAGGCGAAGTGTGGAGAATTTTTACATTTATAATTCAGCCCTACGGTGGTAATATTTTGTTTTTGGCTATCGAACTTTATCTATATTATATGATAGGAAACTCCTTAGAAAATGCATGGGGAGCTTTTCGGTTTAATCTTTATTACTTAACAGGTATATTATTGAATGTATTGGCAGTCTTCGTTATTTACTTTTCAACAGGAGGAAGTCCGAATCTTGGGCTTACCTATATTAACAGGGCGATGTTTTTTGCTTTTGCTGCATTATATCCGAATGTACAGTTTTTGATTTTTTATTTCCTGCCGGTGAAAGTGAAATATCTGGCATATCTCTACGGTGCTATGATTGCGTATGATGTATTTCGGCTTTTTGTGGCAAAACGATATGACCTGTGTATCGCAATTATCCTTGCGTTAGGCAATTTCTTGATATACTTTTTTTCAACTAGGAATTATAAGAGAATTTCTCCAAAGGAAGTTAAAAGAAAAGCTGACTTTAGAAGACAGGTGAGACCTTCCGGCAGAACCGGTAATGTGGTAGAGTTTAAGGGCAGAAAAACCATAACCAGACATAAATGTGCAGTTTGCGGCAGGACAGAATTAGATGATGAAAACTTAGAATTCCGTTTTTGCTCAAAATGTGATGGAAACTATGAGTATTGCATGGATCATCTATTTACTCATGAACATGTGAAAAAACCCGATAGCAATAATTGATACGAACAATTTGGCAGTTGCATAAGCGGATTAGCTTTTGCAGCTGCTTTTTTGGAATCACAATTTAGCCTAAATGAAAGAGATTTTTTTGTGGAATTATTAAATTTACGGAAATTATTCCAAATGTCTGGTTTATTCATAAAATAATTGTTATAATATTTAATAGTGGGTTTACAGGATATACCAATTTTGATTAAAACTGTATCCCCTATAAGAACTGTTATCCGGAGGAACACAAAGAATGAATAAAAACATGAAATCTATATGTTTTGAAATAAAAGACGGAAAGAATTTAGAAGCGAATATTCCGCAGTTTTTAAATCACCTGGTAAATATTTATGGTCAATATTCAGAGGTTAAATTTGCAATGCATTATTACACTTTTTATGAATATTATCTGGAATCATTTGGAGATGCACTTGCTGAAGAGAAGATTATAATGAAGGATTTTAATACCATTATTAAGGAGTGTCTGCTCAGTGATTTTTCAGGTGACAAAATGGAGAACGGAGTAAAGCGGCTTGATGAAATGAGGAAGCAGGTTATTCGTCAAATGAAAGTTCTTACCTCATACACAGACATTTTCCAGATATATGAGTATGTATTAAACCGGATTGAATACCGATTTGCTGTAGAGCAGGGAGAATTGAATGAAGATGCCTTTATAGAGGAAGTTATGGCATATATCTTTGATACGAAGGACAATGTAGTCATCAATGATAAAATCAAAGAGGTTATAGGTCAGCTTCCGGTTCGAATGTCGAAAGGAAGATACTTTGATATTATAAAGGACAGTTTTTCAATCTATAAAGGGGCAGAAAGATTTACCTTGCATGATTTTATGTATATGATGGAAACATGTTCCATGCTCTTTGAACCGGAAAGTGCAGAGACTGCATATGCTGAATACAAGGATTTTCGTAAGACTTTAGAAGGTCTGGACTATAAAAATTTAACCAAAGAAGAGTATGCAGCTTATGCTGCCAGGCTACAGGATATTGCGACTGATATTAACAAGCATGTAGATTTCTACTATGGCCTTCAAGAATGTATAAACAATCTATATGTAATGCTGCTAACAGCCCCTTATGCATTAATGGAAGGTGGCTACCGGATTGAAAGTTTGGGCAGGGAGATGAAGTTTTTACTTCTGCCTCAGGATATGGATAAATTTAGAATTATTATAAGAATGATTTATAATTATTTTGAAAAAGATGAAAAACAACCGTTTGATGGGGAACTGGAAGAAAAAATATCCTATACAGAAGGAAAGCAGGAATTTTTAGCTGAGGAATTTGGAATCTTGGAACCGTACTTTTTTGAACTTGAGCAAAACCACACATCCCTTATGGAAAGCCTGATGATGGGTTCTTTATTTCATTGTATCAGTTTGTCACAAAAATTATTATCCGGGAGTCTGTTTATTGAACTAGATAAAGTTGTGGATCATCAACTCGTGGATAATGACTATCTGCAAACAGTAAGAGAAGATTACTTAAATCGCTTAGCAGATATGTTTGATAAGAACCCTCAGGCAGTGAATAGAGCTGTAATGGCTAATACCATTAATAAAGTACCGGTGTTTTTCCAGACAGTAAATGACGTTAGAGATTATATTAAAAATGCCATGTATTCCTGCAAGGATTTGGCAGAGAAATCAGCCTGTATTACTATTATCCGGTCCCTTTTTGAGAATTAACACTGTATTTTTTATGTAAATATGTGGTATAATGTTCACGTTAAACGATTGTGTACCTATTGTTATAAAAATACGGATAGCAAGGTACTAAGTTCTATTTAGGGCAGTATAGCAGACAAGCCTGCAGCCCAAAATTCGTGGGTATCGGAAAGGGTATGGCTATATGATAAAATGGGCGGAGAAACTCTACCTTAGTGAAGATATAAAAAAGAAAAAGAAAAAAGTCATGAAAGCTGTGGAAAAGGGAAATTTAACTTTTGAAATGTACTGTATAACCCATGCCACTAATACGGATAACCTGTTTGATATCATCAATGTAAATGAATTAGCCTTTTCCTATTATACAAATCGTGAGATATACATAATTGGATTGGCTGGTTCCAAAGGACAAGCTAAATTACTTGTAAGAGACATGGTTGAAGAAATATATAGCGCTACGGGAGAATTTCATGTAAGAGAGTATTTCTGAGCATTAAGACTTTTGACACTCGAATCTTTATCAGAATAAATAGTAGGAGGAAACTAGGATCTATGCTCCACATTTTATTATTCCTGTTAAAAATAATCGGAATTGTTCTAGTCTCCCTACTGGGATTGCTTTTGTTCCTTATAATTATAGTATTGTTTGTTCCTATTCGGTACAAGCTGGATGTCACTGTTAAGGGTGTTATAAAAGGAGAGGCGAAAGTAACCTGGCTGTTGCGGGCTATCTCCTTTCGAGCTACCTATGTAGAAGAACAGCTCCGAATGAAATTAAGAATATTAGGAAGAATATTTTATGATAACCAGGAACCCGGCAGAGGGAAAAGAAAGAAAGGACATAAGAAGCGGCCGAGAAAAGAACGAAGCCGCAAGAAGAAAGAGAACGCGGAATTCAGTCAGGAAAAGTCAAAAGAGAAGGACGATACACTTAAAAAATTAGAGATAGAGCAAAAGCCGGAAACTTCCGATGAAACAGAACTTATGAAAGAATCTATATTGGAGCAGAAGGCAGACACTGGTCAGAATACAGTAACCTATCAAAGAACAGAAGAATCTCTGACGAATCAAAGCGAAGAACTGCTTAAGATGAACGACGATTCTGGTAAGATCCAAAAGGAAGCAGCTAAAATCCTGGAAACACCTCAGGTAAAAAAGCTGGAAACAGACACCGGTGTTTTAAGGAGCAAAGTATCTGACCGCGAACCAGACTTTGACGAAGAGGATTTATCCTTTTTTGAAAAATTTGTTAGAAAAATATCTGATAAGATAAATACATTCTTTCAAAAAATAAGGGCTGTATTCCAGAAGATAAAAGATATTTTTAAGAGTATGATAGACGGAGTTTTTCATATTAAGGAGAAGATAAGAAAGATAAGAGACTTTTATTATGATAAGAAAAATAATGCCGGAATCTTATCCACCCTACGAAGCCTGCAAAATATACTAAAACACATCCACCCTAAGCGGCTGGATGTGGAATTTGAATTCGGAACCGGTGATCCTTGTTCCACCGGACAGATACTGGGTATTCTGGCAGTTTTTTTTGCATACTATGGTGATTCTGTTAAGATTATTCCTAATTTTGAGGATGTTGTATATGAGGGCAGAGTATTTTGCTATGGCAGAATAAGATTATTTACTTTACTAATAATATGTATAAAGCTTAAGTTGGATGATAATTTTAATCAGATGATTAAAAACTTTAAACAATTAAAGGAGGATTTATAATGGCAGATAATAATAATTTTAATGCAACGGTGGAATCTTTATTTAAAGGAATGGACAGTTTTATTACAACTAAAACAGTGGTTGGTGATGCTGTAAAATTTGACGATGGAACCATAATCCTGCCCCTGGTAGATGTAAGCTTTGGAGTAGGAGCAGGAGCTTTTTCAAAAGAAAGTACCAGAAATAATGCAGGGGGTGCCATGGGTGGAAAGATTACCCCTAGTGCGGTGCTAGTAATTCAAAATGGTGTTACTCGTTTGGTTAATGTTAAGAACCAGGACAGTGTAACAAAAATCCTTGATATGGTACCTGATATCATAAATAGGTTTAAGAAGGACAAGGGCAATGACCAGGAAGTAACGGATAAAGTGAATGAGGCTTTGGATAAGCAGACATATGATAATGAGTAAAATAATGACAGTTACTTAAGGTGTGGAAAATAAAAATTTATCTTGCATTATTTTGTATATTCTGCTAGAATAGATTTGTTTGCAGGTCGTGCAATTGAAATTGCTAAAAAAACCTTAGGGAGGTGTCTTAAATGGCTAAATGTGCAATTTGTGAAAAAAGTGCTCACTTTGGAAATGCTGTGAGTCATTCTCATAGAAGATCTAACAAGATGTGGAAAGCGAATGTGAAATCTGTTAAAATTATCGTTAACGGTGCAGCTAAGAAAACATATGTTTGTACTTCTTGCCTTAGATCCGGTAAAGTAGAACGCGCATAATTTTGGAGACAAGAATGGGAGAGCCTGTCCCAAAACTTAAAGTATAATGCTAACTATATGATAGGTATAAAACTATTCTTTTATGTCAAAATAAGAGAGTAATCTTACACCTATCCATAGTCTAGTAAAACTTAAGTTTGGGACAGGCTTTTTTGCGGTGTTTTAACACGTAAATAGATTATAGCCTAGTACCAAAAACAAGATTATAATACACACGGCCAATATGCCATTTGTGATAAAGAGCATAATGGTCATACCAATTGCCACCCAGAACAAGATAAAACCCAACATTCTTTTCATATGATAAACTCCCATCTTCCTGTATTTTTACAATACTGGATTGTAATAATTATGCAAAGGTATTATAAGAGTTGACAGGTTCTTCTTACGTTACCAATATATGCAAAAAAAATTTTCTTTATATCATAATGTGCAAAAATAATGGAATAATATAATAGAAAACAGCAGAAATTAAAATAAGTATTCCATTTTATATAAAAAAAGGTTATAATACTAATGAATGGAAACGTATAGGATGTAGTAATGAACTGCACCGTATGTCAGCAATTTATAGAATTGGAGGGTTCCTATGAAAGGACACATGAATACACAAATCGGTGAAGTATCTATAGATAATGACGTGTTGGCTAAATATGCCGGTTCTTCCGCAGTGGAGTGCTTTGGTGTAGTAGGTATGGCGTCAATCAGCGTAAAAGATGGACTTGTAAAATTATTAAAACGTGAGAGTCTAAGTCACGGTGTTAATATTACAGTTGAAAATAATAAAATCATAATTGATTTGCATATAATTGTATCCTATGGAGTAAGTATTTCAGCCGTTGCGGAGAATTTAATCAGTAATGTAAAGTATAAAGTTGAAGAATTTACTGGCATGGAAGTTATTAAAATAAATATATTTGTCGAAGGCGTTAGAGTCATAGACTAGTGGATGTATTACATTTAAGGAGGATTAAACTTGTGGTTATCAAGACAATAGATGCTTATATGCTTCAAAAGATGTTTCTGGCGGGAGCAAAGAGCATTGAAAGTAAGAAAGAATATATTAATGAATTGAATGTATTCCCTGTGCCTGATGGGGACACTGGAACCAATATGACTTTAACAATTATGTCTGCGGCAAAGGAAGTTAGTCAGCTGGAGAATCCAACCATAGACAGTTTAGCAAAAGCTATATCCGGCGGTTCACTTCGAGGAGCCAGAGGAAATTCCGGTGTTATTTTATCACAGTTATTCCGAGGTTTTACAAAAGAAATTAAAGAATATACTGAGATAAATGTAACCATTATGGCAAATGCGTTCCAAAAAGCGGTAGAAACTGCATATAAAGCAGTTATGAAGCCAAAAGAAGGAACCATCCTTACCGTTGCAAGAGGCGGTGCTGAAAAGGCGGCACAGCTTGTTGGTGAGACAGAAGACTTAGTATACTTTGGTGAAGAGGTGTTAAAGTATATGGAGGAAGTACTTGCCCAAACTCCGGAGCTGCTCCCTGTTTTAAAAGAAGCAGGAGTTGTGGATTCCGGCGGACAGGGACTTTTAGAAGTATTAAAAGGTGCCTATGATGCTTTACTTGGAAAAGAAGTTACTTTTGAAGCAGTACCCGCAAGAAATATTGAGATTAATGTGAATGCTGATATTGATACGGCTGATATTAAATTTGGATATTGTACGGAATTTATTATCATGTTAGACAAAGAATATACACCTGAAATGGATGTGGATTTTAAAGGATATTTAGAATCAATAGGTGATTCTTTGGTAGTTGTATCGGATGATGAAATAGTCAAGGTTCATGTACATACCAATGACCCTGGACTTGCAATCCAACGTGCATTAACCTATGGTGCTCTCTCCAGAATGAAGATTGATAACATGAGAGAAGAACACACAGAAAAACTAATAAAAGATGCCGAGAAACTGGCAGCAAAACAAGCAGAAGTGAAAAAGAAGGAAAAAGCACCTGAAGTAAAACCTAAAAAAGAAGTAGGTTTTATATCTGTTTCCATTGGGGAAGGGATCAATGAGATTTTTAACGGATTAGGTGTGGATTATATAATTTCCGGTGGTCAGACCATGAATCCTAGTACCGAAGACATGTTAACCGCCATAGAGCAGGTCAACGCCGATACTATATTTATTTTACCAAATAATAGCAACATTATATTGGCAGCACAACAGGCTAAGGATTTAACAGAGGATAAGAAGATAGTAGTTATCCCATCCAAAACCGTACCGCAGGGTATTACTGCCATTATAAATTATGTCCATGATAAAACTACCGATGAAAATGAAGTCCGCATGACCGAAGAGATGAAAAAGGTTAAAAGTGGTCAGGTAACCTATGCGGTCAGAGATACTAATATTGATGGCAAGGAAATCAAACAAGGCAATATTATGGGTCTGGACGATAAAACAATTCTTGCAGTTGGAACGGATATTTCTGAAACAGCTTTTCAGTTAATTGATAGTTTAGTGGATGATGATTCAGAATTAATCAGTCTGTATTATGGTGCGGAAATAACAGAAGAAGCGGCTGGCGAACTTGCAGATTTGATTACGGAAAAATATCCGGATGTGGACGTGGAGGTGCATTTTGGCGGACAGCCGATATACTACTATGTTCTTTCAGTTGAATAATAGGTGATTTCATACTTTGGGTGTGAAGCAATTCTTATAAAATAATAGGTTCTTCGTGTTGATAGCTTTCTTAAGAAGGAATTTCTTTCATAATTCTGAAGGGAACAGCTACAGCGCGGAGAACTTTTTATAATTAAATAAGTGATTTAGAGAGGGCTTTATTTAAAACGATAGTAAGGAGGCGAGAGAATGGGAGAACTTACGACATTAAACATGTCTTCACCAGTTATAAAGATAAAGGGGATAGGAGAGAAGACAGAAAAAGATTTGAATAAATTGGGGATATTCACAGTAAGCGATATGATACAACATTATCCCAGAACCTACGATATGCATGAACCTCCGATTCCGATTACAGAACTGGTGGAAGGCAATATTGCTACAATTGAAGCATCTGTATTAAACGCAGCAGTTACAAAGCAGGTTAGGAATCTAAAAATTATCAGTTGCAGGGTAAAGGATTATTCGGGAGTTTTGACTTTAAGCTGGTTTAATATGCCCTTTTTAAAGAACAAATTAAGAATGGGCTATCATTTTATATTTCGTGGTAAAGTAGTAAGAAAAAATGGGGTACTGGTAATTGAGCAGCCCGCTATTTATACCAGAGAAGAGTATATAAAAAAAATGAATGTGTTGCAGCCGGTATATGCCTTAACCTCGGGAATAACCAATAATACAATTACCAAAGCAGTTAAAACTGCGATGGGACTGTTAGATTTCTCAAAGGATTACCTTCCAAGGCGTATTGTGAAAGAATATGAGTTGATGGCACTAAAAGGTGCATTGCAGGAAATACATTTTCCCAAGGATAAAGAGAACGTAGCAAAGGCAAGACAAAGACTGGCTTTTGATGAATTTTTTCAATTCACGCTGGCTTTGCAGGCGTTAAAGGAGAAAAAGAATGTACTCACAAATCAATTTCGTTTTTCTAAAGGAGAAGAATGCAGTACCTTCATAGAAAAGCTGCCCTATGAGTTAACCAAGGCTCAAAAGAGAGTCTGGCAAGAAATCTTAACGGATTTGACCGGAGTAAAAACTATGAATCGATTGGTGCAGGGAGATGTGGGTTCCGGAAAAACGATTTTGGCTGCTCTGGCACTTTTATTTGTAGGAGTAAACGGTTATCAGGGAAGTTTAATGGTACCGACGGAAGTATTGGCAGTACAGCATTACGAGTCCATTCGTGAAATGTTTTTAGAATATGGACTTACGGTGATTCTCTTGGTAGGCTCTATGACACAAGCAGTAAAAAGAAAGACCTATGAAAAAATTAAGAACCATGAGGTAGATATTATTATAGGCACCCATGCGTTAATACAGGAAAAGGTAGAATATGATAATCTAGCACTGGCAATTACGGATGAACAGCATCGATTTGGTGTTCGGCAAAGAGAGGCTTTATTCAACAAAGGTATCCAGCCTCATGTATTAGTAATGAGTGCAACTCCTATTCCAAGAACTCTGGCAATCATATTATATGGAGATTTGGATATATCCGTCGTTGACGAACTGCCTGCCAATAGGCTGCCGATTAAAAACTGTGTTGTCGACACCGGTTACAGGGAGACAGCCTATCGCTTTATTGCGGGGCAGGTAGCTGAGGGAAGGCAGGCATATGTAATCTGTCCCATGGTAGATGAAAGCGAGACCATAGAAGCTGAAAACGTGCTTGAATATACCGAGAAGCTGAAAGATGCATTACCCGGTAGTATAGCGGTAGAATATCTTCATGGAAAGATGAAACCTAAGGAAAAGAATGATATTATGGAACGCTTCGCTAAAGGTGAGATTCAGGTATTAGTTTCTACTACTGTAGTTGAAGTTGGTGTCAATGTTCCTAATGCGACCGTAATGATGGTGGAAAATGCAGAAAGATTTGGACTTGCCCAGTTGCATCAGCTTAGAGGCCGTGTTGGACGTGGTAAGTACCAGTCCTATTGTATACTTGTAAGTGGTTCTATGGGTAAAGATACAAAAAAACGTCTGGAAATTCTTAACCAGTCCAACGATGGTTTTTATATTGCAGGAGAAGATTTAAAGCTCCGGGGACCTGGGGATATGTTTGGCATCCGTCAAAGTGGTGATATGGAGTTTCGTATCGGGGATATTTATAATGACGCCAAGGTTTTAATGTTGGCAAATGAAGCTGCTAAAAGCTTAACTGACAAGGAAATAAGTACTATTTACGAAGAGAATCCTGTCTTGGCGCAGAAGATAAACAATTATGATATAGGCACTTTATAAGCGTTTCCTCTTTTTATTTATGGAAATATATAGTATAATGAATATATAAATGGGTACTTATTTAGAGTACACCCACTGCATATTCCAGGCCGGCCTGTGATATTGCCGTAATTTAAAAGGAGTATATGGTTTGGCAGTAGGTAGAACAGCAGCGAAGGGAGCGTCATCATGAGCCGGATTTCTCAGAAAGCAAAATTACTATACATTGGACGAGAAAATTATAAAACCTTAGCCGGATACTGTGAACAGCTTTTAGAAGAAGGGTATTGGGACAATCCGCAAAGGGTTTTAAAGAGAAACATAGATGATATGCTGTCAATGTATGTCCAGGCTGTTCTTATCCAGCTTGGATTATACTGTGGATGCTTTAGTACAGAGGAGATCAATTTTATTCTTGAAATATCGGGTATGGATTCCTTTGGAATAATGGATGAAAAGTGTGTTCAGGCGGATATTTTTATGCTGACAGAGAAGGTTATGAAGGCACCCCCCATTCTGTTACAGCTATGCGGGTTAAGAGACACGCAGAAATCCTCCTGTATGGCGGGATGCTTTTTTGATGCACTGCTTAACATATTGTTATCTATGGCTGAAATTAATAACAGGAGGGATCGTAAGCTGACTTCCTTTATTATGGGATATTTTATGCAAGTCAGTGCTTTTTTAAATACCAGGGAGTTAGATTACTGTATTGATGAAAGATATGTGTTCCGCAAAATAAGCTGTGAAAACCTGGAGGGTAGTACACAGGTCTTAAGAATACCCGGCATGGACTTTGAAGCGTATAAGGAAAGATATATTTTTCATAGAAGCAGTTTCATCAAAGGGCAGGAGAAGGGGCTAAATCAGTCAGAAGAAACTGGTTACCCGAATCGGCTGCAAGAAGAAGCAGGAAAAAGAGAACTTGCTGATTCTGACTTTCATAAAAAAGCAGGTAAAGAGCAGCAGATGTCAGCACCTGTAGAAACTCTTCCTTTCGAAGAAAAACAAGATGTTTTGAATAAACTGCTTGCGGAGTTGAATACCTTAATTGGTCTTGAGAATGTCAAGGAAGAAATAAAGTCACTAATTAACTTGATTAAAGTGAGAAAACTACGTGAAGAATATAATATGCCACTTACTAATATATCCTATCATATGGTATATACCGGGAATCCGGGTACCGGAAAAACAACGGTAGCAAGGTTGGTGGCAAAGATTTATAAAGAGCTTGGAATACTATCAGAAGGCAATCTGGTGGAGACTGACCGGTCAGGGCTGGTAGCCGGCTACGTAGGACAAACCGCTTTAAAAGTAAAAGAAGTGGTAGAGGAGGCAATCGGCGGTGTACTCTTTATTGACGAAGCATATGCATTGGCAAGTGGTATAGGTACCAGTGATTTTGGCGGTGAAGCAATCGATACGCTTGTAAAACTTATGGAAGACAACAGGGATAATTTGGTAGTAATTGTTGCAGGCTATAGAGAAGAAATGAACGAATTTCTAAAGTCTAACACAGGTCTTATTTCAAGGTTTAACCGATTTATCGACTTTAAAGATTATACGGTGGAGGAATTGCTTCTTATTCTTAAAACCATGGCAAAGAGTGCTGGCTTAACAATGGAGCCAGAAGCAGTGAATATTGTTAAGGAAAAGCTTCTTCTATTAGAGGAAGACAAGAAAAAAATGTTTGGCAATGGCAGAGGAATACGTAATATCTTTGAAAAAATAATGGTAAATCAAGCAAATCGTCTTATGACTAATGAAAAACCTACTAAGGAGCAGTTAACGGTTATAGCCGTCCAGGATACGGATTTTGATATAAACTATTGACGAATCGATAGGGGATGCATTATGGAACAAATAGAGAACATCCAAACAGTTACGAGTCATTTGGATAAGGTACAAGTAAAAACAGGACGGCTTGCTATTGTGATACCGGTCTATCAAGAGGGAAATCATATACGTGCTTCTATAGGGGAAATCAGGCGGATATTAATTGAACATTGTATAGACTATGAGTTTATATTGGTTGATGACGGGTCTACGGATAATACTTGGGAACAGCTTGCAGCGTTAGCTTGTGAAAATAAAAATATAACTGCACTGCGGCTTACCAGAAATTTTGGTAAAGAGGCTGCGGTTTGTGCAGGTCTTGAATACGCAGATACGGAAGTGCTTCTGGTAATGGATTCCGATTTACAGCATCCGCCTGAATTAATACCGGAAATGTATAGGTATTGGCAGGAAGGATACGAAGTAGTCGAAGGAATAAAATCAGATAGGGGAAAAGAAGGTGTCTTCTACAAGTTTTGTTCAGAGATTTTTTATCGTTTTTTGTCAAAGACTTCTTCTATTGATTTAAAAAATGCTTCGGATTTTAAATTGCTTGATAAAAAGGTAATCGAGGCATGGAAGCGGATGCCAGAGCGTACCACTTTCTTTCGGGGAATGGCAGCTTGGGTTGGGTTTTTAAGAAAGCAGCTTGCCTTTGAGGTAAGGAATAGAACGACAGGACAGAGTAAATGGTCTTTTTTAAGACTTTTAAAGCTGGCAGTGGGAGCGATGACTTCCTATACGACAGTACCTCTCCATTTTATAACCATTATGGGATTTATTATGTTTCTGTTGTTTTTAATTCTTGGAGGGCAGACTTTATATATGAAACTCTCCGGACAGGCTCTGGATGGTTTTACTACAGTAATATTACTGCTGCTTATAATTGGAAGCTCTGTTATGATAAGCCTTGGGATTATAGGAATCTATCTGTCTAAAATCTACCATGAAGTAAAAGGCAGACCCAGATATCTGATTGCAGACGGAATACGGGAAGGAGAGAAGATATGTTAGGTTTTGTGTACCTTGCAGTCAGTATTTTAACCGGTTGTACTATATGTACCATTATGCTTCCGGGTTTCAAAGACTTAAGTAAACAATCCTATAATGGTAAACTGCTATCTTTACCTTCTTGTTTTGTACTATTTCCTGCTTGGTATTTATCGGGGACACTTAGTGTTACTTGGTTCGTTTACTTAACTGCATATTTATTACGGGAACAAAAGGATTCGCTTTTAACAGCTAATATATTGGTTATGACTGTTCTTTTACTACTCCAGGTTGTTTATTGGTTTACTGCCTATAGAAAAAAGAAAAATACAATGGACAATGAAAAAAGTACAAAGCAGTATAATTTTATAAATTTTATAATGACAGAGGCAGCAGGGCAAAGAAAGGGAATGACGAATGGTGAGCTGCTATTTTTTGTACTGGCATTACTGCTCACCATGATACTTATGTGGTCAACCTTTTTTATACGTGGTACAAACATATACGTAGGCAATTCTGTTTACAGTGACTTTGCACCTCATATCGGGATGATTCGGTCGTTTTCAAAAGGGAATAATTTCCCTACCGTATATTCTCATTTTGCAGGTGAAGATATACGTTATCATTTTATGTTTCAGTTTATGGCAGGGAATCTGGAAAAGTTAGGTATGCGGTTGGATTACGCATTTAATGTGCCAAGTATACTAAGTCTCCTTTCGGTATATATGCTCCTCTTTATAGTAGCAGTTAAGATAACAGGTAAGAGGACAGCAGGGTATCTGGCAGCTCTGTTTTTTACCTTCCGTAGTTCAAAAAGCCTCTTTTTATACCTGTCAGAGATTCCAAAAGATTCTAATCCTTTGGAGGTTCTGCTCCGGAATACAGAATTTATTGGATATACACCCAATGAAAACTGGGGACTGTGGAATTTGAATGTGTACTGTAACCAAAGGCATTTGGCTTTTTCCTTAGGAATTCTTCTGTTACTGCTGTTACTGTTTCTTCCCCTATTATATGAGAGGTGGCTAAATAGCAGTTTTTCAATAAAGGGCTTTTTATTAAGAAAAGAAGATTGGGAAGTTAAAGATTTAAAAACTGCAATTTTTGGAGGAGTTTTACTAGGTTCTATTGCTTTTTGGAATGGAGCAGTATTAATTGCGGCATTGGCGGTACTTTTTGTTATAGGAATCAGTGCCGTAAGACGTATGGAATTAGTAGTACTTGCTGTTATTGCGGGGATACTAACCCTAATGCAATCAAATTTTTTTATAGAAGGGAGCAGTATTTCACCCACTTTTTATTTTGGCTTTTTAGCGGAGAACAAAACCTTATTTGGTACGGCTGCTTATTTAGATAACCTGCTGGGCATCCTGCCTTTCGTACTTGCAGGGGCATTTTTAGCCGTAAAATCCTTTCAAAAATATCTTATGGCTGCATTTGCGGCACCGATACTCCTCGCCTTAACACTGTCACTTACACCGGATATTGCCGTAAATCATAAGTATATTATGATAGGAGTAATGCTCCTTGGTATACCTGCTGCAAACTTTCTCGCTGAGCTGTATCAAAGAAAAGGGTTATGGGTTAAAATATTTGCTGTACTGGCAGTTCTAACAATGACATTTACGGGTATCTATGACTTTTATACTTTGCTGAATAAAAACGGACCGGCTAAATCGGTGGTGCTTGATACAGATAGTAGTCTGACCAAATGGATTGAAGAAAATACCAATACAGAGGATGTCTTTCTAACGTCCAATTATGCACTAAATCAGATTGTTTTAGGTGGTGCCATGCTTTATCAGGGATGGCAGTATTATGCATGGTCTGCAGGATATGACACGGCAGCCAGAGATGAACAAGTCAGGTTAATGTATGAAGCGAGTACATCTGAGGAACTTGTAAACCTTGTAAAAATCAACAATATACGCTACATCGTTGTTGACCTTGACAATCGTTACAGTGACGCTTATGTTATTAATGAAGAGAATATTAGTAATACCTTTACCTGTGTGTATGAAGAAGGAATGGGTAATCAAAATATATCTATCTATGATACAACACGTAGGCTTGGTAATAAAACAGACTGAATGGATGGGTTTAATCTTTCTATTTTAACAGTACGAATCTGCAGGTGGAATTAGCAAGCAATAGGCACGAGTGTGATATAGAAGAATCTCACACGTTGAATTTAAATCATGCAGGCAAGCAGCATGTAATGAGAACTAGTGAGGAAAGCTATTATGGCTTGAGAAACCAGAGGTTGAAAGAAAATTAAGAAGAGAAAGGAAGCCACAAGTATCTTTCAACCAGTAAGATTGTGGCAGTAATACGAATTCGTGTTACGCATTGGGTTTAATTATGAATTATAGGTATGTCGTAGTAGGGGCAGGGCTGGCAGGCTTAACTGTAGCAGAAAGAATAGCAAACGTTTTAGGGGAAAAAGTTTTAGTTATTGAGAAAAGAAGCCATATAGGCGGTAATGTATACGATTCCCACAATGAAGACGGTATATTAATTCATAATTACGGACCTCATATTTTTCATACCAACGACCGGGAAGTTTACCGCTATTTGGGACAATTCACTCCCTGGAATGATTTCTGGCACCGGGTTTTGACCTATGTAGATGGGAATTTGATTCCAATGCCCATTACGGTAGAGACTATCAATGCTTTATATAATCTAAATTTATCCTGTGATCAAATAGAAGATTTCTTAAAGCAGCAGGCAGTTCCGGTAGAAGCAATAAAGACCAGTAAGGATGTAGCACTTAGTAAGGTAGGAGAAGACATATACCGGAAGATATTTGAAACGTATACCAAGAAGCAGTGGGGATTGGATCCGGCGGAGCTTGATACATCTGTTATTTCAAGAATTCCCATACGTTTGAACCGGGATACCAGATATTTTAATGATAAATATCAGGGAATGCCTAAGTATGGGTATACAAAAATGTGTGAAAATATGATTACCAATAAGAACATTAAAGTACTGTTAAATACAGACTATAAGGAAGTTATATCAGATATTACTTACGAAAAGATGATTTACACCGGTCCTACAGATTATTTTTATGATTACAAGCATGGACAATTGGCATACAGAAGTATAGACTTTGTTTTTGAAACCTATGACCATGAAGAGTATCAAAGTGCACCGGTGGTTAATTATCCTAATGACTATGATTATACAAGAATAACAGAATTTAAAAAAATGACAGCACAGGAACATAAAAAGACAACCATTTTAAAAGAATACCCCTGCAGTGACGGAGAACCTTATTATCCATTTCCCACAAAGGAATATAAAGCGCAATTTAGTTTATATGAGTCAGAAATGGAAAAAGAGGACAAGGTT
The DNA here is from genome assembly GCF_014218335.1 of Anaerocolumna cellulosilytica. Classification (GTDB taxonomy): domain Bacteria; phylum Bacillota; class Clostridia; order Lachnospirales; family Lachnospiraceae; genus Anaerocolumna; species Anaerocolumna cellulosilytica. The sequence continues at coordinate 3,673,925 of NZ_AP023367.1, read as the reverse complement.
TTGTTTCTTGGCAGGCTGGCTGAATACAGATATTATAACATGGACGCGGTGGTAAGGCGCGCCTTGGATATATTTAAAGGAGGTCTTAATGGATAAGCTGTATATAATTATACCTGCTTACAATGAAGAGGCTAACGTTTTAGATGTTATTAACCAATGGTATAAAATAGTGGAAAAAATCAGTGGTGACAGCAGGTTGGTTATAATTGATGACGGAAGTAAGGACAGAACTTATGAAATCATGAAAGAAGCAGCAGCAACAAGGAAGTTTTTTTTACCTGTTACAAAACCAAATGGTGGTCATGGGGCTACGGTTTTATATGGCTATCATTATGCGATTAACCAGGGAGCGGATTATGTCTTTCAGACAGATTCTGACGGGCAGACGGTACCGGAAGAATTCTGGGAATTCTGGAATCAAAGAGAACGCTATGATATGATTATTGGTCATAGAAAAGGCAGGCAAGACGGCTTCTCAAGAATTATGGTTACTAAAACCTTAAAACTTGTATTACAGCTTTGCTTTCATGTATCTCTAAAGGATGCTAATACCCCTTTTCGTCTTATGAAAGCAGAGGTTTTAAAAGATAATATCAAGTTGATTCCCAAGGACTATAATCTTTCTAATGTTCTTGTCTCAGTTATATATGCGAAAAAGAAGAAAAAAGTAAAATACCTGCCAGTTACGTTTCGACCAAGGCAGGGCGGGGTAAATTCGATTAATATGAAACGAATCATAATAATCGGTAAAAAAGCCTTTGGTGACTTTATTAAGATAAACAAATATATTGATAAGAAATAATTGGTTTTCCGGCAAAGGAATTTGCTGGGAATTTACCAGAGAAACCTCAATATAAATTCTAAGGGGAAAATACAATGGAAACTTCTAACAACTTGGGGTATGATACATCCCACAATAAAACAAAAATGTCTCCGCAATACATAGCCTTGGTTAGTGTATTTCTGGTATTATTCATTCTGGCGTATGTATTGTTAAAAGAGGACTTTAAGGATTTTATTACCTGGTGGCTGGCTTTACTTGCCTTGGGAATTGGCTTTCTCCCCCTCACAGGTTTTATGTTTTCTAAATTTCATGATAACGGCTATTTATTTTCAAAACCCCTGGGTATTGCTGTCAGCGGTTATCTTGTTTGGTTTTTGTCTTCTATAAGGATAATAAAGTTTAGCTCCGTTACATGTATTCTAGTAGTAATACTATGTTTTGGGATAAATATATTTCTTTTTCTTAAGTCAAAAGAGGAATTGCGAAAGAACTTGCTTTCTGAGACTAAGATAAAGACCATGCTTAAAGAAGAAGTGTTGTTCTTATTGTTTTTTTTAATATGGACATATATTCGTGGTTTTAAACCTGAGGCTTACGGCACGGAAAAATTCATGGATTATGGTTTTATGAATGTAATGATGCGCTCTGATTATATGCCCCCAAAGGATTTGTGGTTTTCCGGCAGTACCATAAACTATTATTATGTAGGCCAGTATATGGCGACCTTCTTAACTAAGTTAACCTTTCTAAAGGCAAACATAGGTTATAACCTGATGCTAATGACCTTGGCGGCCTTTGGATTTGTTCTGCCTTATTCGCTTGTATATAATGTGATTAAAAATCATTTTACAGAACAGGGCAACGGGAATAAAAAAGAGAAAAAGTATTTTTATCTTTTTTCTGCTTTTGGAGGTGTTTTATCAGGAATCGGCGTATCTTTAGCCAGTAATATGCATTTTCCTTTATATTATTGGTTTTTGCCTATTCTTAGGACCCTTCTTGGAGTTGATATAGATAAAGGCTATTGGTTTCCTGATTCTACCAGATATATAGGATATAATCCGGATACTGCCGATAAAACAATCCATGAATTTCCAAGTTACTCATTTATTTTGGGGGATTTGCATGCTCATGTCATCAATATTATGTTCATTTTAACAGTGGTTGGAATTTTATATGCCTTTATGCTTCACCGAAAAAGCAAGCTAAACAATCTACAAAGGGAGGCCAGGATATATCCTTCCGTGAAAGAAGAACTTCTATGTCCTCATATTTTAGTAATAGGCTTTTTTATCGGCTTGTTTCATACTACTAATTTTTGGGACTTTCCAATTTATTATGTGGTGGCAGGTGCAATAATATTATTTTCAAACCTTATATTTTATCAATTCTCCAAAAAAGCCATCTGGATAACAGCTTTGCAGGGAATCTATATAATGGCCATTGCCAAAATAACAGCATTACCTTTTTCCTTAAATTTTGATCAGATTTCGACTGAAATAATGTTGACAGTGTCAAGGACACCATTTTATCAGTTAATTATCCTGTGGGGACTTCCAGTCGTGCTTGTTGCTGGTTTGTTTATAGAGCTTATGCAATCAAATACTAAGCAGAAGGTACTATCAAAAATCAGCTCACAGGAACCGATAGAAGAAACTAAGATGTGCAAAATGGGATTCTGGAAAAATTTTATGTATGGCTTAAATACGTCAGAATTGTTTATTCTAACATTAGGTCTCTGTGCTGTTGGGCTGGTGTTGATTCCTGAAATTATATATGTGAAGGATATCTATTCCGGTGATTACAAACGTGCTAATACTATGTTTAAATTGACTTATCAGGCTTTTATTTTATTTGGAGTCAGTATTGGGTTTATTTTTATTAAATTTTTCAAAACAAGAAATTTCAGGTGGCAAAAAAAGTTTGGAATTATAACCTTTCTCCTATTCCTATGTAGCACCTGGTATTGTGTGGTATCCGTAAAGGCTTGGTATGGCAATATTTTTGATACGGCAGGTTATAAAGGGCTGGATGCTGCCGCATTTTTAGAGGAAAAAATGCCAGATGATTATATGGCAGTTAATTGGTTGAATGACAATGTTATGGGCACACCAGTTGTTTTAGAATCTAATGGTGACAGTTATTCAGACCATGAAAGAATATCAATGGCAACAGGGCTTCCAACCGTTTTAGGGTGGTATGTTCACGAATGGCTTTGGAGGGGAGACACCACTGTATTGGAAGAAAGAGCTGGGGATATCCAAACTATTTACACCGCAGAGGACAACCTGCTGGTTAATTCTCTAATTGATAAATATAAAATCGAATATATTTATATTGGTAAGCTAGAGCAAGATAAGTATGTTACCTTAAATCATGATTTGCTAAAAGGATTGGGTGAAATTGTTTTTGAAAGCCCATCTACACCTGAAAAAAATTACGAGAGTTATTTGGTGAAAATAGACCCCAAGTGATAAAAGATTATTTAACTATAGTTTTCATAAAATTTTTAATATTATAATTAGTAAATATTTTATCAATGGGTTGATTTTATAAAAATGTAACCTGTATATAGTAGTAGAGTTTACAAACGATACATGAAAGATTAAAAAAAGATAACAAAAATTGCCTGAGTAAATCAATGAATTGTACACATAATAATAGCGTAACAAACAACAACACAGAATTATTCAGAACCACTATAATCGAACAGGTTCTTAATAAGAATATGGAGGCGTTTATTATGGCAAGTAGAAACAGATCAGAAGTACCACAGGCGAGAGAAGCGTTAGACAGATTTAAATACGAAGTGGCAAATGAAATCGGAGTACCTTTAAAACAGGGTTACAATGGAGATTTAACTTCTTACCAGAACGGTAGTGTAGGCGGTATGATGGTTAAGAAAATGATTGCAGAACAAGAAAAGAGAATGTCTGGCTTACAGTAATAGCATATATTTTAATAAAAAAAGGGAGGGTGTATTGCACCTTCCCCTTTTTCTTAGACTATCTACTAAAACAATGATTGTCAGTTCATAAGTTTACCATGTTTTAATATCAATTATTGCTTGAATTATAACGTTATATGAGTTAAAATAATAGGATGTTAACTAGTGATTTAAGTTTACAAATTCAAAATTAAGTTGACAAACCAGTTTTATATTATACAATATTATTAGATATTTTACATAAGTACGGTAAGGTTTCCAAGTAGTAAAGTAAAGAGGTATGATATGAGAGTTATTGCAGGAAAAGCAAAGCGGATTCAATTAAAAACGATAGAAGGATTTGAAACCAGACCTACAACAGACAGGATAAAAGAGACGCTTTTTAATATGCTGAACCATACCTTGCCCGATAGCGTTTTTTTAGATTTGTTCAGTGGCAGCGGCGGAATCGGAATTGAAGCATTAAGCAGAGGCGCTAGAACGGCTGTTTTTGTAGAAAATAATAAAAGTGCCGCAGAATGTATTAACTTAAATCTTAAGAATACAAAGTTAAATGAGGATGCCCACGTTTTGCAGATGGAGGTTATGCAGGCGCTGAAGGTTTTAGAGACGCAGGAGAAGAGCTTTGATATAGTCTTTATGGATCCTCCGTATAATAAGCAGATAGAAAAGCAAATACTTATATATCTTGCCGGCTCACATCTGGTACATCGTGATACAATTATAATTGTGGAAGCTTCCGTAGAGACAAGCTTTGATTATTTGCAGGAAACCGGATTTACGATTTATAAAGAGAAAGCGTATAAGACAAATAAACATGTTTTTATTGAGATAAAAGACAGCAGTGTTACACTGTAAAGCTTAAAAAGTAAGCTGAAGTTTTTCAAATTTATATATAGGCCTATACTCGGCTCGGATGAAAGACTTGGGGCGGGAAAGGTATGGTAAAAAATGAGAATAGGTATTTATCCTGGCAGTTTTGATCCTGTTACGCTGGGTCATCTTGATATTATTTATAGAGCATCTAAGTTGGTGGATCGTCTAATTATAGGAGTACTAACCAACAGTAAGAAATCCCCTTTGTTTACGACGCAGGAAAGAGTTCTGTTATTGGAGGAGGCAACAAAGGGTATACCTAATGTAGTAATTGAAGCGTATCAGGGGCTGCTGGTAGATTTTGCAGAAGAAAGACAGGCAGGAATGATAGTAAGAGGCTTAAGGGCTATTACGGATTTTGAATATGAATTGCAGTTAGCTCAGACAAACCATAAAATAAATCCTAAGGTGGATACAGTATTTCTTACAACCAGTGTGGAATATGCCTATTTAAGCTCAAGTATGGTAAGAGAAATTGCCAGCTATGGCGGAAAAATTGACCAGTTTGTTCCGGCATGTGTTGCACAAAGTATGTATGAAAAATATAATTTAAGGAGAGGTTAGTATGGGTGCCAGTAGAATAGAGCAGTTAATTGAAGATATATACGAATTCGTAGAAAGCTGTAGGATGCAGCCGCTATCAACTACTAAAGTAATCGTTCCCAAAGATGAATTATACGATTTACTGGATGAACTTAGACTTAGAACTCCCGATGAAATAAAAAGATACCAAAAGATAATATCCAATAGGGATGCAATTATTGCAGATGCTGAAGAAAAAGCGGGTATAATCATGTCAGAAGCAGGAGAAAAGGCACACTCTCTTATTAATGAGCATGAAATTATGCAGCAGGCTTATTATGAAGCCAATGAATTGGTTAATAATGCAGCGGCAGAAGCGGAAAAAATTATTAATGATGCCAATCATGATGCCAACCAAATTCGTGCAGGCGCACTTGCATATACAGAAGAAATGCTTGCTGATATCGAGCAGATTATATCCAATGCCTATGAAAGCAGTAGAAATAAATATGAAGGTCTTTTAAATTCTTTAAAAGGCAATTTGGATATTATAGCAAATAACCGTAACGAACTGGCTGGCAACCAGATGTATTCCGAACCTGTGCAGGAGCCTCAAGCTCAGCAGGTAAATGAGGCGTATGCAGAAGAGGAATTTAATTTTGATGAAAATACCTTTTTAGAGGATATAGAATAAATGAATGTTAATAGCCTACGAAATTTACATATAGATATGCAATAAGGAAAGCGAGTATCATGTGGAGAAGTTTTCCTTTAAAGTAAGTATGAATGGATAGCCTTGTATTGCTGATTACACTTTTGGTTTGAGCAAGCCCTGATAGCCCCCCAAAAGCAGTAATTCCGGTAATTAAGGCTATTTTTATGTTCATATCGAGACCTGAATTGTTAAGTTTGTTAATTCCGGTTGTTATTTCTAAAAAGCTGATTAAGAACAATTTAAGATAACTTATACTTGAACCAAAATCTGAAATAATCTGTGCGCATATGGAGAATAATATCATGTAGCCACCAACTTTTGTAATAACTTCAAAGCCTTCCATTATAGCTGCATCCAGTTTTTCAAAATCAAACGTAGTTGAATCCTTGTAAGAATCCATACATTCGTATCCTTGAGCTGTCAACCGGTTACTACCTCTTCGCAGGCGAAAAATGAAAAAAGCCGAGAGTACACCGCTGCCGTAGAGAATCAGTAGTAAAGCTACTCTGAATCCAGGCAGGTTTAGCTGGGAGATAGCAATATAGCTCATTATAAACATAGGGCTTGCATTATTACAAAAGCTAAGCAGATATTGTCCCTCCCTTAAGGAGAGGATTTTTTTCTCAACCATATCTCCAATTGTTTTGGCGCCCACCGGCATACCAGATAAAAAGCCTATTAAAATAGGATAACTACCTTCTTCACTTACGTCAAAGAATATGTGAAAGAGAGGATAAAAGAGCTTACTTAGGATACTGGATATCTTTAGTCGGATAATCAGGTTAGAAACAATCATAAAAGGCAGTAGTGTAGGAAGTACAGTATTAAACCAAAGTAGAAGTCCGTTTTTTGCTCCCTGAAAGGAGGAAGCGGGATAAAGCAGGATTATAATTAGAAAAAGAAGAATACCTGCTTTTGAAAAAATGCTTCTATTAGCTGTTTTTAGTCCCGGGATGTTATGGGATGAAAGTTGCATAATCTTCCTCCAGTCAATCATTATTATAATCTATTTAAATGTGTTCTGGGATATGCCGAGAAAGTAAATAAATTTAAACAAGTTGATGTACGAGGAGTGGGTCTTTACTCCAAAGAAGGAGTTTTTAAATTTAGCAATGGTTAAAAATGGTTGTTAGGTTTATAAAAAAATGCTATAATATCTACTAATTACAGATAATCCACCTACACACGCAATGCATTCAGAAAACTGTTTCTTTACGCAGTTTCTTAATAAAATTAGATAACAAGGAGTTAGCATGGAAAAGAAAGTATTAAAACGCAATGAAGTTGAAGCTGCACACAAATGGGCAATTGAAGACTTATTCCAAAAGGATGAAGATTGGAAGCAGGAATATGAACAGACAAAAGAATTAATTGTAAAATTAGGAAAATATCAGGGTAAGCTTTCGGAAACTCCGGATACGCTGTTAGAATTTTTGAATATGGAGAATGAAGTATCCTTGCATATTGAAAGAATATATGTATATGCCAATCAAAAATATCATGAAGACACATCCAACGGAACTTATCAGGGATTGGCAGACCAGGCGAGTCGTTTAGTTGTGGAATTAGAAAGTGCTATGTCCTTTGTTGTGCCGGAGATATTAACGATTCCAGCTGAAACAATTGAAAAATATATTGCAAAACAACCAGGGCTAAAAATCTTTCAATTTAACTTACAAGAAATCCTTCGTAAAAAACCACATACCTTAACGGCTGAGATGGAGGAGCTGGTTGCTAAGGCAGGAGAGTTATCAGAAGGCCCAAAGAATATATTCTCCATGTTTAACAATGCGGATATTAAATTTCCAGAGATAGAAGATGAAAATGGAGAATTGGTTGAGATTACCCACGGAAGATTTATAAGCCTGATGGAGAGCAGCAATGAGAGAGTAAGAAGAGAAGCATTCCAAAAGCTTTATGAAACCTATAATAAGTTTAGAAATACTATCGCAGCAACTTTTAGTGCCAATGTTAAGCAGGAAGCTTTTTATGCTAAGGTTCGCCAATATCCGTCTGCGATGGATATGAGATTGTTTTTAAGCAATATTCCAAGGGATGTGTATACAAACCTGATTGCTTCTGTACATGAAAATCTACACTTGCTTCACCGCTATGTGTCCCTTCGTAAAAAACTTATGGGGGTAGAGGAACTGCATATGTATGACCTGTATACACCCATTGTTACGGAGGCAGATGTAAAAATAAGTTATGCAGAAGCAAAAGAAATGGTTTACGAAGGACTACGTCCTTTAGGAGAGGACTATCTAAAGGTATTAAAAGAAGGCTTTGATAACCGCTGGATTGATGTATATGAGAATGAAGGAAAGAGAAGTGGTGCTTATTCCTGGGGAGCATACGGTACCCATCCTTATGTTTTATTAAATTATCAGGAAACTCTTAACAATGTTTTTACGTTGGCACACGAAATGGGGCATGCACTTCACAGCTATTATTCCGATGCCGCACAACCAATTAACACAGCAGCTTATAAAACCTTTGTGGCTGAAGTGGCATCAACCTGTAATGAAGCTTTATTAATGGAGTATCTTCTCGGAAAGACAGAAGACAAAAAGCAACGTGCTTATCTGATTAATTATTTTCTTGAACAGTTTAGGAGTACATTGTATAGGCAGGCAATGTTTGCTGAATTTGAGATGATTACCCATCAAAAAGCACAGGAGGGGACTGCTTTAACCGCAGATATTTTATGTGAAATTTATCGAGGTTTGATAGAGCAGTATTTTGGAAGTGATATTGTTATAGATAAAGAAATAGATATGGAATGGTCCCGTATACCGCACTTCTATACTGCATTTTATGTGTATCAGTACGCAACAGGGTATTCAGCTGCCATGGCACTTTCCAGAAAGATATTACAGGAGGGAAAGACAGCAGTTGATGCTTATATTAATAACTTTTTAAGTGGTGGAGGTTCTGACTATCCGATAGAGCTTTTAAAGAAGGCCGGTGTGGATATGAGTACCAGAGAGCCGGTTAACCAGGCTCTGGCACTGTTTGGTAGATTACTTGATGAGATGGAAACCTTGTTGGCTTAAGAAATTATGATACCTTTAGTATATTCATCTTTTAGAGGTGTTCCCAATTTATGGAAAACAACCTGATTATAAAGATTAGCTGCATATAGATCTTCATTCAGCATAGTAAGTCCAATCTTTGAGAGCTTATTTTTAGCATCTCCTAATTTAGTTATTACAGGAATTCTTTCATTTTTTACAATCTTTCGTAAGAGATGGGAGGATTCCTTTTTAAAGCCAAGGATACGAGCATATTGGGTGAAGCCTTTCTGCTGATACGTTAAGAAATTATCCTGGCGGTGATTGAGCAATATATGGATTAGAGCACGGTTAATACGGGTTAAGGTCCATTGTCTGGATTTTATGGATAATGCCAAATCCGGAAAGGATTCATATTCTGAATACATACGTAGGATTCGGTTTGCCAAATCAGAGTTAATATCTGTATATTGCAGTAGTGTTTGTCTATCTTCAAGCATAAACTTATAATGGAGCAGCAATGAAAAATCTTCTTCAAATATAGGAAAGGTTTTTTCAAATTGTTCCTCCATAATAGCAAAAGCAGGAGCAGGTACATGGCGTCTTAAATTATTAAGGGTATTGCCTTCTTTTAAGGTTTTTCGTATTGCGGTTGCTGAGCTTATGGCAAAGGTATCATCTGTATCTAATTCCTGGCTATGGTAAGCGGTAGCTTTTCTTGTTATAGTTATGGGTTTTATGGTGCTTTGCAGTCGTTTAAGGGCTTTAATATATTCAATACCAAGTATATTGTTAGGAGAGGAAAGAAATTCATCTGATACCTCCGGTAATAGAGCCTTAATACTGTCTGCACGGGCTTCCGGAAAAGTTTTTCCGGCTTTGACTGCTTCCTTAAATATTTGTTTGAAGCCATGAGATTCCGTTAACAGCAAGTCACTTATAGATGTTAGAAGACTAATATCACCACTTTCACTTCCAAAGCAAATATAATCAACAATACCAAGTTTTTCAAGCAAAGAGACCGCCCCAAGGGCGAAATATTCAGCACTGGCAGTTGAAAAGCAAACCGGAAGTTCAAATACCAGGTCGGCACCGCATTTAAGTGCCATTTTAGTTCGACTGTATTTATCTAGAAAAGCAGGTGTACCCCGCTGCACAAAATTACCGCTCATAACCACTACTACATAATCGGCACCGGTAGCCCGCTTTGCTTCATTAAGGTGATAAGCGTGTCCGTTGTGAAAAGGATTGTATTCTGTAATAAGGCCGACAACCTTCATAATAATATCCATGCATAACACATCTAATTATAGAGGTGTTACTGCCACAAATAAAAATGTGAAAGAATTATAAGTGGCATTCCTTTCTTTCATTAATTTTCCTGCACTTAAATAGCATATTAACTCAGATTGTACTAATTATGCAGAACTTTAATAGGCTTCAGATACAGCATCTTTTAACAAAACTGTATCACTATGCCGCCTTCAGATAATAACACTATAATATATACTTTTCTGAATTACAAGAGATTCTTAAAGTCATAGACCAGAGAAGTTGTTTACATAAGTGCAGTAGTAATATAACTTTAAAAGAAACAAAAAAAGAACTTCACATATTGTCAAAAAAATGTATAATAATATATAATTGGTAATTTTTAGGGGGTATAAGGTTGAATAAAGAACATTCAACCCCCATGATTTGTGGCGACCCAAGGTCGCAGATGGGAGCTAAAGATGATTAATATTGCAATTTGCGATGATGAGCATGTTATAACGGAACAAATGCAGGAAATCATTATGAACTATCAAAAAGTAAGACAGGAAGATTTTCAACTTACCATATATCATAGCGGAGAGAAACTGCTCACAGCCAGGGAAAGCTATGATATTATTTTTCTGGATATTTATATGGCGGGCATTGATGGGATAGAGACTGCAAAAAGATTGCGAAGAAATGATAAAACCGTTGAAATTATTTATCTTACCAGCTACGCGGGGCTTACCAGAGAAGCTTTATCCGTTCATGCTTTTGAGTATCTGGAAAAGCCTATAAAAAGGGAGGTTATAATTAAGCAGCTGGATGAGGTTTTAGAGCGTATTCTGCATAAAAAGCTTATTGAAGATTCGAAAACCAAAACAATTGATTTTAATGCAGGAAAAAACAGTATCCGCTTATTTGTAGACGATATATATTACTTTGAGCGTGTGGACAGAAAAATTAAAGCAGTTACTAAAAAAGGAAATTTTATACTGTATGAAACCATAGCGTCTTTAGAGGAGAAGCTTCATACTTTTGACTTTGTAACACCGCATCAAAGTTTTGTGGTAAATATCAACAATATGAAGGACTATGTAAAAGATGAAATCGTTATGATGAATTATGACATAATACCTGTGGCACAAAAAAGAGCTTCTGATTTTAAACGTATTATGAGGGAGTTCCTGCAAAAACAATTGGAAAATAATTAGTATTCTGAGGTGTGTTCATGAATAACGCAATATTTATAATGGGGTTGTTTTTATCCAGCTTTGTATCTATACGAATTATAATGGAACTGTTAAATAATTTGTTTGAAAGAAAATTTATCAGTAAAAAGTTACTTTATCTGCTAGAGATACTCTCAATTGCCTTATTAGGTTCTATTAACGCATTGAGTAATGAATGGCTTAACCTGATTACAGTGGTAACTATATCATGTGTTCTGGCTGTAAAATTATTTGAAGGTAATATTTATAGAAAGTTAATCTACATTATAATACTGGTAATCTGTATGAGTGCCTGTGAATCTATTGGTATTCTTATTCTTCATTTTGTGTATCAGATATCCGGTATTACAATCGCATCTGAGAAGCTTCGTGTATTTTTTGACATTACCACTACCCAGGTCTTTGTCATTTTTATCAGTCATATTGTGATTCTTCGCATTACGAAAAAGAAGAATATAAATAATTTAAATAACAAACAGTATTTTTTGACTTTTGTATATGCTATTTTTAGTATTATAAGCATTTACAGTTTGTCTGTTTTAATGAGGGATATTGTTTCTGGCAGCGATATTGTCTTTGTATTGATAACGATTTTTGGTACTGTAGTAATTAACACCTATTTTTTGAATATTTTGGAGTATGCTTCAGAAAATAACAGATTGCAGTATGAAAATCAATTGTTCATTCAACAGTCAAGGATGCAGTACCAGTACTATGATAATCTGGAAAGTCAGTATAGAGAATCTTTAAGTATAATCCATGATGTAAAAAGGCATATAAGAGCTATAGAAGATTTGTATAATTATAAGGAAAGTGATATGGCAAAGGAATATTCTGAGAAATTAAGTACAAGGCTGGAAGCCTTTCAAGTCAATGAATATACGGATAATCGGGTATTAAATATCATTCTAAATGATAAGATTCGTTTGGCAGAACAAAATAATATACAAATTTCCTGTAAAATTGATGAATTTGATTTATCCTTTATTGATAACGTGGATTTAACTACCATATTTGCAAATCTACTGGATAATGCTTTTGAAGCGTGCCTGGAGGTAAAAGGCGAAAGAAGTATTTCGGTACAGGTAGGGTCCTTTAATAATCTTGTAGTTATTAGCATCAAAAATACTATGGATGAACCCATGCCTGGTAACAGCAGCTATTTTGAGAGTTATAAAAAGCAATTTATACCTAAAAAATCCAGTAAAAAGGGACATAGTGGAATTGGTATACCAAACGTTATGAAAGTGATTAACAAATATAACGGTGATTTTAACATTCAAAGAGAAGGAACACTTTTTGTATGCAGTATAGTATTGTCAAAACAAGGAAGACAAGAATGGGAAGATTTATGAAATATCGGGTAAAACTGTCAAAAAAATGTAGAATAGGCAAAAAACATGTAGAATAAGCAGGCTATCTTGTTTTCTTCTAAGTATAAATATACAATTAACCATGGTAGGATTACCAACACTTAGTAATTATCAGAGGGAGGGTTTTTATGTTTAACAAGTTGTCAGAGAGCTTGACTAATCGTCTTATTGAAACTGGAATCATTCATACCGATGAACTGGAAATATATCGATTTGGTCTAGAAACTTTAATGATGAAAATCTGTCATTTAGCTTCTTATCTTCTGCTTGGTATTTTCTTTGACAAGTTGTTAGAATTACTTTTGTTCATTGCAGCATTTATACCGCTCCGGGAATATGCCGGCGGTTATCATGCAAAAACTCCCCTAAGATGTTACCTTGTTTCCTGCCTCACGGTGATTTCGTTATTATTTCTGCTGCATGCAACACCCTCCCAGGTTATGAATTACAGTATGATACTGGCTTTTCTTGCAAGTACAATTTTATTTTTTATTGTGCCTGTTGAATCAGCTAATAAGCCACTGGATGAGTCGGAGAAGACCTACTATAGAAGTAAGGCAGGATTCTTAATAATCTTTATTCTGACAGGGGCACTCATTTCCCGGATGTTAGATTGGAATTATTTAAGCTACATCCTTGCCCTAAGTTTGGCATATGAAGCTGTAATAGCCATAGTTGGTTTAAGAGCCGGTAAATCTGTACATATGCAGTAGGAGGGGAGCTATGGGGGTTATGATTTATACGTTACGAAAAATATACTATGTATTTTCTTATGTTTATTGCCGGACCGTTCTTTTTTATATATCAGACAATGAAAGTGAGGGGAAAGATATCCGCTCTTTTATGAAAGAGTTAAAACTTCAAAAAAATAAGAGCAGATACGTTGTTTCGTCATATAAAAATACAAAATATGTTTCGAAAGTGCATAAAGTTATAAAATAAGTTATAAAACATGTAGAATAGGCAAAAAACATGTAGAATAGACATAATATATTGATTATCTTAAAAAGTTTTAATATAATAAAGCTACCAAGTAAAAAATAACCAATTATTTTAAGGAGGTAGTAGTATGAAAAACCAAGTAGAAAAAAAGATGCTAAACGTTGTTTCGAAACTCGCTATGGGAAATGCCAAAAAAACCGCAAACTCCGCATGTGTTTTCTTTGGCTATCAACAGAAATTACCACAATCAGTTAAGAATTTGAAAAAATTCTAAATGCAGTTACATAATATAGTATAACAGACCAAGTAAGCTTTTATAAAATCCTACAATACAACATAAATGCCAACAAAGAGTCGCCGATATCTTCCTGTGATATCGGTGATTTTTTTTGTGTTGGAAAGCTGCTCTAACCTAATTTGCAGTACTTGCAGATGACTACTTTGTATGATACTATTAATTAGAATTATGTAATATACTCGTGGATATCGTGGGCTTGCTTACGGTAGTGCTTAATTAGAAAGAATTAAAATACAATTTTTATTTCAATCTAATTAGGGGTGTCTGAAATTTGCATATTTTTGGGGTGAAAGTTTTACTTTGCATACCTTTAAGCAGATTACTCAGAGTGGGACGAAGCGCTTCATTAGACACAACTTGGCATAAAAGACGTGAGACTTTCATAGGAAAGGCAGATTTATGGATATTATAAGTAGTAAAAATGTAATAAGTATTGTAAGAAATACTCTTAACTATATTGATGAGAGGCTTATAAACCATGGGGAGAGAGTTAGTTATATTCTTTATAAAATGTTGGTATATGATAATAAGCTAAGCAGAAAAGATATTATAAGTTACACGGTTGCCGGCCTATTACATGATATAGGAGCTTATAAAAGTGAAGAATTAAGCGAGATGATAAAATTTGAAACACAAAATGTGTGGGGACATACTGTCTATGGCTACTTATTTTTAAGATATCTTTCACCTTTAAATAAATTGTCTGAAATAGTTCTATATCATCATCTGGATTATAAAAAACTGAAAAAATTAAACTCAAAATACGAAGATATTGCCGGATATCTTAACTTAGCGGATCGAATTGATGTATGTTTAATGGCGAAGGATAGAGGAGAATTCAAAAAAATCTTTGAAGATAACAGTAATCTAAAGTTCTCAGCTAACGCGCTTAAGGTATTTAGGGAAGCTGACAAGGAATTTGGTATATTGGCACATATTAATGATAAGTCCTATTTATTAGAATTAAATACTGTGTTCGGTGAGATTGTCTTAAATAAAGCGCAAAAAGAGATGTTTTTAAAAATGCTCATTTACTCTATAGATTTTCGAAGTGAATATACTGTAATGCATACGATTACTACCGTTAGTGTGGCAGATGAAATAGGACGTCTTATGAAATTAACAGCCCATGAAAAAGAGAGCCTCCATTATGGTGCTCTGCTTCATGATATCGGTAAAATAACAACACCGATTAATATCTTAGAAGCGCCCAGAATACTGACAGATGAAGAGATGAAGATAATGCGTAACCACGTTAAGATGAGTGAGCTAATTTTAAAAGATTATATAGATGAAGAAATATTAGAAATAGCGATTCGGCATCATGAAAAACTGGATGGTACAGGGTATCACAGAGGTCTTAAAGCAGACAAACTGACATTGCCCCAGCGTATTCTTGCAGTATCCGATATTATCAGTGCACTATGCGGAAAGAGAAGTTATAAGGATTCATTTGATAAAGCAAAGATATTTCATTTGATTGCGAAAGATACTATTAAAGGAAAGCTGTGTCCGGATACGGTACTTTGTGTTATGGATCATTTTGATGAAATTATGGATAACGTACATAAGGAAACCTATAAACCTTTACATATTTATAGTGAAATTAAAACAAAATATGGTATCTTTTATAACAAACTGCAAAAACTATAATAGTGAAAAACTATCAGATAAAGATAAATATAGTTGATGAAAGTTTTAATGAGGAAACATGTTATAAAAGTATAATTTTGTGAAAAAAACTTACAATAATATAAGGAATATAAATTTTTACATCTGTTTACAGATATGGAATTGCCTCAATTTAGGAGATGAACTATACATTTTAATAATTCATACTATATATTATACAAAAGTACTTACGAAAATTTATGAAAATTAATTTAAATTCTTACTTGTAACCCAAAAAAATTTGGACTATAATGTAATTTGAGATTTTTCTTGCATAGGTTTGTTAGACAGATATAAAAGCGTATAAGCTTTTAATTACGAAAGGAGATATTGTCGTGGGATTCATTGACGCAATTAAAGAAAGAGCAAAACAAAATAAAAAGAAAATTGTATTGCCTGAAACAAGTGACAGAAGGACGCTAGAAGCTGCTTCTAAAATATTAGGGGAAGGTATCGCAGATATCGTACTTGTTGGTAATGCAGACTCCATAAAGAAAGAGGCGGAAGGATTAGACCTGACTGGTGCCCAAATCGTAGATCCTGCCACAACTGAAAAATTAGGTTCATATGTTGATTTGTTGGTAGAATTAAGAAAAAGCAAGGGTATGACGCCAGAAGCTGCAAAGGATGTATTAACCAAGGATTACTTAACATTTGGTGTAACGATGGTAAAGGCAGGAGATGCGGACGGTATGGTAGCAGGTGCACTTCATGCAACTGCAGATGTATTAAGACCTTCTTTACAGATTTTAAAAACTGCTCCTGGTACGAAACTAGTATCTGCCTTCTTTGTTATGGTAGTTCCTAATTGTGAATATGGATCAAATGGTACATTTATCTTTTCTGATGCCGGTCTGAACCAGAATCCCAATGCAGAAGAGTTAGCTGCCATAGCTGGAAGTTCTGCGAAGAGCTTTAAACTCTTAGTTGGTGAAGAACCAATTGTTGCCATGCTTTCTCACTCTACAAAGGGAAGTGCAAAACATGCAGATGTTGATAAGGTAGTAGAAGCTACGAAGATTGCTAAGGAAGCATATCCGGAATATAAGCTGGATGGAGAATTCCAGTTGGATGCAGCAATTGTTCCAAGTGTAGGTTCCTCTAAAGCTCCCGGAAGTGAAATAGCTGGTAAAGCGAATGTATTAATCTTCCCTGACCTGGATGCAGGTAACATTGGATACAAATTAACACAAAGACTTGCAAAGGCAGAAGCTTACGGCCCTATTACGCAGGGTATTGCAAAGCCTGTAAATGACTTATCAAGAGGTTGCAGTGCAGAAGATATCGTAGGTGTTATTGCAATCACTGCTGTACAGGCGGCTGCTGGGGAGTAATTTCATACTTATCAAAAAAAGGTGGGAAGACATAAATTACCTGCCTTTTGATATTTATAGATATTGATAATAATATGTCAAACTTACAATTGAAGTAAAAAAATAATAAAAAAAGGAAAAAAACCGGAGTGGAGTTAATCTGCTGGAAACGGTGATGCCAACGAATGGCATGGAAGGAGTTAAAATGAAAGTATTAGTTATTAATTGTGGTAGTTCTTCTTTGAAATATCAGTTAATCGATTCAGAAACAGAAAAAGCATTGGCAATAGGTCTTTGTGAAAGAATAGGTATAGATGGTCGTTTGGTGCATACTCCTGCAGGCGGAGAAAAAGTAGTAAAAGAAGCCGCTATGGATACACATGAAGCCGCTATAAAATTAGTTTTGGAAGCGCTTACAAATAAAGACCATGGTGTGATTTCTTCTTTGGAGGAGATTGGAGCAGTTGGACACAGAGTAGTGCATGGCGGTGAAAAATTCGCTTCTTCTACTATGATAACAGATGAAGTGTTAAACGCTATTGAAGAATGCTGTGATTTGGCACCTCTTCATAACCCAGCTAACTTAATAGGAATTCGTGCGTGCAAAGCTTTAATGCCTAACGTACCAATGGTAGGTGTATTTGATACAGCATTCCATCAGACAATGCCTGAAAAAGCTTATTTATACGGTCTGCCTTCTGAATATTATGACAAATACAGAATCAGAAAATATGGTTTCCACGGAACCAGCCATAGTTTTGTTGCAAAGAGAACCATGGAATTATGTAACCTGGATCCGAATAACTCAAAAATTATTGTATGCCATCTGGGAAATGGTGCTAGTATAACCGCTGTTAAAAATGGCAAATCTATAGACACCAGCATGGGTCTTACTCCATTAGAAGGTTTAACTATGGGAACAAGAAGTGGTGATATCGATCCTGCTATTATTGAGTTCATCATGAAAAAAGAAAATAAATCCATTGATGAAGCAATTGAAATATTAAATAAAAAATCCGGTGTTTATGGTGTATCTGGTATATCAAGCGATTTCAGGGACTTAGAAGCTGCAACTGCGGATGGTGATGAAAAGGCTCGTACTGCAACTGATTTATTCGTTTACCGTGCTGCAAAGTACATTGGTTCTTATGTAACAGCCATGAACGGTGTTGATGCTATTGCATTTACAGCAGGTTTGGGAGAAAATGACAAGAACGTAAGAGGCGGTATTATGTCCTACCTAGGCTATTTAGGAGTTGAGATGGTAGTTGAAAACAACAATACCAGAGGTAAAGAAATTAAACTATCTACAGATGACTCCAAGGTACAAGTATGGGTAGTACCTACTAACGAAGAATTAGCAATCGCAAGAGAAACAGTAGCATTAATCTAATGCTTTAGAGAATACCATTATTTTGGTGAAATATAAAATTTTCATTGACAAATGATGGTGTTCTGACTATAATGTTAACAGTGCGAATTTTTAATAGATAGGAGATTGTCATGATAATTAATTTGTCAGAAATAATGTCTGTCAAAGGCAACGTCAAGCATATACAAGCTCCAATCGAGTTGAAGAATTTTTGCATGGAGGGGATGGAATATCCCTTTGCCAACAAGTCTTATGTCGAGCTTACATTATCCCATGTAGGCGAGCGTCAAGTTAGAATTGAAGGTGAAGCAAAAATATCTTTGTTAATTCCGTGCAACAGATGCCTTGAAGAGGTAGAGAATGAGTTTGAGCTTAAATTTTTCAAAGATTTGGACTTTAATCTTGACTCAGAAGACCGAATTAAGGAATTAGACGAAACAAATTATATTAGTGGATATAATCTGGATGTAGATTTATTAGTCTATGATGAAATATTAATAGACTTTCCCATGAAGGTTCTGTGTGATGTAAACTGCAAAGGTATTTGCAGAGAATGCGGTACTAACTTGAACAAGAGTAACTGCAGCTGTAAAGAAGCAGATCCGGATCCCAGAATGTCAAGAATCCGTGATATATTCAATAATTTTTAAGGAGGTGTAATCATGGGAGCTATCTGTCCAAAGAATAAATCTTCAAAAGCTAGAAGAGATAGTCGTAGAGCAAACTGGAAAATGTCTGCGCCTAATTTAGTAAAATGCAGCAAGTGTGGAGCATTAATGATGCCACATAGAGTTTGCAAAGCTTGTGGATCTTACAACAAGAAAGAAATCATAACTGCTGAATAAGCGTAATAAAATAAGGCATTCCGAAAGAATTCGGATGCCTTATTTTTGTGCTTTAAACCACTAGTACACTTAATAAGAGATTATTCCCCGCTCGGTTCCCCTCCAGGGCCATCTCTCCGTTCTTCCTCTTCGGGAATTATACTAGTAAAAGTAGGAGTATTTTTGGAATGATTTGAGGTCGCACTGTTAACCTTTGCATTAGTACTGGTACCAACATTTTTACCGGAACCGGATGTCTTATGTGAACCAGCATTTGTCTCAGTATTTGATTTTGAGTTTGACATAAATTCTCCTTTCGTAATAGCTGTTGTATTTCTTATAATTATAATAAAGCTAGTAGCTCTTGTGATGTAAGAAAGCTTTCCTATAATTAAAATAATAAGCTTAAACCATTTAATTGGTTTAAGCTTATTATTTATGTAACCACTGAAAAATATGCAGAAATTAAGAATTCACAGTAATATTTTTGTTTTGAATAATATAATGCAGGATAGATTTAATATATTTTTCTTTATTGGCAGGAACTTTGAAGTCAGGGTTAGCAGTCTCAAAAAATGTTATCTTATCCTTGTTGCTATATTGGAAAACAGGTGAAAATAGATATTCAGTCTGTGGAAGATAATATCCTGATTCCTTTACATAGCAGTTGGCAGGTTTTGCCTTTTCACGGTACTCCTTATCCACAAATTGGGCAACACTTTTATGAATAGCTCTATCTTCTAGAGGAAGGAAGAAGTAATCTCGGTAATTGGGAAAAAAATGCTTTAATTCACCTTGTAAAATAGGAATATCTAAATAGAAGCCGTCTTTTTTAACAGACAGTGTCATAAAATTAGATAATTCTATTTGTTGAACTCCTTCTTCATTTGAAAAGTTTGGAAGAGGAACGGTTAAGGAGAAGGAAGGCAGTGTTATCGGGTGCTGCAACATAATATGTAAACAAGTCTTTTCTTCCCAATATTCTTCAATTCGGAAGGTATTGGGAGTTTTAGTTGCTTCCTTTGACCATGCCCAGCTATTTTCCTGAAAAAGTGCTGCAAAATATAAAAGGTTTCCGAGGGGTAAAAGATTTTTTACATCTTCGTAGTTATGGAGAAGTATTTGTGCCCTTACTTCCTCAGCAGAGGTAGTATGTGATTGAGTATCATGGGTGGCTGTAATCTCCTGATAGCTTGAAAGACCAGTAGAGGGTTGTTTACTTCTCAGCTTTTCTGATTGGAGTTTGCCTAAATAATTCGCATAGATTTGAATCAGTTCTTCTCCGCTAAAAGTATCTTGCCTTTTAAGATTAATGAATTCTTCCATGGTTTTTAGCTTAAGATTAGCTGTAGGTAACAGTTTTTTTAAGGGAAGCAGTTTCTTGTATATATCGAAGCTTTCGATGACATTAAAGGGATTGTTAAGTTGATACTTTGTGCATTTCCCGGCTAAATAAGGAATATCAAAACCGGTTCCGTTATAGTGAATAATGAGCTTGTATTCATTTAAGAAGGTTATAAAAGTCTCTAATAGTTTTTTTTCGCTGACAATATCTTCAGTCAACCATTGGGTCAGCCGCCAGGTATTGTCTTTGTAATACATACAGCCTATCAGATAGACAAAAGAGGTCTTAGCGGAAAAACCAGTGGTTTCTATATCAAAAAAGATAATTTCTGTCAGGGAATAACCAAAATGATAAGGGTAATACTGTTCTATACATATATCTTGTGTTGTTGTATACATAAAAAACTCCTGCCTAATTCCTGTTAGGATAATGAAAAATTAATGGTATCCTAATAATTCTATCATAAATGATTAACTTTACAAGATGGTAATATATTTGTAAAATAAGAGTGTATTTTAGCTGTTACTTATGTTAAAATATGCATAAAATCAAAAATAGACACTTAAAAGGACAGATAATATTGCTTAACTTACAAATATCAGGAATTAAATTATTACATATTTTTTATAATTTTTTTATTTTTTCTTTTTTTGGATGGATATACGAGAGTACTTTAGTATCCGTTCGGAAAAAAATATGGGTAAACAGAGGTTTTTTAAATGGGCCGATTATACCCATCTATGGAGCTGGAGCCACAATGGTTTATATGGTGTTCTGGCAATGCAGGGAACAGCTTTTGGTGGTGTTTTTTGGAGGAATGTTCCTTGCAACGATTTTGGAATATTCAACCTCTCTAGTTATGGAGATATTATTTCATGCAAAATGGTGGGATTATAGTGATAAAAAATTTAATATCGGCGGGCGAATCTGCTTATTAGCATCCCTATTTTGGGGTATATTATCAGTAGGTGTGATTTTTTATCTTCAGCCTTTGATGGTAAAATTATACGAAAAGGTTCCGGTAGAAGCAGGCAGCCTTGGCGTTTATATCAGTTTGATGCTATTTATGACTGATACAGTGATTACTGTATCCCATACCTTCAAGTTAGATAAGATTTTAGTGGATATACAAACTTTAAAGCGGGATTTTACAGAATATATGGTAGGCAGCCGTTTATATGAAACCAAG
The DNA here is from genome assembly GCF_014218335.1 of Anaerocolumna cellulosilytica. GTDB lineage: Bacteria > Bacillota > Clostridia > Lachnospirales > Lachnospiraceae > Anaerocolumna > Anaerocolumna cellulosilytica. The sequence goes on along the minus strand of NZ_AP023367.1, from coordinate 3,652,254 downwards.
GAAGAATTAAAGCAAAAACTTACTGGTTATAAGCAGGCTGAATTATATGATAGAATCAGGCAATTTATGGAGGACAACCGAGAAAAATTACTGGAAAGAAATAAACACATAGAAGATTTTGATTTGAAAAAGCTTTATCTTGATATAGAGAAAAATATTAAGGAATATATGGCAAAGCTGCAAACGAAGATTAATAAGACTAGCTATGTACAGCGACGTTTGTTAAAAGCATTTCCCGGCCTTCGTACCTCCAGACCGGAAGTGGCCGGTACTTCTGCAAAAAAAGGAATTACGGTTAATAGAAAAGCAATGAGGTGGGTGGATATGAATAATATATTTAATGAAGAATTAAAGGGCACCAGCAAGAGCTACTTAAGTGGATTTCTACGAGTAGCTTTAGTGGGCATCCTTGTAATACTACAATTCGGTGTATTATTTCTGCTTACATATTGGCTGAGTGAGTCCACCATTTATTTTTATTTGATTATTGAAATCGGAAGTATTTTTATAACCATTGGTTTAGTTAATGATAATCGGAATTCGACGTATAAAATAGGCTGGATATGCATTATATTGATACTACCATTAACAGGGCATATTATGTATGCATTGTGGGGAAAAGGCGATGCAACCAAAAAGATTGATAAAAAGATTCTGGCAAGTATTAGCAACGGCAATCAATACCATTATTATGATGACGCTTTAACAGAGGAGTTTGCAAAAAAATATCCTACCAAAAGCAGGATGTCAAAATATATGGAATCACAGCATTTTCCTTTGTTTAAAAATAATCAGATAAACTATTATCCCATGGGTGAGAACACCTTTGATGCAATCTTTGGAGATATTAAGAATGCCAAAAAGTTTATCCTTATCAACTTTTTTATAGTTGGAGAGGGTGTGCTTTGGAGTAATATGCATGATTTGCTGTTACAAAAAATCAAAGAAGGCGTTCAGGTTAAATTTATGTACGATGATTTTGGAGCTACCTTGCGTACTTCCAAAAACTTTAGAAGGAATCTGGAAGCTGAAGGGTTTGAAATTGCGGTCTTTAATCCGATTCACAAGTATACGGATAAGCTCTATATGAATTATAGAAGCCATCAAAAAATAATAGTAATAGATGGAAATATTGGGTATACCGGAGGCATGAATCTGGCCGATGAGTACGTTAATCTAATTAACCGTTTTGGAACCTGGAAGGATAATGCAGTTAGAGTAGAAGGAGACGCAGTTTGGGGGTTAACAGTAACCTTTTTGCAAATGTGGGAAATTTGTAACGAAAGATTAACATTAGACTACAATTGCTTTAGACCTTCCATAGAATTTCCGCCCAATGAAGTGTACTGCCATGTTATATCAGATGGGCCTGCTAATAATCCCAATAATCCGATTGAAAGCATTTACAAACAAGTAATAAACTACGCAAAAGAGTATTTATATATAACTACACCTTATCTTATCATCGAAGACGATATGAAACAAGCATTGATAACAGCAGCTAAGAGTGGTGTAGATGTTAGAATAATTACGCCTTATATACCGGATAAAAAGAATGTTAAGCGATTGACAAATTACAATTACGGACAGCTTTTAGAGGGGGGTATTAGGATATTTGAATACAAACCAGGTTTTATCCATGCAAAAACTATAATTAACGAGGATTGCGGTATTGTGGGTACCATAAATATGGACTACCGCAGCTTTTTCCTCCATTATGAATGTGGGTTGTGGATGTGCAATCCGGAAGTAATTAGTATGGTTAAGAAGGATATCATTGATACGATTGATATTAGTGTTGAAATTACTTATGAGGAGTGGAAGAACAGGCCTTGGTATTTAAAGACCTATCAAAGAATTTTAAATCTATTCTCAACCCAGATGTAACAACAAGGAGGAGTATATAGCGGCAAAGGTGCCAGGGTCCGTATATGGTGCATTGGTGGAGCCTGCTATTGGTATACAGAGAGACGAACATTTGTTTTAAAAGCACTTGCCTTATTTTGGCTTTAAGGGTATAATAATTGATAGTTTGCAATATAAGGAACAAAATATTAAATGATACAAACAGATAAGGCGAGGATTTATGATAACATATATAAAAGGTGAACTGGCAGAAATACAGGAAGAAGGAATTGTTGTTGAGGCAAACGGGTTGGGTTATGAGGTCCGAATGCCCCTTTCTTCTTTAGAAGGGTTGCCACAGGTGGGGAATGAAGTTAAAATTTATACCTATCTTCATGTAAGAGAGGATGTAGTTGGTTTATTTGGATTTTTAACAAGGGATGATTTAACCATTTTTAAGCTTCTTATAACCGTTAATGGAATTGGACCGAAAGGAGCTCTTGGGATATTATCCGTGATTTCTCCGGATGATTTACGTTTTGCTGTAATGTCCGATGACGTTAAGACAATTGCTAAAGCGCCCGGAATCGGTAATAAGACTGCCAGCAAGTTAATACTTGAGTTAAAAGATAAATTAAAGCTTGAGGATGCTTTTGAACATAAATTATCCAATCAATTGGAAGGACAGATGAAATTTCAATCTGTAGGGGCTTCCACAGCAGATGTGCGTAGAGAGGCCATGGATGCTTTGGTGGTTTTGGGTTATTCCGGTACGGATGCAGCAAAGGTGGTAAGAAAGGTGAACGTCAAAGAAGGTATGACGGCAGAAGAAGTATTAAAGCTCAGCTTAAAGGCACTAATGTAAGCGCAGCCTTATAGTAATAGTAACATATCTAAAAAGTATTTTAAAATTTATTTTAGTAATGGGGATAACGATGGGAAAACGAATTATAACAACAGAAATCATGGATGAAGACAATAAAATAGAGAGTACCTTAAGGCCCCAGCTACTGGAGGATTATATTGGACAAACTAAGGCTAAGGAGAATCTTAAGGTATACATAGAGGCAGCAAAGCAAAGAAAGGAATCTTTGGATCACGTATTATTTTATGGACCTCCGGGTCTTGGTAAAACCACACTGGCAGGCATTATTGCAAATGAAATGTCCGTGAACATGAAGGTAACATCCGGTCCGGCTATTGAAAAACCGGGAGAGATGGCAGCAATACTGAACAATCTACAGGAAGGAGATGTTCTTTTCGTAGATGAAATACATCGTCTTAACCGGCAGGTGGAGGAGCTTTTATATCCAGCTATGGAGGACTATGCCATTGATATAGTGATAGGAAAAGGTGCAGCAGCCAAATCCATCCGCCTGGATTTGCCCAGATTTACACTTGTCGGAGCTACAACAAGAGCCGGTATGCTAACACCACCTCTTAGAGATCGTTTTGGAGTGGTAAATCGATTGGAATTTTATACTGTAGAAGAATTAAGAGAAATTATTACCAGGTCAGCCGAAGTATTTCAAGTTGAAATTGATGAGGATGGAGCTTATGAGCTTGCTAGGCGTTCGAGAGGAACACCGAGGCTTGCAAACCGTCTGCTTAAGAGAGTCAGGGATTTTGCTCAGGTAAAATATAATGGTCAAATTAACAAAGAGGTAGCCGATTTTGCTTTGGATCTACTGGAGGTTGATAAACTTGGGCTTGATAATATGGATAGGGAAATCTTATTTACGATGATTGAAAAATTTCATGGTGGACCGGTAGGAATCGAAACAGTAGCTGCAACTTTGGGAGAAGATACGGGAACCATTGAAGAAGTATATGAACCATATCTGGTTCAAAACGGTTTGATTTTACGTACCCCCAGAGGTAGGATGGTATCAGACCTTGCCTACAAACATTTCGGACTTGGCAAGGAATCCTCTTAAAGAGCTGTTTATATCCGGGAACATAAGGAAAAGGCTTGTGAAAGATAAAATAATAAGGTATAATACCTATATTATTACTTTCTTCAAGGTTAAGAGCTATGTAATGCCCGGACAGACACGGGACTATTGATTCTGAGAGGCGATTTCATGAATAAGATGAACAATATTGAAGTAATTATTAATAATAAAAGATATACTTTGCGTGGATATGAAAGCGAAGAATATCTGCAAAAAGTTGCATCTTATATAAACAATAAACATCAGGAGTTTAAAAAGCAGGATTTTTATAAGCTTTTAGATACCGAGATGAAGGGCATTCTAATGCAGATTAACTTGGTTGATGATTATTTCAAGATTCGTAGTAATGTGAAAGAGATAGAAGATGAGAATGAAAGCAAAAGCACTGAAATATTTGAGCTTAAGCATGAGTTAATTTCCGTTCAGACAAAACTTGAAGCTGCGAAAAAAGAGATAGAAGTTTTAAAAAAAGAGCTTAATGATTCCCAGAAAAAAATTATCCGTTTAGAAACAGAACAAACTCGCTTAGAACGTAAACGAGAGGAAGGTTGAATATTTAGTCATAACTGTTGAAGCGGACATGGGTATAAAGATGAATAAATACAGGATTACATAAAAGGCTGCTGCAAAATTCATAGTTTATAACATTTACCTACTGTATTTGGATTTGAAAGGTAAGTCTATTAACTTGTTTTTTGTACCAGCCTTGTTTATATATGTGGCAGTATTGCAGGCAGGCTTCTTTATTCTACGGTTTGTGCCCCATAGCGGCATATGTTAGTAAGGTTGAACAAAAGTATTCAAAGCTTGATTTTAACGCGACCCAAGGTCGCAGATGGAGTTAATTATGAAAAATATTGAAATATTGGCACCTGCTGGATCTATTACGAGCTTAAAGGCAGCGATTCATGCAGGCTGTGATGCGGTTTATATTGGTGGTTCGAAGTTCGGTGCCAGAGCATATGCTGATAACTTTGGACAGGAGGAGCTGTGTCAAGCCATTGATTATGTGCATGTTCATGGCAAAAAAGTATATCTTACCATTAATACTCTTCTGAAAAATAAGGAGATTGAGAAAGAGCTTTATTCTTATTTACATCCTTATTACGAGCAGGGAGTAGATGCAGTTATTGTCCAGGATAGTGGTGTGCTACTGTTTGTTCACGAACATTTCCCGGATTTTCCTATACATGCCAGCACGCAGATGTCCTTAACGATGGGATGTGGAGGAGATGTTCTAAAATCGCTGGGAGTTACAAGGCTTGTAAATGCAAGAGAACTTGGTTTAGAGGAAATAAAAGCCTTGCGCAGCAGTACAGATTTAGAGGTGGAGTCCTTTGTACACGGTGCATTATGTTATTGTTATTCGGGACAATGCCTCTTAAGCAGTATGATAGGCGGGCGTAGCGGGAACAGAGGAAGATGTGCGCAGCCTTGCAGAATGCCGTATCAATTATATAACGGTAAACAGGCGGTAATGGATAAGGAGGACAAGTACCTTTTAAGTCCAAAAGATATCTGCACCTTAGACAGGATACCTGAGTTAATGGAAGCAGGAATCGATTCTTTTAAAATTGAAGGTCGGATGAAACGGCCGGAGTATGCAGCAGGAGTTGCATATGCTTATCGTAAATATGCGGACAAGTATTTAGAGCTTGGTAAGGAAAACTATCAAAAATTCTTAAGCAAGCACGAGGAGGAGTTTAAAAATGATAAACGAATGCTGCTTGATTTATACAGCAGAGGCGGCTTTACAGGTGGTTATTATGAACACCGAAATGGTAAAGCGATGATGTCATTAACTCGTCCAAATCACAGTGGTGTTTACGTTGGAAAAGTAGAGAAGGTGCGAGGAAATCAGGCTATAATCAGGCTGGAGGAAGATATTCAGGCACAGGATATCCTTGAAATTAGAAACAGGCAGGATGATGTATATGATTTTACTGTTAAGGCTGGAGAGGTAAAAGGTAAGGACTATACTACAAATTTTAAAAGCGGATTAAAAATCTCCACTGGATTTTCTGTTTACCGCACAAAAAATAACATGCTGTTAGACCATCTGGCGGACAGATTTTTAAAAGAAGAAAGAAAAGAGCCCATAACCGGTGAATTGACAGCTATAGTGAGTAAGCCTTTGCAGTTGGCATTGACTTGCCGGGATATAACGGTTATGGTAAGAGGTGAACTGGTAGAGGAAGCCAAAAACCAGCCCATGACCAAAGAAAAATTAGAAAAGCAGGTTAATAAAACAAATGATACCTCTTTCTTTTTCAAGGAATTATCTATTACGCAGGAGGGAAATACTTTTATTCCTGTACAAAGATTAAATGAATTAAGAAGGCAAGGTTTACAGCTTTTATACGATGCAATCAAAGAGAGTTACAGGAGGGAGTTAAAAGAGAATATCGAGAATCCTGTAGCCCCTTATTATCAGGATACTACTGTGCCAGGAATCAGCGTTAGTGTAATAAAAGAAGACCAGTTAAAGGCAGCTTGTAAAAATCCAGAAGTGGAGAATGTATATCTGGAAAGCGACATAGTATCCTTTAGTAAGCTTCTTTCTTTAACTGCTTATGTTAAAGAAAAAGGGAAAAAGTGTTATCTGCTCCTTCCTCATATTTTTCGAAAAGCCACTTACGAATTATTCCGGCAGAATAAAACAATATTGGAAGACAATACTATAGATGGATATATCATTAGAAATTACGAAGAGTATTATTTTATCACAAAAGAGTTGGAGTTTGACAAAAAACAGCTAGTTACTGATTATAATTTATATGTAATGAACACTTGGAATGTTCGCTTTTGGAGAAAAAAAGGAATTAAGTGCCATACAGCACCTTTGGAATTGAATAATGAAGAGTTGTTGGAGATGAATGGTTATTACTGGGATTTGCTTGTATACGGAAGAATGCCGCTTATGGTATCAGCGCAATGTCTGGCAAAAACAGCACAGGGTAGTATTAATCAAAATTATACAAAGGTTACAGAGGCACCCTGCTGTGGTCCGGATATGGAAGAACTTAATTTGACAGACCGTTTCCAGAAAAGCTTTCCTATAAAAAGACATTGCAGAGATTGTTACAACTTAATTTATAACAGCCAAAGACTTTCTCTGTTAAGTAACCGGGAGGAAGTAATAAAAATAAGCCCGAAAAATATACGCCTTGATTTTACTTATGAAACCGGAGACGAGACTGAGAAAATTCTTCATAAATTCATAAATACGTATCATAAAAAAAGCCTTAAAGTAGAAGAAATAAAGGATTTTACCAGAGGACACTTTAAGCGTGGTATCGAATAGTGATAGGCTATTTAAGCGTAATAATAGAGGTGAAATAAATTGGTTAACTTAATCGTAGAACTATCGAAATACCTAAATATTGTATTGATCGCCATGTATACCTATTTGGCTTTTCGCGTACTGGGGTATACCGATAAGAAAAGGCAGGAGCGGACATATGTTAAAATGAAAGCAATTTTATTCACGTTTCATTTCATATGTTATCTAATACTTTTTATTAGTACTAAAAATTTGAAGATTGCATTCCTTTATGGTATGCAATTACTGGCTATAATTCTTGTATTTACTTTATATCAGTGGGTTTATATAAATTTGTCAAAACCAATTTTGCATAATATGCTGTTTTTATTAACCATAGGCTATGTCATGCTTACAAGGTTATCTTATGATAAAGCAGTAAAGCAGTTCGTCATAGCATCTGTATCGTTAATTATATGTCTGGTGATACCCTTACTGATTGATAAATTAAAGGCATTATCTCATTTGGGATGGCTGTATGGCGGATCAGGAATCGTACTTTTAGCAACGGTCTTATTCTTGGGAGTGGAGAATTACGGTGCTACCAACTGGATTAAGATAGCAGGATTTACATTCCAGCCTTCGGAATTTGTAAAGATATTATTTGTTTTTTCAATAGCCTCTTTGTTGGCAAAAAAGACAAACTTTAAGCATATTGTATATATTACCATTCTGGCTGCGATTCATGTACTGATTCTGGTTCTAGAAAAGGATTTAGGCGGAGCACTTATCTTTTTTGTAACCTATCTCATTATGCTTTTTGTTGCAACTTCACAGCCTTTATATTTGTTTTCCGGGCTGGCAGCCGGTTCTGTCGCTTCCTTTTTTGCATATAAACTTTTTAGTCATGTCAGAGTCCGTGTCGCCGCATGGCGCGACCCTTGGTCTCTGATTGACAGAGAAGGTTATCAGGTATCCCAATCATTGTTTGCTATCGGTACCGGCGGCTGGTTTGGTATGGGGCTTTTAAAGGGGCTTCCAACTAGTATTCCAGTAGTAGACAGCGATTTTATATTTTCAGCAATATCAGAAGAGATGGGTGGTTTTTTTGCTTTTTGTCTGATATTAATACTTATCAGCTGCTTTTTAATGTTTATTAATATTGCAATGAAACTAAAAGATACCTTTTATAAGTTAATTGCACTGGGAATCAGTGTAATGTATGCCTTTCAGGTATTTTTATCCATTGGAGGGGTTATTAAGTTCATACCTTCAACCGGTGTAACCTTACCTCTCATTAGTTATGGAGGAAGCTCCATTTTAAGCAGCTTAATCATGTTTAGTGTAATTCAGGGCTTATATGTCCTGAGTCAGGATAGGAATGATGCTATTGAAAAGAGAAAAAGAAAATCCAAAAAACAAACTGAAAATGCAACACAGTGAAGAGGTGTATAGCAATCCACAATCGGAATCTGAAAATGAGGAGGAGGGAAAGGCTTCTGTAAGAAAAAAGAAGCAAACAGAGGCTGATTTGCAGCCGAAAAAGAACCCTACGAATCAACAGATAATGCTTGTGACTTATATATTTGTGGGATTGTTTATAATGATGATGGGCTACTATACAAAGTTTATGATTACAGATAGTTCTGAGGTCATAAACAATGCCTATAATAAGCGTCAGGATTTATTAGCGGAGCAAATTGTAAGAGGAGATATTGTTTCGGCAGATGGAAAAGTCCTAGCCCACACGATTACCGATGAAGACGGTACCGAAACCAGAGTATACCCTTATGGAAATATGTTTGCTCATGTGGTCGGCAGGTTTTTAAAGGGACGTACTGGACTGGAATCTACGGAAAATTTTCATCTACTTACTTCGAATAATAATACCTTAAGCAAAATTGTAAGAGAGTTATCAGGAGAAAAAAACATTGGTGATAATGTAATAACAACATTGGATACAAAATTACAACAAACGGCTTATGAAGCTTTAGGAAACCGGAAAGGAGCAATTGTAGTAATGGAACCTTCATCGGGTAAAATACTGGCTATGGTTTCAAAGCCGGATTACAATCCAGGAGAGATAGATAAGATATGGGATGAAATGGTACAGGACTCAGATAATAATTCAGCCCTAATCAATCGTGCTACTCAGGGTTTATATCCTCCCGGTTCCACCTTTAAAATTCTTACTGCTCTTGAATATATCCGGGAAAATCCAGGTACCTATGAAGATTACCTGTATGACTGTAAAGGACATGGTATTTTTAACAGTGTAAAAATTAATTGTTACAATAGTAATGCACATGGAAAGGAAGACTTAAAGAAATCATTCGCAAAGTCATGTAATTCTTCCTTTGCCCATATAGGAACAACTCTGAATATAAAAAATTTCCGAAAACTATGCCAGGATTTTTTATTTAATTCACCATTGCCGACAGACCTTGTATATAATCAAAGTAAATTTGTATTATCGGCCAATTCAGATAAGAATCAGATACCTCAGACAGTTATAGGCCAAGGAGATACACAGATTACCCCTCTTCATAACGCGCTTATTGTTTCAACTATCGCCAACGGCGGTGTATTACTGAAGCCATATTTAGTTGACAGAATTGTAAATCAGGGTGGTAATATCATTACGAAGACGATGCCTGAAATATATGGCTCGATTATTACTCCCGATGAAGCACAAATACTTACCGCCTATATGACAGAAACTGTGGAAAACGGTACAGGAGGTGCACTTAAAAATAATAAATACACCGTTGCCGGAAAAACCGGTTCTGCAGAATATAAGCAGAATAAACCGGCACATGCATGGTTTGTAGGTTTTTCCCCCGCTACAAAACCCGAAATTGTAGTTAGTATTATTGTTGAAGGTGTTGGAACGGGAAGTGAATATGCCGTACCAATTGCCTCAAAAATTTTTAAAACCTATTACAATAACAAATAAAGTAGTGGAAGCAGTAGAATCTAAATTAAAAATATAAAAAGATAAATAATCTTAACAGAGGATGCATAAACTAGACTTATATCTTTTACAGTTTTCGTGTAAGACTACTTGTAGCATCTTGTGATAGAATCGCCTGTAATAAACCGTCAATTTCATGAGTGCCGTATATTAAAAGCTAGTAGTAACATATGCAAGGTTATTCTCTCAGTTTTGATCTAAGTTTAGCAGGATTTCATAAAATACTTCATAATCTAAGATTGTTTACCAAAGTATTTGTTAGTATTGCATAAATATTAGTTGAACAATTATGAAAAATGATGTATACTGTTAGTAGATAAATCGACACACCATTATACAGGAGGAATTGCGATGATTGAGGCAACGAGCTGTGGCGGTGTAGTTATATTCAGAGGAAAGATTTTACTACTGTATAAGAACTATAAAAATAAATATGAAGGTTGGGTTCTGCCAAAAGGGACTGTGGAGGAAGGCGAAGAATATAAAGAAACAGCCATACGTGAAGTTAAAGAAGAGACGGGAACGGATGCTTCTATTATAAAATATATTGGAAAAAGCCAATATACGTTCAGCACGCCGCAGAATACAGTAATAAAGGATGTTCATTGGTATTTAATGATGTCTGATAGCTATTACAGCAAACCACAAAGAGAAGAATATTTTATGGATTCAGGATATTATAAATTTCATGAAGCTTACCATATGCTTAAGTTTTCCAATGAAAAACAGATTCTTGAGCGAGCTTATAATGAATACTTGGATTTAAAGAAAAGTAATCTATGGGGAAATAAAAAATATTTTTAAAAGACGAATTCTATAGCATGCAATTAAGACAAGTGAAAGCTTGTCTTTTTTTGATTAAACGAAAAATGGTATTTTTTTAATAAAAAGACTTGCTATTAAGACGAGGTTGTGATATAATTCATATGCTAAATTGCACGTATGTTGATTTCTGACTTGGTGCCTAAAGGTCTGTCAGAAAAACGATACATACGGAAGAAATCAACCAAATGGAGGACTATTATGAGCGTTATATCAATGAAGCAATTACTGGAAGCCGGTGTACATTTTGGACATCAGACTAGAAGATGGAACCCTAAAATGGCAGAGTACATCTACACAGAAAGAAACGGAATCTATATCATTGACTTACAGAAATCTGTAGGTAAAGTAGATGAAGCTTATTATGCAATTAAAAATGTTGTTGCAGAAGGCGGAAAAGTTCTTTTTGTTGGTACAAAGAAACAGGCTCAGGATTCTGTTAAATCCGAAGCTGAACGTTGCGGTATGTACTATGTAAATGAAAGATGGTTAGGTGGTATGTTAACCAACTTTAAGACTATCCAGAGCAGAATTGCAAGATTAAAACAAATCGAAACTATGTCTCAGGATGGAACTTTTGAAGTACTTCCTAAAAAAGAAGTTATTGAATTGAAAAAAGAATGGGATAAACTTGAAAAGAACCTTGGCGGCATTAAAGATATGAAAGAAATTCCTGATGCTATCTTTGTTGTAGATCCTAAGAAAGAAAGAATCTGCGTACAAGAAGCTCATACATTAGGTATTCCTTTAATTGGTATTGCAGATACTAACTGTGATCCTGAAGAATTAGACTATGTAATTCCAGGTAATGATGATGCTATCAGAGCTGTTAAGCTTATCGTAGCTAAAATGGCTGATGCTGTTATCGAAGCAAATCAAGGTGTTCAAATGACAGATGCATCTGAAGAAGCAATTGAAGCAGCAGAAGAAAGTTCAGAAGAATTAGTAGAAGCTTAATCAATTAAATGGAGGTATTTTAACATGGCTATTACAGCAGCAATGGTAAAAGATTTAAGAGATATGACCGGTGCAGGCATGATGGATTGTAAAAAAGCCCTTGCAGCAACCGATGGAGATATGGACAAAGCAGTAGAGTTCTTAAGAGAAAAAGGACTTGCAGCAGCTGAGAAAAAAGCTGGTAGAATTGCAGCAGAAGGTGTTTGTGAGGCAGCAGTAAGCGAAGATGGAAAAATAGCGGCTATCGTTGAAGTTAATAGTGAAACTGACTTTGTAGCAAAGAACGAAATATTCAGAGGTTTTGTTAGTGCAGTAGTAAATCAGGTAGTTAAAACAACTTCATCTGATATTGATGCATTCTTAGCTGAACCATGGTCACTTGAACCGACAAAGACTGTAAAAGAAGAATTATCTTCTAAAATTGCAGTTATTGGTGAAAACTTAAACATCAGAAGATTCCAGAAAGTAGTTGCTGAAAATGGATTTGTTGAGTCATATATCCATGGTGGCGGAAGAATCGGTGTTTTAGTAGAAGTTGAAACTACTGTAAATAATGATGTAACAAGAGAAGCGGCTAAAAATATTGCTATGCAGATTGCAGCTATTTCTCCTAAATATGTACAGAGAAGTGAAATTTCTGCTGAGTACATTGAACATGAAAGAGAAATCTTAAAAGCGCAGGCAATGAATGAAAATACAGGAAAACCTGAAAATATCATTGAAAAAATGATTGAAGGACGTTTAAACAAAGAATTAAAAGAAATCTGTCTTTTAGATCAGGTGTATGTTAAAGATGGTGATTTGACAGTGCAGAAGTACCTTGACAGTGTAGCAAAAGAAGTTGGTGCACCTGTTGCTGTTAAGAGCTTTGTACGTTTTGAAACAGGCGAAGGTATCGAAAAGAAAGAAGAAAACTTTGCCGAAGAAGTTGCAAAGCAAATGGGAATGTAGTCAAAAGGTACAGGCAACTTCTTCGTGAGAAGCTTGCAAAGCAAATGGGAATGTAGTCAAAAGGTACAGGCAACTTCTTCGTGAGAAGCTTGCAGCCCAGATAGGAATGTAATTTAATAATGTAGTGTTTAACCGCCGGAAAACAAGTGTTTCCGGCGGTTTTTTCACGTTTTCGAGGTATCTTAAGTACCATGAAAACTGTATGTTTTTCGGAGTAGAGTTATAAAAGCTTTGGTACGATGGATAAGCTTAAAATCTGTTTGGATAATTCGTTTTTAGCAATAATATTTGAAAATACTATCTGCTACTTCAATGGTTACCGTAGTCAATAAGGTAATTTTTTAGTTGGAGATCTTATTGAACCAATGTTAGACTAAATTTAAGAATAGCAGTGTAAAGGAAGATATGCAGGCAGGTCTGGCAATGAAGGAGATAATAGTATGAAGTCATTACAAAAAGTAAAAACGGCAGTTATTGGGTATGGAAAAATCAGTGATATATACCTAACAAACATGATAAATAAGTTTGAAATAGTAGACGTAATTGGATGTGGAGGTAGAGATGTTGAGAAGGCGCAGGAAAAGGCTAAGCTGTTTGGTATTAAAGGTATGCATGTTGATGAAATTATGGATAATACTGAAATTGAACTAGTTGTAAATCTAACGCCACCTACCGCACATTATGAAATTATTAAAAAGGCATTAGAGGCTGGGAAAAATGTTTACACAGAAAAGATTGTAACGCCTGATTTAAAAGAAGCTCTTGAATTAAAGGAGTTAGCTAAGAAGTGTAATTTAAGACTGGGTTGTGCACCGGATACATTTCTTGGTGCGGGAATTCAGAGTGCTCGTAAAGTAGTGGAAAGCGGAGGAATAGGAAAAATTGTTTCATGCCATGCCGCAGTGAATCGTGATATGGAATTTTTATATTATCCAGGAGCATTTCATACGAAGCATGGGGGAGGAATCGGATTTAATGTTGGAATTTATTACTTGTCAGCATTGCTTAGTATCCTTGGTTCTGTTGAGCAGGTTAGTGGTTTCGCATATAATACAAAGCCCGAATGTAAGGTTGAGGACCCGTCTTCCCCTTTGTTTGGCGAGTCGTTTAACGTTGATAGTGAAAATATAATGGTGGCAAGTTTGCAGTTTAAGAATGGTGTATACGGAACTATGAATTTTAGTTCTAACACCATATGGCCGCAGGTGCCTATGCTGATGATTTATGGAACCGAAGGAATATTACATCTTCCAGATCCAGATAAATTCGGAGGTAAAGTTTATTTACAAAAGAAAGGGATGTCAGACCAAATTGAAGTACCTAACAGTTATGGTTACGGTGAGAATTCCAGAGGTCTTGGTGTCGCAGAAATGGCATGGGCAATGAGAAAAGAAAGACCCCATCGTGCAAATTTCAATATGGGATGCCATGCATTGGAAGTACTAAGTGGTGTTGTTAAATGCTCTGAAACAGGTCAGGTACAAAGGATGGAAACGGATTTTGAGTTATTGCCTGCTTTGCCGGAAGGGTATTTAGATAATTATTTTGGCAGAAATCAAGAATGTGCGTTAATTGTATAATGTTATTATGGCAGTTATATCTAGAGAAGTAGTAATAGTAAGTCCTGAAACTGTAATTATTTTGTTATATATGGATAAATTAACCATAAACACGTGTAAAAAAAATAATTTTACTATATTATTTGTTGGAAATATATTCTCTTTTATTGCAAAATATGATAAAATACAACAAAGACAGCATGTGAAGGAGACAAATCTCTTTGGAAAATAATACTACGAAAGCAATTAGCTATGGGGATCGTGTGAGAAAAAAAAGGGCACGACAAAACAAGACTATTATTATTGTGGGCATATCTGTATGTCTCCTCCTGCCAATCATTCTATGTATTATTCTTTTTTTTAAGGTAAACGCACTACAAAAACAGCTTAATATCTTAATGCTTGACCAAAAGAGCACTACGTACGAAGAAAAGAGCAGTCTTTTTGGCCGAAGGGAGTTAAAAGAAGAAGTTACAGCATCGTTTGGATTCTATAGCGAACCTATATTTTCTTTTCAAAAAGATCTATACTATAAAAAATCATATTATAATAATTTGTATAATAAATTAGAAGATTACACATCTTCTCTTGAAGAATCAGATAAAAACGGGTATAATGAGGTAGAAGCCCTAACTGGGGATACAGATAACAGTAAAGATGTTTCAAAAACTCTTATTGATACGGCGAATGACTTAACAAAAGAGAATAAAAAGAATAACGATGGCAATGAATTTTCTGACAAAAAAGTGTACTTAACCTTTGACGATGGACCCAGTATCTATACAGAAGATATTCTTGAAATACTGGATAAGTATGGTGTAAAGGCTACTTTTTTTGTAATAGGGAAAACGGATGACCATTCCAAAAGGATGTATAAAAGGATAGTTGATGAAGGTCACTCCCTTGGTTTACATTCTTATTCTCATGACTATAACATAATTTACAATTCCTTGGGAGATTTTAAAAAAGATTTTATGGAACTCAGTAATCTTCTATATGATTCTACAGGATATAGGTCTACTATTTTTCGCTTTCCGGGTGGGAGCAGTAATCCAGCAGGTAGGAAAACTGTTTCTGCAATTATTGATTATTTAAGTGAGGAATCGATTGTATATTTTGACTGGAATGTGGTGAATGGTGATGCAACTGGGAAAGAACTAACTGCCGCTGAATTATATAACAATGTTATGGAAGGTATAAAATCACATACCAGCTCCATTGTTTTAATGCATGACACAGGAACAAAAAAAAGTACGGTGGAATCCCTTAACAGACTGTTAAAAGAATTAACTGAAAAGGGTGTACAGTTACTGCCTTTGCATGATGAAGTGACACCCGTACAGCAAGTGAAAGCTGGGGCTGAATAATTTGAATAGTACTATTTAACATACATTGACAGATTAGTTAATTTCTTTAGAAGAAGACGTGATTTCAGAAGTGGTAAGCCTGGTAGGTACAGCTGAGGGAATAGCAGAAAGTCTTTAGAAGGCGGACAAGAATATGTTAGAAGCTTTTTGTCACAAGAAGATGAAAATGGACAGAGGGTTCTTTAGAGGTCATGGATACCATAAAAGGAGATATTGAGTGTCAGAGAATATTCTCTGTAATAGGAATAGTAAACGGTAATTGTATAGATTCATAAGTTTATATCGTCGCAAAACGATTTGAAGGTTGCATAACCAGTGAAGTAAGTGTTAAAATAGGAATAGACACAGTAAGCATTGTTGATATTACAGCAACTGCTGGTGTAATTATTGGAGCTGTTAAAGGTGCTGTTGACATTAGCGGTCCGGTTACAATTGATTCATCCGCTGTTATAAAAGGTAATATAAAAGCACAATCCATTCAGAGTAACAATGGTGCTGTTATGATGGTTTTTGTTCACTGCCTTATGCGTCCATTGATTTGGATGATATATTTGAATAAGTCAGGTGTTATTAGGGCTGAAAGGAAATTCAAAGAAAGGAATGCCACGATTTCATTCTTTCAGTCTGAAGAGTTGTGGCAGTATTACAGATTGCATGGGTAGAGTTAAGATATGTCCCGGTAATCTGTGATATGCAATGCAGTAAAATATACTGTGTTGCCCAAAGGGTACTATATGAGCAGATATAAAAGAGTCTTACTGAAGTTAAGCGGAGAGGCTCTGGCCGGTGACAAAAAGACGGGTTTTGATGAAGCAACCTGCATTACTGTTGCGAAACAGGTTATGCAATTGGTAGCAGATGGCGTAGAGGTTGGAGTTGTAATAGGCGGTGGTAACTTCTGGAGAGGAAGAACCAGTGAAACTATAGATCGTACTAAGGCCGATCAGATAGGCATGCTGGCGACAGTAATGAATTGTATTTATGTATCGGAAATTTTTAGATATGTTGGTATGCAGACTCAGATTCTGACTCCATTTGAATGCGGCAGTATGGCAAAATTATTTTCAAAAGACAGAGCCAATAAGTACTTTGAAAAGGGCATGGTAGTATTCTTAGCTGGGGGAACAGGTCATCCCTACTTCTCTACGGATACAGGGGTTGTGCTGAGAGCGGTTGAGTTAGAGGCAGATATTATACTGATGGCAAAAGCAGTTGATGGTGTATATGACAGTGATCCTAGAAAGAATCCAGAAGCTAAGAAATATGAAGAGATTAGTATGCAGGAAACCCTTGACAAAAAGCTGGCGGTTATGGATTTATCCGCAACTGTGTTAAGTCTTGAAAATAAGATGCCGATGTTAGTATTTGCGCTGGAGGAAGAGGAGAGTATCGTTCGTGCAGTAAGCGGAGAATTTAACGGAACGAAAGTGATCGTGTAAAGCAGCTTAAAATTTATTATTGGAGGGAATCAAGATGGATTCAAGAGTTGAACAATATGAAAGCAAAATGACGAAATCATTAGATAACTTAAAGGAGGAATTTTCTACAATTCGTGCAGGAAGAGCAAATCCTCATTTATTAGATAAACTGAGAGTGGATTATTATGGAACACCATCTTCTCTTCAGTCCGTAGCCAACATATCAGTACCTGAACCTAGAATTATTCAGATTCAGCCATGGGAGAGTAAATTAATAAAAGATATTGAAAAAGCAATCATTGCTTCTGATTTAGGTTTGACTCCTAATAATGACGGTAAAGTTATTCGTTTGGTTTTCCCTGAATTAACTGAGGAAAGAAGAAAAGATCTTGTTAAGGATGTTAAGAAAAAATCAGAAAATGCAAAAGTGGCTATCCGTAACATAAGAAGAGATGCTAACGATGCGATTAAGAAAATGAATAAAAACAGCGAGATATCTGAAGATGAAGTAAAGGTTTTAGAAGATAGTATTCAGAAAATTACTGATAAGTTCATAGCAGAAGTTGATAAGCTGACAGACGACAAATCAAAAGAAATCCTTACTGTATAAATAGTTGGGCAAGGGGCTGTTGCAAACATTCGATGCATATTACTTGCGGAATGCGTAAGTTTAGTTATTGGGTATTTGCAACAGTCTCTTTCTAATAAAAAGTTGTAAATATAAGGAGGCTATTGTAAAGTTATACAATTTTACAATAGAGAGTGAATATGGATAATCTAAAAATCCCTGAACATATTGCTATTATACTAGACGGAAACGGACGCTGGGCGAAGAAAAAGTTTATGCCTAGGAATTATGGTCATGCACAAGGAAGCAAAGCAGTAGAAAAGATATGTGAAGAAGCCCATCGTTTGGGAGTAAAATATCTGACGGTGTATGCTTTTTCAACAGAAAATTGGAACAGACCTCAGGATGAAGTAGATGCTTTAATGAAGTTGTTACGAAACTATATGAAAGATTGTCTGAAAACCAGCAGTAAAAATAATATGAAAGTCCGAATAATTGGCGACATCAGTAAGTTGGGGGAGGATATACAAAATAGTATTAAGGAACTAGAAGCAACATCCGCACAAAATACAGGACTAAATTTCCAGGTTGCACTAAATTATGGTGGCAGGGATGAAATCATACGTGGTATGAAAGCTCTGGCAAAAGATTTAATGGATAACCGGATTTGTATAGATGATATAACAGAAGAGAAGTACACAGAGTATCTGGATACGAAACAAATACCTGATCCGGATTTATTAATCAGGACTAGTGGTGAACAACGTATTTCTAACTTTTTATTATGGCAGTTAGCATATACTGAATTTTATTTTACGGATACTTTATGGCCGGATTTTAATAAGGATGAATTAGTTAAAGCAATCGAATACTATAATAGCAGAGTAAGAAAATTTGGTGGAATAGGTTCTGAATAGACAAAGCTCGATTATTAATAAATATAGAAAGGCTTAGAGTGAAAAGCTAACGAGCATATCACTCTGCTTACAGGTTTATAGGAGGAAATTGCATGTTTTGGGTTAGATTTCGAAGTTCTGTTATTCTTATGATTATAACAATTGCTACAGTTCTATTAGGTGGAAATGTATTGTACAGTGTTGTTGCTGTTATATCTTTGATTGGAATGATGGAGTTATATCGGACTATTAAAATGCATCAGGAATTAATAGGATTTGTGGGCTATTTGTCAGCAGCAATATACTATCTATTACTAAAATTTGAGTTAGACGAATACATGTTATTTTATATTATAGCATTTTTATTGGTTTTATTGCTTGTTTATGTATTTTCATTTCCCAAGTACAAAGTTGAAGAAGTTGCAATTGTATTTTTAGGTTTATTTTATGTTGCAATTATGTTAAGCTTTATATATCAGGTTCGGATGCTAGAAGACGGATTTCTGATAGTGTGGTTGATTTTTATAGGTGCCTGGGGATCAGACACCTGTGCTTACCTTGTTGGAATAATGATTGGGAAGCATAAAATACTTCCCAAATTAAGTCCTAAAAAGTCCTTGGAAGGATGTATTGGTGGCATAGCAGGAGCTGCTTTGTTAGGTTTATTGTATGCGACCATCTTTCGAGAAGATATTATAGGAGTTAAGAATCCGCAGATTGCATTTGTAGTTATCTGTGCTGCTTCTAGTGTTATATCACAACTTGGGGATTTGGCGGCGTCTGCAATGAAAAGAAATCATGATATTAAAGATTATGGGAAGCTGATTCCGGGTCATGGTGGTATTTTAGACCGTTTTGATAGTATTATATTTGTGGCACCGGTGGTTTACTTTCTAGCCCAAATACTTTAATAAATATTTGGTCGAATAAGATTTTATATTCTGATTTAATTTGTACCTATATCCTCAGAATTACAAAATGAGGATTAAATTGAATATAAAATTTTGCACCTGCAAACTTATACCTGTGACATAAAGCTTGCAGGAATCGGAAAGGGTAAGGCTATAAAAATGAAATATATCTCAATTTTGGGGTCGACCGGTTCTATTGGAACCCAGACTCTGGAAGTGGTTAGAGAAAATACTGATTTAAAAGTAATTGCATTGACAGCAGATAAAAATATTGAATTATTAGAAAAGCAAATCAGAGAATTTCATCCTGTACTTGTTAGTGTCAGTGAGGATGTGTTGGCAAAAGAGCTAAGAAGTAGAATAAAGGATGTAAATACCAAGGTATTATCCGGTATGGATGGACTGATAGCCTGTGCTACGGAGAAAAGTGTTAAGCTTGTTGTGACAGCGGTAGTAGGTATGATTGGAATTCGGCCAACAATTGAGGCGATTAAGGCGGGAAAGGATATTGCCTTGGCAAATAAAGAGACACTGGTGACAGCAGGCCATATTATAATGCCATTAATCAAAGAACATAACGTACGGCTGCTGCCGGTAGACAGTGAACATTCTGCAATCTTTCAGGCATTAAACGGAGAGACCATGAATAGAATTAGCAAAATAATTCTAACCGCTTCCGGTGGACCGTTCCGCGGTAAAAAGAAAAAAGACTTGGAAGCAGTCACTGTTGAAGATGCTTTAAGACATCCTAACTGGTCTATGGGCAGAAAAATAACCATTGATTCTTCTACGATGGTAAATAAAGGCTTGGAAGTAATAGAGGCAAAATGGTTATTTCATGTTGATTTGGATAGAATACAAGTAGTTATACAACCGCAAAGTGTGATTCATTCTGCGGTGGAATTTGAAGATGGTGGTATTGTTGCACAGATGGGAACACCGGATATGAGACTACCCATACAATACGCTTTATTCTACCCGGAAAGAAGGAATTTAAAAGGGGAAAGACTTAATTTATTTCAATTAGGAAAGTTAACTTTTGAAGAACCGGATTACGAGACTTTTCGTGGTTTGCGGCTGGCATTTGATGCATCTAGAGAAGGTGGAAGTTTTCCGACCGTTTATAATGCTGCTAACGAATGTGCAGTGGCAAAATTCTTAAACCGAGAGATAAATTATCTGGAAATCACTGGATTAATTGATGCGGCAATGAAAAATCATAAAAAAATAAATCATCCCACGATTCAGGAAATTCTTAATATTGAAAAAGAGACATATGATTTTATAAGATTAATAACAACTTAAGGGATAGGATGTTTTAGTATTTTATTTAAGATTAGGAGGTAGGAATGAATATTATTATTGCAATACTTATTTTTAGCGTAATAATTGTTATACATGAGTTAGGGCATTTTCTGCTGGCTAAGAAAAACGGTATATTCGTAACAGAATTTTCAGTAGGCATGGGTCCAAGACTTATCAGTCTTGTTAAGACAGAAGAAGGTTATCGTCCTAGATTTCTTTTATCCCAACATGAATTCGAACATAATCCGGTATGGAAAGATACAACGAAATATTCCATTAAGCTTCTGCCTATTGGTGGTTCCTGTATGATGATGGGTGAAGATGAACTGGTGGAAGATGATAGAGCATTTAATAAAAAGGGAGTATGGGCAAGAATATCAGTTGTAGTTGCTGGTCCGTTGTTCAACTTTATCCTGGCCTTTTTACTAGCAATGATAATTGTAGCAGCGACTGGATATGACCCGGCAAAAGTTACACAGGTTGTTAGTGATTCACCTGCTGCAGAAGCTGGTATTTTGCCAGGAGATGTACTTACCGAATTGAACGGAAGAAACATAAATATTGCAAGGGAAGCGTTGACGTATCTTCAAATGTATCCTTTAACCAATGGGGAGGTATCCTTAACCTTTGCGCGGGATGGCAAAGAGTATAAAACCACTCTGACACCACAGTTATATAAGAAGTACTTATTAGGATTTAATTATCCTACGGAAGGCGGAGAAGCTGTTATCTTAGAAGTAGCAGAGGATATGCCGTTAGAGAAAGCAGGACTAAAACCAGGAGATATTATTGTAGATATTAACGGACATGATATCGCGAACCGGGATGCTTTGGCAGCGTATTTCCAGGAATATCCATTAACAGACGAAGAGGTAACTATAACCTATTCAAGAGAAGGAGCAGAAGCTACTGTAAATGTAACGCCTGCTTTATACAGCGAGGGATATAGTATGGGCTTTGGTCTAAATGGGGCTCAGGAAAAGACAGACTTTTTCGGTGTTATAAAATATAGTGCAGTTGAAGTAAAGTATTGGATTGTAACCACAATAGAAAGTATTGGTCTGTTAGTTGGCGGTAAAGTAAGTGCCAATGATATGGCAGGTCCTGTAGGTATTGTAAGCATGATTGGAGATACTTATCAGGCTAGTAAGAGTGCTGGTATATTAAATGTATTCATTAATATGGCAGCGATTAGTATTCTGTTAAGTGCAAACCTGGGAGTTATGAATCTGTTGCCCATACCAGCTTTAGACGGTGGCAGACTGGTGTTTTTACTACTTGAAGTCTTCCGGGGAAAGCCTATCGACCAGGCAAAAGAAGGTATGGTTCATATGATTGGTTTAATTGCTTTAATGCTATTAATGGTATTTGTCATGTTCAATGACTTAAGCCGCATATTTTAAATTAGAACTGCTGTTGGGCGAGGTCAAAAGGCTTGCTTTAACAGCAGTTTGCCCATTGAGAAAGAAGACAGGTGAAAATCCATGCGAAGTAACACAAGGCAGATATACATCGGGAATAAGGTGATTGGAGGCGGAAAGCCAATTCTAATCCAATCCATGACGAATACAAAAACAGAAGATGTAAAGGCAACCGTTGCTCAAATACTTGAGCTTGAGAAAGCAGGCTGTGATATTATACGCTGTGCTGTTCCTCATATGGAGGCGGCAAAAGCCTTAAGCAAGATAAAAAAAGAAATACATATACCTTTGGTGGCTGATATCCATTTTGATTACCGCTTAGCAATTGCAGCAATAGAACATGGTGCTGATAAGATAAGGATTAATCCGGGAAATATCGGAAATCTGGAAAAAGTAAAGGCAGTAGTAGATACGGCAAAGGAGAAAGGGATACCCATCCGTGTCGGTGTGAACAGTGGTTCCCTGGAAAAAGATTTAATACAAAAGTATGGTGGAGTAACCGCAGAAGGTCTGGTAGAAAGTGCGCTTGATAAGGTAAAGCTCATCGAAGACTTAGGATATGATAATCTGGTCATTAGTATTAAATCCTCAGATGTACTTATGTGTATTAAAGCCCATAAGCTCATTGCCACTCAAACCACATATCCTTTACATGTAGGTATTACCGAAGCAGGTACCTACCTTTCCGGCAATATAAAATCGTCAATTGGTCTAGGGATTCTTCTGTACGAGGGTATTGGAGATACCATTCGAGTATCCTTAACCGGACATCCACTAGAAGAGATTAAGTCAGGGAAATTGATATTAAAAACTCTGGGACTTAGAAAGGGTGGTGTGGAGTTAGTATCCTGCCCTACTTGTGGAAGAACCCAGATTGACTTAATCAACCTTGCCAAGGAAGCTGAAATAATGCTTGAGGATATAGAGCTTGATATAAAAGTGGCAGTTATGGGGTGTGCGGTAAACGGTCCGGGAGAAGCCAAAGAAGCAGACATCGGAATTGCAGGGGGGAATGGAGAAGGGATTCTAATAAAAAAAGGTGAAATCCTGCGTAAAGTTCCTGAAGACCAACTTTTATCTGCACTAAGGGAAGAACTATTAAAGATGCAGGCAGAACAAAAATAAAATGCAAATGCATATAGATGAAAAATAGAAGAGGAATGAATTGATAGAAATGAGGCTATAACATGGGAATGCTTTTTTTTGAAGTATTTGACCAGCTTATGGATTTACCAAAAGAGCTTGAAGCAATGTTTCGAGAGGTCTTGGTGGAAAAGGTTTCGGTATCCAGAACAAGGGCAGAAGTTAAGATATACATACAAAGCAATCGTTTAATTCAGAGACCTATCGTTAAAAAGATGGAATACCAGTTAAAAAGACAGTTGTTCTCCTTGGATTCTAATTGTATTATCTTAAAGGAAAACTATGTGCTGTCTGCTCAATATACGCCTGAAAAATTATTTGATATATATAAAGACAGTATCTTGGAGGAATTCAGAGAGAGAAGTATTCTTGAATATAATGTATTTTCCCTTGCGGAGATTAGATTTGAAGAGTATATAATGATATTTTCTTGTGAGGAAAACTTTTTGGTACGCAAAGTATCGGTAAATATTGTAAGACACTTGTCCGAGATTTTCAAAGAACGGTTTAACTTTGCGGTTACGGTGCGGTTTGAGTACTATGAGCCGAAAAAAGTGGCGGAAGAAGAGGAATATGAATTTATAAAATCTCCTTCCGGTAATATAGAATATGCCTCTGAGCCGTCGGTTCCCTTAGGAGAGGAGATGGTAGCGGAAGCCTCGTACAGAGAATTAGAACAGGGTAAAGAATTGTCAGCTGCATTAACTACGGTTGCAAAGGAAGTACAGGATGCGGGAAAGTCTGCAAAACAGAAACCAGCTTATGACAAATCCAAATACAGCTATAAAAAGACCATTCATGATCCGGATACCATATATGGCAAGGGCTTTGAGGGTGAAACATTACCCATCTCCGAGGTACAAGATGAAATCGGAGAGGTAGTAATAAGAGGAAAGATTATAAACGTAGATTCCAGAGAACTACGGAATGAGAAAACGATTATAATATTTACCATAACCGATTTTACAGACTCCATACAAGGAAAAATATTTATTAAAACAGAAGATGCAGGGGAACTTTTGGGTGTATTAAAAAAGGGGAGATTTATTAAATTAAAGGGAATGGCTTTAATGGATAAATACGACCGTGAAATTACCATAGGTTCTATTGTCGGTATAAAGACGATACCCGATTTTACTACCACGAGACAGGACAACAGTACAGAGAAAAGAGTAGAACTTCATGCCCATACCATGATGAGTGATATGGATGCAGTAATTGATGTTAAAGACTTAGTAAAACGTGCCTTTATGTGGGG
Organism: Anaerocolumna cellulosilytica; assembly: GCF_014218335.1. GTDB lineage: Bacteria > Bacillota > Clostridia > Lachnospirales > Lachnospiraceae > Anaerocolumna > Anaerocolumna cellulosilytica. The sequence continues at coordinate 3,627,642 of NZ_AP023367.1, read as the reverse complement.
GCATAAAGCAGTTGCTATTACTGACCATGGAGTGGTGCAAGCCTTTCCGGAAGCCAACCATGCCTTAAGTAAAAAAGACGTGCCGGAATCAGAATGGGACAGATTAAAGGAATTTAAGGTAATTTATGGTGTGGAAGCATATCTAGTGGATGATTTAAAGGAAGTCGTAGTTAATGAAAAAGGACAAACTCTTACGGACACTTTTGTCGTATTTGATATAGAAACCACAGGTTTTGGACCTGTAAAGGATAGGATAATAGAAATCGGTGCTGTTAAGGTAGCAGGTGGAAAGATTATTGATAAATACAGTACTTTTATCAATCCAGAGATTCCGATTCCATATGAAATAGAAACGTTGACCGGAATCAAGGATGACATGGTACTGGATTCCCCTACCATAGATGTAATCCTTCCACAATTTCTGGCATTCTGTGAGGGCAGCGTATTAGTAGCACATAATGCTTCCTTTGACGTAAGTTTTATAACCAAAAAGGCAGAATATCTGGGATTAGATACGGATTTTACAGTAATCGATACAGTGGGACTTGCCCGTATTTTGCTGCCGGATTTAAGCAGATACAAATTAAATATAGTAGCGAAGGCATTGGGGATATCCTTAGAAAACCATCACCGGGCAGTAGATGACGCCGGAGCAACAGCAGAAATATTTGTGCGATTTGTAGAAATGTTAAAGGAGCAAGAAGTCAGTCAGATAGGTCAGATTAATGCAATGAGTCGATTATCTGCGGATGCTGTTAAGAAACTACCAACCTATCATGCCATCATACTGGCGCAAAACAACATCGGAAGAGAGAATTTATATAAACTAATATCCCTATCCCATATAGAATATTATAGTAAAAGACCGCGTATCCCTAAAAGTGTTTTTTTGGAAAACCGTGAAGGACTGCTGATTGGTTCCGCCTGTGAAGCAGGAGAGCTATACCAGGCAATACTAAGGGAGCAGCCTCCGGAGGAAATTAATAGATTGGTGGATTTTTATGATTATCTGGAAATTCAACCTTTAGGGAATAATGATTTTATGATAAGAAGTGATAAGATCAATATCAATTCCAAAGAAGAACTTATGGACATTAACCGCCGGATTGTAAAACTGGGAGAAGAATTTAATAAGCCTGTAGTTGCAACCTGCGATGTACATTTTATGGATCCGGAGGATGAAATCTACCGCAGAATCATTATGGCAGGAAAAGGCTTTAAAGATGCAGATGAGCAGGCACCTCTATATTATCGTACCACAGAGGAAATGCTTGAAGAGTTTATGTATCTAGGCAGGGAAAAAGCCCATGAGGTGGTTATAGCTAATACGAATAAAATAGCAGATATGATTGAAAAAATATCTCCGGTTCGCCCCGACAAATGCCCTCCGGTAATTGAAGATTCTGATAAGACACTTCGTGAAATCTGTTATAATAAGGCACATTCCGTGTATGGGCCCAATTTACCAAAACAGGTAGAACAACGCTTGGAACATGAGTTACAATCCATTATCAGCAACGGATTTGCCGTTATGTATATTATTGCCCAGAAATTAGTTTGGAAATCCAATGAGGATGGATATCTAGTAGGTTCCAGAGGTTCTGTAGGGTCTTCTTTTGTAGCTACTATGTCAGGTATAACAGAAGTAAATCCTTTGGCGGCACATTATTATTGCACTCATTGCTTTTATTCCGATTTTGATTCAGAAGAGGTAAAAGCCTATTCCGGAAGCTCTGGGTGTGATATGCCAGATAAACTTTGTCCTGGATGCGGGCAGCCATTAAGTAAGGATGGTCATGATATTCCCTTTGAAACCTTCTTGGGGTTTAATGGTGATAAAGAGCCTGATATCGACTTAAACTTCTCGGGAGAATATCAAAGTAAAGCCCATGAGTATACAGAGGTAATCTTTGGAGAAGGCCATACATTTCGTGCCGGAACCATTGGTACCCTTGCTGATAAAACTGCTTACGGCTATGTCCTTAAGTATTATGAAGAAAGAGACCAGCATAGAAGAAGAGCAGAAATAGAACGTATCGTAGCCGGATGTGTTGGTGTCAGAAGAACAACGGGTCAGCATCCTGGCGGTATTATTGTACTTCCTCATGGTGAAGAGATTTATTCCTTTACTCCGGTTCAAAGACCGGCCAATGATATGAGTACAAAAATTATTACGACACATTTTGATTACCACTCAATTGACCATAATCTTCTTAAACTTGATATACTGGGACACGATGATCCAACCATGATTCGTATGCTAGAGGATTTGACCGGAGTGGATGCAAAGACCATACGGTTGGATGAAGAAAAGGTATTGTCACTTTTTGATAACTTAAGTGCATTAAAAATAAAGCCAGAAGATATAGGTGGCTGTGATTTGGGATGTCTTGGAGTACCTGAGTTTGGTACTGATTTCGTTATGCAAATGTTACGGGATACCAAGCCTAAGACATTTTCAGACCTGGTACGAATATCCGGACTTTCTCATGGTACGGATGTTTGGCTAAATAATGCCCAGACTTTAATTACTGAAGGTAAATGTACGCTGGCAACGGCAATCTGTACTCGAGATGATATTATGACCTATCTAATATACCAAGGGGTAGACAGTGGACTTTCCTTTAAAATTATGGAAAGCGTCCGTAAAGGAAAAGGACTTACGCCAGATATGGAAGAAGCTATGTTAAAAGAGGGAATTCCCGATTGGTATATCTGGTCCTGTAAACGGATTAAGTACATGTTCCCGAAAGCTCATGCAGCAGCTTATGTTATGATGGCCTTTCGAATAGCTTATTTTAAAGTATATTATCCATTGGCATACTATGCCGCTTATTTTAGTATTCGTGCATCTGCCTTTAATTATGAACTGATGTGTTTGGGCAGAGAACGGCTTGAGCGGTATTTAGCGGATTATAAAAGGCGTATGAATGAATTATCAAAGAAAGAACAGGATGTATATAAGGATATGAGAATCGTCCAGGAGATGTATGCCAGAGGATTTGATTTTGTGCCAATTGATATCTATACAGCGAAAGCACATCATTTTCAGATAATAGGAGATAAGTTGATGCCTTCTTTAAGTACCATAGATGGTCTGGGTGATAAAGCAGCGGATGCTGTGGTTGAAGCTGTTAAAGATGGAAAATTCCTTTCAAGAGATGATTTTAAGAGTCGTTGTAAGGTGAGTTCAACAGTTGTAGATTTAATGGCAGATTTGGATTTGTTAGGAGATATGCCTATTTCGAATCAAATATCTTTGATGGATTTTTTACAATAGAAGGTAAGATTCCTGTTTTTGACGGTGGCTATAGTCAAAAACAGGAATCCTTTTCCTATTGTTGTAATTATATAATTATTTTGAACTTTTCAAAATAATACTTGCTTTTTTAAAAAATATGGTGTAAAATATATATTGTTGTAAGGCTCATTGGTCAAGTGGTCAAGATGTGGCATTCTCAGTGCTGAGACAGGGGTTCGACTCCCCTATGAGCTGTTAAAGTAAAGGGTGTTTTTTAAGTATCTAAGGAATTAGGTAATTAAAGGACATCTTTTTTTATACGATACTTTACTTTACGTGTGCTTTACAAACTCGAAATAGTGCCGTCCTTGAAGGAATATGATCTAAAGAGGGAAGTTTATCTTTCAGAGCTGATCTGCCGTACGGAGTATTGAATTTATTCGTTTATACGTATAAACTATAATCAACATACATTGCGGAGGAATACAATGCAGGCTTCTGAAAAATGGGGAATCTCCAAGAAAAAAATTCAGAAGCTATGTGAGGAAAACAGAATTGATGGTGTCATCCGATTTGGCCGCTCATAGGCAATTCCAAGAGCTGTGGAAAAATCAGCGGATGCAGAAAAAAGAGGATGAAAATGCGAGGGACAAATGAAAAATAGAGTTTTAATCATAGACGATGATAAAGAGCTTAGCACTCTTATGAAAAAGTGTATAGAGCAAGAGAATTTATCTGCTATTATTGCACATGGCGGCGTGGAAGGGCTTCGTCTGGCTGCTGAAAACGAAGATAGCAATTCTCTTTCTCTTGTAATCTTGGACGTAATGATGCCGGATATAGACGGTTTTCAAGTTCTGAAAAAAATTAGGGAAACAAGTAATATACCGGTGCTTATGCTCACCGCTAAAAGTGATGAGGAAGATAAAGTTTCCGGGCTTCGGCTTGGTGCAGATGATTACTTAACAAAACCATTCAGCATTAACGAGCTGATGGCTCGTGTCAACTCCCTTATCCGACGCTATACTACCTTAAATCCTATGACTGAAACAGATTCAGAGTGCATCATATTAAAAGGAATGGTTATTGATAAAACAAACCGCATAGTTAGTATAAATGATACTATCGTCGAGCTTACAGGGAAGGAATTTGACCTGCTTTTCTTTCTGGCAGCTAATAAAGGGCGTATATTTACCAAAAAACAAATATATACGCAGGTGTGGGAGGAAGAGTATGCTTTTGATGATAATAACATCATGTCCTTTATCAGTAAATTGCGGAAAAAGATTGAGCCAGACCCCGACTGTCCATTTTTTATTTTAACAATCCGGGGTGTAGGCTACCGCTTTAATAAGGAGGCGTGAGATAAATATGAATGTTTATCTGCTTTTTGTGTTGGTTCTTACCCTGTTTATTATAGCGTACCTTATTTCTGTTTTGCGGCATGTACGTACACAGCTTACACTGATAAAAGACGCGTTAGAAGATATAAAAAACGGGAATCTTAATCGAAGGATTTTGGCAGGTGAGAGTGATATGACCAAGCAAATTTGTTATGGTATAAACGAAATTGCTATCAACAGCCAATCACGGTTTATTCAGCAAAAACAATCAGAGCAGGCGTATAAACGGCTCATGACAAGTCTTTCCCATGATGTGAAAACGCCACTTGCTTCATTGGTTGGTTATTTGGAAGCCATTGAGAGTAACCTTGTTGCAGGAGAAGAAAAGGATGAATATATCCATGTTGCGTCTAATAAAGCCCAGCACTTAAAACATTTTGTAGAAAATCTGTTTGAATGGGTTAAATTGGATTCTGGGGAACAGATTTTTCATTTCGAGCATTATGATTTAAATGAGTTATCCCGTAATATTATAGCTGATTGGGTTCCTATTTTGGAAAACAGCCATTTTGAATATGAATTTGATATCCCTGAAACAGAGTATTCCATGCGCATAGATGCAAATGCATATGCCCGTATTCTTAATAATCTATTACAGAATATTCTTACCCACAGTGAGGGTGAGAATATGACACTGCGTATTTTTGAGAATGAACAGCAAGCCAAAATTGTAATAACAGATAACGGTAAAGGAATATCCCCTGATAATCTGCCTCATATTTTTGAAAGAATGTACCAATGCGACCACTCACGGTCTGCGAAAGGAAACGGGCTTGGGCTTTCTATTACCAAAGAGCTTGTCAGCGCCCATAAAGGCACGATTACAGCGGACAGCATTACCGGCTCCGGAACGACATTCACAATTCTATTGCCGAAAGGGGCTGTAAAATAAGTCCTTAATTAAGAATCGCCAGTTCCGACAGATGCCGGTTCTGGTGATTCTTCTTTTTTTTATTTATTTTTTATGATTATGATTGATTTTTCCATAAAAAAGCGTGCACTTAATAAAGCTGTGAGTATAGTTCTTGGATTTTAAGCAGCCAACTTGTTTCTCTGTTTTTTATTATGATATTTATAAAGATTAAAACCACAAGAAATCAGTGTGAGTTCAAGAATTGCGTTTTTCTCACCTCTTCGAAATAATCTTTTGTAGGATTTATTCCATTTTAAAATACCAAAGGTTCCTTCCGCTTGAATACTACGATTCATTCTCAACAGTGCGCCATGTATTGATTCAAGATTTGTCATTACCTCTTGATGTATTGATGTTAATTCCTGATTCATTCGAATAGTTCTATTTTTGCTTGCCTTAGGACAACAATCGTTTTTAAACTGGCAGCCTTCACATGATTTGCATTCATAGATTTCTTCGGTTCTGCTGTATTTGTTTTTATAGACATGTTGTTTGCTTTTAAAGTGAAAAGTCTTTCCATTTGGGCATATTAAATTTCCATTCTCGTCTCTTTTAAAGTTGACTGCGCGATATGGATTTTCATGATACTTCTTATCGGATGTTTCTTTTTTGAACATGGTAAATTTCATATATTTTTCCATCCCATGCTCTTCACAGTAAAGATAGTTATTATAGGAACCATAGCCTGCATCTGCAACTGGATACTTTGGATAATGACCATAGATTTCATTGAATTTTTCCATCAAAGGAACAAAGCATTCCATATCTGATGCATATGGTTTTACATCAACTACCGCTATATATTCATCACAGACAGCGGTCTGTAGATTGTACGCTGGGAGAAGCTGATCATTCCCCATATAATCCCGTTTTATGCGCATAAAAGTGGCATCGTGATCGGTTTTGGAATAACTGTTTCTTTCATCGCCACAAACTTCTATATGATGTGCATATGTCTTTAATCGTTCTAGATACCCCTCTAATTCCTGATATTGTTTTTGCGGAAGGCTTTTTCTATGACCACAACCAGATACAAACGTGGATTCCACCAGATTTGTTGCATTCTTGTACATTTCCAAGAGTTCAGATACATATTCGACAGCATACTCATCTCTCTTATCAAGTTTTACACCGAAATATCCTAATACTTCCTGGTTCATTGCATCAATTAGCGTGGATATCTTTTCATAAACCTTTCCTCGGTTTTTTGTACAAGACTTTTTCCATACCCAGGTATATCGGTTGGCATTCGCTTCCATTTTTGTTCCATCTATGTAAGTATGCTCCAGGTCCACATGCTCCTTTTCAAAAATGTAACTGTTTAAGTCAATAAAAATCTGTTCTATGGAATCTGTTAGTTCATTGCGTATAAGATTGCCAAAGGTCGCAAAAGAAGGAGCCTTCATCTCATCAAGAAGATACAGGTATCGTATATCATTCCTACAGAGTTTTTCTATTTCACGCAGAGAACTAATTCCGTGCTCCATGAAGGCAAAGAGTATCACTTTAAGGAGTTTCTGTTCATCACATCTTGGACGACCTGTTCTGTAGCCTTTCTCTACAAAATATTTTGATAGGTCGATGTGATCCATCACCTCACAGAACGTGTATACTGGATCAGATATATTAATTAATTTTTCGATTTCCAATGGTAATTTCAGCTGACGTACTGTATAATTATCATTGGTGTTTTTATTTATTTGCATAATTAATTATACCAAAAAATCGCTGAAGTCTCATGACCTCAGCGATTTTTCTTTTAGGGGAGTTTTTTTACAGCCCCTTTCTTACTGCTAAAACAAGATAAAAACAAGGTTACGACAAGGTTTTGGCAAGGTTAATATTGTATACTTTTAATTGTGATTGTTTCTGCCTTTATATGGAGTATCACATTGCGAAAGCATTATTATTGAAAGTGAGGAAATTTTATATGAATGAGTTTGTGATTGAAACGAAACAGCTGACAAAAGTCTACAGAGATCAGACAGCCGTCAGCTCAGTCAATCTCCATGTAAAGAAAGGCCGGATTTACGGTCTGTTAGGACGCAACGGAGCCGGGAAAACAACGATTATGAAAATGATTTTAGGATTGACTTCCATCACTTCTGGTGAGGTAGATGTATTCGGAAAGAGTATCAAAGGCCGGGAAAAAAGAGTATATCCCCGTGTCGGTGCTATTATTGAAACACCGGGATTTTATCCGAATTTGACAGGAACGGAAAACCTGGAGATATTTGCAAAGCTGCGTGGTACAGCCGCCCCCCACGCAGTTGAAACCGCATTGAAAGTAGTAGGATTGTCTTATAAAGACAAAAAGCTGTTTAGTAAATATTCTCTTGGAATGAAGCAGCGTCTTGGTATTGCCAATGCTATTTTACATGACCCGGAACTGCTGATTCTGGACGAACCGACGAACGGCCTTGACCCCATCGGCATTGCAGAAGTAAGAGATTTTATTAAGAATTTGAGCACCACGCAAGGAAAGACAATTCTCATCTCCAGCCATATTCTTTCGGAAATTGCATTATTGGCCGATGATATTGGAATCATTGACCACGGTGTTCTTTTGGAGGAAAGCAGTATGAGCGAACTGGAAAAGAAGAATAACAAGTATATCCTGCTGCAAGTTTCCGATGTGCCAAAAGCCTCTCTCATTTTGGAGCAGCAATTTGGGGTCAAAGACTACTCTGTGCAGGACGATCATATACTGCGGCTTTATGATACTTCTCTGGATATGGGCGAAATCAATAAAGTCCTTGTGATACAGAATGTTACCGTTATCAGCTCTCAGCTCTGCAATGACACGTTAGAGGACTACTTCAAAAAAATCACAGGAGGGGAAGGCATTGCTTAAACTCATTCAAACAGAATTTCTGAAACTGCGCCGCAGAAAGCTTATCTGGATTATGATGCTGGCAGCCTTCGTTATGCCGTTTTTTGCGCTCTTATATTTCCACTATTTCGGAAAAACAGGTGTTGACCCAATTCAGTTTTATAAATGGTCTGCGTTTGGGTTCACGTCTTTAATCATCCTGCCTTTCGTGTTGGGAATGCTCTGCACCATACTGATGCACGACGAAAACCAGAGCGATATGCTCAAACAGCTTTTTATTGTACCTGTCAGCAAAATGGGGTATTTTTTCAGCAAATTTTTTATCGTTTTGCTCTACTCCACTTGCTTCATGCTGATTACAACCGTTGCTTCCGTACTGTTCAGCGTACTTCCCGGATATGTCACATTTGAATGGGGAAGCGTACTGTTTCTGCTGAAAAAATGTTTGGAGATTGGTATTCTTACCGCCTTTGCCATGCTGCCGATTTTGGCAGTCGCAGCCTCGCAGAAGGGATATATTATCCCGGTCTGCATGACCTTGATTTATAGCTTTCTCTGCTTTTTTATCATGACTGCAAATATGTATCTGCACCCCTTGTCCAGTATATCAGTCATAATCGCAAGAAACGGAGATATTCCCGGTCTTGCATTTACACAAGCAATTAACGTTCCATTGGCGTTTCTCTGCATTTTTGTTTGGGATATTGCCGCAGTATTACTTACAAATATCACATTAGGGAAAAGAAAGTGAGGGCGGAGGAATGCAGATATACCTTTGGGCGGAACGTCAAAAGCTTCGCCGTTCCAATATAGTTTGGCTTGCCGTTTTTGCAACGGTTATGGTCGCACTCATTGTTTTTTTAGGGGGGCAGGAAGTGTATGACGGCTCCCGGTATATAGACAAGGCGGGCTGGTATATGACAATGATGCAGACATGGGCAACCTTTTTTGTTCTTCCTGCGGTCATTGCCCTCTTAGGCAGTTATCTGATTTGCCGGGAAGAACAGGACGACACGATAAAAGCTCTGCGGCTCATTCCGATAAATGAGGTGAAATTAACCGCTGCAAAGATGATGATTACGTTCATGTTCAGCGTATTGATCTACTTATTGCTTTTTGTCATCACATTTTCGGTTGAGGCCATGTTACATTTTTCTGATTTGTCGGTAGGAATGGTTTTAGATTTTCTAAAAGCATATTTTCTGGAAGGTTTAGGCGTATTTCTTGCCATCTCACCCATTGTTGCTTTGGTAGCTCATATGAAAAAAAGTTATTGGCTTGCGTTGGTAATCACTGAAATGTACTCTTTTGCCGGGATATTTATGAGTATGTCAAACACTTTACAAACTTACTATCCTATTACGGCGATATTTGGTATTTCCGGCTACTATGAGGCATCCACCAGCAGAGTATTTTTTAGCTGCCTTAGTCTGCTGTTTTGCGGCGGCCTTTCTGTTTTTATATTAAAGAGCCTAAAGCATAGTGAAAAAAGTTGAAATAGGTAATCTCAACAGGAAGAAAATAAAGAGACTGATTATAACACCTAAAGGTGTAACAGAACAGCTAGATGAATGGATTGGCGAGCTTGGGCAGTACTCAAAGCACCAGACGCAAAAGCGTAGAGCCGATAAATAATGGCAGAAAGGTAACTGTTAATGAAAAAAAGATTATATAGGATTCGAGAAGGAAAAATGATTGCCGGTGTTTGTGGCGGTATTGCCAAATACTTTGATGTAAACCCCAAAGTGATACGGCTGCTTTGGGCGATGTTTTTTGCAGTATACGGTAGCGGACTTGTGGCCTATATTCTGTTTTCGATATTTGTACCGAAAGAGCTATAAAATTACACAGCTTGTGCTATGTCCCTTTTAAGGAGTTTGTGCATGGAAAATGTCCATGCTATTGATTAAGAGAACCATTTGGGTTAAAATGGAAATGGTGCAGGAATCTATTCTCTATACGACAATAGATTAGAATATTTTATGACAAAAGCAGAATATGAAAGGTGATAGCTATGAGAAAAAGAGTGTTTGTGACATTAATAATATTATTATCGGTTTTTGGACTATGTGCATGTTCTGAAAAGGTGAAGGAAGGGAATGATAACGAGGGGAAAGACTCTTCGGCAACCAATGATGAAATCATAAAAGAAAAGTCAGATTATTCTTCTGTTGCTGACCCTAGCGAGAATGTTTCTCTTGAAGAGAAACGAATTATACAAGATCAATCATTTAAGGTAGAACTGGGTGATTGGGGAAACGTAAGGTTTGTTTCATATGAACCAGATAACAGTATTGGTTTTGAAGATGTTTCATTTTTCTTAACGAAAGAGGATATGGTTATCTATTCTTTCCCTTACTACTGTGAAAATAACAGTACGGAGAATTATGTGGGTCTTTTTGACAGTGTGGCAGCTGTAGATTTTTGTGATGTGAACAACGATAATATCAAAGATGTAATTGTCATAATTAATTATGTCACAGGGGCTGGGCCTCAAGGTATGACTCCGCGCCCCAGAGCCAGAATATTCTTAGCAGACAATCAAAAATTCAATCAAGAATTTACTCTGGCAACGGACTTGATTGATGATATCACAAACAATATGGAGGAAAAGGAGCTTACAATTGCTGCAATATGTGAATATTTAAAAAACAAGTCAACTATTACTCAAGCTGTGGAGCAAGTTACTCCAAAGCCTTCCGAAGAAGAAAAAAGCAATGATATTGAAATAACGTTAAATATTTATAATATGAATAAAGAAGCCATTTACAGCGAGAAAGTGAAAACCGAAAAGACTAATTTGCTTGAAATAATGAGCAATATTGACGCTCTAAAGATGGAAACAGAAGACAGTGAGGGCGGTAAGTTTATCGTTTCAATTATGGATATTTCATATGATTACGGACAATATTGGAATTGCTACATAAACGGAGAAAGCTTGTTAGAGAACATTAGCTTATATGAAATGAAAGATAACGATGTTGTGGACTTGCGTTATGAAAAAACAGGAAAATGAATAAGACCACTGTTATTCTACCTATATGGGTAGGATACATAAGTGTCTTCTGCTATAATATCATCACAGTTTGGATATTCAGCCAGAGATTTTAATCCGTATGCGAGATGCTCTCAGACAACTCAAGGCCGATGCAATCTACATCATGGTAGCGGTACTTTTCATTATAGCGATTGGGCTATCTGGCTTTGATGATAATAAGTTACACTTTTTCGAACACGTGCCGAGTACTTGAGCGTAATGGGAACGCCAACTTTCTTGCTAACTTTTGTTATTTTATCGTACTGGAGACAAAGTTTTTAACCTACCGAAACCCTTTGATTTGTTCGCGGCCAAAGGTCGCAGATGGGAGCTAAGAATGAAAGATTTTATTACAAAATTTGTACAAATTAAGCATCATGGCCGGAAAATTCACGGAATTTCCTACATGCCGAATAAACAGGAAAAAGTTCCTGTAGTAATCTTCAGCCATGGTTTTAACGGAACGAATTCCAGTTTTATCATGCATAGTGAATATCTGGCAACTAACGGAATAGGTGCGTACTGCTTTGATTTTTGCGGTGGTTCTGTAAATTCAAAAAGTGACCTTAAGACCAGTGAAATGACTATATTCACAGAGAAAGAAGATTTGTGTGCAGTAATTGATACCATAAAAAATTGGGAGAATGTTGACTGCAATAATATATTTTTATTCGGAGAAAGTCAGGGAGGTTTTGTAACAGCATTAGCAGCAGAAGAGTATGCCGAGGAAATCAAAGGCGTTTTATTGCTATTTCCCGCGTTTTGTATCGCAGATAATTGGAATGAAAGGTTTCCTACATTGAAGAGTATTCCGGACAAACATGAATTATGGGGAGTAACACTTGGCAGACAATTTTTTGAATCAATTCATGGATATCATATATTTGAACATATTGGAAGATTTCATAAAAATGTACTTATTTTTCATGGCGACCAGGATGAAATTGTTGCACTTGAGTATGGGAAACGAGCAGCAGCGTTATATCCTCATGCTGACATCGAGATATTTCAGGGAGAAGGCCATGGGTTTTCAGAAGTTAGTAATAAAAGAGTAGCGGAGATGACTTGTGACTTTGTAAAAGCAAATTCTTGATTAATTTCCGTATATAGAGCCTGATGAACGCAAAGATATATTATAATAAATTAACCCTTTTATATCCAAATTTTCACTTATAAAGGACGGTTGATTACAGACTTTACCCATTTAGTCGGCTACGGAGTAACCTTTATCAATATGTCACTCATTGGTTTCCTGAGTCTGGTATATGTTCTAATGATAGGAGGAGTCGTAAACGGACCTGTATTAGCAGGTATTTTTACCGTAATTGGTTTTGGTGCTTTCGGAAAGCATTTAAAGAACTCACTTCCGGTTGTTATTGGAGAATTGTTACTGCTTTGTTTTTGGGGTATGATCTGAGCTTTACAGGTATTATTATTTCAGTTCTGTTTTCAACAACCTTAGCACCAATCGCAGGAAATTATGGACCGGTTGCAGGGTTTTTAGCCGGTGTTTTTCATATGATTCTCGTTACAAATGTGGGTATTATACATGGGAGAATTAATCTTTATAATAATGGAGTTTTTACTCTTTATTATGGCAGTATCACAGGCTTACCTGAGATATGCAATAGGTATAAAATATGATTTATAACCGTATCCTTCAAAAGAGTGCTGTTAGTAGCCCTAAATCTGGTTTTAATGGTGCTTACCGCATATCCTCTTTCAAAATCAAAGGAAAAAGTAGCCGGCAAAAATATTTATATGATATTTTTTGTGGTTACAATGCTTATTAATGAGGCTTAATACCTACCTATTTAGAATAACTGGGCAAGACCATTCTATAGTGGCTCTTGTCCATTCTTATATTATAGAACTAAAACCTAAAAAAAACCTAAAAACCTATCCATTGTTTTATCACAGTATGTGTGTTATGATGATTTCTAATTGGATAATTTTATTGTACGGAAAGGACATAACTACTTATGAAATTAATAAAATACTTCATTCCTCTTGGTATGATTGGCGTATTCTTTTATTTTGCCCATGTCATAACAGGCGAGCTGCTTTGGAAGGAATATAATCCCATAACTATGGATATCAGCTCTCTGACGGCAGACGGAGCTCCTAACTACAAACTATTGCGAATTATTAATTTTCCCTATGGCGTTTTTTATGTTTTATTTGCTTTTGGTATGGTACTAAAATCCCTGCGTAGTTCCAACCGCATTTTAAAAACCGGCTTTATATTTCTGTTAGTCATGGAAGTCATTTCTATTCTTGGTTATGCCTTATTCCCTCTTACCGGAGACAAAAGCGAGATGAATTTTCAAAACAGTATGCATTTGGCAGTTACCGCACTCGTTGTCTTTACTACCATAGCCTCTGGTTTTTGTATAGCTATTGGTTATCGAAAATTCGGAAAAACCCGGACTATTGGTAATCTCACTTTACTTTTAGCTGTTTTAATTACGGTATTCGGAAGCCTGAATCCTATAAATATGGCCATGGATTTAAATATTCTAGGTCTAACAGAACGGCTATGTATATACACGGTTCAAGTATTTATCTTTGTTTTATCCTATTATAATACCTTTATACAAAAAGAAATCTAGCAGGAGGATAGCCATCAATTATAAAGAAATAATAAAGTCTGTCGGCCGGTTATTTTAAAGAACTTAAAAAAGCTATGAACCTAGAAATAAGTATCAGGCTAATATAAAACTTACCAGCGGTAATATTCAGATCATGGTTTCTTTAATCTAAGAATTATTTATAATCTATTCTTGCAATTCTACCGTTCAAATAATAAAATAGTGCTTAAGGCATGAAATCAAGTAGAAATGGCCTTTTTAGTATAAAGATATAAGGGGAGTCAGATAATGAAAGTATGTACATATTGTGGTACAGACTCAGCAGATAATGCAGTTATCTGCAAAAGCTGTGGCACCACAGAGTTTTACAATAAATGTAACAGTTGTGGTTTTAAGTTTACGGGAAGTGTATGTCCGGAATGTGGGAGTATCATAAGTGGTACGGGGAGAGCTTGCGCGGTCTGCGGACACATAACGGACGATTTAATATGCCCTTATTGTGAAACTGATTTAAGTGGAAAAAAGCAGGGAATTAAACAGATGAAAAAAAATGGAAGAAGAAAGGCTATATTACTCGTGTCGGTATTATTTTTCCTTGGTGTTTTGATACTCAGTAATCTAAGCAAATACAGACTGGTTGAAACAAGGGAAATCTTGTACGATATGGGAGTAGTTCATACAACCAACCACCCAAAATATTTTTCGGAATATGAAAATGCTTTGGCGTTTTGGAAGGGGAATGATTATGTCAAGGTTATAAAAAAAGGAGAACTTTTAACGAATGGCAGCGCGCTTTTGGTTATGACAAGCAATACAGAAGAAACTATATCAGATATTCGCATAAATTTGTCTGGTTATTCAAGTGAAAAGGAGCCTTTAACAGTAAAGGATATACTGAAAGTTATATGTGAATACATACCTTACAATATCATATATAAATATTATACTTTTGACAAAGCTTTTTATGAAATTATTAAAGCAGGTGAATATGAAAAGTATTATTATCTTTGGGTACTGAATGAGAGAGGAAAGGAGGAAATACAAAACGGCAATAAGGTACTAAGTGATAAGCTGGCCTTTGAGATTATCTATGATAAAGAAGAAGGCTGGAACATACAGATTGGTGCACTTTCTTATGATGAAAATGAAGATTCTATCTCTGTTCAAGAGTGGGATATTGACATTTTAGATTATTTTCCTAAATAAATCAGTGAGATAAATGAGGAACCAGATAATAAAAAATCTGCAAGAGACACTTACCACTTCTTAGAGAGGCGGTAAATCCTCTCTTGCAGATTTTTTGCATGCATGTGAGACCACTTTGCTTTTGGTCAGCTTTTTAGATAAGTCAGTCTCAATAAAACAATAATAAAGACAATTTAACGCTTTATTCAGGCAGGCACCTATAAGAAGTATTGTTAACAGCCAGGGAATAAATAACTCAATGGATAGTTTCATATTAGAAAGAGTCCATACTATTTCCGATGGCATTAATGTTTTAAATAACATATATTTCTCCCCCTTTACTGAGTTTTTTTGCTTTATGTTTTATTAGGCAGGGAGAAAATTATATCCCCGTTATTGTTCAGTTATACAGACCTTTATTATAAACTAATATCGTAAAGATGTAAAGCATTAGTGTATGGAGAAGTTATGGAGAAGCTAGAGGACATATCAATCATGTGGCTGTCTGAGGATGATATGTAAGATTAGGCCGATAGCTTTTTGACAGTAAGCGTTCCTATTGTTAGTTACTTTACCTTAAATAGTTGAAAGAGTTATGACATAGTACTTTTTTCTTATGTCTTTTGCCTTGTTTTTCCTGTAGTAATTATTGTATTCTATACAAGCCTATGTTAAAATTCTTCCTAGGGAGTACTCTTATTGGCAGTATCATAGGTAGGTCTGCAATATTTAATGGGATTCATATGAATTATTTGAAGTATAGAAGCTAAAGGGCACACAGATGGGAGTAAGGTTGAAAAAATAAGATACTTTTTCAACATCCTGATTTGTACGTGTACAAGTGCACACTGATAGGAGTTACTATGAAATTAATTGATATAATTGAAAAAAGCAATTTAGAGCTTCATTTTAAATATAACAATAAAAAATATTACTTAAATATGAACTTATATAAAGTGTTGGAAGAACGAGTACTACTCCGTGTAGTTGACTACAAGGGAAAGACAATTAACGACTCTATTTTTCAAAGCCCTGTGTTGATATATAAAAGTACAGACGGAGTATTTAAGTTTACTGATATAACCATTCATCAAACCTATTATCATGGGCTTCCCATGTATGCTGTTGATGGTTTAGTAGAGGCAAAGAAAGATAACCGACGGGGAGCCTACCGGGTTACTATATGTGAACATCGAAAACTAAGAGTAACGACTACCGCAGGTAAAATCATTGAAACCTCAGGGTTTTTAAAAGATATTAGTATGACTGGGATGGGACTGATATTAGATGACAAAAAAGAAGACATTAACACCATTGAACTATCTTTGGATGTAGCGAAAAATGATGAGGTTAAGGTGACCAGTGAAGTGGTTCATATTATAGAATTACCGAAGCATAAAGGCTATTTGTACGGGTGCAGATTTTATAATCCCAAGGAATCACTTGGCAGATATATTATAAAGAGGCAGGCCAGAAAGCAAACAAAATAACAAGTAAATTCTATCTTTAATATAGTGTAACAAGGTACTCTGGAAGAATTTTAGCAGAGCACCTTTTTTCACGTAAAGGTTTATTAAAGTAATATATTTCGTAAATATTACTGCCAGATAAACAATGTTAAGAAAAATGATGGAAAATTGACACATTTATAACAAATTATAGCATTAGATTGGATAACAGTGAGAAACCAAGGAGGAAATAAGTTTTGATAGTAATCAGGTGTAGAAAAAATCAATTATATTACAAAAGTGAAGAAAAAAAATTTTTATGGTCCAGAATCATCAGCATAGTAACTATGCTGGCGCTGCTCTGTTTTTTACCCATATCCCAGGCAGATGCGGCAGCGGGTCTGTCGTTGTATAATTACCAGACTAAGAAGAATTTTAATTATACGGATAAACAGGTAGTATATACTTACAATGGTAAGAGGATTGCTACTAAAACGCCCGGTATTATTATGGATGGTTCTTCTATGGCTCCTTTTAAGGATATCTTTGTGAATTCTGAAATTAAAATGAAATATAATCTTGATGAAAAGAAGGGTAAACTGACGTTATCCTCCGGGGACACAGTTATGGTTTTGACTCTGGGCAGTAAATCAGTTCTATTAAATGGAAAAAAGGTTACAGCACCTTATGCACCTGTTAAAATAAAATATAATGCGCAAAAGTCATCCAAAATATTAGTTCCGGCTAGATTTATAGCAGAGGCTTTTGGGTATTCCTATCAGTGGAACAGCAGCACTTCTATAGCATCCATATCAGGTGGAATTCGGTTAAATTATGGGGGAGAAGATGTTAATTATACCAGCACACAGGGAAAAGTAACTTTTGACGGTACGGAGATTCCATTAAACAGTATACCGGTAATGGTGGTTGACGATACGGCTTTACTTCCGGCATGGAGGGTATTTGCAAAATCTTCTATGAAGGTTGGATATACATACAATCAGGATACTGAAGAAGTGACCTTAAAAAAGGGTGATGTAACAATTCAGTTAACCATCGGAAGTAAGACTGCTTATGTTAATGGGAAAGCAAAAACTCTGGATACAGTACCGTTATTTGTAACCAACTTATCAAGTAAGGAAACCAGTGTTATGGTACCAGGTAATTTTGTGGCAACTAATCTAGGCTTTGCTTATAGTTGGAATTATGGTGTTAAGACCTCACAGATTACAACGAAAAAAGTAACGGACGGAAATACAGGAACAGATAACGGAACAGATAACGGAACAGGTAACGGTGGAAACAATGGTTCTAATACTGGGGGACATACCGGTAACATAGAAATGCCTGATACGACTCTATTCCAATGGGGAGTATTACCCGAACTGCTGGAAAGTTATACAGCTGCCAGTAACGTGGTCAATATTACTGAAATTTCTCAGGATATGGCAAGTTCCGCTTATATAGAATCTGTTTCTTTAACACAGATATTAAGTGCTGCCACCAGGAAAGAAATATATACAATTAAGTCAGCTTCTCCCATCAGCAAAACAACTATAAAGGAAGAAGGGAATATTCTTAAACTTCTAGTGAATAATGCTTATATAAATACTGCAACCTATAATCTGGGAGGTATTTTAGCTGGAGAATTTAACGGTGTATATCATGCAATTGAGAACAACAGTGAATTAAGCTTTAAATTATCCAGTACTGATACGAAATATGAAGTAAATTTGTCGGAAGATAAGTGTACTATGACAGTAACCCTTTATCCGAATTACGTGAATGCAATAACCGCAGGACGAAAGAACAACGAAGAATTTGTTACGATTACAGCAATGGAAGATATCTCAGTTACACTGGCAGAAAGTGGTAATTATCTGATAATGCAGCTTCCTTTCACTGTAAACGGTATGGGGAATAAGAATACGGACTCTTCGCTTGAAGGTATAAAAGCAGTCAGTGTTACAGGGGTAAATGATTACACGACCAGTATAACCATTGATAAAGCGATAGGCTATGATTATCGTGTCGAAAGAAATGAAAATAGTTATACCGTATATTTAACTAAGTCATCTTCTTCTGAAAACGGTGGAGAAACAGAAGAAAATACAGAAAGTGCCCTGCAATTTAAACTGCCGGCAGACATTTTATTCGGTGATATTGCGACCGAAGACAGGTACCGTTATTATCAAAATAAAATTGCAATTATTCTTCCTGGAAATCAGGTGCAGTTTTACGATAAAAACCCTGTAACGGTATCTTCTGGTGTTATACAGGATGTAACGGTATCCTATGTTAACAACCAGACAGAAATCGTTATAGAAACCTCAAAACTTCAAGGGTTTAAGCTTTCTGAGACACAAAATGGTGTTACAGTAAAACTGGGTGATCCAAGAGACATATACCAGAATATTGTACTGTTAGATCCAGGTCATGGTGGAAATGCAGCAGGTGCAACCCGTACTTTAGACGGCGTAAAGATCATGGAAAAAGACTTAAATATGCAGATATTATATAACCTTGCCCAAAAGTATTTTAATGCCCCAGACTCCCCAATCAAAATATACTATACCAGATATGGGGATGAAGTGAGATATTCTAACACTACTACAGAAAATTATGATAGGGCGGCACAGGCAAAACGTATCGGAGCTGATTTGTATGTAAGTCTTCATATGAATTCCTTTACAACTGCAACGCCGGTGGGAACAGAAGTGTACTATAACTCCCAAAATAATAAGACTGTTGCCAGTGGACTTACCAGTAAAAAGCTAGCTGAAATGCTGCAGAAGGCTCTAACAGCAAATCTTGGAACAGTGAGCCGTGGAGTGAAAGATAAATCCCTTATCGTAACCAGAGAAAATTCGGTTCCAGCAGTATTGATTGAATTGGGATTCATGTCGAACCAACAGGAATTGGCTTTATTAAATACTCCGGAATTCCAGGAAAAAGCCGCAAAGACCATATATGATACAATATGTCAGGTGTTTGTAGAATATCCGACAGGAAGATAGCAGTTAGAATGAATAAACTAAAAATTAAGAAAAAACCTAATATGAGATGATAAAATTTCCCGGTATTGAAAGAAACGCTTTGCTCTGCTAAGAAGGCAAATGGTCAGATATATCGGGAAATTGTTTTATAGCATTGGTAAGTCCTTGCAAATACAGAGGCAGTCCACATTGTTGGTTTGTCAAACATATGTTACACCATACTTCAAGAAATTAATGAGAGTAGTTCTAGGAGCTTTCCAGCCTAGAGGTCTCATCGGAAAGTTGTTATAATCCCTTCGGTTATATATATTTAGCTGTTTTGAAAAGTCATCAAAAGAAAAGAAACTATGTGTAGCATAAAAACGTTCATTGTCCTTGCGATGGCTACGCTCCACTTTCCCATTATGCCTTGGTGTAAATGGACGGATTAGTTTATGTCTTATCCCTAAGGATTGTAACTTCTTTTCAAACAGGGAAGGATCTAGCTTGTGGCTACCAAATCTTTTTGTAAATTCAAATCCATTATCTGTTTGAATACACTCAATAGGCATAGGAAAGGCATTAACTAGATGTTCCAGGAATTGAGTAGAAGTATAGGTACTGGATTCATTAAAAGCTTCTACAAAACGAAATCTGGAGTACTCATCAATTGCAGTATATTGATAGAATTTCTGGCCTTTTGCATCACCGACAATACAAGCCGCCGGAACGTGCTTTACGTCGACTTGAACGCGCTGTCCGGGGTACTTCATCTGCTCATAAGGTTTTGGAATATATTTAGGGTTAGCTGGCTTGATAGCCATTAGTTTTCCTTTTCTAAGAAAGCGGTATAAACCAGGGATAGATCTTTTATATCCACGTTGCATAAGTTTCACCCAGAAAACAACAAGGCCTTCGTGTGGATTACGTCGCCGCATATCATGAATAAGTTTTATTTCAGCTTCAGAATGTTGGTTTGGGTGTGAATGAGGTCTACGGGATAGCTCTCGTAAAGACTCGATAGAGCCATCAAAGCGGCGTTTCCAGCGGTAAATGTATTGCCGGTTGGTTTTGTACTTGATAGCAGCCTTGGTTACACCAAATTTCTCAGCATATTTAATTAATGATAGACGATATCTCATATCCTGTGTTATACTAGCCATGCGGAAACGCTCCTTTGTTAATGTTTTTGTTGTGGTGACTAAAATATAACACAAAAGAGACGGTTCCGTATTTTTTTTTCTTTTATTTGTAACACATGTATTGTAATCCTACACCTTGCAAATACAGAGGCAGTCCAAGACAAACGCATGAATATATTTAAAGGTTTATAAGAATAAGGGAAAAGTGTATAATCATTCCAAGGGGGATGAAAAAATGCACAAGACATTGAAATATTTAGAACAAGTAGAAGATTTAAGACAGAAGAAAAAAATTCTTTACAAGATGAGTGATATTATAGCGCTGGTATTCTTTGCAATGCTGGCAAATGCAGACGAATGGATAGCAATAGAAATATTTGGGAAAGAACATGAGAAGTTTCTGCGAAGATATTTGGAGCTTCCAAACGGCATTCCTTCTCACGATACGATTCAACGTGTATTTAGCATGGTATCCCCAGAGTTTCTTCAGAAATTCCAACTGCTTTGGAATGAGATGCTAAGTAGCGGAGAAGGAGAAAAAATCAAAAAAATCCTCGCCATTGACGGAAAAACACAATGTGGAAATAGGAACAAAGACCAGAATGCAAACCATATTGTCAGTGCAGTGGACGAGAAAGGAATCTGCCTTGGGCAAAAGCGAGTAGAAGAAAAGACCAATGAAATTACAGCGATTCCTGAACTGCTTGACGATTTGAACGTGAAAGGTCATATCATTACAACGGATGCAATGGGAACGCAAACGCAGATTGTAAAGAAGATATGGAAAAAGAAAGCCGATTACGTGCTAGCCCTAAAAGGAAATCAGGGAAGACTTCATGAGGATGTGAAATTATATTTTGATGATGTTGGATTATTGGAGCAGTGTGCCTATACAAAGACAATAGAGAAAGCGCGAGGCGGCATAGAGAAGCGCGAATACTGGCAGAGTGTAGATATTGCATGGCTAGAGCAGAAGAAGGACTGGGCAGGGCTGAAATCCATTGCAATGACACGCAATACTATAGTCAGAAACGAGGTAGAGATAACGGAAACCCGATATTTTATAAGTAGTCTACCACTAGAGGTCAGCGAAATTGCCCGAGCGATTCGGGGACATTGGATGGTGGAAAGTTTTCATTGGCATCTGGATGTAACCTTTCGAGAGGATGACAACCACACCCTTGAAAAGCAGGCAGCATTTAATTTAAATATCATGAGAAAACTGGCATTGAACGTATTAAGGATATATGAATTAAGGAAAACGCCCATGAGCCTGAAAATGAAACGCTTTGCAATTGGAACGAATCCTGAAAGACACTTGGAAAACATTCTGAATCTGTAATACTTAAAAAAGATACATTCAAGTGCTTGTTAATAGAACACATTCATGCGTTTGTCGTGAGAGGCAGTCCACATTTTATTGACAAAATAATAACTTATATTTATAATTAAGAATTAGCAGACTCTATTTAGAAAAATAATAAAAAGAGTAGAATTATCTACCATAAATAATGTGCAGGAGGCAGTTAGAGTGAAGGCATATGGAGTAAATGAGCTAAGGAAAATGTACTTAGATTTCTTTGAAAGCAAAGACCACCTTAAAATGAACAGCTTTTCTCTTGTTCCACAAAATGACAAGAGTTTATTATTAATTAATTCAGGTATGGCACCCTTAAAACCTTTTTTTACAGGGCAGGAGATACCACCTAAGAAACGAGTTACTACTTGCCAGAAATGTATTCGTACAGGAGATATTGAGAATGTCGGAAAGACTGCAAGACATGGTACTTTTTTCGAAATGCTCGGTAACTTTTCCTTTGGCGACTATTTTAAAAAGGAAGCAATCAGTTGGTCATGGGAATTTTTAACGCAGGTAGTCGGATTGGAACCGGACAGACTTTATCCCTCTGTGTATTTAGAGGATGATGAAGCTTTTGATATATGGAATAAAGAGCTTGGTATTGCAGCAGACAGGATATTCCGTATGGGTAAGGAAGACAACTTCTGGGAACACGGTGCTGGTCCTTGTGGTCCTTGTTCAGAAATCTATTATGACAGAGGGGAAAAGTATGGATGCAGCAGCCCGGACTGTACGGTAGGTTGTGAATGTGACCGTTATATCGAGGTCTGGAATAACGTATTTACACAGTTTGAAAGTGATGGTAACGGCAATTATACAGAATTGATTCAAAAAAATATTGATACCGGTATGGGATTAGAAAGACTTGCGACTGTAGTACAGGATGTAGATTCTATATTCGATGTGGATACCATTAAGGCATTGCGTGATAAAGTATGTGAAGTTTCAGGTGTTACCTATAAAAGTGATGCTAAAGTTGATGTATCCATTCGTCTGATAACTGACCATATCCGTTCGGTTACTTTTATGATTTCTGACGGTATTATACCTTCTAATGAAGGCAGAGGATATGTACTCCGCAGACTGTTAAGACGTGCGGCGCGCCATGGACGTTTACTCGGAATTAAAGACCGTTTCCTTGCAAAATTAAGCGCAACGGTTATAAAAGAACACAGGGATGGTTATCCGGAACTGGAAGAAAAGAAGGATTATATCTTAAAACTCTTAACCATTGAAGAAGACAATTTTAATAAAACCATCGACCAGGGGCTTACTATTCTGGCAGAAATGGAAGATGTGCTAGTTAAGGAAGGCATTAAAACCTTATCCGGAGAAGATGCGTTTAAGCTTTATGACACCTATGGTTTCCCACTGGATTTAACAAAAGAAATCTTGGAAGAAAAAGGCTTTTCTATTGATGAAGAAGGTTTTAAAAAGGCTATGGATGTGCAAAGAGAAACTGCTAGAAGTGCTCGTGCTGTTACCAATTACATGGGTGCTGATGAAACCGTTTATCAGCAGCTAGATCCAAGTCTTACTTCAACCTTCGTAGGTTATGATAATGACAGTTATAAATCAAAAATAATTGCCTTAACGACAGATACAGAAGTGGTAGAAGAATTGATTGCCGGACAGAGTGGAACTATCTTTGTTCAGGAAACACCTTTTTATGCAACCAGCGGCGGACAGGTAGCTGATACTGGTATGATTACAACGGCAGACAGTGAATTCCAGGTAGAAGATACGATTAAGCTACAGGGTGGTAAAATTGGACATGTAGGTAAAGTCACCAAAGGCATGTTTAAAGTTACAGAAGAAATTAATTTAACGATTGATAAAGAAAAGAGAACGGCTACCGGTAAAAACCACAGTGCTACGCATCTATTACAAAAAGCCCTTCGTTTAGTGCTGGGCTCTCACGTAGAACAGGCAGGTTCCTTCGTAACCAATGAAAGGCTTCGTTTTGATTTTACACATTTTTCTGCATTAACAAAAGAAGAAATCCGTAAAGTGGAAGAAATCGTTAATAAGGAAATTGCAGAAGGACTTTCCGTTGAAACAAGTATTATGACCATTGAAGAGGCGAAAAAGTCAGGTGCTATGGCTTTATTCGGTGAGAAATACGGAGATAAAGTACGTGTGGTGTCCATGGGAGATTTCAGCAGAGAACTTTGCGGAGGTACCCATGTAAAAAACACCGGAAGTATTCTTGTATTTAAAGTTATCTCTGAAACAGGTGTTGCAGCAGGCGTAAGAAGAATAGAAGCACTGACTGGCAGTGGCGTGTTCTCATTCTACGAACAGCTGGAAGAAGAATTGAATGTGGCAGCAAAAACGGCTAAGACAGAACCCGCCTTACTGGCTAAAAAAATTGAAGCGCTCCAAGAAGAAATGAAGACTTTACAGTCTGAAAATGAAAAGCTGAAAAATAAGCTTGCCAAAGATGCTTTAGGGGATGTTATGAATCAGGTAACAGAAGTAAAAGGCATTAAACTTCTAGCAGTTAAAGTGCCTGAGGTGGATATGAACGGACTTCGAAACCTTGGAGACCAGTTAAAAGATAAATTAGGAGAGGGTGTTATTATTCTTGTCTCCGCACTGGATGGTAAAGTTAATTTAATTGCTATGGCCACAGAGGGTGCGATGGCAAAGGGTGCCCACGCCGGTAATTTAATTAAAGAATTGGCTGTCTTGGTAGGTGGCGGGGGCGGCGGACGCCCTAACATGGCACAGGCCGGTGGAAAGAATCCGAAAAATATGGATGCGGTAATTGAAAATGCAGTAAAAGCTCTGGAAGGACAGATAAAGTAGTTGCTTTTCAGAATCTTAAGGTTGCATAATCTATAATTAAAGAAGCTTGCTGTAAGCATTCAAAAAATCAGAATGCAATATGGCAGGCTTCTTTTTTGTAAATCGAATTAATTCTCCAGAACCCATAGATGCTGTTTAATATAAAAGGTTAAATTAATCTGCTGTTGTCTATAGCCATTCGTATATACACAGCAATAGGTGGTGTATCCATTGCCTTCTTTGGTATATTTTACACCGTCAATTTTGGCCTTACAGACGTTTCCGTATAGATCGGTAAGGCCTATATATACTGGTTTGATTTTACCCGCCTGATTGTATACTGCAATGACAGAAATGGGATTACCTTTTAAAAAATACGAATTAGCAGTATCCTTGTACTCATGATACATAATATCACCTCCTGTTTTTATTATAAAGAACATTTGTTCGAAAAACAAGAGGTAAATTTTTTCATTAGTAAAGTGAAAGATTACATTCCAGTTTAATGAATTTTTGTTTTATTAGAGTCAGTATCGTTTGGTTCATAAGCAATCAGTACGATATTCCGGTTGGTTTTGCTGCTTAAGGAATTCTCCAATTCTGTAATATGTGCCAGATCATCCGTATTGATACTTGCATAGTGATAGTGCTCGTTTGTATTTGATTTCATAGTTAACTCCTTTCTAACTTTAGTATAGTATGTGTGGTTTCATTAGAATTAATCTTTTCAAGAATTTTTTTCTATAAATTATAAAAAAATTACATCTAATTCATAAAAGAAAGTAAAAAAGTAATAAAATGGATATATAAATGAAATAATATAATTATATAATGACTATATTATACATTTTTGTAAAAACATATTGACAAAACTACAGTCACGAAATATAATCTTAATAGTGCTATTCAAAAAATACCCAAACAGTTGTATAGGCACAATACACAACTGGAGGGAGGTTAGGTGTGAGACTATGTCAAATGTTATTGTAAAAGATAATGAGACTTTAGATAGTGCTCTACGTCGATTCAAGAGAAACTGTGCGAAGGCAGGTATTCAGCAGGAAATCCGTAAGAGAGAGCATTATGAAAAGCCGAGCGTAAGACGTAAGAAAAAGTCTGAAGCAGCTCGTAAACGTAAATTCAAATAGTGGATGAAAATCTACAAAAATAAACCCTTGGACTTCTTTGTTCAAGGGTTTTTTATTTAAGTAAATTAAATAGATATTTGTAATAACAGTCATACGAACCCTTAGATGTTTGAAAAAAGATAAATGAAACAATAGAAGGAAAGGACAAGCCATGAGGATATTGTTGATTGAAGATGATAAAGAATTATGTGAGGCAATTATAGTACACTTAAAAAAGGAAGCATATGAAGTTGATATCTGCAATAATGGGGATGAGGCCCTATATTATATTTGTAAATTCACTCATGACCTTATTATTTTGGACCGAATGCTTCCGGGTATGGATGGACTTACGATTATGGAACAAATCCGTAAAAAAGGTTATACAACGCCGATTATAATGGTAACGGCTATGAATGGAATAAATGACCGTATTGACGGATTAGACGGGGGGGCTGATGATTATTTGGTGAAACCCTTTGCTGTGGAAGAATTACAGGCGAGAATCAGGGCTCTTTTAAGACGGCCAAGGATAATTGAGAACCTGGATTCTTTAAAGTTTCAGAATATATGTCTGGATGTAAGTACATATATAGTATCAAATGGAGAGAAAAAAATATCTCTTTCAAAAAGAGAAGGAGCATTGCTTGAATTTTTTCTTCTGCATAAAGAGGTGATTTTAACTAGAGAACAGATACTGGGCAGAGTGTGGGGACCGGATTGTTTTGTAGAAGACGGCAATATAGATAATTACATATTCTTTCTTCGCAGGAGGTTAAAAGCATTGGACGCAGAGGTTGTAATTAAAACAATACATGGTATTGGTTACAGACTGGAGAGCAGAAATGTTTAATCTTATTAGAAGAAAACTTATTTTCTTATATACGTTTACCAGCGGATTAATTCTGGTGGCTGTTTTGATCTTTGTTATGGTAATTAGTGAACGGCAACTTTATAAGAATAAGAAAGAAAGTTTCTTAAATGACTTTAATTCTGTTTCTAAAAACGTGCAGCTGGATACGGTTATCAGTAATCTATGGATGGCAGAGTTAGAAACCAACAACCAATTAATCATTCATATTGAAGAAAATGGTGAGGAGTTTTTATATAAAGGTGCATGGCGGGCACCCACTGAACGAAAAGTGCTTGTAGAGAAAGTAAAAGAGCTGGCACAAAGGGATACTATAGATACTGCAATGAGGTTGGTATCTGTTAAGGAGAAACAAAGTAAAACATATGAATTAAAAGGAAATTATAATGACAGATATGTAGGAGCAGTCTTCGTGGTACAGACTGAGAAAGGGTTTCGAAGTGTTATATTGCTTAAATACGTATCTGAGAGCTTGGCAAGAAGAGTAACGTCAAGTCTTCTTATAATTTTATTAGGCAGTACTGGTATTCTTGGGTTGTATTTTGTCAGCCGATGGGTTGTAGGAAAATCTTTAAAACCGGTAGAGGAGAGCAGAAGGAGTCAGACAGAGTTCATTGCGGCAGCTTCCCATGAATTGAAATCTCCTCTTGCAGTGATTTGCGCCAATGCAGCTGTCTTAAGGGTAGAGCCGGAAAGAGCGGAACATTACATAAAGGGAATTGAAAAAGAGTGTAAGAGGTTATCAAATCTGGTGGAGGATTTGCTATTATTAGCATCTGCCGATTCTAATACCTGGTTATATAAGAAGGATAACATTGACACAGATACTTTATTAATTGAAACGTATGATCTATTTTATCCATTTTGTAAAGAGCATGGAAAAGAATTGTGTCTTCAGGTGGAAGAGGAGCTTCTGCCAAATATAGAAGGAGACAGAGAACGGCTAAAACAGGTATTGGCTATTTTAATTGATAATGCAGTTTCTCATTCAGGGTCAGGAGCCCATATTGTCATAAGAGGTTACAGGAAGAAAAACAATGTGTGGTTTGAAGTAGAAGACCACGGAGTTGGTGTAACTTCAGAAAATAAGAAAAAAGTATTTGAGCGTTTTTACCGGGAAGATAAATCGAGAAATGATAAGAAACACTTTGGACTGGGACTTAGTATTGCAAAGGAGCTGGTCGAACTACAGGGAGGAAACATCTTTTTAAATGACACTACAGGTGGCGGAGCAACCTTTTGTATAAGTTTTCCTGTAAGTAATACCTGCCAGTAAAAGTAGATTTTTTATAAATCTTTAATCCTTAGAGAATTTTTAGAGATTTGTCTGTTATTCTTAGTAAGAAATCAAAACAAGTTAATTATGAAAGGCCAAGGTCTTTAGTAACAAAAAACTACATAGTGGCAAGGTTGAGAGGAAATATACATTTTAAAGGGTGCCGTATAACATTCTTATTCAACCCTTGATTTTGAATGAGACCAAAAATCGCAGATGGGAGCTAATTATGAAGAAAATAACAGCATATCTACTAATTCTTATCATTATTACAGCAAGTGTACTTGGTTGCAGTAAAAGTGACAAAGGACAAGGTGATGTGAACACCAGTACCAAACAGACAGAGGACAAGAAAAATGGAAGTATGGGAAGGTATATGGAAAAAAGTATAACCTTTCCTGAATTTGCTGAGGGTGAACGTATTGTAAAGATTCTTGAAAACCCGAATAAAGAAATAGAAGTTCATACGGCAGATAATGAAAATAAATATGCGTACTATATGCAAAAGGAAGACATGACCTGGGAAAAATATAACTCGGAATGGTTAAACTCTTATATAAATACGAAGGAATCCCTGGGTGTTGTTACACTTTGCTATGGGGAAGACGGCAATATCTATGCCTGTCTTATGAGGTATCAGGAGGACGAAAGTAGAAATCAGATTATAAGGTCAGATGATGGTGGTATAACCGCTAAAAAGATTGATATACCATACCTCAATGAGGTGATTTATGAGGATGATAAAAATCGGTTTTATTCATATATTCAGGAAATTGCAGTATTAGAAAATGAGAATCTTGTTCTTTATGATATGTGGAATAGCGACACTTTATTAGTATATACCCAGGGCGGTGAACCGGTAGACAAAATTCCATTTTCAGAATATCAGAAATTCATTGTTGACGGAAACTGTGTAATTACTCCAACGAAAGAACTCACAGGTATTATGTTTTATGATACGGTTACTAAAAAGGTCGATAAAACAATAGAGTATCCGGTCAAATCATCCGGGGCAGCGTATATCATTAGTGAGGATGGTTCCCTTTGGTTAGGTGATGCGAATGGAATTCACCGTTTGCCGGAAGGCGGAACTCTATGGGAAACAATGGTAGATGGCAGACTTAATTCTATGAGCAAACCAACCGTTTCATTTTATAGCCTATTTGTTAAGGATGAAAGCTATTACGGAGTCTATATAGATTATAACAGCAGTGAATTTAGTTTATGTAGTTATATCTATGATGAAACGGTATCTGCCGTACCAGATAAAAAAATTACGGTATATTCTTTATGGGAGAATAGCACTGTGCGGCAGGCTATATCCATGTATCAGGGAAAGAATCCGGATGTAAGGGTTGAATATATAGTTGCCATGGGAGACGAGGAAGGAAATATTTCCGACTATATCCGTGCATTAAATACGGAGCTTTTGGCGGGGAGCGGGGCAGATGTATTAATATTAGACGGATTGCCGGTTAATTCTTATATAGAAAAAGGAATTCTTATGGATATGGAATCCATTATGAAGCCGTTATTACAGGCAGGAGAACTTCTGCCTAATATAGCAAAAAGTTATGAAAAAGAAGGTGAATTCTATCATATGCCACTCCGTTTTTCCTTTCCTGTTGCGGTTGGAAGCAAGGAAGCAATTGAATCCTTAAGTGACACGGATCATGTTGTGAAATATATGCAGAGCGAAAAGGAAAAGCCCTTTACTACACCAATGAGCTATAAGACCATGATAAGTAATTATCTAGCAATCTATTCAAAGGATTTGTATGCAGACAATAAGCTTTCAGAAGAAAGACTGGTACGTTTTTTAGATAACATGAAGCTTTTAGCAAAAAACATAAAGGCTACTGAATACATTGAGAATGATGATAGATATATGGATCAGGATTTTAAAAATAAATATATGGGCAATGGTAACCTCTTTATGGACACCGACTTCCCGGGATTAACGAAGGGGAGCTATCATATTGGCTTGCGGCAAATCAAGAATATAAGCGGGTCTATGTTATTGTTTGCTGCACTGGAAGGTCAAGATTTTATTATTGATTCCGTTAAGGATATATTTATTCCAAATGGGGTTGTGGGGATAAACAATGCCAGTAAAGAAGTAGATACCGTGAAGGATTTTGTCAGCTTTTTATTATCAAAAGAAGTTCAGAATACGAATGTATATGATGGTTTTCCTGTCAACAGTGACTCTCTGGCACAGTGGGAGGAAGAGGAAAACAATAATATATATGTTGTTATCTCAGGTGCCGATGGAAATGAAATTCAGGGAGGCTGGCCGGATAAAGAAAAAAGAGCTAAGATTATTAATATAGCAAAAAAGGTTACTTCACCGGTAGAAATGAATCAGACATTAAATGAAATGATAGTTAATGAAGCGGTATCCTTCCTTCTTGATAAGGCGGATTCGACGCAGACGGCTGCGGCTGTGAAGTCAAAGGTGGATATGTACCTGTCGGAATAAATATATGAAATATAAAAATATGAACTATACAAAAAAACTTAATAAGATAAGAAAAAAAAGTTCCGGTATGAGAAGAAAAGAGGAAAGGGCAGCCTGGTTATTTTTATTACCAAGTATAACAGGTATATTCCTATTTGTACTGCTGCCCTTTGCAGATGTAATCAGGCGCGCTATGTTTGATTCCATGGGCAAGAACTTTTTAGGGCTTGATAATTTCAAACTGGTCTTAAAAAACGAAGCTTTTCGACTGGCCATGGGCAACACTATAAGATTCTTAGCCACTTGTCTGCCTCTGTTACTTCTGGTTTCACTTATAATGGCTTTTCTATTATATAGCCAGAAAAAATATGCTGAATTTTTTAAGACTTCCTTTTTACTGCCTATGGCAATCCCCGTAGCGTCTGTTGTATTACTCTGGAAACTGCTTTTTCACAAAAGCGGATTATTGAATATCTTGTTTTTGACTCTTGGGAAACCGAAGATAGATTTTATGAATACAAGAAGTGCTTTTGTAATACTGATTATTAGCTATATATGGAAGAATGCTGGTTATAATATGATTTTATGGCTAACTGGTTTAAATGGGATAGATATATCTCTTTATGAGGCTGCGGGAGTGGACGGAGCAGGAACCTTTTCTAAATTCCGCTACATTACATTACCCCAGCTCATACCGACAATATCAATGCTGTGTATTTTATCTTTTGTGAATTCATTTAAGGTATTTCGGGAGGCGTATCTAATATCGGGAGACTATCCTCACAAAAGTATCTATTTGTTGCAGCATTTATTTAATAACTGGTTTACTAACTTAGATATGCAGAAAATGTGTGCGGGAGCAGTAATATGCGTCGTCTTTTGCTTGGTTTTGATTTTACTGTTTCGGAAAATAGACAGGGAAGTATGAAGCAGTTTAGGCGGCATCGTGTCAGAAAGGTTGAATATATGATATATTACCCATTGATTTGTACGCGGCTAGAGGTCGCAGATGGGAGCTAATAATGAATATAAAAAGGGGATTAAAAACCCTGTTGCTATTTGGCTTGGCATTCTTTGTATGGGCTCCTCTGTGGATGATGGTAACCGGTTCCTTTATGGGAAAGGATGAAATATATGAGTTTGTAGGGCCGGTTTTGGAACAGAGAGAAGGTATGGCTGGCTGGTCATTGCTTCCCAAATACCCTACACTTCGAGCGTATATAGAACTGTTAATAGATTCACCAAAATTCTTTGCTATGTTTTGGAATACCTGTTATCAGGTAGCACCCATACTTATTGGACAGATATGTATTGCAGTTCCTGCTGCATGGGCCTTTGCCAGGTATAGGTTTAAAGGGAAGAAAGCATTATTTTTACTTTACATAACCCTGATGGTGTTACCTTTTCAAGTTACTATGGTATCCAGTTATTTGGTGCTCTTAAAGCTTGATATAATAGATACACATTTATCAATTATACTTCCGAATATTTTTTCAGCATTTCCTGTTTTTATTTTAACGAAATTTTTTAGAGTAATACCTGAATCTTTGTTAGAAGCTGCAAGATTGGATGGGGCAAGCGAAGGTTATATTTTCTTGTCATTAGGCGTCCCAATGGGGGCACCTGGAATATTTTCTGTGGTTATATTAGGATTTATTGAATACTGGAATAGTATAGAACAGCCTTTGACTTTTTTGGCAAAGAGAAAGGATTTATGGCCATTATCCCTTTATCTGCAAGGTATAACAACGGATCGAACCAGCGTTGCATTTGTAGCCTCCGCAGTAATGCTAGCACCAGCACTTTTGTTATTTTTAGGGGGTCAAAAATATTTAGAACAGGGAATCGCTGCATCAGGAATAAAGGGATAGGAAGGCTTGAAAATTATGGAAAAGAAGATAAGAAAGTTGTTGCTTGGTTTTTTCGTTACCATGCTGCTCTTAACCATCATTTCCAGAGCAGCAGATTCTGTTATGGTGGCGAAGGTTACTGTTGACACAGTAAAGAAGGGGAATTTAAGTTTTGAAATATCTGGTACAGGTACAGTAAAAGAAAATGCAAATAAGTACATTGCTCTAAATAATGGATATAAAATCGCTAAGGTACAGGCAGAGGAAGGTCAGGATGTAGAAAAGGGTGAATGGTTATTCTCTTATGATATGGATTATTTGAAGGCCTTGAAAATACAAAAAGAAAAGGAAATAAAAAAACTACAGCTTCAATACGAAAAGCTTCAATTAGCAACCAAAAATGGCAGTAAAGCCTTGGAAGAGGAAAAGGCGCTGCAAGAGGTTGCGAATGCCGAAGACGATGTAAAAGCAGCAGAAGAGGCCTTGTTGGCTAAGAAACAAAGTGTAAAACAAAAAAAGGAAGAGGAATATACTACTTTGCTGGAAGAGGAAGAAGCAGCAAAGAGTGGAAGGAAGGAAGCACTCATAACGGCTGAAAGGGCTGTAACGGATGCGGAACGTGAATTAGCCAGTCAGGAAGAGCCCAAGCTTATTATGGAAGAGTATCTCAAGGCGTATAAAACGGCAGTTCTAAAAAAAGAAGAAGAGTCAGAAATAAAATATAGAGAAGAATTATTAGATATATATTATAAAGATAAATATGAAGAGCATAAAACCAATGTTTATGAGACTGAAAAGAAGTTGGTAAGGGCGAAAGAAGATCTGGAAGATAGTAAGAAAAAGTGGGATGAAAAGATCAATTACTGGGATCAGTTTTCAACAGAAGAAGAGACTTTAAAGGCTTATAAGGAACAGGTACAGCAAAGGGAAAGTGAATTTAAAACGGCAAATCGAGAGATATCAGATTTAGAAAAAAGCTTAAATGCATATAAAGAAAAGGATGAAGCAATAAACAAAGCGTTTGCTGATTACAGACTGGATGTAGCGACCTACAGCCAGAATGTAAAGAGCTCCTATGAGGTGTTATATCAACTTATATACGATAAACTGACATATGATAAAAAACAGTTGGAAACAGCTTCAATTAAGCTTGTGAGAGCAAAAGAAGATATTGAGAATACTGTAGTGGAATGGAATAAAAAAAGTGAAAAGATTAAGCGTAAAAAAAACCGCCTTGCAGTAGAACTACAAGAAATAGAGGCAGGTAAGTATAATTTTGAAACTGACTTAAAAGAAGAGACAAAAGCGATTGAAACTGCATACAGGACTCTTGAAGCGGCTAGATTCCAATTAGACCAGCTTAAGGAGGGTATTGAGACAAGCAAAGAAAATGAGTATACCGAGGAACAATCCAGAACAATTGAAGGCAGCTCGGTAAATCTTGATATTGTAGAAAAGCAAGAGGAACTTAAAAAGCTTAAAAATCTCATTGATAAAAAGGGTAAAGTGACTTCTCCGGTTAAAGGCACCATATCAAAGATAGAAGTAAACCAGGGAGTTATTTTAACAGGAGGAGAGAAAGTAGTTATAGCAACCGGAGAATATGAACTTCTTATGAATGCCGGCAAGGAAGACATCAAATACTTTAAAAGTGGTGACAAACTTACTGTAAAAGGTGCTGACAAGGATAATGATTTGACGGTAGCGATTGAAACCATAGGTTTACCGGGAGAAGATGGAATGGTTAAATTTTCAGCACTCTTACCGGAAGGAAAATTTAAAGCAGGTATGAGTCTATCGTATCAGATGAAAAAAGATTCAAAAGACTATAGGTATTGTATACCACTTGAAGCTGTAAGGCAGGATAGTAAAGGAACCTATGTACTGCTTGTAAAAGAAAAGAATAGTATTCTTGGTAAAGAACAGGTTGCGTTCCGACTTAGTATTTCTGTTATTCAAAAAGATTTTAAGACCGCTGCCATAGAGGCTCCTCTCCAGGAGCAGGATTTATTAATTGTTGGGAGCAGTAAATACATTTCAGAAGGAGACAGGGTAAGAGTCTATGAAATGGAATAAAAATGTAATAGTATTTTTTACCCTATTAATTATTTCGAGCTGGTTTATCGTATTCCATTTTATTGAGGGAGCAAACCTAAGAAAACAGTATACATCTATTGGCGTCCGCTTTACATCCGGTGGTATGACAGCGCAGAGTATAACTAATGCACTAGAACGTGAAAAAAGTACAGGTTCTAGTGTAAATACAGAGCTTACTGCCTGGAAGTCCGTTAAGGAGACGATAATAAAAAATAAATATCTGAACCGCTCTAAAACCGTTACTGCCTTGCTTGTTAAGGGAGATATGTCAGATGTAGCCTCTATGGGGCTGATTTCGGGGAGCTTTGTGTATCCGGGTGATAGTAGAGGGTGCTTGATAGATATAGAAACAGCATATGCGCTATTTGGAACTAAGTCAGTAGTACAAAACACCGTCTCTTTTAACAATAAAGAGTACTATATAAGAGGTGTTGTAAAAATGCCAATCCCGGTCATTATGCTTCAGCAAGATCTGTCTACAGAAGAGTATTCATGTCTTGAGTTAAAATATGAAGATATGGAAAACAGCATAGATAAAACAAAAATTTTCTTAAGCAAGTATGGTTTTGAGAAAAATTATGTGATTATAGATGGGTATTTTTATGGGAGATTGATTTACACCATAGCCGCATTACCTGTGTGGATATTTTATTTGCTAATTTCTTGGTGGTTACTAAAACAGGTGATTGCAGAAAAGCCAAGAGTGAAAAAAACTATATTTTTTGTATACTTAATAATTACGTTACTGTTATTGTTTTCAGGAGCCGGTCTGCTTTATCAGCTAACCGGTAATCCCTTTTATTTTTCAGAAAGATATATACCCACAAAATGGTCGGATTTCGAATTTTGGAAAACCAAATGGATGGAATTCAGAGGGGAACTGCTGCAAATCCGGTATGTAATACCAAACCACAAGGACGTATTACTGTATGACACTTTTATAAAGTATGTTCAGATACCGGTTAAGATAATTATGCTATATCTATTACTTATCTATAGTGGTATCAGAATAAAAGAGAAGATAACATGAAAAAGAAGTACCTATCTAAATTTTAACAAGGTAGTATCGCAGGTAAGCCTTCGATATATATAACTATTGGTTTAACAAAATGTTTGAAAAGTGAGAAGCCGGGCGATAGCGGTTTCTCACTTTTTAGGTGTGCCAAGCATGGCACTAATCTAGTCAGTGAAAGTCTGACCACGGGTATTTACCGCCAAGTGTAGCGGAGCGCAAGTTGGTGTCAGTAATGGCATAGATGAAGGAAGCGCATAGCAAAGTTCTTGAGCCTTCCAGAAGAATAAGAATGGATACGACCATGAATCAATTTACATGTAGCAAATTCAAGGCTCGGTTGGTACAGACAAAGCGGAATGAATGTTGTGAACTTTATCATAAGTCCAGATTTGCTTGAAAATAAAATAAAGGACGGAGCTGGTTTGCTCAATCCTTTAAATTACTATCTAAGATAAGTTGGAATATAAGTTGTAGAGCCGTATACGAGACCCGTACGTACGGTTCAATGAGAGGGCGATAATACTTAGCAATTATTTCTCTACTCTATTTGTTCATGCATAGGACATGAATCCAAGCCATATATTCTATAATAGTACTAAATAGTATGGAGTGGTATGGATGAATCAAAAAATCAAATCCCATCATAAGAAATTCAAAGAACAATCCAATAAGGATTTATATAAACATATGGATAAAGCTAAAAAAGAGGAGGAAACAGAAAGAGCGACCTATCTTGAAAAGCTTTCTAGTCAGCTAAAACTTCCTTCGGATATGCTGGCAGGAGCCCCCATTATAACTGCAATCGGCAGAGATGAGGTGTGTGTTGAAAACTATAAGGGGATACTGGAATATAATGATACCCTAATAAAGATACTTACCAAGATTGGCAACATTCGAATTGAAGGCAAAAATCTTAATATTTCTTATTTTGCAGGTGATGAGATGAAAATCACCGGTTTTATACATGCCATTCATTATGTCAAATAATATAGGAAAGAAATATAGGAAAGAGATTTATGACAGGTATTCTAAGTAAAAATTGCTAGAAGAATATTGTTTTGGACGGGAGGTTATTGAATGCTGATAAAACTTTATTGCTGGTTTCGCGGCTTCCTGCTGGTAAGGATGAAGGGACAGTCTCCGGAACGTTTTATTAATTTATGCAGCAATCGGATGATTTATTTATGGGATTTAAAGCATGCAGATGGGGATTATGAATTTCACATAATGCTTAAGGATTATCATAAGTTAAAACCAGTAGCCAGGAAGACGGGGACAATTCCTTTTATAAAAAAGAAATGCGGCTTTCCTTTTTGGCTTAGAAGAAACAGAAAGCGAAAAGGGTATTTTCTGGGAGTACTCCTTTTTTGTATGGTAATATACATATTATCTCTCTTTATCTGGGATATCAATATCTTGGGCGGACACTCCTATACACCCGAGGCAATGGTTAAATTTTTAAAAAATAACCAGATATATGCAGGCTTGCAGAAAAAACAAGTTGATTGTCAGGATATTGAGGAGCTTATCCGGGGAACCTTTAAGGATATCGGATGGGTTTCTGCCGAAATAAAGGGTACAAGGCTAATTATAAAGATTACGGAAACGAATATGCCTGCTCCTGCTGTCACTGCCACGGAAAATTGTCATATTATAGCAGCAAAGGACTGTATTATTAGTGAGATTATAACTCGAACCGGTACACCGTTGGTAAAAGAAGGCTCAGTAGTAAAAAAAGGAGATATTCTGGTGTCAGGAATTGTGGATATTGTAGGAGACAACGCTGAGGTAGTGGATAAAAAAGTAGTCATTGCTGATGCAGATATTATAGGAAAAACCTTTTATAATTATAAAGACTCTTTTTCTTTAAATTATGTTGAAAAACAATATACTGGTGCAGAAAAAACAGGTTATAATCTATCTGTCTTTTTAAAAAAATTTAATCTTTATAAGCCTAGAATTCCTTATACAAAGTATGATATAATTGTCAATGAGTCTATGCTTCATTTGAATGACAATTTTTACCTACCGGTGTCTTATACTGTAAACCGATATGTGGAATATGAAGAAGTAAAGAAAAAATACACGGAATTGGAAGCAAAGTCCATTGCAGAAGCAAAATTAAAACGGTTTTTAGATAAATTAATTGAAAATGATGTTTTAATTATCGAAAATAATGTTAAAATAGCTATTAAGAATAATTACTGTGTTGTTTCCGGTAATATAGTAGTACTGGAATCAGTGAAGGATTATAAGGCTATTAACGACAGCGAGTGGAGGAATATTGATACTGATGAGTCTGATGGAAACGATAATTGATGTACCTGCAGAACATGAAAAAAATGTTTTCGGCCAGTTTGATGCGCATGTAAAAATGATAGAAAAAACATTAAATGTGACCGTTATTGTAAGGGACGGTGAAATCAAATTAATAGGTGAAAATGATAATGTTGTAAAAGCAAAAAGTGTATTTGTGCAGCTGCTTGAATTGTCCAGAAGAGGGAATACCATTACCGAGCAGAATGTAAGTTATGCATTATCTCTTTGTTTTGATAATAAAGAAGCTGCAATTGTAGAAATAGACCAGGATTTAATCTGCCATACCATATCCGGCAAACCCATAAAGCCAAAGACGTTGGGTCAGAAATCCTATGTGGATTTGATTCGAAAGAGAATGATTTCCTTTGGTATCGGACCGGCAGGTACCGGTAAGACATATCTGGCAATGGCAATGGCAGTAACAGCCTTTAAAAATGATGAAGTAAGTAAAATCATTTTAACAAGACCCGCTATTGAAGCGGGTGAAAAACTGGGTTTTTTGCCAGGTGATTTACAGAGCAAGGTTGATCCTTATTTACGGCCTCTGTATGATGCCCTGTATCAGATTATGGGCGCGGAAGGGTATTTAAAAAACACAGAAAAAGGTCTGATAGAAGTAGCACCTTTAGCATATATGCGTGGTAGAACCCTTGAGAATGCTTTTATTATTTTAGATGAAGCACAAAATACCACACCTGCCCAGATGAAGATGTTTTTAACCAGAATTGGCTTTGGTTCCAAAGTCGTAATAACCGGTGACCTTTCTCAGAAGGATCTCCCTACAGGGACACAATCGGGTCTTGATGTTGCAATTAAGGTTTTAAGTAAGATAGAAGACATCGGTTTTGCCTTTCTGACCGGGCAGGATGTAGTAAGACATCCTCTTGTACAAAAAATTGTTATGGCTTATGATGCTTATGAAAGTAAAGTGAGCAAGGCAGAGGTAGACGGAAGGGGAGGAAGGAAGCTGCAAAGAAAACAGCTGACTGGTTCCAAAGTACAAAGTTATCAAAGAGGTTCTGATAAGGCCTTTAAGAGGAAAAGATAAGATAAACATGGACGTATTTCAAATAGTAAAGATAATTATCCTGGCGATTGTACAGCTTGTAGTAATGAACTATTATGTCCAATCCCAGGATAATAAAATAAAAGGACGACCTTATTTTTGTAAAACAATGACAGGGATATTCATAGGTACTCTGGTTCTTATCTTTATATTTTATGGAAGGGTGGATGTGCCTCTCTTTCTGGCAGGCGGATTAATTGCAGCCGGTTTATTCGATATTCCGCTGGGTATTATGACCAACATCCTTGCGGTGTTTTTAGCAGGGTATACCGATA
Source organism: Anaerocolumna cellulosilytica (assembly GCF_014218335.1). GTDB lineage: Bacteria > Bacillota > Clostridia > Lachnospirales > Lachnospiraceae > Anaerocolumna > Anaerocolumna cellulosilytica. The sequence goes on along the minus strand of NZ_AP023367.1, from coordinate 3,588,367 downwards.
ATATTAAAGTTGAGGGAATTTTATATCTTTTGGTATTGGGAACAGTTATATGTTTGTTTTCTGAAACAATTAAAAATGTATCCTCCCTGGGCTATGGGGTGGTAATTATATTGTCCATTCAGCTAATCTTGCTGCTCATAAATCATAATTTTCTGCTTGAGGATACCCTAAAGGTTAACACTCTGTATTCCCTAGTGTCATCTCTTGTGATTTTTGCATTTGGCCGGCTTGTCTTTTATTTGTATCAAAAGAGGACAGTCTTACTTTTCGAAGAACAGAAAGAAAGTGTAACAGAGGAAGCATTGCGTCTGGCTGAGATTATGAATCCTGAATTCCCACTGCTTAAAAGACTAAAGAATACTTCTGCTGCCTTGTACAAGCATTCACTTTTTATTGGGGAAATTGCAGGAAAAGCAGCGAAAGCTGCAGGAGCTGATGAGATGGCAGCGAAAGCCGGAGGTATATATCACCAAATTGGTAAGTTGGATAATAAAGAGTACATCGAAGAAGGTCTGAGGCTTGCAAGGGAATATCAACTGCCAGATAGTATTGCGGATATGATAAGACAGCATAATTTAAAACATGAGAAACCTAAGACTCCCGAAGCGGCAATTGTGATGTTAACGATTAGTATTGTTTCCATGTTGGAATACCTGGAAAAAGACAGCAATGGTTTAAAGGGAACAGGCAATGATAATTTAGGAGTTTCTACCCAAAAGATAGTGGAAAATGTGTTTCAGATGCGACTTACAAAAGGGAGTCTGGATGAATCAGGACTTACCTTAAAACAATACAATAGGCTAAAAGAATTCTTTCTGCAAATGTAGAAAGCACAGAGATGGAGTTAGAATGACACTTAATGTAGAGTACGAATCAAAAATAGAGTTAAACCTGGATTACAAGGAAATTATAACGCAGGTTGTTGAAAAATCCTTAGATTTCGAAAACTGTCCATATGAGGCGGAAGTAAATGTGATTTTGACGGATAACACGGAGATACAGGAAATCAATAAAGAACATAGAAATATCGATGCACCAACAGATGTGTTATCATTTCCTATGATAGACTATGAGAAACCGGCCGATTTTTCAGCCTTGGAGGATGAAGCGGATTATTACTTTCATCCGGACACAGGAGAGCTTCTTTTGGGAGATATCATTATATCCGTTGAAAAGGTGATGGAACAGGCAAGGGAATTCGGGCATTCGCAAAAGCGTGAACTGGCATTTCTGACAGCCCACAGCATGCTGCATTTAATGGGGTATGACCATATGGAAGACGAAGAACGCCTTGTTATGGAGGAAAAACAGAGACAGGTGTTAGAAGCTTTAAACATAGGAAGAGAATAAATAGAAAAAGACATAGTATGAAAGAAAGGTATGCCACGTATTGATTTATTAGAATTTATTATTTGTGGCAGTAACACATCTGAACAGATGTGTTGCAATGGGTGTTAAAAAGAGATGAAAAAACGTATTCATTATATTGCATTAATAACGAGTATATTAGTTATGACCATGCTGACTATGGCTGGATGCAAAAAGAACAAAGAAAATGAGGATGAGGCTTCTGTAACCCCTACTGTAACCAGTACACCGACAATTTCTCCTGTTCCTACGGAAGAAGTTGAAAATCATGAGAATGAGGTTAGAAGTAAAATAACCGGGCTTTGGATACCGAAAGAAAACGGTAATAAAAGGCCGTATGCAATTATGTTAAATAATATTAAGTTGGCTTCTCCTCAATCAGGAACTAAGGAAGCTGGAATACTATATGAAGCCTTGGTGGAAGGCGGAATCACAAGACTTATGGGAATCTATGAGGACTTGAATGAAAAACGTATTGGATCTGTCAGGAGTGCAAGACATTATTATGTCAGTATTGCAGATGAATATGAAGCTATTTATGTACATTTTGGTGAGACAAGCTATGCAACGAAAAAGATTAAAGAATTGGGTATCGATAATTTAAGTGGTCTAACCGGAATATCCGATACAGTTTTTTTCAGGGATAAATCCATAAAGGCCCCACACAATGCTTTTGCTACCAAAGAGGGTATTTTAAAGGGTACACAGACCAAAGGGTATTCAATGGAGTACAGTGAAAACTACGAGTCTCATTTCAAATTTTATGAAAAAGATACAGATTTACAAAGCAAAGAATTAGCGGAGAAAGTTACGTTAATGTTTTCTAATTATGCAAGTCCGTATTTTACGTATGATAGAGAGAAAAAGCAATATAACCGCTTTCAGTATGATAAGGAACATGTTGATTATAATACCGGAGAGCAATTGGTTTTTAAAAATATCATCGTTCAATTTGTAAAAGAATGGAATATAGATAAAAATGGTTATCAGACCATGGAACTTGAAAATGCCAGCGGTAACGGTTATTATATTACAAATGGTTTAAAGATAGACATTACATGGAAAAAGAATGAAAGTACCGGTAAAATGCGTTATTACGACGCTCAGGGAAATGAGCTGACTATGAACGCAGGTAAGACCTATATTGCCCTATTCCCCAATGACCGGACATCAGATGTTGTCTTAGCCGGAAACAGTCAATAACTTTACAAATGGAATTAGTTTTTTAACCAGGAGGATTTTATGGGAACAGGTAAAAAAAGTAATAATTTTTTAATGCAAGGGAGTATTTTGGCCTTGGCTTCGATTATAGTTCGGTTAATCGGATTACTGTATCGTATACCCTTAACCAATATTATAGGAGATGAAGGTATTGGCTATTATTCCAATGCATTTGCAATTTACAATATAGCCTTGATTTTATCCTCCTATAGTTTACCTTTAGCTGTATCAAAACTAGTTGCTGCAAGAGCCGTTAATAAACAACATAAGAATTCCTACCGGGTGTTTTTATGCTCTATGTGTTTTGCAATTATCGTTGGTACCATAGCAGCCTTAGCTGTATATTTCGGAGCTGACTTTTTAGCAGCTACCATATATAACTCTCCAAGAAGTGCGATACCATTAAAAATACTGGCACCAACTATATTTATCTTTGCGATTATGGGAGTTTTAAGAGGGTATTTTCAGGGAAAAAACACGATGCTGCCAACCTCAGTATCCCAGGTTTTAGAACAGGTTGTTAATGCGATTGTGAGTATTATTGCAGCCTACTATCTTATGAAGGCACATAGTGCTTCAGACAGCATTGCAGCTTATGGCGCGGCAGGAGGAACCCTTGGTACATTTGCCGGTGCCTGCCTTGCATTAATATTCTTAGCATTTATCTTTGCTCTGTATAAACCGATTATAGATAAACAGCTTAGAAAGGATACTCACAACCGGAGAGAAACCTATCAGGAGGTTTTAAAGGCTCTGATTATTACGGTCATACCGGTCATTTTAAGTCAGACCGTATACCAGATCAGCGGGGTATTAGACGGCTCTATCTTCGGACATGTTATGGCAGGGAAGGGACTTAATGAAGAGGCAAGAAATGCTTTGTGGGGCATCTATTCCAATAAATATAATTTATTAATTACTGTACCGGTATCCATAGCATCAGCTATGGCAGTAGCAATTATACCAAGTCTCGTTTCTTCTAAGGAAAACGGCTCCAATGCAGAAGTGAAAGAAAAGGTTCATCAAGCTATTAAATTCAATATGCTGATTGCCATTCCTGCCGCAGTTGGTATGGGAGTTTTGGCATCCCCCATATTACAGCTGTTATTCAGAGATGGAAGAGAGCTTCCTGCGAATTTGGTGCGGTTAGGCTCTATTGCGATTATATTCTTTTCTTTGTCTACTATTACTAATGCAGTCTTGCAAGGGATTAACCGGATGAATACACCGGTTATACACTCTGCCATATCCTTGGGAGTACATATCATCTTACTCTATATTTTACTTAAATATTTCAATTTAAGTACCTATGGGCTGGTTATTGGTAATGTAACCTTTTCTCTGGTAGTATGTATTTTGAATTGGATAGCTATCGGAAGACATCTTAATTATAAGCAGGAGGTAATTAAGACGTTTCTAATACCGGCAGGCTGTTCTGTTATAATGGGTGTTGTTGCATTTTTAGTATATCAGGGACTGTATAGCCTAATTCATATTAACTCTATCTGTACACTGATTGCAGTTGTGATAGCGGTCATTGTTTACGGTAGTCTTTTATTACTTTTTAAAGGAGTCACCGAAGCAGAACTGACAGAAATGCCTTTTGGGCGGACATTAGCAAGAATTGCTGTAAAACTACATTTACTATAAATGTATAAGCTGGGAAAAACTAGTGAATACTTAAAGCCAAAGGAGTGATTTTGATGAAAGTCAAAAAGGCGTTAATGTATTTCATTAGTTTTTTTTCATTGTCAGTCATGTTTTCAGCTTGTTATTATTTAAGCTATAAAAATGCTCTTAGAGATTTTAATGAAAGTGCAGTAGAACGTAATCAAGAACTTATATTAGCTCTTGAGAATAATGGATTATTAGATATTGATACTGCTTCTAAAGACATAGATAACAATAACAATCAAAGTTATCAGGAAGCAGCGGGAGACAGTATGGATAATCCCAGTGTGGAGGTTGACGGACTTTCTGAGGTTACGATTTTACCTTCTACAAAATATACCCTTCAGACCTATGATTTAAAATCTGGAGTTATGAAGGAAGAGATTCTACCAACTCCCAGTTATCTGATTGGTTTAAGCCGTGAAGAAGTGATACAGTATCTGTTTGACTATACCCAGGATTTACCATTAAACGAGTTTGAAAAGGGCCTTATATCTTTTGAACTTATGATATTTTCCAAAGATAATATTGTGCTTCGTAAAACTTATAATGAAGATATGGTTGAATATAAATACTATTTAAAGGCACAGGATGGTAATATTGTGGCTTACTATGGTGATCAGAAAACAGTATTTGATTATACTGGAGTATCTATGGAACGATTGTCTCTGGAGGAGCAAAAGGAACTGGAAGAGGGTATTTTTGTCAGGGATTTGAATGAATTATATGCCTTGTTAGAGCATTACTCTAGTTAATTGTTTTATGTGCAGGTGTAAGGTTTATAGGGATAAGCGTGTTTGTTTAGAGAAAGCCTCTTGAATGAAATGACAGAGGCTTTTTTTTAATATATACCTGTAAAGAATTCATTCTAAAAGTTCACTGCTGGCCATATTTTTTATAGTGCAATAATACGCAAACGTTATACCTATTTCTCCTTGCATGATAAGAGTATATAAGGTATAATCTAAAAACATGGTAAACATATATGACATATATAGAAACTTGAAAAATAAAAATCAAACGAAAAGATTTTTATCAATTTCCTGATTTGTAGGTGTGCAAGCGCGGATAGCGTTAGTGAAAATAGCAATATGACACACAGAGGGGAGCTATTATGACACTGAAAGAAATTGCCAAGCGTGCCGATGTATCGATTTCTACCGTATCCCGTATTATTAATTCCATGGATGACAGCTTTGCCAGTAAAGCGGTAAGGGACAGGGTTTGGGGAATTATAAAAGAAACTGGGTATGTACCTAATCAATCTGCGAGGGAACTAAAGAGGGGTAAAACCGATACCGGCTCAATGTATACTAGGACAATAGCATGTATACTAGGAAGAACTAAGAATCTGGATGACAACCCGTTTTTTGCCCAGGTTGCACGAGCGGTAGAACAACAGTCGCTTAATTTGGGGTATTCTGTATCCCTTGTTTATTCTATATTAGATATTGAGAATTATGATTTAGTATCTCGGATTGAATCCATAAAAACAGATGGAGCCATTGTGCTGGGACGATTTAGTAGTACCTCTATTAAATTCTTGGAAAAATATTATAAAAACATAGTATATGTTGGACGAAATGTTATAAATACCTCATGGGACCAAGTAATCTGTGATGGATATGAAGCTACCTGTACAGCCCTTTGGTACCTGATTGAGTGTGGTCATAAAAGAATTGCTTACATAGGGGAATGTAACAATGAAATCAGATTTAAAGCTTACTTGGATACCTTACATAATAATAATATGGAAGTTGATACCAAGCTGATTAGTGAGTGTCCTCAAAACGGCGCAGGCGGATATCAAGGGGCAGATTGGTTATTAAAAGCAGCAGGCTGTTTGCCAACAGCCGTGTTTTGCGCTACAGATGTCTGTGCAATTGCTGCAATTCGCCGGTTCACAGAAGCCGGTATAAAAATTCCTGAGAGGCTTTCCGTCATCAGCCTTGATAACATAGAGCTTGCCGGATATGTATTACCAATGTTGACAACCGTAGAAATGCCTATCTTTGAAATGGGAAACGTTGCTGTGAATACATTAGTCGAAAGAATTAATAAACGTCATAAACTTCCGCTTAAAATCTACCTTCCCAATAAGCTAATTATAAGGGAAAGTGTCATGAATACTATCACATAAACATAAGTTACGCAAACGTTTTACTTTTTTTACCTTGCATTGATAAAAGTTCTCAAGTATAATGTTAAAACATAGTAATTTGATAGGAATAGGAGGTTATATTATGGGGAGGATGAAATCTCTATTGGGAGTATTAATACTTATCGTTGCAACGGCAGGTACTACGGCCTGTCAAAATGGCAGTAAGAATAGCAGTTCTGCTAATATCGTAACGCTTCTGAATGTGTCATATGATCCGACCAGAGAATTTTATGCGGAATATAATGAAGCATTTGCCAGTTATTACGAAGAAAAAACGGGAATTTCAGTAAAAGTTGAGCAAAGCCATGGTGGCTCTGGAAAGCAGGCAAGAGCGGTAATTGAGGGGCTGGAGGCAGATGTAGTAACCCTTGCATTAGCTTATGATATTGATGAAATTGCTGATTCGGGATTGTTAGAGCAGGATTGGGAAGTAAAAAATGATGACAATAGTGCTCCGTATACTTCCACAATCGTATTTTTGGTTCGTAAGGGTAATCCTAAGGCGATTAAGGACTGGGGGGATTTAATTAAAGAAGATATATCTGTTATAACTCCGAATCCCAAGACCTCAGGAGGGGCAAGATGGAACTATCTTGCAGCATGGGGATATGCTTTGGAAAGCTTTGGTAACGATGAAGAAAAGACAAAAGATTTTGTCCAGAAACTCTATGAAAATGTGGAAGTGCTGGACTCTGGTGCAAGAGGTGCTACCACTACCTTTGTAGAGAATAGTATCGGTGATGTGTTGATTGCCTGGGAGAATGAAGCGTATCTGGCAGTAGAGGAACTGGGGCCGGATAAATTTGAAATCGTTGTTCCCTCCGTCAGTATACTTGCAGAGCCTTCCGTAGCGGTGGTATCTGAGAATGCAAAAGACCATGGGACAGAAGAGGTAGCAAAGGCTTACATAGAGTATCTATATTCGGTAGAGGGGCAGGATATCGCTGCCAAGCATTTCTACCGTCCAAGACTTAAAAGTGTAGAGGACAAATACAGCGATCATTTTAAAGAAGTCAAATTATTTACTTTAGCAGATAAATTCGGAACCTGGCGGGAAGCACAAAAGCTTCATTTTTCGGATGGAGGTATTTTTGATCAGTTATACGAAGGCTTAACACAGTAAAAATGCAAATTCTCAGAAGTTTGGAAGAATGGAGACTAAAATGACTCGAAAAACAAGTGTTATTCCGGGGTTTAAAATAACCTTAGGTATTACTATAGCCTATTTATCAATTATTATTTTAATACCCTTGTCTACAATATTTTTTAAAACCGCAGGTATGGGAGTTAAGGAGTTCTTGGCTGCGGCATTTGACAGACGGGTTTTACATGCCTATGGAGTCAGCTTTTTCTGTGCATTTACAGCCGCACTGATTAACGTCATATTCGGAGTAATTATTGCTTGGGTTATAGTACGATACGAATTTCCTTTTAAACGTCTTATAGACGGAATGATAGACCTGCCTTTTGCCCTTCCGACCTCAGTGGCTGGTATTGCCCTTACCACCTTGTTTTCAGAAAATGGCTGGCTTGGCAGTATACTGCTAAAGGTCGGTATAAAAGGTTCCTATACCCTTTTGGGTATTACGATAGCGTTGGTATTCATTGGGATTCCTTTTGTAACTAGAAGCGTACAGCCTGTACTTGAGGAACTGGATAAAGGGGTGGAAGAAGCTTCCTTGATGCTTGGAGCAAGCGGTTTTCAGAAATTTAGAAAAGTCATTTTGCCGGAGTTGCTAAGCCCAGTCTTAACTGGATTTTCTTTAGCTTTTGCAAGAGGAATCGGTGAATATGGTTCGGTAGTATTTATATCCGGCAATAAACCTATGAAGACAGAAATAGCTCCCTTGCTAATTATGTCAAAGCTGGAACAGTTTGACTATGAAGGAGCTACAGCAATTGCAATTGTTATGCTTTTGGTATCCTTTCTGATGCTTTTATTTATGAACCTGATACGCATTAAAACGAATAGATTTTTAAAAGCATAAGGAGGTGAACGCTTGGAGTATAAAAAAACGGACAGAAGCGCATTGCAAACAAGAAAGAAGAAAAAGGCAGTCAAAGGAAACTACCAAGAAGCAGTCACAGTTAAACGCATATTAATTGCTGTAGCGATTTTATTTTTATTTTTTATGCTGGTACTTCCTCTTATATTGATAATTACAGAAGCGTTAAAGAAAGGGTTAAGTACATATATTAGTGCGGTTACAGAAGAATACACAGTGAAAGCATTAAAGCTGACTCTAATGGCAACCTTTACAGCAGTAATTTCTAATACTATATTCGGACTGATAGCTGCTTGGTGCATTACCAAATTTAAGTTTAAGGGAAGGCAGTTACTAACCACTTTCATTGATCTTCCATTTTCCATTTCACCGGTTATAGCCGGATTGATATTTGTATTAACCTACGGCAGAAACGGATTGTTCTATGGATTTTTACAAAGAGTGGATATGAAAATCGTATTTGCACTACCGGGTATATTTTTGGCCACAATATTTGTAACCTTTCCTTTTGTAGCCAGAGAGATTATACCGCTTATGGAGGCGCAGGGAAATGATGAAGAAGTGGCTGCTGCCAGCATGGGAGCAAAAGGGTTTACCATTTTTTTAAGAATAACATTGCCTAATATTAAATGGGGCTTGTTATATGGAATTATTCTGTGCACCGCCAGAGCCATGGGAGAGTTTGGAGCAGTATCCGTGGTATCCGGACATATCAGGGGGAAGACCAATACCCTGCCACTGCATATTGAAATTCTCTACAGCGAATATCAATTTATGGCTGCCTTTGCAGTATCTTCTGTATTAGTTATATTGGCAGTCATCCTTCTTATTCTTAGAAATCTGGTGGAATGGAGAGCCAAGAAAAACAGGTGATGCAATGAAGGAATATGAGACTTTTACGAAATAGTTGGATGCCGTCAGTTGGCAATATGGAGGCAAAATGTATATAGAGGTTAAAAATCTAAATAAGTCCTTTGGCAGTTTCAGGGCTTCGAAGAATGTTAGTTTTTCCATAGAAAAGGGGAATCTGGTTGCGCTCTTAGGACCCAGTGGGAGCGGCAAAACCACTATATTGCGTATGTTAGCAGGACTCGAAGTCCCAGATTCCGGAGATATATTCATCCAAGGAAAATGTGTTAATGATACGGCACCAGGGGAGCGTGAAATCGGGTTTGTATTTCAAAATTATGCACTGTTTCGTCATATGACGGTAGCAGAAAATATTGGCTTTGGATTGCAGGTAAAGAAGGTAAAGAAGGACGTTATACAAAAGAGAGTAGAGGAGCTTATCAGCTTGATAGGATTAACAGGACTTGAAAAGAGATATCCTCACCAGTTGTCAGGGGGTCAAAAACAAAGGGTGGCCTTCGCAAGAGCTATAGCACCTAACCCCTCTGTATTATTACTCGATGAACCCTTTGCCGCCATTGATGCCAAAGTTAGAAAGGAATTAAGAACCTGGTTAAAGGAAATGATTCATAAGCTTGGTGTAACCAGTATATTTGTTACCCATGACCAGGAGGAAGCCATTGATGTAGCGGATGAAATTATTGTAACCAATCAGGGAAGTATAGAGCAGAAAGGAACACCGGTAGAAATTTATAAATATCCTGTAACGCCCTTTGTAGCCCACTTTATCGGAGAATCTAGTATTATTGAAAATGCAGGTGTATTAAAGGGATTTCAAGCTACAAAAGAGGGAATAAAATCTGTTATCCGTCCGGAATTCATTGAAATCGGGAGAATAGGCGAATTCTCCAACCCATCTGCCACAGATAAAGGAGTGGTAAGTCAGATTGGTTTTCATGGTTCATCCTGGGAAATTATAGTGGATGTAAAAGGCTGTAAATTAACCGGTTATCGCTCCTTGGAAAAGGAACCGCTGCAAGTGGGAGAAGAAGTTTCAGTCTTAATACACCGCCTGTATGTATTTGAAGGAGAAGGCACAAAAATCCTCGAAAATAAGCTAAAGAATGACCCTATGCCGGTATTTATTTAATAAGATAGGATATTAAGCCCTAACAATTATTAAGAACAGCAAGCGGTGCATATCGCTATACATTTTTTAGAAAGGGTAAGGAATGAGTAGAAAATGGATAAGAAAACAATCCAAACGGATGTATTAATCATTGGTGGTGGAACGGCAGGCTGCTATGCTGCTATTACTCTGGCAGAGCAAAGTGATAAAGAAGTGTTGATTGCGGAAAAAGCGGATATAAAACGAAGCGGCTGCCTGGCCGCAGGTGTAAATGCTTTAAATGCATACATTGTATCTGGAAATACACCGGAGGATTATTTGGAATATGTGAAAAAGGATGCAGAAGGACTCATAAGAGAAGATCTGGTGTTGACCATGTCAGAGAGGCTTAACAAAGTAACAAAGCATCTGGAAGAAATGGGTCTTGTTATCTTAAAGAATAAAGATGGTGAGTATGTTACCAGAGGAAATCGTAATATAAAGATAAATGGAGAAAACATAAAACCCATATTGGCTAATCAGGTTTACAGCTACAGTAACATTACTGTTTTTAACCGAGTGAATATAATTGATTATATTGTAGCGGATAATCAAATCATTGGAGCCTATGGTTTTCATATTCTTAAGAATACCTTTTATACAATCTTTGCAAAGACTGTGATATGCTCTACCGGAGGTGCCGCGGGTATATATAAGCCCAATAATCCAGGGCTTTCCAGACATAAAATGTGGTATCCACCTTTTAACACGGGAGCCGGCTATGCGATGGGAATCCGCAGTGGTGCAGAGATGACTACCTTTGAGATGCGTTTTATAGCTTTGCGGTGTAAAGATACCATTGCTCCCACCGGAACCATAGCACAAGGCGTATCTGCACCTCAGATTAATGGTGCAGGTGAACTTTATGATAAGCAGTATGGTGCGCCAACCACTGCCAACCGGGTTTATTCAACGATAGAAGAAAATAAGCAGGGAAGAGGTCCTTGTTTTTTAAAGACCGAGGGCATTGGAGAAAAGGCAGAGGAAGAATTGCTAAAGGCATATCTGAATATGGCGCCGGCGCAGACTTTAAAATGGTTAGAGCGAGGGAAGGGCCCAAATCATGAAAATGTGGAGATTGAAGGAACGGAGCCTTATATTGTAGGAGGTCATACGGCCAGCGGGTATTGGGTGGATACCGGAAGACAGACTACAATAAAGGGGTTATACGCCGCAGGAGATGTAGCAGGCGGGTGTCCTCAAAAATACGTCACAGGGAGTTTGGCAGAGGGAGAAATTGCTGCACTAAGTGCCTTGCGATACATAGAGGAGACTACATTTAAGACAATATATAAGGAAGAGCAGCAAGAATATGAAAGAACAGGCTTTGAAGCAGTTAACAAATTTCTTCATCATCCAGAGGGTATTTACACAGTTTTCCAATTAGAAGAGGCTATGCAAAAAGTTATGGATGAATACGCTGGCGGTATTTCCGGCAATTATGGGTATAACCAAAGCAGACTGGTCATAGCAGAGAGCCGTATTAGAGAACTTAGGGAGTTAGCATTAAGACTTCATGCGAAAGATTGCTATGACCTCATGAAAATCTATGAATTACTTGACAGGCTTTTGGTAGCAGAAGCAGTAATCGTACATTTAGAAGCCCGAAAGGAAACCAGGTGGCATTCTTTTCAGGAGAACCTGGATTTTCAGGAAAAAGATGAGGCTTATTTCTTGTATATTAACTCAATCCGAAAGAATGAGAGATTTGAAATCATAAAAAGAGCTTTTGTAGGACGGGGGGTAGTATATGAGCATACGCATTAACCGGGAGAAATGTACCGGCTGTGGTAAATGTATTGAGGTCTGTCCCGGAACGTTGTTATTTAAAGAAGTGGAGGGCAGCAAGGCATTTATAAAGTACCCTAAAGAGTGTTGGGGATGTACTTCCTGCCTTAAGGAATGTAAATTTGAAGCCATATCTTATTATCTGGGTGCTGATATTGGAGGAAATGGATCAATTATGCATGTAACAGAGGAAGGAAATGAACTACATTGGCATATAACGGATGCAGGCGGAAATAAAAAAATAATTTCAATTGACCGTACAAAAGCCAATTCTTATTAAGAAGTGGGTAGTTAAGTAATATTCACCAAGGTTGAAAGAAAATAGATGAGAAAGGGAGCCACAAGCAATTCCTTCAACCTTGTTAATGTGGCGCTGTCACTAACCGTGATAGCAAGGGATTACTGTAATGAATCATTTAGACGAATTGGAAGCAGAAAGTATCTATATTTTAAGAGAAGCTTATAAAAAGTTTGGAAAGTTAGGTATGCTCTGGTCAATCGGAAAGGATTCCACCGTACTAATGTGGCTTGCCAAGAAAGCCTTTTATGGGTATTGTCCTTTTCCGTTTATCCATGTGGATACCACGTATAAGATTCCTCAAATGATAGAATACAGGGATAAGATAGCAAAGGAGTTACATATTGATTTAATTGTACATACCAATGAAGAGGCTATTAATACTGGAATGGGACCGGAACATGGCAGGCTTGTTTGCTGTAAAGCTTTAAAAACGGATGGACTACAGCAGGTTGTGGAAAAATATGAATTTGAAGGTCTGATATTAGGTGTACGCAGAGATGAAGAAGGTTCCCGTTCCAAAGAAAGAGTATTTAGTGAACGTAACAAGGACTATGAGTGGGACTACACCAATCAGCCCCCTGAATTATGGAATCAGTTTAAAACAGATTTCCCGAAAGGGAACCATATCCGGGTACATCCTATTTTACATTGGAATGAAATAGATATCTGGGAATATATATTACGTGAAAATATCCCTTTGATTGACTTATATTTTGCAAGAGATGGCAGACGTTATCGAAGCTTAGGCTGCGCACCTTGTACAGGTACAATAGAATCCAACGCTACTACAATTGAGGAAATTATTGAAGAATTAAAACATACAAAGACAAGTGAACGAGCCGGGCGTGCACAGGATCAGGAAGATGCCTATGCCATGCAGAAACTTCGCAAGGACGGATATATGTAATCATACACAATTTGTGCTTGCATCCAATTTTGCATGATTTTTAACGCAACTTAATACCTGCGGCTGAAAACTTACAGGTATCGGAAAGGACATGGTTATAAATATGGGTGAAAATAGAGAAACCGTTAAAATTGTAGTGGTAGGTCATGTGGATCACGGAAAATCAACTGTAATCGGAAGACTTTTGTATGATACCAATTCCCTTCCAGAAGGTGCTATTGACAGGGTAAAGCGTATTTCCAAAGAAAAAGGAAAGCCATTTGAATACGCATATCTGTTAGATGCCTTTGAGGAAGAACAAAAGCAAGGTATAACCATAGACACAACCCAGCTACAGTTTTTTACGGCGAAAAGAGATTATGTAATTATAGATGCACCCGGTCATAAGGAATTCTTAAAAAATATGATATCCGGTGCAGCTAGTGCAGAAGCGGCTCTTTTGATAATAGATGCCAATGAAGGGATTAAAGAACAGTCCAAACGACATGGTTATATATTATCACTGCTTGGTATACAAAAGGTCTATGTCATTGTGAATAAAATGGATCTACTTGCATATTCTGAAGAAAAATTTATTCAGATTAAAGGAGAGTTTAATGAATTTTTGAATACCTTACAGGTAACTCCTCTGGATTATATTCCAATTTCAGCCTTTTATGGTGAAAATATTGCAAAGAAGTCAGAAGAGATGCCTTGGTATAAAGGTAAGCCTATACTTGAGGCAATCGATGACATACCAAAGGATAAAGAACTTTCGGGTAAACCACTGCGTTTTCCAATACAAGATGTATATAAATTCGACGCCAGAAGAATTATTGTAGGAAGAATAGAAGCAGGAATTTTAAAGGAAGGGGATGAGATACATATAACCCCTGGAAATAAAACAACCAGAGTGAAAACGGTTGAATTCTGGGCTAATAAGGATACCGGTACGGTGGTGTCGGCAGGACAGTCGGTGGGAATAACGGTGGAGGATGAATTCTTTAACAAACGAGGAGAAATTATCAGTCATCTGGAGGCAGTTCCGGTGGTGAGTAATCGTTTTCGAGCCAATGTATTCTGGATGGGTAAAAATGATTTAGTAACAAAAAAGAAATATAAAATCAAACTGGCAACTGCGGAAGTAGAAGCCGAGATAAAATCTATATTGAAAGTTATTGATGCAAGCACTTTATCAGGGGATGAGAAATCCCAAAAAGTAAGAATAAATGACGTTGCTGAGATTATTGTTGAAACCAAGGAACCGGTAGCCTTTGATGAATTTAAAGATAGTAAAGCCACAGGACGTTTTGTTATTGTGGATGGATATGATGTTGCCGGCGGCGGAATTATATCCAGAGCAGAAGAAGCAGTTCTAACAAAAGGTTTCTTAAAAGAAGGGCTGTTCTTAAACAGTAAAATATTTGAGGAATACTATTATTCCGTGTTAGATAACAGCATTAAAAATGTGCAGACCAATTTAAATATCTATCACGTTGGAGATATAATTCCAGTCAGTGGGGCTACTTTTAAATACCCGGATTCCTTTGATATCATAGGAATCAGTGATGGTGTAGTAGTTTTAATACGTGACAAGGCTGTGAAAGACATCCTTCGTCTTTCAGAGTATTCTTATAGCTATTTGCCACTTGTGAATGCAAGGGGATTCGGAATAAAAGTATCAAGTCAGGAAGAGTATAACCGTCTGATTAAGGAACGCGGTGGTACAGACGAAAAAGAGCTGGGGAAAGATGTTAGCTTCTCAAACCACTGGTTTTCACTGAATCAGTATAAGGTGATTCAATTTAACGAAGATTCTGTGTATGAAATTGAATATAATATATAAGTAAAAGATTTTATGCAAGCTGCTGTACCTGCGAATTAGTTCTAAAAAAATTTGTATGTTGCAGCTGCTTTCTTTTTGTTATAAGATGTAAAGGGTTAGTCTTAAATATAGGATGAAAGTATCAGTTTAGCAAAGGAAGGTTATACGATGTTAAATATTATTGTGGACTTAATAAAAAGGTACTGGATTGGAATTGTTTTATGTATTATTGTATTACCAATAATTAACTTCCTGTTTGGAACTGTATGCTTGAGTACTCTAATTGCCGGGATACCATGTCCGACTTGTGGTATCACAAGAGCGACTGGATATCTGCTGACCGGACGAGTAAAGGAATCCATGCAAATGCACCCTTTATTGTTTTTAATAATCGGTGGATTTATTCTTTACATATTTCTTAAAAAAAACTTAAAAAATTATAGATTTTTTATTAAGTTTTATGTTATACTATGTACGTTGATTTTCTTCTTTTTTTATATTTACCGTATGCAGAACGAATTTCCTAATACAGCGCCTATGGTTTATAACAAAGACAATGTTGTAGCAACCGTCTTAAAGGCAGCAGGGTATATAAAATAGGAAAGAAATTGATAGACATTATGAATTTCATGAAATAATAAATTTATGAAAGCTCATGAAATTAAATTACAAAGGAGAATAAATAATGGAAAACAATGATTACCAGACTAATCAGCCTCAAAACATTAATAACGGAAGTCAATTAGAAACGCCGCTTTCTCTTGGAGAATGGGTCGTTACACTTTTGATACTTGCTATACCCTGTGTCAATATTGTTATGTTTTTTGTTTGGGGCTTTGGACAGGGCAATATCAGCAGAAGGAACTTTTGTCGTGCAGCATTAATTTTTATAGGAATTAGTACGGTATTTACTTTTATATTTGGAGCAGCTATGGTAGCAGCTATAGCAGAATACATATCTTCATACGGTCTTTATTAGATTTTATACCTTTGCATCTTGAATCGGTGCAAAGGTTTTTTTGTACTTTGCTGGCGTAATCCCTTTATGTTTTTTAAAAACTTTGATGTAATAGCTTAAATCATTATAACCACAGTTTAAAGCCACATCTGTAATAGAATCCTCTGTATGAAGGAGGTAGTAGCAGGAGCGTTCAATTCTATAGTAATTCAGATAATCAAAAGGACTTTTGTGAGTCATTTCCTGAAAAAAACGGCAAAAATATTTTGGTGACATTCCTGCTGCTCTAGAGAGTTCTTCTAAAGTAATGGCAGTTGCATAAAAATTTTCTATATATTCCAATACTTGCTTTAAAATAAGAATCCGCTTATGATTCTTTGGTGTCTGCATAGAGTCTGTAATATAATCTTGCCTTTTTATAATACATCCAAGCATTTGATATAAGCATCCTTGTACCATAAGTTCGTAACCAGGTGCTTTCACAGTAAGAGAGTCAAACAACGTCCATATAATCTGGTGCAGTAAAGATGCCTCCTGCCTGAAGTACTCCTTAATAACAATAGTATGATTCATAATGTCCTTAATGTATATTCCGCAGATATTATCTTTTTTCATAAGCATATTCATATCAAATACAACGCATTCATAGATACAATCCGTTGGGATTCCACCATGGAGGGTACCGCTGTTAATAAAGACAATGTCTCCTTTTCCTGCCACAAACTCCTTTTCATCTAAAGCTATAACGAAGCTTCCCTCTAAAATACGAATAATTTCATACTCTACATGCCAATGATATGGCATGGCATATTGGGGATGCTGGCTTTCAATATGATGGAATTCAATAGGAAAATCAAAGGTTCCTCGTAATCTACGCTCGTTATAACCCAAATATTGCATAAACACTCCTATCTGCGTGCTTTAATCCCTATATTTGTCGGAATACTTACACACTTAAAATCAAGATAATATTAAGAGATTAGGTGAATATCGTTATATTTTTTGCTATTATAACACGAGCAGTTAAGACTTTGCAATGTTATATTGAAGTAGTAAGGTTGAAAGTAGATAAAAACATTTAATGGACGCAATAGACAGTACGCTATGGTGTGAAGAATTTTTCAAACACTAATTTAGGCGGACGCTCAAAGTAGCAGAATTTTTAAAGAATGGAGTTAGGTTGAAAAGAAAGCATTTTTCAACCGGCAAAAGCACAGAGGGTGCTTTTCGCTCAATATTTGTATGCCGCCGAAGCGGCAGATGGAGGTTATTATGGCAAAAAACAGACTTGTTGGGGATTATCCGGTTATAGGTATCAGACCTACGATTGACGGCAGAAGAGGAGCTCTTAAAGTAAGAGAATCTTTAGAAGAACAGACGATGAATATGGCAAAAGCGGCAGCCAGATTATTTGAAGATAATTTAAGATATTCTAATGGAGAGCCGGTAAAAGTAATAATTGCTGACACTACCATCGGACGTGTGGCAGAGGCAGCTGCCTGTGCAGATAAATTTAAAAAAGCAGGCGTAGACATCACCTTAACCGTTACACCTTGCTGGTGTTATGGTTCAGAAACCATGGATATGGATACAAAGACAATCAAAGGTGTCTGGGGGTTTAATGGAACGGAAAGACCGGGAGCTGTTTATTTAGCAGCTGTATTGGCTGGGCATGCTCAAAAAGGGTTACCTGCTTTTGGTATTTACGGACAGGATGTTCAGGATGCGGATGATACTAGTATACCGAAGGATGTAGAAGAAAAACTTCTGCGATTCGGACGTGCAGCAGTGGCTGCTGCAACTATGAGAGGAAAATCTTATCTACAGATAGGCTCCATCTGTATGGGAATTGCCGGTTCCATTATCAGCACGGAATTCTTTGAAGAATACCTGGGAATGCGTGTGGAATCAGTAGATGAAGTAGAAATTATCCGCAGAATGACAGAAGAAATTTATGATAAGGAAGAATATGAAAAAGCACTTGCCTGGACAAAGAAATACTGTATGGAAGGTTTTGATAAAAATCCGGTGGAAAGTCAGAAAACAAGAGAAGAAAAGGATAAAGACTGGGAATTTGTTGTTAAAATGATGTGTATTATCAAGGATTTATATAACGGTAATACAAAACTGCCGGAATATGCAAAAGAAGAAAGCGTTGGCCATAATGCCATAGCTGGTGGCTTTCAGGGACAGAGACAATGGACTGATTTTTATCCCAATTGTGATTTTCCAGAAGCTATGTTAAACTCTTCTTTTGACTGGGAAGGAGCCAGAGAACCTTATATACTGGCAACTGAAAATGATACCTTAAATGGTGTGGGCATGCTGTTTGGTAAGCTATTAACCAACACCGCACAGATATTTGCAGACGTGAGAACCTACTGGAGCCCGGAAGCTGTGAAAAAAGCAACTGGTTATGAACTTGTGGGAACTGCCAAAGAATCCCAGGGCTTTATCCATTTGATTAACTCCGGAGCTGCTTGTATTGATGCCTGCGGTGAAGTAAAAGATATGGACGGAAACGGAATTATCAAACCTTTCTGGGAGATGACAGAAAAAGACCAGCAGGACTGTCTAGCGGCAACTACTTGGAATCCGGCAGATACAGGATATTTTCGTGGAGGCGGTTATTCCTCCAGATTTTTAACTAGAAGTGAAATGCCAGTAACAATGATTCGTTTGAACCTGGTAAAAGGATTAGGACCGGTATTGCAGTTAGCCGAAGGATATACCATTAATTTACCGGAAGAAGTATCTGATAAGTTATGGAAAAGAACGGACTATACATGGCCTTGTACCTGGTTTGCACCAAGATTAACAGGAGAGGGAGCATTTCGTTCCGCTTATGATGTAATGAACAATTGGGGTGCGAACCATGGTGCTATTAGTTACGGACATATCGGAGCAGATATACTTACCCTTTGTTCAATATTAAGAATACCTGTAAATATGCATAATGTACAGGAAGAGAAGATTTTTAGGCCTGCCGTATGGAGTGCATTTGGAATGGACAAAGAAGGACAGGACTATCGTGCCTGCCAAGCATTTGGACCTTTGTATAAATAAAGGCAGGTGTAACCTTGAAAAAAGTATTGGCGTTTGATATAGGTGCTTCCAGCGGCAGAGTAATGCTTGGCACTTTTGACGGAGACACCATAAAAATTGAAGAAATACATAGGTTTTTAAATGACCCTGTAGTAATAAATAAAACCATGTATTGGGATATCCTAAGATTGTTTTATGAGCTAAAACAGGGGCTTATAAAAGCCGGATTAAAGCATAAGATAGACAGTATTGCAGTGGATACCTGGGGCGTTGATTTTGGTTTACTGGACAAAGCAGGATATTTATTAGAAAATCCGGTTCACTACAGGGACAAAAGGACCGAGGGGATGTTAGAGAAAGCTTTAGAAGACATCTCTAGAGAAGAATTATACGAGAGTACCGGTAATCAATTTATGGAGATTAATACAGTTTTTCAGGTACTTTCACTGACAAAATTCAGAAAAGAGCTATTAGACCGGGCAGACACTCTGCTTCTAATACCTGATTTAATGAATTACTTCTTTACCGGGGTTAAAGTTACAGAATATTCCATTGCATCAACCACCCAGCTGCTAAATGCAAAGGAAAGAACATGGGATGTTAAACTTATGAAGGCACTAGGTATTCCAGATAAGCTGTTTACAACCATTGTCCCAAGTGCCACTTGGATTGGAAAGTTATCTCCGGATATCTGCAAGGAACTAAAAGTAGAAGAATGTGAAGTAATTGCTGTAGCAGGTCATGATACCCAGTGTGCTCTGGCAGCAGTTCCGGCAAAAGAAGAAGATTTTATATTTCTTAGCTGCGGAACCTGGTCATTGATGGGCACGGAATTAGAAAAACCGCTTATTAATGAAAAATCCAACCGCTATAATATAACCAATGAAGGCGGTTATGGAGGAAGAGCCTCTTTTTTAAAGAATATAACCGGCTTGTGGATGATACAGGAAAGCAGGAGATGGTGGATAAAAGAAGGCCGGGAGTACAGCTTTGGAGAGCTTGAGAAGATGGCGAAAGAATCCCAGCCCTTTCTATGCTTTGTAGACCCTGACAGCGAGGAGTTTTCACAGACAGGTAATATGCCGGATAAGATAAGGGAATATTGCAGACGTACCGGTCAGGAAGTACCGGAAGGAATCGGAGCGATTGTTCGTTGTATCAATGAAAGTTTAGCTCTAAAGTACAGGCTTGTGCTGGATGAAATTAAGGAATGTACTAAACAGGACTATAAAGCACTATACATGGTAGGAGGCGGCATACAAAGTAAGCTTTTGTGCCAGTTCACTTCCGATGCCTGTAATCTAAAAGTTATTGCAGGACCCGTAGAAGCCACCGTATACGGTAATGTAGTTTTGCAGCTTATAGCAGCAGGAGCTGTAAAAGATTTAAAGGAAGCAAGGGAAATTATACGAAAGTCTGAAGAACCGGCTGCGTATGAACCAGCAGGGGAAAAGGAATGGGAATTAGCCTTAGTCCGGTTTAAAGAGCTTCTAAGCTAAAGTATTTATTTTATAATTTGAATTTTGAATGAATGGAGACCAACTATGTTAAAAGGAATACCTTCCATACTGTCCCCAGAATTATTAAAGGTTCTTTGTGAAATGGGACACAGTGACCGGTTAGTTATATCTGATGGTAATTTTCCGGCGGAGTCGATGGGGAAAGATAGTATTGTAATTCGTCTTGATGGTCATGGAGTACCGGAAGTATTAGAGGCCGTCTTAAAGGTTTTTCCATTGGATGAATATATAGATGAACCTGTTAGTTTGATGGAGGTTGTACCCGGTGATCCGGTAGAAACCCCTATTTGGGATACCTATGAGAAGATTGTTTTAAAGTATGATAAAAGGGGAAAGGAAGCCATCGGGCATATAGAACGCTTTTCCTTTTATGACCAGGCAAAAACAGCTTATACTATTATAGCGACAGGAGAAAGAGCATTGTATGCAAATATAATGCTGCAAAAGGGTGTTGTTCAGCCGGAAGAGCAATAATGTATAGTTATGGATAAAGTCAAAAAGTCCCAGAGAAAAAAACTCTGGGACTTTTTGGCTAGAAATGAGTAAAAACCGAGTTTTCATATTGAAATCAAGTTTTAAGTATGCTAGTATTTTATCCATTGATTCAGAAGAAAAAATTAAAATGAAGCAATGAAAAGTGAGTTTGGAGAGCGGTGTATTTTACCCTATTTTGGTGCACGATTTTTTATGGAAAGAAGTGATAGTTCCAATTCTTGTATAATAGAAAGAAGTGGTTGAGAAGTAGAAGAAAAGGTGATATATTAGGTACGTATTAAAGTAAAATAAATATGATAAAGAAAGGATGCCACATAAGCTTATGTGGTATGGCACATTACGTGCTGTATGTGGAACAAAAATGGACATAATAATTGTCGGAGACGGCAAGGTAGGCTATGCTTTAGCTGAGCAGCTTACAAAAGAGAGTCACAACATTACAATTATTGACAAAAATGAGACAGCCTTAAGAAAAGCAGATAATACCTTGGATGTTATGTGTGTAAAAGGTAATGGAGCAAGAGCAAGTGTATTATTAGAGGCAGGTGTGGAAGAGGCAGATTTAGTTATTGCCGTTACTTCAAGAGATGAAATGAATATGTTAACCTGTCTGACAGCAAAAAAACTATCGGGTAATGTAAGGACAATTGCCAGAATCCGTGACCCAGAATATTATGAAGAATATATATCCTTGCAGGAACAAATGGGAATTGACATGGTTATTAACCCTGAATTTACAGCAGCTCAGGAAATAGCGAATATATTACAATTTCCCTCAGCTATGAATATAGAGTTGTTTTTTGGTGGTAAGGAAAGGCTTATAGATTTTAGAGTACAGGAAGGGGATTTATTAGTCGGCAACAAGCTGTCTAAAATTAGTGGGAAATTACCGCAGAATATATTGTTTGTAGCAGTTGAAAGAGATGGGGAAGCCTTTATTCCCAATGGTGATTTTGAATTTCAAGTGTATGACAGAGTGTATGTAATGGGGCAGATTACAGGCATTACGAACCTATTTAAAATATTGGGTAGATATATACAAAAGATTAATACTGTTATGATGGTCGGAGGCGGAAGAACCAGTTACTATCTCTCCAAAATAATTTCAAAGTTAGGCATGGTAATTAAAATTATTGAGATTAATTCTGAAAAGTGTCTGGAACTTTCGGAGTTAATTGAAGAAGCCACTATAATTGAAGGTGATGGTACGGATCAGGAGGTTTTAGATTCAGAGAATATTGAAGAAGTGGATGCATTTATTGCCATGACAGGAAGGGATGAAGAGAATTTATTCACTGCAATGTATGGCATCGAAAAAGGTGTGGATAAAGTTATTACGATAGCTACAAGAATTCGAATACCTGAGATTATGAATAAACTTGGACTTGACAGTATAATTGACCCTAAAATGATTACAACAAGCTATATAATTGGCTATGTAAGAGGTATGCAAAACTCCAGAGGAAGTATCGTAGACGCGTTGTATAAAATTGTGGATGGTAAGGCAGAAGTTATTAGCTTTATAGCCACTGGGTCTTCCAGATTGCTGAATATTCCAATAAAAAACCTTCCGTTAAAAAAGGAAATTATTATAGCATGTATACAACATAGAAGTACGGTTACCATACCTCATGGTAATGAGAAGATAGCAGTAGGTGATAAGGTATTGATTGTAACTAAGAATAGTCATGTAATAAAAGATTTAAATGACATATTAGAGTAAGGCAGGGCAGGAAATGAATTATAGGTTAGTTTTAAATATATTAGGTAAAGTTATGCTCCTGGAAGCAGCTTTAATGATTCCTTCTCTAATTGTTTCAATTATATATGGCGATGGAGATAGCTTAGCATTTTTGATTACCATATTAATAGTATCCTTACTAGGAATAGCGGTTACCTTTATTAAGCCTCCTAAAACAAAAATGTTTGCAAGAGACGGATTTATGATAGTTACTTTAGCATGGATAATACTTGCAGTGTTTGGTGGTCTTCCCTTTTACATATCCGGTGCCATCCCGTCCTTTATAGATTGTATCTTTGAGACTATGTCTGGATTTACAACTACGGGTTCTAGCATACTTGCGGATGTGGAAGCTTTACCAAGAGGCTTGTTATTTTGGAGAAGCTTCACCCACTGGTTTGGAGGTATGGGGGTATTAGTTTTCTTCCTTACACTCATTCCTTCCATGGGTGGAAGAACACAGCACTTATTAAGGGCAGAGTCACCTGGACCATCACCTGGTAAATTGGTACCTAAAATAAAAGAAACCTCCATGATATTGTATGGAATTTATTTTGTATTAACTGTAGTGTGTACTATTTGTCTGCTGTTTGCAGGAATGCCTTTATTTGATTCGGTAGTACATGCGCTGGGTACGGCAGGAACAGGTGGTTTTAGTATTAAAAATAGCAGCATTTCGTATTATAACAGCCCCTTAATTGACATTATAATTTCGGTGTTTATGGTTATATTTGGTGTTAATTTTACTGTATATTTCTATATTCTAAAGCGCAATTTAATGGAGGTTAAGAAAAACAGTGAAGTGAAACTATTTCTTCTTGTTATTGGGTTATCTACTTTGCTAATAACCGTCAACATTACAAGAATTTACGGTTCTGTTTGGGAAGCATTTTATCAAGCATTTTTCCAAGTGACGTCATTGATATCAACAACAGGCTATGCCACTGCAGACTATAATTTGTGGCCTTCCTTTAGCAAAATGATATTAATTGGATTAATGTTTGTTGGTAGTTGTGCCGGCTCTACTTCCGGAGGATTAAAACAAATCCGTCTGTTTGTCATGTTGAAATCGGTTAAGCGGACTATAAAAAAAATGGTTCATCCAAGGTCGGTTATACCTATCAGGGCAGATGGAAAACTGATAGACGAGGAACAGGTATCAGGTATAGCTATTTTTTGTGGAGCTTATTTCTTAATTATGATTGTAGCAACGGTTTTGATATCTTTAGACAATCATGACTTTGAGACAAACTTTAGTGCAGTATTGACAGCTATCAGCAATGTAGGCCCGGGGTTTGGAAAGGTAGGACCAACGGGAAATTTTGGATTTTATTCGGACTTTAGTAAATTAATTCTTTCTTTATGTATGTTGGTTGGCAGATTGGAGATTTTTCCGGTATTGATGATGTTTCAGTTAAATGCATGGAAGAAAGCTTAAATTCTTCAGAGGAAATTCCTGAACGGAATCGATAAAACTGTTAAGAAATTCTGTTTAAGTGTTGTGAAAACCTTGGAATATGTGTATAATTAAGAAAAATCTAGTAATATAATAGGAGGTCATCTTTGTGACAGAGGAATATTCACCGAAGAAAATAGAAAAAAAGTGGCAGGATATATGGGACAATGAAGAAGCCTTTAAAACAGGAATTGATAAAACAAAACCAAAGTTTTATGCGCTGGTAGAATTCCCTTATCCGTCAGGACAAGGTCTGCATGTAGGACATCCAAGACCATATACAGCACTTGACATCATTGCAAGAAAAAGAAGGCTGGAAGGTTATAATGTATTGTACCCGATGGGTTGGGATGCATTTGGTCTGCCAACTGAAAACTATGCAATTAAAAATAAAATTCATCCACAGATTGTTACTGAAAATAATATAAAGAATTTTAAGAACCAGTTAAAATCCCTTGGTTATTCCTTTGACTGGAATCGGGAAATTAACACCACTGACCCTAATTACTATAAATGGACTCAATGGATTTTCTTAAAGTTATTCGAAAAAGGATTAGCTTATAAAGCGGAAATGCCTATTAACTGGTGTACTTCCTGTCAGGTAGGTCTTGCCAATGAAGAGGTAGTAAACGGTGTATGTGAACGTTGCGGAAGTGAAGTAGTTCATAGAGTAAAGAGTCAATGGATGCTTAAGATAACAGAATATGCGGATCGTTTAATCGATGACCTTGATTTAGTAGACTTTCTTGACAAAATCAAAACCCAGCAGAAGAACTGGATTGGTCGTTCCGAAGGTGCGGAGATTGATTTTAAATTATCCGGAAAAGACGAAATCCTTAAAGTATTCACTACAAGACCGGATACTTTGTTTGGTGCAACCTACATGGTTATTTCACCGGAGCATAAGTTAATCGATAAATACCGAGAAGAAATTGAGAACTGGGATGCTGTCATGGAATATAGAGAAATGGCAGCCAAAAAATCTGATTTTGAACGAATGGAATTGGCAAAAGATAAAACAGGTGTTGTTCTTAAAGGTCTAAATGCCATTAATCCTGCTACTGGTAAAGAAATTCCTATCTGGATATCCGATTACGTACTGATGTCTTATGGAACTGGTGCTATCATGGCAGTTCCTGCCCATGATACAAGAGACTGGGAATTTGCTAAAAAATTCAATCTTCCAATCATACCGGTTATTGAGGGCGGTAATGTAGAAGAAGAAGCTTTTACAGATTACAATAGTACATTAATCAATTCGGATTTCTTAAACGGTTTAAAGGTAACAGAAGCAAAAGCAAAGATGACAGCCTGGGTAGAAGAAAAAGGAATTGGTAAGAAGACAAAGAACTTCAAATTAAGAGACTGGGTATTTTCTCGTCAAAGATACTGGGGTGAGCCAATTCCCCTGGTTCATTGTGAAGAATGTGGATATGTTCCTGTACCGGAAAATGAACTGCCTTTATTATTACCTGAAACAGACAGCTACATGCCATCCGATAATGGAGATTCTCCGCTTGCCAAGATGACAGACTGGGTAGAAACCACTTGTCCGAAGTGCGGCGGACATGCACACAGAGAGACAGACACCATGCCTCAATGGGCGGGTTCCTCCTGGTATTTCCTGCGCTATGCAGATCCCGATAATAATCAGGAATTTGCTTCTAAGGAAGCACTCAATTATTGGCTGCCGGTTGATTGGTACAACGGTGGTATGGAGCATACAACCCTACATTTACTTTACTCCCGCTTTTGGCATAAGTTCTTATTTGATTTAGGTCTTGTAAATGAACCGGAACCATACCAGAAGAGAACCTCCCACGGTATGATTCTTGGTGAAAACAATGAAAAGATGTCTAAATCCAGAGGAAATGTTGTTAATCCAGATGATATAGTACGTGAATTTGGTGCGGATACCTTACGTACCTACGAAATGTTTATTGGTGCCTTTGAATTAAGTGCGGCCTGGTCAAATGACGGTGTTAAGGGCTGCCGCCGTTTCTTAGACAGGGTATGGAAGTTACAGGATTTCTTGACAGAGGACGAAGGCTATTCCAAAGAATTGGAAATCAAAATGCACCAGACCATTAAAAAGGTAACTACGGATTATGAAGGACTTAAGTTTAATACGGCAATTGCAGCTATGATGGCTTTAATTAATGATTTTTATAAAGCTAGCCGTATTACCAGAGGAGAATTTAAAACACTTCTCATACTGTTAAACCCGGCAGCACCTCATATGACAGAGGAACTTTTTGAAACACTTAAGTTTGGTGGAAGATTATACCAAACAACCTGGCCGAAATGGGAAGAAGCTAAGACGATAGAAGCACAGGTTGAAATTGCCATTCAGGTAAATGGTAAGTTAAAGGCTACACTTGCTATTAGCAGAGAAGAGACACAAGAAGCAGTAAAAGCGCAGGTTATGGAATTAGAAGCTGTGCAGACTGTTATAAGCGGTAAAACAATCGTCAAGGAAATCTATGTTAAAGAAAAGATTTATAATATTGTTGTAAAATAAGTCTTAAAGAAATCCCAAGGTGTGTGAGACACATACTTCAAATTTAAAATAGACTATAAAAACTTTAAAAACTCCACAGACCGTAAACCTGTGGAGTTTTTTATCATAATTTATGTATGCTTTCATTCAAAATAAATAAATATCAGGCTAGGCTGTATTCTCTTATACACCTTTTCTAAGCTGACTTAGGTTACCTCATGGAGCCAACGTTTTACCTGTGTTTTAACCTTTTCCCGATCTTCCTTTAAAGGATCAACTAAATCTATAGTACCGAGTAAAGTATTGTCCTTTAGCTCAACACTTAATTTATTAAAACATTTTTCAGCACCGCCTCCGGCATGGCAAGCAAAAAATCCTAATTTTTTACCGGAGATTGTAACATTGGATAAAAAAGTAGAAATCGGTGGAGCATAGCTGCTTGCCCAAATGGGTGTACCGATAAAAATAGTATCATATTCTTCAAAATTAGTTATTATATTCACTAATTTTGGTTTCTCTTTAAATAGAACACTTTTTCCACCCCAAATAAATTTCTTAAAACCATCTTTGGGAACTTCTTTTTGTGGCTTTAATTCCAAAATGTCAGAATCCAATTCTTCAGCGATAAGATCTGCAATAAACTTGGTATCTCCTTCTAAAGAATAATAAACAACTAAAGTTTTCATAGGTTACTCCTTTCGTACTGAAATTACATTTAGATAATTACTATCTTAGTACTTTGTGCCCATGCTTTGGTTTTCTACCTGTTATCTTATTTCATTCTAAAAAATTTGTCAAGCAAATGTTAAAAAGTGGGAAAATGACAGATTTTTTGTATCATGTGCAGAAGACCATTGTTTGTGTTATAATGTATGATATAATAAATGAGAGTAAAAGTCCATATGGACTATTTGTAAGAATTTTAGGAGAGGCTGTTCATGAACATTTATAATATATGCATAAGTCATAAAACCTCACCGGTAAAGGTACGGGAGCTGCTTGCTTTTACGAAGGAAGAAAAGGTGAACTTTCTAAAGGCAGCCTTAGAACAAAATGGGATACAAGAGTGTGTCCTCATTACCACATGCAACAGGACGGAGGTATATATAGCAGGAGAAGAAGAGGCTGTGGAGCAGATTATGGTATTAATTGCTAGCCTTAAAAACTTAAGTTATTCTGAAATATTAAAGTATTTCTTAAGATATGAAGGGGAAAAGGCAGTAAAGCACTTATTCCAAGTTGCTACAGGCTTAGATTCTATGGTTATTGGAGAAGATGAAATACTTGGACAAGTTAAAGCGGATTATCAGTTGGCCTTTGATACCAATACCACCGATTATATGTTAAATATTTTGTTCCGTCATGCCATTACCTGTGCAAAGAAAGTAAAAACGGATACGAAGCTGTCTAAAACGTCTGTGTCCATTGGTACACTGACTGCAAATGAAGTATTTCACTTTGAAGGTGAGAAGGATAGTAAGAAAGTGCTTATTATTGGCCTTGCCGGCAAATTTGGAACGATTGTAATGAAAAATCTTTATCATAATAAAAAGATAGAGATAACAGGTACCATCAGATCCCACAATTTGCCGGAGGAAGTACGCATAGTCTGTCCCGATGTGCGAATGGTGGATTATAAAGAGCGATATAAGGAGATAAATGAAGCAGATATAATAATCAGTGCAACCTCAAGTCCCCATTATACTATAACCTACCATGAACTAAAACAAGCACTTACCAGACAGAAGCAAAGGTTATTTATTGACCTTGCAGTCCCGATGGACATTGATAAGAAAGTATTACAACTAAAAGGACACACTTTAATTGATATTGATTATTTTAAGCAGCTTGCAGAAACCAATAACCATATTAAGTTAAAAGAAGCGGAAGCTGCAAAACTAATCATAGAAAAACAGATAGAAGAGTTTTACAAAGAAATAAATTTCAGAGATTTTCTCCCCTATATGGGCAATATAAAAGAGCTAGTGGAAAAACAATCTTTCGAGGGAGTATTATACCGTATACGAAATATAGTTACCAATAAGGAATTGGAAGTTATTTTGAATAGTTTTAAGAAACTGTTGTAGAGATAGGAGACAAGAAAATACTATGGCATATTTTCCTATGTTTGTGGATTTAAAAGATAAATTATGTATTATAGTTGGTGGCGGAGCGGTGGCTTATCGAAAGATAAAGGCACTGTTGGAATTTGAAGCAAGAATTTTGGTAATAGCCCCTAATTGTATTGATAAAGTATATGGATTGAAAGATTCGCTATCCCAGGAGCAGTTAATTATCGCTTTAAGAAATTTTGATTCTGGTGATGTATGTAAGGCAGATCTTGTGATTGCCGCTACCGATGATATTACACTGAATAAGAGTATAGCAAAAGAATGCAGACATAAGAACATACCTGTTAATGTGGTAGATGTTCAGGAGGAATGTAGTTTTATCTTTCCAGCTTATATAAAAAGAGGTGCAGTGACTATAGGAGTTACTAGTTCCGGTAAAAGTCCCGTAATATCCCAAAGATTAAAGAAGAGCATTGCGGAGCAACTGCCGGAGTATCTGGAAGATTTGGCGGATATTCTGGGCGAAGCCAGAGATTTGGTGAAAAAATCTTTTGATACGGAAGCAGAAAGAAAGAAGGTTTACATTGCTTTAATCGAGGCAGTAGAAAATCAAAACGGTAAACTATCACCGAAGCAGATAAAGGATGTAATACAGCGTGAGATGAAAAAAAATCAAGACAAATAAAACCAATTTCTGCATCTTGATTTTAATGTGTGCTATAGCACACAGATTGGAGTTTAATGAAGAATATTATTAGAATAGGTACAAGAAAGAGCCGTCTGGCGCTTGCCCAGACAGAGATAGTTGCCAATGCTCTAAAACTAAATCATCCAAATTTAGACGTTCAATTAATACCCATGAGTACCATTGGTGACCAGATACTGGATAAGCCCTTAGAAAGTTTTGGAGGTAAAGGTGCATTTGTTTCAGAATTTGAGGAAGCCATGTTGTCCGGTAAGATTGATGTTGCAGTACATAGTGCAAAGGATATGCCGATTTTATTGCCGGCAGGACTTTCTATTCTTGGCGTGTCAAAAAGAGAAGATGTCCGAGATGTAATTATAACTAGAAAAGGGTCAAAGTCCCAGCTTACAGAGAGCACAATCGTTGGAACCAGCAGTCTTCGCAGACAGCTTCAAATAAAGGAACAGTACGGTGTAGAAGTAAAGAACTTAAGAGGAAATGTTAATACCAGGCTTGCGAAACTACAGGCAGGTGAATATGATGCAATAATTCTGGCAGCAGCCGGCTTAAAACGCTTAGATATCATGGGAGCAGATGAGTATCAGTTTAACTATTTGGAACCGGATGTTTTCATACCCGCAGCCGGGCAGGGGATAATAGCTGTAGAGGGCAGAGATGAACCGAAATTAAGAGAACTTTTTAGTAAATGGAATCATACGGAATCCGGTTATTCTCTTGAGACGGAAAGAGAAGTATTAAAACTTGTGAATGCAGGCTGCAATGAACCTATTGGTGCGTATACAACCATAAAAGAGGATACGATTAACCTTTCTATCCTGTACTGGGATAATAAAATTCTCCGTGTACAAGGAACGGCAAAATTACAAGATAGGTTAGAGCTTGCAAAGGAACTGGTTAACAGATTAAAAGCATAGATGAAGATGCCGCAGGAAATGAACTGGCATATCGAAGTAAAGGTTGAATAAGATATTCAACCCCTATATTATACGCAGCAAAAGGTTGCAGTTAGGAGCTAAAAATGAATCAGAAGGGTATGGTCTATCTGGTCGGAGCAGGGCCGGGAGATGCAGAACTTTTAACTTTAAAAGGAGAGCGTCTGTTAAAATGTTGTGAAGTAGTAATTTATGATAGGCTTGCCTCAGATAACCTATTGCAGTTGGTTCCATATGATTGCGAGAAAATCAATGTTGGAAAAGTAGTGGGCAGTCATAGCTGGAGACAGGAGGATATCAACCGGGTTATTGTAAAAAAAGGCTTAGAGGGTAAGCGGGTGGTACGCTTAAAGGGAGGAGACCCTTTTGTTTTTGGAAGAGGCGGAGAGGAAATACTGGCCTTACAGGAAGCAGGTATAGCCTTTGAAGTGGTGCCTGGTATAACATCATCAGTAGCTGCTGGGGCTATGGCTGGTATTCCGGTAACACACAGGGGGATTAGCAGAAGCTTTCATGTTATAACCGGGCATACAAAAGAAGGCATCCTTACCGATAATTTTGAGACTTTGGCAAAGCTTGAGGGGACTTTAGTATTTTTAATGGGAATGGGACATATTGAGCAGATAACAGGCGAGTTGTTAAAATGTGGAAAATCGGCGGATACACCGGCAGCAGTCGTATCAAATGGTACTACCTTCAAACAAAGAGAAGTAAGAGGTACATTAAAAAATATAGCAGAACTTGTGAAGCAGGAAGATATAAAAGCACCTGCGGTAATTATAGTTGGCGGAGTAGCAGAGCTTAACATGAAGGGAACCACTGTGGGTGGTTTATCTGGTGTACGTATCGGAGTGACTGGAACAGATAAGTTTACAAAAAAGCTCAGTGGCTGTCTTAAGGATGAAGGTGCTTTCATTGACAATTTATCTTGCCTAAGAATAGAAGATTACAGTGGAAGTTCAGAGGCAATAGAAGCGATTAGACAGCTTGCGGCCTATAACTGGCTGGTCTTTACCAGTACAAATGGTGTGGAGTTGTTTTTTAAAGCAGTAAAAGAACAGAAGGTAGATTACAGAATCTTTGCTCATATCCGCTTTGCCGTAGTTGGAAAAGGAACCGGGGAGGCACTTTTAAAAGAGGGATTTCAGACTGATTATACACCGGATAGTTATACGACCAGAGATTTGGCTAAAGGACTGGTAGCGTTACTAAGGCAAGGAGATAAAGTTCTTTTGCCGAGAGCAGCAAAAGGTTCTGCCGAGCTTACAGAAATCCTTCATAACAAAGGCATCGCATATACTGATTTAACCCTGTATGATGTAGCACCGGATATAAATATTTTAGAGAATATATATGAGAACCTGTCAGAGTATGATTACCTGACTTTTGCCAGTGCCTCGGGAGTTGAGGTGTTTTTTCAAAACCTTAAGGAAGCGGATAAAGAAAAACTTAAACGGATTACGCTGGTGTGTATCGGTGATATAACAGGAAGGAAGCTGAAAGAGTATGGGGTATCTCAGTTTTTAACGGCAGAAAAGTACACTGCTGCCGGATTGGTTGAATGTGTAATAAAAGACAGAGAAGAAAGACAGGTGCTACCGTAAAGAAGAATTGAGATATAGCAATTGGAGATGGTTTTGCGATTGTAAAATAGTATTGAAACGAAAATACTATTTTTTCAAGATTTTTTTAAAAAAGTATGCAAGAGCAGATAATACATGGCACTAGATAGGAGTTAATATGATTCGAAGAAGAAGACTGAGAGTAAATGAAACCATTCGTTCACTTGTTAGGGAAACAAGTTTAGCTATATCGGACTTCATTTATCCTATATTTATAATAGAAGGTGAAAATATAAAGAATCCCATAGATTCTATGCCTGGAATCAACCAGTATTCCGTGGACAGACTAGGAGAGGAATTGCAGCGGGTAAAGAGAAGCGGAGTAAAAAATATTTTATTGTTTGGTATTCCCATTCATAAAGATGAAGTGGGCAGCGAAGCTTACAATCCCGATGGAGTAACCCAGAAGGCAATCCGATATATAAAAAGCAGTTACCCGGAATTTACAGTGACAGCAGATATTTGTCTATGTGAATATACCAGTCATGGACATTGTGGCATGATTGAAGATGGAGAGGTTCTAAATGATGAAACGCTTCCGTTGCTGGCAAAAGCAGCGGTATCCTGCGCAAAAGCAGGAGCTGATATTATTGCACCTTCTGATATGATGGATGGTCATATCAAGGCAATTCGGGAAGCTTTGGATGAAAATCATTATATCAATACACCAATTATGGCATATAGTGCGAAATATGCCTCCGCTTATTATGCTCCATTTCGTGATGCGGCTCATTCTGCCCCAAGTTTTGGTGACAGGAAAACTTACCAGATGGATTATGGTAATGTGAAAGAAGCAGTGCGTGAGGTACTTGATGATATTGAAGAAGGAGCAGATATTGTTATGGTTAAACCTGCACTTGCCTATTTAGATGTAATTAAAACAGTGAGCTTAAAAACAGATTATCCTATTGCAGCTTATAATGTCAGCGGTGAATATTCCATGGTAAAAGCGGCAGCAGCCAATGGCTGGATTGATGAAAAGAAGGTAGTAATGGAGAATTTGACAGCCATGAAAAGAGCAGGAGCAGGAATTATAATAACATATCATGCTCTGGATGCGGCAAAGTGGATAAAGGGGGATTCCTATGAAGGATAATCAGTCAGCAGTATTGTATGAACAGGCGTGTAAGGTTATGCCTGGTGGGGTGAACAGTCCGGTAAGAGCATTTGGATCAGTAGGAAGAACGCCCTTATTCATAAGCCGTGCAAAGGGAAGTAAAATATACGATGAAGATAATAATGAATTTGTTGATTATGTATGCTCCTGGGGACCGGCTATATTAGGACATGCCAGAGAAGAAGTAATTGATGTCGTAACAAAAGCTGCAAGAGATGGATTAACTTACGGTGCACCTACCAAACGAGAGGTGCAGCTGGCAGAATTAATTGCTGAAATTATGCCTTCAATGGAAATGCTCAGACTGGTAAGTTCTGGTACAGAAGCGGTTATGAGTGCTATTCGAGCAGCCAGAGGATATACAGGAAAAGATATGATTATTAAATTTAGAGGCTGTTATCATGGACACTCCGACGGGTTACTAGTAAAAGCTGGTTCGGCTGCATTAACGCAGTCTCAGCCGGACAGTGCCGGAGTTCCGAAGGCGTATTCAGAAAACACCTTAATTGCAGAATTTAATCATAAGGAATCTGTAGAGGAATTATTTGAAAAATACAAGGGAAAGATTGCAGGTATTGTTGTGGAACCGGTAGCAGCTAATATGGGTGTAGTTTTACCACAAGAAAATTTCCTGCATTTTTTAAGAGAGATAACATTAGAAAATGATGCACTTTTAATTTTCGATGAAGTAATTACAGGGTTTCGACTAAGTATTGGCGGAGCGCAGGCATATTATGGTATAAAGCCTGACCTGACAACACTTGGCAAGATAGTGGGCGGTGGAATGCCAATTGGTGCCTATGGCGGAAGAAAAGATATTATGGAGATGATTTCACCATTAGGCCCCGTATATCAAGCGGGAACCTTATCCGGTAATCCGGTAGCAACAGCAGCAGGACTAAAGACTCTAGAAATCTTAAAAGCAAATCCCCAGTACTATTCTGAAATGAAAGAAAAAGCGGAATATTTGGCTAATACATTCAGAGAATACGGAACACATTCAGGTGAGGCAGTACATGTAAACCAGGTAGGTTCTTTGCTAAGTGCCTTTTTTACGGAAAAACAAGTAACAGATTTTGAATCTGCGAATTCTTCTGATACTAAAAAATATGCTGTATATTTTAATCGGTTATTGGAACAGGGAATTTATGTAGCACCTTCTCAGTACGAGGCAATGTTCGTTTCTGCTGCCCATTCCTGGGAAGAGGTAAAACGTACCGCTGAAATTATAAAGGGTAAGCTATAGTTAATTTATTAAGATAAGAAAAGAGGGGATAAGGTATAAACGGGTTTAAGTTACCGAGAAACAAACAAGAAATTGAAGAGTCTTACGGCAGCATACTAGCTCCTTTTGCAGTAAAATTCCCCTGTGAGAGCAGCAGGGAGTATGAAGAGCTTGAACGGGAGATTGAGAATAGAGGGTCTTTTCAAAGAGACAGAGATAGAATTATCCATTCCAAAGCATTTCGAAGACTTATGTATAAAACCCAGGTATTCGTAAATCATGAAGGGGATCATTTTAGAACAAGGTTGACCCATACACTTGAGGTGGCGCAGCTGGCAAGAGGAATCTGTAAATCCTTAGCACTAAATGAAGATTTGGCAGAGGCCATTGCCTATGGTCATGACTTGGGGCATACACCTTTTGGACATGCCGTTGAAAGGTATCTGGATACAGTCATGCAGAAGGAAAATATTCTCATAAATGGGAAACCCGCAAGGTTTTACCATAATGAGCAAAGTGTTAGGGTAGTTGACTTATTGGAAAGCAGAAATACAGAATATAAAGGGTTGAATCTCACCTATGAGGTAAGAGAAGGAATTCTAAAACACAATAAGGATAGCAGTGGAATCTATAATAAGCTTAAACCCAATAAACCCTGCTCATCTCTTGAAGGCCAAATCGTTGGTTTGGTTGATACGGTAGCATATCTTTGTCATGACTTACAGGATGGTATTCAATCAGGACTTATTGAAGATGCTGAGCACACCAATAGAGATTTTAGAGAAGGAATGAAAGAAGTTAAGGACATTATTGCCAACATACTGAAAGTTAATACGAATAAGATTGATTTTACCAGATATAGTGACACTTATTTTATTGATGATTTAATTCATTCCCTTATTATGAACATCACTGTAAAAAGTGTTGAGAATCTTATAAGGAACGGTATTAAAACACAAGAGGACATTAAAGCGGCTGCTGACCGAGGGGAAACTATCATAGCTTTTCATGACTTTGAAAGTAAGGCTTTTGATAGACTAAGAAAATTAATTTATAACAATGTATATGGACTTCACACAATTGAAACCATGGACAGAAAGGCAGAGTCTGTTGTGAAAGAGCTATTTGAACGTTTCAGAGATAACGAGAAACTTCTTCCACCAGATATTCTAGATAAATATCTGCATTTGAATTTAGTGCCAGGATATGATGGATTACCCCTTAGCAAGGAACAAGTCATCATTGACTACATATCCTGTATGACGGATCGATTTGCCTTAGAAGAGTATGAACGGCTTCGAAATCCGCATATAAAAATATAAGCAGATGCGTCATGCAACGGGAGCTATTATGAATAAATTACAGGGATTTTATGCATTAAAGGAATCTGATTTGCCTACAGTACGCTGGTTTCCATATGAAAAAGGTATGAAGTTAGACAAAGGAATACTTTGGACGGTACGAAGTGCTGTGACAAAAGGAAGTGATTTGCATTTACCAAGAAAAGTTGGCGTTACGGCAGATGAAGCGGCAAACTTTGCTGAGGAACTTATTGAAAAACTTGACCGTGAAGATTTGGTATTATGTTATCCTTATTTTATTGCCAGGAAAAGCGGTGTACTAGATATAAGAGGAAATCGAATAGTAATAGAAGCCGTTAAAGATGATTTGTGGAATCTGGTAACCTATAATAAAAGGAATGTGACAGTTTTATTTGAAGAAGGGGATATCCGTTTTGATGGTGATGAGAAGTTCTTAACGCAAGAGGAGCTATTAGAATTAATTGATTATTGTGTGAATATAAAAAAGAAATGGAGCAACCTTTTATTAAACGGAAAATCGCTGTTACTGGAATGGAGCTTTGGTATGGATTCTGATTTAGAGCATAACGGCATCGGAGAGCCGTATCTCCTATTTTATGAGCTGCGGACAGTATAGAGTAATATAGTTACCGGAACAGGGTGTAGGTTATTTGGGCTGATTAGCAACAGTAATATACTAAGTGAGAGGTAGGTATATGATAGTTAGTGAACATGTTTTAAGTAGTAATTACGTAAAGGAAGAAAGAATTATATCTGTCGCAAAAGCCAATATTTTGGCAATCCTTTACACCTTTCCATTCATAATGTTATTTAGTTTTTTATACTTACGGCGGTTTAGTCTGTATGATATCCTGTTACAACTAGGTTCAGGGGAAGGCATGTTTTATACACTTTTATTACTGTTCTTCATAATTTTATTGACAGTAGTTCATGAATTGGTACATGGAGTAACTTGGCAAATGTATTGTGAAAATAAGTGGAAAAGTATCAAGTTTGGAATAATGAAAGAATTTTTAACACCTTATTGCCATTGTAAAGAAACTTTATATATACGGCAATATGTTATCGGCGCAATCATGCCCCTTATTATCACCGGTATTATTCCCATGGTTGCAGCTATGATTCTTCAAAATAATTATATGTTTTTGCTTAGCCAGCTTATGATACTGGCAGCAGGTGGAGATATTGCCATAGTAATCCTTTTATTACGGGAAGATAAAGAAACGCTGGCAGTCGATCATCCAACCAAATGTGGGTGTATTGTATACCGTAAAAAGTGATGATT
Source organism: Anaerocolumna cellulosilytica (assembly GCF_014218335.1). Taxonomy (GTDB): domain Bacteria; phylum Bacillota; class Clostridia; order Lachnospirales; family Lachnospiraceae; genus Anaerocolumna; species Anaerocolumna cellulosilytica. The sequence goes on along the minus strand of NZ_AP023367.1, from coordinate 3,551,127 downwards.
GTAAGAAAAGGACACATTATAGATTCTCCTTGAATATTATGGAAGAAAATGCTATAATGAAGTAACAAAAGTATTGTTTTGAAAGGAGGATTTCTATGCAAGTAGCAGGTGTTAATTCGATTACAGAGATTTATAAGCAACTATCAACTTTACGCAAAGTAAATTCAGCCGCTGACAACCCCGCAGGAATTGCTATTTCACAAAAATTAATTTCTAGTAGTAATGGATATGATGTGGGAAACAACAATGCAGGCACATCAAAAGATTTACTTTCTACAGCAGAGGGTGGATTAAGTAAGATTCAGGACAGTCTGCAAAGAATGAGAGAGTTAAGTGTTCAAGCTTCTAATGGTATTTATAATCTGGACGATAAGCAGGCAATTCAGGATGAAATTGATGCATTGAAATCAACCATTCAAGATGCGGCAAAGGGGACGGAATTTAATACAATAAAACTATTAGATGGAAGCAAGGCGGATTTAAATCTTGCATTAAACCCCAGTGGAAGCGGCATGACAATACAGTTAGAGAATACGACATTAGAGACCTTGGGTATTGCAGATTTTGATGTAACAGGTGATTTTGATATTACAGCGATTGACAATGCCTTACGTAAGGTGAGTGAAAGTCGTTCTAGTATTGGCAGTACACAAAATGTCTTGGAACATAAAACAAATTACAATTCCTTAGCCAGCATAAACTTGCAGCAAGCAAATGGAAGAATCATTGATTTAGATGCAGGCAGGGCAGTTTCAGATAAACAGAAAGAGGAACTGTTAAATGAATATAAATTATTTAATATGAAAGAAAGTATTCGGAATAGTAATACAACAGTAAATCGGTTATTAGGGTTTTAGAGTTTGCAGTGTAAAAAAATATCGAACAATCCAAAAAATAAAGGATAGTGGTTCACTATCCTTTATTTTTTTTACTTGATTGGAGGGTACCTTTCTAAATTTAGTTGGAATATTTATTTCTTTCTGGATTTTAAGTTAATAATTAGATTTGTGTCAACTTGTGGAGGCTTTGGTATATTATTATAATAGATGATAATTTCATTCGTATTAAATACTAATCACCATAGTACGTTTGATAAAGATAGGGGGCAAAATATATGGGGACACGAATCAATGCTCCAGATGAGAAATTTATAGAGTTTTATGACCAGTATTTTGAGCTAGTATATCGGATTTGCTTCTTATATATGAATAATAATTTAGATGCACAGATTATGGTACAAAGCGTCTTTACAAAATATCAAAAGAGTAAAATAGTATTTTTAAATGGAGAACATGCTAAGGTTTGGGTTATAACTACAGTAGTTGGTTTATGCGATGAAGTTTTAAAACCGTGGAGATATTCGGTGTTTCCGTATGCTGTCTATAATGATTATAATACACCGGAGGATTTGTTGGCAGGCATGAAGAATGTACTTTCACAGAAGAATGTTAGGTTGAAAAACTATGTTAAAGAAACTCCATATACTAACAATAATAATATAGTTTCAGATGATAAGAATCATAATGAGAGCAATTCTGAAACGAACCACAATGATGACGATTTAATAGAAAGAAATCTGGAAAGTGATTTTAAGCAATTCATTTTATCCCGTCTCTTGGGGTTGCCCAAGAAATATATTGCCATAGCATATATGTACTATCAGGAACGTTATACCGTGGAGGACATAGGAAGGTACTTAAAACGTAGTGAGAGGTGTGTCGCATATATATTAAAACGATGCAGTATAGCTTTGCAGTCTGGCTGCAAGGAGTCAGAAAAGTTAGAAATTATTTTAGTACAAAAAGTAATTGAAGAGATAAAACCAGACATAGAGTTGAAGGAAAAGCTATTAGACAACATTTCAAAGGGTACTAATCTTTTAGAAAAACAGAATTTTTACCAGCTTTATAAGTACTATATTTATTGTAGAATTATTGTAGCAGTCTCAATCTGCCTCATTATACTTATTGGTTCTTTTGTTATGAGACAGGAGAAAGACCGGTTTTATATTAACGGAACAAACGTGGAGATTACAGAGGCTACGTGGGTTGAAGACAGGGGGCCTTCCTTTTCTTTTACAGTGGAGGGGAATAGTATTGATTTGGCCGTTTTTGCAAGTGAAAATCATTACTTAAAAAATGTAAACGATGTAATAGGAATTAGTGAGCTTTATAGGTGGCCGTCAATATCTTCATATATAAATAGCACAATGAAAGCAACAGCCTATCTTATGGTAGAGCAGAAAGAAAACAAGAATATAACAATAGCATGGACACCCAAAAGTCTAAATGACAGTAGGAATAAAGGAAGCAGGGATTTAAACTATTCTCAGTTTCAGGAGGAAACAGATGTTATCCTTTACCAAATTCAGAAAGATGACCAAAGTATAAATCAGGGTGGAATTGAAATAAAACGACTTTCTGATGGTCAAGTGTCTGCCAGATTGATTAGCATACCCAATAGTGAATTAAAGTATAGGTTGAAGAAAGTCAAGGAAAAATAATTTTTTAAAATTTCAAATTTTGTAATTTAACGAGTAATAAACGCAAACATCTCTTTTGCGCTATTTGTAGCCAGTCTCATAGAGTGTATAGTATTAATCAATACATCCATGAGTTGAATTTCCTTATCTGACAACTCACAATCACTGGAAAGTAGATTTCGGTGCGAAGTTTAAAAAATTAAGTTCCAGAATAAAATTGTATGTAATGAAGTGACGGATTCCATTTTAAAAAATAGCCTATTTGTAATGGTTACAATTATATTAATTCAGGATTAAGAAAAATGATATATAGTCAGAGTTTTTATATGTAAAGTGAGGTTAGTCTAAAGTAGAGAAGAAAATTATCCGTTTTGATTAATGTGATTGAGTTATTGACGAATAAGTAAAAATATGGTAATATGTAAAAAAAGTAAAAAGTACGTATTAGATGTTAATATATAATCTTCTAAATAAGAACAACAAGTTTTTTTAAGTACATTTACGGAGGAGTGTATTATGGAAAGAACTATGGAATGTAATATCATAGAATGGAATAAGGATGTATCATTTCTTAAGTATAAAAACCGTGTTATTATAGGAAATAGATTTAATGGAAAGTGGCTAAAGATATCAAAAGAATGTTTTGATATCTTAGAGAAAATTATAGATTTAAAGTTAGATAGTAGAGAACTATTTGATGTGTTTGAAGATAAGGAAGATTGTGATTATTTTAGAATTTTAATAGATAAATTAGAAGAGGCAAAATGTTTTAAGGAAAGAAATGAAGAGCAAGAACATGAAATCGAATATATTTATTTTGCGCTGACGAATAGATGCAATCTAAATTGTATTCACTGTTCTGTAGATGCTAGTTCAAGATTAAGGGAGGAATATCTTGATACAAATGAAATTATATCCATTATAGATAAAATAATAAAAGTAAATGCGAAAGCAATCATCTTTACAGGTGGAGAACCACTAATAAGAAATGATTTTTTTGCAATTCTAGAGTACACGAGGAAACATTTTTCAGGGAAAATTATACTTATGACTAACGCTACATTAATTAATGAAAATAATGTTTCAGAATTAGCCCAAAATTTAGATTCAATTGATATAAGTTTAGATGGGGTGAATGAAGAAACTTGTTCTAGAATTAGAGGAAAGGGAGTCTTTAATAAAGTAGTTAGTGCAATAAAGCTATTACAACAAAACGGACTCACTGAGATATCAGTATCCATGGTTTTAAGCAAAATTAATGAACCACTATTAGATGATTTTTATAATTTAAATAAAAATTTGGGTACAACACCTGTGCCACGTGTATTTGCAGAACTAGGTAGAGGAAAAGAATCAAAAGATGAATTTATACCACAATCAGAACTATCAAGTTATGCAGGAATAAAAACAAAAGAAGAATATGATAAAGATAAACGTGAGTTATATGATACATTAAAGGTGTGCGATTGTAGAGCTTGCAAAACAAATTATACAATTAACTATGACGGAAATTTATATCCATGTGGTCTTTTAATTAATGATAAATATAAATTAGCAAATATGCGAGATATGCGAGATTTTAATTCTGTTTTGGAGTTTTCTGACAAACAAGCAATCCTAAATGTAGAAAATATTCAGCCAGATAACTATGAAAAATGTAAAGATTGTGAAATAAATATTTTTTGCTGGAGTTGTATCGAGTCAATTGATCAATTAGATGGGACAGAAGAGTTTACGAATCGATGTAATCGAATAAAAAATTATTTGATTGAAACAATATGGGAAAGTGAATACTAGGAGAAATATAATGCTTTTTAATATTTGGGTTACAACAAAGTGTAATATGAATTGTAGATATTGTTATGAAAAGCAACAGAAGAATGACAAAATTATGGATCAGAACATAGCTCAAAAGATTATATCTTTTATAAATACATCTGTTAAAAAGAAAGAAATGGATGAGCCTATCATCATTAATTTTCATGGTGGAGAGCCATTGCTTAATTTTGGGATTATTAAGTATATTACGAATTCTATAAGGCAAATGCTTGAAAAAAGAAAGCTGTATTTTGGAGTAACAACAAATGGGACTTTGTTAAATGATGAAATAATAGATTTCTTATGTGATAATTTCTCTTACTCACTCTCAATTAGTATTGATGGTTATAAGGAAGTGAATGATTATAATCGGATTTTATTTAATGGACAAGGGGTACATAATCTTATAATCCATCATATTGAAAAACTATTAGAAAAAAGTAATGATGTACGTGCAAGAATGACTTTCACATCAGAGACGGTAAAGTATTTATATGATTCAGTGAATTACTTATACAACTTAGGATTTAAAGTAATTGTTCCGGTAGCGGATTATTTTGATTCACATTGGAATCATGAATCGATTCAATGTTTAGCTAAAGAGTTAGAAAAAATCTATGCTCAGTTTCCGTTTTCCAAACGTGTGAAAGAAGATCTCGTATTAGGGTTAATCAGAGATAATAATGTAAGATTCAAGAATGGGTTATGTGATCCAAAAAATTGTGCAGTTAATATTAATTATGATGGGTTACTGTATCCTTGTTCTTATGTGGTGAATGATGAGAATTATGCTATTGGTGATGTGGTAACTGGTATCGAAATGGAAAAACTAGAATTTATTTATACCTTATCAAAAGCAGCGAATGAAGAGTGTAGTGGATGTACTAATTATGATTATTGTGTCTCTACTCGTTGTAAGTTAATGAATAAGGTAATGACCGGTGATTTTAATAAAGCCTCACCAGTATTTTGCAATATAGAAAATATTGTTTTAGAATATGCTGATAAATACTATTTGTTAGGTTAATTACGGTAAATTGAAATATAATTCAAATACATAAAAAGAAGGGATGGTATTAAAATGAGTTTAAAAGTTAAGAAAATCAATGATAAGGTGAATGGTTTAGATGTAAAGGGCCAAGGTTGTGATAATGATTGTCCAAAGGGATATTGGTCAGGGAATAATAATAAGTTAGCTGTGGGTTGTAAATGGAATGTAACTAAACCTACTGCACAAATTCTAGGTGTTTGGTAATATTTTAAGGAGTAAGTAACATAATTATTTGTGAATTATATTTCATTTTATATATGGAACGCTAATTAGTTCTAAACAATTTTATTAGATAAACACAGGGGTATTTCTTAAATGAGAAATACCTTCTGTGTTAATCAATCATTTGCTATGCTTTTCATTAATTATGGATTCGAAAGGATAAATAGAATTACATATGCTAAATAGAACACAAGAAAATACAATTGCTATTATTGACAGTGGAATCGATACAGAAAATCACATATTGATGAAATGTGTTCAAGGTGGAGTCACAATCAAAAATGGTGAAATATTAAGTGGTTTCTATGATGAGAATGGACATGGAACAAAATGCGTATCGACCATAATGAAATATTGTAAGGATGCTAATTATTTCATAATAAAAGTATTAAATAAAGATATGGAAGGCACAGGGAATGACATTATTCATGCTTTGAACTATATAAAAGAATCAAAGATAAAAATAATAAATTTAAGTTTATCAACAAGCAATAGATACTATAAACGTGACTTTGAAGAAATATGTGGTGAGTTAAAAGAAAATGGAAAGATTGTAATAGCATCAAAGGATAATAGCCTTTCTAATAGAAGTTATCCGTCTTCTTGTAAAAATGTTATAGGTGTTCTAGGAGGTATATATTTACCGGAAAACGAATTTTGGTATAACAATTCATACAAATTCCAAGCAGTTTCAAGTTCTGTTCCAAAATTGACATTAAGTTTAAATAATCAATATGAAATGTTTTCAGGAAATAGTAAAGCTTGCGCTATTTTTACAGGTATTATATTTAATCAATTATCTACTTATGATTTTGATAGTAAGGAAATAGATAGTATTCTACGACAAGCGGCAGTGAAGAGAAAGTGGAGCTATCAGTCTATTAATAATAATATATCATACACGATAGACTATGAAGAAAAAGTAAATGTAAATCAGAAGATTTTAGATAAAATCAAATCTGTTATTAAGGACGTATTAGAATTAGATTTAGAAAGAGTTAAATTGTTAGATCAATATATTCTTTTTTATCACAATATAGGTTTAAATTACAAAAACTGTATTAATTTACTTGATAAATTGGAAAGAGAATTTAGTATTAAGATAAATTATGAAGATGTAAGTTTTTTTGATTGTCTATCAATTTATTCATTGAAAAATCTTGTTCAAAGGAGTTCATATGAGAAGCCATACAAAGAAGGATAATATAGAATATCATTTTATTATAGAATATTTCAGAAAATATTTAAAGAGCCACTTAGTAGCCTTTTTCTTTTATATATTAACAGTATTATTTAATTTATCGATTGCTTATGTAATGATGCAAGTACTTGATAAAGCTATTGTGAATCGTCAAATGAATGATTTGATATTTTATCTATTATGCTATTTGATCGGAAGTATGTTATTAAATGTACTTCAAGTTACAATAGATTATATTTATGATAAAATTGGTAAAAAAATATTAGTTACTTTAAGAATTTCTGTGTTAAAACACTTATTTAAATTAGATGGTGAGTCGCTGACAGAACTCAATACAGGCTTTATGTTATCTATTATGCATAGTGATATACCATTATTAGAAACAGTTTTAACAAAAATGTTTCCTAGTATCATAATAAGTGTCTTAACATCGATTGGATTTATTTTATTATTGTTGTTTGTTCAACCTTTTTTATTATTAATAATATTATTTTTTGAAGTGCTTACATTTTTTGTACAGAAGAAAATTGGAGATTATGTGAAAAACATTAATGAAGAGTTTATTAATAATAATACAAAAAGTTATTCGATTTTACAAGAGATATTTTCTAATGCAAAAAATGTAATCATTATGAAAGGTATTCTGTTTTTTACTCACAAATTTTTAAGTAATGAGAGAAATTTGATGAAATCTGACTTAAAGCTGGAAGTGTCGCAGACAGTATCAAATGCAGCTAACAATGCTTGTAATGCTTTAACCAATTTTATCGTTTTGGGTATTGGAGGATATATGGTATTGAAGAATAAGATTACAATTGGAGGACTTGTAATGTTTTTAAACTATTCAGGACGTTTGCTATCGCCAATTAGTGTAATTAGTCAAAGTTATATCCAATATCAACAAGCTAAAATATCAATTAATAGAATTCTAAATTTTATGAATCATTCAACGAAATCCAAACATAATGGTATTCAAGAAAATGATTTTAAAGGAGATATAACTTTTCACAATGTTAATTTTGCATATAAAGACAAGAGAGTCTTAATGAACATCAATCTCGAGGCATTAAACGGTAAAGTGACTAATATAATTGGTGCAAGTGGGTCTGGCAAAACCACGCTTATCAATCTGCTTATGAGATTTTGGGATATCAATTCAGGGATAATAACAATTGATGGAATCAACATCAAAGATTTTAATTTATCTTATTTGCGGAATAAAATATCAGTAGTATCGCAAGATGTAATAATGTTCGATGATACTATTCTAAATAATTTAATTTTGAAACAAAAAATAGATATGGATGAAGTAATAAAATGTTTAGAAATGGCGGATGCATATGATTTTATTATGGCATTACCGAATCAGTTAGATACGATGATAGGAGAAAAGGGAGTAACAGTATCTGGAGGACAAAGGCAAAAACTAGCATTAGCGAGAGCTTTGTTACTGAATTCACCAATTATAATATTTGATGAAGTTACAGCTTCGTTGGACAATGTCTCTGCTAAAAAAATCGAAAATACTATTCTAAAGTTATGCCCGAATAAGACGATTATTATTATTACACATAAGCTTTCTATCTCTAAACTATCTGATTATATATATGTACTTGATGATGGGTCTATTGTAGAAAGCGGGACACATGAGGAATTAATCATTTTACCAAACGGGATATATTCACATATGTATTCTATGAAATAATATCGGTGTATGAATTGTAATCATTCAGGATAATTTTTTACTTTAATTACATTTTAAGCTATACTGAGTAGTGTATGGTGGTTCATTTCAAATTTTTAGAAAGGAAAGTATGTTATTTATATTACATATAGAATAATGATGCTAGAAGTAGTTAATTTAAAAAAATATTATAACGGTAATCAGGCTGTTATAAAAGCCGTTGATAAAGTAGATTTTGTTGTTGAGCAAAAACAATTTGTATGCATTATAGGGAAATCTGGTAGTGGAAAAAGTACACTACTTAATCTTTTGGCAGGGCTTGAAATACCGGCCGAGGGAGAAGTAAATATAAACGGAATCAATATATATAAATTAAGTAAGGATGATTTAACCAAGTTTCGTAGAAGACATATAGGATTTATATTTCAAAATTTCAATTTACTTCCAATGCTTAATGTGATGGAGAATATTATATTGCCCCTCTCCCTTGATAATAAAATACCGGATGAAGAGTATTTAAAACAAATGATTGAATTATTAGCAATTGAAGATAAAGTCGATGAATTCCCAAGTACACTTTCAGGAGGACAGCAACAAAGAGTAGCAATTGCCAGAGCGTTGGTTATCAAACCGACCATTTTGTTTGCGGATGAACCTACCGGTAATTTGGATAAGAAGACAGGGGAGGAGGTAATTTCCTTATTACAGAGTGTTGCAAAACAGCTCAACCAAACCATTGTTATGGTAACGCATGATTTAGATATAGCTAACAAAGCTGATCGAGTCATTACATTAGAAGATGGTAAAATAATAGAGGATAGAATTTTATGAGAATAGATAAGAATCCCAAACGTGTTTTAAGAAAACTTACGCAGAGATATCTAATGAATAATCGATTACTGAATTTATTTGCAATATCAGGAATTGTACTAACATGCATCCTATTTACCTGTGTATTTAATGTGGTTTTATCTATAAACGCCTCTATCAAATCGCAAATGATTGAAGAGGTTGGCAGCAGTGATAGTGGAAGTTTCGATTATCTTACATTAAATCAGGTGGAAAAGTTAAAACAGAACAAGAAAATTCAATCGAGTCATATCATTTATAGTTTGGGAAATATAGAAAATAAGGAATTGAATACAAATTTTACTACTACTACTTATTTTTTTTCGACTGAGCATTTTAAAGAATATAAAAATCTAAAAATGAGTAGTATGGAAGGAAGATACCCGGAGAAAAGTAATGAGGTCATGTTAAGTACTACCATGTTAAAACAATTAGATATCGAGCCTATTATTGGGACAGAGATAGAATTAAAAATTGCATTTCAAGAGCATGTACTTGACAAAAAGTTTATTTTATCTGGGGTCTATGAGTATAATATATTTGAGGATTTACAATTAGTGTTTGTGTCAGATAATTTCATAAATACTACCAATATATACGAAAATAAAGCCATATACTTTCTATTTGTTAATCTTAAACATAATAATAACCTAGCAGAAAAATTTATAGATATAATAATAGAAAGTGGTTATAACAATAGTGAAAATGACAGGATAGATTACACAATCAATCCTGTATACAGTAAACATATGTTTTTGGAAAGTGGAACAGTTGTTATTGTATTCTCGTTTATTCTATTTATTGTGTTATCAGGATACTTGATAATATTTAATGTATTTAACATATCAATACTTAATAACATTAAATTTTATGGACAATTGAGATCAATCGGATTTACATCAAAGCAAATAAAAGCATTTATTATAAAACAAGGTTTGTATCTTACCGGGATAGCTTTACCGATAGGATTCTTTTTTGGGTACTTGATAGGAAATATATTATTGCCGATTATTATGCAAATAACAGAAATTAATGCTCAAATTAGCATGAATAAATACATATTTATTTTTGCAGGTGTATTTACGGTAATTACGGTATATCTTAGTTTACTGACTCCTGCCAAATGTGCAAATAAAATGTCATCAACAGAAGCTCTAAGCATGAATGGAGTAAAAAAAAGAAGAAGATTTGATATCAGTAAAAAGCTCCATATTCATAATCTAGCACTGCTTAATCTCCTAAGAAAACCAAAACAATTTCTGATAATTATTATTTCTTTGTCTCTAATGCCTATAATTCTTAGTTTGGTGATTACTTTTGTTAGTGGTTTTGATTATGAAAGCTATATGAGCCGCTTTGTGAGTTCTGATTTTATTGCTGCACACGTTAATTATTTTAAGTCAGAATATAATGGTAGTAGTGTAGTAGATGAGGATTTCATAAACTATATAAATACGATGGATATCAAAGAAGCAGGAGCAATTTACTATGATAAATCTTATGGTAGAATCATTGATCTGAATGGTTTTGAACGTGTAAAAGAAGATATATTTCATACACCATATGACAATATAGATTATGATATTGATCTTTATGGCTATGATGACTTCCTGCTTTCTAAATTTGAAGTGATTAATGGAGAACTGAACAAAGATGTACTAAAGTCAGGTACTTCTATCATTGAAATAATAGAAGTGGATGACTATAACGAGCCAGATTTAAGTACTATGAGGTTTAAAGTAGGTGATTATATTGATGTCTATTACGATAATCAATTTGTTAAAACATATACAGTAATTGCACAAGTTAAGAAGATTAGCAATTTTTCAGAATTAAGTGGTACCTTAGACTTTATTGCTAGATTGGCATTGCCTAGTGAAGAATATTTAAAGATAGCCCCGACACCACATAAAATGAGTTATATCTTTAATGTTCCAGCTTCTAAGCTGAGAGAGATTCAGTCAAAATTAACGGAATATGTGAAGAATGAAAATGAAGCTATGAGAATTAAATCTAAGTTAGAGTTTGAAAAGCAGTATGAAGAGGCAAAAAATGCATTTCTAATACCAGGAGTATTTTGTGCAATCTTAGTGGGTCTTATTGGAATTATTAATTATATTAATGTATTTATTACCAGTATATTAAGCAGAAAAGATGAACTTATTATATTAGATAAAATGGGAATGATAGGATCGCAGCGTAAAATGATGCTTATATTGGAAGGGGTTTTCTATACTATCGTTAGTTCAATAGCATTTGTTCTAGTGAGTAGTGTTGTTAATCTAAGTGCGCTAAGATATATAATGGATCAGCTGTGGCTAACCAAGTATCAGTTTAAAGCTTATTCCATATTCCTTTGTATACCTATCTATCTTATCATATCGATTGTAACTCCACTTATTATCGATAAAGTGGTAATGAAAAAAGAATATTGACAGTTTTGTTACTTCTCACAGGGTTTGCGTACTTTTTTAGTTAATGGGAGTCTAAAAGGAGGATAATATCCTCCTTTTAGACTCCCATTTGCTACGTTCTTTTATTTCTTGATTATGTTTTATGTAATAATTTTTGAAGTGCGATTTTCCTTTATAATCCTTATAAACACATGTAATTCAGATAATAAAACTGGTATTTCTAAAAACTCAAACAGGTATCTTCCTTGACAATTATATGTGAGTATGTTATATTTTCAAAGTAACAACTTTAATAAAAATGGAAGTTGCTTGTTGTATTTGATTGTGTGCGTGTACAAATGAGTTTGTAATATCAAAGGGGAAGAACTGATATATTAGGCACTCCGGATGCAAAATAAAAGGAAAGGATAGGTATAATCCTGCTATGGCAGAGTTATACAAGGTGGGATATGACGAAAGTAGAAATAAAGAACCTTTATAAAATCTTTGGGCCTACACCACATAAAGTCTTAACCCGTTTAAAAGAAGGGAAAAGTAAAAAAGAAATATTAAAAGAAACAGAACATGGAATTGGTGTTAATAATGCCAATTTTTCAGTGGAAGAAGGAGAAATATTTGTCGTTATGGGGCTTTCCGGCAGTGGGAAGTCAACTCTGATAAGATGTCTGAATCGTCTGATTGAACCAACCTCTGGTGAAGTCTATATTGATAATCAAAACATATTAGAATGTGATAAAGCAAATCTACGGGCTGTCAGGCGAGAAAAAATTGGTATGGTATTTCAGAATTTTGCATTGCTGCCACATAGAACCATTGAGGAAAATGTAGCTTTCGGTCTTGAAATTCAGGGTGTAAATCAGGAGGTTCGGATGCAAAAAGCAGTAGAATCGCTAGAGCTTGTAGGCTTAAAAGGATATGAAAAGTCAATGCCCTCAGAATTAAGCGGGGGTATGCAGCAGCGTGTAGGTTTGGCAAGAGCACTTGCGACAGACCCGGATATTCTGTTGATGGATGAAGCCTTTAGTGCCTTAGATCCTTTAATCCGAAAAGAAATGCAGGATGAATTGTTATCCTTACAGACCAAAATGCATAAAACAATTATATTTATAACCCATGATTTGGATGAAGCCTTAAAAATAGGTGACCGAATTGCAATTATGAAAGATGGGGTTATTGTACAGATTGGAACACCGGAAGATATCTTAAAATACCCTGCCAATGACTATGTCAGGGAGTTTGTTCAAGGTGTTAACCGCGTAAAAGTAGTAACAGCCAGATCTATTATGAAGCCTACGGAAACCATCGTTTTTTCCAAGGATGGAGCCAGAGTAGCTGTCAGAAAGATGAAGGAGGCGAATATATCCAGTGTTTTTGTAGTGGATAAACAGCGGACTCTAAAAGGCATTGTTACAATTGAAGATACTATGGGACTTATTAATTCTAATAAAGATGACCTGAGTGAAATCATTGATGAAAATGTTCAGGTAGTCTCTCCGGATACTCTAATTGAAGAACTGATTCCGCTATTTATAAATTCTAAATATCCCATTGTGGTAACAGATGATGAACGTAAAATCTTGGGTATTATATTCAAGGTTTCTGTTCTTGCAGGTATTTTAGGAGAGGAGGAGGAACATGTATAGACTGCCTATTGGTAATTATGTAGAAAGCGGAGTGGATTGGCTGACCAATAATTTGTCTCCTTTTTTCGGCGGTATAAAAGCCGCAATTGAAGCAATAATCAACGGATTTGAATTCATTTATATCGGTATACCTTTTGTTATTATGTTGTTATTAGTAGGGATACTTGCGTATATTACTGCGGGCAAAAAGACAGCTATCTTTTCTATAGTCGGCTCTCTTATTATATACTCCATAGATTTATGGAAATTGACTATGAAAACTTTTGCACTGGTTACGACAGCAACGGTTATTGCTCTTATCATCGGAATTCCCCTTGGAATATGGATGTCCAGAAGCAACCGTTTAAATAAAATCATGAGACCGATTCTTGACTTTATGCAGACCATGCCGGCCTTTGTATATCTGATTCCTGCGGTATACTTTTTTGATTTGGGTCCGGTACCGGGTGCAGTAGCAACGATAATATTTGCAATGCCGCCGATTGTAAGACTTACGAGTCTTGGTATAAGGCAGGTACCGGCAGATGTTATTGAAGCTTCACGTTCTTTCGGCTCGACACCAAGTCAAATGCTGTTTAAAGTACAGATACCTCTGGCAATGCCAACCATATTGGCAGGTCTTAATCAGACCATTATGCTATCCCTGTCCATGGTAGTAATATCTGCTATGATTGGTTCAGGCGGATTGGGAGATATCGTATTAAAAGGTATATCCCAGATGAAAATCGGTGATGGTTTTGAAGGCGGGCTGGCTGTTGTGATTCTGGCTATGATACTAGATAGAATTACCCAGGGAATCGGAAAGTCCAAAGCTGCAAAATCAAGAAAACAGTAGAATATAAAAAAGCTGGTGTGAACTATAAGTAATTTTACACACTTAACTTGTAACTAGGTAAAAATGTTGGTGCGTAAACGCAGGAGCGTTTATTTGCACAGATTGGAGTTACTATGAAAAAAATTTTAACACTTGTTTTAGCCCTTGTTTTAACCACTGGTTTAATTACAGGATGTTCTACCTCGGGCAAGACAGATGAAAAGAAAATTAAAATTGGATATGTTAACTGGGCTGAAGGAATTGCCATGACCAACCTTGCTGCAGCAATATTGGAAGAGAAGTTAGGATATGAAGTTGAAATGGTGTTGGCGGATGTAGCACCGGTATTCACTTCCTTGGCAAGTGGTAATACGGATGTATTTTTAGACACCTGGCTGCCGGTTACCCATGGGGAATACTTAGAAAAATATGGTAAGGATATTGTGGATTTGGGAATATCTTATGAAAATGCTTTGATAGGTCTTGTTGTACCATCCTATGTAGAGGCGGATACCATAGAAGAACTAATAGAACAAAAGGAAACCTTTGGCGGAAAGATTATTGGTATTGACTCCGGAGCCGGAATTATGTCTGCAACGGAAAAAGCCATTGAAGCATATGGTTTGGACTATGAGCTTGTCAACGGCAGTGGTCCTGCAATGACAGCAGCATTAAAAAAAGCGATTAATAATAACGAAGCTATTGTTGTAACCGGATGGACACCCCACTGGATGTTTTCTAGCTGGGATTTAAAGGTATTAAAAGATTCCAAAGGAATCTACGGAGAAGCTGAGAATATCCATATCTATAGTAGAAAGGGTTTTGAAGAAGACAAGACAGAGGCGGCAAAATTCTTTCAAAAGTATACGTTTACAGATGAAGTATTATCAGACCTGATGGGAGCTATTGAAGAAAGCGGAAAAGATCCTCTTGAAACTGCAAAAGAGTGGATGAATAACAATGAGAGCCAGGTAAACAGCTGGCTTGGTAAATAATTATTATTAGTTTAAATTATAGTAATATATAATTCTTAAAAAAAGTATTAGGTTCCTTTATATATTGTATTCAATGTATAAAGGTAATTATATGGAATACAGGCATTAATAGGAGCTGTACACGAAGTAGTTCGTGTGCAGTTCTATTTAATTTATGGGTTATTCTTACCGCACTTAAAAAAGTATACAAGCAAGATTACTTTATAAGAATTATACTTGCCTCCATTGCTTAAGAAATCTGTATAAACCCTTGACTTATTGGCTGTTTTCGTTCAAAATATCGAGTACAGTATAAATTAATCCTGTTTACATTCAGGTTTCTATCTATTAAAATGAATAAAAATAATATTATTTAGAATAAATCAAAGGTTAAGAGGAGAAGCATTATGAATCATGTCATAATCGTAGGTGGGGGAGCCTCAGGATTAATGGCGGCGATTATGGCAGCCAGAAAAAAGAACAAGGTAACAATATTAGAACATAAAGAAAAACCGGGCAAAAAGATACTTGCCACCGGTAACGGTAAATGCAATTATACAAATCTAATCCAAGAACCGGATTGCTATAGGGGGAAGGATGCTTTCTTTGCACTAAAAGTAATAAACCAGTTTGATGTTGAAAAGACCCTGGATTTCTTTCTGGATTTAGGCGTCTATCCAAAAATAAAAAATGGGTATGTGTATCCCAATTCGGAACAGGCAGCTTCTGTTGCAGAAGCCCTGCTAATAGAGGCAAAACTACTTAAAATAAATATACATTGTGATGTCCATGTAGAGAAAATTAAGAAAAATGCGGATGGCTTTTTGATTCATACCACCAAAGGAAAGTATACTGGTGATAAGGTGATTCTGGCAGCTGGGGGCTGTGCTTCGCCAAGTCACGGTTCTGACGGAAGTGGTTTTACACTGGCAAAGTTGTTAGGACATACAATAATCAAGCCTTTGCCGGCACTAGTACAGCTAAAGTCAGGAGAAAAGTATTTTAAAACTTTGGCAGGCGTGCGTGTGGAAGGGACTATTAAACTTTTCGGAAATCATACTATATTAGCAGAGGAAAAAGGGGAAGTCCTACTAGCAGCCTATGGTGTATCCGGAATACCTGTTATGCAGGTAAGCCGATTTGCGGCAAATGCACTGGAGAAAAAGCAAACGGTAGAATTAGTGATTGATTTTTTACCCCAGTTTAAACTGTCGGAATTACTTGAATTGTTACGGAGCCGAGTAGATCGTAATAAAGAGAAAACCATAGAGCAGGTATTTATCGGTCTTTTAAATAATAAACTGGCTTATGTCTGTATGAATCAGACAGGAATAAAGCCAGAGCAGCCATGTAATGAGGTGAAACAGAAACAGTTACAAGCCATTGCAAAGCAACTAAAGGAATGGCGGATACCTATTAATGATACGAACACTTTTGAACAAGCACAGGTTAGTGCAGGCGGAGTTGCTGTGGCAGAAATTAATCAGGATACCATGGAATCAAAGATTGTTAGAGGGCTTTATTTTGCTGGTGAAATAATGGATGTAGACGGTACCTGCGGCGGTTATAATCTGCAATGGGCCTGGTCCAGCGGAGCAGTTGCCGGCATGCAGGTGTGAATTTATGATTTATGCGTCCAAAGGTCGCAGATGGGAGCAAAATATGATTCAATTATCTCAATTAAAACTTAAAATAGATCATACGGAAGAAGAATTAAAAGCTTTAATAGCCAAACAGCTTAAGCTTCCGCTAAGTCAGATAACTGACTATAAAATAGTTAAAAAATCCATCGATGCCAGGAAGAAAAAAGAATTATCTTATGTCTATAACGTGGAAGTTACCATTCAGGGCGAGGATAAACTTAAAAAAAGAATTCATAGCCCTGGCATTATCTTTGGGGAGAGACCAACTTATCAATTTATACCGGAAGGAAGAAAAGAGCTTTTGAATCGTCCGGTAATTGTAGGGTGCGGACCCGCAGGACTTTTTTGTGGTCTGATGCTTGCCAGAAACGGTTATCGTCCATTGCTCATTGAACGCGGAGATGAAGTAGACAAAAGGGTTAAGGCAGTGGAGGGGTTTTGGAGCAGTAATGAGCTAGATACGGAGTCCAACGTGCAGTTTGGAGAAGGGGGTGCTGGTACCTTTTCTGACGGAAAACTAAATACTTTGGTAAAGGATGCAGCCGGGAGAAATAGAAAAGTTCTTGAAGTGTTTACTGAGCATGGTGCACCGGAGGAAATCTTATATTTTAACAAACCTCATATAGGTACAGATAGGCTTAGGGAAGTTGTAAAAGGAATCCGGGAAGAAATTATAGCCCTTGGGGGTGAAGTAAGATTTCGTACTTGCCTGACAGATATACAGCTAGAACAGGGAAGAGTAACCGGGATAGAATTAAATCATAAAGAGCAGATTAATTGCCAGGTGCTGGTGCTGGCTATCGGGCATAGTGCAAGGGATACTTTCCGGCTATTTCATGACAGAGGGCTGAAATTAACACCGAAATCCTTTGCTATTGGTGTAAGAGTGGAGCACCCACAGGAGTTAGTCAGCAAAAATCAGTATGGAGAGCTATTTCATAAACTGCCGGCAGCAGATTACAAATTAGCATATAATTCTTCTACCGGACGCAGTGTCTACTCATTTTGTATGTGTCCCGGTGGTTTTGTCGTGAATTCTTCTTCTGAACTTGGAGGAATCGCTGTTAATGGTATGAGTAATCATGCCAGGGATGAAAGAAATGCCAACAGTGCTCTGATTGTTACAGTTACACCTAAGGATTTTCCGATAATGGAACCAGGGATGGAGGCTTTGGCAGGAGTAGAATTCCAAAGAATATGGGAGAAAAAAGCATATCGGGCAGGACGAGGTCTTGTACCGGTCCAATTATATGGAGACTTGTGCAATAACCGGGAGAGTGCTACAATAGGTCATATCATACCAAACCTAAAAGGAAAGTATACGTTAGCAAATTTAAATGAATGTTTACCGGATTATGTAACAGAAACCTTAATAGAAGGCATAAAAACGTTTGACCGGATAATACCGGGTTATGCCGATGAAGAAGCAGTTCTGTCAGGCGTTGAGACAAGAACCTCATCACCGCTTAGGATTGAAAGAAATGATCATTTTGAAGCAGATATAACAGGAATATATCCTTGTGGAGAAGGAGCAGGCTATGCAGGGGGAATTACTTCAGCCGCTATGGATGGTATAAAGGTATTTGAAGCAATCGGCAGTACTTTCAGCAATAAGGGTATTTGCATATAATAATCATGTAACAGCCGTTTCCTAATTGTGGTGTATATCAGGCTACGGGGCAGAAAGGAATAAAAGGTGGACAGTAATAGAAGCGGTATAAAACAAAAGCAGAGGATAGTTATAAAAATCGGTTCTTCCTCTTTAACCCATTCGGAGACAAATCGTGTTAATTTATCTAAAATGGAAAAATTGGTAAGAATATTAACGGACTTAAGAAATCAGGGAAAGGATATTATTCTAGTATCCTCCGGAGCAATAGCGGTTGGACGGGAGGCACTTGGCATACAGGAAAGGCCAAAGCAAAAAGAGGTAAAACAGGCTTGTGCGGCTGTTGGTCAGGCACGCCTCATGATGGTTTATCAAAAGCTTTTTGCAGAATATAACGCAGTACCAGCGCAAATTCTAATGACAAAGTATACCATGATAAATGATATCAGCAGAGAGAATGCTCAAAATACTTTTGAGGAACTACTTCGCATGGGCGTGATACCTATTGTTAATGAGAACGATACAGTATCTACAGACGAGATTGAATTTGGAGATAATGATACCTTATCTGCCATTGTTACAGCTCTGGTAAAGGCAGATCTTCTAATTCTATTATCTGATATTGATGGACTTTATACAGATGACCCCAGAAGTAACAAAGAAGCAGAATTCATTGATTATGTTGAGATTATTGATGAAAAGTTAAGTAGTATGGCAAAGGATTCTAAAACCACTGTTGGAACCGGCGGAATGGCTACAAAGATTTCAGCTGCAAAAATTGCAACAGACGCAGGTGCAGATATGATCATTGCCAATGGAGAGGATTTCTCCATAATTCAGGAAATAATGGGAAATAAGAAAGTAGGAACACTATTTAAGGCTCATAAAAGTAAAGAATTTCAATTGATGGATTATATAAAAACCACACAGTATCAATAATAAACTATAAAGATATGAAACCCCTGATGTGTACGTGACCAGAGGTCGCAGAAAGGAGCTAGACATGGAAGAAAGCAGATTAGCAAGAATTAATGAACTATATAAAAAGTCCAAGGAGATTGGTTTAACGGAAGCAGAAAAAACGGAGCAGGCTGAGTTAAGAAGTGAATACATTCAGGCAATTCGTAAGAACCTAAGAGGTACACTCAATCAAATATCCTTATTAAATCCCGATGGTTCGGTAACAGAATTGTCTAAGAAAGAAAAACACTAATGACAAAGCAGCAAATTCGTTTACACATAAAAGATTTAAAAGAAGGTCTTACACTTTCTGATATAGAGAATTACAGCCAGCAAATGTCAAGTGTATTCTTAGATTCTATAGAGTATAAGCAGAGCAGCAGATTGTTCTGTTATGCCTCGTTTAATCAGGAAGTCAGAACCTTTCCTATCATAAAAAAGGCTCTTGCTGATAGGAAAAGCGTTGCGGTACCAAAAGTTTTAGGAGATGTAATCCGTTTTTTTGAAATTCATTCTTTGGAGGAATTATACCCCGGTAAGCTGGGTATTCCAGAGCCTGATAAACAGCCAGAAGCATATCCAGAAGCTAAAAAAGATAACGTGATTTTAGTACCTGGGCTTGCTTTTGATAAAAAAGGGAACCGTATTGGATATGGAAAGGGTTACTATGATAAATACTTTGCGGAATATGAGGAAGTTAACTGGATAAAAATAGCACTCGCCTATGATTTTCAGGTAATGAATCGGGTTCCATCAGAGGAAAGAGACAAAAAGATTAATAGAATTATTACCCAGACCAAAGTGATTGAAATTCTTTAGCAAGAAGATAAGTTATGCAAAGGTAACAGTAAACAGTATGTTAGAGAGGATGGTTGATATGAAGTATTTAGAAGATATTGGAATGAAAGCAAGAAAAGCTGCAACCGTACTTAATACCTTAAAGCAAGAAGAAAAAAACCAAGGTTTACGTAAAGCCGCCAATGCCTTATTAACCCATGAGACAAAAATATTGGAAGCGAATGAGGCAGACATCATCCTTGGAAAAGAAAGCGGTATGTCAGAATCTTTGATTGACCGGCTTACTTTAGATCATGAACGAGTGGAAGGTATGGCAAAGGGCTTACTTGAGGTAGTTGCACTACAGGATCCTATTGGAGAAGTAATGTCTATGACAAACCGCCCAAATGGATTAACAATTGGACAGAAGAGAGTGCCTATTGGAGTAATTGGTATTATATATGAATCCAGACCCAATGTAACGGCCGATGCATTCGGATTATGCTTTAAAACCGGAAATGCAGTTATACTAAGAGGAGGAAGTGACGCGCTTCATTCTAATATTGCCATTGTAACCATTATCCGGGAGGCACTAGAAGAAGCTGGTCTTCCGCCGGATGCCGTGCAATTAATAGAGGATACGGATAGGGAAGTGGCAAGAGAATTTATGCGATTGAATAAATACATTGATCTTTTAATTCCCAGAGGTGGTGCAGGGCTTATACAGACAGTTGTTGAGAACAGTACAGTACCTGTCATTGAGACCGGAACCGGGAATTGCCATGTTTATGTTGATGAATATGCCGATTTCAATATGGCTTTAGACATTATAGATAATGCTAAAACCCAGCGTTTAAGCGTATGTAATACCTGTGAATCATTGGTTGTTCATAGTAAAGTGGCAGATAATTTTATTCCGCTTGTATATGACAGATTGACGCAAAAGCAGATTGTATTCCGTGCGGATGAGAGAGCAAGAGCCATCTGTAATGACATGGAACCAGCTACAGAAGAGGATTATGGAAAAGAATATCTAGATCGGCTGATATCCTTAAAAGTAGTAGATTCTATAGAAGAAGCAATTGAACATATAAATTTTTATAACACCAAGCACTCAGAGGCGATTATAACCAGCAAATATGAGAATGCCATGAAATTTTTAAATGAAATTGATGCAGCAGCCGTGTATGTCAATGCATCTACCCGTTTTACCGACGGCTCAGAGTTCGGATTTGGTGCAGAAATCGGCATTAGTACTCAGAAGCTGCATGCCAGAGGGCCTATGGGATTATTGGCATTGACCTCTACCAAGTATATTATTTTTGGAGAAGGTCAAATACGATGAATCTCCACTAGTGATAACGAATAAGGACATTCCAAATAAAGTGTAGAAGTTAGTATTGCTTATTATTTGGGATGTCCTGTTTATTTGCAGAGCTTCTGATTGGTTAGAAATACTTAAAAGCTATCCGGAAATCTACCCCTAATTACATTTAATACATTATATAAATCAATGATTCCATATCCCCAGTCTCTGTTGGGATATTTTAGACTACTTTCTCTGTTCGCTCCCCGAATTAGTAATTTTTTGATTTCTACTGAATCAAGTCTTTTATAAAATCCTTTTACGATACCCCATTCCATCAGTAGTGCTGCAATACCGGCAGTGTGGGCAGCCGCCAGACCCGTACCGGATGAATCACCAAATCCCTGATTTAGGATGGGAACTGTGATATTACTACCGGGTGCAGTAAGCTCAGGCTTAATCGTTCCGGTTCTTGTGTACCCTTTACTGGCCTCCAGATATAAAGAATTATTGGCGGGATTGTAGGCAGTAACGGCAATTGGAGAAAAGGAGTCACTTGGAGAAGTCAAAGTAGTATATGGAGTAGATTCCAAAAAATATATATTATTTGAAATGAAATTACCCATAGGCAGCCAGATATGATAGGAACCCTTTAGATCCCCTCTGGTATATACCTGAAACCGCCAGATACCATTCACCGGATGTTTAAAACGAAATAAAATAAGCTGTTCTCCGGTATGGGTTTCTATAATTCGATAGTCCACTAGTAGAGTGGTGTTAGAAAATATAAAATCATATTTTCGGTTTGCATAGATACTTTCTTCAATCCTTCCGCTTCGTTCACCGTCTGGTGAAATTATCTCAATGGAATAAGTATTTGGCATTGCTCCCCAAAGTTCCATAAAAAATCCCGACTCATTGGGTCCCACATTTAATTCAACTGTGCTGTAACCGATAGCAGAATCAATTTGGCTGAAGAAATGTCTCCTTTTATTCCCTTCATTACCCGCCGCAACTACAATAGATATCCCGGGAAAATCTGCATAGAAACTAAGGGTATTATTTAGAGGTCCTGTACCATCGTGAGGGCCCTGAGAAGTGCCAAAGCCGATACATATAGCCATAGGACGCTGTAATCTTCTGGCTTCCTTTAAGACAAAATCTAGACCCCATAAAATATCATTCTCTTGATAGCATGGAACATCAGGAGGTATCATTAAAAACTGGCGTAAGGCAGGCTTTGCCTCTTTTAATTTAACAATTACTAATTCACTGTCAGGGGCTACACCGCTAAATTCACTAGCAGGTACTTCTGAGCCTGCTGCAATACCTGCAAGCATAGAACCGTGTCCGTTCTCATCGAGACTTGGAACTATATCATAGGGACTTGTACTGCTTAATGCTTGGTTAATCTGTTCTGAATGATACAGGGTACCAAAATAAGTATCCTCCGGATACTGATTTTGGCTGTTTATTGTTTGGTCCCAAAGTGACACGATTCTGGTGCTGCCATCTGCATGTCTGAAGATAGGGTTGGTATAATCAATTCCGGTATCAACCAGAGCGATTAATACACCCTTTCCTCTTAGATTAAGGCTTGGAACTCTTCGGAGTTTTAAGATGCCGGAGGCTTCCAGGCTCTTTTCACTGGTTAATCCATAACAGTAGGGAAGGGTATTATAACCATATTGGTACACAAAATTATCTGTCAGCTGGCTTGCAGGGACATAGGCAATTGCATATCTGGTATTGATAATATGTGAGGTGGAATTGGTATAGCGGTTTAATAGTTTTTCATTTCGATTATATTCAATAATTAGGTCAATAAAGTCATCACTGATTATTTTGTATTTTTCTTCTTGAGTCATAGATTGGCTCCTTTAATAATTTCAGACATGGCATTTTATTCAGATACCTCGGAAGCTTCGGAATATATTATAGACATCCAGAATTCCATACCCCCAGTCTCTATTTGGATATACATTTGCAGGATCTCGTTTTGCACCTCGCGCCATAAGAACTTTAATATCCTCTGTACTTAAGAGCGGAAAATTTCGTCTTATATTACCCCATTCTAACAGCATTGCGGCAACACCGGCAGTATGAGCAGCGGCGGGACTGCTGCCGGTTACCTGTATAAAACTTTGATCTAAGGAAGGTGCTGTAATACTGACACCGGGAGCCGTTATATCAGGTTTCACCTTTTCTAATCTGGTAAAACCTTTGCTGGCATTCAGGTAGATTCCGTTTGTTTCAGCATTGTAGGCATTTACAGTAATCGGAACACTGCTGTTACCTAAAGATAAGATAGTAGTATTAGGATTTGGAGTTATAAAATAGACATTATCAGAGATAAAGCCTTGCATGGGAAGCCATATATGGAAACCCAGACTTAAGTCCCCTCTTCCAAAGACTTTAAACGACCAAATACCCTGAGATGGTTTGGTGAAGCGAAAGAGGATTAACTGATCTCCGCTTTGAGATTCCACCATTTGGTAATCAACCAGTATCTTTGTTTGTTCAAAAATAAAGGATATTTCTCTGTTTTCATCCAGTATGGGCACAATCCTTGGAATGTATTCTCCTGAGGGAGATAGGATATCAATGGCAAATATACCGGGAGAATCACCAAATAATACCATGGAAAATCCGGGCTCGTTAGCTCCGACAAAAAGTTCCACCTTGTCTGAACCAATGGTAGGATTAATCATTCCATAATAATGCCTTTTAGCAGTACCTTCATTTCCGGCAGCAACAACAATTGAAAAATTCAGATTTTCAGCTCTGGCAGTTAGGTTTCTGCTTAAGGCTTCCCTGCCATCGTGTGAGCTTAAGGAGGTACCAAGTGCTACACAGATAGACATAGGTCGCTGGTATTTTATAGCTGTTTGCTCCAAGTACTCTAGGGCAAACAATATATCATTATCTTGATAGCATACTGCGTCTTGTGGTATACGCCAAAAGTCCTTTAGATATGGTTTTGCCGGCTTTAATTTAACAACAACTAACTCTGCATCAGGAACGACTCCTGAAAACCCTGCATCGGGAACCTCATTGCCGGCGGCAATACCTGCAAGCATAGTTCCGTGACCGATTTCATCACGGCTAGGGACGATGTCATATGGATTATCACTTAAAAGGGCTTGATTAATCTGCTCCTTTGTGTATTCTGTCCCATAATACGTATTACTTTCATAGTTTTCCCCATATATGGTTTGATCCCATAATGTAAGAATTTTCGTTGTATTGTCAGCGTTGCGGAATATGGGATTCAAGTAATCAATACCGGTATCAATGATGCCGATAAGAACACCTGCACCTCTGAGATTTAGGTTAGGGATATTACGAACCTTTGTTATACCGGTAACCTCATTGCTGGTTTCACTGATTAAGCCGTTTAGATGTGGCATTACGGAATAACCCATTGACAGGATAGTTTTATTATTTATCTGCTGTACCGGTATGCGAACTACTGCAAGAAAGTAATCTATTATCTGTATCGTCGCATCAGTGAATTCGTCAAAAATAGCTTCATCACCGCTATATTCAATAAATAAATCGGCATAATCATTGCTGTATATACGATCACCTTTTTCTTGTATCACGCAGTACTTCACCTACTTATTGCTTTATTACATTATATAAAGAGTAGGTGAATAATAGTAGTGCTGATTGCAATCAATGAAGATGAACGCTCAATTATTCATGATATGTTTGATAATTTTATTGTATTATTACTGGAAAAAGATAATGCTCTAAATATGACGGGTTGTAATACATATAAGGAATTTGTTGATGACATGGTGGAATACATTTGTTGATATATGGAATTTGGAATGGTATAGTGGAAGATAACTAGTTGAGCTGTTATACGAATGTAAACTAGTTGACGTGTGAGAGCGCATACTTTCACGTCTTTTTGTAACCTTGATAGGTTAATGAAAATAGAGCTATTTCTCTAATAACCGGGTTATTGACAAAAATATACAACAAAGAGTAAAATAAATTAGTACATATTGTTTCTTCATTATATTCATATCAATTCGAAAGGAATACAATTAGATGAAAGTTAGTCTAAATTTTAACCCGGCTGTTCCTATTAAGGTATATCAGCATCACGCTTATACGTTGGGCATTTTACTGAATAGTGAAAAAGAGTATATGTGGTTATACAATAATTATATCCAATTAGCCTTTACGAAATCTTTAGGCTGGGATAGCTTTAATTTTTATATGGATTATATAACACACCAACCAGTATTTACCAGGGAGCATCTTAGTGACAGCTTGTTGAAGTCAAATCACATCAAAGCATTAGATTATATTTTTAATGCATTGAATGAAGGTAAATATGTACTGGCCTGTGTAGATGAATTTTATATTCCAAATAGGCGTGCATATCAAAAGTTCAATTATGTACACGATATACTTATCTACGGGTATGATGATGAATTAATGGAATTTGAAGTTGCAGGATATGATGATAGAATGAACTATAGTATTACAAAGGTTCCATATAAAAATATGGAATTGAGTAAACCACAATATATTGACATATTATCAGTTAATTCCAAATATCCGTTTGAAATGAATATAAAATCGATTCTCCTACAACTAAAACAATATATAAACGAAATCGATAATCTTTTATTAGGGGATATGTACCGGAGTGACCGTACCTATGGTATAGAAGCTTGTCTAGACATACTGGATATGTATAAAGAGGAATTTCGCTTAAATCATCTATGCGATATTAGACCGATTTACTTACTAGTGGAGCATAAGGAGTGTATGTATAAGCGAATTGAACTAATAAATAAAATTTATAACATAAAGCCAGAAGAAGATTATTATTACATTGTGGAGGGCTTTTTAATTTTAAAGAATCTTTTACTAAAGTACAATTATACACAATCAGATAGGTCGATTGATGTATTTGTTGAAAAATTCCATAAGTATATTATGGAAGAAAAACGTTATTTAAATACATATATTAGTTTAGTTAGTAATTTACTTTAAATATGAACCGGAAAATGAAACTTTGATAAAATAACGTCCACGATTGATTTAAGGGCGTACTGAAGCACCTGGACAGGAATAAAAATGAAAATCAGGTGTTAAGAAAATATTTGATATGACGATATACAATATAAGAATTACAGGATGGAATTCGATGCCAAACCACGGAAGGTATTGTTAATATTTATTAGCACTGCCTTTTTTGTGTTTATAGCTGTCAATTCTATTAAGAATTATTGTAACTAGACGATCAAGCGTATAAAAGGAGAGTAGCATGGAAGTAATTAATTCATTCAGCAGGAACATTTCAGAGTATAGTAAAAATGCATCATACTTTAACCAAAGAGTTAAAACGGAGGAAAATGCAAAGCTGTCTGTAAGTAAGGCTGCAGATATTGAATCTCAAAATACAGATAAGAATACGGCAAATAATAATGGGATATCTGCACATAAAAAATTCTTAGAGGATTTTATATCCGCCTCCCATAAAGCTCCCTATGGGGAATTGGCTGATAACTTTGGTCAAATAAATTATAATGGAGTGACCTTTCAATGTGATTTTGAAAGAAACACTATAAGTTTAGGTGATATGAGTGATGAAACAAAAATATTAACAATCCCCCTGTCAGGTGGTGGACGTCTTAAGGTAAATGTTAATAACATT
Source organism: Anaerocolumna cellulosilytica (assembly GCF_014218335.1). Taxonomy (GTDB): domain Bacteria; phylum Bacillota; class Clostridia; order Lachnospirales; family Lachnospiraceae; genus Anaerocolumna; species Anaerocolumna cellulosilytica. The sequence continues at coordinate 3,523,997 of NZ_AP023367.1, read as the reverse complement.
GATGACTTGGCTAAAACTATCGATATGTTTAACGCCAATGACAGAAAGAGGATTATGGACGCTTTAGCTGTATATGCCAAGCTGCAAAGTAAGAAATACGAAATAGAAGAAGAGCAAAATAATCTGTTTCAAAAGTTAGTTGAAAAAAATATAAAGTAACATTGAAATCAGAGAATACCCTGCAAGTGAAATAAATACTACCAACCATGATGGTTGGTAGTATTTAAATACCTATTCGATTTATGTTCAAGATAATTTGATTTTAATACTCATTTAATACCTCGATTTTATTTCCGGACAGCTGACTTCTAAGGACAACGGTCTTTAGACGGCGGTGCCCGTCACGCCAGCCCACACTGGCTTCCGGATAATATTCATCGGCTTCAAGAGTGTAATATACCCATCCGTCACATAGTTCTATATCATAAATTGAAGTGTTTTCTGCTTCCGTCTCTAGGTTTAAATAACTGTAATCGATTGAAGATAGTAAGGTTGTCATGGCTGGAGCGTTATATCGAAACATGATAATACCATTTTCGTACACAAAGGGCATACCTTCTTTATAAACAGGTAAGGTAGTTTCTGTAACTTGTCCGGTAGCTATATCTTGGGAATAAGCTGCATAATCTTCAAGAGAAGCAGAGGTGTAATAAAGTACGTCTTTCCCATTTTCACTTGTAACATAGAACCTGTCATTGACTAAATCACTGTAATCGCTTGCATTTCCTGCAAGGACTTTAAAGTCACTGCCATCGATATTCATTCTAGCTATTCTACCACCCTGATAAAAACCTCCGCTGCCATCATAGGCACCATATGCAAAATACATAGTATCATCCACAAATTGCACACAAGTAATGTCTGCGCCATAGAAATAGAAATCGTCCTCAAATGTAGGAAACAAATCATTATTCTTGTCCTCAATATCTACGTAGCAGAGCATGAGCTCACTCTGTTCTATGTCCTCATCTTCATTAACGCTTAGATAATAAATAACTCCATTATGTAATGCGACAAACCCCCCGTCGGTAATCGATATATATATACCGTATTGTTTTATTTCTCCAGTCTTACCGTCAAGCTTGAATAAGTCATATTCACCTCTCATATTCTCCATAGTGCACACAAGAATACCGGATTCTTGGTCTATAGCTTCAATTTTGCCCTTACCAAGTTCTTTTTTATCACTGCCATCTAAATTCACAGAATAGATATAAGAAATAAAATCATCGGTATATCTTTGAAGATACATTTTATCATTGTAGATATATATATCCCCTTCGCCTGTGTCATTAAAGGCTATCTCCGTAGTACCATCGGGTTTTAAACGCATCATATTTTTGCCGGCACCGGGAACTGCCTGGAATGCACCAAGACTAATTTCGGATATACTATCGGCTGTATGTTGGCGGTAATATATATTATCTTTATATTTTACATACAATCCACCATTATTCAATGTACCCGTTGCAGCTTCATTTACATCCCCCTGTCCAGAAGACGGGGCAGTACCTTCTGGTTCTGTATTATCTTCATGAAACTCTGTTTCATCAGAAGTATTTTGTGTATCAACCGGATTGGATACTTGTGCAGAATTATCTTCTTTTACTAGGGTATTTTGCTTTTTGCTACAGCCTGATATTATAACAGCTACAAAAAGTGTTACCATTAATACTGTTCGGAATTTAATAAGACTATTAAATCCTTTCTTTTGTCTCTTACCCATTGTTTTCCCTTTCTTATACGCAATTTAAGGCAGTTATACTACTATTTACTATAGCATTTTGTTATGGTTTATTCCAGTTAAATATTGAATAACGAAGTGTGTATGTAGTGTTAAAAAAGTATGAGGTTTTGGGGGAATGTATTTGGAGAGTAATTAAATTAAATATGAGAATGACGTTAGAAGATTCAAAAGTAAAATTCCTGTATAGCATAACACTGGATTGTGAAAGTAAGTTCCAATTAATAAAAATACCGGAATTTAATTAATAATTTACTTAGTTTAAAAATGTAAAAAATATATAAATATTGTTATAATATGCTGACAATTTACAAAAAAGGAAATATAATGTAAAAAAGAGTAACAGGTAAAATTAAATACTTATGGTTTTTATATTAACTAAAAGGAATGTAAATTAAGTCTTTAAATTTACAAAAATATTAATATACTCATAATGGAATTTATTTTATATTGGAGTAATAGTAATGGCAATAAATTAAATTATTAAAGGAGATAAACAGTGAGATTACATTTTACATTTGAATTAGAACAAGAAGTACTGGAAATTGACTATCGCAGAAAAATTTTAGCTTACATTAAGTTTTGTACAGAAAAGTATAATAAAGAATTTTATCATGAATTATACGGCAACGGAAATAACACCAATAAAGATTTTACGTTCTCTGTTTATTTCGTTCCTCCAACTCAATTTTATAAAGAGTACATAAGTATTAAAAGCAAAAGAATGATATTGAATTTTAGTACGCCAGACTCTTTTTTGGGGATTCAATTATATAATGCACTATGCGGTCAGAAATTTATATGGTACAAACTGTCAGGGGGAAATGCTATTAGGCTCATTAATATAACCAGTGAAAAGGAAAAAATTATAACCCAAAATCAAGCTGTGTTCAACACACTGTCGCCCCTTGTTATACGTGACCACTCCAAGGAGACAGGAAAAGATTGTTTTTATACATTTGAAGATGAGGAAGCCGCATCTATTCTAAAAAGGAACTTGATAAGTGAACTAAATGGAAAGATGGACAGGGATATAAGTTTTGACATTAAGCAACTTCAAATTAACTTTGTTAAAATGAAAAAAGTAATTGTATCCAGTTATGAATATAAAATAGCAACCTCTCTTGGAATCATTACTATGAAAGGCGAACCTTACTTGCTACAGTATTTGTATCAGAGAGGCATTGGTGGGAAGCGTTCACTTGGATTTGGTAATCTTGAACTTATACAATAAGCATAGGATGGAGGTGATTTTATGGAAAGAGAGGAAATAACATTACAACTTGGAGATTGGATGTGGAATGCAGCTTTAACAGGGTTTATTAATATTATAGGAAAAAATAATATTAACTTTCACAATAACACCATTAATTTTCATGTGAGACATTTAGAAAATTTTGAAGAGAAGTATTTTGAATATTTTATTAATACTTACGAAAATACACTTCCATGGTATCGTATTGTCAGTTATAAAGACAAGATAGAATATCATAGGGATAATGATTTTAAGGCTGTAGATCTTAAAGAGCTAAAAAATATTAATATCTTTATAAAAGATACTTTAAAAAGATACCTGACTAGTAACAGTTTTAAAGCAGCTTTTAAACTAATGGGGGACATGGATTATATACAGACACTTGAAAAAAAGCTGCAAAAAGTCAAGGAACCAAAAGATGATAAGTCTTTTGAGCAAGAAAAAAGTAAATTTATTGAGGAAGTGAAAATTCAATATAAAATTATAGAGGATATTATATGTTATTGTAGTCATGAGTCAGGAAAGCGTTATATAGCAGGCAAAAATGTTATATATGGGATTTTAAAAAATGGTTGGAATGGAGTAAGTTTTTTATATCCGCAAACAAAAACTTTAGATATCTATGAAGATTACAATACATATTTTATAAAACCAGTCTTTGAGTATTTACAATTCGACCAATCCAAATATAAGAATGAATGCTTCACTTGTGGTATGCCTATGAAAGATTTTAATAACGATATGAGTTTTCTGAACCAATTTGGTTTTGATATAGCAAGAAAGACATCACATGTATGGAATTTTTATAATGATATTGCAGTATGCCCTATCTGTAAACTGATATATTCATGTTTGCCAGCTGGATTTACTTATGTTACAGGAAGAGGTCTATACATTAATGCCAATGTGAATATGGAATACAATATTAAAGTGAATAACCAAGTGAAGGCTGATATTTTAAAAGGTGGCGAAAATAATTATGATACAAGAAAATTATATAGTGTTCTAGTAAACGCTTTGATAAAGCAAACCTTGGAAAAAGAAATTTTTGAATTAGCAGATGTTCAAATTGTAAGATATGAAAATGAAAGCTATAAATTCAATATAGTACCAGAGTCTACCTTGTGTGTAATAAAAGATTGTATTATTGAAATTGCCGGAAAAGAAGAAAAACAAGGATTACTACGAGCATATTATAAAGAAGGAAAAGAGACTATAAGTATATATGAACAGGTCTTAAATCATCTTTTTAATAATCAAAACCTTTTCCTGTTAATTCATAAATTACTTTATTATAAGATATCAACACCAAATAATTGTTTTTTTCACACAGGGCATATTAATAATATATTAAATATAAATATTGAGTTAATCAAAAGATTAGGGGGGCTGAAAGATATGAATTCTAATTATAGGTTAAGAGCACTGCAAGAAGGTAAAAAACTTAGAGAGGCATATAAGGATTCTAATAAACTGTCAGGTATTAATTATCGTTTAATGAATGCTTTAAAAACAGGTAATAAATATATGTTTATGGACTTGGTTTTAAATTGTTATATGTATGTTGGCAAAGAAGTTCCATCAATTATACCTGAAATATTACAAGAAGAATCTGAAGTTTTTTATACTATAGGGTATGCCTTTGTTACTAATTTAATAGATGGAGATAAAGATAGGAATAGTAATAATAATGAAAGTAACAAGGAAAACAAATAGAAAATGGAGAGGTGTAAATTATGAGTCAATTAAAAACAAAAGGGTTATCCATGACAATTATCTTTCAGGCAGAAAGTGCGAATTATGGAGAAAGTGTTGGTAATGTAGCTTCGTTAAAAAAAATATCCAGAAATAAAGGTGAGCAGTATACTTACATATCAAGACAGGCTATCAGATATAACATTGCAGAGCAGTTAGGGGAAGCATTGGCACCAGTGGCAGGTGAAGGAAGTGGGGACAAATTAGTAATACAGTTTAGTGAAGATGCTACAATTGATAAATATCCTGAGGTCGATTTTTTTGGTTACCTTAAGACAGCAAAAGGAACAGGAGGGAAAAAAAGAAGTGCTAAAGTAAGATTATCAAATGCCATATCCCTTGAAACCTTTAAAGGAGATTTAGATTTTTTAACAAACAAAGGACAGGCTGATAAAATTAAAACAAATATGAATATAGCTCAGGCAGAAATACATAAATCATATTACAGATATACAATTGTAGCTGATTTAGACCAGATTGGTTTTGATGAAGAATATGGTATCGAACTGGACAACCAAGAAAGAGCAAGAAGAATAAAAAAGTTGCTGGATACAGTTGCTTTATTGTATAGAGATATTAGAGGCAGAAGAGAAGATTTAAAACCATTATTTATAATAGGCGGAGTTTACGATATTAAGAATCCGGTATTCCAAAATGTGGTTTCCATCAAAAATAACAGTATTGTATTGAATGAGATAACAGGAGTTATGTATGAAGGAGTAAGAGAACAGACCCATACAGGTGTTGTTGACGGAAGATTCGATAATACTAATGAAATAAAGGAAGTACTAAAAGCAACTACAGTACCTGAATTTTTTACAACTCTTAAAAAAGAGGTGGATGCTTATTATGAAGGGAATTAGACTTAAATTAAGACAGGATATGGTGAATTACAAGAAACCAGCAAGCTTTCAGTTAAAAGAGACTTATCCTCTTCCACCCTACTCAACGGTTATAGGTATGATACATAATATGTGTCGCTTTAAAGAATACAAACCAATGCGAGTAAGTATACAGGGAAAATATTTTTCAAAAGTGAATGACTTATACACCAGATATGAGTTTAAAAATGGTATGTCCTATGATTCAACGAGGCATCAGTTGAAGGTTAATGATTTTGGTGTGTCCAGAGGTGTGGCTACGATAGAGCTTCTAGTAGATGTTGAATTATTGCTGCATATCATACCGGAAGAGGATAGTTTACTTGAAGAAATTTATGACAGCCTAAAAACCCCATTTGAATATCTATCTTTAGGAAGACGTGAAGATATAGCTGTTATTGAAGAGATTCGTATTGTTGAAATTGAAAGTATAAATCTAGAGAAGAGTGTTAGTTATAGTACGGAACTTAATAAAAGAGTTGGTTATGGATATGGGGCATTTATACCAATTTGCTATTTTGAAGACAATCAAATCAGAGCGAATTCAGCTAAAACTTCATTGCAATACTCTGGTACTATGATAAAACTAAACAAAGATTACGTACTTCATAACGTAGGAACTAAGAAAGTACCGAGGTATATTAGAAAGTGGAATACAGTAGATGCCCTATACACTCATAATTTTACACTCTTTTCAGACTTTACTTTCTATCAAGATGATAAAGGAGATTATGTATTTCCTGCTTGATGCAATAATAAGGAGAAATTATGCCAGATAAAAAAGCAGATGAGAGATTTATTGCCAAAACAAAACCTAGAAAAGATATAATGGAACATACAAATGATTTACTTGCTAATTACGAAATTTTAAAAAAGATATATCCAGATATTAACATTGATTGGTATATGTTGTATTTGGCTTGTATTTATCATGATTTAGGGAAAATAAATTATTCTTTTCAACAGGTTATGCAAGGAAAAGGTAGGAATACAGGTATCCCGCATGGTATGCTTAGTCTTGGATTTATTGATGTTAAATATCTGATTAATAAAGGGTATAATCATCAGGATATAATGGTACTCTTTCATGCTGTAGCATACCATCATGAAAGAGAAATGAATTACAATATGGATGATATATATGACGAATTAGAACAAATGGATACTATTGTTAAACAATTTGAGTATTCCAAATTACCTACTAAATATTTCAATCCAGAATTTGACCAGAAATATTTTATGATGGGAGAGAGGTTGTATGAAAGCAGAGATAATATATATTTTTATAAGTATGTAATGTTAAAAGGTCTTTTAAACCGGATTGATTATGCAGCCAGTTCATATATTACTGGAGAGAGCAGCCCACTTTGTGTTGAAGTTAAGAATGATTTTTTATCTATAACATTGAATAGAATATTGTGCGAGTGGAGAAAAAAGAACGAATTAGCTGAATGGAATGATTTACAGAACTATATGCTAAAAAATCAAGACAATAACGTTATTGTTATAGCCCAGACAGGCATGGGAAAAACAGAGGCAGGGTTGCTTTGGCTTGGAAATAATAAGGGGTTTTTTACACTTCCCTTAAAAAGTGCTATTAATGCAATATATAAACGAATTATAGAAAGTATAGTAAATGACGAAGATAGAAGAAAGGTTGGTTTACTTCATTCTGATACTTTGAAAATATATGCAGAGGATGAAAAGAAAGAGTGGAAGAAGTATGGACATTCAGAAACAGGGGATTCACAGCTTGAATATTATTATACAAGTACTAAGCAATTATCCCTTCCTTTAACCATATGTACAATAGACCAGATATTTGACTTTGTATATAGGTATAAGGGGTTTGAATCTAAGCTTGCAACTTTGTCATATTCTAAGATAATTATTGATGAAATCCAAATGTATTCCTCTGATTTGGTTGCCTATTTAATTGTTGGGTTATCTTATATAACTAAGCTTGGGGGAAAATATGCCATATTAACAGCTACATTTCCTAGACTGTTTTTGGATTTAATGAACTCAGAAGGCTTAGTACCACCTGAGCCAAATACATTCACAAATAATTGGATTCGTCATAGCATAAAAAGAGTGGAGGCATCCATTGAAGAGGAAGAAAGTATAGCTCAGATTGCTAATTACTATAAAAATAATAGGATTCTTGTTATATGCAATACTATAAAACGAGCAAAAGAAGTTTATTTAAAACTTAAGGAGTCATTAAAGACTTCCGATAAAGAAAAAATACATTTACTACACAGTGGATTTATAAGAAAAGACAGGGATGTAAAGGAAAAGTTGATAATGCAAACAGGCAAAAAGGGAAGTGAAATACATGAAATATGGGTTAGTACTCAGTTGGTGGAAGCGTCCCTTGATATTGACTTTGATTTACTGTTTACTGAACTATCTGATTTGAATGGATTATTTCAGAGAATGGGACGATGTTATAGACATCGAACTTTGGATGTAGATTACAACTGCTTTGTATTTACCGGAGGAAATAAAAAATGCAGCGGAATTGGAAAAAATTCAGTAATAGAACCTGAAATCTTTGAACTGTCGAAAAGTCAACTAGTAGTGGATGGAAAAATAAGTGAAAAAATGAAAGTGGAAATGATTGATAGATTATATTCAATTGAGGAACTTGCTGCTACAGATTATTATAAGAAAATTATTTATACTTTAGATTATATTAGAAATATTACAGAGTATGAATATAGTAAGCAGACTGTTACCAAGCTGTTTCGTGATATTAGCCAGGTGTCAGCTATACCTCAGTCCATTTTTACTGTAAATGAAGAATGGATAAGAGAGAATATGAACATAGTCAATGGCAATGATGGAAATGAGTCAACAAAGCTAGAAAAGATAGAAGCTCAGGAAGTGATACGTGATTTTATGGTTCCTGTTCAAAGTAGATTAGCATTTGGCACTAATGTTTTTAAAGAGCAATTAAAACTAAAGAATGGGCTTGTATTTTTTGTTATTGATGCAGATTATGATGATGAAGTCGGAATTAGCTTTAGCAATACTAAAAATCAAGAATTTATTAATGCAGATGATAGATTTTTCTAAGTAGGGAAGGGAAAGTATGCGTGTAACAGGTACAATGTTCTATTATTATTTTGTTTGTCACCGTAAACTTTGGTGTTTCATTAATAATATCTCATTAGAGGATGAAAGTGAAAATGTTTTGCTTGGAAAACTTTTAGATGAAAACAGTTATGGAAGAGAAGATAAACAGATTTTAATTGATGAAACTGTAAATATAGATTTTATCAAGGATTGGAAAATCCTACATGAGATTAGAAAAAGTAAAAGTATTGAAGAGGCCTCTTTATGGCAAGTTAAATATTACATATACTTCTTACAACAAAGGGGAATACCTATTGAGAAAGGAATCATAGACTATCCTAAGATAAGACAACGGAAAGATGTTTATTTAGAAGAAAGAGATTTGGACAAAATTAAAGAGATAATTGAAGATATCAATTACATTGCAGAACAGAAAAAGAGTCCAGTGGTTATAGAATCAAAAATATGTAAATCATGTGCCTATTATGAGTTCTGTTACATATAAGCCAAGGAGAATTAGCATGTCAGAAAGTTTTTATTTGTTTTCAGATGGTGAGTTAAAGAGGAAAGACAACGTGCTTCGGATGACTGCACCTGATGGGAATTTTAAAGATATCAAGGTAAATATGACAAGAGATATATACTTGTTTGGCGAGGTATCTTTAAATACAAAAACATTAAATTATGCAGGACAGTTATCGTTACCAATACATATCTTTAATTATTATGGGTTCTATACAGGTAGTTTTTATCCCAAGGAGACAAATGTATCTGGAAACTTATTGGTGGAGCAAGTAAATCACTACACCAATGAGGAACAAAGACTAATCATAGCAAAAGAGTTTATTGAGGCTGCAAGTTATAATATTCTAAGGAATTTGCGTTATTATAATGAAAGAGAACGGGATTTAGAAAGTAGTATATCAGAAATAAAAGGATTACGAAATGAAATAAAACGTACCAGTGACATTCATTCACTTATGGGTGTGGAAGGAAGTATACGTAAAGTTTATTATAATTGTTGGACAAGCATAATAAATCAAGAAGTTGATTTTGAAAAACGTGTGAAAAGACCCCCAGATAATATGGTAAATACACTAATATCGTTTGTGAATTCTTTAGTTTACACCAGTTGTTTAACCGAAATATATGTTACACAGTTAAATCCTACAATCAGTTATCTGCACAGCCCTGGTGAAAGAAGGTTTTCACTTTCGTTGGATATTTCTGAAATATTTAAACCTTTAATATCTGACCGAATTATATTTTCAGTATTGAATAGGAATATGATAACTGAGAAAGATTTTGAAAGGGATTCTAATTATTACTACTTAAAAGATGGTGGAAGAAAGAAGGTATTAAAAGAGTATGACGAATGTCTGAATAGAACAATAAAACATAAAGAACTCGGAAGAAATGTGTCGTACCGTCATCTGATTAGACTGGAATGTTATAAACTAATCAAACATCTTATTGGCGATAAAAAATATGAAGGGTTTAAAATTTGGTGGTGATATGTATGTGGTTCTTATATATGATATAGAAGTTGATGATAATGGTGCCAAAGCTTCACGTAACATATTTAAAATCTGTAAAAAGTATCTTACCCATGTCCAAAAATCTGTATTTGAAGGTGATATTACGCCAGCTCTATTACAGCAGTTGAAGTTAGAGTTAAATAAGCATATACGAGAAAACAGAGATTCAGTAATTATTTTTAAAAGTAGAGAAGAGAGATGGATGCAAAAAGAGTTCTGGGGGAAAGAGGATGATAAGACATCTAATTTCTTCTAAGCTGAATGGTAGTAGAGGTAAATTTATTAATTGTCGACCTGTCAAATTGCTTAAATCTAGGAGGCTCGACAGCTATAAGAAATGCTGTTATAATGTTATTTAGAAGTTATAGAAGATTGTATCGCTTAAATATCTGGATAAATTATTTAGAGGTAGACAGAAAATGTATGTATAAACCTCTTATAATGCCTATTTGAGTAATAAGGGTTTTAATATAAACAGAATGGAATGTAAATGAAGAATCTGTGAGGGAATATATAGCAGAGGAAAAGTTTTAATATAAACAGAATGGAATGTAAATTTTACTGTTGTAGCGCCTGCTGAGTTATTAGCAGAGTTTTAATATAAACAGAATGGAATGTAAATAAGTTTGTATCTGATGGTATATCCGTTTCTAAATTGGTTTTAATATAAACAGAATGGAATGTAAATTCCCTTAAAATGATTTTTGGAAAGAAAGAAAAAATAGTTTTAATATAAACAGAATGGAATGTAAATAGTCTAGATTGGACAACCACCTGACAATTTAATTTGTTTTAATATAAACAGAATGGAATGTAAATTTTGCACAACCGCTACTCAATACCGGCTTCGATTGCGTTTTAATATAAACAGAATGGAATGTAAATTCCAATAATCCATATAATCTGAAACCGATATTTGGGTTTTAATATAAACAGAATGGAATGTAAATTACACAAGCAGATTGTTTCTTCCCCACAGCCTATAAGTTTTAATATAAACAGAATGGAATGTAAATGTAAATGGACAACTGATTTTGAATCTATGGCCAAGGTTTTAATATAAACAGAATGGAATGTAAATGGTTCTCGGTAAATCTGACTGCGGTTTTTTCAATTGGTTTTAATATAAACAGAATGGAATGTAAATAAGGCAGGAAAGATGTGGTTTGAGCGAATGAAATCAGGTTTTAATATAAACAGAATGGAATGTAAATGTGAAAAAATGACACTTGCCGAGGCTATGAGGTACAGTTTTAATATAAACAGAATGGAATGTAAATTGATGTTTCTAGATATAAATTCATGTTAGACGCGTTTTAATATAAACAGAATGGAATGTAAATACTTATAGGATTAAGGGAGCACAGATTGATGTTTCAGTTTTAATATAAACAGAATGGAATGTAAATTTAAAAAATCACCTCACTTATTAAATGTCCGTTGTGTTTTAATATAAACAGAATGGAATGTAAATAATAAATTTATGTCTAATGCATGGTCTGGTACAAAACGTTTTAATATAAACAGAATGGAATGTAAATTCACAAGACCGGCAGCATTACACCGACTAGCTAGAGTTTTAATATAAACAGAATGGAATGTAAATTTAGACAAAACAGAAGATGAGTTTTACAAACAGAAGTTTTAATATAAACAGAATGGAATGTAAATTCTTGACCTACTTTATATCTATTAAGCTTGGCTAATGTTTTAATATAAACAGAATGGAATGTAAATGATGTTAAGCCCTACACCTAAAACTGCCATTACAGTTTTAATATAAACAGAATGGAATGTAAATTCTTACTGTTACATATTGTTCACCTTCTTTTATTAGTTTTAATATAAACAGAATGGAATGTAAATCGATAAGAATGAGGTCTAAAATTATTGCCATAAGGTTTTAATATAAACAGAATGGAATGTAAATGTTCCTGGCTATACGACTTATACAGCGGACAAGTGGGTTTTAATATAAACAGAATGGAATGTAAATAACAAATTTTATGCACGGATAGCAATTGTTGGATTACGTTTTAATATAAACAGAATGGAATGTAAATAGAAAAGCGAGTGGGACACCTACATGGAAAAGCTTCGTTTTAATATAAACAGAATGGAATGTAAATATTTACTATACTCATAATATGAGGGTAATGCCTACTGTTTTAATATAAACAGAATGGAATGTAAATGGGCATAGATGGAGACTATCGCCCGAACTTGCTAAGTTTTAATATAAACAGAATGGAATGTAAATCGCTTAAACTTTAGATAATGTCTCACTGCACTATCAGTTTTAATATAAACAGAATGGAATGTAAATATTCTAGTTTTGATATCCGGTAATCGAGGTCGATAGTTTTAATATAAACAGAATGGAATGTAAATTTAAAAATCAGTTTATCATTCTTACATTTGATTTTTGTTTTAATATAAACAGAATGGAATGTAAATCAACTATGATGATAGAGGAACACATCTTCTCCAATGTTTTAATATAAACAGAATGGAATGTAAATTAACATTAATACCCTCTGGAACGTTTTCTATACTCGTTTTAATATAAACAGAATGGAATGTAAATTTGATTAGCAAGTTCGGGCGATAGTCTCCATCTATGGTTTTAATATAAACAGAATGGAATGTAAATCGATTAAAAACATGTTCGATAGAAAGGAAACAGATGGTTTTAATATAAACAGAATGGAATGTAAATATGTAAGCGTTTAAGTCTTTAGGTTCTGAAAAGCTAGTTTTAATATAAACAGAATGGAATGTAAATTGTCAAAACCTCTTTTCTTTATTTATTTTCTTTTATGTTTTAATATAAACAGAATGGAATGTAAATTCTTTGACCATTTCAACATCGGCAATATATATTCCAGTTTTAATATAAACAGAATGGAATGTAAATAAAGCCTCATAACTTAAATTAGAACTTGATTGGCCTGGTTTTAATATAAACAGAATGGAATGTAAATATGGTTTGGATTGCGCAGAAATCGTTTTGAAATTGAAGTTTTAATATAAACAGAATGGAATGTAAATTCCTCAGTTTGAGGCACTTTATTAACACTTGTAAGCGTTTTAATATAAACAGAATGGAATGTAAATTACCAGGAGGATATGCCTTTCAGCGAAGGTGGTGGAGTTTTAATATAAACAGAATGGAATGTAAATCCTTTCCCTATAATTTCGTAAATATCACCGAAACAGTTTTAATATAAACAGAATGGAATGTAAATCATCAAATAAGGCTAAGTCACCTGCAACACAGGAAAGTTTTAATATAAACAGAATGGAATGTAAATTGTATCGCTACAAAAAAGGGCGTATTCATTAGGATGTTTTAATATAAACAGAATGGAATGTAAATTGTGATTTCCTCTCTTTATTTACATTATTTGTTGCTGTTTTAATATAAACAGAATGGAATGTAAATTCGCAAACAAAGCAGTATCAAATCTATACGGATACTGTTTTAATATAAACAGAATGGAATGTAAATTCTGGATAAGTTGTGCTTGTAGTTGTTTGCAGTATTGTTTTAATATAAACAGAATGGAATGTAAATCTGTTGAAAAAGGTTGAGCCATTTTGAGCTTTTAACGTTTTAATATAAACAGAATGGAATGTAAATCACAAGTGCCTGAACAGTAAGAGCAAGTGCGACCTTGTTTTAATATAAACAGAATGGAATGTAAATCAGCAACATCATGCGCGGAACGGTCATTAGCCATAGGTTTTAATATAAACAGAATGGAATGTAAATATAATATTTGACAAATTACAATATTATGTGCTAAAAGTTTTAATATAAACAGAATGGAATGTAAATCGATAAGAATGAGGTCTAAAATTATTGCCATAAGCGGTTTTAATATAAACAGAATGGAATGTAAATGTGTATACAAGGAAAGCTTATAGTTACTGGGGTTTCGTTTTAATATAAACAGAATGGAATGTAAATACAAGAATTACTGTCAAAAAGCTAGTGCTGCACTCCTGTTTTAATATAAACAGAATGGAATGTAAATCTATCAAGAGTGTCTCAAGTTCAAATGGGGAGAAAGGTTTTAATATAAACAGAATGGAATGTAAATAATAAATATAGCATAGGAGGACAAGCAATGATAGTGTTTTAATATAAACAGAATGGAATGTAAATTATCAATAGACAGCTGGTCAACTGATTTTTGTATCGTTTTAATATAAACAGAATGGAATGTAAATCGATAAGAATGAGGTCTAAAATTATTGCCATAAGAGTTTTAATATAAACAGAATGGAATGTAAATGATATCAAGTAATCACTTATTTTCCTATCTATATAGTTTTAATATAAACAGAATGGAATGTAAATAAATTCAAGCCGTGAAAGCAAAATAAGGAAGTTTGGTTTTAATATAAACAGAATGGAATGTAAATGCTAAGAACGGCGGTCAAGATACTTTATACGGCAGGTTTTAATATAAACAGAATGGAATGTAAATCTCGAATATGCTTACAGAACTTAATATCAAGGATGAGTTTTAATATAAACAGAATGGAATGTAAATACTATTGCTTCGGCTTCGTTTCTAGCCTGTTCCGGTTTTAATATAAACAGAATGGAATGTAAATATATTTGGGATGGCTCAAAATTAAGTCCTGAATTAGTTTTAATATAAACAGAATGGAATGTAAATCTTAACTGGATTACCTTAAACTTATTATCCCTTGTTGTTTTAATATAAACAGAATGGAATGTAAATGTCAATTACAAAGCAATTTTATCATAAAGATATCGGGTTTTAATATAAACAGAATGGA
Source organism: Anaerocolumna cellulosilytica (assembly GCF_014218335.1). Taxonomy (GTDB): domain Bacteria; phylum Bacillota; class Clostridia; order Lachnospirales; family Lachnospiraceae; genus Anaerocolumna; species Anaerocolumna cellulosilytica. The sequence goes on along the minus strand of NZ_AP023367.1, from coordinate 3,508,928 downwards.
ATGTAAATAAATGCGAATATGGCTATGAATCAGAACAAGTTTTGTTTTAATATAAACAGAATGGAATGTAAATGGCAAAATCCAATGGATTAACAGTCGCAAAAATCTTGTTTTAATATAAACAGAATGGAATGTAAATAGGTATGCATTGAGTAAGACATATATGTTCAATGGGTTTTAATATAAACAGAATGGAATGTAAATCAAGTTGTATCTTATGGCAATAATTTTAGACCTCAGTTTTAATATAAACAGAATGGAATGTAAATATGTTTAGGCACATCTAAGTATGTGCTGTGTACCACGTTTTAATATAAACAGAATGGAATGTAAATGCTGAAAATGGTGGTCTAAATGCTGTAAGGCGAGGTTTTAATATAAACAGAATGGAATGTAAATCAAAGAAAATACTTATTACATCATAAACACCGATGAGTTTTAATATAAACAGAATGGAATGTAAATGACAAGAATAACCACAACATAGATGCAATAAGATACGTTTTAATATAAACAGAATGGAATGTAAATACCAGAACCGGTAAATCTACATTGTGCATTTTCTTGTTTTAATATAAACAGAATGGAATGTAAATTGGTCCCGAATGGTATCATGCTAAGTTTACAGGGATGTTTTAATATAAACAGAATGGAATGTAAATAAAATACCACATATTGGTATTATGTGATACTGTTTAGTTTTAATATAAACAGAATGGAATGTAAATTTCTATTGATGATATTGATTATATTTTTACAGAGTCGTTTTAATATAAACAGAATGGAATGTAAATATCGAAACAAGTTCAAGCTATTTCCGTATGGATGCAGTTTTAATATAAACAGAATGGAATGTAAATATTGAATACATAACAGATGTATTAGTTAAATCATTAGTTTTAATATAAACAGAATGGAATGTAAATAGGGCTAGAGACCCTAACAGAGATAAAGCATATGAGTTTTAATATAAACAGAATGGAATGTAAATGTCCTTCCTGCTAAGGATTGTCTGTAAATCGGTTATAGTTTTAATATAAACAGAATGGAATGTAAATTGAAACAGGACGAGCAGAAGAAGTTTTTGATTGAAAGTTTTAATATAAACAGAATGGAATGTAAATTTCAGAGGCGTATAAACAGGGCATAGCAAGCAACCAGTTTTAATATAAACAGAATGGAATGTAAATTTTGCTGAATTGGATAAAGATTACTCGCCATTGAAGGTTTTAATATAAACAGAATGGAATGTAAATGAAGATATACCGTTTTGGGAGGAGGAAACGCATGGTTTTAATATAAACAGAATGGAATGTAAATATTGTAGACTGGGGCGAAGCTTGGGAAACGGTTTTAGTTTTAATATAAACAGAATGGAATGTAAATTTGTTTGGTGATAAGAGAAGTAAAACACATTGGTTAGTTTTAATATAAACAGAATGGAATGTAAATTTGAATAATTCAGGTGACCTAGTAGGTGCCGCTCTGGTTTTAATATAAACAGAATGGAATGTAAATACCCCTCCACCGTTGTGATATCCACTTTGTATAGTGTTTTAATATAAACAGAATGGAATGTAAATAAAAATACATAACAGACAACCCTTGTTATAAGCAGGGTTTTAATATAAACAGAATGGAATGTAAATACTACTGGAAGTTCTTATGCTAAAAAAGGTGAGAAAGTTTTAATATAAACAGAATGGAATGTAAATATGTATTCCCTCTTTTCTCCCAGCTCAACCTATAGAGTTTTAATATAAACAGAATGGAATGTAAATCAAGCAGTTGCCCGTTCTGTTCTATGATTAAGCATTGTTTTAATATAAACAGAATGGAATGTAAATATGGTTAGTTTTGATAACGTGCAAATTCTTTCCAGGTTTTAATATAAACAGAATAGAATGTAAATACCTTTACCGGTGAAGCGGCAGACGCTTTTCTTGAAGTTTTAATATAAACAGAATGGAATGTAAATAAATAAAAAAGTGTTATGAGTGCGAATACTCCAACAGTTTTAATATAAACAGAATGGAATGTAAATTCTTTTGATTGAGATAATCGTTAATGTAGTTATGCAAGTTTTAATATAAACAGAATGGAATGTAAATATATTGACAACCCGCTATATCAACACATGAAAAAAGGTTTTAATATAAACAGAATGGAATGTAAATGAACAAGTAAAGTGCAAATATTTAGAGCGCGTAGCCGTTTTAATATAAACAGAATGGAATGTAAATCTTATTATGCTGACGGCTGGAACGGTAATCAACATAGGTTTTAATATAAACAGAATGGAATGTAAATCCATTTCCGCAAAGTGTGACTGCCTTTCCATCGGGTTTTAATATAAACAGAATGGAATGTAAATTCCCTAACAAGGGTAATATGTAATACTGTTTCACCGTTTTAATATAAACAGAATGGAATGTAAATCTTATAAAATCCTCTATCCGGAACAACAGTTTTCTGGGTTTTAATATAAACAGAATGGAATGTAAATTCGTCTAGGGTGATAATTAATTGTTGCGAGATTGGGGTTTTAATATAAACAGAATGGAATGTAAATGTAGCCGTTACAAGCAAGTCAACAACCGTAGTTTCCGTTTTAATATAAACAGAATGGAATGTAAATCGAAACACAATAATTCTTCATATCTGATACCAAGCTGTTTTAATATAAACAGAATGGAATGTAAATTAAGGAGGTCTATAAGTATCAACCGTAGATGTAATAGTTTTAATATAAACAGAATGGAATGTAAATCTGTTAAAAAAGGTAGAGCCATTCTGTGCCTTAAGCGTTTTAATATAAACAGAATGGAATGTAAATATCTATATTAGCAACCATATCTCCTATAGTGTTACCGTTTTAATATAAACAGAATGGAATGTAAATTACTAAAAAAGCCCTCTCCAATCCCCTGAAAAAGAGTTTTAATATAAACAGAATGGAATGTAAATAATATAACAGAATCTGTTAAGGCACCGTTTAGCATAGTTTTAATATAAACAGAATGGAATGTAAATCTACTACTGGGAATTTTGAACCACGAATTACCGATGTTTTAATATAAACAGAATGGAATGTAAATGAGCCAATAGTATTTTTTTGCCTCTGCCAACTTATCGTTTTAATATAAACAGAATGGAATGTAAATCCAAATACGTTCACTTGATGTTACTGAACCGTTCAGTTTTAATATAAACAGAATGGAATGTAAATCGAAGTAAAACGGATAGCAAAAGCAGGGGACAGTATGTTTTAATATAAACAGAATGGAATGTAAATATATGCAATTATCGTAAATAATCAAACAAGTGATAAGTTTTAATACAAACAGAATGTAAATATAAATTTTCTATGCTGAGAATTATAAAGTATTACCCCCCGTGTAAGGGGGCATGGTTGTTTCTTTATATGTGTTTCTTATTCTTTTAGTTTATCTATAAAATCCGATATCACTGTGCGATTTTCTTTAGATAGACTCCAATAAGCGTTTAAAAATTGCTTAACAAATTTGTCATTACTTTTAACAATTTCATTTATAACTATGGATAATTCGTTATCAATTTCCAAGTGTTTCGTATACATTTCACCGTTACCAGTACGAAGCCAATCCTCATTTATTTGAAAGGTCGAACATATCATTTTAATATTTTGATCAGTTAGGGTATTTTTGCCTGTTTCAATCGAACTAATGGAGTTAGGTTTAAGTCCCAGCCTATCTCCAAATTTTTTTTGCGATAGGTTAAGGGATTTTCTAATTAACTTCACACGTTTTTCCATGTATAACACCTCCTTAGATAAAATTATCACTAAATGATATATTTGTCAATTAATGAAAGAATATATCTTGACATATGTCATTAAACGGGTTATAATGAATTTGAAAAGTCACTGAATGACAATGAGTTTTCTTCTCCCCTCCTACAAACTCCCCTAAGGAGGGGGGAGCTTGTTTGGTGTAAATTAGTAACAGGAAGGTCTATTTATTTAGATATCTAAGCAGGAGATGATTTTATGCATAAGATGAAATCAGAAAAAATGATAACCCCAGAAGATAAAATAGAACTAATTAAAATATACGAGAAATACATAGCTCTTAGTGAAGATATAAAACCCATAGCCATAGGTGGTGCAGAAATGCTAGTCTTATTAGAACAGTCTAAAAAATTGTAGTTTATATGTCTGAGCACACTTAAAAAATTATAAAACCCCCTATAACGTTGTCGTTATATTATAACATGTACTAACCATAAAAGAAAGAATAACACAAAACATATAGTATAGATTTCATGAATGTATACTATATGTTCTTTTTGATGGCAAAACAATGTGATTGCCTGTTGTAATTTATCCTTTCATCATATATAATTTTTAGGGTATCGGTGAAAGTATATATAGAAAGTAGAGAGTTTAACATGAATTATGCAGAAATAGATTTTAATAACATAGACATTAACGGAAAAGAACCTATTACTGAACCACAGAGGCAATACTACTTTATGGCAAAATGCAGGGAGTGGGCGAAGACTAAAACTTTAGAGATAGGAAGACCGTTAACCTATATCACACAAACCTTTGGCTGTCAGATGAACGCCAAGGACTCCGAAAAGCTGTCAGGTATCTTAGAACTTATCGGCTTTGTGGAAACAGATACAGAAGAAGCGGACTTTGTTGTATATAATACCTGTACCGTCAGGGAGAATGCCAATACAAGAGTATACGGAAGACTTGGTTTTCTAAATAGCCTAAAGAAAAAAAATCCCAATATGATGATTGCACTATGTGGCTGTATGATGCAGGAGGATGCGGTTGTTGATAAGATTAGAAAAAGCTACCGCTTCGTAGATATGATATTTGGAACCCACAATATCTTTAAGCTTGCAGAATTAATGTATTCCAGGATTACGTCAAAAGGTATGATTATTGATATCTGGAAAGATACCGATCAGATTGTAGAAGATCTGCCCAGTGAAAGAAAATACAAATTTAAGGCAGGCGTTAATATTATGTATGGCTGTAACAATTTTTGCAGCTATTGCATTGTGCCTTATGTCAGAGGCAGGGAAAGAAGCCGTAATCCAGAGGACATTATTAAGGAAATCAAAGAACTGGTTGCAGACGGTGTAATTGAAGTTATGCTTCTGGGACAGAATGTGAATTCTTACGGCAAGACATTAGACAAGCCTATGTCCTTTGCAGAATTACTACAAGAAATTGAGAAAGTGGAAGGTCTTGAACGGATTCGCTTTATGACTTCCCACCCCAAGGATTTATCTGACTCCTTAATTGAAGTTATGAAGGATTCTAAAAAGATTTGTTCCCACCTTCATTTGCCCGTACAAGCAGGAAGTACAGATGTACTAAAGAAAATGAACAGAAGCTACACAAAAGAGTCTTATTTGGCTTTAGTAGAGCGTATTAAAGCCGCAATGCCTGATATCTCTCTGACAACAGATATTATTGTTGGTTTCCCCGGAGAGACAGATGAAGACTTCCTTGAAACTCTTGAGATTGTGAAAAAGGTTCGTTATGATAGCGCATATACGTTCCTGTATTCTAAGAGAACCGGAACCCCGGCGGCTGTTTTAGACTGTCAGGTAGAGGATACAGTAGCAAAGGAACGGTTTGATAGACTATTAAAGGAAATACAGGCTATCTCTGCGGAAATGACCGCAAGACATGAGGGAGAAATCAGTAAGGTACTGGTAGAGGAAGTAAACCAGCAAAATGATAAACTTATGACCGGAAGACTAAGTAATAATGTATTGGTGCATTTTGAAGGTTCACCGGATATGATTGGGAGCATTGTTAAGGTGAGCTTAAAGGAATGTAAGGGCTTTTACTATATCGGAGAACTGGTTTCCTAACAAGCGGTATCTGTTAAATCTGTTACCAGATACAACCACTTTCAAAATGAATTGTTCAAACTGTTAAAAACATAATGAGGCAATGAAATAATTGCCATTATATTATGGGAAATCGTATAATAATTCATAAAATTATCGATTATTTTCGGTGTATTATGACATAATGCATAAAAATTTAGGAACGATACTTGACATACTGGACAAAACAGTATAAAATTTAACTGTTGTATATTTGTACAATGAAAATTTAATAAGGAGGTGCTCCTGTGCAAGAGCTAAAAATAGTAATTGCTATTTTAGTTACCTTGGTAATAGTTGCTCCTCTTGTTTGGAAAATTGCCACAGCCTATCGTATTAAAGTTGTAGAGGCTAAGATAGGTTCAGCAGAAGAAAAAGCAAGAGAAATCATAGATGAAGCTTTGAAAACAGCTGAAACTAAGAAGAGAGAGGCCTTACTTGAAGCAAAGGAAGAGTCATTAAAGACTAAGAATGAGCTTGAGAAGGAAACTAAGGAAAGAAGAGCAGAAGTGCAGCGTTATGAAAAACGCGTTCTTGCTAAAGAAGAAACTTTAGACAGGAAGATGGAAGCACTTGAGAAAAAGGAGTCTAAACTTGCTGTTAAGGAAGCTGAGCTTGATAGAATCAAGTCAGAAGCGGAAGAGCTTCACGGCAGACAACTACAGGAGTTAGAAAAAATCTCTGGATTAACCTCCGAACAAGCAAAAGAATATCTTTTAAAAACTGTTGAAGACGAAGTAAAACATGAAACCGCAATGTTAGTAAAAGAACTTGAAAACAAAGCAAAAGAAGAAGCAGACAAAAAAGCAAAGGATTATGTTGTTACCGCAATTCAAAAATGTGCGGCTGACCATGTGGCAGAGACAACCATATCCGTTGTTCAGCTTCCAAATGACGAGATGAAGGGTAGAATAATAGGTAGAGAAGGTCGTAATATACGTACCTTAGAAACCTTGACCGGTGTTGATTTAATTATCGACGATACTCCGGAAGCAGTTATTTTATCCGGTTTTGACCCAATTAGAAGAGAAGTAGCCAGAATCGCATTGGAAAAACTGATTGTGGATGGAAGAATCCATCCGGCCAGAATCGAAGAAATGGTTGAAAAAGCTCAAAAAGAAGTTGAAGTCATGATTCGTGAAGAAGGTGAAGCAGCAACTCTAGAAGTTGGTGTTCACGGTATTCATCCTGAATTGGTTCGCTTACTTGGTAAGATGAAATTCAGAACCAGTTACGGACAAAATGCTTTAAAACATTCGATTGAAGTAGCTCAATTATCCGGCTTATTAGCAGGTGAAATCGGAGTAGATATTCGAATGGCAAAAAGAGCTGGTTTACTACATGATATTGGAAAATCTGTTGACCATGAGATGGAAGGCTCACATATTCAAATTGGTGTTGACTTATGTAGAAAACATAAAGAATCTCCCATCGTTATCAATGCGGTAGAATCACATCACGGTGATGTTGAACCTGAATCATTAATTGCATGTATTGTACAAGCTGCAGATACTATTTCTGCTGCAAGACCAGGTGCAAGAAGGGAAACACTAGAAACATACACAAACAGATTGAAACAGTTAGAAGATATTTCGAACGGCTTTAAAGGAGTGGATAAGTCATTTGCTATTCAGGCAGGCAGGGAAGTTCGCATTATGGTAGTACCGGATCAGGTAAGTGATGCGGACATGATTTTACTTGCACGTGACATATCTAAACAAATCGAATCTGAACTAGAATACCCTGGACAGATTAAAGTAAATGTTATCAGAGAATCCAGAGTAACAGACTATGCTAAGTAATATGTAATTCATATGTATTAGAAATATAATGGCTAAAACCAAATGATTAAAATTTGGTTTTAGCTATTTTTTTAAAAGCATTTGCTTTTTTAAGTTACCACGTTAAACTATTAGTAAATTAAAATAAAAAATTGAAGATTTTACTTGCATTATAAAAGTTTATATACTACAATATTTAGGAAACTTTCTAATGTATATTTGTATACAATAAACCAATAGAAGACGGCGTATTTCATGGAATACTGAAATCCATTGGAACGCTTTAATAAGGAGGAAACCATGTCATTAGAGTTATCAAGAAAAGCGCAGGCAGTAAAGCCGTCCTCAACACTTGCAATTACAGCTAGGGCGAAGGAGTTAAAATTACAAGGGTTGGACATAGTCGGGTTCGGGGCAGGTGAGCCGGATTTTAACACTCCTGATAATATCAACGATGCTGCAATTAGAGCAATCCATGACGGTTTTACCAAATATACTCCTGTATCGGGTACAGAAGAATTAAAAAAAGCAGTATGTAAGAAATTTAAAACGTTTAACAACTTAGAATATGGAACGAATCAAATTGTTATCAGTAATGGAGGAAAACATTCACTTACGAACATATTTGAAGCAATCTTAAATTTAGGAGATGAAGTAATTATACCGTCACCATATTGGTTAAGTTATCCAGAGATTGTTAAATTGGCTGACGGTGTACCGGTATTTGTAAGAGCTTCTAAAGAACAGAGTTATAAAGTAACCGCTAAACAAATTGAAGAAGCCTGTAATGAAAAGACAAAGGCACTGATACTAAATACGCCCAATAATCCTACTGGTATGATTTATACAAGAAGTGAATTAGAAGCAATTGCAGAAGTTGCAATCAAAAATGATATATATGTTATAGCAGATGAAATGTATGAGAATTTGGTTTATGGAGATAGCGAGCAGATAAGCATTGCCTCCTTAAATGATGAAATATATAAAAGAACCATAACCTGTAGCGGAGTATCCAAAAGCTATGCTATGACTGGCTGGAGAATTGGCTATACAGGCTCCTCGGTAGAAATAGCAAAACTAATGAACAGTATCCAAAGTCATCAGACCTCTAATGCAAACTCCATTGCCCAAAAAGCAGCAACAGAAGCTTTAAATGGTACACAGGAAACGGTATTTACAATGAATAACGAATTTGATAAGAGAAGGCAGTATATGGTCAGCAGGGTCGCGGCTATGCCTTTGATAGATGCATTGACCCCTCAAGGGGCTTTTTATCTGTTTGTGGACTTTAGCGAGGTGCTAACGAAAGTATACAAGGGTGCAGTTATTGGAACTACCGATAAGCTGGCAGAAATCCTTATCAATGATTTTCTGGTTGCAGTTATCCCTTGTGGCGATTTTGGATTTGACGACCATGTTCGTTTATCCTATGCTATTAGTATGCAGAACATTGAAAAGGGCTTAGACCGTATTGAAAAATTTTTAAAATTACTTTAAGATTTAAACATAAAATGTTTTGCAGAAATGGAGGCTTGAATGGATAAAATAGGATTTATAGGAGCCGGAAATATGGGTTATCCCATGTTGCGTGGTGTAGCAAAAGTATTTGGTTCTGAACAAGTTACCTTTACAAGTGCAAGTAAGGAACGATGTGAGTCAGTAAGTGCAAGAACCGGACTTTCCTTTCTTGAGGATAATAAAAGCATTGCCGGAACCTGTAAATATGTAGTTTTAGCAGTAAAACCTCAGTTTTTTCAGGCTATCTACGAGGAGATAAAAGGTTTAATCACCAAAGAGCATGTCATAATTTCCATAGCTGCTGGAATTACCATTGAGGATATTAAAAAAGGACTGGGCAGTTTTGTTAGAGTCGTGCGTTCCATGCCGAATACGCCTGCATTGGTGGATGAGGGAATGACGGGGGTATGTTACTCCAAGGATACTTTTACAGAGGAGGAGAAGGCAGTATTAGACCGCTTTTTTACTTCTTTTGGGAAGTATCAGATCTTTGATGAAAGTTTGATGAATGCGGTTATCTGTGCCAACGGCAGTTCTCCTGCTTATGTATATATGCTTATTGAAGCCTTAGCAGACAGCGTGGTTAAATATGGTATTCCAAGAGATAAGGCATATGAACTGGTTGCTCAATCGGTATATGGAGCAGCTAAGATGGTAATGGAGACCAAGGAGCATCCCGGCAGGTTAAAGGATCAGGTATGTTCACCGGGGGGAACAACGATTGAAGCGGTGGCAGCCTTAGAGGAATATGGTTTTCGAAATGCTGTAATCAAAGCGACAGATGCTTGTTATAACAAAGCAATTAATATGGAAAAATAGAATATGTTATTATAGTATTACAGGTAAGCCGGTGATATGTTATGGGTGTAGAATTAAAAGAAAATTACTTTCAACGATTAATTTGAGTGCGCGCTAAAGCACGCAGATAGGAATAAGCATGAAAGAGACAAAGGAATATAAAAGACTAAAACGTGTTCCGGTACATAAGGGACATATTATTGATGTTTATACGGATACCATGAGTCTGCCAAACGGAAAGACAGCGGACTGGGATTATATCCACCACAAAGGTGCGGCTGCTATTGTACCGGTGGATGCTGAAGGAAAGATTATTATGGTTAGACAGTACCGGAATGCAGTTGAAAAATATACGTTAGAGATTCCTGCCGGTGGCTTAAATCCCGGTGAGGATATGAAGAGCTGTGCTGCCAGAGAATTAGAGGAAGAGACCGGCTATCGTTCGGATAAGGTAGAGCATCTTTTTGATTTATACACTACAGTGGCGTTCTGTAATGAAAAAATCGGAATTTTTTATACCAAAGATTTGATTCCTACCAGGCAAAATCTTGATGAAGATGAGTTTGTGACCATAGAACGTTATAGTCTTGCAGAACTGGTTCAGTTTATCTTTGACGGTACCATCGAAGATGCTAAAACCATAGCAGCAATACTAGCTTATAAGACTAAAGTGGGCCTATAAATATTTTAATATAAATAGAATACTTGATTATTACAATTATAGCTGCTGTCCTTTTGATTCATCCGAGTCAAAATGACAGCAGTTTATTTGATGTGCTTTACTTTAAGGTAATTATTTTTTGTGTTTTATCATATGTTTATGGTAACAGAAGGAATGTCTAAGCCTTTAGCTGTTTACTGTCAGGGAAAGGAACAGGTGATACCGTGAATTTTATCAAAATGCAATTAAGAAAGCTTGGTGAAGTGAAATTTGGGCTGGTACTGCTGGTTATTGGAGTAATCTGCGGCTTTGTGTTCGCAAAAGTTTTCCGGGAATATTATTGGGACAGCATTAGTATTCTGGATGTTGATTATATTAATAAGATAAAAAATTCTGCAATTGATGAATCTGTTTTATTTGGCTATGTTCTTTGGAATATCTTTCAGCCTTTTGTATTGTTTTGGATTGTTTCTGCCACAGTTCTCGGACTTCCCTATATAGCACTCAGTATTTTATACTGTGGATTCCAGGGTAGCTTTTTTGTAACGGTTCTAATTTCAAAGTATGGCCTGAAAGGGGTTTTACTTATCTTTGGATATACGTTCCCTCACTACCTTTTATACTTACCGGTAGCATTTTTGTGTTTAAGAGGAGGTTTTTGGCTATGTCGCAGCCTTCATTATGATAATTTGAGTAAAAAGGGTAAATCTGAAAAAATAATAAGGACGATAGTTTTAGTTCTTTTTCTTGGGTTTGCTCTATTTTTGGGTTGTTTACTGGAAACCTATGTAGGTTCGGCATTATTGAAAAAAATTCTGGTATTATTTTAATAATTTATTACAATACAAGAAGAATATGTTATGTAAATTGATGAAATAGGGTTTGCATTTATCATAAGTTATCTTTATAATGTTAGATAATGAATACTTGAGATTCTTTTGTGGATTAGTTACTATACAAGGAAATTACTATATAAGTTACAAAAGAGCTGACGCTTTCCTTTCGTACTGAGGGAGTACAAAGAGAGTTAGGTTTAACTTGATTTTTATGTGTACTAAAAGTACACAGATGGGAGTTTATATGAAGGCCGCGTTGCAGGAATTTATAAATTATATGTCAGAGGTTAAAAAAGCTTCTGCCAATACGATTATGTCATATCAGAATGACTTGATAAAGTTGATAAGATACTTAAATAGCCTGAACATTACTGAAACAGGGAAAATTAATGAAACAAGCTTAAATTCTTACATATTAAACATGGAGCGGGAAGGCATGTCGCCGGCTACTGTCTCAAGAAACATAGCTTCAATCAAAGCATTTGTTTTATATATGATTAAAAAGGGGATAATACAGGAAGATCCATCTGAGCGAATGAGAGCGCCTAAGGTGGAGAAAAAAGCCCCCCATACTTTAACAACAGATCAGGTAAATGACTTGCTTAACCAACCGGACACGGATACGCTAAAGGGCATTCGAGACAAGGCAATGCTGGAATTATTATATGCCACCGGAATAAGAGTATCTGAATTGATAGCTATTAAGATAGAGGACATTCATCTAAAAGGTAAGTTTATCCGTTGCTGCAATGGAAATAAAGAACGAATGATACCATTTGGTACTATGGCTAAACAAGCCTTGGAAAAATATTTAAAACAGACCAGAGGTGAGTTGCTTGGAGCAATTGAGACAAATTACTGTTTTACCAATTTGTCCGGAGAACCTATGAGCAGACAAGGTTTTTGGAAAATCATCAAAGGATATGGACGCAGCGCGGGAATACAAGATGATATAACACCTCAGGTTCTAAGGAATTCTTTTGCGGTTCATATGATGGAAAATGGGGCGGATTTAAAGAGTCTACAGGAGTTTATGGGACATTCGGATATATCAACCACGCAGTTGTATATGCAGAACCGCACACGTAAGATTACAGAAGTTTATGCCCAATCTCATCCCAGAGCTAATTTAGAGTTATAATCGATAGTGTGAAGCTTATTCCTAAAAGTGCATAATTAAACATAATTTATACATTAGCTTAATACAATAATTTATATACTAAAAAAGAAGCGTTGATGGAATCAATGCTTCTTTTTTGTAAATTCTATATACGATCTGCAATATAATACAGTAATTTCTCTGATTCTTCCCAGCCAAGGCAAGCATCTGTAATGGATTTTCCGTAAATATGTTCGGATATTTTCTGACTACCCGATTCAATATAACTTTCAATCATCACACCTTTTACTAATTTTGCAAGTTCAGAATTAACCTGACGGCTATGAAGTACTTCACCAACAATACGGGGCTGTTCGGAATATAATTTATTGGAATTGGCATGGTTTGCATCGACAATAACAGCCGGATTTGCCAAATCTCTTTGATTATACATCTCTAGAAGATGTACAAGATCTTCGTAATGATAGTTTGGGATAGACTGTCCATGCTTATTTACCGCACCTCTTAAGATAGCATGTGCAAGCGGGTTACCGCTTGTCTCTACTTCGTAAGCACGGTATAGGAAGGTATGGTTTGCTTGTGCTGCAACGCAGGAGTTTAGCATAACAGAAAAATCTCCGCTGGTAGGATTTTTCATACCGGCCGGACAATCCATACCGCTGATGGTAAGGCGGTGCTGCTGGTCCTCAACAGACCTGGCACCAACTGCTACATAGGAAAGGATATCTTCTACGTAAGGCCAATTCTCCGGGTATAGCATCTCATCGGCTGCTGTCAGTCCGGTTTCAGCTATGGCACGCAGATGAATTTTTCTCATGGCTATTAAGCCTTCCTGTAAATCCGGTTCTTTTTCAGGATCGGGCTGATGTGCGATTCCTTTATAACCTTCACCGGTAGTTCTGGGTTTATTGGTATAGATTCTGGGAATCAGTATCAGCTTATCCTTTACTTTTTCCTGTACTCTAGCAAGTCTGTTGATATAATCTAAGACAGAATCCTCATTGTCAGCGGAGCAAGGGCCAATTATAACAATAAATTTATCAGAATTACCCGTAAAAACATCTTTTATCTGCCTGTCTCTTTCTTGTTTTACTAAGATATCTTTTGCGGTTAAAGGATACGTACTTAACAGCTCAGAGGGAGATATAACTTTTTTGATAATATTAAAACTCATTTGGATACTCCTTTCGCTTTAGCATATAAAAGCATTTTAAACTTATTTTTCCCTTAAGTCAACAAAATTTATATTTATGCATAAAACTGTAAATATAAGGCAAAAAAGTGCTGTTAATCCAGATATTCTGTAACGAAATCTGTAAAAAGGACACCATCCAAATGATCTATTTCATGGCAAAGGCATTTTGCCATGTCTCCTGTGGCAGTGAGAGTTATCTCTTTTCCATTCTCATCTAAAGCATTCACTACTATTTTAGAAGGACGCTCTAGATTTCCCCAGGTACCGGGTAAACTTAAACAGCCTTCTGTAACTACCTGAGTGCCTGTTTTTTCAACGATAACAGGATTAACCAGTTTTATCAAACCTTGTCCCATATCAATCACTACCAGTCGCTTTAAAACGCCAATCTGGGGAGCAGATAATCCTTCGCTGAAATCAGCGTCATACATAGTCTCCGCCATATCATCCAGCAATTGACGAATTTTATCATCAACTATTTCTACTGGTCTGCATTTCTTTCGTAAAGTAGGGTCGTCGTTTAATCGTATTAGTCTTAATGCCATGTTGATATACCTCTGCTAAGCTGTGCTTTTGCCTTTCTCTTACTTTCTAGGAACATAATAAACCTCCTCAATGGAACATATATATCTTGGACATAAGCCCCATTGTCTCCCATAATTCTTTATACTGTTATTCATGACAGTTCCTATTCGTTTGTATGTTAAACTATTGAACTGTAATGTAAACCTTACGCAAATATATCACAGGTAATTACATGTGTCAAGCTAGCCTAATACAAGGAATTTGTCAAGACCAGGACGAAAAATTTAATGAAATTATTACATTAATTCCCGGGGACAAAAAAGATAGTTTAATAATAGTATCAAAAAAATGTGTTTAAAGCAAGGCATTACAAAAGAATATTTGTTGAATAATTTTCTGTAAACTAATATAATAAGAAGTAGGACGATTCATCAATAGTACTATGGGATAGATAAACATACAAATCGGATATATTAATAATTCTTATAAAATTAATAATTCTAAAAATATGAGAATAAAACAAGAATTTAAACGGAGGCAACCTTATGAATATGTATGATTTAATCAGTAAAAAGAAATACGGAGAGACTTTGACGAATGAGGAAATCCACTTTATTGTGGATGGATTTACCAGTGGAGCCATAAAGGATTATCAGATGTCTGCTTTTTTAATGGCAGTATGCCTAAAAGGAATGGATAAAGATGAAACCATAGCTCTTACCATGGCAATGGCACACAGCGGGGACATGCTTGATTTATCTGCAATTGATGGCGTAAAGGTAGACAAGCACAGCACGGGAGGGGTTGGTGATAAGACCTCTCTTGTATTATCTCCTATGGTAGCTGCGCTGGGTATTCCAGTTGCAAAAATGTCAGGAAGAGGGTTGGGTCATACAGGGGGAACAATAGATAAGTTAGAAAGCTTTAGAGGATTCTCAACATCTATACCAACAGAAAAATTCATTGAAAATGTGAATAAAATGAAGATGGCTATTGTCGGACAGACTGCAAATTTAGCGCCGGCAGATAAAAAAATATATGCGTTAAGAGATGTAACAGCAACAGTCGATAATATTTCTCTCATTGCAAGTAGCATTATGAGTAAAAAAATTGCTTCCGGGGCAGATGTAATTGTTCTGGATGTTAAAACCGGCAGCGGGGCTTTTATGAAGACTTTAGATGATTCAATTGCATTGGCAGAAGCTATGGTCGAGATTGGCAATGGTGTTGGAAGAGAGACGTATGCTGTTATAACTGATATGAATCAGCCTCTTGGAAATGCAGTAGGAAATTCAATTGAAGTAGCGGAAGCGATTCAGACTTTACAGGGAAATGGGCCTGCGGACCTATTAGAAGTTAGTTTAACTCTTGGGAGCTACATGCTCTATGGTGCAAAGAAAGCAGTAACGGTTAAAGAAGCTAGAGAAATGCTTGAGAGAACGATTGCTGACCGAACCGCTCTTAATAAATTAGCTGAATTTGTCCGTGCCCAGGGTGGTGATGATAGTGCAGTATTTGATACGGAATTATTCCCGAAAGCTTCCATACAAAAAGAAGTATTGGCAGATAAGGACGGCTATGTTACAAGAATTATAACGGATGAAATTGGTATGACCTCTTTAGTCTTAGGGGGCGGCAGAGAGACAAAGGATAGCGAAATTGATTTGAGTGTGGGTATTCGCATTCACAAAAAATTAGGCGATAAGGTAAAGGCAGGAGAAGCACTTGCGACCTTGTATGGTAACGATGCAGCGAAGGTTTCGGCTGCTGCAACAAGATATCTAAAAGCATATACCCTAGATCAACAGCAGCCCGAAGCAGTTAAATATATATACGGAATTGTAACAAAGGATGGTTTGACCAGGTTTTAAGCGGATGGGAAGGGGATAAAGATTGGATAAGGAACATGAAGAAATACGGCTAAATGGAATAGCAGAAGACAGCCTTGAGGAATGGTTACGGCATAAAGTTGTCGAAAGACGGATAGCGGAAGAAGCTGCCAACAGAATGGTATTTGTTTCTAATGATAAGGAGAGACAGATAGAAGAGACCAGCCATAGAAATGTTCTATTGAATCTGTTGCAGGTACTTATTATGATTTTAGCAGTTACTGCTGAAGTCTTAGCTGTACAGAGTATCATACCTCAGGGAGTTGCAATTATTATATTGGCTGTTCTTACAGTCAGCTGTTTTGCCATAATAAAAATAATTGATAGGAGAATGGCAGGGTAGATAACTGAATCGTGGAAAGGATGGACAGGATTGGCGCAGGAGAGGATACCAAAACCAGGGCAGTTTTACAGACATTTTAAGAATAAGCTTTATCAGATTATTGCCTTGGCTAAGCATTCTGAGAGTGGAGAAGATATGGTTGTGTATCAGGCATTGTATGGGGATTATGGAATATATGTACGACCGCTTACTATGTTTATAAGTGAAGTGGATAAGGATAAATATCCGGATCTCTTACAAAGGTATCGGTTTGAACAGGTTAGCCTACTAAAAGAAGGTACGGTAGAGACTACGGAGAAAAAACATACAGATATAGCCCGAAATCAGCAAGCTATAGTGGATACAGCAGTTGAAACAGTACCTGCCATAGAAACGGAGGTATTGGGTGTTAATTCTGTGCTGATGGAATTTTTAGATGCAGATACCTATGAGAATAAGCTACATATCTTAATAGGGAAGAAAAAAGAAATTACGGAAAAGCTCTTAAATGACATGGCTATGTCTATTGATTGCACTTTAAATGATGGTGATTATGAGGCGAGGTTTGACAGTCTAATTTATTGCTTGCAGACATTGAATCGATTTGAGAACACCAGATTACGTAAATAGAATACTGCCAGGAAGTAATCTGTTCTGATTACTCGCCTGGCAGTATTTTTAGTCTAGATTTAATTTTCTTTTCAGAATATAATTGGTTACGAAATAAAATATTGCACTAATAACAAGTAAGAATATAGTGCTTAACAGGAAAGTGAAATTAACGGCCGCTGTACTAAGCTGTTCTAGCTGCGCCAGTTGTTCGAAAGTATTCAGGTTAAGTACTGCAACGATTAAGATTATTACCAAAGTAATGATCTGCATACCTGTATAAATTCCGATATAAGATATAAAGGCACCAAGTATTTTATGGCCATGAAATAACTGACCCAGTGCAATGGATACATAGATTGATAAGATAGTACTGAATTGACCTACTATACAAAAGAAAAGAAACGGAAGAACAAAGCTAATTTCCCTTCCTGCTGTAAGAACTTGCAATTCTAAGTATATTTTAGTAAGTTCTCCTTTAATGAATGGCATATTCTCCGGGGTCACAAACACAAGAAATAAGGAGGCAATTACAATTAAAACACTCATCAGAGTCCAGAATAAATGAACTAACAGCTTGGAATTAATTAGCTGGTGCGTCTTAGCCGGAAGTGTAAACATTAAATAGCCTTCATCCGTTAGCAGGTTTTTGTAAAACCTGATGATGGTCAGAATTACTGTTGCTGCCAATACTAATATAATCGTGATAACATACATAAAGAGAAAGAGAGAAGATATAATTGGTAAGGTACCCTGATATATCTTTAAGTGGAATGTAAAACGATTCATTAAGGAAATTAGTAATAATATCGCATAAATGGGCAGAAAAATTCTGGTGGTTGCGTTAAGTTCGTGTTTTAATAATTTTCCTAACATTTAAATACCTCCCTGAATAAAGTATCTATGGATTTGTTTTCTTTGGTGCGGACATCATCAACAGGTGCGTGTAGAGTAACCTGCCCGTTTTTTATAAAAATTACTTCATCCAATACCATTTCAATATCAGCAATCAAATGTGTGGAGATTAAAACAGTTGCATTCTCGTTATAATTGGTTATTATGGTATTTAGAATGTAATCTCTGGATGCGGGGTCAACGCCTCCGATGGGTTCATCTAAACAGTATAAGTCAGCTTTTCGGCTCATAACAAGAATAAGCTGAACCTTTTCCTTTGTACCTTTAGACAAGGTTTTTAAACGCTTCTTCGGGTCTATATTAAGTCTTTCTAACATGTCATATGCTTTGTGTTTATCAAAATTATCATAGAAATCCTGAAAGAAATTCAGTACATCCATCACGCGCATCCAATCTGCAAGATAGGTTCTCTCCGGCAGATATGAAACGATTCGTTTGCTTTCAATCCCGGGTTCATAACCTGCAATTCGGATGGTTCCTGTGTCTGGTACCAATAGACCGTTTATTAACTTTAATAAGGTTGATTTTCCACTCCCGTTAGGACCAAGCAGACCAATTATCCTTCCTTTTTCCAAGGTAAGGTTAACCTCTGACAGTGCGGCATAACCGGAAAAATTTTTTGTAACTGCATTACATTGTAAAATAACATTCTTGTTTGTATCCATCACTTACCCCATTCCTTTCTGTATCATGTCATTTTTTTCATATCACTGGCAATATCGGGTATTAAGCTTATTATTTCATTGATTTCGTAGCCTAACTGATTCATTTTTTCTAAAAAATCCTGAATATGTTGTTTGGCAGATTGTTTTTTTAACTGTTTAATTAATTCTTGGTCTAAAGTGATGTATCTGCCGCTGGTTCGATTTGCATAAACCAGCTCTATTCTTTCTAATTCTGTTAAAGCTTTTTGCATTGTATTGGGATTTACACCTGCCTCAGCTGCCAAATCTCTGACAGATGGTAATTTGTCTCCCGGCAGATAAACCCCTGTAATAATCCGGCTTTGTATCTGTTCTATAAGCTGGATATAAACCGGCCGCTCTGAATTAAGTTCCCATTGCATTTCCTGGCCTCCTCTCTACTTGTATTATTGTATTAGTTGCTTAATACAATAATACATAGACATAACTTAAATGTCAAGATTTTTTGCGAAAAACTTTTCATACAGAAGATTTTGGAATATAATGAAAAAGAGTTTGTACTATACTTAAAAGGAAGAGGAAAAGTGATACCTTATGATATATAAAATTTTAATTGTTGAAGACGATTTGACCATTGCTTCTTTAGTAAATGAGAACTTAAAAAAATGGGGCTTTGCTTCAGACTATGTAAGAGATTTTAATCAGGTAATGGCTGAATTTACTAAAATGCAGCCCCATCTGGTATTGCTGGATATATCTCTGCCATTTTTTAATGGTTTTTACTGGTGCAGCGAAATTCGTAAACTTTCTAAAGTTCCAATCATCTTTTTATCTTCACATACAGAGAATCTTGATATTGTGATGGCAATGAATATGGGTGGGGATGATTATATTACAAAACCTTTTTCCATGGATGTGGTTATTGTTAAGCTACAGGCGATACTTCGCAGAACCTATACCTATTATATGGAGAATCAAAACCTAGAAGCAGGAGGGATGATTTTAAATATTAGTGATACAACTTTAACGTTTGAAAACACGAATATTGAATTGACAAAAAATGAATACAAAATAATTAAATTGTTAATGGAGAGAAAAAACACAGTAGTATCCCGTGAAGATATTATGACATACCTATGGGACAGTGACAGCTTTATAGATGATAATACTCTAACTGTGAATATTAACAGACTTCGCAAAAAGCTGGAAGAACACGGTATACGGGATATTATTCAGACGAAGAAGGGAATGGGGTATCTGCTGCATGATGAAAGAGTATTTTAAATACCGAAAGTATAGCTTTTTCTTTATAGTGTGCATTTGGGTGTTCTTTCCTCTGATACATGCATTATATGAAAATCCAATGGGCTCAATCCTTTACAGTTGTTTCATTCTTACTTTCGTATATTTAGTTTGGTTTATAGGAGATTTTATACGTTTTAAAGAAAAGCTGGTAAAGATGCGTACAATTTTAGAACATTTAACCTGGGACATCCATGATATGCCTCATGCAGATAATGCATTAGAAAGTAATTATCAGGAAATTGTAGAAGGGCTTTATAAGGTAGTTAAATATAATGTGGGGCTTCTGGAAAAATCCCATGCTGATCAGATGGAGTATTATACTCTGTGGGTTCATCAGATTAAGACGCCTATTTCGGCAATGGCATTATCTTTGCAAAACCAGCATGGTGCAGATGTTCCTTTAATTAAGCAGGAATTATTTAAAATAGAGCAATATGTAGAGATGGCACTGCAATATGTAAAAATTAATAAGCTATCCTCTGACCTGGTGATTCAAGAGTACGATTTAGCAGGTATTGTTAATCATAGTGTTAAAAAGTATGCTCCTTTATTCATTTATAAAAAAATATCTCTAGAGCTTGGTGAGATAGACATTAAGATACAAACTGACAGTAAATGGCTGTCTTTTGTCATAGAGCAGCTTATCTCTAATTCAATAAAATACACCAATCGGGGAAGTATTAAAATATACCTGAAAAAAGAAGTTTTGATAATAGAAGATACCGGAATGGGAATACGAGCAGAAGATATTAAGCGGATATTTGAAAAGGGTTATACCGGTTATAATGGAAGAATTGATACGAAGGCAAGTGGAATCGGACTGTATCTTGCGAAAAAGGTATGTGATAACCTGTCAATTGGCATTGAGATACAATCGAAGGTGTCCGTTGGTACAAAGGCAATTGTAAGCTTTCCCAGGGCAGATATGCTGATTGATTAGAAAAGTGACAGAAATGTAAGAAATGAAGCTTAAATGTAATCTAAATCCATGGCAGAAAAGTACTTGTTTTTCTATAATTCTAGTATCAGCTAAAAAGTATTGTCTGCTAAAAACATTGCAGATAGAATAAAGAAAGGCAGGAATTTATGGAATTATTACAAGTACAAAATCTTAAAAAAGTATATAATACCCGAATGGGAGGGCAGCAGGTGATTGCATTAAAGGATGTTTCCTTTGAAATGTCAAAAGGAGAATTTGTTGCAGTTATGGGAGCATCCGGTTCCGGTAAAACGACGTTATTAAACATAATAGCTTCACTGGACAAAGCATCAGGAGGAGATGTTATTTTAGAAGGCAAAAGTCTTAAAAATATAAAGGATAGAGAATTATCAGCCTTTCGTAGATTAAATCTTGGTTTTGTATTTCAGGATTTTAATCTGTTGGATACCTTTTCCGTGAAAGATAACATTTTACTTCCTTTGGTATTATCGGGTGAAACAATTGAAGAAATGGAAAAACGATTATTGCCTTTAGCAGAACAGCTTGGAATTACTAAACTGTTGAATAAATTTCCTTATGAAGTATCCGGAGGTGAAAAGCAGAGAACCGCTATGGCAAGAGCAGTTATTACCAATCCAAAATTGATACTGGCGGATGAACCTACAGGAGCGTTGGATTCCAAAGCCTCCGCAAAAGTACTTGGTATGTTTGAAGAACTTCACGTAAAAGGGCAGACTATTATGATGGTTACGCACAGTTCCATGGCAGCCAGCTATGCTTCCAGAGTGCTGTTTATTAAGGATGGAGAATTATTCAGTCAGTTGTATCGTGGTGATGACAGCAAAAAGGATTTCTTTGATAAGATAGTATCCAATCTGTCAGTGCTTTCTGATGGAGGTGTTGACATTGGGTAAGAACCTTTATTTTAAATTAGCAGCCACCAACTTAAAAAGGGATAAGAAGATGTATGTTCCTTTTACGATAGCCTATATAACCATGGTAAGTATTTATTTTATGGTTGTTACTATTATGTTTTCTAGAGGGATTGCAGACGTACCTTCTGCAGACACTTTAAAATCTATGTTTGGTTTGGGTATGGTTGTTATGACTATACTAATGGTAACATTCATGCTGTATATCAATAGTTTTTTGGTGAAGCGCCGAAAGAAGGAATTTGGACTGTATGGTATTCTGGGGCTGGAAAAACGTCATGTAGGCAGGGTAATTATCTGGGAAAATCTAATGCTTAGTGCAGGAGCCATCTTGCTTGGTATTATATCCGGCTGTGTTTTTGGTAAATTAATCTTTATGCTGTTATATTATTCCTTACATGTTTCTCCAAAGAGTAAATTTGATTTACCACCGGAAGCTTTTGTTATAACAATATTATTATTTGCAGTTATATTTATTCTTACCTCCTTATTTAATCTATTACAAGTTAGTCTCGCAAATCCTATCGATTTGTTAAAAGGTGGAAACATCGGTGAGAAAAAGGTTCGCTTTGTATTTATAAAAACCCTTCTTGGATTAAGTTTTTTAGGGTGGGCATATTATACAGCATCTACGGTTGACCATGCTATAAAGGCACTCACTCAATTCTTTATAGCAGTTATGGCGGTTATTATAGCCACAAATTTATTGTTCGAAGCCGGAAGTTTGTTTTTCCTAACGGTGCTGAAAAAGAAAAAGAGTTTTTATTATAAGGCAAATAATTTTATCTCCATATCCGGTATGTTTCATCGTATGAAGCAAAATGCCTCAGGGCTGGCAGCTATATGTATCTTATCTACCATGGTACTGGTTACGGTATCTACTACTACAGCACTTTATTTGGGAATGGATTCAATAATAAAGTCTATGAATAGAGATGATATTTCTATTACAGTGCAGGAAGAATATAGTGATAAAAAGTACCAGGAAATAATAAAAAAGATAGAAACAACAGCAGATGAATATAATGTTGAACTAGAAGATATCTTGTATTACAAGTATAGCGATGCATTTGCCAGCTTATTGGATGGTGAGATTTCAAGAACTAGGGAGGTACCGTCTAATTTTGACTACGACTCTATTGATTATTTAACAAAATATTTAATTGATGTTAATTTTATTTCCCTTAAGGATTATAATCGAATGAACAATACGGAGGAAGTGCTTGAAGAACAACAGGTTATTTTATTGCCGGGAAATAGTCTTGATGTAACATCTAAGCCTAAGATGCCTGGTACTTATGAGGTTAAATATGTGCAGAAAGAATCAAAATTCACGGTCAGAAAAAACAGCTCAATGGAAGATAAATTATTCATTGTAACAGCAGATGAAAAGGCAGAAAAAGAGCTGCTTCAGATATTAAAGAGGGGTGCTGATGAGGAGACGGAAAGACAAAGCTTTATTGGTATTAATCTGAGAAATCCCCAAACCGCAGATGAAGACTTCAATCGAGCAATTAGAGATATATTTTCAGAATCACCAAAGGGATTTAGCAGTAAGTCTATCATTGATGATATAAATGAAGGATATGGAGTATATGGCGGATTACTTTTTCTGGGAATATTCTTTGCAATTGAATTTCTAACGGCTACCATTCTGATTATCTACTTTAAACAAGTGTCAGAAGGATATGAGGATAAGGAGCGTTTTGTTATCCTGCAAAAGGTAGGTATGGATGACGTTGAAGTAAAACGTACGATTAATAAACAGATACTGCTGGTATTCTTTCTGCCTTTAGTTAGTGCTTTACTGCATGTGGCTTTTGCCAGACATATGATTATTAAATTAATGGAATTATTTTATTTATATGATACGGCATTAACCACCTGGTGTATGGTTGTGACCTGTATTGTATTTATGCTAGCTTATATATTAGTTTACCGTCTCACAGCAAAGGTATATTATCGTCTGGTAAGATGGTAATTGTCCATGGCAAATTAGTCAGAACGACACGTTAGTCCCAATGACAAATTAGTCAAGTGTGACAATTATAAAACTTCTGCATATTATAATCTAAAATGTATTTTTTTGTGGTATTAGAGATAATATAAAGGAGTGGAAAGGTTTGGGATATATAAAATTAAGTTTTAATGCAAAACCTTCAAGTCTCCAGAACCATGTTCATGAAGTCCAAGGATACTTAAAATCTGCGGAAGATAAACACTATCATCGTTTTGTGGCAACAACCGGGGAAGCTGTTCCCATTGATAATAATGACCATACACATGAGATTGAATTTCATACGGATTTTATAGATGGGCATTATCATACTTACGTTGGTAAGACTTCAGGAGCTATTGTTATTGGAGACAGACATATACATTATATAGACAGTTTTACTAGTATTGATAATGGCCACAGCCATGGATTTCGATTGATGACTTTTATGAATGACCCGGCTGGCTTGTGACTTAGGGATTAGCAATACAGTATCTATACACTGAAATTAAAAAATGAGTCTTTTTATTTTGTTTAACACATCGTAATAAAGCCTTTATGGTGAACCGGTAGACGGTACATCGGCTGTTATTACGATGTTTTTTTAAAGCTGGGAACAGTAAGGAACATTCTTCATTGTGCCTTTTGTAATATATGTATTATATGGAAGACTATTTTTGAATAGCAACTGTAAGAACTCTAAGGGTTTTTGAAGGTGTCTTCGGGTTTGGGATAGGGTAAGTGAAAAAGAGTGTCAAGCATTTTTGAGAATGTCCTAATAAATTTTAAACATTAGCACCAGCTGTGGCTGGTGCTTTTATCTATTTAAGCAGGGACTTCATCATTCCAGTGGTGTTCCTGCATTTTAACAAAACGCCAGAATTCTTGCCTTCTCCAAGGATGATGCATCCCTGGTATCTTCCGCTTTATTGTTTTATTCTGCGACAGCGTAAGATCAAAGTTTTTTGATATTTTCTCATGTGACGGAATTGCTTCTAGCGCATAAATACTCTCATCTATACAACAGTATTTATTACCGTCAAATGCTTCTATTACCATTGCCTTTGTCCCCTTATAAAAGTGTACCTGATGCCCGTTCTTATCAAGTGTCTTAAAATACTTATTTTTAAACTTCAAACAGTGTCCATTATCTATCTTTCTTTCTGTAAGAACAGAAAGAACAAGATTTATTTCTTCTAAAACGGGTTGCTTTTCAAAGACAGATTTGATAAGATTGGTCTCTAGAGCAAACTTGGCATTGTATTCTTTTATGTAGGAGTTTAAGAATGCATTTGCTTCGCTAAGTGTGTTTATGCCTGCCAGGCGTAATTCGACTGGTAGGCGAGATTGTAAGGTTTGGAACAATCGTTCCACTCGACCTTTTGCTTGTGGTATACTGCTGGTCTTGATTTCAACACCTAGCTGTTTACAAGCATAAGCGAATTGTGTGTATGTGTCCTCTTCGATAGAAGGGGCGTTTTTTTGTTTATATTCAAAAACTGTACGGTTATCGGTAAAAAATAAATAGGGAATACCATACTCAGTAAGTACTTGATGAAACACATTGTAGTATCCTTTTAAAGTTTCTTGTTCATCAAAGTAAGCACCGACAATAGTACCAGTTGCATCATCGACAGCGATGTGAAGCTGAGTTTTCGTATCACCGAACCACAAGTGGATCGAAGCATCCATTTGAAGCATTTCGCCAAAATAAGCACATCTAGGACGTCTGGAATGTGCATCCTCGATTGCAACGATATTGGATTGCAACTCTGCTAGTATCTTTTTAGATTTAGTTTGTGTTTTCAAATGTTTAAGTTTTAGTTTGGTTTTTCTTTTTTTTGATCGGGTAGCTTTTGGAGAAAGAATATATTCTTTTTCTAAAATAGAGTTCAATGTAGATACAGAAATAGAAATTCCCTCATACTTCTCTAGAAGCTCGATACAATGAGTAAAATTCGTATCGAAGTACTTACTACGATATAAATCTAGGACAGTTTGCTTGGTTTCTTTTGAAAGAGCATGAGCAGGAGTCCGACCTCTGTTTCCATGTATAAAAAAGGATTTACCATCACGTTTATATCCTGCAATCATTCTATTGATATGTCTTTCGGTGCAACCGATCTTCAAGGCAGCATTCTTTTTATTTCCGTTTGTGTCTACTAACTTCTTTATTACTTCATAACGTTTTTCTTCATTCATAGTCAACTTGACCTTTCTCATAATGTCTCCTCATCTGTAAGTCATGAGGATATAGTGTAACATGGATTACTCATTTGGGACATAATCACTTGTGGTTACTTAAGACATTATCAAAAATGGTTCAGAGGTTTGGGATAGGGTAAGTGAAAAAGAGTTGACATTTAATTAAAATAAATATAATATATATTTATAGTTTAGAATATAATAAAATATTTTAACAATACGCTAATAAAAGTTTGGATTGTATAAAATAGTATGGCGTAGGAACTATGAGAGTGAATAGGAGATTTAAAAATGACGAAGGAAAATTTTAGAAAAACAGCTTATAATACGCCGCTTGTAGAACAGCGGGCGGATCCTTTTGTGTATAAACATATGGATGGATATTATTATTTTACGGCATCTGTTCCTGAATATGATAGGATTATTTTACGTAAATCTAAAGAAATTAAGGGAATTGTCAATGCTAAAGAAGTGGTTGTCTGGAATAAGCATGATACCGGAATTATGGGATATCATATCTGGGCTCCTGAAATTCACTATCTGGACGGCAAATGGTACATCTACTTTGCCGCAGGAGAAGCAGAAAAAATCTGGCAGATAAGACCCTATGTACTTATGTGTAAGGATGAGAATCCCTTAACAGGAGAATGGGAAGAGTTAGGTATGATGCAGTGCGCTAATGAAGATGAATTCTCTTTCCGGGCTTTCTCTCTGGATGCTACAGTATTCGAGCATAATGGAAAGAAATACTATATATGGGCAGAAAAAGTAGGTGTAGGTAAGATGATTTCCAATCTATATATTGCGGAGATGGAGACGCCTTGGAAACTAAAAACGGTTCAGGTTCTGCTTACTACACCGGATTATGATTGGGAGAGAGTAATGTACTGGGTTGATGAGGGACCAGCTATCCTTAAGCATGATAACAGAATCTTCCTGGCTTTTTCAGCTAGTGGAACGGGAGCATGTTATTGTGTGGGGCTAATGTATGCAGATGCGGATGCGGATTTGCTGGACCCGGCCTCCTGGAGGAAAGTACGTTATCCGGTTCTAAAAACGGATGAAGAAAAAGGCATATACGGACCGGGACATAACAGTTTTACAAAGTCCGAGGACGGAACAAAAGATATTATGATATTCCATGCCAGGCAGTATGATGAAATTGTGGGAGATCCTTTACGTGATCCCAATCGTCATACCATGATGTTAGAAGTGGAATGGAATGACGATGGTATGCCGGTATTTGAATTTCAGAAACAGGATAATTAAAATAGGTAATTGTGAAATGATAAGTCTGGAGGTTAACAGTAGGTAAAAAGCACCAAAGTAAAGATGACTTACCAAGAATCATAATCTGTCTTTTGGTGATTTAGCTGGTTTCAGTCGTAAATAAGGGTTCGCAATTACTTTGGATAAATAATAAAGGAGTTGGTAAGGGTGAATAAAAAATTACTCATAGGGATGTGTATGCTATGTATGGGTTTAACTGCCGGGTGTGCTGATAAGGGGAATGGAGAGATTCCTGTCGTAAAAAACAAAACCTTGGTGGAAGTAGAGGAAAGTAAAGATAAGGATAATAAGGGGGACGGTATTGTGGAAGATACAGAGCAGTATGTGAAGAATAACGATAAAATTTCAATAGGAGAAAATATAAAGCTTACAGCGGATAATCCGGTAAACTATAGCTTTAAGAATGTGTCAGTGCACGACCCTTCTGTGATAAAGGCGGAAGGAACTTATTACGTATTTGGATCTCATCTTGCAGGTGCAAAGACGAAAGATTTCCTTGACTGGACATTAATAGGTTCCGGTGTAACGGCAAACAATCCCATTATATCTGATGCTAGAACAGAAATGAAGGAAGCCTTTGAATGGGCTAAAACAGATACGTTTTGGGCACCGGATGTGATTCAACTAGCAGACGGAAGATTTTATATGTATTACTGCACCTGTGAGGGGAGCTCTCCGCTGGCAAGCCTTGGTATCGCAGTGGCTGATAAGGTAGAGGGACCTTATAAAGATTTGGGTATCATTCTAAAGTCTGGTATGGGAGCTGATATGCCAAGTGAAGACGGAGACCGTTACGATGCGGTAAGACAACCTAATGTGGTTGATCCTTGCCTGTATTTTGACGCAGAAGGAAGATTATGGATGATGTATGGCTCCTATTCAGGCGGTATATTTGTTCTGGAGATGAATAAAGCAACAGGCTTTCCCTTAGAAAGTGGATATGGGAAGAAGATACTGGGAGGAAACCATGTACGAATTGAAGGGCCCTATGTGCAATACAGTCCGGAAACTAAATATTATTACCTGTTTTTATCTTATGGCGGATTAGCAGCGGACGGAGGTTATAATATACGTGTTGCGCGTTCTAAGAATCCGGATGGCCCTTATTATGATGCAGCAGGGAAGGATATGATTGACTGTAAAGGAGCAACCGGAACTTTTTTCAGTGATGCATCTATTTTTAAGTATGGTACAAAGCTAATGGGAAATTATCGTTTTGATTGGATTGAAGGAGAAGAAAGTAAGATAAGAACGGGTTATATATCGCCTGGGCATAACTCAACCTTTTATGAAGAGGAAAGCGGTAAATATTTTTTGATTTTTCATACCAGATTTGAAGCCAGAGGGGAAGCCCATGAGGTACGGGTTCATCAGATGTATATGAATGAAGACGGATGGCCGGTTGTTTCGCCTTACCGATATGTTGGGGAAACACTAGGTAATTATACAGACGATGAAGTAGTCGGAATCTATAAGTATATTAATCATAGTAACACTATTACTCCAGAGGTTGTTAGATCGGAATTGATAGAATTAAAAAGTGATTCTTCTATTAGTGGTGCGGCTACAGGAAGCTGGAAGCTGAAAGAGGATGGAACTGCTATAGAGATAACCCTTGGAGAAGAAGTATATAAAGGGGTGGTGAATATACAATGGGATGAACCTGGTAAGAAGAATGTTATGACTTTTACAGCACTTTCTAAGAATGGCATTGCAATATGGGGCAGTGGTATACATGCAATAGAATAATAAATGGAATGTTAGATAGTTGTTGTCATTGTCAATTAATTCACAATAAATACAAGAAACTGTAAAATACTATAGTTTATTTAGCGATAGATAAAATAATTTAGAAGTACTCGGAGTAAATTTGCCAAGTATTGAATGTGCATTATAAAAGTTTATAAATTTATAGTTTGTGAAAAATATATAAAAAGAATAAAAAAAGACGCGTTTTATTAAGCGTAATTATGGTTGCTGAAAAAACCAAGGTAATGTGCAGTTTTCGTTAAAAAATAACCACAGAAAATTCTGTGGTTATTTTATTGAAAATACTACTATTCCTTAATCTGCCAGTCGGTAGATTTTTAGGAATTGGCTGAATTACTGATTTCGTCAATCGGGCTATAATGAATACGAACTTTTATATCCTGATTGTAATTACCAAAGTTGCGTCCAAAGATAGTTAATCCCCCCACATGTTCTGCGCTTTCCGGTATAGCAAACTTAAATTTGATATTGCTTCTGTAATCAAGATTCAAATCTTTTAAAGATACCTCTGATATCTGTAATCCATCGATAAAAGTTCCATTCTCGTTAATTACAATTAGTTTTAGAAGTCCATACTGATTCCAGTTGGGATACCACCAGTCAGGAGTAAAGATACCTTTTACATCGCCGAAATCGCCTGGGCTGGTCCACATTCCAAGACACGTATCATTCAGGTGAAAATAAATATCTGAAGGCCATACGTTGTTAACGCCGGGTGCCTCAGAGCTTAATTCTGCTGAAATAGTGATTTGGTCAATTTTTTGTGATACAGGTAAAAAATTAGGTATCATATATTCCACATAACCTCTGGTAAACCATAGGATATCACTGTCAATACGGCTAGGGTGAGCGAAGTATCTGGCATCATCAACTTCACCAATAAGCTGGGAAGAGGTGGCTAGTCCGCAGGTAGGGTATACCTGATAATCCGAATAGTGACCGATTTTAAGTTCAGTTTCATAAATATTTTTCTTAAATTCTTCGCTTTCCAATTCAACTAAAATCTTATCCAGGTGGACCATACATTTCTTTTGATTTCCGTGACCGGCAGATTCACTAACAATAGTGACAATACCGCAATCCTCTAATTTTTTTATATGACTGGTTAAAGCGCCGTTAGTAATCTTTAAGCTGGTAGCAAGCTCATTCATATTCATGCCCTTATTTTTTAATAATAGCTTTATGATTGAAATTCTAATTTCTGAGCCAAGAGCTTTAAATACATCCAAGCCTTCATCCAGTGTCTTAATATGCATCATGCATGATGCCTCCCTTTTTTAGAAGTATTAAAACATTATAAAGCAAAATCTAAAATAAATCAATAGTACTGAAAAATATAAAACAGTGCCTATATTTAGTTGTTTTTATAGCTAATAATAAATAATCAGCTTTCATTTGTTAGAAATGCACAAAAAAAATATTTTTATTCTTGACTTTTAGAAAATATTTATATATAATGAATACATAGTTTACAAAATACTAAAATAATTTAGTGTAAATAAAATGGTTTTGAAAAACTAAAGTATTTTAGAGGCATGGAGGAATAAGGTATGAGGCGGAAGAAGTTAAGCCGTTTTATTGCGTTAGCGGTCATGGTTACCGTTTTAACCGGCAGCATAAGCGGCTTTGCAGAGACAGAAAATAATCAGGAAGCACTAGACACTTCTACACCTAAAGAGGTAGAGTATTCCAATGAAATGATTGGAAGGAACTATACGGTTGTTAAGAATAATTATACGTATGGTATTTATTCGGGTGAAAAACAGGAATATTCCATAGAAGAAGCGTATGTAGAGGGTTCAGACGGCAGTCTTACGGCCGACAATTATGAGTATAAAAACAAAGTACTTAACCTGGAACTAGGTGATACAGGATCGTTACTTATTCGTGCACCGGAAGATGCCAGATATTATATAAGTTTTGACTATTTGTCATATTCAGAGTCAATCCTGCCTGTTCAGATGTCACTTGTTTTGAATGGGGAAGTGCCTTTTTATGAAGCAAGACGGCTGGTTTTTGAAAGCACCTGGGTTGACAAAGGAGAAAGCAGTTATGATCGTTATGGTAACGAGATTGTATCTGTACCTGAAAAATTAATCCAATGGGAACATAAATATTTAATGGATGCAAGTTACCGGTATTCAGAACCACTTGCCTTGGAGTTAAAAAAGGGAGAGAACCGAATTGACTTAACAGTTTCTGAGGGAAGTCTGCTGTTAGGCAATATCTATTTAGATAGTGGATGGGAACATTCTGAATATAAAAAAGAAGAGGCAGCAGGGGGGGAGGCCCTTATTGTACTGGAAGCCGAGGATATGGCTTACCGGAACGATTCCTCCATAAGACCAAGCTCTGAATTTGATACTGCTTTAACGCCCTATAAAACATCACATAAAGTATTAAATGTTTTGGATGGAGCTTCCTTTAAAGAAACCGGGCAATCAGTTACCTATGAATTTACAGTAAAAGAGCAGGGGTATTATAATATAGGCTTTGCATATAAGCAATCTGATAAGACAGATTTCCCCGTATTTGGTGACATACGGATTGATGGTGAAATACCGGCAGCAGTATTTAAGGCATATCCCTTTGCCTACTCCAGAAGCTATAAAAATCTAGTGGTAAAAGATGCGGATGCAGAGAATGTGTCTATCTATTTAGAAGCAGGAGACCATACCCTGTCTTTAACTATTAATGGAGATAATACCCGTCATGTACTGGAAGCAGTTGACCGTATTATGAGTGAAATCAATGACCTGACCCTTGAAATAACAAAGGTGGCAGGAAAGAACAAGGATAAATATAGAGATTTAGATCTTGTAAAATACATACCTGATGTACAGGAGCGGCTTATTCACTGGGCTGACCAATTAGATGCCCTTCAAGACAGCATAAAGCAGTATAATCCTAAAGTAAAAAAAATAGCGGCGTTTTCTTCTCTTAGTATAGCCTCTAACCGGTTAAGAAGCCTTGCCAAAGAACCGAATCATATCCCTTATCGGATTAATGAATTAGCGCAGAGTTCTAATTCGGTAATCCAGTATTTGGCCAATCTTATAGATATCGTTAACCGAAATGCTTTAAGCCTTGATAAAATATATATCTTTCAAGAGGAGGCAAAACTCCCGAAAGGTGCCGGTGTCTTTAAAAGTATTTATTTAAACACAGCAAGATTTTTTTCTTCCTTTACGAACCAATCCTATTCTTTGGCAAATGTCAATAAAGAGCATTTGCAAGTGTGGGTTAATCGTTCGAGACAACATGTAGAAATCCTGCAAAAGATGATTGATGAAAGCTTTACGCCAAAAACAGGTATAAAAGTGGATATATCTATTATGCCGGATCAGAATAAGCTGGTTCTTGCTAACGCATCTGGTGATGCGCCGGATGTAGCTGCCTCCATTAATTATTCCATTCCATTTGAGCTTGGTATTAGAGGGGCAATAAAAGATTTGACGGAGTTTGAGGATTATAAAGAGGTCCTTTCAAGAAATGTAGAAGGACTCCTAATTCCTGCTGTAATTGGTGATGGTATCTATGCGGTACCGGAGACTATCAATTTTTGGGTGTTATATTACCGGACGGACATATTAAGTAAATTAGGTCTTGAAGTTCCTGATACCATAGACGAGGTTAAGGAAATGCTTCCAGAACTTCAAATGAGAGGATTAAATTTTTATTACCCCACAGCCGGAATGTCATCTTTAAAAACCTTTCATGGAACAACGCCTTTATTATTTCAGCATGGGGCTTCCCTGTATGGAAAAACGGCAGGTAATACGGCTGTTAACAGTGATGCAGCAATAAGGGGATTAACAGAATTAACAGAATTATTCACTGTATACAATCTGCCCGTAGATGTACCCAGTTTTTATCAGCATTTTCGTAACGGTGATATGCCAATTGGTATAGCAGAGTACAACATGTATAATCTACTTACTAATGCAGCACCAGAAATCGCTAATTCCTGGGATATTGCGCTGCTTCCGGGGGTTAAGGGTGAAGACGGAGAGATTAAACGCTATGCTTCCGGAGGTGCTGAAAGTTGTGTTATTTTTAACAGTACACAGGAGCGGGAAGACATGGCCTGGGAATATTTAAAGTGGTGGACGAATAAGGACACACAGATAGAATTCGGGCAAACATTACAGATTACCTATGGTGATGAATATATCTGGAATACGGCAAATGTAGAGGCTTTTTTAGAACTTCCCTGGAAGAGTGAAGATAAGAAGGTTATCCTTAAGCAAACTGAATGGATGTTGGAAGCGCCTAGAATCCTTGGTACCTATATGTTGGAAAGAGAATTAAGTAACTCTTATAACAAAGTGGTGGTTGATGGAAAAGACTTAAGAATTACCATTGACTCCGCAGTGAAGAGGATTAATCGTGAAACAGAAAGAAAACTGATGGAATTCGGCTACCTGTCTGCCGATGGCAGAGAAATAAAGGAATATCTGGTGCCGGATCTTAAAACGGTCAGACAGATATTAAATGGGGAGTAGTAGCGTTTGCTCAAAATGTGCAGATACCTTTCTATTTAAGATGGTTCAGTTTTATAACCGGTCATCAAAATAGAAAGGTATGGTGTTAAAAGGCGCAAGAGTGTGATGAGAGCAAGCATGCCTTGGTTGAAGCTGCCAGGGCAGATTAGATAGAATCATAGAAAGGCAAGAATGGTTAGCAGATGAAAAAAAGAAATAAGATTGCCAGAAAAGAATATGGTAACAAGCAGGCTTATGTATTTTTGGGTCCTTACCTGATATTGTTTATAATATTTATTATTGTTCCTATAGCCATAGCCATCGGATTATCTTTTACAAACTTTAATACCATAGAAAAGCCAAGTTTTGTCGGATTTATGAATTATGTTACCCTTCTAACCAAAGACGAAATCTTTATGCAGTATGTATTACCCAATACTGTAACCTATGCATTGATAGTCGGACCTGGTGGTTATGCCCTGTCCTTTTTACTGGCTTGGGCACTGGCACAGATTTCACCGGCACCAAGAACGATATTGGCATTGATTTTATATTCTCCGTCAATAACATCAGGTGTTGCTATGACAGCTCTATGGAAGATACTCTTTAGCGGAGATCAGACCGGTTACATAAATGCCTGGCTGATTCAGGCTGGCATTATAACGGAACCAATTCGATGGCTTGTCGATACCAGATTCCTCCTCCCTATTATAATCATAATAGGATTATGGAGTAGTATGGGGGTTGGATTTTTAGCCATCCTTGCCGGGATACTTAATTCAGATGAAAGCTTGTATGAAGCAGCAGCGATTGATGGTGTAAAGAACCGTTTTCAGGAAATGATATATATAACCATTCCAACCATGAAACCCCAGATGCTGTTCGCGGCAGTCATGACAATTGTTGGGGCATTCCAAAACGGAGCCATAGGTGTACAGCTGTCAGGGGCAAACCCAACGCCTGGCTATGCGGGGCAGTTAATAGTGAATCATATCGAAGATTACGGATTTATCCGTTATGAAATGGGGTATGCTGCGGCGGTTTCCGTTGTACTCTTAGGAATTGTATATGTGTTTTCAACGGTTTCCAAACGACTGTTTACAGAAGATTAGAGAGGAGGAGTTAAGTATGGCTGGTTACAAGGGAAGCAAGATAAACCCTAAGAAATTTGAGCGGGGACAAATAAAGATCATACTGATGGTTCTGCCTCTCGCTTTATTTATGTTATTTCCTATTATATTTATATTTTGCCATGCCTTCAAGCCAATGGATGAATTGTTTGCATATCCGCCTAGATTTTTTGTATCAAGACCAAGTCTTGATAATTTTGAGAATCTGTTTCGAACAGCGAGAACCTCTGGGATTCCCCTTAGCAGATATGTATTCAATACTCTGCTGGTGACACTGTTAGTAGTGCTGGGGGCAGTCATATTATCAACCTTAGCAGGCTTTGCTTTATCAAAGCTTCGCTTTAAAGGGAAGTACGCCATTATGGAATTAAACAATGCAGCACTGATGTTTGTTCCAGTAGCAGTTATGATTCCAAGGTACTTAACGATTAATACCCTAGGGATTACCAATACATATTTTGCACATGTCTTACCACTAATTTCCATGCCGGTATGTTTGTTTTTGATAAAGCAGTTTATTGACCAGGTACCGGACGCATTAATAGAAGCGGCATACATTGACGGAGCAAGTGATTTCAGAGTTTACAGAAAGATAATTCTGCCGCTTATAAAACCTGCCATAGCAACGGGAGCTCTGCTCGCCTTCCAGCAGGTGTGGGGAGACTTACAAAGTTCGACCTATTATATCAGTAATGATGGACTGCGTACGCTGGCATTTTATATGAGTACCTTAACCAGTGCTGCCAGCAGCAATAGCATTGCCGGTCAGGGTATGGCAGCAGCGGCCTCTCTGATTATGTTTATACCAAATCTTATTCTGTTTATTGTATTGCAGCGTAATGTTATGAATACAATGGCGCATTCGGGTATTAAATAGAGGAATAAGTAATAGAGGAATAAGAAATGGAGGAGGTATGAATATGCGTTATAAAATGCTGCGCCGCAGCCTGAAAAAAAGCTTGCTATTCTTTTCATTGTGCCTGATTGCAAGCCTTATGGTTTCGCCCTTTAAAGCTTTAGCGGATACCCCATATAAGACCTTTACGCAGGATGGGTATGGCAGGATTATGGAGACCCAGACTGCATATATTCCTTTGTCATCCATTACAAAGGTTGGGGATTTGTCTTTTAAAAGTGCTTCAGATATGAAGATAACCGAGGAAGAGGAAATATACATAGCAGATACCGAAGGGAAACGGGTACTGGTATCCGATATAGAAGGAAACCTGCTTCGGGTATACGGGGAAGGAATCTTAAAAAATCCTTCAGGTATCTTTGTTACAGAGGATAAAATATTATATGTAGCTGACAAAGAAGCCGGTAAAGTAGTAGTCTTTGAAAAAGACGGGGAAGTTATTAAAGAATATACGAAACCGGAGCATCCGTTATATGGTGAGAACATGTCCTTTAAACCTCAGAAGATTGCAGTAGATTCCAAAGGAATTATGTATATTATCTGTGAAGGCAATACAAATGGCATTGTACAGATAAGCCCGACGGAGGGCGGTACTTTTTTGGGCTATTTCGGTACGAATATGACGTCTGTTAATTTACTGGATATATTCCGAAGAATTGTTCTCACCGACGAACAGCTTGCCAAGCTGCCGAAGAATCTGCCGCCCACCCCCAATAATCTGATTATTGATAGGAAGGGTCTGGTTTATACTACAACGCAAGGGGCAAGGTATGGTTCCTTAAAGAAACTAAATGTTGCAGGTAAAAATCTCATTGAGCCGGACAGTTATGATGAGTTGCCGGCAGCCGTAGCGGTAGGGAATTATGAAAATATCTATATGCTTACAGAGCAAGGCTATGTTTTTGAATACAACAAAAACGGAAGCACCTTATTTGTATTTGGTGGTAAGGATTCCGGACGTTTACGTATTGGTTTGTTTCAGAAGGCAGTTGCAATCGGTGTTGACCGTACGAACCGATTATATGTTCTGGATCAGGAAAAGAATGAAATTCAGATATTTAAGCCAACGGAATTCGCAGACCTGGTACATGAAGCATTGTATCTATATCAGGGCGGAAAATATACTAAAAGTAAAGAGCCGCTGAATCAGATACTTAATATGAACAGTTTATTTGACTACGCCAATATGGCTATGGGGCAGGCGTATTTACAGGAAGAAAACTATCCAATGGCCTTAAAATACTTTCGAATGGCGAAGGATTATCAGGGATATTCCGATGCTTTTTGGGAAGTCCGTAATATATGGCTGAACCAAAACCTGATTATGGGAGCAGGGTTTCTTGTTCTTACGGCTTTATTTATTAAATTCTTAAAATACCTCCAAAAGAAAAAACAGGTTTTTGTAAAAGTAATAGCCGCAAAAGAAAAAACACTGCAAAAACCTCTTATGGATAGATTGCATTATACCTGGTATTTTATAAAACATCCTATAGACGGCTGTTACGGCATTAAACGAGAATACAAAGCTTCTTATGTAAGTTCTAGTATCCTGTTTGTACTGTTTATGGCAATTGTGTTGATTAATAAATATGCTACAGGATTTATTTTAAAGAGGGTAATGGATGGGAGATATGATATCTTTACAGACCTGCTCTATATGATAGGAATCTTTCTGCTCATGACGGTCTGCACTTACTTGATCAGTACGATTAATGATGGAGAAGGAACCTTCAAACAGCTCTATACCGCCTTTGTCTATGCATTGGCACCCTATATGATTTTAAAACCCATTGTAGTAATTATCAGTAACATCATTACATATAACGAAGTATTTCTGGTACGGTTTTCTAATTTCTGCTTGTATACCTGGGTAGCCATATTACTGTTTATGGCAGTAAAGGAAATCAATAATTACACAGTAAGGGAGACCATAAGGGTAATATTGTTAACATTTTTCTGTGCGTTAATTGCTGTTTTGCTGTTGTTTATTTTATATGTTTTAGTGTCTCAGGTTGCAGATTTCATACAGGCAATTTATGGAGAGGTGGTGTACCGGCTTGAATAGAAAAAAAAGCATTACTTGCAGACGATTTAGTTTGCTTGCAGTAGGTGTAGTGATAACCGTCTCAGGGCTCAGCTTGCTGTTTTCTAAACCTACCAAGGCTTTACCAGATAGGATGGATACGGCTTTGCAAAAAGTAAGTTATGAAGCAGAGAAAAACCTAATCCAGTCAGAGGATTTTGCAGTGAAGTCAGAATATTCATTACAACAGTCTCTGCCGGAGGGAGTTCTTGTTTCAAGTTCTGGTAGCAGCATTAAGGAGCACAATCTGATAGCGGAAAACAGGAATTATCAAATGTACTTTAAGGAAGAAGCACTGTCTATACTGATAAGGGATAAAAAGACAGGAGCAGTTATGGAGTCGGTTGTGGAGGAGGATGATGGAAAAAGTAATACTACCTGGCAGTCTTTTATGAAGTCAGGTGTGGTGCTTCAGGTGTTAAAAGGCATTAATATCGTTCCGACAACAGTAGATGTAAGGAGTGCTAAAAAGGAAGTAACTTTACAGGAAGACGGTTTTCTGGCGAAGGTATCAATGACGGAATATGGTATAAGTTTCGAATTAAAGGTATCACTAACAGAGGACGGTTTCACGGCAGAAATTCCTAATAATTCCATAGTAGAAACTTCTGAAGAATACAAAATCGGTGAAATTTATGTATATCCATTTTTGGGTAATACCTATTTGGGTGAGAGAAATGGGTATATGTTTATACCTGATGGAAATGGAGCTTTAATTTATCTGGAAGATAATGAAGGCAGATTTTCTTCGAATTTTTCCCAATACGTATATGGGATGAATGCAGGGCTTGATGAAGCTTATACCTTATCACTGCTCTGGGGAGAATATCAAAGTGTGAATGAAGCTGAAAAGATTATGGCACCGGTATTTGGTATGGTACATACAGATTCCGAAATGGGCTATCTGGGTATTATTGAAAGCGGAGATTACAGTGCTAAAATTGAAGCCTATCCCAACGGAGCCTATACGGATTACAATTGGATTTGTTCAAAATTTGTCCTCCGCCAGATTTATACACAGCCTACCGGGAACAAGGAAGGGTCTGTCGTTACAAGACAGGCAAAGCGAAATGAATTCGATATAAAAATACATTACCGATTTGTTTCAGGAGAGAAGGCAGATTATACGGGGCTTGCCCTAAACTACCGTAGTTACCTGTTAGAATCTGGAGAAATTCATAAACAGAGTGATTCCTTTCAGATGAAGCTGGACTTTTTGGGGATTGATAAAGAAAACTGGTTAATCTTTAAGCGAAACGTAACTATGACTACGGTTCATAACATAAGAGAGATTTATCAGAATCTGCGGGAGGCAGGAGTGACCGATATCGTCTCTGTCTATAAAGGCTGGCAGAAGGACGGAGTATATTCTTTTCCAGTTACTTCTTATAAAGCGGATGGAGATATAGGAGGAACGAAAGCCCTGACAAAGCTTATAAGTGATGCCAAAGCCCAGGGAATTAATCTTTATCTGGCTCAGGATGCACTTAGAATTAATCCCTCCTTTCACAATGCCAACTTTAATATTATGAAGCAGATAACCAAAAGGGTGTACCAGGAGTATGTCTATAAGGATGTATTCAAAAGTTTCCGTTTTTTAACGCCTGTCCGTTCTGCACAAAATTTAAAACAGGCAGCGGCCTCTTATAAAAAAAGTGGTATTGAAAATATTATGTTAAGCGGTATCAGTAATATATTGTTTACCTATTCAAGCAAGGGGGAGGTATATTCCAGAACCAATACGGCAAAGACCTATGAAGAAGCTGTAAAAGCAATGGATACAGAGTTTAGCCTGCTACTGGAAAAACCATTTGCTTATCTTTGGAAATATGCGGACGGTGTGAATGAAATGCCGGTTGCTTCCTCCAATTACATTTTTACAGACGAAGAAGTTCCTTTTCTCTCTATAGTATTTAAAGGAGTACTGCCCATGTATTCGGAGTACATCAACTTTGAAGCAAACAAACAGGAATTCTTCTTAAAGCTGGCAGAGATGGGGATTAATCCTTCTTTTTATATAACTTATGAGGATCCAGCTAATCTGCAATATACCAATTCTTCTGACTTGTACAGTTCCAAATATAGTGTGTATAAGGAGTATATTCTTACTTATTATAAGGATTTAAAAGCAATACATGAAAAAACCGAAGGCGCAATGATTACAGACCACCAACAGTTTTCCAATGGCTTGACAGTAGTTACTTATGATAATGGTGTAAAAGTATATATTAATTACAGTACGGATACAGCAATTCAGACAGATGGTTATGTTGTAGCACCCATGTCTTATAAGGTAGGTGAGTAGGATGAAACAAAAGCGAAAAATGAGTAAACTAAAGAAACGCGAATCCAGGATGGGGTATGTTTTTGTTGCTCCCTGGATAGCGGGGGCGGTTATCTTTTTGATTATTCCTCTAATCCAGTCCTTTTATTACGGCATGTGCAATGTAAAAATCACCCCCAAAGGAATGCTGTTTAACTATGTAAAGTTTCAGAATTATACGGATATTTTCCGTCTGGATCCCTTATTTATAGAAGACCTTACAGGCTACCTTCTGGATACCCTTTTGTCAGTACCGGTAATCGTTGTATTCTCACTAATAATTTCTCTGTTGCTTAACGGAAAGATGAAGGGAAAGGGGATTTTTAGAACAATCTATTTCCTGCCGGTAATCGTTGTAAGCGGTCCGGTTATGGGGCAGCTTAGCGATCAGGGAGCGGCCAGTATACCGGCGATGAATGTAACTGTTATTGCAGGGGTTTTAAAGGATGTGCTGCCGTATGTTATCGTTGAGCCTATTGTTGGACTTTTTAACAATATGATTATGGTACTTTGGTATTCCGGGGTACAGATATTAATTTTCCTGGCTGCCATTCAAAAGATTGACAGTGCTCTTTATGAAGCGGCAAAGATAGACGGTGGTTCTGCCTGGGAGTGTTTCTGGAAGATAACACTGCCTACCATAAAGCCTATGATATTATTAAATGCTGTCTACACAGTAATATTCTTATCTAATAATGAACAAAACGTAATAATTACCTCTATTTATAACGATATGTTTGCCATTAACAGAGGTTATGGATTTGCATCTGCAAAAGCCTGGGTGTATGCCATAGTGGTTTGCCTGCTGGTTGCCTTAATTGCGCTTGTATTAAAGAATAAGAAAGATAACTACCTTACAGAAGTGAAGAGAGAAAAGAAAAGAATTCGGAAGCTGGAAAGAGAAAGAGAACAGTTAAAACGCAGACAGGACAGGCGCAGAAGATTCATCAAAAGGGAGGGGAGCCATTGAATACATTAGATGCAATGAAAATGAAAAGCAATGATAAAGTAAATTTTATACCTCCCACATTTAATAAAGACAAATTCAGAAAGGTTTTCCTTGGTTCTAAAGACAGACAGGGAGCCGTACCGACACTGATTAAGTATGTCTTGTTGATTGGGATTGGCTTTGTGTACCTCTATCCGCTTATGTATATGATTAGCACCAGTCTAATGTCCTTAGATGATCTTTTGGATGCTTCCATAAAGTGGATTCCTTCTAACTTTTATATTGGCAATTATAAAAATGCTTTTAAAGTAATGAATTTTTGGAAGTCTTTAAAAGACAGTATCATCCTCGCAGGTCTCCCAACCTTGATACAGGTGGGAACTTGTGCAGTGATAGGTTATGGTTTTGCCAGATTTGAATTCCGAGGCAAAAAAATTATGCTGGCAATCCTGTTGTTTTCTTTTATACTGCCGGCTCAGGTAACTATGATGCCTACCTATGTATTGTTTACGAATTTAAAGCTTATTGGTACACTGCATGCATTTAATCTTCCGGCATTACTGGGGCAAGGTGTAAAGGCACAGATATTTATATTAATATTCTATCAGTTCTTTAAGCAGGTACCACAGGCCTTGATTGAAGCTGCTCATATTGATGGTGCGGGGTATTTTAAATCCTTTTTCAAGATATCCCTGCCTTCTGCCACACCGGCAATTCTGGTCGTATTTTTATTCTCCATTGTCTGGTATTGGAATGAATCCTATTTAACAACCTTATTTATAGCAGGAAAAGGAACCGGAAGTGCCAATGCCTGGACCTCACTGGTTGTGGAACTTAAAAATTTTGAAAATATATATGAGCAGTACAATCAGGGAAACCAGCAGCAATTGGGGAATATTAATGAATCTATAAAAATGGCCGGTACCATGTTAAGTATCTTGCCCTTGTTGTTAATGTATGGTTTTTTACAAAAGTATTTTGTGGAAAGCATCGACCGTACGGGGATTACAGGAGAATAATGAAGCACACACAGGCTTCTATTCTAATATAAGGAAAAACGAAATAATGTAGTAGGCAATTGTGAAACTTTTTGTTTAGAACAAGGAAGTAGGCGAAAGCACCAACATAAAGGTGACTTGTAAATAATCGGAACCTGTTTTTGGTGATATTGACTACTTCCATCACATAAAATGACTGTTTCGTAATTGACTAAATAATGAATGGGAAAAAGGAGGATGTTTTCAATGAAAAACATGAAAAAGGTATTAAGTCTTATTC
The DNA here is from genome assembly GCF_014218335.1 of Anaerocolumna cellulosilytica. GTDB lineage: Bacteria > Bacillota > Clostridia > Lachnospirales > Lachnospiraceae > Anaerocolumna > Anaerocolumna cellulosilytica. Next base: position 3,466,616 of record NZ_AP023367.1, on the reverse strand, counting down.
TTGTGCTTGCAATGTGCATTGCCGCACTGTCAGCATGCAGCAGTTCCGGAGGTGCTAACGAATCAGATCCTGGAAGCGAGACGGTAAGTACTGATAATGGGGAAAAGGAAATTCTAGAAGGAGAAGACGGTGAAGCAGCCAGCACTGAAAAAGTTTTACCACCGATGACTACCGAAGAGATTACATTAACGTACTGCTCCTGGGAGAATGAAGTTCTGACAAAACACTTGGCCGAGCAGTTTATGAAAAAGTATCCTAATATTAAGGTTGAAGTAGTTACCCTTGCCCTTGACGGATATAATGATTCTTTATTAAACTTAGTTGCTACAGGACAAATGCCGGATGCCTTCTGGATTTTAGGAGAATGTGATTTTGCAATTAATAACCAACTTTTAGGTGATATGACAGAATATTGGGAAAATGATTTGGAAGCAGATAATGTATTAACAACAATCTCAGAAGGAAAATTTGGTTATTACGGTACCGATAAAAAATGGGCAACACCTGTTAAGTTTTACCCGGAAGTAGTATTTGCGAATAAAACAGTATTCGATCAGTTAAATGTAGAGATGCCTTCTACCGATTGGACCTGGGAAGATTTGGTGAATTCTATTAAGAAGATGACAGTGCCAGAACAGGGCATCTATGGCTTTAACCAGTATAGAACCATGGTAACCTGGTATCCAGTTGCTTCGGATGATAATGTATGGGGAGAATTCGGCTGGGATGGTACAAAATTCGATATGACGAACTGGGCAGAGGGTATTAATATTCAAGCAGAGTTGGTAAATGGTAAATATCATGCGCCGGGATATGACACAGATGAAGCAGAAGCTGCTTTTGGTGACAGAACCATGTGGGCAGCGTATTCCGGTAAAATTGCGTATCAGTTTGATGCCTGGTGGACGTTTAACAATTTATTTGCAACTAAAGAATACTTAGATCTTGGTCTTGTCTATGTACCTTATAACGTACCAAGAGCCAAAGGAACCTCAAGCAGCCACTCAATGGGAACACTTGATTTTGGCGGAATATCTTCGGCAACGGAGCATCCGAGAGAAGCCTATGAATTATTAAAATTCATGAACTGGAATGAAGAAGGATGGTTGGCAAAGATTGATGCTTACAACACACTGACCAATGCAGACGGAACAAAATTGTCCATGGATGCTCTTCCTATAACTTTAAGTTCTACTGTGTGGGAAAAGGTAAGAGAATTTTTCCCAGGAGCAGATGATTCTTATGGCAGAGGACCGTACTTTGATGCATTCTTAGAAAAATGTAAAGAACCAATTCCATATGGAGGTACTATAATACCTGGCTTTGGTACCTTTATAGCAGAAGGATATGCAGGTGCTGAGGATGCGGTACTTAATAATGGTGTAAATGCGCATGATCTGGCGCCGGATTTGACGGAGAAAGCGAATACAGCCAACGCTGCAGCAATGGAAGTGTTAAAAAATCAATAAGGAAGAAGTAATTTGTAGATAAAAAATAATAGTATAAAACAGTAGTATGTATGAGATTAAATCCGCCCTGGTCGGTTTTTATAGACCAAGGCGGATTTTTGCATTATCCTTTAAGCTCTTTGCTGGCGGCTGCTATGTGATTAGGATGCAAAAAGTCCTCTCATAACCATTTAGTATAGCTGGTTATTTATTCGTAGATGTATTATCTGGATACATAAAAATTCTTGCTCGTTGCTGGCTGTTCTCATCGCCGACAAAATAGAGAATATCCTGCTCCATAAAGACTGCATAAGGGCCGGGTGACATAATAAGGGAATCATTGCGTTTGATAGCTATAATGGTAGCAGTGGTATTATGCCAGAAATTAACTTCCTCAATTGTTTTATTAAGATAGGGAGTTTCTGGTGTTATCTCTAATTCAAATGGTACAAATGGATTAATGCTACGGAAACGGTCAGTATGGTCTATTAATTTAATAAGACTCTGATTAAAATGTTCCAGTTCTTTTGTCTGTCTTTCCACACTTTCCATTATCTCATGCTTCAAATTATTTATAGTCTGTATATCTTTGTACTGTCTTACAAATTTTAAAGCATTTTCATAAGATTTTATCACGACTCCGCTGCCTTTTGTAGTATCTACAATATTCAGGTCAGACAGTATACTAATAGCTCTCCTTGCTGTCTCAGAAGAAACTCCGTAAGTACTGGCAAGGGAAGATCTTGCATAAATCTTATCTCCTACAGAGTACTGTTTGTCGACTATTTTTGCTGCAATATCGGTTGCAATCTGTTGGTATCTTGGAGTGGTTATTTTAGGTTTCTTTTCCATAGTTCTCCTGTCTGTGTGAACGCACATCTATCTAAATATTCATTTATTCTATATTTGTATACTATAAGTTATTTCCTGTAACGTCCCTTTTAATCCGAAAGATCAACTTTGTAAGAATTTATAAACAGCTTCCACATTTAGAACAAAAAGAATCTTCTGGGTCGGATATGCGGCCGCAGGTCGGGCATTGTTTTGAAGAAAAACGATTATTACCTGTGTAGGCTATCGTTAAGTCACTCTCTAAAAGAGTTACCGGCTCTCCCCTTTGAATTCTTTTTCCTAGTTCCTTTTCTATGGAATATATAGTACTACAGCAGGAAGATTTAATGTAGTATTGCTTGTTCCAGCGAAGTACGGGGATAAAGAACAGGCTCAGGCAGGTATAGGTCATAAATACTTCATATCTGCCGAATTGCCCACAAACATTACAGACAAAGGTCTGAACAAAATTAATTTTTTTCTCTCCAGAAGATATTCCCATAATAAAAAACATATCTAACTCCTATCTGCATATTTCACACAATATGTAAATGTATTTAATTAGGGCATGTCTTAATACGCATACTCTAGAAGAGTATATCATAGAAGGGGAAGATTTAAAAGATGTGTTACCGGTTCTGCCAGGGAATTAAAAGAAGGGGTTGGCAAAAGAATAGTTTTATGCTAAAATAGAACTGATGTTTGGGTTGGCAAAGGTATGCGAATTAGATAAGATTGACTGTTATAAGGAGGATAGTATGACTGAAGTACATTTTTATGATTCAGTAGAAGATGAACTGCTTAAATTTGCAGTTATTGTATCAAAATATCAAAACCAATGGGTTTATTGTAAGCATAAGGAAAGAGCTACCTTTGAAGTGCCGGGAGGACACCGGGATAGCGGCGAAGATATATTAGCTGCTGCAAAACGGGAACTTTTTGAGGAAACAGGAGCAATAATTTATGATATATATCCAGTATGCGTTTATTCAGTAAAGAATACAATAAATAAGGAGACACAGAATCATAATGAAAAACAGGAGTTAGATGAGGAGTCCTACGGCATGCTGTATTTTGCTAATATCAAAGAATTTGGGCCTATGCCCGATTCTGAAATGGAAAAGGTGGTATTTTTTGATTCACTTCCAGAGAACTTAACGTATCCACACATTCAGCCTAAACTTATTAGTAAGATAGAGGAAATAGTAAATAAATACTAAAAAATAATTGTTAAAAGGTACTATTGTAGATGAAAGCGAAACACAAGCAGGTGGAAGTTTACAAAAAATACCATATATGTTATTATAAGTTGTTAAAAATAATTCATTCGTTTACATTGCATACCAAATCTGCTTAGATATGGTGAGTGAAAAGAATTTTTTTATATTAATCTTGGGGGAGATTAGCGTATATCATTACTTAAAAAGAAAAGGGGCGTTTTATATGGCAGAGGGGATATTAGAGGTTAAGCCATTTCAGGATACATATTATTATTCCTGTCATGATAATCCTATTATTTCTCTGATTTATTCAGTTAGAGGTGACATATTACCGGTTTTACAAAATGATATTTTTTATTACGGGGAAGAAGGATTACTTTCTGTAAGCCGAAAAAGTAAAAAAGATGTTTTTCAATTGTTGAAAGAGGAAGGCTTCAGAATAGAAAAAGTAGGCATGGTGCCGGAATTAATTCAAGTAATAAAAGAATATCGGAAAAAGAATTTTTTTCTGTTTGTTCCTGTGGATGCCTGTTATATAGCAGCAATTGAAGAAGTCTATCATAAGGGGCATTATAATAATTACATGTTGATACTTAGTGAATATAACGGAAATATTACCTATATTAATACCATAGGAGTTGATACAGCAGTAAGGACCTGTAGTAGTGAGGAAGTTCGGTTAGGATACCAGTCGGAGCATAATCCCAATAAAGAGATTGTAATAATAAGTTATGAGAAAAAAGAAACCAATTCTTCCGTTTTTTCAGCCAGAGAGAATTTTCTTAATAACTACCGGGAAAATCAAAGGTTTATCATACAAGGAATTAACCGAGTTGAAGAATTACTTCATTATATAGAAGAAAAGTTATATAAACCGGGGCAGTGGGAAGAATTCTATAGAAAGAATGAGCTTTTCTTTCAGACATTAGTACCGATTCGTATGGTTGATAGGATTGGTTCTCAATATTATCAGCATTGCAAATTATTTCAGGATTGTTCTACGATAGTGAATATTCGAAAAATGATTTTAGAGGAATGGAATGTTATCCTAGCAATTCTTCACAAATACAATCTCAAGCTTTCCAATGAGAAGAATTCACTGTTACCCTTTTTAGAAGCAATACAGAAGGTTTGTGTACTGGAAAAAGAGTATATCTTAACTATGGAGTGGTCTTATTTGTAATAGATACTGCAATACTGGCTTGTATAATCCTCTGCTTGACCTTGTTGGTGACTTTGTTTCTTCATTGACAAGGTTTTTCAGGTGTTATATAATTAACGGTGAAATATGCCAAAGTTCATTCGCTGTGGAACATATCAATTAAGTACTGACATACGATTTTTGTCATGAATTATTCCCATCCAGAGTATTATTTTGGATGGGATTTTGTAATATAGTATTAATAATGTATAAACAACGGGCTGAAAGAAAATATAATTTAGGAAAGGATATGCCACCAAGCCGCTTTCAACCTTGCATTTGTGGCTGGAAACTGTTCCACTTATATTAAGTAAGAACAGTTTTTCATTAGGTACATTTTATGAAGTTATCAGATCTTTTAAAAAAGGTAGAGTATAAGATTTTAGAAGGAACAGTGGATAAAGACATAACTGCTTTAATTTATGATTCCAGAAAAGCGTCTGAGGGGTGTGTATTTGTATGTATTCCAGGTGCCGTTAAAGATGGACATGAGTTTGTAACGGAGGTATCTGCAAAAGGAGCAGCAGCCGTCATTGTGGAAAAAAGGGTTGAGGTACCGGAGGGGGTAACGGTGATTCAAGTGCCTAACAGCCGTCTTGCTTTGGCATGTATGTCCGCAGCTTATTTTAATTATCCTGCATCCAGATTAAAAACCATTGGTATTACCGGAACAAAGGGGAAGACAACAACTGCTTATATGGTAAAATCCATTCTTGAAGGTGCCGGTGTAAAAACTGGACTTATCGGTACAATAGAAGCAATCATCGGTGAAGAGGCAATACCGGCAGGGAATACGACCCCGGAATCCTATGTTATCCAGGAATATTTTCATAAAATGGAAGAAGCTGGCTGCGATTGTGTAGTTATGGAGGTTTCTTCACAGGGATTAATGCAAAACCGTGTAGCAGGGTTCACGTTTGATTATGGTATTTTTACTAATATTGAACCGGATCACATCGGCCCGGCAGAACATAAGGATTTTGATGAATATATGGCCTGCAAAGGGTTGTTATTTAAAAACTGCAAGGTAGGAATCGCTAATTGTGATGATGTCCACATGGAGCAGGTAACAGAAGGTCATACTTGTTCGTTAGAAACCTACGGAACCAGTGAAAAGGCTGATTTACAGGCAACGAATATAGACCTTCACAGTAAAGATGGTACACTTGGAGTTTCCTATCAGGTGAGAGGTTTGTTAGAGATGGATGTAATGTTGGGTGTGCCGGGTAAGTTTAATGTCTACAATTCCCTTACAGCAATTGCTATTTGCAGACATTTTGGAATTGAAATACCTGTTATACAAAAGGCACTTGAAGCTGTAAAGGTAAAAGGAAGAGTTGAACCAGTAAAGGTTTCTGATAATTTCTCTATGATGATAGACTATGCTCATAATGCTATGAGTTTAGAAAGTCTGTTATCAACTCTTAAAGAATACAATCCGAAACGGTTGGTCTGCTTATTTGGCTGCGGTGGAAATCGTTCCAAATTAAGAAGATTTGAAATGGGAGAAATAGCATCTAAGCTTGCAGATTTAACAGTTGTAACCTCTGACAATCCTAGGGATGAAGAGCCGGAAGCTATTTTGGACGATATTATAACGGGTGTAAAGAAGGCGGATGGTGCTTATATTGCAATTATTGACAGAAAAGAGGCTATCCGCTACTGTATGGAACATGCACAAGAAGGTGATGTTATTATCTTAGCCGGTAAAGGGCATGAAGATTATCAGGAAATTCGTGGAGTTAAGTATAAGATGGATGAAAGAGATTTAATATGTGAAATACTTGCTGAATTAAAGGCAGAAGGTAAACAGATATTATAGAATCGTATGTAAGCATTAAAAACAGTTAAATAAAAAGTAAAAAGCAGGAAAGAAAGCAGGAAATCTATGGTAGCTTTAAGTATAAAAGAGATTGCAGATGCGGTTGAAGGCATTATATATGGTGATACTGGTGTAACAGTCACTTCTGTCAGTACCAATTCAAAAAATTTATCACCGGATGCTTTGTTTGTACCTATTATCGGCGAGAGAACAGATGCACATGATTTTATGAATGATGCCTTTGAAAACGGTGCAAAGGCGTGCTTAACCAGTCGGGAATTAGAGTATGAAACAGATAAAGCCTATATTAAAGTAGAAGATACCCTTAAAGCGTTGCAGCAACTTGGTACCTATTACCGTAATAAATTTTCCGTTCCGGTAGTAGGGATTACAGGAAGTGTGGGTAAAACAACTACCAAAGAGATGATTGCAGCTGCACTGGAAACCAAATACCGTGTATTAAAAACAGAAGGCAATATGAATAGTCAAGTAGGTCTTCCCTTAATGATGTTAAGACTGGAGCCCGAGCATGAAATTGCGGTTATTGAGATGGGGATGAGTGAAGAAGGAGAAATGGGAAGACTTGCAGATATTGCAAGACCTGAAACGGCTGTCGTAACTAATATCGGCGTGTCCCATATTGCGCAGCTAAAAACCAGAGAAAACATTAGAAAAGAGAAACTAAATATTATTAATTGCTTTTCAGAAACTTCGGTACTCTTTGTTAATGGGAATGATGATTTGTTATGCGAGTTGATACCTGAGAATGGCAAGGCTCTAGATGAACTTAAATTAGGTCAGGTGACAGAAGAAAAACTGACCGGTTGTAAAAGAATAGCTTATGGAACGGCATCCGGCTGCACTTATCTGGCTGAGGATATCCGAACACAAGACGGAGGAACTCGTTTTACTTATAAAAAGATAACATATAATGAGCAAAAGGAAGAAAAACTGTTACTGGAAGAAGAGATAACTTTGCAAGTGCTTGGTCTTCATAATGTTTATAATGCCCTTGCGGCGCTTGCGGTTGCGGAGCTGTATCAGATACCGGCTGCTGTTGCAGGGGAAGGGCTGAAACATTATCTGCCCATAGCTATGAGGGGACAGATAAAAGAGGTAAACGGTTTAACTATAATTGATGATTCTTATAATGCAAGTCCTGACTCTATGAAAAGCGGGGTGCAGGTATTACTGGCGCTTGAGAATGTGAGACGTAGAGTTGCTGTACTTGCAGACGTTAAGGAATTAGGAGAAATATCAAAGCAATGCCATTATGAGGTAGGCGTTACCATCAGTTCCTTGAAGGTGGATGCTCTGATAACCGTTGGGGAAGATGCTGCCTATATTGCACAGGCAGTGAAGGATCAAAAATCACCAATAGAAACATATTGCTTTGATGATAACCAGACGGTTTCTGACTTTTTAAGAAGTTATCTAAAACCTGGTGATGGAATACTGGTAAAAGGATCCAGAGGTATGAAGACTGATGAAATTGTGAACTATTTAATAGCTCACTTTAAATAAGTGTGAAAGTAAAGGCAGGTGATTGGCGTGTCAATTAAATATGCAGATATTATTGTGGACATATCCCATGAAAACCTGGATAAAACCTATCAGTATTCTATACCGGAGGAGCTTCTTGCGAAGGCGGTTATTGGAGCAAGGACATTAGTACCCTTTGGCAAAGGGAATCGTTTTATAAAAGGATATATTGTTAATATATCCAGCAAACCCAATTGGAAGGTAGAGGCCATTAAACCAATTCATGAGATTATAACCGATGCATTGGTGATTGAAAGTCAGCTAATACACCTTGCATATTGGATTAAGGAAACCTTTGGTGCTACCATGAACGATGCATTAAAGACGGTTATACCGGTTAAAAAGTCTGTAAAAGCAAAGGAAAAGAAAAGTATTCGCCTAATAGCTGCAACAGAGGAAGCACATGAATTCTTAGAACTTTCAAAAAAGAAGAATAACCGTGGCAGGGTCAGGTTATTAGAAGAGCTTCTTAAGGAAAAAGAACTGGATTATGATTTGGCAGTCAACAAACTAAACATAGCCAGACAGACTATCAAGGACCTGGAACATATAGGTATCATTACTACTGATGCTAAAAGACTTTACCGGAATCCGGTACAGGCAACTGCATCAAATCGAAAGGATATTATATTATCACCGGAGCAAAAGCAAATTGTGGAGGACATTATTAATAAATACAGGGAGGGTATTTATACGGCCTGCCTGCTGCATGGAGTTACCGGCAGCGGTAAAACAGAAGTCTATATTGAAATTATAGCAGAGGTAATATCACAGGGGAGGCAAGTTATAATGCTGATTCCGGAAATTGCACTAACTTATCAGACGGTTATGCGGTTTTATAATCGGTTTGGTGACAGAGTCTCTATCATGAATTCAAGACTTTCTCAGGGAGAACGGTATGACCAGTATCTGCGGGCGAAGAATGGTGACATTGATATTATGATAGGTCCCAGGTCAGCCTTATTTACTCCTTTTGAGGATTTGGGTTTAATTATTATTGATGAAGAACATGAGGGAAGTTATAAGAGTGAGCATCCGCCTAAATATCATGCCAGAGAGGTGGCAATAGAACGGGCAAGGCTTTCCGGTGCCGGTGTGATACTTGGATCAGCTACCCCGTCTTTAGAAGCCTATTATAAAGCACTGCAAGGAGAATATATATTATATACTCTGCCAACAAGAAACGGAGATGGCTGCCTGCCGGATATATGGGTGGAGGATCTAAGGGAAGAATTAAAAAAGAGAAATAAATCTATATTTAGCATAAGATTAAAAGAACTTATGCTAGACAGACTTCAAAAGAAAGAGCAGATTATGCTTTTTATTAACAGGCGTGGCTATGCCGGCTTTGTATCCTGTCGTAGCTGTGGATATGTTATGAAATGTCCTCACTGTGATATCTCCCTGACAGCTCATAATAACGGGAAGCTGGTATGTCATTATTGCGGACATGAAGCCGCAATGCCGGATAAATGCCCTTCCTGTAGTTCAAAGTACATTGCCTCCTTTGGGACAGGTACCCAGAAAGTAGAGGAGATGGTAAGAAAAGAATTTCCTGGAGCAAGGATACTGCGAATGGATATGGATACAACAAAACAAAAGGATGGTCATGAAAAGATATTAGCAGCATTTTCTAACCAGGAGGCAGATATACTGGTAGGTACCCAGATGATTGTTAAAGGGCATGATTTTCCCAGAGTAACTCTGGTAGGAATATTAGCTGCAGATTTATCCCTTTACGCTTCTGACTACAGAGCTTCTGAACGGACGTATCAGCTGTTAGCTCAGGCGGCAGGAAGGGCAGGAAGAGGGAAACTTCCGGGAGAAGTAGTTATACAGACATATCAGCCGGAGCATTACAGCATTGTAGCTGCTAGTCATAATGATTATGAGGGATTTTACAGACAGGAAATGAATTATCGCAAAATGCTTATGTATCCGCCGGCGGCTCACATTCTGGCGGTATTAATTGCAGCTAAAGATGAAGGAAAGGGCTTGTTGGCATCTGAATTAATAAGCGGTGCAACAAAAGAGTGGCTTTCTGCGGAAGGCTTTGAGAAAGAAACGGTTGTAATCGGGCCTGCTCCGGCGTCACTTTCCAGAGCGAATGATATATATCGCTTTATGCTATATATAAAACAATTAGAATACAGAGTTCTCATTGGATTGAAAAACTATCTGGAGGGGTATATTAATTATTCAGAACAATTTAATGGATGTACGGTACAATTCGATTTTGACCCAATGAACAGCTATTAACAGCAGAAGATTAAAGGAAAAAGGAAGGATGATATTATGGCAATACGAAATATACGGGTAATTGGAGATTCTATATTAACAAAAAAATCAAAGGAAATTACAGAAGTTACACCAAAACTAAAAACATTAATTGAGGATATGTTAGATACCATGTACGATGCGGAGGGTGTAGGGCTGGCAGCACCTCAGATAGGTATATTAAAACGGCTGGTAGTAATTGATGTATCGCCGGAAGGAGATAGTCCCATTATATTAATAAATCCTGAAATTCTAGAAACGGATGGGGAACAGACCGGAGAAGAAGGCTGTTTAAGTGTTCCGGGTAAATCGGGCGTGGTAACAAGACCTAATTATGCTAAAGTGAAAGCATTCAATGAAAAAATGGAAGAGATTATTGTGGAAGGAAACGAGCTTTTAGCCAGAGCGCTGTGTCATGAAATCGATCATCTCAATGGCGAATTATACGTTGATAAAGTGGTGGGTGGTCTTCACTCTACGGCAGAAAGAGAAGAATAAAAAGAAATAAATAATACGGATTAAAAATATATTAAGGAATCCTAAAGTCTTTCTTAAAGTATGGATTTTATCTTTTCCTTCTTATATAATAGGTATAACTTGTAATAATAAAATTGCAGGTTCAGGAGGTAATCATTTGAATATTGTATATATGGGAACACCAGAAATAGCAGCAGTAATATTAGAAAAGTTAATACATTCAAAACATCATATCCAGGCTGTTGTTACACAGCCGGATAAGCCCAAGGGAAGAGGAAAACAGATGCAGGCGTCTCCGGTAAAAGAACTGGCTCTTAATCATAACATACCGGTATATCAACCTTTGAAAGCAAAGGAGGAAGCCTTTCTTGCAATATTAAAAGAAATCAATCCGGATATTATTGTGGTTGCGGCATTTGGACAGATTCTAACAAAATCAGTGTTGGAACTTCCTAAATATGGCTGTATTAACGTACATGCTTCACTACTTCCGAAATACCGTGGTGCAGCACCTATCCAGTGGGCAATCATTGATGGAGAAGAAAAAACCGGTATAACGATTATGCATATGGATGCAGGAATTGATACGGGAGATATGATATTAAAAGAAGAAATCCTTATTGCCCCCAAGGAAACAGCGGGAACCCTTCATGATAAGCTTGCAGTGTGCGGAGGAAGCCTTCTTCTTAAGGCACTTGAAGAAATAGAAGCAGGAACGGCAGTCAGGGAAAAGCAAGAGGAGACAGAAGCCACTTATGTTAAAGTACTTGATAAAGCCATGGGACATCTTAATTTTAGGGAGCCGGCAATTAAACTGGAAAGATTCATCAGAGGATTAAATCCTTGGCCAAGTGCATATACCTATCTAGAGGGGAAAACCCTAAAGATATGGGATGCAGAGGTTCTTGATGAAACAATGGACGGGCAGCCGGGAGAGGTTGTAAGAATAACTAGAGACTCGATTGTTATAAAAACAGGTCAAGGCAGTTTAGCGTTAAAAGAGATTCAATTAGAAGGCAAGAAGCGAATAACGGTAGATGCCTTTTTAAGAGGTTTCAATTTGCAGCAAGGTACCATATTGAATTAAGCATAAGCACCATTAGGTGCGGAAAAGGAGGGTTTTATGCCATATTTCTATCCTTATATTGACTCAACGTATATATTAGTTTTAATCGGTGCTTTATTATCATTGGCGGCATCAGGAGTGGTAAAAACCACTTTCAGTAAATATTCCAAGGTGAGAAGTTTGTCAGGAATGACCGGAGCCCAAGCAGCAGAACGTATTCTACACTCCGCTGGAATCTATGACGTAACAGTGATGCATGTAAGCGGCAATCTCACAGACCACTATGATCCAAGGAGTAAGACTTTAAAATTGTCAGACAGTGTATATAGCCAAACCTCTGTAGCGGCAATCGGTGTAGCTGCCCATGAATGTGGTCATGCCATCCAGCATGATAAGGGGTATATTCCTTTAACATTAAGGTCCGCCCTTGTACCAGTTGCCAACATTGGTTCTGCCATTTCATGGCCTTTAATTATAGTAGGTGTTGTATTAAGTTGGTTCCAGCCTTTAATAACCCTTGGAATCATTTTATTCTCTTTTGCAGTAATCTTTCAGTTAGTAACCCTTCCGGTAGAATTTAATGCCTCTGCCAGAGCGGTTCGTATATTAAATGATACGGGTATCTTATATGGTGAAGAAGTTACCCATACGAAGAAAGTATTAAGTGCAGCAGCACTCACATATGTGGCAGCAGCAGCAGCTTCCATACTACAATTGTTAAGACTTGTCATTTTATTTGGAGGAAGAAACCGTGACTGATAAAATAAATCAACTGTCAGGAAAGGCACCCAGGGAGATAGCCTTTGATATCTTAAATGATATTTTGGAAAAAGGCAGTTTTAGTCACACGGTAATGGCAAATACGTTAAATCAGTATCAGTATTTAAAGAAACAGGACAGAGCATTTATTACCAGACTGTGCGAAGGAACTTTAGAACGTATCATAACCCTTGACTATCTGTTAAATCAATACTCCAGTGTTAAGGTTTTAAAAATGAAACCTGTTATTCGCAACATATTGCGTATGGGATTATATCAGATTAAGTATATGGAGGTTCCGCCTTCAGCGGCCTGCAACGAAGCGGTTAAACTTACGAAAAAGCGTGGCTTTACAGGTTTGTCTGGATTTGTAAATGGTGTGTTAAGGAGCATTATCAGAGAACCGGATAAGGCAAAGTTTCCGGAAGAAAGTAAAGACAAAGTCTCATACCTAAGCATTGTCTATTCGATTCCTGATTGGATTATTAAGGGATGGTTAAACCAATATGACTACGATACAGTAAAACAAATGCTTGAGGGATTTTTAAGCTCTTCAAAAGAAACCAGTATAAGATGTAACCTGAATAAAGTTTCTGTCAGTGAGTTGAAAGAAGCATTGACACAAAGCCAGGTGAAGATAGTCGATGGGGAGTATTTGCCCTATGCTCTTAAGATATCTGAGTATAATTATCTAAATCAGCTTACACCCTTTTTAAATGGATGTTTTCAAGTTCAGGATGAAAGCTCTATGTTGGTGGGTGAGTTATCGAAAGCAAAGCCAGGTGACTATGTCATAGATGTTTGCGCTGCACCGGGTGGAAAAGCACTTCATATTGCAGAAACAATGGAAGGAAGCGGACATGTTGAGGCGAGAGATGTTACGCAGAATAAGGTTAGGCTGATTGAGGATAACATAAACCGTCTGGGATATAGAAATATCACAGCAAGGGTTTGGGATGCTTTCATACTTGATGAAGAAAGTGTTTCTAAGGCTGATCTTGTGATTGCAGATTTACCTTGTTCTGGTCTTGGAATAATAGGCAAGAAGCCGGATATTAAGTATAATATGACAACAGAAAAGCAAAAATCCTTAGTACAGCTTCAAAGAGATATACTAAAAGTTGTGACCCAGTATGTAAAACCAGGTGGTATATTAATGTATAGTACCTGTACAATCAATCCCGGTGAAAATGAAGAAAATGTAAAATGGCTTTTAGAAACCTTTGATTTTGCACCAGAGTCCTTAGAAGAGATATTGCCGCCAGGTTTAAAGATTGCTACAGCTAAAAAGGGATATTTACAATTGCTGCCGGGAATCCATGGTACGGACGGTTTTTTTATTGCCAGGTTTAAGAGAAAAGTATGAATTAAAAGGAAGGATTGTAAAAGGAGCTTTTTAAGCTTCACCAATGGTAAAAAAATGTGCAAGAAATAATTTCAGAAAAGATAGATATAAAATCACTAAACATAGAAGATATAAAAAAAGTTCTGGAAACCTTAGGCGAGAAAACCTTTCGTGCGAATCAGATTTATGAATGGCTTCATGTAAAATTAGTTTCTGATTTTGAGGAAATGACGAATCTTTCAAAAGTCTTAAGAGAACAATTAAAAGCAAACTGCTCTATAGCAAATCTTACGGTTTTAAATAAGCTAGAATCAAATACCGGAGAAACATCCAAGTTTTTATTTCAATTAAGGGATAAAAATGTTCTTGAAAGTGTCTTGATGAAATACCACCACGGTAATTCTGTTTGTATTTCCTCACAAGTTGGCTGTAAAATGGGTTGTAAATTCTGTGCCTCTACGCTTAATGGTTTTGAACGAAATTTAACCACAGGAGAAATGCTTGATCAGATATATAAAATTCAGAAAATATCAGGGGAAAGAGTATCTAATGTTGTTGTTATGGGTACAGGAGAGCCTCTTGATAATTTAGAAAATCTCATTAAGTTTATTCATATAATATCGGATGAGAAAGGGTTAAATATCAGCCAGAGAAACATAACGGTATCTACTTGCGGACTGGTTGACAAAATCAAGGAGTTAGCGGAGGAAGAGCTACAGATTACCCTGGCATTATCCTTGCATGCACCCAATGATACAGTTAGACGGGAGCTTATGCCTATAGCGTTACGATATGATTTGGATACAGTACTTGCTGCCTGTGAATACTATTATAAGAAGACAGGACGAAGATTGACTTTTGAATATAGTCTGGTAGAAGGGGTCAATGATTTAAGTGAGTATGCAAAGGAGCTTGCGGGCAGATTAAAAGGTATGAATTGTCATGTTAACTTAATACCGGTTAATCCAATTAAAGAGCGAAATTATCGCCAATCTCAGGCTAAAAATATACAAAATTTTAAAAATATACTTGAAAAATACAGAATTAATGTTACTATTAGAAGGGAAATGGGTACAGACATCGACGCAGCCTGTGGGCAATTAAGAAAGAGTTATATAGACAAGACAATGGATTACTAATTACAATAGACGGTTCAGTCTGTATTCAATATTTTCCACCTGTCAGCCAGGAAACCAAACGGACTTGACTGGGTTTGGATGTCGAGGAGGTGTAATCGTGAAGTCATTTTCAATAACAGATGTTGGTGAATCGCGGCATATCAATCAGGATTATGTGTTTTGTGAAGAGAACAGCATTGGAGGATTACCGAACTTATTCATTGTAGCTGACGGAATGGGAGGCCACAATGCCGGAGACTATGCCTCCAGATTTTGTGTTGAGGTATTTACAAAAAGGATTCGCGAGAACCAGCAAAAAACTCCAATTGGAATGATTGCAGATGCATTACAATATACCAATGATTTGCTTTTGGAAGAGGCAAAAGAAAAAAATGACCTGCAAGGTATGGGAACTACTTTTGTGGTATCGACAATTATAGACTCAGTTCTTTATGTTGCCAATGTAGGTGATAGCAGGTTATATATAATTCGTGGGGATATAAAACAAATTACCGAGGATCATTCCTTGGTTGAAGAAATGGTTCGAACAGGGGAAATAGATAGGGAGGATATGCGTTTCCATCCCAACAAAAACATAATTACAAGGGCACTTGGTGCAGGAAGTACCGTTTCACCGGATTATTTTGAGGTTGAATTAAAACCCGACGATATTGTGTTAATGTGTTCGGATGGGTTGACGAATATGATGGATGATAAGGAAATTATGAAGATAGTAAATGATAATAAAGAGGATTTAGGGCTTGCAGCTAAAATCTTAGTAAAAAAAGCAAACGACAACGGCGGTAAAGACAATATATCCATAGTAATGGTAAAACTATAGAAAGAGGTGAGATGGAATGTTAAGACCGGGAATGTTTATCAGTGACCGATACGAGATAATAGATAAAGTAGGCTCTGGCGGAATGGCAGATGTTTATAAGGCCAGATGCCATCGATTAAATCGTTTCGTTGCAATAAAAGTACTGAAACCTGAGTATAGTGATGATAAGAATTTTGTTAAAAAATTCAGAGGAGAAGCACAGTCGGCAGCAGGATTATCCCACCCCAATATAGTTAGCGTATACGATGTTGGCGATGATAACGGTTTACATTATATCGTCATGGAATTGGTTGAAGGCATTACTCTTAAAAATTTCATTGAAAGAAAGGGTAAGCTTGATATCAAGGAAGCAGTCGGAATTGGTATCCAAATAGCTATGGGTATGGAAGCGGCACATCTTAATCATATAATTCACCGGGATATAAAACCGCAGAACATAATAATATCAAGAGAGGGTAAAGTAAAGGTTACGGATTTTGGAATTGCGAAAGCTACGAATTCCAATACCATAACCTCTAATGCCATGGGCTCTGTACATTATCTTTCACCGGAACAGGCAAGAGGCGGTTATAGTGATGAAAAGAGTGATATCTATTCTTTAGGTGTGACACTGTATGAAATGCTGTCAGGTCAGGTTCCTTTTGCAGGGGATAATACTGTGTCTGTTGCTCTGCTGCATATTCAAGGAGAAGCTACTCCATTACGTGAGCTGGATCCGAACATACCACTTAGCATTGAAAAAATTGTACAAAAGTGTATGCAGAAAAAACCGGAGAGACGTTATCTGACAGCTTCAGAACTTATTACCGATTTAAAACGCTCAATTTCAAATCCCAATGGTGATTTTGTAGTTATCCCTCCTGCGGCAGTTAGTGATTCTCCGACTATTATGATATCAGATGATGAAGTTAATCATATAAAAAATGCTACAAAAAGCACAGCTGACTTTGATACGACTGCGGATTTATTTCAAGCCACTGATGGCAGACGCACAAAAACGGAAGTGGTGGAAGAAACTGCTGAAGAAGAGGATGATTTAGACCGTGTTGACCCAAGAGTAGAAAAAATTGTTTTCATTGGTTCTATTGCAGCAGGTGTTGTGTTGGTAATTCTTATAATCTTCATCGTTGTAAATATATTAAATCTATTCCCCAGTGGCAATAAGAATAATAACGACCCGGAGCCAACCATAACTGTTACACCTTCACCATCGCCCACACCAGAAGTTGAGGAAGTGGAGACTATCATTCTTCCATCTGTTGTAGGACTTTCTTTAGAGGATGCAAAGAAGCAGCTTTATGAATTATCTCAAAGTCTGAATATTGTGTCTAAAGAAGCCGCTTCTAATGATTTTAAAGAAGGTATTGTATTCGAACAAAGTTTGAAACAAGGGACGGAAGTCAATGCGGATGCAAAAATTGAACTAAGTGTAAGTACAGGAGCTGAATCCTTTGAAATACCTAATGTCTATAATTTAACTGACAGCCAGGCTGTTACTAAATTAGAAGAAAAAGGACTTGTAGTAGAGCATGAGTTTGAGGACAATGATGAAATAGAAGAGGGCAGAATTATTAAAACCAGTCCCGAGAGGGGCAAACAAGTCGTTAAGGGTGATACGGTAGTTGTGTTTGTAAGCAATGGACCGCAAACCGTTAATGTGCCCGACTTATTAGGTTCAACCAAATCCGAAGCAGAAAGTAAATTAAATGCTTTAGGTCTGAAATTAGGTAATGTTACAGAAGACTATTCAGAAACTTATGAAAAAGATAAGGTCATGAAACAAGGGCAGGCAAGCGGTACGGCTGTAAAGAAAGATACCACGGTTGATATTGTAATAAGTCGTGGTTCAGGAGTAATACAGCAACCAGAATATACATCTTACTTCGGACAGGTAAATGTTAATGAGAATCCGTTTGACTATTCCGGCGATAGTGGTATTATCAAATTTATTTTAGATCAAAAAGGAACCTCTACTGTTATTGAGAAAACAGAATTAACTTATGATGATTTCCCTTATGCAGTGGATATTGTAACAGACAGTAAAGCCAATGCCACTCTTCATATGTATGTAGGAAGATATGCAGATGCGGGAGCAGATGGTGCTGTACAGGAAAATGGTGTATATGTGGTGTATGAGCAATATCCAACTTCCTGGAAAGTACATCTGAATCCGGTGACAAACTAATGACAGGAAAGATTATTAAAGGAATTGCAGGATTCTATTATGTCTATGTAGAACAGCACGGTCTTTATGAGTGTAAAGCAAAAGGAATTTTTCGTAACCAAAAAGTAAAACCTTTAGTAGGTGATAATGTCTCGATTGATGTTTTGGATGAAGAGGGAAATAAAGGCAATATAACGGCGATTTTGCCCAGAAATAATGCGTTAATCCGTCCGGCAGTAGCTAATGTGGATCAGGCCGTAGTTATTTTTGCTGCGGCAGATCCAGCACCTAATTTAAATCTCTTAGATCGTTTTCTGGTTTTAATGTTGAAACAGCGGGTTGAAACCATTATTTGTTTTAACAAAAGAGACATTGTCACTGAAGATGACATTCTCTTGTTAGAAGCGATTTATAAAAAGTGTGGTTACCACGTAATATTTACCAGTACCTATACAGAAGAAGGTCTTCTAAAACTTAAAGAATTATTGAAAGACAAAACTTCGGTAGTAGCAGGGCCTTCCGGTGTGGGTAAATCATCTATTGTCAATCATATCCAGCCTGAAGCGGATATGGAGACCGGAGAAATCAGCGATAAGATAAAACGAGGTAAACATACCACACGGCATTCTGAAATCATTTATATTCAAAAGGGTACTTACATCTGCGATACACCTGGATTCAGTTCATTATATGTAAATGACATGGAAAAGGAAGAGTTAAAAAATTATTTTATGGAATTTAGAGACTATGAAGATGCCTGCCGTTTTCAGGGCTGTGTGCATATTAATGAACCGGGATGCGCTGTAAAGAATGCCGTTAAATCCGGAAAAATAAGTGAAATCCGCTATGAAAATTATAGTGTTTTATATGAAGAACTAAAGAATATAAAGAAATATTAAGATACGCAAGTACGAAACAGCCATTTATGTGATGGAACTAGTGAAAATCACCAAAATAGGTTACGATTAGTGGCAAGTCACCTTTATTTTGGTGATTTCGTTTACTACATTACGCTAGACGAAGAGTTTCGCAATTGTATAAAATTAAGTATAAGCAAGGAGAAATCGTATGTATAAGTTAGCACCGTCAATTTTGGCTGCAGATTTTGCCAATCTGGGTAATCAGATAAAAAAAGTGGAGGCTGCGGGGGCAGAATATCTGCATATCGATGTAATGGATGGTGCATTTGTACCAAGTATTTCTTTTGGAATACCTATCATACAATCAATAAGACCTTTGACAAAATTAGTATTTGATGTTCATTTAATGATTGAGGAACCCATACGTTATCTTGAAGATTTTGCCAAAGCAGGGGCAGATATTATTACTGTCCATGCAGAAGCTTGTAAGCATTTAAACCGTACGGTGGCAAGAATAAAAGAATTAGGATTAAAAGCCGGTGTTTCCCTGAATCCTTCTACATCCCTTTCAACCCTGGATTATATCTTAGAAGATTTAGACATGGTTTTGTTAATGAGTGTCAATCCAGGTTTTGGCGGACAGAAGTTTCTACCATTCACATTTGATAAAATACGAAGTTTAAGGGGCATTTTGGATAATAAAAATCTTTCAGTAGATATTGAAGTGGACGGAGGAATATCAAGCAACAATGTAGCTGCAGTAGTTAAAGCCGGTGCCAATGTTATTGTGGCAGGAACAGCTGTCTTTGGAGGAGATATTGAAGGGAATATAAAAGGATTTAAAGAAATATTTAAGCTGTAATATAACGGAATCGAATGAAGGAAAGGATGCCAAAGATAATTTTTTGTTAAATGAATTCAAGTCATTTTAATCAGATTATTGATTGGCAGCAGTATAGCAGCTTTGCTGTAATATACAGTGGATATAAGAAATGATAAGAGCCTTGATTATAACCGGAGGAAGTATATCAATCCCTTTTGCAAAAGAATATTTAAAAAATCAGAATTTTGATTTGGTTATAGCTGTGGATAGCGGACTTAGAGCAGTTAAGGAACTTAGTATCCCGGTTTCTTTCATTGTTGGGGATTTTGACTCAGTGCCGGAGGAGATACTGGAATATTATAGAAAGAACTCCAGTGAAAGTATTTTTCTGGAATTTAATCCAATGAAGGATGCAACCGATACCCAGCTTGCTCTTGAACTGGCAATAGAGAAAGGTGCAATGGAAATCGTCCTTCTTGGAGCAACAGGAACCAGGCTTGACCATACCCTTGCCAATATTCATCTTTTGAATATTTCACTTAAGGAACATAGAAAAGCATACATTATAGATGAACATAATAAAATATATCTGATAAATGAGAATATATGTATAACAAAAGAGCAATTACACGGACCTTATATCTCCCTACAGCCTTTTACGGAGCTGGTCCAGAAGGTTACTTTACAGGGTTTTTTGTATCCGCTAAAGGATAAAGACATGAATTCTTATGAAAGCCTTGGAATAAGTAATGAGATAATAGAAGAGAAGGCGGAGATTAAACTACAATCCGGTATTCTCATCGTAATTGAAGCAAAAGACTGAAAGGAAGAATTATATGAAATTAGGTATCGTAGGTTTACCCAACGTTGGAAAAAGTACATTATTCAACTCATTAACGAAAGCAGGAGCGGAGTCAGCAAACTATCCTTTTTGTACAATTGACCCTAATATAGGTATTGTGCCGGTGCCGGATGAAAGATTGAAGGTATTAGGAGATTTATATAAAACAGAAAAAGTAATACCAGCAGCCATTGAATTTGTTGACATTGCGGGGTTGGTAAAGGGTGCTTCCAAAGGAGAAGGCTTAGGCAACCAGTTCTTATCAAATATCCGTGAAGTTGATGCAATTGTTCATGTAGTAAGATGCTTTGAAGACAGTAATATTATCCATGTTGACGGTTCTGTAAATCCATTACGTGATATTGAAACCATTAATCTGGAATTGATATTTTCTGATATTGAAATTCTGGAAAGAAGAATTGCCCGTACCTCAAAAGGGGCTAAGAATGACAAGACACTTGCAAAAGAATTGGACATGCTAGGTGTTTTAAAGAGTCACCTAGAAGATGGTAAATTGGCTAAGACCTTTACACCTGGTGATGATGAAGAACTAGAACTTTTAATGAGTCTCAATCTACTTACCTACAAACCGGTTATTTATGCTGCCAATGTAAAAGAAGATGACCTAGCAGATGATGGAGAAAATAACTCTCAGGTTGCAGAAGTTAGAGAATTTGCAAAAAGTGAAAATTCTGAAGTTTTTGTTATTTGTGCACAAATTGAACAAGAAATAGCGGAATTAGATGAAGATGAAAAGAAGATGTTTTTAGAAGAAATGGGACTTTCAGAGTCCGGTCTTGAGAAGTTAATCCGAGCAAGTTATCATATCCTGGGGTTGATTAGCTATTTAACAGCCGGCCCTAAGGAAACAAAAGCCTGGACTATTACAAAGGGGACTAAAGCTCCTCAGGCGGCAGGAAAGATTCATACGGATTTTGAAAGAGGTTTTATCCGGGCGGAGATAGTTAGCTATCAGAATCTTGTGGAATGTGGAAGTTACAATCTGGCAAAAGAAAAAGGTTTGGTGCGTTCTGAGGGAAAAGAATATGTTGTACAGGATGGTGACGTTGTTCTGTTCCGATTCAATGTATAAGAAAGCGGTGTAAAGTATGATGATTAGTGTAGCGACGAGTATTATGTTTCCGAATTTGGGAATAGAATTAAAAAATGTAGGCTCTTTCATCGAAATTTTTGGTTTTAAGATTATGTATTACGGTATGCTTATAGCTTTTGGTATGGCAATGGGATATCTGGTAGCGGAATGGCAGGCGAAAAGAACGGGACAGAATAAGGACTTGTACTTAGATTTTGCATTATATGCTATCATACTGTCAGTGATTGGAGCTAGAATATACTATGTTGTATTTAGCTGGGATGATTTTAAAGATAATCTAATAGATATTTTTAATACTCGTAACGGCGGACTGGCAATCTATGGTGGGGTTATAACAGCAGTTATAACAGCTTTTGTATACACAAAAGTTAAGAAAATATCCTTTGGATTATTAGCGGATACAGGTTGTCTTGGACTTATTACCGGTCAAATTATTGGTAGATGGGGTAACTTTTTTAATCGGGAAGTATTTGGTAAGTACACTGATGGAATTTTTGCTATGCTTTTAGATTTAAGAGATGTTAGCTATGACTACACAATGCCGGTGGAACAGTTGGCACAAAAGTATACTGGAAAGACAGAAATCTATAATAACATTATGGAAATCAGGAATAATCCTGTCATTATTGATGGAATAACCTACATTCAGGTTCACCCAACCTTTTTGTATGAATCCCTATGGAATTTAATCTTGCTGATACTTCTAATCATCTACTCGAAGTATAAAAAGTTTGACGGTGAAGTTGTCCTGTTATATCTGGCTGGTTACGGTCTGGGAAGAGCTTGGATTGAAGGAATCAGAACGGACCAATTGTTTTTAGGTAATTCACCCATAGCAGTGTCTCAATTGTTATCTATTATATTAGTAATCTGTTCGCTTTTTATTATTGCTTATAAGCGTATAAAATTAAAAACTGTGAAAGCTTTTTAATTCTACAAGGAAAATGTGTAATAATTTCCAGTAATGTATAAAATTACCTGATAATTCAGAAAAACAAAAGGAGGAATAGGACTAAAGCCCTATCCCCCCTTTTTCGCCAAGTTATTGGCTTATATTGTCTTATTATACTGATAAATACAACATATTGCATTATTTTTGCATAAAAATACAAACTTTCAGAAATTTGTTGGAAAGCTTGTATTTTTTTTGCTTAGAAATACTTGATATATTCCCTAATGTGGTATAAAATAACCTTATAAGTGGAGTAAAGTGGTGCGAAGTGGTAGCAAGTGGTTAGTTAGGCGGTGCATTTTATGTTCATGGGAGAATACAATCATTCCATAGATGGAAAAGGAAGAATAATTATACCGTCAAAGTTCAGAGAAACCTTAGGTGATGAATTTGTAGTAACCCAGGGTTTAGATGGCTGCTTATTTGTGTATCCTAATGATGAATGGATGAACTTCGTAAACCAGTTAAAAAACCTGCCAGGAACAAAGGAAGCCAGACAACTCCAAAGATATTTTATGGCTGGTGCCGCCAGTTGTGAGGTGGACAAGCAGGGCAGGATTTTGATTCCCACAAAACTTAGAGAGCAGGCAGCTTTAGAAAAAGATATTGTTTTTGTAGGCGTTTTAAACAAAATTGAAATCTGGAGTAAGGAAAGATGGGAAAGCAACAATGATTATGAGAATATGGATCAGGCTGCTGAACATATGTCAGAGTTTGGACTAAGTTTTTAAGGGAGATTAGAGATGGACACTTTTAATGAAAACACAAATTTTAAACACAAATCGGTACTGTTAGATGAAACAATTGATATGCTTGCCATAAAACCAGATGGAATATATGTTGATGGTACCTTAGGCGGAGGAGGACACTCCTTAGAAATCTGCAAGAGATTAGGTGAGGGCGGCAAGTTAATTGGAATTGATCAGGATGAAGCTGCCATAAAAGCAGGCAGTAAGAGGTTAGAGGATTATAAAGACAGAGTAACAATTGTTAGAAGCAATTACGTTCAGATAAAACAAGTATTAAAAGATCTTGGAATAGATAGAGTAGATGGTATTTTGTTGGATTTGGGTGTATCTTCACATCAATTAGATACGATAGAACGTGGATTTTCTTATAAAGAGAATGCACCGCTAGATATGAGGATGGACACAAGAAATAGCCTCACAGCCAAGGATATTGTAAATACCTATAGTGAGTATGACTTATACCGGATTATACGTGATTATGGAGAGGACAAGTTCGCGAAAAATATTGCAAAACACATTGTCCGTATGAGAGAAGTCAAGCCAATTGAATCAACAGATGAGTTAACAGAAGCTATAAAGGCTGCTATACCTATGAAACTTAGGATAAATACGGGACATCCTGCAAAAAAAACATTTCAAGCTATCCGTATAGAATTAAATCACGAATTGGAAGTTTTGAATCAGTCATTAGCAGATATGATTGAACTTTTAAGGGAAGATGGGCGATTATGTATTATTACCTTTCACTCCTTAGAGGACCGTATTGTGAAGAGTGCTTTTAGGACAAGCGAGGCTCCGTGTACATGTCCGCCGAATTTTCCTGTTTGTGTTTGTGGTAACAAATCAAAAGGTAAGGTGGTAACGAGAAAGCCGATTTTACCTTCTGAGCAGGAAGTTATTGAAAACAAAAGATCGAAAAGTTCGAAACTTAGAGTATTTGAAAGACATTTATAAAAATTGAGGGGGAAAGCATGGAGGCTAAAAGACGAAATTTTCAAACCAATCCGTATACTGTCCATGGAACGGCAGCCAGAAGGCTGGAAGTACTTCCCGATTATCAGGACGGGGAAGGAGCAGCACCGGATAGAGGGCCTTTAAGACAACCGGTTAAAAAACCGAAGAGAAGAGCAAAGGCTAAAC
The DNA here is from genome assembly GCF_014218335.1 of Anaerocolumna cellulosilytica. Taxonomy (GTDB): domain Bacteria; phylum Bacillota; class Clostridia; order Lachnospirales; family Lachnospiraceae; genus Anaerocolumna; species Anaerocolumna cellulosilytica. Next base: position 3,442,026 of record NZ_AP023367.1, on the reverse strand, counting down.
CCGGAATTGATTTATTTGGAATCTTGATACTAACGGTTGCAATAGGGATAACGTTCTATACCTGCGTAGAGTATCTGGGTGTGCAGGCTAATACTACAAAGATGAATAACGAAATAACCAATCTTGAGAGGGAGTTATTAAAGTTACAGAATCAAAATGATGCGGCTTTATCAAAAGTAAATACTTCGTTAGACTTAAGTTATATCTATCAGGTAGCTACCGAAGAACTGGGAATGATGTATCCGGATAGTGATCAAATCCTTAAGTATAAAAGCAATTTAAGTGATTATGTGAGACAATACGGAGAAGTTCCGGAAATAGAAGCAGAATCATTACTGGAAAAGTTTTTAAAGGGAAACTGAGAATGTGGCAGCCTATAATGAGCCATACGGCTATAAAGCTGCCACAGTTGGGTATCTTTAACAGAGGAGTAGCTTTATGAGAAATAGAAATAAAAGTAAAGTTAAGAAATTCACAAATAAAATGCAAGCAAAGTTATTGCTTGTATTTTCTGTTTTGATTATATCCATGATGGGATTAATTTTCAGACTTATACAATTAAACCATGAGGATGGAGAGCGGTTTGAAAAAAAGGTGTTATCCCAGCAGACATATACCAGTACTACGATTCCTTACAAAAGAGGAAGTATTCTAGACAGGAATGGAACGGTACTTGCTGTTAGTGAAAAAGTCTATAATGTTATATTGGATGTAAAACATCTGCTTGGAGATAAAGAGTACATATTGCCGACTAAAAAGGCACTGCTGTCCAGTTATGAGATAACAGAAGAGGCTATGTCTGATATTATTAATAATAAAGCGGAAAGCAGATATACGATACTTTTAAAAGGAATCAGCTATGAGGATATGCTAAAATTCAAAGCCTTGCAGGAAAAAGACTCTAATATTCAAGGCGTATGGTTTGAAGAAGATTATGTTAGAAAGTATCCTTATAATTCTCTGGCAAGTGTCGTGCTGGGCTTTACTTCCAACGGTAATGTAGGGAACTGGGGGATTGAACAGTACTACAATAATGAATTAAACGGAACTAACGGTGTGGAATATGGATATATTGATACAGAGTTAAAATTAGAAAAGACAGTAAAGTCTGCAACCAATGGTAATACCTTAGTGTCTACCATTGATGCCAATGTGCAGGGAATTGTGCAAAAACACATTAATAATTTTATTGAGGAATTCGATGCTGTGGATATGGGCGTAATTGTTATGAATCCAAACAATGGTGAAGTCTATGCTATGGCAACTAAGAATGAATATGACCTAAATAATCCGGCCGATTTAACATCTTTTTATTCTGAAGCAGATATTAAAGCTATGAATGATAAAGAGAGAGTAGATGCTTTAAGCAAGATATGGAAAAATTACACAATTAGTCATAATTACGAACCAGGCTCTACCTTCAAGCCTTTTACAATAGCTGCGGGACTAGAGGAAGCAGTTATCCATTCCACAGATACTTTTAATTGTGATGGCATAGAGATTGTAAATGGAGTTAAAATTAAGTGCAATAAAAAGCCACCAGGACATGGAGTTATTACTTTGACGGAAGCTTTAATGTTCTCTTGTAATGATGCGCTCATGGAGATTGGTAAAAAAGAAGGAAGTAAGCTGTTATACGATTATGAAACCCGTTTTGGGCTTGGTAAGAAAACAGGAATTGACTTACCCGGAGAAGAATCGGGTTTATTGAAAAAAGCAAAAGAGACAACTCCGGTTGACCTTGCTGTCATCAGTTTTGGTCAGACGAATACGGTTACTATGGTACAAATGGCAGCAGGTTTTTCTTCTTTAGTGAATGGCGGATATTATTATGAACCCCATTTGGTAAAGCAGGTGCTCAATGACAGCGGAGCCGTGGTGTCTAATAAGGAGCCGGTTCTAGTTAGAAATAGTGTATCAGAAGAGACTTCAAAATTCTTACGGCAGGCATTATTTGAAACAGTGGATGCCGGAACAGCGAAAACTGCCAAGGTCAGTGGTTATAAGATTGGCGGGAAGACAGGTACAGCTCAGAAACAGCCCAGAGAGGATAAAAGGTATATAGTGTCCTTTATCGGCGTAGTTCCGACAGATAAACCGGAGGCAGTAATTTATGTTGTTATTGATGACCCACAGAAGGGACCACAGACCGCAGCAGCAGCAACTGCTGTAGCCAGCAAAATATTAAGTGAGATTCTTCCGTTCTTAGGTATATATCCTACGGAGGAAATTGATACCTCTGGTAACGTTGTAGTTCCTGTAATGCCAACCGGAAAGTTGAATACAGAGGAGAAGGCAGAGAACTCCGAAACCGAAAAAGCAAATACGGAAGATGAGAATGCAGACGCAGAGAATCAGGAGGATAAGGTTAACCAAACGGATAATGAAAACCAGCAAGCGAACCAGAATCAAGCAGGGAATGATGAACAGCCGAATAGTACAGAAAACGGTGAAACTGAAAAAACGGATGATGACGAATCTGCAAATGATGAATTTAATATGGATGCCCTGCCTTTTGAAGATGAGGAGGAGGCACCTCCTACGGGTGATTAAGGAAGTCATATTCAGGCATAGCGGTTTGTCCTGTTCTTGATGAAATAAATAGTGACATACTGTTTTAAAATATATATACATAACCTCATATTATCTGTAATAAAATAAAACAATAAGAGATATGAGGTTTCCCTATGGCTAGAAATAAAACCTTTAACCGGCGTAATGTACTTGTCGTTGTTTCAGTTATCATCCTGGCGGCGGTAGGTTTGACCATGAGACTTGGTTATTTAATGATAGCAAAGTCAGCGGATTACGCCCAAAGAGCTCAGGAACTGCATGAAAGAGAAAGGGCAATTAAAGCAGAGCGTGGTATAATATATGACAAAAACGGAACTGCAATTGCCACAAATAAACCGGTTAGTACCATATCGGTTATACATAGTCAAATTACGAAGCCTGAAGAAGTTATAAAAGTATTATCAGAAAAACTTGGTTTAAGTGAAGCAGCTGTGCGCAAGAGAGTAGAAAAGAACTCCTCCATTGAAAGAATAAAATCAAATGTTGAGAAAGAAGTAGCGGATGCTATCAGAGACTACGATTTAGATGGAGTTATGGTGGATGAAGACTATAAAAGGTATTACCCTTTTGGGAGTCTGGCTTCTAAGGTTATCGGTTTTACCGGAAGTGATAACCAAGGAATCATTGGCTTAGAAGTAGCCTATGATAAGTATTTAAAGGGTGTTGACGGAACGATTCTTACGCTTACGACAGCCTATGGTGTAGAGATTGAAAATGCTGCTGAAGACAGAATAGAACCGCAACCAGGAAATGATCTATACATAAGTCTCGACGTAAATATTCAAAAGTATGCCGAACAGGCAGCACTTAAAATATTAGAGGCTAAAAATGCCAATTATGTTAAGTTGATTCTGATGAACCCGCAAAATGGTGAAATTTATGCCATGGTAAATGTTCCGGAATTCGACTTAAATGATCCATATACATTAACAGATAATATGTTAGAAGGAATGGATTCTACTTCCTTAACAAGTGAAAAGACTAATGAATTACTAAACAATATGTGGAGGAATGCCAGTATAAGTGATACCTATGAGCCTGGTTCCACCTTTAAAATAGTGACTGCTACTGCAGCATTAGAACAGGGGGTAGTGTCCTTAAATGATTCCTTCTTCTGCCCGGGTTATAAAGTGGTTGAAGACAGAAGAATACGTTGCCATAAAGCAGGTGGACACGGAAGTGAAACCTTTATTGATGGAATTAAGAATTCCTGCAATCCGGTATTTATGGAAATCGGTGCAAGAGTCGGGGTTACAAATATGTATAAATATTTTGACAAACTTGGCCTTTTCAGACGGACAGGAGTTGACTTACCTGGTGAAGCAAAATCCATTATGCACAAACCTGATAATGTTGGGGCAGTAGAATTAGCGACCATATCTTTTGGCCAGTCTTTTCAGATAACACCTCTTCAATTAATGGTTGCGGCTAGTGCTATTGTAAATGGAGGAAATATTGTTACGCCTCATTTTGGGATTGAAGTAAAGAGCAGGGAAGGAAGAACCGTTAGGACTTTTAATTATGATGGAGATACTAAGGTTATATCCAAACAGACCTCAGATACCATGAAAGAACTATTAGAAGCGGTGGTTTCAGATGGAACCGGAATTAGAGCATATCTTCCGGGATTTCGCATCGGAGGGAAAACTGCCACCTCTGAAAAGCTGCCTAGAAGAAGCGGAAAATATATATCCTCATTTATTGGTTTTGCACCGGCTGATAATCCGCAGATAATCGGAATTGTTTTGATTGACGAACCGGTGGGTATATATTATGGCGGAACAATTGCAGCACCGGTTATTTCAGAAGTATATAATAATGTTCTTCCGTATATGGGGATTGAACCACACTATACCGCAAAAGAAGAAAAGGAATACAAGATAGGCACTGTAACGATGCCGAATTTTCTTGGAATGACAAAGGAAGAGGTAAAGACCGCCTTAAAAAACTTTGAGCATGGAGAAATCTATTATCTGGGTGAAGGTGAAAAGGTAACAGAACAGTTTCCATTATCTGGCGAGGTCATAAACCTAAATAGTGACTTGATTCTATATTTAGATTAGCATATAATTAGAACGTCGGTTTACTAGGGCACAATGATTGGAGTCCAGTAGAAATACCATAGGATAAAATTGATATTATTTATACGTGTACAGGTATGAGAGTGCTTGCACCAAAGCAATAAAATATGTGCCAGATGCACAGATGGGAGTTGGCATAAAGGATTTCCGTGTGTGCAAGTGCTATTAGCACTAAGGAACACAGATAGGAGTTAAAATGAATTTCAGGATATTAATGCCGGTAATCATATCTTTTGCTATCAGCGTTATTTTATGCCCATTGTTGATTCCATTTCTAAAACGATTGAAGTTTGGACAGTTTGTCCGGGATGACGGGCCGGAAAGCCATCAAAAGAAATCCGGAACGCCCACTATGGGCGGGATTATCATTTTGCTGAGTGTAACAATCACTTCGGTTTTTTATATTGGAAAATATAAAGATATGATACCGGTACTGTTTGCTACCGTTGGATTTGGGCTTATTGGATTTTTAGATGATTATATAAAAATTGTAATGAAAAGATCCTTAGGATTACGGGCATGGCAAAAGCTTGTGGGGCAGATTTTGGTGACTGCTATTTTGGGTTTTTATCTGGTGAATTATACAGAGGTAGGATCTACTATGCTGATTCCCTTTACTGGTGGCTTTCAGGGCGGGAAATATCTTGATACTTCATTTTTGTTTGTTCCTATCTTATTTTTGGTAGTACTTGGTACGGTAAACGGAGCGAACTTTACAGATGGTCTGGATGGCTTAGCCAGCAGTGTTACAATATTAATTGCTACTTTTTTCTCAGTGGTGGCCATTGGAATCAGCAGTGGAATATCGCCGATTACATGTGCGGTTGCAGGAAGCCTGCTGGGTTTTTTAGTATTTAACATTTATCCGGCAAGAGTATTTATGGGCGATACCGGTTCTTTGGCATTAGGGGGTTTTGTGGCAGCATCTGCATATATGCTTCGCATGCAGCTATTTATAGTGATTGTGGGTCTTATATACTTAATAGAGGTATTATCCGTAATGATACAGGTTGGCTATTTCAAGCTGACAGGAGGAAAGCGAATCTTTAAGATGGCCCCAATTCATCACCATTTTGAATTATGCGGTTGGCCTGAGACCAGGGTTGTAGCTGTATTTTCTATAGTTACAGCAGTATTATGTTTAATCGCATTAATGGGTATATAACTAGCTAGCGCAAATAAGGCATGTACGAAGAAACACAGATAGGAGTTAAACTGAAATGAAACTTGAGCAGAAAAGAGCCTTGATATTTGGAACAGGTATCAGTGGTATAGCGGCAGCGAAATTACTACAGGATAAAACAGCAGGTTTAATTATTTATGACAGTAATGAACGAGCAGATAAAGAAGAAATTTTAGCAAAACTTCCGATAGGATTTAACGGAGAAATACTAGTTGGAACCTTGACGGATAAAATAATAGATTCTTTGGATTTAGTCATTTTAAGTCCGGGAGTACCTACAGATTTAGAAATCATTGAAAAGATAAGAGAGAAGAATATTACCATATGGGGAGAAATAGAGTTAGCTTATTATTTTTCCAGAGGAAAAGTAGTTGGTATAACCGGTACGAATGGTAAGACAACAACGACTACCTTAGTCGGTGAAATTATGAAGACCTATTATGACAGTGTATTTGTTGTCGGAAATATTGGTATACCATATACCAGTATGGCACCAGAAACTACAGAGGAGTCTGTGACGGTAGCTGAGATGAGCAGTTTTCAGTTAGAAACCATAGAATCGTTTAAACCAAATGCCAGTGCTATATTAAATATTACACCTGATCATCTGAACCGTCATCATACAATGGAGAATTATATTGCTGCAAAAGTAAATATAACAAAAAATCAGGATGAGACAGATATTTGTGTACTAAATTATGAAGATGATGTGTTAAGGAAAATAGGTGAAACCTTAAAAACAAATGTATTTTATTTCAGCAGCCGACGCAGCCTTAGTCAAGGGATTTATCTAGAAGGTGAAGAGATTATTTACAATACAGGCAGCGGGAAAATAATTATCTGCAATATACATGAACTGAACATCTTTGGGCGACACAGCTATGAAAATGTGATGGCTGCAACCGCTATAGCAATATTTTTACAAGTTCCTGTTGCATGTATACAAAAGGCATTAAAAGAATTTGTAGCGGTAGAACACAGAATCGAGTTTGTAACCACGAAAAATGGTGTAAAATACTATAACGATTCCAAGGGAACCAATCCCGATGCGTCTATAAAGGCAATTGAATCAATGCAATCGCCTACCTTATTAATTGCAGGAGGCTATGACAAAGGAGCTGATTTCGATGAGTGGCTGGAGGCCTTTGGAGACAAAATTAGATATTTGGTTCTCTTAGGGCAGACAAAAGAAAAGATAGCTAGTACGGCAAGGCGACACGGATATGAAAATATCATCCTAGTAGAAACTCTTAAAGAAGCAGTTGATGTATGTGCTGCTAAGGCAAATACAGGGGATTCCTGTTTGCTATCTCCGGCATGTGCAAGTTGGGGAATGTTTCAGAATTATGAAGAACGTGGAACCTTGTTTAAAGAATATGTAAAGAACTTAAAGGATAAATAGAGGTTCCAAAAATCACCGGACTTCCTGATAATATCTGTTATAAAGAAAATGGTGCGTATAGCGTACAGATAGGAGCTAGTATGACAAGGGAAGAAAGAGAGCAGAGAAAATCAAAAAAATTCCATAGTTATTATGATTACAGCCTGCTTTTCTTGACACTGTTTTTGGTGGGTTTTGGGTTGATTATGATTTACAGTACCAGCTCCTATAATGCAAGCAGAAAATTCGATAACCCTATGTATTATCTGGAGCGACAGGGCGTGTTTGCAATTATTGGCATTATAGCTATGCTGATTGTTTCTAAAATTGATTACCGTATATATTTTAAAAAGTTTCCTATTATCAAGATGAAACCTGTTCTATTACTCTATGGTCTATGTATTTTTCTTCAAACTTATGTATTGATATTTGGAGACAAAATAAAAGGGCAAAAAAGATGGATTGAACTTGGACCTTTGGGAAGCTTTCAGCCGTCAGAGTTGTCTAAAATAGCAATTATATTGTTTACTGCGTACATAGTAAATCTTGCACCAAAGAAGCTGGATAAATTTTCAGGATTTTTACGGGTAGTTATTTTTGTAGCACCGCTGATTGTATTGGTATTGATTCCTAACTTCAGTACAGCACTGGTCATGACTTGCATTATGGGAGCCATCTGTTTTATTGCCAGTAGAAAAAAACTGTATTTTATTATTGCGGGTATTCTTGGAGCGGGAATTGGTTCCATCTTCGTATTTTTTGTCGGTTACAGAAGTACTCGTATTGATGTATGGTTAAATGTTGAAACCCATGATAAAGGTTATCAAATACGACAGGGACTATATGCAATAGCATCAGGTGGTATCTTTGGAAGAGGCCTGGGAGAAAGCATGCAGAAGCTTGGGTTTATACCGGAATCACATAATGATATGATTTTTGCAGTAATTTGTGAAGAGCTCGGATTATTCGGAGCGGTCTCATTAATTCTGATATTTGTCTTAATGATATGGAGATTATTTGTTATAGCAATTAACGCTCCAGATTTATATGGCGGGTTAATTGCCACCGGTGTATTAACACATATAGCAGTACAGGTATTACTCAATATAGCTGTTGTTACCAGCACGATACCATCAACAGGAATTCCACTGCCCTTTATTAGTTATGGAGGTAGCTCCCTGGTAGTGTTACTGGTGGAAATGGGGATAGTTCTTAGTGTTTCCAACCAGATTAAATATGAAAGATAAATTTATATTACATTAGGTATTTACTGAACCGTTTTTTGCTGATGGCACAAAACAAAGAATATTTCATATAGTATTAATATATTCTAGTTTGTTGAGGTGCGCCATGGCATTTATTGAAATTGTCGGAGGAAAGCAGCTAAATGGTGAAGTTAACATACAAGGTTCTAAAAACGCAGTACTGCCTATATTGGCAGCTACAGTATTGGTAAATGGCATAACGAAGCTAAACCATTGTCCCAAAATTTTGGATGTTTATCATATGATAAAAATATTAGAGGCAATAGGATGCAGTGTACAGTGGGAAAATTCTTCTCTGCTGATTGACACTACAAAGCTTCATACATCTACTGTTCCTGAGGAATATGTCAAGATGATGCGGTCTTCTGTAATATTAATGGGCGCATTACTTGGCCGAACACATTCGGTTACCATAACATATCCTGGAGGCTGTACAATTGGTGCAAGACCGATTGATTACCATTTAAGTGCTTTCAAGGACTTAAATGTCCAATTGGAAGAAGAGGACGGGCTAATTCAATGCACGACAAAGGAAATAAAAGGGAATAATATACAATTGCAATTTCCTAGTGTAGGAGCCACCGAAAATGTAATTCTGGCAGCAGTATTAGCTACAGGTAAAACAAGAATTTTTAATGCTGCCAAAGAACCGGAAATTATAGAATTATGTAAGTTCTTAAATGCATCCGGGGCAAGAATTTATGGCGCAGGTACAGAAAGAATTGAAATCGACGGAGTTGACTACCTTCATCCAGTAGAGTATACGGCTGCATCCGACCGGATTGTAGCAGGTACCTATCTTGCTGCTGTAGCAGGAACTGGAGGAGAGGCAGTTTTAACTGGTATTGGCTGTGGAAGTCTTCACAAAGTTGTGGAGGTTTTAAGGCAGATGGGCTGTAGTATATACTGTGGCGAAGATTACATTATAATATCTTCCTCAGGCAGATTAAAATCAGTTCCATCTATTCAGACTGCGCCTTATCCGGGATTTCCAACAGATATGCAGTCACAGATAATGTCCGTGCTTACGATAGCATCAGGAGACAGTATAATTAAGGAAGAAATATTTGAGGGAAGATATCAGAATGTTGAAGAACAGTTAAAATTTGGAGCAGATATCCGCATAAGTGGAAGAGAAGCCAGTATTCATGGTGTATCAGGACTTACAGGATGTGAGGTATATGCCAGTGAACTAAGGGGAGGTGCGGCTTTGGTAATTGCCGGATTAATGGCAAATGGTAAGACAACATTACACAATCCTTATTTTATAGAAAGGGGATATGAAAACATTTGCAGAGATTTAAAACAATTGGGTGCGGACATTAATTACAGGACATAAGTCAAGTACGCCCGGTTAATAAGGCACGGAGGTATTGATGAAAGAACAGAGAGATAAAAATAAGAAAGTATTTTTACTTAGACTGATGAAATTTCTTCTTCTCTGCCTTGGTATCCTTCTTCCGGTCGTGATACTATATATGGCCTGCAGCCTGGATACAATAAGAATTGAAGGAAGCAGTCATTATACGGAAGAAGAATTAAAAGAAAAAATAGTAACGGAAAAGACAGATGGAAATACAATCTTACTTTATCTTAGATATAAATATGGTAAAGTAGATAGTATTCCATTTGTAGAAGATATTAATATAAAACTTGTTGATAAAAATACCGTGAAAGTACAGGTATACGAAAAAATTATAACCGGCTGTATTGAGTATATGGGAGGATATATGTACTTCGATAAGGATGGTATTATTATAGAAAGCTCAGGAGAAAAGCTTGAGGACATACCTTTCATTACAGGTTTAAGCTTTAACCAGATGATTCTTTACGAAAAATTAGAAGTGCAAAAGGACGAATTGTTTCAGGTTATCCTAAACTTAACACAGCTGATTCATAAATTTGCTTTGGATATTCAGACAATCCAATTTAATAAGAATTTTGAGATAACCTTACGATGTGGTAATATTAAAGTATTACTTGGGAAACGGGATACCTACGACGAACAGATGGCAGCATTGGTTACAGCTTTGCCAGAAGTGAAAGATAAATACGGAGATAAAAAATGGATGCTCTTAATGGAAGATTATAAAGAAGGACAAGTCATAGTTGGTAAACCATGGAAGTGAGTGAGTAATTTGGACTATACTGTTTTGACTTCTAAGAGCAGATATCAGTAAATAACCTGATTCCAGGCTTTACCATGGAAAATAGCAGTCAAGTAAATTGTTACAAAATTGTTGCAAAAAAGTGAAATTTAGGGTTGATATTTTTTATCAAAAAAGATATTATATACTATAGGGTAAAAAAGAATAAACTAGCCCTTTTATACATGAAAAAGGATGAGAACGAAAGAAAATATCTAGGGGCAATTTTTTGAGGATAAAGTATCTCGGAAAAGTATCCTACATAAAAGTGGACAAGCTGATAGAATAATACATAGGAAAGATTCGTTTAAAGAGGTTATTCAATATTTGATAGATGATAAGTATGTGAAGGAGGAAGTACCTTGCTTGAAATTAGGACGAACGAAGCTGATTCAACTGCAAAAATACTTGTAATTGGAGTAGGAGGTGCAGGGAATAACGCTGTTAATAGAATGATTGAAGAGAATATTGTAGGTGTTGATTTTGTTTGTGTGAATACAGATAAGCAACATTTAAAAAACTGTAAAGCACCGCAATGTATCCAGATTGGTGAGAAGTTAACGAAAGGTTTGGGAGCAGGGGCCCAACCTGAAATCGGAGCGCAGGCTGCGGAAGAAAGTAAAGAAGATTTGACAGAAGTTATCAAAGGGTCTGATATGGTATTTGTTACTTGTGGTATGGGTGGCGGTACCGGTACTGGTGCGGCTCCTGTAGTAGCTCAAATTGCTAAAGATTTAGGGATTTTAACAGTAGGTATTGTTACAAAGCCTTTCAAATTTGAAGGTAAAGCTCGTATGAACAATGCACTTAGTGGTATTGAACGTTTAAAAGACCATGTTGATACTTTAATTGTTATACCAAATGACAAGCTGTTAGAAATCGTTGATAGAAGAACGACGATACCTGATTCTTTAAGAAAAGCGGATGAAGTTTTACAGCAGGGTGTTCAGGGTATTACAGATTTAATTAATGTTCCCGGACTTATTAATCTGGATTTTGCTGACGTACAGACCGTTATGAAAGATAAAGGTGTTGCACATATTGGTATCGGACTTGGTAAAGGTGATGATAAATGTGTTAACGCGGTTAATCAGGCTATTACAAGCCCATTACTTGAAACAACGATACAAGGTGCTTCCCATGTTATTATTAATATCTCTGGAGATATCAGTTTGATTGAAGCAAACGAAGCTGCGACTATGGTTCAGGAACTAGCAGGCGAAGCTGCCAATATTATTTTTGGCGCAATGTATGATGAGACAACACCCGATGAAGCTACTATTACGGTCATAGCTACAGGATTAGATAAGGCTTCTGGTACCAGTGAACAGGCAAAAGGTCCGAGCTTTATTAAACAACCAACACCAAGACCAGAGTTTAAATTTAACGGCGGAATGAACACAAGTTCTTCTTATGGAAAAGCGCAGTCACAAATAGCTGCAACCAATAATAATGGTTTCAACAGACCAACGGGCACCAATCCGAATCCGCATTTGAGTACGGGAAACAGTCCGTTTAATAACACTGGAAACAATGAAGCCAGCGGAATAAAGATTCCTGAATTTTTACAAAAAAACCGAAATAATAAATAATCAAAAAGTGTACCTATTAATTAATCTGCTTCATAGCAGCGTTAAATGCTTATTTAATGCTGCTATGAGGCAGATTTTTTCTTGCATTTTAAAGTCGCTTCAAATCAACAAAGAATTGTAAAAAAACTATTATAACGAGGGATAGTATGGTGTTCTCCGATTATATGATTTATGTTGACACAATAAAAAGTGTAGTGACAATACAAGGAGATATGCAGGAGTATATTCCCTATTTATGTAGGTATGAGTAAATGAAAAAGCTAATAAAATTACCAGAATATGACAAAATATACAATTAAAAGAAGCTATAATAGACACCATAAAATACAAGTTATGGAAGCGGGGGTGAACTTGTACCTTGAAATTTATATTGATGTAATCTTTAGTATCAATTTTTTGATGGATATTCTATTACTTTTGGTAGTAAAAAAAATATTAAAGTATCCCAGTTCGAGAATCCGGTTAATCTGCAGTGCCGCAGCAGGAGCAGCAGGAGCTTGCATCCTCGCAGTGTTTCCTTATCTTTATGGATGGATTCAATTTCTTATAACTTATGTTGTAATAAGCTATTGTATGATAGTTCTGGCATTTGGGAAACAGTCAGGAAAAGCCAGATTAAAAGCAATTCTGTTATTATATTTTTCTGTATTTTTTTTAGGAGGTGTCATAAATTCTCTGTATTATAACTCACGCCTAGGCTATTATTTCAAGGAGCTAATTTCAGGGAATCTTTTTGGAGACAGGAATTCAGTCTGGTTTTTAGCAGCGTTTCTGACAGGAATCGGTGCAATATATATATTCACAAATACCATAAAGAAGTTGCGTAGCGGAAATTTAGAAATTTACCCCACTGATTTATATTATGGGGATAAGCAAATCCACATTAAGGGCTTTCTTGATACAGGCAACAATTTATACGACCCAGTTTATGGGAAGCCGGTTATTATAACTGAATTATCGGTGATAGAAACCCTGTTGACAGAATATCAGAAAAAAAAGTTAATACATATGCTAAATATTGCAGAGGGAAATCTCTCTTCTTTAGATGAATCAATCTATGATTCTAGCCGAACTGAAGAAAAGGAATTAAGTATAATGATGATTCCATTTCGGTCTGTTGGTAAAAAAAACGGACTGTTACCCGGTTTTATATTGGAGAGGGTTGTAATATGGACTGGAGATGAAAAAACGGAAAACGATAGGGTCTTTACTGCCATTAGCAGAGGGATTCTATCCGGACATAGAGAATATCAGGCAATTTTACATAAAGATATTTTGTAATGGAAAGGGAGGAAAGGAAAGAATGCTATTAAAAATATCAATACCAAATAAAATCCAATTCAGGGTCATTCCTGACTTTAGGAGTATATTATTTAATGGCCACGGAGAGATACATTATATTGGTGGAGCTGAAGTTCTTCCCGCACCGTTAGATGCAGTGAGGGAAGCAGAGGAAATTGCAAAACTCGGTACCGACTATGATACAGAGGCGAAATCAATACTGGTAGAGCATAATCTTCGTTTGGTAGTTTATATAGCTAAAAAATTTGATAATACAGGTGTTGGTGTGGAAGACTTAATATCAATTGGTACCATTGGTTTAATAAAAGCTATTAATACATATAATCCCGATAAGAACATAAAACTGGCTACGTATGCATCCCGCTGTATTGAAAATGAAATACTGATGTACCTAAGAAGAAACAATAAAACCAAGCTAGAAGTATCCATAGATGAGCCTCTAAATGTAGATTGGGATGGAAATGAACTCTTGCTGTCCGATATTCTGGGTACGGAGGAGGATGTTATTTACAAAAATATTGAAGAGGAAGTGGATCGGAAACTATTGGGGAAAGCATTATCGAAGCTAAGTGAGAGAGAGAGGATAATTGTTCAATTACGATTTGGATTAAATACAGAGGATGGTAATGAAAGAACGCAAAAGGAAGTTGCTGATTTACTTGGAATTTCCCAGTCATATATATCAAGACTTGAGAAAAAAATTATTAAACGTTTAAAAAAAGAGATGCTACGTCTGGAATAACAGTAAGAGTACATTCTACCCGAAGTTTTTTCTTAATCTTGCTAATAATAAATTTTAGCAGATTAAGTATAAGCTTCGGATTTTTCACTTATTAAGCCTGTAAGAAAAAAGGAAATTATTACATCTTAAGAAACAGTATAAACAGAGTCTAAATAGTAAATCATTTATGTATGTAAATAATGATTTGGGAGGTTTCAATATGGCTCTTTATAAGGTAGAAATATGTGGTGTAAATACATCAAAATTACCATTACTGAACAATAGTGAAAAGGAAGAATTATTTAAACGTATTTTACAGGGGGACAAAGAAGCAAGGGAATTATATATAAAGGGTAACTTACGTTTGGTACTTAGTATTATTCAACGTTTTTCTAACAGTAATGAGAATGTGGATGATTTATTTCAAATAGGTTGCATCGGGCTTATGAAAGCAATCGATAATTTTGACATCACCCAAAACGTTAAATTTTCAACCTATGCAGTTCCTATGATAATTGGTGAAATCAGACGGTATCTAAGAGATAATAACAGTATTCGTGTCAGCAGGTCTTTACGAGATACAGCTTATAAAGCTATATACACAAAAGAGGCATTGTTAAAGAAAAATGACAAAGAACCTACTGTATGTGAGATTGCCCAGGAAATTGGTATGAGCAAAGAAGACGTTGTTTTTGCATTGGATGCGATACAAAGTCCGGTCTCTTTATATGAGCCTGTTTATTCAGAGGGTGGGGACACCTTATACATTATGGACCAGGTAAGTGATAAAAAGAACAAGGAAGAAAATTGGGTAGAAGAAATATCTTTAAAAGAAGCTTTGTCTAAACTATCAGACAGGGAAAGAAACATAATAGAGCTTCGGTTCTACGAGGGGAAAACGCAGATGGAAGTAGCGAAGGAAATCTGTATATCCCAGGCACAGGTATCAAGGCTTGAAAAATCAGCGCTAAAGAATATGAAAAATTATTTGAGTCAGTAATCTAATCGGTTGTTACAAATATTAATATTTGGAGATAATGGTCTGTCCATTGGTTTGGGCAGACCTTAAATTTTTATACTGCACTGGTAATTAAGCAGTTTTAGCCCAAAAACTGGTATGAAAACGTAATAAGTAGAGTATATTTATATTGATTTTCTTTCCAGTTTAAAGTAACATGAAAAGACAGTTTACATTATCGGAATTACATGCCTGTTGGATGAAATTATTTGTTGGAGATATCTTATATTAATATAGAAGAAACAGGAGTAAAAATGGTGATTAAGAAATTTAAATTAAGCTTTTTTATTGTATGTATTTTAAGTTTAATCATGTTTTTAGCAGGAGGCTGTAGTTTACTTTCGGATAAGTCAACACAAACAACCGGGGGATTTACACAAGGCAGCATGTCAGTACATTTTATAGACGTAGGTCAGGCAGATTCTATCCTTATTCAATCGGGTGAGGAAACGATGCTTATTGACGGCGGTAATAATGCAGATGGTGAAGCAGTTGTTTCCTATTTAAAAAAACAGGGTGTAAAAGAGCTAACCTACATAATCGGAACCCATCCACATGAAGACCACATAGGTGGGCTAGATGAGGTTATTAATGAATTTTCTGTCGGGAAAATATTCTTAACAGACTTTGTTTTACCCAATGTATCCTTCGAAAGGCTATTACTTGCAATTAGAGAAAAGGATCTTCAGATTCTTAATCCTGTACCTGGCGATGAATACAGCTTGGGATCAGGTAAATTTACTTTTATAGCACCCGTGGGAAAGGACTATGGAAATAAAGTCAACAACTACTCATTAGGAATAAAATTAGAGAATGGTACGAATGTTTTTTTGCTGACGGGAGATGCGGAGATAGAATCTGAAAAAGATATGGTAGAAAGTGGAATAGACTTGGAAGCAGATGTGATGAAATTAAACCATCACGGTTCCACAACCAGTAACAGTGAAGCTTTTATTGAGGCAGTGGATCCAATCTACGCTGTTATAACAGTTGGTACAGATAATCCGTATGGGCATCCAAGCAGTAGTATAGTGACAAGATTGCTGGATGAGGATATTCAGATATACCGTACTGATTTAATGGGGGCAGTAGTTATTACCAGTGACGGAACCAATCTAACCTTTCAAACAGAGAAGAAAGCGGGAGAAAAAAGTGTTAGGGATGAAACAGTAGTTAATGAAACAGAAGAAGTGACTAAGCCAACAGCAGAATCTAGTGAAGAAATTAAGGTATATATTACAGAAACCGGTCATAAATATCACAATGTGGATTGCAGCTACCTAAAGAAAGCACCAGATGAAATAGATTTAATGGAAGCACTGGAACGGGGTTATGAACCTTGCAGCAGATGCAATCCGCCCCAGTAAGCATCCAACTGGAATATACGTAATTAAAGAAAAGCAGATTTAATCAAAGCTTTATCAATATCAATATCTACAAGAATTACATCTGTACCGATTTGTTTTATACAGGAATAGCTGATAACATACTCCTGGTCTCTGCCAAGGATACCCCAGATCTTGCAGGGACCGGGGACAATTAAATGGGTAATAACACCGGTATGTACATCAAAATCCAGATCGCAAACGTATCCAAGTCTTTCTCCATCTCTGCAATTTATAACTTCTTTTTGCTTTAATTCACATAATCTCATAGAAACACCTCCCGGTTTACCAACATTTATATTAATATATGTCATAAATATGGATAAAATAACTTGACCAATCCTGAATTCTTCAATATAATCGAGCTATACATAGTGTGAAATAAAACCAAATTTCACCGATATGCATTTGGTGTTAGTGTGTAATGAAAAACAATTGCACAATTGCTTATTACATGCATTGATAAGCTAGTACTTATTTACTGGCCTATCCAGGCAGAATTGAAATGTAGGAGGATAAAACAATGAAATGCCCTTTTTGTGGAAAAGAAAATACACGGGTTATTGATTCACGGCCTGCAGATGACAGCAGTTCCATCCGCAGAAGGCGCCAATGTGATGAATGTTCTAAACGGTTCACTACCTATGAAAAGGTAGAAGCAATACCTTTAGTAGTTATAAAAAAGGATAATAACAGAGAACCTTATGACCGTGCAAAGATAGAGGCAGGGGTTTTTCGTTCCTGTCATAAACGGCCAATATCTATCGATCAAATCAATGCTTTAGTGGATGAAGTTGAGAATACTATATTTAACCTGGAAGAAAAAGAAGTGCCAAGTACTGTAATTGGGGGAATCTTAATGGACAAGTTAAAAGACCTGGATGCAGTTGCTTATGTAAGATTTGCATCTGTTTACAGAGAGTTCAAAGATGTAAATACCTTTATGGATGAGCTGAAGAAAATATTGGATGGGAAAGAATAGACATGGGATGGATGAAGCAATTAGAAACGGAGCGGTTAATACTTAGAGCGTGGCGACTAGAAGATATTAACGATTTATATGAATATGCCAGCAATCCCGAGGTTGGCCCAAAAGCGGGTTGGAAACCACATGAGTCTTTGGAAGAATCTGAACGAATATTGCAGTCCTTTATAAGTGGAGATGAAGTGGCGGCAATTGTAAATAAAGAGAATAATAAGGTAATTGGCTCCTTGGGGCTGCATGGGGATGGAAAAAGAAATGTCCCCGGAAGCAAAATGTTAGGTTATGTATTATCCAGAGATTACTGGGGAAGAGGGCTTATGGGGGAAGCGGTGCAGGCAATTCTAAAACACGCCTTTCTTGAGTTAGAACTTAATCTTGTATCAGTATACCACTATCCTTTTAATGAGCAGTCAAAAAAGGTAATACTAAAATCAGGATTTCAATATGAAGGTACAATAAGATTTGCATCCAGAATTTTTAATGGTGAAATCTATGATGATGTATGTTACTCCATAAAGAAAGAAGAGTGGCAAAAAATAAACTTGTAACATGTAAAATAGTTTGCTATACTGTAAATGGATGATGCTTCCTTTTTTGGAGAGAAAAGGAAGGGGCAATTATGTTCAGTAGAGCATACAGTGGAGCGGTAAACGGAATCGATGGTTTCATCGTGTCGGTAGAGGCCGATGTAAGTGATGGACTGCCTGTTTTTGATTTGGTTGGCTATTTAGGGGCCGAGGTTAGAGAGGCCAGAGAACGAGTACGCATATCAATCAAAAATTCCGGTTACCAGCTGCCTGCAAAACGTGTTACTGTGAATTTATCTCCGGCAGATGTCCGTAAAGAAGGGACCGCCTTTGATCTTTCTATTGCAATAGCAATTCTTTCAGCCTATGGTTATTTACCACAGGATAATCTTGAAAAAACCCTTTTTGTTGGAGAACTAAGTCTAAATGGTGAAATCAATAAAATTAATGGAGTGCTGCCGATTGTGTATACAGCCTACAAGGAAGGCTTTAAAAGTTGTATTGTTCCGAAGGAGAATATGAAAGAGGCTGCGGTTGTACAAGGAATAGATGTATATGGAATAAAGAATTTAAAAGAGGCAGCAGCATATATATGTAATCCTGTAGAATTTAAACCTTATTATATAAAAAGAGAGGAATTAATCCATAAAGGCAATTATAACGACGAAATTGATTTTTCTGATATTGCAGGACAAGAAATATGTAAACGTGCAATAGAAATAGCGGCAGCCGGTATGCACAATATACTTATGATAGGTCCTCCCGGAACCGGAAAAACTATGCTGGCTAGGCGTATACCAACTATTCTGCCGGAGCTTTCCTTTGAAGAAAGTCTTGAAATTTCAAAGATTTACAGTGTGTCAGGGCTTTTAAATAATAAAATAGCACTAATCGGTAAGAGACCCTTTCGGTCGCCCCACCATACCATTACTCCTACAGCGCTGACGGGTGGAGGGAGAACGCCATTACCGGGAGAAATCAGTCTTGCTCATCATGGAGTCCTATTTCTGGACGAATTACCTGAATTTAACCGGAGTACTATTGAAATACTCAGGCAACCTCTTGAGGATAATGAAATAACAATTACGAGACTGCAGGGTGCTTATCGTTATCCTGCCGATTTTATGTTGGTTGCAGCTCTTAACCCCTGCTCGTGCGGCTTTTATCCTGACAGGAATAAGTGCAGCTGCTCGGTAAGTCAGGTGAAACGATATCTGGGTAAAATAAGCAGACCTTTACTGGATCGGATAGATATATGTGTGGAAGTTCAAAAAATTGAATATAAAGCATTGGATAGTAACAAGCTCGGTGAGACTTCAGAAGATATTAGAAAGAGAATTGAAAAAGTCCGGAAAATGCAAGTAAAGAGATACAGTAATGAAAAGTTTTATTTTAATTCACAGTTGACACCAAAGGCAATAAACCGTTATTGTAAGTTAGGAGTAAAGGAACGTACTCTGCTGGAAGCAGCTTTTGAAAAAATGGATTTAAGTACAAGAGCTTATCACCGAATAATAAAGGTGGCCAGAACAATAGCAGATCTTGAAGGGGCAGATACAATAGCAGTAAAGCATCTTAGTGAGGCTTTATGTTACCGTGGAATAGATAAAAAATACTGGTCTGAGCCGTAATTAGTACAGGCTATTATTTCAAAGTATAAATTTTTCTTAAAATGGAGAGGAATATGACGGAGAAAGAATACTGGTTTTGGTTGTGTAATTTAGAACAAGTAGGACTTAGTAAAAAGGAAAAACTACTCAATTATTTTGGCACACCAGAAGAAGTCTACAAGGATACAGGAAGTGGATTAGAAGAAATTATTCAGATAACAAAAGAGGAACGGGAGAGAATTTTAAATAGCAAAAAGGAAAAGAATATAAAAGAATCCTATGCTAAATTAACGGATAAAGGCATATATTTTGTAACAAAAGACGACGTAGCTTATCCGGAAAAATTGCTTACGATATATCAACCGCCTATAGCTTTGTATGTAAAAGGAAAGCTGCCTGAAAGTAATAAGCCATCCCTAGCGGTTATTGGTGCCAGAAATTGTACAGAGTATGGCAGGGTAATGGCTGAAAAGTTAGCGGCAGAACTAGCAGGACATGGTTTACAGATTATAAGTGGACTTGCCCACGGTATTGATGGTTATGCCCATAAGGGAGCATTGTCAGCAGGGGGATTAACATATGGGATAGAAGGCTGTGGGGTAGATATATGCTATCCAAAGGAAAATTTTCATTTATATATGGAGATGATTCATAAAGGAGGTGTTATTTCTGAATACGCTCCTGGTTGCCCGCCAAGACCTTATCATTTTCCATTGCGTAACCGGATAATAAGCGGACTGTCTGATGGAATCCTGGTTATTGAAGCCAAAGAAAAGAGTGGTTCGTTTATAACGGTAGACTTAGGTTTGGATGAAGGTAAAAATATTTATGCACTTCCGGGAAGAGCATTAGACCCTTTAAGTATAGGGTGTAATAATTTAATTAAGATGGGTGCAAAATTAGTTACCGGAGTACAAGATATCTTAGAAGATTTTTCAATAACTTATGAAAATTATCAAAAGGATTTGAAAAAAAATGATAAATTGCTTGAAACGAAAGAAAAAATAGTGTATTCTAGACTAAGTTTCTTACCAAAGCATATAAATGAGTTGACAGAAGAAACAAAACTAAGTATTGGTGATTTGTCGGAGATACTTATTAATTTAGAAATAAACAATTATATTAAACAGACCAGAACTAATTATTATGTACTAATATAAAATATAAAATATAAATTGCCAGTGGCTATTTAGATTGGGCTTAAATGAAACACTGTATATGCGACTAAACAATTAACGTACCCTACATGAATGTATGGTTAAGTACAGACTAAATAGTTACAGGTGATGAAATTTAAAATAAGGGGTGTGGTAGGTACATGTCAAAAAATCTTGTGATAGTAGAATCACCTGCAAAGGCTAAGACAATAAAAAAGTTTTTAGGTGCTAATTATGAGGTGATAGCCTCCAATGGCCATGTAAGGGACCTTCCTAAAAGTCAGTTAGGTATTGATGTAGAAAATGATTTTGAACCTAAATATATAACCATTCGGGGGAAAGGTGATTTACTTGCAAAACTTCGTAAAGAGGTAAAGAAGGCGGATAAAGTATATCTTGCCACTGACCCTGATCGTGAAGGTGAAGCAATCTCCTGGCATTTATCAAAAACATTAAAGTTAGAAGATAACAATTCCAGTCGTATTACTTTTAATGAGATAACAAAAAATGCAGTGAAAGCTTCGATTAAACAGGCAAGGGATATCGATATGAATCTGGTTGATTCCCAGCAGACAAGAAGAATTTTAGATCGTATGGTTGGTTACAGTATCAGTCCTTTGCTTTGGGCTAAAGTGAAAAGAGGGTTAAGTGCAGGACGTGTACAGTCGGTTGCTTTACGCATCATATGTGACAGGGAGGAAGAAATTAATGCTTTTGTTCCCGAAGAATACTGGAATCTAGAAGCAATATTTCAACTGGCAGGAGAAAAGGCACCACTTGTGGCAAAGTTATCGGCGAAGGAAAATGAAAAACTGACCATTCGCTCAGAAGAGGAATTGAATAAGGTATTAAAGGAGCTGGAGGGAGCTGCCTATAGGATTACAGAAATAAAACGTGGCGAAAGACAAAAAAAAGCACCGTTACCTTTTACAACCAGCACATTGCAGCAGGAGGCTGCCAAAACCCTCAACTTTTCGACGTCTAAAACCATGCGTTTGGCTCAGCAGCTTTATGAAGGAATTGATATTAAAAATCATGGAACGATAGGTTTAATTACTTATTTGCGTACAGACTCTATTCGAATATCAGAAGAAGCTGATGTGGCCGCAAGGGATTTTATTAAAGAAAATTATGGTGCTGCTTTTGTGGCAGATAAAGAAAACGGAAAAGAAAGCAACAAAAAAATTCAGGATGCCCATGAAGCAATTCGACCGACTTATGTAGAATTGACACCGGTGTTAATAAAAGAATCTCTTAGCAGGGAACAATTCCGGTTGTATCAGTTAATCTGGAGGCGTTTTGTAGCCAGTAGAATGCAGTCGGCCAAGTATGAAACAATATCTGTTCGAATAGATGGTAACGGTTATCGTTTTAATTCTTCAGCGTCAAAATTAATCTTTGATGGTTATATGACAGTTTATTCAACGGATGAAGATGATAAGCAAAATAGTGCTATGTTAAAAAATTTGAGTGAGGATACCGCAGTTAATTTAAATGAGTTAAATCCAACGCAGCATTTTACACAGCCACCAGCACATTATACAGAAGCATCATTAGTAAAAACTTTAGAGGAGTTAGGCATAGGAAGACCTAGTACTTATGCGCCTACCATAACAACAATTCTGGCTAGAAGATATGTAGTGAAAGAGAATAAGAACCTTTATGTTACAGAACTTGGAGAAGTTGTTAATAATATTATGAAACAGGCATTCCCAAGCATAGTAGATGTGAACTTTACAGCAAACCTAGAGTCACTGTTAGATAGTGTGGAAGACGGCACTATTATTTGGAAAACAGTTGTGCGCAATTTCTATCCTGATTTAGAAGCTGCTGTAGTACATGCGGAAGAGAGTCTGGAAGAAATAAAAATAGAAGATGAAAAAACGGATGTCATCTGTGAGGAATGCGGCAGAAATATGGTCATAAAGTATGGACCTCATGGCAAATTTCTTGCTTGTCCTGGATTCCCTGATTGCAGAAATACAAAACCATACTTAGAAAAGATTGGTGTCAGTTGCCCTTTGTGTGGGAAAGACGTAGTAATCCGTAAGACAAAAAAGGGAAGAAAGTATTATGGCTGTGAGAATAATCCGGAATGTGAGTTTATGACATGGCAGAAACCATCTGAGCAGAAATGCCCGAAATGTAATGGAGTTATGGTAGAAAAAGGAACCAGTCTGGTTTGTATCGATGAAAAATGTGGGTGTATTGTTGCGAAAAATTGATAAATATGATAAAAATCCCTGTTTTTTTGCTTAATGTGTGTCAAAAACATTAAATGGCTATTGTTTTTATGAAAAATGTATGGTAAGATTTATCTGACAACACAATTGAAGTCAGTATACTTATTCTGAGAAGGTTAAAGACTGGATACTACGAGTAAGATAAGTAATTATAGGCGGGGGTACTGGGAGGTTGTTTCATGAGCGTACAGTTGTTAGACAAGACAAGAAAAATTAACAAGTTATTACACAATAATAATTCTCACAAAGTGGTATTTAATGATATTTGTGAGGTATTAAGCGAGATTCTCGAATCCAATATACTGGTCATCAGTAAAAAAGGTAAAGTATTAGGTATAAAGAATAGAGATGACATCATTGAAATCAAGGAATTGATTAAAGACAATGTAGGTGGTCATATTGACCAGTTGTTAAATGAAAGGTTACTAAATATTCTTTCTACGAAAGAAAATGTTAACTTACTTACCTTAGGTTTTGAGTTTGGACAGGATAATGATTATCAAGCTATTATTATACCCATTGATATTGCGGGGGAAAGGCTTGGGACTTTATTCCTCTATAAAAGTAGCAGGCAGTATGACTTGGATGATATAATTTTAAGTGAATATGGTACAACTGTAGTTGGTCTAGAAATGATGCGTTCCGTGAATGAAGAAAGTGCAGAAGAAAACCGCAAAGTACAAATTGTAAAGTCAGCTATCAGTACCTTGTCTTTTTCAGAGCTAGAAGCTATAATCCATATTTTTGAGGAACTAGAAGGCAATGAAGGGATTTTGGTAGCAAGTAAGATCGCTGATAGAGTTGGTATTACCCGTTCTGTTATTGTAAATGCTTTAAGGAAATTTGAAAGTGCCGGCGTAATTGAATCAAGATCTTCCGGTATGAAAGGAACCTATATAAAAGTATTAAACGATGTGGTTTTTGACGAACTACGAAAATTAAATAAATAAAGTAATACAATTTTTGTTATAGATATGTTTTAAAATATAAGTACAATTTTTAGAGTAACAGTAAAATGTATATATATTCAGTAATAAGCTTTTGGAATTGTATAGATAGAATAAAGTTATACGAGGATTTGCGAGAGATTTCGACTTGCTAATCCTCGTTTTTTGATATTATTTTACATTTTATGATATAATAGTACTAGTTCTGCAAAATTATCTTGTTTTTTTGTCGTAATATAATTATAATGATACTAGTCATGATTGTCGTGAAAGGAGCGTTATAATGATACAATCAAATGCATTTAATTATATCAATGTGTTAAATAAAGCTGCTGATGCAAGTTGGACAAGAAATCAATTATTGTCGAATAATCTGTCAAATGTAAGTACGCCTAATTACAAAAGAAGGGATATTGAATTTCAGACATATCTGGCAAGGCAGCTGCAGGGAGAGGGGTCACTTGATAAAAAAGTATCAAAGATTGACTTGAATTCCTTAGAGCCTACTGTATATACGGATTATTCAACACTTAGCTATCGATTAGATGGCAATAATGTTGATGTTGATACGGAATCGGCTAATCTGGCGCAGAATCAAATTAGATTCAATGCCATAATGGATTCAATGACCAGTGAATTTAATCGGATAAAATTAGCGATAACCAGTAAATAGGAGGTAAGTATATGTCAGCATTTGACGCAATGAATGTTAGTGCAAGCGGAATGACCGCTCAGAGACTCAGAATGGATTTAATCTCTCAGAATATTGCAAATGTAAATACTACTAGAGATGAAAATGGTGAGGCTTATCGACGTAAGATACTAGTGTTCGAAGAAAAGGGACGAGGTTCTTTTGCCAGTATTTTAAATAGTAAATCCAGTACGTTTGCTGGAAACGGAGTTAAAGTCACAGAAATTACGGAAGATAAAGAAACAGCCATGAATGTTGTCTATGATCCATCACATCCTGATGCTGATGAAGATGGTTATGTAACCTATCCGAATGTCAATACTGTTACTGAGATGACTAACTTAATTGATGCAAGCAGAGCATACGAAGCGAATATAACAGCTTTCAATGCGACAAAGAGTATGGCCTTAAAGGGATTAGAAGTAGGAAAATAATAGGGGAGGACAAACATGGACGTTACATTATTGAATGGAATATCGGGTATAGGTTCTATAGGTAAGGGGAATGTTTCGGTTGAGAAAACCGACAGAAATGAAACTTTTGAAAAACTGTTCCGGTCAGCTCTAGACATGGTAAATGAAACAAACGATTTAACGAATGCAGCAGAGGAAGCTGAAATGGCCTTTGCGTTGGGATTAAATAATAATACTTATGATTTGCAGGTTGCACAGACAAAAGCAACAATGTCTTTGCAATATACCCTTGAAGTAAGAAACAGGGTATTGGATGCGTATAAAGAGATAATGAATCTCCAATTCTAACTCGATGACTAGAGGAGCAGTAACATGGTTGACAAACTAAAACAGATACCGGTTCAGTTATTAGAGCAGTGGAAAAAGTATTCCAGTAAGCAGAAAACGATTATTATCAGTGTCGTTGCGGTGGTTTTTCTGGCTTTAATCGTATTGGTTACCGTAATGAACCGAACCGTATATGAAACATTAATTATAAATGAAAATACAAAAGATGCAAGTGCGGTAGCAGACCTACTTAAAAAAGAAGGCATTGGATATCAACTAGATAGTGATAAAGTTACAATAAAAGTCGATAAAAAGGACTACTCGGATGCTCTTCTGCTTGTATACAGCAATGATTTGCCAAAAAAAGGTTTATCTATTACCGATTTAACAAGTAACGACTTAAGTACAACAAATAGTGACCGTAACCTTAAGAATCACTTATATATACAAACAGAAATAAGAAATTATTTAATTAACATGACTGGTATTAAAGATGCGCAGGTTACGTACGTTCCTCAAGATACTACATATAGTGTGTTAGCAGAGAGACAGGATTACCCGGCCAGTGTAGCATTAACCATTACAGAGGAATTTGAGTTATCGACAGCAGAAGCAGTAGCTGAGTTTGTTGCAGCTTCCATTGGTAATGAATCTACTGATAAGATTAAAGTGATTGATCAAAATGGTAATCTTTTATTTGGGGGTAAGGAAGACTTATATTCAGGCAGCGCCTCCTCAGTATTAGAGTATCGTGAAAAACTTCAGAATAATTATAATAACAACATATACATGCTAATGATGAAGTTGGGATATGATGATGTTCAGCCTATGTTTAACTGGGTATTGAGTATGGATAAAGTAACGGAGCTTTTCACCGAACAGATACCGGCTGACGGGCAGGATCAGGGTCTGTATAAAAACTATTATTCCTATGATACAGAAAATACCAGTGCTGGATCTGGAGGTCCTCCGGGTACGGATTCCAATGATGAAACTTCTTATATGCTAGAGAACGGAAATAATAATGGCTCAAAAAGTTCAGAAGTCAAAATTGAGTACATTCCAAGTGTCAGGGAAACCAATACAATTAAAGAGGTTGGAGCGGTTATTCCGGAAGAATCATCTGGCAGTATAGTAATGACAAAGGTTGTTCCTGTAAAAGAAGAGGAATTGGAGCTTCAAGGGCTGTTAGAAGGAACCTCTTTTGAGGAATATGCGCTTGCTAACAAAGAAAAAAGACAGGTGGAAATAGGAGAAGATATTTACAATATGGTCTCTATGGCAACCGGTATTTCTGTTGACAGGATTTCAATCATTGCTTACGAGCAGCCGGTGTTTATTCCTACACCAAGTGGTTCAAATAACTGGTCTCTTTATATGCAGATTGCACTTGCGGTGGCAATTATTGGTCTGTTGGGATTTGTTGTGTTTAAAGGCACATCACCAGTTGAAATCACTGAGCTGGAGCCGGAATTGTCAGTTGAGCAGTTATTGGCTACAACAAAGGAAAATCAATCCTTGGATGATATAGAATTTAGTGAAAAATCAGAAACGAAGAAGCTTATTGAAAAGTTTGTGGATGAGAATCCTGAAGCAGTCGCCCAATTGCTTAGGAATTGGTTGAATGATGAATGGGGCTAATGTAGTAATTAGGAGGATATCACATGTCTAAGAATTTGGATATTACGGGAGTACAAAAAGCAGCAGTGCTTTTAATTTCATTAGGACCTGAAAAGTCATCCAATATATTCAAACACCTCAAAGAAGATGAAATAGAGCAGCTTACTTTAGAAATTGCCAATACAAGGAGCGTTTCTCCTGCAACCAAAGAGCAGGTGTTGGATGAATTCTATGAAATTTGCCTTGCACAGCAATATATTGCTGAAGGTGGTATTGCCTATGCGAAAGAACTGTTGGAAAAAGCATTGGGAGAAGAAAAGGCAAAAGATGTTATTGGCAAGCTGACAGCATCCTTGCAGGTTCGTCCATTTGAATTTGTAAGAAAAACAGACGCAAGTCAGATGTTAAACTTTATTCAGGATGAACATCCTCAGACGATTGCACTTATATTATCCTATCTTTCATCAGGACAGGCTTCTTCTATTATATCAGCATTACCTCCAGACAAGCAGGCGGATGTTGCGAAACGTATCGCGCAGATGGATCGTACTTCACCGGATGTAATCAAAGAAGTAGAAAGAGTGCTGGAACGTAAGCTGTCTTCACTGGTAAATCAAGATTATACAATTGTTGGTGGTGTAGATTCCATTGTTGCAATTTTAAATACAGTTGACAGAGGAACTGAAAAACATATTATGGAAACCTTGGAAATTGAAGAACCTGAATTGGCAGATGAAATCAGAAGAAAAATGTTTGTATTTGAAGATATTCTATCTCTGGATGATAAATCTATACAAAGGGTACTTAGAGAAGTTGACAACAATGAACTTGCTGTGGCTTTAAAAGGTTCCAACGAAGAAGTGCAAAGTGTCATATTCAACAACTTATCGAAGCGTCTTGCTACTATGATTAAAGAAGATATGGAATTTATGGGGCCTGTACGTCTTAAAGATGTTGAAGAATCACAACAGAAAATTGTTAATATTATTAGAAAATTAGAAGACTCCGCTGAAATTATTATTTCCAGAGGTGGAGGTGACGAGATCGTTGTCTAATATAATTAAATCCAGATACGTTTATGTAGATGGAGGAGAGAAAAAAGTTATTGATTCCAATGAAAGATCGGAAGAATTTCGTCTTATAGATTTTTTAAACCGTAAAAGAGAGAGTGTGGATCATTCCGAAACAGAAGGACAGCATCCACCTGATTTAGACGGCTTTACGCAAGGGATTGCAGCTACTATAGTTGATATTGCGGTTGAACAGGAAGAAATACCGCAAAAAACACCGGAAGAAATTTTAAGAGAAGCGCAAGAACAAGCGACGGAAGAAGCGGAACGTATTATAAAAGAAGCAGAAGAGGCAGCGGCTGCAACCAGTGAAAAGATGTATGAAGAGGCGAAAAGTCGGGGTTATGCCGAAGGATTAAAAAAAGGCATGGAAGAAGCAGATGAAATGAAACGAGACTTGCAGGAAGCTAAAATCCGTCAGGAAGAGGAATTTAGTGAGCAATTATTGCTTTTAGAGCCTCAGCTGGCAGATATACTGACTATGCTCCTTGAGAAGATGACGGGTGTACTGGCTAAAGAATATAAGCAGATTGTATACCATCTTATACATAATGCTATGTATCATGCGGATAACAGTAAGAATTTTATTATTAAAATCTCAAAAGAGGATTACGAATCAGTACATTCTAGGATTGCTGAACTTTTAACATTGGTAAGTCCGGAAACAGTCATTGAAGTGGTAATAGATAAAGAACTTACGAAAAATCAATGTATGATAGAAACGGATACCAGTATTATTGATTGCAGCCTGGACACTCAGCTTAATAACTTAATGCGGGATATAAAACTACTTTCCATACAAACAGAATAGAGGGCGGTTAAAGATGCTTTCAGTAGATATAAATAAGTATAAGGCGTTATTAGATAGAACCTATGAGAAGAACTTGGGAAAAGTTGTAAAGGTTGTTGGATTGACAATTGAATCTATTGGTCCGAAAGCGAAACTAAATGATTTGTGCATGATTGTATCTAAGGATAAAACACAGATAATTATGGCGGAAGTTGTAGGGTTTCGTGAAGACAGGATTTTACTAATGCCCTATGGTAATGTGGAAGGTGTTGGCGTCGGAAGTACAGTTGAATGTACGAAAGAACCATTAAAGGTCTTTGTTGGTGATTCTCTGCTTGGAAAGACCTTAGATGGCTTGGGACAACCCATTGACGAATCTGAGCTTGTATTAACCAAAGGGTATTCTGTAGAGGCAGAACCGCCGGACCCTATGAAACGTAAATTAATTGATGAGGTGCTGCCTCTTGGAGTTAAGGCTGTAGATGGCATGATAACTGTAGGGAAAGGTCAGAGAATTGGTATATTTGCAGGAAGTGGTGTTGGTAAAAGTACTCTTCTTGGAATGTTTGCCAGAAATACAAAGGCAGATATTAATGTAATCGCTTTAATTGGAGAACGTGGCAGGGAAGTACGCGAATTCTTGGAAAGAGATTTGGGCGAAGAAGGAATGAGCCGTTCTGTGGTGGTAGTTGCAACCTCTGATAAGCCCGCTCTTATTCGTAAGAAGGCAGCTAAGACGGCTACAGCTATAGCTGAATATTTTAGAGATCAGGGCAAAGATGTCTTATTGATGATGGATTCTTTGACTCGATTTTCTATGGCACAAAGAGAGATTGGGCTTGCATCAGGTGAACCCCCGGTTTCTAGAGGTTATCCACCCAGCGTATATTCAGAAATGCCTAAACTTTTAGAACGGGCAGGTAATTCGGAAAAAGGGTCAATTACAGGCTTATATACTGTTTTGGTAGATGGTGATGACTTCAATGAACCAATAACTGACACCGCAAGAGGTATCCTGGACGGGCATATCATGTTGACGCGTAAATTTGCTAATAAAAATCATTATCCTGCAATTGATGTACTTCAAAGTATATCCCGTGTCATGTCTTCTATTGTTACAAAGGAGCATAAACAATTAGCTGGCAAGCTTAAAATGGTTTTAGCTACTTACAATGAAGCAGAGGATTTAATTAATATAGGAGCCTATAAAAATGGTTCTAATAAAAATATTGATTATGCTATATCCAAGATAGAAGCTGTTAATAAGTTTCTTCAGCAGGACGTTTATGAAAAATTGAATTTCGATGAGATTGTCTTTAGACTAACAGAATTATTTGAAGAATAGGTGGGTAAATGGCTAAATTTATATATAAGATGGAAAACATTTTGGGTATTAAATACAAGATGGAAGACCAGGCCAAAACTGCATATGGTATGGCCAGAATGAAGCTTACCGAAGAAGAAGAAAAACTATTTACGTTAAAGCAGAAAGTGATCATTTATCAGGAAAGAAAAAAAATGATAATGAGTACAAAGTTAGACATAATAGAGCTTCGGCAATGTGAAGAGGCCATAGAAATAACAAAATATTTTATCAAACAGCAGGAAATTGCAGTGAAAAAAGCGGAGCAGCATTTAGAGCTTATGAGAACCCGTTTAAATACAGCAATGGTTGAAAGAAAAACCCATGAGAAGTTAAAAGATAATGCGTTACAGGAATTTTTTGTGGAGTATGAATCAGGAGAAAGAAAAGAAATTGATGAACTAGTCAGTTTTAAATACAATAATCCTACCGATTACTAGGAGGAAACAAAATGGCAAGAAACAATATACCTGTTGAAGAAGCTGAAAATGGGAAAAGCATAAAAAGCAGAATAATAGGAATAGTCATTGTTTTAGTAATTATTCTAATCTGGCTTGCATTCTTTGCAGTACTTATTAAATTAAATATAGGAGGGTTTGGCTCCTCTGTACTAAGACCGCTTTTAAAAGATATACCCGTAGTAAATAAAATACTGCCTGATGTATCAGAAGAGCAGATAGCCTATGAAAATGATTATCCATATAAAACTTTGGAAGATGCAATTGAACGAATTAAAGAATTGGAAGCTATAAATGAAAGTCTTACAGCAGATAGTGAATCAGAGGGAAATAAGTTACAGGAATTACAGGCTGAGGTAGACAGGCTTAAAGTATTTGAAGAAAATCAGCTGAAATTTGAGCAAAGGGTAAAAGAATTCGAGGAAAAAATCGTATTTGCTGAAGCGGCGCCAGATATAGAAGAATACAAAGCATACTATGAAAGCATTGACCCGTCTAATGCTGAAGAAATATACAGACAAGTTGTTGAACAGCTGCAATACTCAAAAGCTATAAAAGAAAAAGCTGAAATCTATAGAAAGATGAAACCAGCAGAAGCAGCAGCTGTATTTGAGACTATGACCGCGGATATTGACCTTGTAGCGAAGATGCTTTTAACAATGAGACCTTCTGAAAGTGCATTGATATTAGCACAAATGGACTCTACCGCAGCAGCCAAAATTACAAAAAAGATGTTTGATATGGATGCTGAAATTTCTAATAAAAAATAGGCTTAATGTGAATTGTTCACTTAAGTATAAAGAGAATGATAGAAAGGAGGAAAACAAAGGATGACAGCCAATTTAAAAACACAGCTATTTGATTTAGCTGGATCCGGTCAAAACAATAAAGTTTCTATGAATCAAAAAAGTTCAGGTAATGATTTTGCGGGTATTATGGATAATAGTGTGAAATCAAAGGATGTACTAAGAGAGACTGTTGCTGCAACTAAGAAAACATTTATTAATAAAAGCCAAGTGCCTGCAAAGAGTGATTTTAATAAGATTCAGCAGGAAGTGAATAAGAATACTGTTTTAAGCAGTACAGGCACAGAAGGTTTGGTATTAGCAGGTGAAATAGACCCACTTGCAGATGGAAAGATGGACAATATAGCATTTAGCAATATTGAAGATTTTATTGCAGCTTTGCAGAATTCAATACAGGAACAGCTTGGAATATCGAAAGAAGAGCTTGAAAAAGCAATGGAAACACTTGGACTTACCATGCTAGACCTCTTAAATCCGGATAATCTGAAACAATTAGTGTTACAAGTAAAGGGAGCAGAGGATATATCTGAATTTTTAACCAATGAAGAACTGGCGGATACGTTGAAACAGTTGTCAGAGACAGTAAAGAGTGTAACAGATGACTTTGGAGTGACGAAGGAACAAGTTGAACAATACCTGGATAGTATTAATAACCAGGAAAAGCAGGATGAATATATAATTGCTCCAACTACTTTAGAAAATCCGGATGAAGAGAGTTCTGCAAAAGAACTTAATGCAACAAAGGATAGTTCAGAAACTGCAGCTACAAGCGGAAATGGAACTTCTGTTGAAGTTTATAAAACTGATTCACAAGGGCAGAATACTGCTTCTGACAACACCGGAAATAAGGAAGAAGCAGCAGCGGAGACGTCTCTTGAGTCTTTTATTCAAAACTTAGCAGTAAAAGGTAGTGAGGGATTAGCAGGTTTTGAAGAAGAGGTTTCTAATAGCAGGCAGATACAAGACATCACTACTCAGATTATTGAGCAGATTAAAGTATTTATTAAACCTGAACAGACATCTATGGAAATTCAATTAAATCCTGAGCATTTAGGAAAAGTAAATCTTTCTGTAGTTGCAAAAGACGGTATTCTGACCGCACAGTTTCAAACGCAGAATGAGATAGCTAAAGAAGCAATAGAAAGTCAGTTACATATTTTACGAGAAAATCTAAACCAACAGGGATTGAAAGTTGAAGCAATCGAAGTAACAGTAGCTAACTTTAATTTTACTGGAAGCGACCAGGCTGCGGGCGATACACAAAAGCATCAGGAAAAATCAGGTAATCGCGGAAGGCTTTTTGAGGGTTCGGAAGCAATAGAAGAAGAAAAGATTGAGAATTCTTCCCTCGATAGTTTGGAACAGGCTACAAATAGTGTGGATTATACCGTTTAATAGGAGGTTCTTATGAGTGATCTTTTACAACAGGTTACGAATGGAAAAGTAGTTTCTACGAATTCCACGAGCACTGCTTCTAAGTCAGGCACAGGCTCTCTGGATAAAACTGCATTTTTAAAATTGCTGGTGACCCAGATGAAATATCAGGATCCTTTGAATCCAAGTACAGATACCCAATTTGTTGAACAGCTTGCAACCTTTTCACAATTGGAACAGATGCAGAACTTAAATCAGACATCAAGTAATAACCAAGCATTTGGCCTTGTAGGGATGAATGTTGTAGTAAATTCAAAAGACGGAACTGGCAATATGATTTTAAAAGACGGAACCGTTGATTCTGTTGTTATATCAAATGGAGTTGCGAATCTAGTTGTCAATGATAATATTTATACTTTGGATCAAATTGTCCAAGTTGTTGATGCTACATATTTATTGCAAAGAGGAGCTCCTTATATACCGAATCCGGTAAAAGCGACCTTTAACAAAGAAGAGCCATCAAATATCAGCTTTGAAGTAAACCTTGGTTCTGATAAGACAATTGCTGATGATATTGCATTTATAATTGGTGGTAAAGCAGTTGATGCTAAATATGTTACCTTAGACGGTAATAAAGTAACTATCAGCAAGGAAGCGTTTATGAATTTAGATAATGGCACCTACAAACCTGTATTAATGTTTAATGATATTCTGTATACAACCGTTACCAATAAGATAACTGTTACCATTGAGGGAACGGCTCCGGAAGCTGAACAAGGCGAAGATAGCACAGAAAATACAGATGATTAGGCATAACTTTAAGAAGCAGCAGGTATAAAAGGAGCATAATGTAATCGTGAAGTCACCCAGAACGTTGAAAAGGACGTCGACGTGAAAAGAGGCAGGTGCAAAATGTAAGCATCCCTTACTGTACATGTGCAGGTGCAAAGAAAAATACGCGCTTCAACACATAGATGGGAGTCAAGTATGAAACAGATTTCACAAACAAATTTTAATTCAATAGAGCAAATGACCGGCCAGCTCTTAAAAAATAAAAATAAGATAAGCAGTCAGGTACCGGAAGGTCAAGGAATACCCTTTATTGAATTATTAAAGCAGCAACAGTTGGAACAAACCGGTTCTCTGAAATTCTCAAGGCATGCGAATGAAAGATTGGCTAGCAGGAATATCGATTTATCGGACAAACAACTGGAAAGGCTTAATACCGGTGCTAAGAAAGCACAGGAAAAAGGAATTAAAGAATCCTTGGTTATGGTTGACAACATTGCTTTTATTGTAAATGTCAGAAATAACACTGTAATTACAGCCGTGAATGACGGTGAGGATAAAATTTTTACTAATATTGATGGTGCTGTAATCATTTAAAATGCTGGACCGAATGGAGGCATAGTACCCTTGATTGACAGACAGGGTAATTACACACCCACTAATAAGGAGGTCATTACATTATGATGAGATCATTATATTCTGGTGTTTCAGGTTTAAGTGTTCACCAGACCAAGATGGACGTTATAGGTAATAATATAGCGAACGTTAATACAATAGGTTTTAAAGCCAGTTCCGTTACATTTTCTGATATATTTTATCAGACTGTACAAAGTGCAACCGGTCCGAATACGAATACCGGTGCTGCCGGACGTAATGCCATGCAGATTGGTTTGGGTAGCAGCGTTGCAGGGATTAAAGCAGCCATTACAAAAACCGGTGGTGCACAGAGAACAGATAATCCTTTTGACCTTATGATATCAGGAGATTCTTTCTTTGTTGTAAACAATGCAGGTACCAATTACTTTACAAAGGCTGGGTCTTTTGATGTAGATGCAAATGGTACACTTTGTACACCGACTGGTGCTACGGTAATGGGGTGGCAGGTAGACCCTAAAGATTCAACGAAAGTAATTCAAGATACGGTATCAGCCTTACAGATAATGAAGCCTGAAAATCTGTATTCTGCACCGGAAGGGACTACAAAAGCATATGTATCCGGTAATATTGATAATAAGGATACACAGATAATAGCAAGTGGAAGAAAGGCTAATATTACTTTCTATGATGCTACAGGTAATGAATATACCGCTACCTTGAATTTGAAACAGAGTACTGCAACGAATCAATACAATATTACCTTAGATAATATCGTTGATAAAAACGGAAAATCTATCTTTATGAAAGGTTCCGGTACAACTGCAGATCCGTATACTGCAACAGCAATTACATCAGTTGCTATTGGAGGTGTATCTTACGCAGCAACAGTAAACGCAACAACAGGTTTAACCTTAGCGGCTACTGGCACACCTTCCGTACTTGAATTTCATTCAGGTTCAGGTGATTTTGTCAGTGTAGGAGGTGCAGGTAATACCGGAATAAATCTGACGGTTACAGCTACAGGAAATAGTCCCTTTACGCCAATTGCTGTAGATTTCTCAAAAATGACTATGTATGGCGGTAGTGGTAAATCTACAATTGAAGGTAATACTGGTGCTTCAGATGGTAGTGGTAAAGGACGTAAGGCAGGTAATATGACAGGCATTGGCGTTGATAATTACGGTAAAATCTTTGGTAAATATGACAATGGTGACAGTAGATTATTAGGTCAGATTGCAGTTGCATCCTTTGCAAATCCTGCGGGTCTTGAAGCAGTTGGTGACAATATGTTTTCTGAAACCCAGAACTCCGGTTCTTTTGATGGTATCGGACATGATGTAAGCAGTGATGGTGGAAAGTTTACACCTGGTGTAGTGGAAATGTCAAATGTAGACTTGGCGGCTCAGTTTACAGAAATGATTACTACCCAAAGAGGTTTCCAGGCGAATTCAAGAATTATTACAACTTCCGATTCCCTTTTGGAAGAGCTTATTAATCTGAAACGTTAATTAAGGTAAATTAATTTAGGACTGCTGTTATAAATTTAAATTGTAAAAGTAGATAACAGCAGTCCTATAAATAAATAGGGCGATATATACAGTTGCGATTTTAGGTGAACCGATTTGTAGAAAGGCATGGGGATAAAATGATTAATATAACAAAAATGAATGATGTTAATATAACCGTGAATGCCGACTTAATAGAAACAATTGAAGAAATTCCTGACACAGTCATAACATTGACGAATGGGAAAAAAATACTGGTAAAAGAGAGTAGACAAGAAGTAATTAATCTTGTAAAATGTTACAAAAAAGAACTTTTTTCGAGATTTTTAAAAGAAGATTAGGAGTACAAAAGACTTAAGTTAGGTGGGTGACTATTTTGAATATTGCATCAATTATAGGGTTAATAAGCGGAATTGTTTTAATGATTTTTGGTATTGTATTTGATATGGGGACAATGAGTGTTTCGTTTGGAAAGATAATGAACTTCATTGATATTCCGTCTATATTAATAACCTTTGGTGGTTCTTTTACAACATTAATGACCATGGAACCAAGTCTCAAAACATATGTTGAAAAGTTGGCTTCCTTTAAGCTGGTATTACAGACACCTGCTTACAACGATGTGGAAACCATAAAAAATATTATTGCATTGTCAAATGTCGCCAGAAAAGAAGGTCTTCTGGCATTGGAAGAGACTGCTAATAGTATTGAGGATGAATTCTTGAAAAAGGGAATCCTGCTCATCGTAGATGGAACAGACCCTGAACTGGTACGAAGTATTCTTGAAACAGAATTGTCATGTATTGAAGGAAGACATAGTGATACCATTGGTTTTTGGGATAAGCTATCAGCCATGGGTCCGGCCTGGGGTATGATTGGTACCTTAATTGGTCTGGTTAATATGTTAAAGGATTTAAATGATCCTTCTACGATAGGCCCTAATATGGCGGTTGCTTTAGTTACCACATTCTACGGCTCCGTATTAGCAAACTGGATATGTATTCCGGTAGTTAATAAACTAAAAGCAAGAAATGCTGCTGAGATTATGATGAAAGAAGTAATTGTTGAGGGATTATTATCAATACAAGCAGGTGAAAATCCTAGAGTTATTGAAGAAAAATTAAAATCCTTCTTAAATCCCACAAATCGTGCTGAATTCGATGTAAATGAAGGTGGTGAGGTTGATGGCTAGGAAGAAAAAAGCCGAAGAGAGTAGTGCGGGTGCGCCGTGGCTGAATACTTTTGCTGACTTAATGAATCTGCTTCTTTGCTTCTTCGTTTTACTTTTTGCATCCTCTACTGTTGACGCGGAGAAATATGAAAAAATAGTACAATCCATGACTAATAGTTTTAGTATTTTTAGTGGAGGAAGGTCTGTAATTGATGAAAGTAGATTAATCTCATCTGGTATATCTCAGTTAAATGATTTTGATCAATATTTTAATACGACAGGTCGAAGTGATGATGAGGCAGAGGTTGATAGTTTTGATAAGGCGGTTGAGGAAATATTAGAGCAACAAAAAAAGGCTTCACAAGAAATGTATGATGAAATTTCAGATGTTGTTGATAAAAAAAATTTGGAAGATTACATAGAATTAAGTATCGACCCTAATTTTCAATATGTCAAAATATCATTAAGCGGTTCTATTTTGTTTGACTCAGGTAAAGCAGATATTAAAACAGAGGCTCTCCCTATTTTTGGTAAAGTCGGAGACGTCGTTAAGCTGTATGATAAATACCTGATTGAAATAGAAGGGCATACAGATAATGTGCCAATACGCAGCAGTTCATATCCTGATAATAACTGGTTGTCTTCTGCCAGAGCGCTAAATGCAGCAGAGTACCTGATTAAGGAGAAAGGAATGGATCCTAAAACTTTAAAATGGACTGGTAGAGGGGAATATGATCCGATAGCAGGTAATGAGACAGATGTAGGAAAAGCAAAAAACAGACGTGTTGAAATTAAGATATATAATGATATAAATAATTAAGACAGAAGGGGCATGCCTGTGTAGGCGGATGGGAGACATCATGAAAAAGAATCTCTTGACAATTATAATATTAGCAATTGGAATATTAAATATGGTACTTGCTGCTGTACTTGTATTTGCAGTAGTTCCGACAACCATGAGAACAAATGAACTGATATCTAAAGTGGCTACTTCTATTGAC
The DNA here is from genome assembly GCF_014218335.1 of Anaerocolumna cellulosilytica. Classification (GTDB taxonomy): domain Bacteria; phylum Bacillota; class Clostridia; order Lachnospirales; family Lachnospiraceae; genus Anaerocolumna; species Anaerocolumna cellulosilytica. The sequence goes on along the minus strand of NZ_AP023367.1, from coordinate 3,403,933 downwards.
TTGGAGTTAGAAGGCACAGATGAAAAAAGTAAGGCAGTAGATATAAAGGATATTGAAGTATATCAATTTCCCACTGATTTAACAGTTAATCTAAAGAATACAACTGTTAACAGTACTACCTCTAATAATAGTACTACCTCTAATAATAGTACTACAGCTGTTAACAGTAAAAATCATTATGCGTTGGTTTCTGTGTCTTTATCTATTAACACGAAGGCTAAGGACTATAAGGCACTTCAGCCAAAGGTGGAGACCAATTTAAGTGTACTAAAAGAAATTGTTAGTGATCAAGTTAGAAGTTATACGATGCAGGAGATTAATACAGTTGAAACAAAAAGTAAATTGAAAGAAGATATTTTGTTAAAAATTCAGGAATACTTTGACTCTGATTTTATATTTAGCGTATCACTGAATATGGTAACAGAATAAAACAAAATGGTGATTTTATTCGAAATATGTGCTATTATAGTATTAAGTAATCACCCGGGAGGTAATGACAATGGGCGACGTCTTGTCTCAAAATGAGATTGACAATCTGCTTAAGGCGTTAAGCAGTGGTGAACTAGACGCGGACGAATTTAAGGGGAACGGCGAAAGAGCTGTTAAAAATTATGATTTTGCCAGACCATCAAAATTCTCAAAAGAGCACCTTAGAACTTTAGAGATAATATTTGAACATTATGGGAGATTGCTTTCTACGAATTTACCGGCTTACTTTAGAAAAAATGTACAAGTGGAGGTAATAAATTCTGAAGCAGTCGCATACTCAGAGTTTACAAATGCATTATCTAACCCAGTACTATTAGGTATAATAGATTTTTCACCTTTGGAAGGGAATATAATTATAGAGCTTGCTGACAATCTGGGTTATGCTATGGTTGACCGGATGTTAGGTGGCGGTGGTTCTCCCTTAGAAAAAGCAAGAGAATTTACTGAAATTGAGTTAATTATTATAGAACGAATTTTTAATGTATGTACAAATCTGCTCAGTGAGCCATGGAATAATGTGATTCAATTGGAACCCAGGCTTACAAGGATTGAGACAAATTCTCAATTTGCTCAGATTATAGCTCCTAGTGAGATGATTTCTATCGTTACTATGAACATAAAGATTGGTAATGTAGAAGGGATGATGAACGTCTGTTTGCCATATGCATGTTTGGAGAGTGTAGTAGATAAGTTAAATACGAAATATTGGTTCTCAACAATGCAAGTAAAAGATGATGACAGTTATCAGGAATTTATTGAAATGGCTATATCCAAAGCAAAAGTTCCGATTAAAGCAGTTCTTGGCAAAAGCGCAATTTCTGTCAATGACTTTTTAGGGCTGCAAATAGGAGATATTATCAAGTTAAATACAAAAACCGATGATGAATTAGATATTTACGTAGGTAACATAAATAAATTCAAGGCGTTACCAGGCGCATCTTCAGATACTTATGCAGTAAGAATTTCATCAATTATCAGAGAGGAGTAACAATTATGGATGGTATGTTATCTCAAGAAGAGATCAACGCGCTTCTAAGTGGGATAGGTTCTGACATAGATAGTGCAAACACAGCAAGCAATGAACTGGGGAACTTATCAGATGAAGAGAAGGATGCAATTGGTGAAGTTTCTAATATAAGCATGGGAACAGCAGCAACAACTTTGTCTTCCCTGGTTAATCAAAAAGTAGTTATTACAACTCCGGTTGTATCATATGCTACTTGGAATGATTTGGCAGATAATTACGACAGGCCCTGTGTATTTATTCAGATATATTACAAGGAAGGACTTGACGGTAATAATATTTTAATTTTAAAAGAAGCTGATGTAAAGATTATTACAGATTTAATGATGGGCGGAGACGGTACAAATGTATCAGGGGATTTGTCTGAATTACATTTAAGTGCTATTAGTGAAGCAATGAACCAGATGATGGGTTCCGCATCCACTTCCATTTCGTCTATGTTAGAGAAAAGAGTTGATATTAGTCCACCGTTATCAAAATTAGTAGATTTAAACGAGTCCATTGATGGTGCTGATATTGCTCCGTTTCTAAAAGAACAATTTGTTAAGGTATCTTTTAAGATGGAAATTGGAGATTTGGTTGACAGTGAATTAATGCAGTTGTATCCGTTTGATTTTGCCAGAGAATTATATAGCCAGTTTACAAAAGAACAACAGAATACAAAGGCAAATACAGCACCGGCAAAGGCGGAGCAGCAAAAAGCTGTTGAAACAGTTAACCCCAATGCAGGGCAGCAATCCCAAGCAATGCCGCAAGGTCAAATACCCTTTGCACCTCAAATGCAAGGATATCCAGGAGGAAATAATATGGTTCCACCAGTACAAGATGTTAATGTACAACCAGCATTTTTTCAACCTTTTACTATGCCACAGCAGTCAGTTGTTCAACCTGAAAATATTGGTCTCATTATGGACGTACCCTTAGAGGTCACAGTTGAACTGGGAAGAACAAGCAAATCCATTAAAGAAATTCTAGATTTTTCACCAGGCACAATCATTGAACTTAATAAATTGGCTGGAGAACCAATTGATGTATTGGTTAATGGTAAGTTTGTAGCAAAAGGCGAAGTAGTAGTTATTGAGGAGTCCTTTGGTATCAGGGTTACTGAAATTGTTAAATAACATCACTATTCCTTGAATGAAAAAGTGATTATATAATTAGCTCAATATAAATTAAACATGATAGGAGATAAAAATAATGGCTAAAAATATTTTAATATGTGATGACGCGGCATTTATGAGAATGATGATTAAGGATATCTTAAGCAAAAATGGTTACACCATTGTTGGTGAAGCAGAAAACGGTGTCAAAGCAGTAGAAAAATACAATGAAACAAAACCTGACTTAGTAATGATGGATATTACTATGCCTGAGATGGATGGTATTCAGGCGTTAAAGAAGATTAAAGCAACAGATCCTTCTGCAAATATTATTATGTGTTCAGCAATGGGACAACAGGCAATGGTTATTGAATCTATTCAATCAGGTGCTAAAGATTTTATTGTGAAACCATTCCAGGCTGATAGAGTTCTTGAGGCGGTAAAGAAAGCCGTTGGTTAATCTATTTGCTGCCTTTTAAGGGAGTTGCCATATGATTACATTATTGACAGCAACGTCAACTTGGGATAGCTTGCTTCAGTTGCTTGGGGTAAGCATTCTATTTGTGGGCATTCTTGCTATAACAGTTCTTACTACAAAATTTGTAGGGGGCGTTAAAATGGGAATGACGAAAAATAGTAACTTTAAAGTAATTGAGACATTTAAAGTTACCCAAAATAAATATCTGCAATTAGTTCAGATAGGAAAAAGGTATTTTGTCATAGCAGTTGGAAAAGATGAAATGAATGTTGTAGCTGAGTTACAGGAGAGTGATGTTACAATAATAAAAACTGATAAACAGCAGGGATATAATTTCAAGGAAATAATTCAAGCAGCTATGACAAAGTCAAAAGATAAAAATAAGGAAGATGATCAATCATAAGATCATTAGTAAAGGTTGGTATTCATGGGTACATTTATAAGAAGACACAGAAGAAACATGTTTGGGATCATAGGAGTCTTATTTGTAGTATGTACATTAACCTTTTTTTGTGCTACAACCGTATCTGCAACCGGTACAAATAATAATACCGGCACACAAGCAGCAACGGAAGGAAATACAACGTCAGATTCCAATGTAAGTGGTAATATCGGTCCATTTCAATTTAATCTGGATACTGGTTCTAAGGAGGGGGGGCTTGCACCAACTCTTCAGATGATGCTGGTATTGACATTAATTTCTCTGGCGCCGTCCATACTTATTATGGTAACGTCCTTTACACGGATTATCATTGTACTTCACTTTGTAAGGTCGGCACTTGGTACTCAGACAACACCTCCTAATCAGATATTAATTGGTCTGGCATTATTTTTAACTTTCTTTATTATGAATCCGGTTTTTAGCCAGATTAATACTGAGGCTGTGCAGCCATTATCCAGAGGAGAAATTACGCAGGAACAGGCATTTAAAGCAGGTGTTGCACCTATAAGAGAATTTATGCTGGATCAGTTAGATGGGCGACCCAATGACCTGCGACTGTTTATGGACATCGCAGAAATAGATACGGTAGAAAACCTGGATGAAATACCCACAACAGTTATAATACCGGCTTTTATTGTTAGTGAATTGCGGACTGCTTTTATTATAGGTTTTGTAATTTATATTCCGTTTATCATCATAGATATGGTAGTTGCATCAACGCTTATGTCTATGGGTATGATGATGCTCCCACCTACTACAATATCCATGCCATTTAAAATCCTGTTATTTATACTGGCTGATGGCTGGGGATTAATAATTGGTGAAGTGGTTAAGACCTTTTACTGATAGGATACAGGAATTCAGAAAGGGTATGGTAGTTAGATGAATGAAAATATAATTATTGATATTGCCAGACAGACATTATGGTTAATCATAAAAGTCTCTGCACCGTTACTAATCGTTTCCCTAATTGTAGGGCTTGTTGTAAGTATACTTCAGACAGTTACATCTATTCAGGAGCAGACCCTCACATTTGTTCCTAAACTCTTGGCGATATTTTTGGTTATTATGTTGCTGGGAAGCTGGATGATGACTGAAGTACGCGACTTTACTATAGAGTTAATTACAAATTTGGAGTATTATATTAATTCTGTATGACATTTTCAATTAACGGATTTGAAGTTTTTTTATTAATATTTGTGAGGATAACAACCTTTATTTATGCGGCACCATTCTTCAGTATTAAGAACGTTCCACGAAAAGTGAAGGTTGGATTTTCTTTATTTTTGGCGATTATTGTATTTCAGGTGATACCGGCTGAAATATCCTATGATGGAGTTATCGGTTTTGCTGCGCTTATAATAAAAGAAGCCATGGTTGGTTTTATAGTTGGTTTTTTTGCCAATGTCAGTTATTATATTTTAAATTTTGCCGGGCAAATGATTGACATGGAGATAGGTTTTTCCATGGTAAATCAATTGGATCCTGTATCCAATATACAGACCACCATTACCGGAAATTACTATTCTTATATCGTAATGCTGATTATGTTGGCTACGAATTTACATCATTACATTATCCGTGCCTTGGTGGATACCTACAAGGTAATACCGGTAGGGAAAGCTGTTATAAATCCCAATATGCATGTATTAATGATAAATTTTATGAAAGAATATTTTATCATCGGTTTTCGCATTGTACTACCTGTTTTTGCTGGAATACTTATTGTAAATGCAATACTTGCAATATTAGCTAAGATAGCACCTCAGCTTAATATGTTTGTTATCGGGTTACAGCTTAAAGTTATGGTTGGTCTATTTATTTTATTTCTCTTAGTATTATTTACTCCAAATGTATCACGTTTTATATCAGATCAGATAATGGAAATGATAAAGGCCTCCATAAAAGCACTATCTTAGACAGGCTACAAACTTACCTGGAGGTATATCACCTATGGAAAGGCTACTAAAATACGAGTTGCAATTTTTTGCAGAAGGCTCCGGTGGAGAGAAAACAGAGGAGCCTACTGCAAAAAAATTAACGGATGCTAGGCAAGAAGGGCAGGTTGCAAAAAGTACAGATTTGGTTACGGCAGCAGCATTGTTTACATTATTCGTAACCTTAAAAGTATTTGTAGGGACAATAGGAAAAGGATTTCTCGGTGCCTTTTATGAGTTTTATAATAATATTGAAAAAATAGCCGGAGAAGAATTCAATATTAATACCTCACGGGCACTCATGCAAGAAGGATTACTTTCAATATTAAAGATATTAATACCCGTATTAATAGCATCATTTTTTACAGTGGTAGCGATTAACTTGTTCCAGGTAAAATGGAAGCCAACTGCTAAGCCGTTACAACCTAAATTTAGCAAGTTCAATCCAATTTCTGGGATGAAGAAGATTTTTTCTAAAGATAAAGTTGTAGATTTATTCAAAGAACTTATTAAAATAGGAGCAATATTGACTATTGCTTATAATACTTTAAAGAATCAAAGTGCTATGTTGTTAAAGCTTTATGACATGGAACTGATGCAGGCAATTATATTTATTGGTAATATCGTAATTGGACTGGGGATAAATATCAGTATTGTATTTTTAATTCTAGGCTTGGCTGATTATTTATACCAGAAGTTTAAATTTAAAAAAGATATGAGGATGACGAAGCAGGAAATAAAGGATGAGTACAAACAATCGGAAGGTGATCCTCAAATAAAAGGCAAGATAAAAGCAAAAATGAGAGAGGTCTCTCAACGCAGAATGATGCAAAGTCTGCCGGAAGCAGATGTGGTTATAACAAACCCGACACATTTTGCGGCGGCTATAAAATATGACAGAGAAAAGTCAGACGCACCCATTCTTTTAGCGAAAGGTGCAGATTATCTGGCTCAGAAAATTAAGGAGGCAGCGAGGGAGAATAAGATTCATATTGTTGAAAACAAGCCTCTTGCCAGAATGTTATATTATAATGTTGAAATTGGAAATGAAATACCGCCTGAACTTTATCAGATGACTGCTGAGGTTTTGGCTTACGTATATAATTTAAATAAATAAAAAAGATGTAGGTAGTTTAGGGGGCAATTCTAATGAAAAAAACTGACTTGGCCGTGGGCCTGTATTTATTGGCAGCAATTATGTTTTTGATTGTGCCGATTCCGTCCTTATTATTGGATATTATGTTAGCGATGAATATAGCCATAGCATTAATTGTTTTATTTAATTCGTTATTCTCAAGAGAAGTTTTAAATATGGCATCTTTTCCCACAATATTGTTATTTACAACAATATTTCGTGTTTCGTTGAATGTGTCCTCTACTAAACTGATTATTACCACAGGTGAACCAGGGAATGTTGTCGAAACCTTTGGTAACTTTGTGGGTGCAGGTGATCCCATTGTAGGAATTATCGTATTCATTATATTACTTCTGGTGCAATTTTTAGTTATCAATAAAGGCTCTGAGCGTGTAGCAGAGGTAACTGCCAGATTCACTCTGGATGCTATGCCTGGTAAGCAGATGGCCATTGATGCGGATTTGAATACGGGTGCAATAACAGATGCCCAGGCAAGAGAAAGACGGGAGAAAATACAGGAAGAATCTACTTTTTTTGGTTCTATGGACGGTGCTACAAAGTACGTAAAAGGAGATGCCATTGCGGGTCTTATTATTACCTTGATTAATTTTGCTGGCGGAATGGCTATGGGAGTGCTTCGACAGGGCATGGGAATGGCAGAAGCCTTTGAAAAGTTTAGCATATTAACCATTGGGGATGGTCTTGTAAGTCAGATTCCAGCTCTTCTCATTTCTTTATCCACCGGAATTCTTGTTACGAAGGTTTCTAAGGATACGGATACAGGCGATTTACTCTTAAAGCAGTTGTTTTCCATACCGAAAGTTATGTATATGGTAGGAGGCAGCTTAATATTCTTAGGGATAGCTACCCCTTTGAATGATTTAGTATTTTGCGCGTATGGTGTAGTTTTTATCATATGCGGCAGAGCGATTGCCAGCAAGATGGAAGTGGAGGCTATCGAAGAGATGGCGACCATGGAGGAATCTTCTGGTGACGAAATCAGAAAACCTGAGAATGTTGTCTCATTATTACAGGTAGACCCAATTGAGCTTGAGTTTGGTTATGGTATTATACCATTAGCTGATTTTAACCAGGGCGGTGATTTACTCGACCGAGTTGTACTAATCCGAAGACAGGTTGCCTTGGAATTAGGATGTGTTGTGCCGATAATACGTCTTAGAGATAATATACAGTTAAACCCGAACCAGTATGTTATTAAGATAAAAGGAGTACCGGTCAGTGAAGGAGAGATACTTTTTGACCATTATATGGCAATGAATCCGGGCTATGTAGAAGAAGAAATTACAGGTATACCAACCTTTGAACCTTCTTTCCACCTTCCGGCAATTTGGATTACGGAAAGCCAGAGAGAAAGAGCGGAGTCAGTGGGGTATACGGTAGTAGATCCGCCTTCCATTATTGCCACTCATTTAACTGAAATTATTAGAGGCCATATACATGAGCTTCTTACAAGGCAGGATGTTCAAAATCTTATTAATAATGTTCAGGAAGCAAATGGAACACTTATTACAGAACTAGTACCTAAGCTGTTAGGAGTCGGAGAAATACAAAAGGTATTGCAGAATCTGCTTAAAGAAGGAATTTCAATCAGGGATTTAATTACTATTTTTGAAACCTTGGCAGATTATGCGTCAACAACCAGAGATACCGATGTGCTTACAGAATATGTACGACAGAGTTTAAAAAGAGCAATATCTAACAAGTATTTTCCTGTTAGTGAAACAACGAGTGTTGTAACCTTAGATCCAAAAATCGAACAAGAGATAATGGGTTCTGTAAAGCAGACAGAACAGGGAGCTTATCTGGCTCTTGATCCGGAAAAGACAAAAGGGATTATGCAATCTGTAGAGGAAGAAGTGCAGAAGCTTGAGAACATCGGAAAAAGCCCAATCGTTATAACTTCTCCTATTGTCAGAATGTATTTTAAGAAGCTGACTCAGGATTATTTTAAAGATTTAATTGTGATTTCTTACAATGAAATAGAATCCAATGTTGAATTACAGTCGGTAGGGATGGTGACAGTTTAGTGATTATTAAGAAATTTCAGGCAGGTACAGAAACAGAGGCAATATTATTAGCAAAAGATGAATTGGGAAAAGATGCGATTGTAATGAACATAAAAACTATTTCGCCCAGAGGAGTGTACCGTTTATTTCGCAAGCCGGTTGTGGAAGTTACGGCTGCCATTGACGAGGCAGGAATTTTAGCAGCTGAAAAAAAAGAAACTCTAAAAGTAGAGAAGATTGCTCCTAAATTTAATCCTAACTTGATTTATGATAATAGTGAAGTGATTTCGGCACTGAATATTTCAGCAGCTGTGAATACTGAGACTAGAGAAGATACTTCTGCTATTGAAAAAAAATTAAATAATTTACAAGAATTATTAGAAACACAGCTAAGGGAAAAGCAGACAAATAAAAGGGAGCTGGTAAAGGTACTTGAACCAAAGAGTGAAGAGGAAGAAAAAAAATCCTCCTATATGCAGTTAGTGTATAATCAATTGGTTAAAAATGAAGTTGATGAGATTTTTGTCAATCAAATAATTGGTGAGATAGAAAACAAATTTAAGAAAGATACCGCCGTTGACAATATACTATCTAACGTATATCAAAAAATTGTACTTAAGCTTGGTCAACCAAAGACAATAGAAGTGATAGAAGGAAAAACTAAATTTGTTTTTTTTATCGGACCAACTGGTGTTGGAAAGACTACTACCATAGCTAAAATCGCATCTGATTTAAAAATAAATAAAAAGGCCAAAATCGCTATGTTAACATCGGATACATATCGTATTGCAGCAGTAGAACAGTTAAGAACCTATGCCAATATTCTTAGTGTACCGATGAAGGTAATCTATACAGAAGAAGAAATAATAGAAGCGAAAAAGGAATTAAACGATTATGATATCGTTCTTGTTGATACGGCAGGTCGTTCTCATAAAAACAGAGAACAAAGAGATGACCTCGAAAAATTGATTCATACAGTAGAAGAGGAAGAAAGAGAAATATATTTGGTTCTTAGTGCTACAACAAAATATAAGGATTTGACCCGAATAACCGAATGTTATTCTGAAATAACGAATTACCGATTGATATTTACAAAATTAGATGAAACAATTTCTGTAGGTAATATACTAAATATAAAGATGTTAACCAGTGCTGATTTATCCTATGCAGCTTATGGACAAAACGTTCCAGACGATATTTCAAAAATTGATACGCAGGAAACCGCCAAGAAGCTTTTAGGAGGCAATGATTAATGGACCAGGCTGAACAATTAAGAAACATTATAAAAAGACAGAACCAGCCGGATGGTATGTCACGAGTTATTACAGTAACAAGTGGCAAAGGTGGTGTGGGAAAATCAAATGTATCAGTAAATCTTGCCATTAACTTAAGCAGACAGGGTAAACGAGTTGTTATTCTAGATGCTGATTTTGGACTGGCTAATGTTGAAGTAATGCTTGGCATTCGTCCAAAGTATAATATGGCTGATTTAATGTTTCGAGGTAGGGAGCTGCAAGATATTATTACAAAGGGACCTGAAAATATCGGATTTATATCTGGGGGTTCTGGTATACAGGAGCTTACGAATGTAACAAAAAGTCAGATAACATATCTAACCCAAAAGCTTTATGAACTAGATTCTCTTGCAGACATTATTATTATAGATACTGGTGCGGGCATTACGGATAGTGTGTTAGAATTTGTAACCGCCAGTTCAGAAGTATTATTGGTGGCAACCCCAGAGCCTACTTCTATAACAGATGCTTATGCACTACTAAAAATATTAAACCGGAAACTGGAATTTTCCTCTAATCAGACAGCGATAAAGATGCTTGCTAACAGGGTAGATTCAAAGGAAGCAGGAAAGCAGCTATATACCAAGCTAAATCTGGTTGTTGAAAGATTTCTGACTATAAAAATGGAGTTTTTAGGTAGTATACCACAGGACTCAAATGTAACAAGAGCTGTTATGCAACAAAAGCCGTATTCCATACTTTATCCCAATGCCCCTTCTTCCAGGGCAGTCTATGAAATAGCAAATATATTATGTGATAATGTTTCTGAAAAGACACAGCCCTCTGTTGGCATTGCAGGGCTTTTCTCAAATTTACTACGTATAAAATCTAAAAGATAGTGGGGTGAAGATACATATGATGAAAGACTTAATTGAGATTGGTGATAAACTGGAATTGAAAAAGATAAGAGTAAATTCAAAAGAAATGGAACATGAGAAGATCTATAAAAGCCAGGTTTTAGATTTCAAAGAAGACGAGACTGCAGTAATTCTTATGCCAATGGACAAAGGAAGAATAATCCCTCTTTCTATTGGCGATAAGTATGGTCTGCGGTTTTTTACAAAAAAGGGACTGTATCAATGTAGGGGCGTGATCACCAATCGATTACAGGTCAATAATATCTTCATTCTAACTGTGCAATGCATATCTGATTTAGAAAAGTTTCAACGGAGGCAATTTTATCGTTTGGAATGTATTTTAGATATAGAGTATTATGTTGTATCTGATATGGAAGTCTCTATTACCACCAAACTAAAAGATAGTAATTACAAGGATGAGGTGGGAAAGCAGCAACTAATAAAAGCTTTAGAAGTTTGTAAAAGGGAATGGGAAACAGGTACAATATTAGACATAAGCGGTGGTGGTGCCAGATTTGTCTCTAACCGGTCTTATGATTACGGAGATATAATTAAACTACAAATCAATTTTTCAAATGAGATAGAATTGAAAAATTGTGTTTTAGATGCGGTAATTATTACATCTGAAAAGATGATTCATAGACAGGGGTTTTATGAGAATCGTATTCAATTTAAAGAACTTCAGAAAAATGAACGGGAAGCTATTATCAAGTATATTTTTGAAGAAGAACGTCGTCGTAGAAGTAAAGAAAAAAAATAATTCTACAGTAATGTGTGACGTGCAGGAAAAGGATTCAAATTTATACAGTGGTAAATCCCTTTGATGTAAGACAGGAGAAATATCCAAAAAAGTTATGGAGGGCGAAATATGCAGAAAAAAGTTTTGATAGTTGATGACTCTGCACTCATGAGAAGGGTGCTCTCTGATATAATAAACTTAGATTCTAGGTTTCAAGTATGTAAACTAGCAACGAATGGATTAGAAGCATTTCAGTTGTTAGCCCAGGAACGTGAAGTTTATGATGCAATTATTTTGGATATCAACATGCCAAAGATGAATGGCCTTGAGTTATTAGAAGAGTTGGAAAAACATAATGTAAAAGCCAATATCATCATTGTAAGTACGGTTGCCAAGGAAGGCACAAAAGAGACTATTCGGGCATTAGAACTTGGTGCTTTTGATTTTGTTACGAAACCGGACAGTTTTTTTGAAGTAAAGAGTGATAATTTTAAGAATAAAATTATTGATTGTCTTGTTATGGCAACAAAACTTTATGAAGCTCCGGCAAAAGAGATGTTTCTGCAAGACGTGGCTGGTTATAGAAAGAACCGGACTATGTCAACAGAACAGACGCTACATCGACCAGAGATTATATCTCTACAGCCGGATATGCGACCAGTACATACTAGTGAATTTAAACCTGCTTTTAAAAGAGGTGGTAAGAAATTAGTCGCAATTGCCTGTTCTACTGGAGGTCCTAAAGCTCTGCAACAGGTTATTCCTAAATTAACGCAGTCGTTAGGGTGCAGTGTCTTAATCGTTCAGCATATGCCGGAAGGTTTTACCGCCTCCTTAGCAAATCGGCTCAATGAAATGAGCAAGCTAGAGGTGAAAGAAGCAAACGACAGAGAAGTTATAAAGTCGGGAACAGCTTATATTGCAAAAGGTGGTAGCCAGATGCGCCTTGTTCAGACAGAAAATGGGCAGCAATTATCAGTTACACTGGAGTCTGCCAGAAATGGATTAAAACCGTGTGCTGATATCTTATTTGAATCTTTAATGCATTCAGATTTTTCAGAAATTACCTGTGTAGTTTTAACAGGTATGGGCGGCGATGGAACCTACGGAATCAAACAATTAAAAGAGAAAAAAAATATCTATGTAATAGCACAGGATGAAGCAACTAGTACGGTTTACGGAATGCCTAAAGTAGTTGCTGAAGCGGGGCTGGTCAACGAGATTCTTCCGCTAGATCAGATTGCCGGTGCCATATTAAAGAATCTGGGGGTACAGTAAGATGGATGTAAGTCAATATCTTGAGATTTTTATTGATGAAACGAAAGAACATTTACAAAGCTTAAACCAGCAGTTGCTGGTTTTAGAGACAGAACCTGAAAATACAGAAACTATTAATGAAATATTTAGAGCGGCTCATTCTTTAAAAGGAATGGCAGGTACTATGGGCTATAAGAGAATGCAGAGACTGACTCATGATATGGAAAATGTATTTTCAGAAATAAGAAACGGGAAAATGGGTGTTACTGCTGACTTAGTAGATGTACTATTCAAAGGTTTAGATGCGTTAGAAGCCTATTTGAGTAATATTCAAGAAAGTGCTGATGAAGGAACAGAGGATTATGAGGACATCATTAAACAACTTAATACAATTTTAAACATTGGATTAGGAAAAGAAACCAAGGAAGTTCCTAAAGCTGCTGTGGTTTCTGCAGAAGCTGTCGTTGAAAGTAATTCGGATACCGTATTAAGATATAAGAATTTAGTAATCGCTGATTATGAAAAAAAAGCCATTAATAAGGCTGATGAAATTGGAATGAATGCCTTTGGTATTACAGTGTACATTCAAGAATCCTGTATATTAAAAGCAGCCAGGGCGTTTCTTGTTTTTAAAGCTTTAGAGAGCTTAGGGGATGTAATCAAGTCCCAGCCCGAGGTTCAGGATATTGAAGATGAAAAATTTGATTTTGATTTCAGTGTAATTCTGTTAACTAAGGTTAGTATAGAAAAAATACAAAGTTCTGTTCTTAACGTGTCTGAGGTAAAGGATGTTGTTATTGAAAAGATTGAAGCTGATTACAGCGAAGCAGTAGAAGCTATTCAAGATAATCATCAGGTGGCTGCTGAGGTAAAGGAAAAGAGTAATACCGTGGCAGCAAAGGCTCCGGTACAGCAAGCAGGCACAGCTGCAAAACAGCAGCCGGCAAAACCAGTGGTAAACCGCTCTGTACGTGTTGATATTGAAAAACTGGATGTTCTAATGAATCTGGTGAGTGAGTTAATAATAGCAAAGAACGGATTAGTGTCCATTAGCAGCAGTGATAAGAATTCCTCAAATGGCTCAGGATTTAATGAACAAATTGAATATCTGGAACGTGTTACAACCAATCTTCATGAGTCAGTAATGAAAGTACGAATGGTGCCGATTGAAAGTGTAGTAAACCGCTTCCCTCGTATGATACGTGACTTATCCAAAAAGTTGGATAAGAAGATGGAATTATATATGACTGGTGAAGAAACAGAATTAGATAGAACAGTAATTGACGAGATTGGTGACCCGTTGATGCATTTGCTTCGTAATGCCGCAGACCATGGTCTGGAAAGCAACGAAGAACGAATGAATCAAGGAAAACCAGCAGTTGGATCCATCTATTTGGATGCGTATCAGGATGGTAACAATGTAGTTATTGAAGTTCGTGATGACGGTGCTGGTATTAATGTAGAAAAAGTTAAAAAGAAGGCCATCGATAAGGGCACTATAACACAGGAACAGGCTGAATTAATGTCTGATAAGGAAATAATTGATCTTTTATTCAGACCGAGCTTTTCTACGGCAGAAGTTATATCGGATGTATCCGGGCGAGGTGTTGGTCTTGATGTTGTTAAGACTAAGATTGAAGCATTGGGCGGTGATATCGAAGCCAGAACAAAACTTGGAGGGGGTAGTAATTTTATTATCCGCTTACCATTAACCTTAGCTATTATACAGGCGTTGATGGTTGAGTTGGGAACTGAAAAGTATGCAATTCCATTAGGCAGTATCCAGACCATTGAAGATGTTCAAAGCTCAGAAATCAAATATGTACACTCGAAAGAAGTAATTAACTTAAGAGGTACGGTAATACCCCTTATCCGACTGGATAAAATGCTTGATGTTCCTGAAACAGATAAACAGCAGGACAACCTTACAGTTGTTATCGTCTCCAAAGGTGACAGATTAGCTGGTATTATAGTTGATAACCTGATTGGACAACAGGAAATCGTTATTAAGTCCATTGGAAAGTACATTAACAATAATAAAATTATCGGCGGTGCAACCATTTTAGGTGATGGTGAAGTGGCCCTGATACTTGATGTAAATACTTTGGTTTAAGGGGGGACTGGCATGGATGGAAATATGATTGATTCAAAACAATACATAGTTGTAAAAATAGGAATTGAGCAATATGGAATCGACATCAAATATGTTGATAATATTGTCAGAATGCAAAGAATAACAAGAGTACCGAAGGCACAGTCATATTTTAAAGGTGTTATAAATTTAAGGGGTGAAATTATACCTGTTATGAGCATGCGCTTAAAATTTGACTTAGAGGAAGAAGAAGCAACAGGAGCAACAAGAATTATTATAATTAAGTTAGAGCCTCAATCTGCGGTTGGAATTATTGTAGATGAGGTTAAGGAAGTCGTTACTTTAGACGATACAATGGTTGAGAAAGTAAGTAACAGTGCTGTAGAAGATAAGAACGGATATATTAGTGGAATCGGCAAACACAAGGAGGGCTTAATATCCTTGTTAAATATTGCCGGAGTTATTGTTGAAAAAGAAACAGTTTAAGGAGTGCTGCCAGTGTCAAACATAAACTTAGACAATATAGATAGTATGCAGGTTGATGTTTTAAAAGAAATTGGAAATATAGGTGCTGGGAATGCAACAACGGCGTTATCAACTATGGTTAATGGTAAAGTAGATATGAATGTTCCTAAAGTTGCATTACTGGAATTTAAAGACTTGCCGGATACTGTAGGTGGAGCAGAGAATATTGTAGTAGGCATACTGATAACCTTAGAAGGTGAAATTAATGGTATGATGATGTTTATGATGGAGCAAAAATCAGCATACCGGCTTGTTAACATACTTTTGGGTAAACCGCCGGAAGACGAAAGTTTTACAGAAATGGAGTTATCAGCTTTAAAAGAAATCGGTAATATTATTGCCGGTGCGTATCTATCTTCCCTATCCACCTTAACAGGTATTCGGATAGATGCCAGCGTTCCTTATATGTCAATTGATATGGCTGGTGCCATTTTAAGTGTACCGGCAATTGAATTTGGAAAAGTTGGTGATAAGGCATTGATAATTGAAACACAGTTTAGCAAAGATGACTCTGATGTAAACGGATATTTTATCCTCATACCTTCTTTAGAATCATATGGTGTTATTCTATCCTCATTAGGATTATAGGTGGGTATATGGGAAAATTAATAAAAGTAGGGATGGCTGACTTAAACGTTTGTACCACGCCGGATGCCTTAACTACGTTAGGATTAGGTTCTTGTGTAGGAATTGTTTTATATGATTCCTTAAAAAAAACAGCCGGGATGGTACATGTAATGCTGCCGGACAGCACCAAGATAAAAAATAATGAAAATACTGCTAAGTTTGCAGATACGGGTATTGATGCACTGATTGACAAAATGGTGTCAATCGGTGCAAGCAAAAGCCGGCTAATAGCCAAAATTGCCGGTGGCGCGCAGATGTTCGCCTTTAGTTCTAACAATGATATGCTGCGAATTGGTGAACGGAACACGGAAGCAAGTAAATTAAAATTGAAATCCTTAGGGATACGTATTATTGCAGAAGATACAGGACTAGATTATGGTAGAACCATTGAATTTTATCCGGAGACAGGTGAACTGCATGTAAAATCAGTCGGAAAACCTTTAAAGGTCATGTGATTTAGTTTTTATCTTTTGAGAAATCAAAAGAAAAGGATGATGAATATGAGGGAGAGATACATTGCACCTGCCATTATGCTCATTGCCGGAGCAATAACCAGTATTCTAAATATTGTAAATGGCGTAAAGGCATTAGATGGACTTAAGGCTCTACTAATTGTATTAATAATATTTTATATAATTGGCAAAATAGTAACAGTGATTATAAGGAAAGCAACGGCTGTACCTGGAGTACCAACAGAAACTGTACAAACTCCAACGGAGGAAGAAGAACTTACTACTGAAGAAGAAATCTCTCAAAAGGGAGATTCAACGATTGGAGAAAGAAAAACCGAGGATTCATCAGAGATATAACAGCAGTAAACAATGAATCAGAAGGAGCACTATAAATGAATGCGGAATGCAGGGCAAAGCTTTGGGAAGAATACAGTAAAACAAAAACAACCGAAGGACGCGAAAAAATCATAATTGAATATGCGAGCTTAGTTAAGATCGTGGCAGGGCGCCTAAGCATGTATTTGGGATATAATGTGGAATATGATGATTTGGTAGGTTATGGTATATTCGGGCTCATTGACGCTGTTGATAAATTTGACTATGCCAAAGGTGTAAAATTTGAAACCTATGCAAGCTTTCGTATCCGTGGTGCCATTTTAGATGAAATCCGTAAAATGGATTGGATTCCCAGAACCTTAAGGCAAAAACAAAGAAAATTAGATGCGGCCATTCACAAAATTGAGACAGAATACGGCAGGGTTGCTACTGATGAAGAGGTTGCTAAAGAGTTAGATATTACGTTAGAAGAATTTGAAACCTGGCAAAGTCAGACAAAGGTTTCAAATCTACTATCCTTGGACGAATATATGGAACAGGGAAGCGAAGCAAAGATGGAGTCTAATTTAAGCTCCGAATTTGAAACACCTGACCGAATTATTGAGAAACAGGAATTAAAGGAAATTTTAGCCAAAACTTTAGAAACACTGACGGAAAAAGAAAAAAAGGTTATTATACTTTATTATTATGAAGATTTAACACTAAAAGAAATCAGTTCTATATTAGAAGTTTCTGAATCGAGAATTTCCCAACTTCATACTAAGGCATTACAAAAGATGAAATTAAAGCTCGGAAACAATATCGAACTATTAATGAGAATTTGATGAAGGGGAGACTTATGGATAACAAAAACGGATATTTTAAACTGGAGATTAAGGAAGATGGTACTTACATAAAGTTAATACCTCCTGTAGGTACAGGCAAGGCAGTTGATTATAATGATGTAAATAACTATCTTGCAGACAGAAAAATCTATGATTATGATGTGAATGCATTGGGGCGTGCATTACTAGTATCAAAAGATAAGGCAGTTGAAGTTAAACTGACATCTGCCAAATTAGCGACAGAAGATGAAACCGTAAATATAACGATTACTCCTGACAAAATGGTTGCCTACGGAAGATTCTATCCATCTTCAAACGGTGGTAAGGAACTTACCATGAGTGATATCGTAGGCAGTTTGGCAGTTGCTGGAGTCCGCTATGGTGTTATCCAGGAGAATGTAGAAGGTTTCATAAGGAATAAAAAATATAATGAAGATATAATACTTGCTAAGGGAGTTAAACCTCTGGAAGGAAAAGATGCAGTAATTGTCTATAATTTTAATACAGATAACACGCTGAAGCCGAAACAGAATGAAGATGGAACCGTTGATTTTCATAAGCTGGATATGATAAGTTCCATCAGTAAAGGTGATGTACTGGCAACATTAAGCCCTGCAATTCCCGGTAAATCGGGCATGGATGTCTGTGGTGGTGTATTAACTCCTAAAAAAGTAATACAAAAAATCTTAAAACATGGCAAAGATATTTACTTATCCGATGATGGTTTAACTATGTTTGCAAATGTCAGCGGACATGCAACAGTAACAGATGGGAAGGTTTTCGTCTCTAACACATATGATGTACTTGCAGATGTAGATTCCTCTACTGGAGATATAGAGTATGAAGGCAATGTAAATGTGAAAGGGAATGTACTAACTGGTTATTCAATCCGGGCAAAGGGTGATATTATTGTAAATGGCGTGGTTGAAGGTGCATCTCTGGTTGCGGGAGGGCAGATTATCTTAAAGCGTGGTATGCAGGGAATGAGCAAAGGTACCATGGAGGCAGGCAGTAATATCATCACTAAATTTATTGAAAACGCAGTTGTAAAAGCAGGTGGCTACATTACAACAGAAGCTATTCTCCATTGTAAAGTCATGGCTAAAGGGGATGTTACGGTTGGAGGAAAGAAAGGTTTTATAACCGGTGGTGCCATACAGTCAGGAACTATGATAACAGCTAAGACCGCAGGATCTACCATGGGAACTCAAACGATTTTGGAGGTTGGTATTGATCCAGGTATAGTTGATGAATTTCGTGGGCTTGAGAAGAAAATCGCCAGTCTTGAGAATGACTTGGACAAGCTGCTGCCCATTATGGATACCTATAAGAAAAAAATAAGTTCCGGGGAAGTACTCTCTCAGGAAAGGCTAGATTATATTCGGATGGCTACAAAAAATTGCATTACTTTAAGAGCAGAAATAAAAGAACTTACAAAAAAATATGAGCAGTTACGTGCTGAAATTGGAAGCTCCGACAGTGGTAGTATTCGTATAGAAAATGTTGCATATCCGGGTGTTAAAATAATAATATCCAATGTAAATTACTTTGTAAAAACAGAAGTCCATTATACCAGGTTTATCCGTGATAAAGCGGATATTAAGGTTGTACCATTATAAAAGGAGGTAGCTTCCATGCCCATAACGAGGATTGATATTGCAACTATGGCTCCCAAAACACAAGAAGTCACTTTACATAAGCAGCAGGAGAATCAAAAACCCTTGCATGATCAAATGCAGATTCATCAGCAATTTAACGGTGAAATCAAGCACAATAGTCAAATGACAGTTAAAACAATCAAAAGTGATAATAAGGAATATCGTTATGATGCGAAGGAAAAGGGAAATTCCTCTTATACAGGTTCTAATGGTAGTAAGAAAAAGAAAAAAGATAAACAGGATAAAACAGAAGCAGTAAGACCAGGCTCCATAGACATTAAGATATAGCAGGAGAGACAAGATCATGACACCTATAGTAATATTTTTAATACTGATGGGAATTGCAGTAATTATTATAAGCTGCTTTCTGGTAGATAAATCGAATCATAGCAACGAAGTATATGAAGCTTTGGTAAGCCAAAGGGAGTTAAGTTTAACAGAAATACAAGATATTAAGAAAAAAATAAATGTTTTATTACAGGAAGCTTCAGAAGAGGCTGTAATAAAGGTTGACGATAAATTGAGTCAGATATCAAATGAAAAAATAATTGCCGTTAATGATTTTTCAAATCAATTATTAGAAAAAATCAGTCAAAACCATGAAGAAGTGGTATTTTTATATAATATGCTGAATGAAAAAGAAACGGAACTTAAGAATATAATGAAGGATATTGAGCGTGTTAATGCGACAGATTCATCGGTAAAAGACAATACTTTCAATAAGCAGGCTGTAAATGAGATACAAAAGATTGTACCTGATAAGAAAAATATAGAAGATAAACAGAATAAAAAGCCTATAATTACTGAAAAAAATAATGAAGATTTAACCACTAACCACAATCAAAAAATACTAGAAATGTATTCACAGGGTTTTTCTATCGTTGACATCTCAAAAACTTTAGAACTAGGACAAGGAGAAGTAAAGCTTGTTATTGATTTGTATAAGGATAGTGTGAAATAGAATGCAATTTCACACCCTGATATGTAGCAGTGCTGAATCTTCAAACAGAAGCGGCATGCGATGGGAGCTAGTGTGAAATAACTTTTATAAAGGTATGGTTGAAAGAAAATAAACTAGAAAGGAAAGCCGCGTGTTTCTTTTTTCAACTGGATTATTTGTGGCAGTAGCGCAATTTTAAGAAATTTGCTATGCAATGGGAATAATAATGAAATTAAAGTACTATTTAAGGGGTATAGGTGTTGGTATATTATTTTCAACTCTTATTTTAACAGTGGCTAACCAGTCTCCATCTAAGAAGACACTATCAGATGAAGAAATAATAAACCGTGCAAAGGAATTGGGAATGGTAGAAAAAACAGATAAACTTACCGGTTTATTATCAACTCCAACACCTACCGTCTGGCAGCAGGATACCTCTGGGCAAGAGCCTGACAAGGAGCCTATAACTGATGAAAAGTCAGTAGATAATTTAAACGCGGAAAAGCTTGCGGATGAAAAGGAAGCAGCAGATAATGCTGTAATCCCATCTGTAACAGTAGAAATAACCCAGATTCCTGCTCCGACAGAAGAAGCTCCATTGGACACAGAGCAAGAAGATGTTTTTTCAGTTCAAAAAGTTAGAGTCGAAATCAAGAGCGGAATGACATCAGAAGGTGTTGCTAAATTATTGATGGAAAAGGGAGTTATCGAGGATGCTGAGGGGTTTAATCAATATTTGAAACAAAATGATTATACAAGAGATATCAAAATTGGAAATTATGAAATAGAGATGCTTTCATCATATAAAGATATAGCAGATAAGATTATCTTTAAATAATAGAATTTACGATACTAATTTAATATGGATAAGCTTGGTCTGTTGTAAAATACATTGTTAGATATAAGGATGTTTACAGCAGGCCCTTTTTTTAAAAATTTATGGTAGATACAAACAAAGTGGGTGGGCCAATGAAAAAGAAGTACAAATATTTACTTATTATAGCTATCTTTATAAGCTGTATGAGTTTAAATGCCTGTAGTCTGACAATAGACCAGGAGAAATTAGAAGCACTAAAAATAATAAAGCAAGCTGAGGAATATAACAAGGAGGGATTGAAGTTACATAATCAGGAAGAGTATATAAAATCAATCGAATGCTTTCATAAATCCCTTGAATTAGCGAACCAGTTAGAAACATTATACCTAGAGACCGTTAAAAAAGAAAATAAAGCGGATGAACTCAGGGATAATGCATGGAATAACCTGGCAATGGCTTATCATTCGTTATATGATTACGACGCTAGTCTTGAGTATATTGAGAAGGCATTAAGTATACAGCCGAATACGGAAAATGAATATGTTAATAAAGGAAATGCGCTAAGTGGGCTTTACCGCTATGAAGAGGCCTTGGAATGTTATGACAAAGCTCTAGAAATTAATCCTAGAACAGGGTATGCCATATATGGAAAAGGGATTGTAAACTATGATATGGGGCTTTATGAGGAAGCTCTTAAGTTATTTTTAAAGTATAATGAAATGGCAAGAGATACAGATGCTTTACTATATATAGTAAAATGTGAAAGAAATATGGGTAATGATGAGAAGGCTTTAGAGTATCTGGAAGATATAACCATTAGTAACAAAACAGAGTTTGATTTGCTTAAGGAAAAAGGAGAACTGCTAACAGTTTTAAGAGGTTATGAGGAAGCCAGAGGTTTTTATAAAGAATTACTTATGCAGTATCCCGATGATATAGAAGTCAAACATATGATAGGAGAATTTTATTATAATTCTGAAAAATATAAGGAGGCATTAGATTATTTTACTGAGCTAAGGGAAGAAAATCCGGATATTGATGTGTTAGACAGCTGGATAATTTATTCTTATGAGGCTTTAGAAGGTATAGAAGGAGCTTTGGAATATTATAAAGAAAGAGTAGATAATGGGACTGCAACCTATGAATTATATAACGCCGTAGGAAACTTATATGTAAATCAATACTTGTATATGGAGTCCATACCATACTTTGAAAAGGCAATAAAAAGCGCACCTGAAAACAAAGATGGATATTTGAATATTCAATATGCGCTCCTATATGGTAAAAGGTATAATCAGTGTATTAAGTACGGAAAACTTGCGGAAGAAAAATTGGATCCTAATTACAGTATATACTGGTATATTGGGGAAAGCTATTATAATCTTCATGATTATGAACAAGCAATTGCTTATTATAAAAGGGCAATGGAACTATATCCAGAGGATGAGTACATATTATCTAATATCGCCTATGCCTACTTAAAGATGGAAGATTTCGAGAATGCCGGTAAATATGCAAAACAGTGCCTTGAGCAGAACCCTTCAAACAGTACAGCTTTATATGTACAAGAATCCATGGCAGAACGAAAGGAACCGGTCGGGGAACGGGTAAAGGAATTTATTTTAGAAAATTATCTTTATCTGGAGGATAAGGAGGGTCTGGCGGAAAAAATAGAAGAACTGTTTTGTAAAGAAGATATGACAAATGAAGAAATTGCAAAAGCTGTAGATGATATGAAGTTAGAAGATGACCAGTTTACCTTTGTACTTTATGATGATTTCTATGATTACGTAAGTTACATTGAACAGATTGAGTACAAAGAGGAAAAAGGACAGTTTTACCTTAGGATACCTGGATTTTATGAAAATACAGATAATACGGTTATAGATATATTAGATGCAATAAAACATCCGGAGAAAAAGGACTTAATCATTGACTTAAGAGATAATTCCGGTGGACTTACGGATACTGCAAATAATATTTTAGATGTTTTATTGCCGGAATACGTAACCAGTACTTTAATAAGCAGGGATGGATATACTTATAATTATTATTCCGATGAATCCAGAATAACTTTTAAGCATATATATTTGCTGGTAAACGAAAATACTGCAAGTGCAGCGGAACTTCTGACCTTGGGCTTGAGAACCTACTTAAACAATGTGACAGTAATTGGAAGAGATACCTTTGGAAAGGGTGTCGGTCAATATGTTTATGAGGATCTGGAACGTAAACTGATGATTTATGTAGTAAGTCATTATTGGAATGTAAGGCAGCAAAATATAATGGAAAATAAGATAAAGCCGGATGTATATATAAAATCCGATAAGCTACAAGACTACTTAAAAGTAATTGGTGAGATAGCAGAATAAATATCTTATATAATACTAGGAAGCTGTTACAATTTTTTGCAGCAGCTTCTTTTTAAGTAAAAAACTGAGAAGCTTTTATGAAGTGGTTTTCTACAAGTGAGGATACTAAGCAAAGCATATTATATTAATACAAAAAATCTCGAAAATCTAAAATAAGACTTCCGAGATAGCATTTTACAATGCGGATGGAGGGACTCGAACCCTCACGAGGTCACCCCCGGCAGATTTTGAGTCTGCTGCGTCTGCCATTCCGCCACATCCGCTTGAACCAGCGAAGATTATTCTAACACAATTATAATCAGAATGCAAGTAGAAAAATGAAAATAAATGCAAATATTTATCCGAAATATATCCAATTTTATATTCCAACATGGTTTTCCAAAGAAATAGAAAAGATTAGTTGAAACATTTCTGAAAAAAGGGTAAAATGAATAATTAACGGATACAATAAAGGTAAGCTGTGGGGTAAGCAAGGTACGGAAAACGAAAGGCATGTGGTAATATGAATTGTATTGATGTTCAACGGCTGATAATGCCGTTTATAAATGATGAATTATCAAACGGCCAGTTAGAAGAGTTTATTCATCATATCCGTAATTGCCCCAACTGTATGGAGGAATTGGAAGTTTATTATGTTTTACTTGCCGGTATGAAGCAACTAGACGATGATAAGGAGCTTTCCAATGACTTTCATCAGGATTTTATGGATTTAATAAGGCTGTCGGAGGAAAGAATTATACACCAAAAATTCTTACATATCAGAAAGCGTATTGTTTTAATCATACTGATTTCTCTAGTAGCAGTAGCCTCAAGCTTACGATTGGGAGAATTTGTGGTAGAGGATGTTTTAAACGCTGGACCAAAGAAAAGTGTATATATGACAGAAAGCTTGTTCATTGTAGAGGAATTGGGAGACCTTTCAGAAGATTCTAAAAACTATGGTAAAGAGAATCTGTCCGGTATTATGCTTGACAATCTGCCAGAGATTTATGCATATCTAAAGCAGAGGGATACAGAGGGAGCAATCCTAATGAAAGAAGCCTTTGGGGACAGGATATGGGACGAATATAAAGCACCGAGAGGTATTGGCAGACGATACCGGATACCGAACTGGATAACCGGTGTATATTAGTGGGTGCAAGTGATATTGGGGATTACTTTGTCTAGAATAAGGAAGTAAGCAAAATAATCAAAATAAATATAAGAACTGTAGCAATTGCCTAACTGTTTCTATAAAAAGGAAAAGAATAAATGAGAAAGGATGCCACAACCCGTTTTTTCACCACGTGAAACTGGTTTAATTCGCTTACAGTGGCAACTGCAGTCTGTTCTGCGGTATATAGAGGATTTGATATGGATAAAAAAATAGTATTAATTGATGGGCATAGTATTTTAAACAGAGCTTTTTATGCAATACCGGTATTGACCAATTCAGAGGGTATTCCAACTAATGCTGTGCTGGGCTTTTTAAATATTATGTTTAAAATATTAGATGAAGAAAAGCCAGATTTTTTAACGGTTGCTTTTGATGTACATCAACCAACCTTCCGCCATGAAATGTATGAAGCCTATAAAGGAACGAGAAAGTCCATGCCGGATGAATTGAGGCAGCAGGTACCAATAATGAAAGAAGTACTGCGTGCCATGGATATAACCATAATGGAAAAACCAGGATTTGAGGCCGATGATGTTCTTGGTACAATTGCAACAATTTGTGAAAAGGATGGATATGAGGTATCCTTGGTATCTGGTGACAGGGATTTACTGCAATTAGCCAGTGAGAAGATAAAGATTCGTATACCCAAAACAAAAAAGGGTGGGACAGAAATAGAAAACTATAACACAAAGGATGTAATAGAAGCCTATGGAGTTACACCACTTCAATTTATTGATTTAAAAGGACTCATGGGGGATGCCTCCGACAATATACCGGGAGTACCGGGGGTTGGAGAAAAGACTGCCGGCAAGATAATCGGTACATTTGATACGATTGAAAATGCTTATAATCATATAGAAGAAGTTACTCCTCCGAAAGCAAGAGAAGCCTTAAGAAATAATTATGAGCAGGCAATCTTAAGTAAGGTACTGGCAACCATTAAAGTGGATTGTCCGTTGGAATTTGAGATTCAGGAGGCAGTATTTGATAATATTTATAATGAAAATGCCTACGGTTATTTTAAAAGGCTAGAATTTAAAAGTCTGTTAAACCGTTTTCAGGTACAGCTTACTCAAAATACTGGAATTGAAGAAGCTTTTCAATCCGTTGAGACTTTAGAAGAGGTTGAAGAAATATTTAATGGCCTTGAAAAAGTAAATGGAATCCCGGGTTTTGTGTTTATTCATGAGGAAGAATTACTGGGGCTCTCTATTGCTCCCAGCAATGAAAAAGCTTATTTTATAAAAGCCGGTGAGAAAGTAACGGATACTTATTTGGCCGGTAAAGTAAAAGATTTGGCACAAAAGAAACAGCTGGCTACACTAAATTTAAAACAACAGCTGCATCTTCCAGCTCTTAATACCATAGTTTCAGAAGGCAATTGTGAGAAATTACAAGAAAATATATTTGATGCAAGTATTGCTGCCTACCTGTTAAATCCTTTAAGTGATTCTTATGGATATGATGATATTGCAAAGGATTATTTAGGCCTTACAATACCTTCTCAAAGTGAATTATTTGGCAAGAATAAACTTTCTGTTTCGATGGTAGAGAAGCAAGAGGAGTTTACCCATTTTTGCTGCTATCAGGCTTTTTCAGCCTGTAAAGCGGCTCCTCTAATTATTGAGGCCTTACAAGCAGCAGATATGTACAAGTTGTTTTACGAGATTGAAATGCCTTTAGTGTATACACTCTATGATATGGAGAATCGGGGAATCCGTGTAAACCGTCAGGAATTAAAAGAATACGGAGACAAGCTTTTAGTTAGCATAAATAGTCTGGAAACAGAGATTTACAAACTGGTAGGAGAAGAATTTAATATAAATTCCCCAAAACAGCTTGGGGTAATTCTGTTTGAAAAATTGCGTCTGCCCTTCGGGAAGAAAACAAAAACCGGTTACTCTACATCTGCGGATATATTGGAAAAACTGGTGCCGGAACATCCTGTGATTCGTATGATTTTAGATTACAGGCAGGTTACCAAATTAAAATCCACCTATGCAGACGGACTTGCGGTATACATCGGTGATGATGAAAGAATTCATGGTAAATTTCAACAAACCATTGCTGCAACAGGAAGAATCAGCAGTACCGAACCCAATCTTCAAAACATACCGATTAAGATGGAGCTTGGAAGAGAAATACGAAAGGTATTTATACCAAGAGAAGATTATATATTTTTAGATGCAGACTATTCCCAGATTGAATTAAGAGTACTTGCCCATATGTCAGGTGACGAACGTCTCATAGATGCATACCGGGAAGCACAGGACATCCATAGAATAACAGCTTCTCAGGTATTCCATACACCTCTTAATGAGGTTACTTCTTTACAGAGAAGTAATGCCAAGGCAGTAAATTTTGGTATTGTTTATGGCATTAGTTCTTTTGGGTTAGGACAGGATTTAAATATTTCAAAGAAAGAAGCGGAATCCTATATTAATAAATATTTTGAGACGTATCCTAGGGTAAAGAACTTTTTGGATGAATTGGTAGCAAACGGTAAGGGTGAGGGATATGTAAGTACTATGTTTGGAAGAAGAAGACCCATACCTGAGTTAAATTCCTCTAATTTTATGCAGCGATCTTTCGGTGAAAGAGTTGCCATGAATTCTCCTATTCAGGGAACGGCAGCAGATATTATTAAAATAGCCATGATACGGGTCAATGAGAAGTTAAAGGGCTTAAAGTTAAAATCCAGACTGATATTACAGATTCACGATGAACTTCTGATCGAAGCTCACAAGGATGAGATTGAACAAGTCAGCCACATCCTAGAGGAGGAGATGCAGAACGCTGCTAAGCTTAGGGTACCTCTTGAAGTAGAAGTGAAATCGGGAAGCAACTGGTATGAAGCAAAATAAGGATGATATATGTATGAAAGTAATAGGACTTACCGGAGGCGTGGGTAGTGGTAAATCGTTAGTTGCAGATCTATTAGAAAGAAAATACCAGGCATATCTGATTAATATGGATCAGATTGCTCATAACCTGATGAAAAAAGGAAATCTGTCCTACCAATTAATTTTAGAATATTTTGGAATGGAAATATTAAATGAAGCAGGAGAAATAGATCGTAAAAAGCTTGGAAGTATTGCATATAAAGACGAAGAAAGGTTAAGTAGATTAAATTCCTTTACCCATCCCTATGTCATTCAATATACAAAGAAGCAAATTGAAGAACAAAAAGAAAAAAGACTGGTTTGTGTTGAGACAGCTTTACCTCTTCAGGCAGGTTTAGAGGACTACTGTGATGAAATCTGGTATGTTTTTGCACCGGAGGAAGTTCGAAGAGAACGACTGAAAAAAACTAGAAATTATGATGATAAAAAAATCGAAATGATATTTAAAAATCAAATTACAGAGGAAGAATATAAGCGATTAAGTACGCACGTGCTGGAAAATTACCAGGTATCTGTCAGCCTGGAAAAGCAGATAGAAATTTTGCTTGCAGGGAAATAAAATCTAACAGATGGAAAATACTTTACAGTTATATGTGGAGGTTTAGTGGATGGAAAACAAAAGATATCCGGAACATTTAGTATATGGTTTAGATATAGGTACCAGAAGCATTGTAGGAACAGTAGGATACCGAGATAATTCGAATCAGTTTCTGGTAGTGGCCCAGTGTGTGAGAGAGCATGAAACACGAGCCATGATGGATGGCCAGATTCATGATATTGGAAAGGTAGCAGAAACCATCCTTTCAGTAACTAGGGAACTGGAGAAGCAGACTGATTGTAAACTCACAGAAGTTTGCATTGCAGCAGCCGGTAGAGTATTAAAAACAGTTACAGTGGATGCAGAATATGAATTTCCCAGTGAGACGACCGTCAATGAAGAACATATTCACTCCCTGGACTTGATTGGTGTGGAAAAAGCCTATGAAACACTGCGTTCTGATATGCAGGAGGATAAAATAAATTTTTACTGTGTTGGATACTCGGTCATCCACTATTATTTGAATGGTTATACGATTGGCAAGCTGGAAGGGCATAAGGCAAACCGGATAGGAACTAAGCTTTTAGCCACCTTTTTACCGGATGAAGTTATTGATGGCTTGTATTCTGCCGTAGAGCGGGCAGGACTTCAGGTGGCAAATTTAACTCTGGAACCCATTGCGGCAATAAATGTAGCTATTCCGGAAAAATTCCGCTTATTAAATATAGCAATGGTTGATGTCGGAGCAGGTACTTCGGATATATCAATAACCAAGGATGGCAGTATCATCGCCTATGGAATGATTCCAAGTGCAGGGGATGAAATTACCGAGGCAATTGTACAAACGTATCTGGTGGAATTTAAAGCGGCGGAGACCATAAAATTGTCCTGTTTAAAAAAGAAGAAAATAACATATAAGGACATTATGGGATTAAGTCATAAAATAACAACTGAAGAGGTAATAGAAAACGTTTCTGAAGCCGTACGTAAAATTACGAAAAGCATTGCTGAGAGAATAATTAAATTAAATGGTGATAAAGCAGTCAGTGCAGTATTTGTAGTTGGTGGAGGTGGAAAAATACCTGGTTTTATTACAAGCCTTGCAGAATATCTTGGTCTCCAAAAAGACAGAGTAGCTTTACGAGGAGAAGAGGTATTAGGAGAAGTAACCTTTTTGCAGGAAGGTATTAAAAAGGATCCTCTACTGGTTACACCTATTGGTATCTGTCTGAATTTTTATGACCAGAGTAATAATTTTATCTTTGTTCATGTAAATGGAGAAAGAGTTAAGTTATATGACAATAACAAGCTATCCATTGTGGACGCTGCAATACAGATTGGATTCCCTAATGAAAAACTGTTTCCGAGGCGAGGAAAAGCACTTGAATTTACCATAAACGGAAGTAAACGTATGGCCAGAGGTGAATTGGGAGAAGCCGCTCTAGTCAAGTTGAACGGAGAAGTTACCGGTATTAGTCACAGGATAGAGCAAAACGATAAAATTGAAATAATTGAGTCTACGGTTGGCAGAGCTGCAGAGGTTGAAGTGGGGAAATTACCGGAGTATAAAAGTACAATTACCTTTGTGTTAAATGATAAACATATTAGTTGCCCTAAATTTGTTGAGGTAAACGGTGAGCTGGTGTCTGAATTTTATAAGATAAAGGATGGGGACGACATTCAGATCAGGAATTATTACACACTGGGTCAGATATTAGAATTTATGGATTTGCCTTTTAGAGATAATATACTGGTTAATCATGTTGTTGCAGCCAAAGACGAAAAGGTATATGAGAATTTCAATATCCAGTACCCTATAAAAGATGAGTATACATATACGGAAAACCAATTTGACGACAGCTTTGAGGACACAAGAGATGAAAATCTGTCCTATAATATAGAAGAGAAAATTGCTGATGTTACCCCATCACAGGTAGCAGAGGTAATGGCAGCGGAACTAAAGACTCCGGTAGTAGAGAGAACCGGTGTAACAAATGACATCTATGTTAGTATAAACAGGGAGCCGATTAAACTATCAGGAAAAGAAAAATACATCTTTGTGGACGTATTTGATTTTTATCCCTTTGACCTTACAAAGGCGGGAGGCTCTGAGTTAATCATTACCCTTAATGGTGAAAAGACAGACTTTACCCACCCGATAAAAGACAGTGATATAATTGAATTATATTGGAAAAATTAAGTAATAAACAGATAAAAATTATTCCATCTGTATAATTATTAGAAATTGGTTGACAAATGGATTAGAATAAGGGATACTTTTTCATGTTACGAAGTAACATTGAAACAAGGTATAATGGTGCATTGTTTCAATTAATACAGCCAACAGTGGTTTAGGAGGTACTTATGAATTTATGCAGTATTGCAAGCGGCAGCAGTGGAAACTGTACCTTTGTTGGCAGCGAACATACAAAGCTTTTAATAGATGCTGGTATCAGCGGAAAGAAAATTGAAAATGGGTTAAGCAGTATTGACATATCGCCTCAGGATATTCAGGGTATATTAATTACACATGAGCATTCTGACCATATTCAGGGTTTAGGTGTCCTTGCCAGAAGATATCACACACCTATTTACGGAACAGCTGAAACCATTAATGCCATAGTAAGGACAAAAAATGTAGGGCGTATCGCGGAAGAATTGTTGCATTATGTGGTACCGGACGAATCATTTTTTATAAATGACATACAGGTAGACCCATTTTCCACCTCCCATGATGCCTCTAATTCTGTCTGCTATACCTTTCAGGCAGGGGGACATAAAGTAGGAATGGCTACCGACCTTGGAACCTTTGATGAATATATTATATCAAAGCTGTCGGGCTCCGAAATACTTCTTATGGAAGCGAACCATGATGAAAATATGCTTTTGGTTGGAGGATATCCTTATTACTTAAAGCAAAGAATATTAGGAGACAGAGGACATTTATCCAATGAAAATTCGGCCAGGTTAATCTGTCGGTTATTTCATGAGAAATTAAAACATATAACCCTAGCGCATCTAAGTCGGGAAAATAATTATGAAGAATTGGCTTACGAAACGGTTCGTGCGGAACTGAATCAGATTATTGATGATAAAACCACAGGGCTTCTCTTGAGTGTTGCAAAAAGAGAAGAAGCGTCAGAAATGCTATCAATAGGTTAAAATACATTTTATATTTATATGCGACCGAGGGTCGCAGACGGGAGCTGAAGATGAAAAAGACAATTATTACAGTAGTAGGAAAAGACAGTGTAGGAATCATCGCTAAGGTATGTACCTATTTAGCAGAGAACCAGGTTAATATTCTGGACATTTCCCAGACAATCGTTCAGGGATACTTTAACATGATGATGATTGTAGATGCCAACGAGACACCGAAAAACTTCGAAGAACTTGCAACGGAATTGGAGAAGATTGGTGAAGAGATAGGAGTTATTATTAAAGCCCAGCATGAGGACATTTTTAATAAAATGCACAGGCTATAGATTATATTCTATAAATTTATTAATTTATAAGATATAAGGTGATAAAAAATCCGACAGAATAAAAAGTACGGTATGACTTTTTGTTCTTTCGGAGGACAGAAAATGAAAGGCGTGGGTAACGAGATGATAAATATACAGGAAGTAATTGAAACCAATAAAATGATTGAACAGGAAAATCTGGATGTGAGAACAATTACTCTGGGTATAAGCCTTTTAGATTGTGCGGATACTAATCTGGATGAATTGAATAAAAAGATTTATAATAAAATAACAACAGTTGCAAAAGATTTGGTATCTACAGGTAAGGCTATTGAAAGGGAGTATGGGGTACCCATTGTAAATAAAAGAATTTCTGTAACGCCCATAGCATTAGTAGGTGCTTCAGCGTGCAAAACACCGGAGGACTATGTGACTATAGCTAAGACGCTTGATGAAGCAGCAAAGACCGTAGGGGTTAATTTTATCGGTGGATATTCTGCACTGGTTTCCAAAGGTATGACTACAAGCGATTTAAACCTGATTCATTCCATCCCGGAAGCTCTTGCCACCACAGAAAGAGTGTGTAGTTCTGTCAATGTAGGCTCAACCAAGACCGGTATTGATATGGATGCTGTAAAATTGTTGGGTGAAATCATTCTTAAGGCTGCTGAATATACAAAGGAAAGAGATTCACTTGGTTGCGCCAAGCTGGTGGTATTTTGTAATGCACCCGATGACAACCCTTTCATGGCTGGGGCATTTCATGGTATTACAGAAGGAGATGCAATTATCAACGTTGGTGTAAGCGGACCCGGTGTGGTTAAAAAAGCGCTCGAAAGTGTAAGAGGAGCAGATTTTGGAACACTTTGTGAAACTATTAAGACAACGGCTTTTAAAATTACAAGAGTGGGGCAGCTGGTTGCTCAGGAAGCATCAAGACGCTTAAACGTACCCTTTGGTATTATAGACTTATCACTGGCGCCGACTCCGGCAGTAGGTGATAGTGTTGCTGAAATTTTCCAGGAGATGGGACTTGAACATGCCGGAGCTCCGGGGACAACAGCTGCGCTTGCTTTATTAAATGATCAGGTGAAGAAGGGTGGTGTAATGGCATCCTCTTATGTTGGGGGTTTAAGTGGAGCTTTTATTCCTGTAAGTGAAGATCAGGGTATGATTAATGCGGTTCAGGCAGGAGCATTAACTCTTGAAAAATTAGAAGCTATGACCTGTGTATGCTCTGTAGGCCTTGATATGATAGCCATACCTGGAGATACCAGTGCTGCTACCATATCAGGAATCATTGCTGATGAAATGGCAATTGGTATGATTAACCAAAAGACAACTGCTGTCAGATTGATTCCGGTTATCGGGAAAAAAATCGGAGAAATAGTGGAATTCGGTGGTTTATTAGGATATGCGCCGGTTATGCCTGTTAATTCCTTTAGCTGTGAAGCTTTTATAAACCGTGGAGGAAGAATACCGGCACCTATCCATAGCTTTAAAAATTAGTGATAAAAAAATAACTTTATACATACAGATGTTTGAAAGCATACTGTATGAGAAAGGTTTAGGTATAAAATGAATCCAATTTTAGTTGAAAAAGATTATAAAAAAGTTCTGCATTATTTTAATGAAATATCCGCTGTGCCAAGAGGGTCAAAAAATAATACGGCTATTAGTAACTATCTTGTAGAGTATGCAAAAAGCCATGGATTAGAATATGTACAAGATGAATATGAAAATGTAGTTATCATAAAAGAAGCTTCAAAAGGGTATGAAAATGCTCCCGCAGTCATTATTCAGGGGCATATGGATATGGTCTGTGAAAAGACGAATGATTGTACCCATGACTTTTTAACAGAAGGAATTGATCTGTTTGTTGACGGCGATTATATACACGCTGACAGAACTACCTTAGGAGCAGACAATGGAATAGCATTAGCATATTCATTGGCTTTCTTAGAAGATGAAACGTTAAAACACCCTAGAATTGAAGCAATATTTACAACGGATGAAGAAGTGGGAATGGATGGAGCAATTGGTCTTGATGTATCTATTCTGAAAGGAAAATACTTAATTAATGTAGATTCTGAAGAGGAAGGCTCTTTACTTATCAGTTCAGCAGGAGGTTTAACTGCAACCTGTGAACTGCCTGTAAAACGAATCAATGAAAAAGGTCTTAAAGTACATCTTAGCATCAGTGAATTACAAGGCGGACATT
Organism: Anaerocolumna cellulosilytica; assembly: GCF_014218335.1. Taxonomy (GTDB): domain Bacteria; phylum Bacillota; class Clostridia; order Lachnospirales; family Lachnospiraceae; genus Anaerocolumna; species Anaerocolumna cellulosilytica. The sequence goes on along the minus strand of NZ_AP023367.1, from coordinate 3,370,228 downwards.
CAGGCGCGGAAATTCATAAAAACCGGACCAATGCAACCAAGTTAATGGCTCGTTTATTATTTGAATTAAAAGATTCTACAGACTTTTACCTTGCTGATTTAGCAGGTGGCTTAAAAGATAATGCCATCCCCAGAGAAGCCTCTTCTTATATTGTGGTTGAATCGAAAGAACTGGACGCGTTACAAGAGACAGTTAAATCATTAACAGCAAAATATAAAAACGAATTAGTTACCAGTGAACCTGGTCTTACGATAGATGTTGCAGTCCAGGAAGAAGGAAAGTATAGTGTATTACATCCAACCTCCTTTGAAAAGCTGCTGTTTCTATTATTAAATACACCTAACGGCGTACAGGTTATGAGTTCTGATATATCAGGGTTGGTAGAGAGTTCCTTAAACTTAGGTATTTTTAAAATGGAAGAAGAAAAAGCCGTTTACTGCTTTTCTGTACGAAGTTCTGTAAACAGCTACAAGCAGTTTATATGCAGTCGTTTACAGTATATGGCTAATTTCTTAGGTGGAGAGTTTTACGTCAGAGGCCAGTATCCAGCCTGGGAATATAAAAAGGAATCCTTCTTAAGAGACCATATGTGTAAAATATTTAAGGAGCAGTATGGGAGAGAAGCTAAATTAGAAGCAATCCATGCAGGCTTGGAATGCAGCTTTTTTGCTGAAAAGATACCAGGAGTTGATATTGTTTCTTTGGGTCCTGATATGAATGATATTCACACACCAAAAGAAAGGCTTAGTATAAGCTCGGCGATAAGAGTTTATCAGTATTTGGAAAAGGTAATTGAAGGAATACAATAGCAGGATATGACTGCATAAATAAAGGATTGAAACTATAAGACACAGACGGGCTGCTGCAAAATGATAGAGAGTTTTCAGCAGCTCCTTTTTATAAGGATAGGTATATACATATGAGCAAAAAGAAAATGTACGGTTTATTGACTTTTATCATTTTTACTTTTACCCTTTTAGCGATAGTTGTTATATATGAATTTAACAAGTATACCGGTGGAAGAAGCCCGTATGATCAAGTGGTAAGTAATGAAGAAGAAGGGAATACAGGAGAAGGTGAGGGTCAGGATGAGGGGAATGACAATATTACATTGGTTCCCACTCAATCGCCGACTACTGAGCCAGAAGTGTGGGAAGATATAAAGCTGGTGTTTGCAGGGGATATTTATTTATCTGACTATGTGATTAAAAATTATAACAACCATGGAATAGATGGAGTAGTATCAACTGGTATAAAAGATTTATTTCATGGGGCGGACATTTTTATGGCAAATCAGGAATTTACTTTTAGTACCAGGGGAACTCCGGCGGCAGACAAGCAGTATACTTTTCGTGTAAATCCCGAATACGTAAAGGTATTTACAGATATGGGATTAGATATCGTAACCTTAGCTAATAACCATAGCCTAGATTTTGGAATCGATGCTTTCGTAGATTCATTTGAAACTCTAAATCAGGAAGGAATTACCTATACAGGAGTTGGAAATAATCTAACGGAAGCCAGAGAAATCAAATATAAAGAAGTAAAAGGGAAAAAACTTGCTTTTCTGGCAGCCTCTAGGGTCATACCGGTACCGGAATGGAATGCTACTAATTCAAAGCCCGGAATGTTAACTACATACGACCCAACTTACCTTTTGGAGGATATTAAAAAGGCTTCAGAGGAAAGTGATTTTGTAGTTGTGTATGTACATTGGGGAATTGAAAAAGCGGATACACCCCTTGATTACCAAAGAACTATGGCTAAGCAGTATATAGATGCCGGTGCAGATTTGGTAATAGGAAGCCATCCCCATGTATTACAGGGAATCGAATACTATAATGGAAAACCTATAGTTTACAGCCTTGGCAATTTTATATTCTATAGTAACATTAATCAGACAGCAGTTTTAGAAGTGGGTATTAATGAAGAGAATCAGGCAGAGCTTAAGTTACTGCCGGCTAAGGCAGAAGGTGCTAAAACTTCACTGATTACCGATCGTTCTGCTATAGAAAAATTCCATGAATACATGAAAAAGATTTCATTTGATATTACTTTTGACGAAAATGGTAAAGTTCTGCCATAATTTGATTTACAAATACTTTAAAATAATTTTACATTCCATAACTGGCATGGTATAATAATTCATGCCAGTATTTGGAACAGGTACTAAAAATCAAATCATAGGAGTTATGGCATGAAAATGGATGAAGCCAGAGAAGAAGAGATAGCAGACAATCTTAGTAGTGGTACGGAGGAGTCCAAAGAGAAGCAGCAGACAAAAACAAAAGCAGACATGGATGATAAACAAATTGATAATATAGTAATAACAGGACAAGATGAGGTACTGGAAAGCATTAATGAATCTTTGGCAAAGCAGATATGTAAAGAACTAGACGGGACAACTGTTGAGACAGGGAAGGAAGGGTTCAGATTCTCAAAAACTTTAAAAATATCATTTGGGGTCATAGGAGTATTCATTTTTGCAATTGTGTTTTTATTTTTGACACCGCTGGGAAAAAACTTCTTGTGGCGTTCGGCGACAGAGTATGCTTATGGTAAGATGAATTATGATGAAGGTCTTAATGTAGTGCTTCAGCCAGAGGTTGATGATGTCGAAGTAACCGGAGTAGCTCCCACCATAACCCCGATTCCAGTTGTATGGAATGAAGAACACACACAAGATGGAGTACGAAGAGAAGAAGGGGTTATAAATATTCTTCTTTTAGGTGAAGAGGCTATTGACTCAGGAACAGCCAGAGGTCGTACAGACATTATGATGATTGGTACTATGAATACAAAAGATAATACATTTAAATTGACATCTTTAATGAGGGACATGTTGGTACAGATTCCTGGCTATAAAGATAATAAATTAAATACTGCCTATGAAATTGGTGGAATTCCGTTGTTATATGAAACGGTTGAACTAAATTTCGATATTAAGTTGGATGGCTATGTATTGGTTGGATTTGATGATTTTGAAGATATTATAGATAAACTGGGCGGTGTTACGATAGATTTAACCAGTGGAGAAGCGCATTATTTAAATTCTACGAATTATATATCAAAGCCTGAATATCGTAATGTAGTTGGCGGCAGACAGGTTTTAAATGGTAACCAGGCGTTAGGGTACTGCCGTATCCGCTATGTAAAGACTAGTGATAATCAGTTAAATGATTTTGGACGAACCTCCAGGCAAAGAGTTGTTTTAAATGCCATATTTGATAAATATAAATCCAAAAGCCTTCCAGAGCTTGCCTTTCTATTGAATGATATTCTGCCATTTATAACAACAGATGTCCGTAAAGGGGATTTTGAGCAATATTTAAAAACCGCGGTGAATATAGGGATTTCCGAAATACAGAACCTGAGACTACCTGCAGACCATACATTTGAAGAAGGTTATGTTAGAGGAATGTCAGTATTAATTCCTGATATACCAAAGAATATAGAAGAATTGCACGGGTTTATTTTTGGCAGCGGCAAACAATAACGATAGTAGAAAGATGCTGATATATGTTTTTTATATCAGCATCTTTTTCGTTCAAAATTAAGCATTACCATGCCACCTACAATTTAAAACATTCATTCAGGACAAGCAGTATTCAGGCATATATAAAGCTTAAAAAGGTTGTATTATAGATCGCTGTCATATATATATCATTTTGTCATATAATTATAAGGACGTGCCGGAGTGAGAGGAATTTATGCTAGACCAAGATAGAGTAATAGCAGAACTAAAAAAGAAAGATAGAAAGAACCGATTGTGTGTTCCAGTACAGAGAACTGCTCGAAGGAAAGAAAATAGGTCTAACAGTATAAAGCAGGTTGAACTTTTCGTTTGTTTATTAATGCTTTTGTTTTCTGCTGTTTTGTCTGTAAGAACTCAGAACCGTATTCAATTACATATATATGAACAAGTATTAAAGGCAGAAGGAGTGAACTACGACAGTTTTCGAGAAATGCTGCTTGAGGAATCTTATATAGATTTGATAAAAAAAGGTGAAAATGAAGATGCAGAACATCTTACGCTACTAATGCTGCTATCCCAAAGCGACCTACAGAATGGGCGGATATCTAAAAAAAATATGGATTATTTGTTAAGGTCTATTAGGAATACGGATTATTTTAAGGAATTAAAAAGCTATTACCAGGCAATCCTTCGAGATATAAAAGTATTTCCGATCGCTGCCAATGCAGAAGGGGAATTTCTTGTCACCTTTGAGGACTCCTGGAATTCTTTCAGGAGTTATGGTGGAAAAAGAAGACATGAAGGTACGGACTTAATGGCAGTGGACAATTTAAGAGGGGTTCACCGGATTATAAGTGCTACAGACGGAACAGTGGAAAAGATGGGCTGGTTGGAACAGGGCGGATATCGGGTTGGAATACGTGGAATAGAAGGGGCTTATTTTTATTATGCTCATTTAGATTCCTATGCAAAAAATCTGACTGTCGGAGACAAGGTATCTGCCGGTGATTTTTTAGGATTTATGGGAGACAGTGGTTATGGAAAGGAAGGCACTGTAGGAAAGTTTGATGTACATCTGCATTTTGGTATATATGTAGAGACTCCTTTTGGAGAACTTAGTGTAAATCCATATTATATTTTACGATATCTTAACAAGACAAAATAGCGGGTTATATAAGATTCTTACTCATAAAAACAGTACCACAAGTTATGAGAATGTGGTATAATATCCACGAGCAGGCAGATTAAGGAATAAAAATTTAATATAATAATTACGCCAGTACGCACAGATGAGGCTATAAATTGAAAAAAGATATTTTTTCAACATCATGATTTGTACGTGTGCAAGTGCTGGTAGTGCTAGAGCACACAGATGGGAGTTTAAATGAAAATTCAAATGTGGAGAGAGATACTTGATCCCTATGTTTTAACGGTGGATGAGCTAGTGGTTAAGTTCAATCATTTAATAGAAGAATATCGTAATATGGGGGCATATTCACCCATTGAACAGGTGCATGGCAGAGTTAAGACGATATCAAGTATTTTGGAAAAAGCACAAAAGAAGGAAATTCCTTTAAAGGATATAGAGGATAAAATAGAAGATATTGCCGGAATTCGTATTATATGCCAGTTTGTTGAGGACATTCAAAAGGTTGTAGAAATTATCAATAAACGTACGGACATGGAGATTAAGAGTGAGAAGGATTATATAAAGAATATGAAATCCAGTGGCTATCGAAGTTATCACCTAATCATCTATTATTCCGTTCAGACTTTAGAAGGAACAAAAAAAGTACAAGCAGAGATACAGATACGTACATTAGCCATGAATTTCTGGGCTACCATAGAACATTCTCTGCAATATAAATACAAACAAAATATGCCGGAACATATTAAAGGAAGGTTGTCCAAGGCAGCAGATGCCATTATTGCCCTTGATCAGGAAATGTCTTCTGTCAGAGGTGAAATTATGGATGCACAGAATTCTTTTAAAATAAAGGCGAATATGGTTGCAGATATATTGAATAATATTCAAAACCTATATAAAGTGGCAAATAAAAGAGAAGTTATAAAAATTCAGGACGAGTTTTTTCAAATATATGAAACAGGTGACTTAGAGCAGTTACAGCGCTTTCATAAAGAACTGGACATTATATCAGAGGGATACCGGGCTCAAAGCCTGAGATAAGAAAGTAGTTTAAGGAGAAACCAATGACATTACCCAAGTTATTCGAAGATAGGATGAAGGAACTTTTAAAGGAGGAATATGAAGTATTCAGTAGTTGCTTCGATGAAAAACATTATAGCGGTTTACGTGTAAATACATTAAAAATATCACCGGAAGAATTCGAGAAAATATGTCCATTTGAAATAAAGCGGATACCATGGATATCCAACGGTTATTATTATAATCCCAAAGAACAGCCCGCTAAGCATCCTTATTATTATGCAGGTCTTTATTATATACAGGAGCCCAGTGCTATGACTCCTGCTAGTCTTTTGCCTGTCAAACCAGGTGACAAGGTGCTTGATTTATGCGCTGCTCCAGGTGGAAAAAGTACAGAGCTTGCAGCAAAGCTACAGGGTCAAGGCGTACTAATATCAAATGATATTAGTAATTCCAGGGCAAAAGCGCTGTTAAAAAACATTGAACTTTTTGGAACAAGGAATCCGGTAGTAATCAGTGAAGCCCCTGCAAAGCTTGTTAATTGTTTTGAGGGTTATTTTGATAAGATATTAGTAGATGCACCATGCTCCGGTGAAGGCATGTTTCGTAAAAGTCCTGCTATTATGAAAAACTGGGAGCAGTATGGTGTTGCTTATTATAATAAGATTCAAAAAGAAATTATATTACAGGCTGCTAAAATGTTAAAACCTGGTGGAAGCCTTCTGTTTTCAACCTGCACTTTTTCACCCGAAGAGAATGAAGGAACAATCGCATACCTGCTAAAGCAGTGTCCTGAATTTAAGGTGGTCAATCCTCTTACCAGAGTAAATAAAGAAGGAAGAGAAGTTTCTTACGAAGGATTTTCATTTGGCAGACCGGAGTGGGTAGATGGACCGGAGGAATTAAAGAATTGTATTCGTCTATGGCCGCACAGGATAAAAGGTGAAGGTCATTTTATAACTCTTTTGGAAAAAGGGGCGGAGTGTAAGAAGAGCAATATATCTTATAAGAGCGGAAATAAAGGAAAACTATCAGAAGAGGCGGAAATGTTTATAAGTGGATTAGGTTTGCCGGTAAAAAGGGAACAGCTTGAACTTCGGGAGGACAAGCTATATCTGCTGCCGGAGGGAATACCAGATTTAAAAGGGCTTCGGATTATGAGAGCAGGTCTTTTGTTGGGAGAAATGAAAAAGAACCGGTTTGAACCTAGTCAGGCTCTGGCTTGTGCCTTAAAGACCGGGGAGTATGATAAAGTCTTAGAGTTAACGGCAGAAAGTCAAGACACTATAAAATACCTAAAATGTGAAACCATAGAAGTAGACCAGGGAACATCGGATGGTTTTAACCTGGTTGCAGTGGATGGATATCCCTTGGGATGGGGCAAATTAACAGGAAGTACTCTGAAAAATAAATATCTTCCAGGATGGCGTTTATTGTAAGCAGTATTTGGTTTAGAGCGTTTACAGCTCTGTTTATTTGTATGACAGCTAGCTCAAAACACCTTGTTTAGGTAACTAGGCAGAATAACTCAAATAATAGGGTGACTTGCCCAGGAATTCTTTTTGGGGTGCTTTAGATTGATTCCATCAAATAATTATTTAGCATGATAAAGAGAGGATGATAACATGGCTGGCTTGGTGCGTTTAGATAAATTTCTTGCTGATATGGGGACGGGAACTAGAAGCGAAGTAAAACTTCATATCAAAAAGGGCAAGGTTACAGTGAATGGAGAAATAGAAAAATCAGCGGATAGGAAAATTGATGTAAGCAGAGATAGGGTTGCCTTTGATGGTAGTGAATTAATATATGCAGCAATGGAATATTATATGCTTCATAAACCGGCAGGAGTGGTTTCTGCCACGACTGACAATCTTCACACGACTGTACTAGATTTGATACAGGAAGGTATGAAAAGAGAACATTTCATGAAAAAAGAGCTTTTTCCGGTTGGTCGTCTGGATAAGGATACGGAAGGCTTGCTTTTAATAACCAATGATGGGGAGCTGGCTCATAAACTGCTTTCTCCTAAAAAGCATATATCCAAACTGTACTATGCAAAAGTGAAAGGAAGAGTCACAGCAGAAGATGTTAATATTTTTAAGACCGGCATAAAACTGGAAGAGGATTTTACAACACTTCCGGCTCGGTTAAACATTTTAAAGGCGGATGATGTCTCAGAAGTAGAGATAACCATATATGAAGGCAAGTTTCATCAAATTAAACGGATGTTTGAAGCAGTAAAAAAAGAAGTCATTTATTTAAAACGTCTGCAAATGGGAGAGCTTGTTTTGGATAATAGCCTTAAAAAGGGAGAATATAGAAAGTTAACAGAAGCTGAATTAAAAAAATTAAAAGGGTGATACTGCATGCAAAATATATTAGCGGATATAAAAGCGGTGGTTTTTGATTTAGACGGAACCTTAATTGATTCCATGTGGTTATGGGAGGAAATTGATGTAGAGTACTTAAAGAAGTTTGATATAGTACTTCCAGGGGATTTACAACCTGCAATTACGGGTATGAGTTTTACAGAGACCGCTCAGTACTTTAAAGATAGATTTGGAATAGCAGATTCAATTGATGAAATAAAAGAGGAATGGAGCAGCATGGCATGGGAAAAATATGCCAACGAAGTCCCTCTAAAAGAAGGTACAAAGGAATTGTTAGAACTGCTTAAGAAAACCGGAAGAAAGGCTGGGATAGCTACCAGTAATTCTAGAGAATTAGTAGAATTGGTAACGGAAAAACTTGGTATCAGTGTTTATTTTGATTCTATTAGAACATCTTGTGAGGTAGAAAAGGGGAAACCATCTCCGGATATATACTTACTGGTTGCAAAAGATTTAGAAGTGCTGCCCGAAGAATGTCTTGTGTTTGAGGATGTGATACAAGGTATCATGGCAGGTAAAAGTGCGGGTATGAAGGTCTGTGCCGTTTTTGATCAGGCATCAGAAATGGATACGCTGGCTAAGCAGGAGTTGGCAGATTATTATGTGGAATCTATTCGGGAAGTATTATATGATAAAAGGATGTAATGATGAAACTTATTGTAGTTGAGAAAAATGAGGCGGGACAGAGACTTGACAAGTTGCTAATGAAGCTGCTTGGAAAAGCTCCAAAAAGCTTTATCTATAAAATGCTCCGTAAAAAAAATATAACCTTAAACGGTAAGAAAGCAGAAGGGTCTGAAAAAACACAGGTGAACGATGAAATCAGACTGTTTTTGTCTGAGGAAACAATACAGAACTTCAGCCAGGCGGTCACAGTCGTTCCTATTAAACAGGAACTTTCCGTTATTTATGAAGATTCTGAAATTCTTATAATTAATAAACCAGCTGGGTTATTGTCACAAAAAGCAGAAAAAGAGGATATATCTCTTGTTGAGCATGTACAGGCTTATCTGCTTGAATCTGGACAATTAACAGAAGAACAGCTTATAACCTTTAAACCCGGTATATGTAATCGTTTGGATAGAAATACCAGTGGTCTTGTAGTAGCAGGTAAGACACTGGCAGGGTTGCAGGTAATGTCAGAATTGTTTAGAGAGCGCAAGTTAGATAAATACTATATATGCATTGTAAAGGGTGTTATAAAGGAAGCAAAGCGGATTACAGGCTATTTAGCAAAGGATGAAAGGACTAACAAGGTTACCATAACCCAGAAACCGGGACCCAACCAGTCACCGATTCAGACGGAATATATTCCTATCAATTTAAGCACAGGTTTTACTTTATTAAAAGTAAAGCTGATTACTGGAAAAACACATCAGATACGTGCCCACCTAAGCAGTATAGGACACCCTATATTGGGAGATACCAAGTATGGAGATGAGGCATTAAATGCAAAGTTTAAGAGAAGCCACCGGCTAAACCACCAATTGCTTCATGCTTATGAATTAACATTTCCCGAACTAGGCGGTGCGTTTGCACATTTATCTACTAAAACGGTAAAGGCAGAACCGGAAGAACTTTTTTTAAAAATACAGGAAAGTTTATTTGTAAGTTAATACCTACTAAAATACTGTAGATTAGACAATTGTGCAACGGCTATTGTGTGTGTCAGAACCAGTCAAAATCACCAAAACAGGTTCCGATGCGGTGGCAAGTCACCTTTAACGTTGGTGAGTTCGCCTACATCCAAGATGTATCATTTCGCAATTGCCTAATCCTATACTGTAAATATGAGAAAGGAGATATGACATGCCTTCATGGAATTCCAGAGGTCTTAGAGGGTCTGCACTGGAAGAGTTGATTAACCTTACCAATTCCAGATACCGGGAAAAAAAATTGGCTCTTATTCAGAAGATTCCCACCCCTATTACGCCCACTTGTATTGATAAGGAGAAAAGACATATAACCCTTGCCTATTTCGAAGAAAAAAGTACGGTAGATTATATAGGGGTAGTTCAGGGGATACCGGTATGTTTTGATGCAAAGGAATGTGCCACCGATACATTTGCTCTTCAGAATATACATGATCATCAGGTGAAATTTATGGAAGATTTTGAACAGCAGGGAGGGATTTCTTTCCTGCTGATTTATTTTTCCAAAAGGAATCTATATCATTATTTACCTTATAATAAATTACTCAATTTCTGGAACAGAGCTTTAGAAGGAGGAAGAAAAAGTTTTCGCCTAGAGGAGCTGTGTACGGATAATGAGATAAAATGTGTAAATAATTTATATATCCATTATATTGAAAATATTGCGAAAGAAATGGATGAACGTGAAAAAGAAAAGGATAACAGTGTCAAGCATTTTTGAGAATGTCCTAATAAATTTTAAACATTAGCACCAGCTGTGGCTGGTGCTTTTATCTATTTAAGCAGGGACTTCATCATTCCAGTGGTGTTCCTGCATTTTAACAAAACGCCAGAATTCTTGCCTTCTCCAAGGATGATGCATCCCTGGTATCTTCCGCTTTATTGTTCTATTCTGCGACAGCGTAAGATCAAAGTTTTTTGATATTTTCTCATGTGACGGAATTGCTTCTAGCGCATAAATACTCTCATCTATACAACAGTATTTATTACCGTCAAATGCTTCTATTACCATTGCCTTTGTCCCCTTATAAAAGTGTACCTGATGCCCGTTCTTATCAAGTGTCTTAAAATACTTATTTTTAAACTTCAAACAGTGTCCATTATCTATCTTTCTTTCTGTAAGAACAGAAAGAACAAGATTTATTTCTTCTAAAACGGGTTGCTTTTCAAAGACAGATTTGATAAGATTGGTCTCTAGAGCAAACTTGGCATTGTATTCTTTTATGTAGGAGTTTAAGAATGCATTTGCTTCGCTAAGTGTGTTTATGCCTGCCAGGCGTAATTCGACTGGTAGGCGAGATTGTAAGGTTTGGAACAATCGTTCCACTCGACCTTTTGCTTGTGGTATACTGCTGGTCTTGATTTCAACACCTAGCTGTTTACAAGCATAAGCGAATTGTGTGTATGTGTCCTCTTCGATAGAAGGGGCGTTTTTTTGTTTATATTCAAAAACTGTACGGTTATCGGTAAAAAATAAATAGGGAATACCATACTCAGTAAGTACTTGATGAAACACATTGTAGTATCCTTTTAAAGTTTCTTGTTCATCAAAGTAAGCACCGACAATAGTACCAGTTGCATCATCGACAGCGATGTGAAGCTGAGTTTTCGTATCACCGAACCACAAGTGGATCGAAGCATCCATTTGAAGCATTTCGCCAAAATAAGCACATCTAGGACGTCTGGAATGTGCATCCTCGATTGCAACGATATTGGATTGCAACTCTGCTAGTATCTTTTTAGATTTAGTTTGTGTTTTCAAATGTTTAAGTTTTAGTTTGGTTTTTCTTTTTTTTGATCGGGTAGCTTTTGGAGAAAGAATATATTCTTTTTCTAAAATAGAGTTCAATGTAGATACAGAAATAGAAATTCCCTCATACTTCTCTAGAAGCTCGATACAATGAGTAAAATTCGTATCGAAGTACTTACTACGATATAAATCTAGGACAGTTTGCTTGGTTTCTTTTGAAAGAGCATGAGCAGGAGTCCGACCTCTGTTTCCATGTATAAAAAAGGATTTACCATCACGTTTATATCCTGCAATCATTCTATTGATATGTCTTTCGGTGCAACCGATCTTCAAGGCAGCATTCTTTTTATTTCCGTTTGTGTCTACTAACTTCTTTATTACTTCATAACGTTTTTCTTCATTCATAGTCAACTTGACCTTTCTCATAATGTCTCCTCATCTGTAAGTCATGAGGATATAGTGTAACATGGATTACTCATTTGGGACATAATCACTTGTGGTTACTTAAGACATTATCAAAAATGGTTCAGAGAACGTGAAAAAGAAAAGGATAACAGTTGACAGCAGATATCAATTGTAATATAATAGGTTGACATTGATATGGTAGTGAATTATCACGTTACCATGGTGAAGTAGAAAGAAGAATAGTTAATAGTAGGATTTCACGTCGTGTTTTAGTTATTTATTAAATAGAAAGCTATCAAAATACAGATAAGAAAGGGTGCTCAGTAACACATCTGTGAATGATATGTTATGCAAAGGTGCAACATGATAGAAAGATTATTACATACACCGGAAGGTGTGAGAGATATTTATAATGCAGAATGTGAACGAAAACTGGTACTTCAGAATAAACTTCATCATATAATGAAGCTTCACGGTTTTAAGGACATACAGACACCGACCTTTGAATTTGCTGATATTTTCAGTCAGGAAAGAGGAACTGTAGCCCCTAAGCACATGTATAAATTTTTTGACAGAGAAGGAAATACATTGGTATTAAGGCCGGATATTACTCCATCTATTGCCAGATGTGCAGCAAAATACTACAAAGAAGAAATGTTTCCTATCAGGCTTTGTTACATGGGAAGTACATTCATAAATAACAGCAGTTATCAAGGGAAATTAAAGGAATCTACCCAGTTAGGTGCAGAGCTTATCAATGATGCAACTCCTCAGGGGGATGCAGAAATGCTGGCTTTAACCATTGAGTGCCTATTAGATGCCGGACTGAAGGAATTTCAGGTAGAAATTGGTGAAGCAGAATTTTTCTGCGGTTTATCGGAGGAAGCCGGATTTAATGCGGAAGAAGAGTCTCAACTGCGTCATCTAATCGAACAGAAAAATATGTTTGGTGTGGAAGAGTTAATATCCAGTAAAGATATCAGCCCGGAACTGAAAAAAGTATTTTTGACCCTTCCAGAGCTTTTTGGCAATCTTGAGAAACTATCTGAGGCAAAAGCGCTAACAAAAAATAAAAGGGCACTACAGGCGATTGAACGTCTGGAACAACTCTATGATATATTATCTGTATACGGTTTGGAACAATACATTACCTTTGACCTTGGAATGTTAAGCAAATACAATTATTATACAGGAATCATATTCCGTGCATATACCTATGGTACCGGAGATACTATAGCAAATGGAGGAAGATATGATAATTTGGTGGGACAGTTCGGTAAGGAAGCACCGGCAATCGGACTAGCCATCTTAGTTGATCAGTTGTTATTGGCTCTTTCAAGACAAAAAATTGAAATAAAAGGGGAACCGGAAAACACCCTGATATTATATAAAAAACATCTTCTAAAAAATGCAATTGTTTTGGCAAATCATTTCAGAAGCCAAAGTATGAATATAGAGTTGCTGGCAGTGGAAGAAGAAAAAGAAATCGATGAATACATTGCATATTCCAGGAGGAATGGAATTGGTGGGATTCTTTACTTTACCGAGTCAGAGTTAATCCAGGTAATTCAGTCAGATACAGGAACGGTAACAGCGGCAAGAATTCAGGATTTTATGTAATCCTAGTAAATGTCTGCCGGATATTTATGGTAATAGTTTAAACTTCTACAGGCAAAAAATTAGTTTATGCTGTTTATTAAAATATCAGGTGGATGTATTAGCAAATGCCTGAAACTTATTATATTATAAAAAACTGTTACGGTACCTTTTTTTATATGTGCAAGTGCGCACAGATGGGAGTTCTTATGAGATATTTAACCTTTGCCCTTGCTAAGGGAAGACTTGCAAAAAAGACTCTGGAAATTCTGGAGCAGGTGGGATATACCTGTGAAGAAATGAAAGATCCGGACTCCAGAAAATTAATATTCGTTAATGAGGAACAAAAAATAAAAATATTCCTTGCGAAAGCCAATGATGTGCCAACTTATGTTGAATATGGTGCTGCTGATATCGGAGTAGTAGGCCGTGATACCATATTGGAAGAGGGCCGCAAACTTTATGAAGTCATTGATTTGGGACTTGGAAAATGCAGAATGTGTGTAGCCGGACCCAAAGAGGCAATGGAATTATTGCAGCACGGGGAACTGATACGTGTAGCTACTAAATACCCCAATATAGCGAAAGATTATTTTTATAATAAAAAGCATCAAACGGTTGAAATTATAAAATTAAATGGTTCCATAGAGCTTGCGCCCATTGTAGGTCTGTCTGAGGTTATCGTGGATATTGTGGAAACCGGGTCTACCTTAAGAGAAAACGGACTGGATGTTCTTGAAGAAATCTGTCCGTTATCAGCTCGTATGGTGGTAAATCAGGTGAGTATGAAGATGCAGCATGAGAGAATTACAAGACTAATCACTGCTCTTAGGGAAGTGTTGGCAAAAAATTCGTAAAAATACACAAGAAGGAGGGAACAGGCTATGAAGATATTAAAGTTAGATACAGAAACCAAAAAAGATTTGCTTAACAATCTTTTAAAAAGAAGTCCGAATCAATACGACACTTATATGGAAACCGTGAGTCTGATTATTGAAGATGTGAGGGCAAATGGCAACCACGCATTGTTTGCATACACAAAGCAGTTTGACAAGGCAGATATCAGTAAAGACAATATTTTAGTTACTGAAGCAGAGTATGAGGAAGCTTACCAGACCGTTGCTCCCGAAGTAATTGAGGTAATTAAAAAAGCAGCCATAAATATAAAAAACTATCATGCGAAGCAAAAACAGTACAGTTGGTTTGACAGTGAGCCAAATGGAGTTATTTTAGGACAAAAGGTTACGCCTTTATCTTCTGTAGGGGTGTATGTTCCCGGTGGAAAAGCTGCTTATCCCTCCTCTGTACTTATGAATGTTCTTCCTGCAAGAGTGGCAGGGGTTAAAGAAGTGATTATGGTGACGCCTCCGGATAGGGACGGTAAAATTTATGCCGGAACCCTGGTTGCAGCAAGGGAAGCAGGAGTTGATAGAATATATAAAGCCGGAGGAGCCCAGGCAATCGCTGCCTTGGCCTTTGGTACAGAAAGTGTCCCTAAGGTAGATAAAATAGTAGGACCCGGTAATATCTATGTAGCACTTGCCAAAAAAGCTGTGTATGGGCATGTAAGTATAGACTCCATTGCAGGGCCCAGTGAAATCCTTGTACTTGCTGATGAAACTGCTAACCCCAGATATATCGCAGCAGATCTTCTATCCCAGGCTGAGCATGATGAATTGGCATCAGCAATTTTAGTTACGACTAGCAGTGAAGTTGCAGAGCAGGTGTTAAAGGAAGTAGAGGGATTTACTGCCATATTATCCAGAAAAGAAATTATTAAAAAATCTCTTGATAATTATGGATATATTCTAATTGCCTCAAATATAGAAGAGGCCATAGCAGCTGCTAATGAAATAGCCTCTGAACATCTAGAGATTTTAACTAAAGACCCTTTTCAGATAATGACAAAGATAGAGAATGCAGGTGCTATATTCCTTGGTGAATATAGCAGTGAACCGTTAGGAGATTACTTTGCAGGACCAAATCATGTACTTCCAACCAATGGTACGGCAAAATTCTTCTCACCTCTTAGTGTAGATGACTTTATTAAGAAATCAAGCATTATATCCTATTCAAAAGAAGCTTTGGAGCCTATTCATAAGGACATAGTTACCTTTGCCGAAGCAGAAGGCTTAACTGCGCATGCCAATTCCATCTCCGTACGTTTTGAAGAGAAAGGGGAAGAGTGTTAATATGGCAAGAAGAGCAGTCATTGAAAGAAAAACCAAGGAAACAGACATAAACCTTACTGTAGATTTGGATGGAACAGGAAATGCCCAAATAGATACCGGCATCGGATTTTTTGACCATATGCTTCATAGTTTTGCAAGACATGGTTTTTTTGATTTAACCCTAAAAGTAACTGGAGATTTATATGTGGACGGACATCATACAGTAGAAGATACCGGAATAGTTCTTGGACAGGCAATCAAACAGGCACTCGGGGATAAGAAGGGCATAAAACGGTATGGCAGTACTATGCTTCCAATGGATGAAACGCTTGCTTTATGTGCCATTGATTTGTCAGGCCGTCCTTATCTAGTCTTTGATGTGGAATTAACCACGGACAGAGTAGGATATCTGGATACAGAGTTGGTGAAAGAATTTTTTTATGCCATATCATACAGTGCAGGTATGAACCTTCATATAAAGGTATTGCATGGAAGTAATAATCATCATATTATTGAAGCTATCTTTAAGGCATTTGCCAGAGCATTAGACGAAGCTTCTGCAAAAGATGAGCGGATACAGGATGTTTTGTCTACTAAGGGAGTGGTAGATTAGGTTATCTTTTACTGCTAGCATGGGGCATAAAGCTGAGAGTCAGTCAAGCTATTAATGGCGGTAAAATATAGGAGAAAGGTGGGCATGAAGCTATGTATCAAAAAATTATACCTTCTATAAATTGCGAAGGTCAGGGGAATGAGCAAGTACGACAGGCAGCAGCAGCTTATGAATCAGGCGGTGCAGATGGAATATATGTATATCAGTACTCTATGGTGGAAGAACAACGGGAAGAATTTCTAATTCTGGTAAAAGAACTTTCCAAAACGATTGATATTCCCATATATATCGGCTGCTATGTAAAGCGGTTTGAAGATATAAAAAAGGCACTTTATACCGGAGCTTCTTATGTAGTATTGCAAAAGGAAACCTTAAACTTTCCGGAGGCTATAAAAGAAGGAGCTTTACGGTTTGGAACAGATAAAATTTATTTGCTGCTGGATAATTTAGAGGACGTATTAAAGAAAACATCTTTGGATGTTCTAAAAAATCTGTGTATCTCAACCTTAATTTTAGACCGGAATGAATTAACGGTTGATTTTCTGGACATGATAGAAGTAATGAGTGTACCTGTTATACTAAGGGACAGCTTACTGGATGTGCAGCTAAAGGATATAATAACTTTAAAAGGTGTAACAGGTATCATCTCAGATAGATTCAACAGTACGGAATTGTTTCAGGTGAAAAAGACCTTAAAGGAACAGGGAGTTGAAGTTAATACTTATGAAAGCAGTCTTGCATTTAAGGAGTTTAAGTTAAACGGTGACGGATTGATTCCGGTTGTTGTTCAGGAGTATAAAACCAGTCAGGTATTAATGGTAGCATATATGAATGAAGAAGCTTTTGATAGGACGGTAGAGACAGGTAAGATGACTTACTTTAGCCGGAGCAGGCAAAGCCTGTGGGTAAAAGGCGAAACGTCCGGTCATGTTCAGTATGTTAAGACATTACAAATTGACTGTGATAAAGATACTATCCTTGCAA
Source organism: Anaerocolumna cellulosilytica (assembly GCF_014218335.1). Classification (GTDB taxonomy): domain Bacteria; phylum Bacillota; class Clostridia; order Lachnospirales; family Lachnospiraceae; genus Anaerocolumna; species Anaerocolumna cellulosilytica. Next base: position 3,353,025 of record NZ_AP023367.1, on the reverse strand, counting down.
AAGTACAGCAAGTAGGACCTGCCTGCCATACAGGCAGTCAGAGTTGTTTTTATACTGATTTGGTGAAGAAGGCGCACGATACTACCAATCCTTTAACGGTTTTTTCAGAAGTGTATGAGACCATAGCTGACCGAAAAAAGAATCCGAAAGAAGGCTCTTACACAAATTATTTATTTGATAAGGGGATTGACAAAATATTAAAAAAATGCGGTGAGGAAGCCACGGAAATTATTATAGCCGCTAAAAACCCTGATGCAGAAGAATTAAAGTATGAAATATCAGATTTTCTTTATCATATGATGGTGCTCATGGCAGAATGTGGATTAGAGTGGTCAGATATCGTAAAAGAATTGGCGCACCGCAGATAAGGATTTATGGCTGTAATTGGAAAAAATTAAAAAACCCCTTGCATTATCTGATAACTGGTGCTATAATCATTTATTGTAAGTATGATAACGTATGGAATGAGAGTGGGCGAAAGTCCACTCTTTATATTTGCGTAAAAGCAAAGTTAATAATTTGCAACAGTAACAGTTGTTTACGTCTGCTATAGATGTAAGATACATGGAGGATTCAATGACAAAAAGAGAAGAATATGAATTAAAAACAGAAAAGCTGCTTGAGCCCATCATACAAAAGAATAACTTTGATTTGGTAGACGTTGAATATGTAAAAGAGGGTGGTAACTGGTATCTTAGAGCCTATATTGACAAAGAAGGCGGTATTTCTGTTGATGATTGTGAGCTGATAAGCAGAGCACTCAGTGATTTATTGGATGAGCATGACTTTATACCGGATGCTTATATTTTAGAGGTCAGTTCCCCTGGTCTTGGCAGACAATTAAAAAAAGAGAAGGACTTTGCTAGAAGCATTAATAAAGAAGTTGAAATTAAGCTTTTTAAAGGCATTGATAAGCAGAAGGAATTTGTAGGCCTGTTAACTGAGTACGACCAGGAGAAGTTGGTCGTCGAATTAGAAAATGGAAATATGTTGGAAATTCCGCGGTCTAATATAGCATTAATCCGTTTGGCGTTTGACTTTTAACACATAATATCTTGTCTGACATACTAGAACAGGAATGAGGAGGATTCGAAGAAAATGAACAATAATAAAGAGTTAATTGACGCATTAAATCAGATTGAAAGAGAAAAAGATATCAGCAAGGAAATATTACTGGAAGCTATGGAAAATTCTTTGGTTGCAGCCTGTAAAAATCATTTCGGCAAAGCAGATAATATAAAAGTTGACATTAACCGACAAACCGGAGCAGTCAGCGTTTATGCAGAGCGTGAAATTGTAGAAACTGTTACAGACCCTGTTACTCAGGTAAGTGTTGTGGAAGCCAGGTTAAAATATCCCAGAAATGATATCGGAGATATCGTTAATGTTGAAGTGACTCCTAAGAATTTCGGACGTATTGCAGCTCAGAAGGCGAAACAGGTGGTAGTGCAAAAAATTAGGGAAGAGGAAAGAAAAGTTCTATTTAACCAGTACTACAGTAAAGAAAAAGATGTAGTTACTGGTATTGTACAGCGTTACGTAGGCAATAATGTAAGTATTAATCTTGGTAAGGTTGATGCTGTGCTGACGGAAAATGAACAAGTTAAAGCAGAGCATTTCAGGCCAACAGACCGTATTAAGCTTTATGTACTTGAAGTAAAAGATACTACAAAAGGTCCAAGAATTACTGTGTCCAGAACGCATCCCGAGCTTGTAAAACGTCTATTTGAGGCAGAAGTAACAGAAGTAAAAGATGGTACTGTTGAAATCAAGAGTATTTCAAGAGAAGCAGGTTCCAGAACAAAGATGGCGGTTTATTCAAACAATCCTGATGTTGACCCGGTAGGTTCCTGCGTAGGTCTAAATGGTGCAAGGGTGAATGCCATTGTTAATGAGTTAAGGGGCGAAAAAATAGATATTATTAATTGGAGTGAAAATCCGGCTATTCTGATTGAGAATGCTTTAAGTCCTGCAAAGGTTGTATCTGTTCATGTGGATGAAGAAGAAAAAAGTGCGCGTGTTATCGTTCCAGATTATCAGTTATCTTTAGCAATTGGTAAGGAAGGTCAGAATGCTAGACTGGCTGCAAGACTCACCGGCTATAAGATAGATATTAAGAGCGAGTCACAGGCAGAAGACTACGGATGGGAATAGTATGAGTGGCATTAAAAAAATTCCCCAGAGACAATGCACAGGTTGTGGGGCGTTAAAAAATAAAAAAGAAATGATCCGAGTAATTAAAACACCGGAGGAAGCTATCATAATTGATGCTACTGGCAAGAAGAACGGCAGAGGAGCATACATATGCAAATCCTTAGAATGTCTTCGGAAGGCAGCGAAAAGCAAGGGCCTTGAAAGATCCTTAAAGGTAAGTATTCCTCATGAAGTGTATGAGGCATTAGAAAAGGAGCTGAATGGACTTGAATGATGAAAAGGATAATAGCGGGCTTAGGCCTATTGTAGAAAAAAAAGTATTTTCTTATATTGGATTGGCAGCAAAGGCCGGCAGCCTTTTAAGCGGTGAATTTATGACAGAAAAATCCGTGAAAGAAGGAAAAGGCAAATTAGTAATTGTTGCTGAGGATGCATCGAACAATACGAAAAAAATGTTTACCAATATGTGTACTTACTATAAAGTGCCGATTTACTTTTTTGGTGAAAAAACAAAACTTGGCCACGCAATAGGAAAAGAATTCAGGGCATCCCTAGTTCTGTTAGACAAAGGTCTGGCTGATGCGGTAGAAAAGCAACTGAACATGTTTAACAATGACAAATGTATGGATATACATTGAGTCGTATAAGTGGAGGTAGTAAGTATGGCAAAAATTAAGATATATGAATTAGCAAAAGAAATGGATAAACACAGTAAGGATATCGTCAGCTTTTTAAATGAAAAGGGTATGGATGTAAAAAGCCACATGAGCAGTATAGATGATAGTGCTGTGAATATGGTGAAAAGTCATTTTTCTCCTAGAGACAATTCACAAAAAGATACTTCTTTTAGAGATAAGCAGACTGTATCTCAGCCACATAATGGCGACAACAACCGTCATGCCTCAGCTGCAGGATCAGCAAACCAGCAGATGAACAGACAAAACCAGGGTGGTGGCTATAATAACCAGAACCGTCCACAGGGTCAGGGTTATCAAGGGCAAAACCGTGATCAAGGCCAGGGAGGGTATAACAACCAAAACCGTGATCAAAGTCAGGGAGGGTATAACAACCAAAACCGTGATCAAAGTCAGGGAAGCTATAACAACCAAAACCGCAGTCAAGGCGGTGGTTATAATAACCAAAATCGTCCACAGGGTCAGGGCTATCAGGGACAGAACCGTGGTCAAGGCTATCAGGGACAAAATCGTGACCAGAGCCAGGGAGGCGGCTATAATAACCAGAACCGCAGTCAAGGTGGTGGTTATAATAACCAAAATCGTCCACAGGGTCAAGGCTACCAAGGACAGAACCGTGGCCAAGGCTATCAGGGACAAAATCGTGACCAAAGCCAGGGAGGCGGCTATAACCAGAACCGCAGTCAAGGTGGTGGTTATAATAACCAAAATCGTCCACAGGGTCAAGGCTACCAAGGACAGAACCGTGGCCAAGGCTATCAGGGACAAAATCGTGACCAAAGTCAGGGAGGCGGCTATAACCAGAACCGTGGTCAAGGTGGTAGTTATAATAACCAAAATCGTCCACAGGGTCAGGGTTATCAGGGACAGAACCGTCCACAAGGCCAGGGTTCATCTTATAACCAGTCCGGCGGACAGTATCGTTCAAACCGTCCTACCCAGGATGGGCAGAACCGTCCTTATGGAAACGGCGGACAGAATCAGTCTTCTCAAAGACCTTATAACAACAGACCGGGTCAGGGAGGCGGCTATAACCAGAACCGCGGTCAAGGCGAAGGCTATGGCAACCGTAACTTTGGTTACGGCGGCAATAAGGATGCTGATTACAAGGATAAAGATAAAGATGCTGATAACAACAACAGAAAGAGAACCAGCACTAGAAACGATTCCGGGAAAAAGTTTGATGCACCGATTGGAATGTCCAGAAGTGATTCTGCGAACAACAGAAACAACCGAGCAAATAAAAATACTAAAAATTCCAAGACTAATTATAAAGTATACGAAAACGAAACAGATGAAATCAAAATTCCTAAAAAGGGTCAGTTTATCAAGCCTAAGCCAATACAGGCTCAGGAAAATAAGGAAGATGAAATCAAAACAATTATTCTTCCTGATATTCTCACCATTAAAGAATTAGCAGAGAAGATGAAGATGCCTGCATCAAATCTTGTAAAAAAACTGTTCCTATCTGGAAAAATGGTATCCATTAACCAGGAAATCACTTTTGAGGAAGCAGAGGAAATAGCAATTGAATATGATATCATAGCAGAACACGAAGTAAAAGTAGATGTCATCGAAGAATTGTTAAAAGAAGAGGAAGAAGATGTAACAACCATGGATAAACGTCCGCCGGTTGTATGTGTTATGGGTCATGTTGATCATGGTAAGACTTCCCTTCTGGATGCTATTCGTGAAACCAGTGTAACTTCACATGAAGCAGGTGGTATTACACAGCATATCGGTGCTTATGTGGTAGAGGTTAATGGTGAAAAAATCACTTTCTTAGATACACCGGGACATGAAGCATTTACTTCCATGCGTATGAGAGGTGCTCAATCCACTGATATTGCTATTCTTGTTGTTGCAGCAGACGATGGTGTAATGCCTCAGACCGTAGAAGCAATCAGCCATGCAAAAGCAGCCGGAATTCAGATTATTGTGGCCATAAATAAAATAGACAAACCAAGTGCTAACATCGAAAGAGTAAAACAGGAATTAACTGAACATGAATTAGTTGCAGAAGACTGGGGTGGTGACACTGTATTTGTGCCTGTCTCCGCACACACAAAAGAAGGTATTGATCAGTTGCTTGAGATGATTATCATAACCGCAGAGATGGTGGAATTAAAAGCCAATTCTAACCGTAATGCAAGAGGTATCGTTATAGAAGCTGAATTAGACAAAGGACGTGGTCCGGTAGCAACTATTTTAGTACAAAAAGGTACACTTCACGTTGGAGATTCTTTAGCAATCGGGTCAGCTTATGGTAAAGTAAGAGCAATGATGGATGATAAAGGTAGAAGAGTAAAAGAAGCTACTCCCTCTACTCCTGTTGAGATTCTTGGATTGAATGCCGTTCCTGATGCGGGTGAAATTTTTATTGCTACTGATAATGAAAAAGAAGCTCGTACTATTGCTGAAACGTATATTTCACAGGGAAAAGAAAAACTGATTGCTGATACAAAAGCAAAATTATCCTTAGATGGTTTGTTCTCACAGATAAAAGCCGGCAATGTAAAAGATCTAAATATTATTATTAAAGCCGACGTTCAGGGTTCCGTGGAAGCAATGAAACAGAGCTTATTAAAATTAAGCAATGAAGAGGTTGCAGTACGTGTGATTCATGGTGGTGTAGGTGCTATTAACGAATCCGACGTAAATCTTGCAAGTGCTTCCAATGCAATAATTATTGGTTTTAATGTAAGACCGGATAATACGGCAAAGGATAAAGCAGATACTGAAAAAGTAGATTTAAGATTATACAGAGTTATTTACAATGCCATCGAAGACGTAGAATCAGCCATGAAAGGTATGTTAGAACCTGTCTTTGAAGAAAAGGTTATTGGTCATGCTGAAGTTAGACAGACATTTAAAGCATCTGGCTTAGGTGTGATTGCCGGTTCCTATGTATTAGACGGAAAGATAACCAGAGGCTGTTCTGCAAGAATTAAGCGTGAAGGTGAATTGATTTATGAAGGACCATTAGCATCTCTTAAGAGATTTAAGGATGATGTGAAAGAAGTTGCAACTGGTTATGAATGTGGTTTAGTATTTGAAAAGTTTAATGATTTAAAAGAATTTGATATAGTTGAATTATATGTAATGCAAGAAGTACCAAGATAGGTAATAGGCATGCGCCATAATGACGGTGTTATCTGACAGCGGCGTTATGGCGCACTGCTGTATAATCTGCAAGAAAGAAGTCTAAGCTATATAGGTTGAATTCAGTTTTTGTACGTGAAACAAGCTAAAAGTACTATATATATATATTTCATGTAGCTTTATATATTACGGGAAAAAACTAAATCAACGAAATAGATAACGGTAATTTGGTTTTGGATTAGAAAAATTTATCTAAGACAACGGAAAGAATATAGAATAGAAAGGACTATCCCATAGTATGAGAAAAAACAGCATTAAAAACACAAGAATCAATGGTGAAGTTCAAAGAGAATTAAGCATGTTAATTAACAGAGAAATTAAGGATCCAAGAATAAATCCATTGACCTCCGTTGTAGCCGTAGAGGTAGCACCGGACTTAAAACATGCGAAAGTATATATCAGTGTACTAGGAGATGAAGAATCTCAGAAAAACACATTGGCTGGATTGAGAAGTGCAGCACCTTTTATGAGAGGACAACTTGCGAAAAGCATTAATCTTAGAAATACACCGGAATTAACCTTCATAATGGATCAGTCTATTGAATACGGTGTAAATATGTCAAAATTAATTCATGATGTGAATAAAGATTTATCCAACAATGAAGAGCTTAAAGAGGATAGTGAATAAGAATAACTAGTAATGTAATTACCTAACTTAATAAAAGGTTGAAAGAAAATACAGGGAAAGAGAGGATTGCCACGCATAGTTTCTTTCAGCCTTTAGAAAGTGGTGGCTATAGTTTATATGAATTTATTACAAGAATTAAAAGAGGCTAAAAGCGTTGGTATTGCAGGACATATCAGACCGGATGGCGACTGTGCCGGCTCTAGCCTTGCCCTATACCATTATTTAAGACAGGCCTTACCCGAAGAAGTGATAATCGATTTGTATCTGGAACCAATTTCAGATAAGTTTTATATTACAGATGATGTTTCAAAAATTAAGCAGAATAATGAAGAAAATCTAAATTACGATGTGTTTATTGCTTTAGACAGCGGAAGTCTTGACCGGCTTGGTTTTGCAGCAAAATATTTTGAAAAGGCTGAAAAGACTATAAATATAGATCATCATATTAGCAATACCAGATTTGCTAAAGTAAATCATGTTTTGGATGACGCAAGTTCTACTTGTGAAGTGTTATATGATTTGTTTGAAGAGGTAAAAATTGATGCAGTTACAGCGAAAGCATTATATTTGGGTATCATACATGATACCGGAGTTTTCAAACATTCCAATACCACAGAAAAGACGATGAAGATAGCAGGCAAGCTTATAACAAAGGGAATCCCTTTTTCAGAAATGATTGATGATACTTTTTATCGAAAGAATTACCGTCAGAATCAGATACTTGGAAGGTGTTTGTTGGAAAGTATCCTTTTATTACAAGGAAAATGTATTGTATCTTCTGTCAGTAAAAGAATGATAGAATTTTACGATGCTGTTACTGCTGATTTAGATGGTATCATTGACCAGCTAAGGATTACGGAGGGTGTAGAAGTTGCTATACTAATCTATGAGTCCGATTTCCATGAGCATAAGGTGAGCATGAGATCAAATGGCATTGTGGATGTTAGTAAGATTGCTACTTACTTTGGGGGAGGAGGTCATATTAAGGCAGCCGGTTGTACGATGCGGGGAACCTTGCATGATGTAGTCAATAATCTGACACCACATATAGAACATCAGTTAAAACACAATACAAGTGAATAGGAGTTCTTCGATTGATTAACGGAATTATTAATGTATATAAAGAAAAGGGATTTACCTCCCATGATGTGGTTGCAAAATTAAGAGGAATCTTAAAACAAAAAAAGATAGGACATACCGGGACTCTAGACCCGGATGCGGAAGGAGTTCTACCGGTTTGTTTAGGTAATGGCACCAAACTGTGTGATATGCTGACGGATAAAGACAAAACCTATGAGGCGGTACTCTTGTTGGGCGTAACTACAGACACGCAGGATATTACCGGTAAAGTGTTAGAGACCTCTAAAGTTACAGTGGTCAGGGAAGAAATCGAATCAGCTATTATGAGTTTTGTAGGTGACTATGAGCAACTCCCTCCCATGTATTCAGCAATAAAAGTTGGCGGAAAAAGACTTTACGAATTAGCCAGGGCCGGCAAAGAAGTAGAACGGGAAACCAGAAAAGTAAGGATACATAATATCCGTATACTTGAGTTTGATGATGAAAATCATGAAATCCGCATTGCTGTTCATTGTTCTAAAGGAACTTACATTAGAACTCTATGCCATGATATAGGTATAAAACTTACCTGTGGCGGCTGTATGAAAGAACTTTTACGTACAAAGGCCGGACAATTTACAATAGATGATAGTATAACACTTCAGAAAATACAGGACTTACAGGAGAAGGAGCTGCTGTCAGATTATATTGTAATGGTTGACCAGATGTTTTTAGATTATAAGAAGGTTGTAATAGCTAAAGAGTATACTAAATATCTATACAATGGTAACTCCTTTGATATAAAACATCTAATGGAGGGAGCCGAATATCCGGTGGTTGATACTATAGAAACATCTTCTTATGTAAGGGTATACGATTGGCAGCATCAATTCACTGGTATCTATGAATATGTTGGAAAGGGTGTTTTTAAACCCGTTAAAATGTTTTTATAGTTTTTAATAGGAGTGTGCATATGGAATATATTACAGGAAGAACAGATTTTAAGCTTAGCAATTCTGTTGTTTCCCTCGGAAAATTTGATGGTCTGCATCGCGGACATCAACTTTTACTGAACAAAATTTTAGAACAGAAAAAGTTTGGATATCAGGCTGTGATGTTTACATTTATGTACCATCCCCAAAATCTGTTTTCTGAAAAAGAACTTGATTTAATTTATACAGAGGAAGAAAAAAAGTATATTTTGCAAAAAAGTGGACTGGATGTGCTAGTTTCTTATCCTTTTACCGAGGAAACTGCTTCTATGGAGCCGGAACAGTTTGTAAAAGAGGTTTTGATTGATAAACTGGATTCGAAGATGATAGTTGTAGGGAGAGACTTTTGTTTTGGACACCAGAGGAAAGGAAATGTAGAATTATTAAAGAAACTTTCTATCACATACGGTTATGAACTGGTTGTTTATGACAAAATAATGGAAGGTGATCAGGTAATCAGCAGCTCCTTTATTCGAAGTGAAATTGCAGAGGGAAGATTGGAAAATGCCAATCAGTTTTTAGGAAATCCCTATACAATTATGGGAGTTGTACAGCATGGCCGTAAAATTGGACATACCTTAGGATTTCCCACAACTAATCTGATTCCAGAAAAGAATAAACTCTTACCTCCAAGCGGAGTGTATGCTTCTATAACAACAGTGAACGGCAGAAAATATCCGGGAGTTACCAACATTGGTTTTAACCCAACGGTTGGTAAGACACCGGAGAAGAGAGTGGAGACCTTTATCTTTGATTTTAATTCGGATTTGTATGATACTTTCATTGAGGTAGCATTATACGCAAGAGAAAGAGGAGAAGTGAAATATCAAACTCTGGATGAATTAAGAGCTCAGATGAAAAAAGATATTGTCTATGGAAGGGATTATTTTGAGAAACATCCCTACTAAGGCAGTAAATAATCCTTTAAAACCTTATATAATAGTTGGATGCCCTTTTGAATTTCACTTTCAGCCATGTTTGCATAGCCTAGTAAAAATGTAGTTGTTGAATAAGGTTCGGTATGGGATATATAATGCTCCTTTAAGCCATAGAGTCGAATACCGCTCTTTGCTGCTAGTTCTGTAAGTTCTTCTTCTGATAGTTTTGTTTTTAAACGCAGAACAAGATGCAATCCGGCATTCTCACCTTCTATTATCAAAGAACCTTTAAAAGGCTTTAGATTTTGTATAAGGCTATCATGCTTGTTTTTATAGAGCTTACGTATCTTGTTCAGATGCCGTTCAAAATATCCGTCGTTAATAAAATGAGTCAGAATATACTGGTCCATTCGAGAAACGGTGGAGGAATAGTAAAACAGATGTTTTTTATAAAGTGCTAACAGCCTTTTAGGTAGTACCATGTAACCAATACGAATAGCGGGAGCAATAGCTCTGGAAAAAGTTCCGAGATAAATTACATTGCCGTTGGAATCGATTCCCTGTAAGGCAGGTATGGGTTTCCCTTTGTAACGGAATTCGCTGTCGTGGTCGTCTTCAATAATGTAACGATTTGGGACTTTGCAAGCCCATTGCAGCAGTTCTAACCTTCGTTTTATAGACATAACTATACCAAGAGGATACTGGTGGGAAGGGGTAACATATACAAGGTTAGCTGCTGAGTCTTCCAGTTCCTCTATTTTTATTCCGTTTTGGTCAAGGCTGATGGGAACGGTATTGAACGCAAGACCCTTAAATATTCGGAAAGCTCTTTTATAAGCGGGGTTTTCCATTGCAATAGTTAATGAGTTACTATATCCATCGGTTATGCTGTCTTTTGTTTCTTTTATATCTGTGAATCTATTTCTCTCAGTATGCATCATATGAAATAATTGTGCTAAAAGTTGTAGCAGGTAATCTGCACCTGCACCTACAATAATTTGCTCCGGGGTACAGTTAACTCCTCTGGAACTATAAAGGTAATCGGTGATTGCCTTTCGAAGACTTTCATCCCCTTGATTATCTCCAAGTAAAAACAAGTCATTATTGGATTCATTCATACAATTCTTGGACAATTTACGCCAGATGTTATAGGGAAAGCTGTTAATATCAATGGCAAAAGGTGAAAAGTCGTAGAGATAGGGCTGATTGTACTTCGCTGCTTGAGGCTGTTTACTCTTGGGAGGTGTTTTGATATGGGTCAGTTCTGTTATCATTGAAATATAGTAACCGCTTTTGGGTACAGATTCTATATATCCTTCCGATAGAAGTTGTGCATACGCCATGTCTACCGTATTTCGGCTGACTCCTAAATTCGCCGCCAAATTTCTGGTAGAGGGTAACTTGTCACGATAGCATAACCGGCCGGCTTTTATTTCATCACGAATGAAAGTATATATCTGCTCGTATAAGGGGATAGTAGAGGCTGTATTAAGGATTATAGTTAACATGCTTTTCCTCCATAACTTGTGGTATGAAAATATAAATTGTCATTGTGTGTAATTTTGGAGAACATAGTTCACGCGTTGATTCTAATTATCTTACTTGGACAGTATGGCAAGCAGGCTTGCCATATGCAATGGGATTAGTATGAGCATACCAGTTTTTTGCTTATTTTACAAGAATCTAAATTCTTATTCCAAAAATATTAATTTCTTTCTAATCTGCTACTAATCTTGCTGTGGGATAATAATTCTGCGGCAAACGTATAAGAGAAATAGTCGTTCATGTTTTATTTATAGAGTACTTTAAAAAGATAAATATGAAGAGAAGAGAATAAAGTAAGTTACCCCTATATCAACACCCTGCAATCATCATTTCTCCATACGTATGTCGCTTTATTGCAGGGACATATTGAATATCCTCTACAGGTATGAGATAATACATATAAATGGAAGTTGTTTTGGTGATAGTTTTAAAATTGGCTAAAATTGAAATAGTACAAAAGGAGAGCGTATGATAGAAGTTAGGAATGTGACAAAACGTTACGGAAAATTTTTGGCAAATGATAATCTAAGCTTTACGGTTAACCCGGGGGAAATATCCATTCTGGCAGGACCAAATGGTGCAGGAAAATCAACCATAATTAAAAGCATAGCTGGATTATTACGTTTTGAGGGAGAGATACTGATTAATGGTAAGAGGAATAAGTCGGTGGAGGCAAAAAAGACACTTGGCTATATACCTGAATTCCCGGCACTCTATGACATGCTGACAATATGGGAGCATATGGAGTTTATTGGGAGGGCATATTCTTTAAGTGATTGGAAGGAGAGAGCTGAAGGATTATTTGACAGATTTGAGTTAGCAGATAAAAAGAAGAAACTGGGCAATGAATTGTCAAAGGGTATGCAGCAAAAGGTAAGTATCTGCTGCGGTCTGCTGCCAAATCCCCAGGTGTTATTATTTGATGAACCGCTGGTTGGCTTAGATCCACATGCAATAAAGGAACTAAAAGCATTATTAGTAGAAATAAAAAGACAAGGTGCAGCCATATTACTTAGTACCCATATGCTGGATAGCGTTTCAGAATTTTGGGATAGTACCAATATTATGATGAATGGGAAATTTGCTGCCAGAAGAACCAGGGAAGAAGTGGCTGGAAGCGGAGAAGACTTAGAAAAGCTGTTCTTTGAAATCACAGAAAGCGTCAAAGAGAAAGAGAATAAGGTGGGTGTATGAAAGCATTAGGATATCTTTTACTTATGACTTTAAAAAACCGAATTTTAAGTCTAAAAAAGAAGCCTGCCATGCTTATCCTCTATCTTGTCATAACGGCATTTGTAGTAGTTATGGTGGTGTTTTCCGGTACTTCTGAAATTTCCGGTGCAGCAGTTAGACATGGGGATATCCGTATTCTGTATTCCATTATTGTAGGAGTAGGGTTACTGTTTTTGTATTCTTTTGTGTCTACCGGTATATCTACCGGATCTACATTGTTTAATATGGCAGATGTCGGACTTCTTTTTGTATCACCGCTATCATCCAAAAAGATACTGGTTTATGGTCTGATTAAGCAAGCAGCAACTACTTTGGTCAGTGCCTTATTTATCCTTTATCAAGTAGGAAACTTAAAATCTTCCTTTGGTATGGGGATTACTAATATAACCCATGTCTTTTTAGTATATGCCATACTTGTTTTTTTCTGTCAGTTGTTATCTATAGCTATTTATATCTTTACCAATGGAAATAGAGAAAGAAAGCAGTTGGTTAAGGGTGTTTTTATTGTATTTTTATTACTTATACTGGCAGGTATTTATTATCAGTATACGGTTCATGGTGATATTTTAGTATGTTTGTTAAGCCTGATGGAATTTAAGCCATTTCAATTCCTGCCTGTAGTAGGCTGGGCAGTCATGTTTATGCAAGCTTCAATTGAGGGGAGTATAGTTTATTTACTGGTGTCTCTTGCCCTCTTTCTGGGAAGCAGTATTGCTATTATTGCTTTATTTACTTCCGGTGAAGCCGACTATTATGAAGATGTGCTTCACAGTACAGAGGTAAATTATGAAAAACTGGAAAAGGTAAAAGAAGGTAAAACATTCGTTTCTAACCGAAAGATTAAAGTCAAAGACGCAGTGACGGGACTGCAAAAAGGCAAAGGGCATACAGCTATCTTTTACAAGCACCTTTTAGAAGTAAGACGGGGAAACCGTTTTGCATATTTAGATACGTATACGTTGTTAGCATCAGCAGGTGCAGGAATTCTGTGTTATTTTGTACAGGAAAGTTTTTCAGTGTATATTGTACTTGGGATATTGGTTTATATTCAGTTCTTTACAACAATACTTGGTAAGCTTTCAATGGAGCTGACTAAACCATATATTTATATGATTCCAGAAAAGTCCATTAAAAAAGTGTTAATGGCATCTATGACAACATTGCTAAAGCCGTGTTTCGATGCCGTGGTAATTTTTACAGTTGTATGTATTTTTTCAAAAACCTCACCGCTTCTTAACCTATTTCTGGCTTTAGCCTATGCATCAACAGGAGCATTGTTTGTTGGGTATACCTTGTTATGCCAGCGGGTATTCGGAGGACAACCAAACAAATTAATACAAGCAACGTTAGGACTTGCTTTGCTCTTTTTGGTAATGGCACCGGGAATTGGAACAAGTGTTGCCGCAATCGCATTTTTACCATCTGCGCTGATTTTTCTTGGTACATTGCCCTATACGTTCTGCTGCCTAGTAATCAGTGCCGGTATATTTGCAGGCTGCGGCAATCTATTGGATAAAGCAGAATATGGGGGGAAATAGGTCTTCTATTTAATAACATACCTTGAGACACCTTATATAATGACCTTAACATGAAACAAAAGCAAGGAATGGTTGAATGAAGGGTTAATTATTACTGGCATCAATGTGAAAAATACCTATTTCTTTGTAATGGTCGATTTTATAATCAATCGTATGTAGACTACTTTCAAGCTGCTTCATCTGTTCCAGAATTTTTTCTCTGTGGGCTAGCATAATATTTTTGCGAGTCTCAGCTGTTTTATTTCCTTGCAGGCATAAATTCATAAACTCTTTTATCTGTTCAATAGGCATACCGGAATTCTTTAGGCAGCAGATTAGTTTAAGCCAGGAGATATCATTATCTGAGAATCTGCGTATGCCACTTTTACTTCGTTTTATAAGAGGTAGAAGCCCCTCCTTGTCATAGTAACGCAAAGTATATATGGATAAGCCGGTTTTTTCCGAAACCTGTTTGATGGTATAGTGCATAGAGTCCTCCATTGTTTGGGCTGCTAATACTGAGCCCTTTACTTGTAATTTATAACATAACATAATAAAAACAGGCTGTCAACCTGGCTGAAACAGCCTAAAAATAGGTCGTAACTTATTCCTAACGATTGGAGTCTAGATGGAGACATTAATCTACAGGGGCAGGCAGAATGGTACAAGAAAATGTTTGAAAAAACAGCAAAAAGAGATTGGGCATGGAAGCAATACCATATAGAAGATGCGGATAAAGACTCCGGGTATGATTTATACGGCAAGCCTGCTGAGGCTGTCGTAAAGGAGTATTACCGCAGAAAAGGGTAAACCGGAGATATTTGTATAAAATATATTAGAAATAAGGAAGTAACCGGTTAGTTCATAGACTGGTTACTTTTGCTTTTACAATATTTGTGGTAAAGTGATAATAAATTACAATTACTATAGATATATATTAAACAAAATGGTATAATATACCTATTGAAAAAGTATTAAAATTGTATCTTATTTGTAATAGGAAGGTGGAAAGAAAGAATGATATGAATAAAATTACGATAGGTATTATTGGCGATTATGAAGAGAACCGTCCATCCCACATAGCTACAAATAAAGCGTTAGCTGATTGTGGTGCTTTTTTTGGAATTGACCTGCTAATTCAATGGCTTCCTACGCCTATGCTGATGGAGGATGGTCATAAAAAGCTAAGTGAAATAGATGGTTTTATAGGAGCTCCTGGTAGCCCTTATAAAAGTATAGAGGGTGCTCTTTGGGCTATTCGCTTTGCCAGAGAAGGTAATTATCCATTTCTGGGTACTTGCGGAGGATTTCAACATGCAGTTCTGGAGTTTGCCCGCAATGTGATTGGAATTAAGCAAGCAGGGCATGCAGAGACAAACCCGGACTATAGTGATATATTCATCACTCCGCTATCCTGTTCTTTGGTTGGAGAAACACGAAAAATTTACATAAACGAAAAAACTATTATGCATGAACTGTATAAAGAAAAGGAGGCTGTAGAGAGATATAACTGTAGCTTTGGATTGAATAAAAGCTATCAAGCTATGCTTGAAGACTATGGATTCATAACTGGTGCTGCTGATTCATCCATGGAAGCAAGAATACTTGTACTAAACGATAAAAAGTTCTATGTTGCAACCTTATTTCAACCCCAGTTAAACTCGCCTGAGAATAAACCGCATAAACTAATCCAGGCTTTTTTACAAAATGCCAAAGATTTTAATACAATTAGAATTGGTTAGTGGTAAAATGTAATATATCATAAGGAGTAATATAGCAGAAATATATATTGTAAAAAGACTGTCACCCGGATGAGGGAGGCGACAGCGAAAAATTTAGGAGTTTAATAGGGTAAATAGATGCATTACACCTTAAATAATCGCTGCCGTTTATATGGATGATGTATTAATACGGGGTAAAAGCAGGAAAACATATAAAAAATGCAGGTGTGGGTTCCTGCACCTTCATATTAAATTTGTTCATCAATAACCCAAGTAATAAAATTATCAATCAATTTTAACTTCTTTTCTCCGCATAATTTTATTTTTTCTTTAATATCACCTTGTAAAGTTTCATCGGTGCTGCGCACAGCTCCTAATAAAAAATAATCCGGAGTACTATCAAGGGCAATGCAAATTTTCATTAAAGAATCAATGCTTGGTATTGAATGATTATTTTCTATATTGGATATGTGGTTGTTGCTAAGCCCAGTGGCTTCGGCAACATCATCCTGGGTTAGATTTAGAGTTTTACGCCTCAAAGCAATTCGTTTGCCCAATTGGGCATAATTAATTTCCATTTTTTATCACCCTATATGATTTTATCAATTATATATATATTAAGTAACCAACTTGAAATGTAATTATACACTTGTATTTGTAGAAAAAAAGAATTATAATTGTTATTATACCTTTATAATTGGAAAAAAGGAAACAAATAACATAATTCTAGGTAATTTGTCACAAGATGTATAATCTTATCGGAAAAAATCGAATCTAAAGTCAATTTTTTTACCCGGATTTTATGGATTTCACTTAGTAGTTGTGGTGTCCCTAAAGGATATAAAGGGGGGATATGTAATTAAAATGAATCAAAAAAGCATCACAGGAATTAATAAGAAATTCGATGCGTTTTATTCTGCAATTTTCCAAAATTCAATGACCGGTCAAGTGGTTGTAGACAGACAGTTAAATGTCTTAACTGCTAATAAACAGATGTTTCGGTATTTCGACCTTGAATTATCAGAGGATTTCGGTAGTTTTGGAAATGTATTTCGGTGTGCCTACAAAAATAGTTATGTGACAGAGTGTGGAAAAACCGAACAATGTAAACAATGTAATATAAGAAAAACGGCCAAATACATATTTAAAAATAGAAAAAGTGTTCAAGGCACCATCTTAGAATATGCTTATATAAAGGAAGAAAAAACAGAGACAAAATGGTTTCAATTCAACGGTATTTTACATTCAATAGATAAAACATATGCAGTGCTGGAATTTATTGATATTACGGAATATGTGCAGCAAATAATGGATTTAAGCTATAATCTTACATTAGATTTGGCAACCGGAACTTTGAATAAACAGAACCTGATTGAGGCAATACAAACTTTACATGCAGCCGGAGAAGTGAAAAGTGGTTTTACTATATGTATGATTGATTTTGATAATTTTAAAAGCATTAACGATGTATGTGGTCATCTTATGGGAGATACCGTTTTAAAGACTTTTTCTGACATAAGTAAGAAATACATAAGAGCAAACGATATATTAGGCAGGTATGGCGGTGAAGAATTCATTATTGTTTTTTGTGATTATGAACAAGAGATTGCCATGAATATATTGGCAGAGATACACCGGGAATTAGAGCACTTTTTTGCAGAACAAAAACTGGAGGTTCCGGTCACCTTTAGTGCCGGAGCAATTTATGTTGATTTGGAGCAAATGTTATATCCTGACTATATGCAATTGTTGGAAGATGTGGACAAAATGTTATATAGAGCCAAAAGATTGGGCAAGAGCAGAGCAATGAGTTCCTTGGGGGAAATAATATTCTCGGATTTATGAAATTGTACAACCATAAGATTGAAGCTATCGCTTTGGATCCTATGGTTTTTTTATTAATATAAATCACGGGATAACCTAAACAATTCATTGATTGGGTATTTTTTAATCCAGTACTTTAAAAGACGGATGACAAAATTTTGGATACCTGTTACTATAGAAATAAGACGATATAGATTAGAAGCAGCTATTTGGTGGAATAGCTTAGTAATACTTATTGTAAATATTTATAGAAAGGATATATCATGAAGCAATATAAACGTCTGCCGACACATATCGGCATAATACCAGATGGAAACAGAAGATGGGCGAGGTGTAATGGACTGAATAAGGAAGAGGGATACGCATATGGTATTGAACCAGGCTTTACATTGTATCAGGAATGCTTGAAATTAGGGATAAAAGAGATGACCTTGTACGGTTTTACCCAAGATAACACCAAAAGACCCTCTGTGCAGACCAAAGCCTTTCAAAAAGCCTGCGTGGACTCTGTTCTACGGCTTGTGAAAGAAGATGCGGAACTTTTAGTAATGGGAAATACGAAATCCCCACTATTTCCCCCAGAGCTTTTACCCTATACGAAGCGAGTAACCTTGGGAAAAGGGCTTATGAAAATAAACTTCTTAGTAAATTACGGTTGGGATTGGGATTTAAATTATTCCCTGCAAAGCGATTCTTCAAAAAAAACAGTTGCTCAAGGAATTGCATCTGCTGATATTTCCAGAATGGATTTGATTATCCGTTGGGGAGGCAGAAGGAGATTAAGTGGTTTTCTACCGGTGCAGTCAATCTATTCGGATTTTTACGTAATTGATGCAATGTGGCCGGAATTTAGTGTTGAACATCTTTATGAAGCATTAGAATGGTACCAAAATCAGGAT
The DNA here is from genome assembly GCF_014218335.1 of Anaerocolumna cellulosilytica. Classification (GTDB taxonomy): domain Bacteria; phylum Bacillota; class Clostridia; order Lachnospirales; family Lachnospiraceae; genus Anaerocolumna; species Anaerocolumna cellulosilytica. The sequence goes on along the minus strand of NZ_AP023367.1, from coordinate 3,334,718 downwards.
ATAACCCTGGGAGGCTAGTGTAGTTTAGTACGATATGTTAGAATTAATTAACAGAATAGTAAAGCAATATATGGATAAGTGTGCTTTTTATCAAGCATAACGAAGGAGAGGAATTGTATGCGTCAGTGTATGGATGCAGAGAACCTGCATAGAAGAATAAAAAAGATAATTGGACAATTAAATGCAATCGACCGGATGGTAGAGGAAGATGTACCTTGTGAGAATCTTTTGATACAGATTAATGCGGCGAAGGGGGCATTGCATAAGGTTGGACAGGTTGTATTGGAAGGTCATTTAAATCACTGTGTCAGAGATGGAATCGAACATGGTGATGCAGATAAAACAGTACAGGAGTTTGCAAAAGCAATTGAACACTTTTCTAGATTATCCTAATTCAGTATTAAAATAGCATAAATTCATGATACATTCAAAGCAGTCCATGAGGAATTTATCCTTTAGGGCTGTTTTCTTATTTTCATCCGGTTTAAAAAGATGAATCCGAAAATAATACCATATCTAACAAAAATTATACTGTCAAGCATTTTTGAGAATGTCCTAATAAATTTTAAACATTAGCACCAGCTGTGGCTGGTGCTTTTATCTATTTAAGCAGGGACTTCATCATTCCAGTGGTGTTCCTGCATTTTAACAAAACGCCAGAATTCTTGCCTTCTCCAAGGATGATGCATCCCTGGTATCTTCCGCTTTATTGTTCTATTCTGCGACAGCGTAAGATCAAAGTTTTTTGATATTTTCTCATGTGACGGAATTGCTTCTAGCGCATAAATACTCTCATCTATACAACAGTATTTATTACCGTCAAATGCTTCTATTACCATTGCCTTTGTCCCCTTATAAAAGTGTACCTGATGCCCGTTCTTATCAAGTGTCTTAAAATACTTATTTTTAAACTTCAAACAGTGTCCATTATCTATCTTTCTTTCTGTAAGAACAGAAAGAACAAGATTTATTTCTTCTAAAACGGGTTGCTTTTCAAAGACAGATTTGATAAGATTGGTCTCTAGAGCAAACTTGGCATTGTATTCTTTTATGTAGGAGTTTAAGAATGCATTTGCTTCGCTAAGTGTGTTTATGCCTGCCAGGCGTAATTCGACTGGTAGGCGAGATTGTAAGGTTTGGAACAATCGTTCCACTCGACCTTTTGCTTGTGGTATACTGCTGGTCTTGATTTCAACACCTAGCTGTTTACAAGCATAAGCGAATTGTGTGTATGTGTCCTCTTCGATAGAAGGGGCGTTTTTTTGTTTATATTCAAAAACTGTACGGTTATCGGTAAAAAATAAATAGGGAATACCATACTCAGTAAGTACTTGATGAAACACATTGTAGTATCCTTTTAAAGTTTCTTGTTCATCAAAGTAAGCACCGACAATAGTACCAGTTGCATCATCGACAGCGATGTGAAGCTGAGTTTTCGTATCACCGAACCACAAGTGGATCGAAGCATCCATTTGAAGCATTTCGCCAAAATAAGCACATCTAGGACGTCTGGAATGTGCATCCTCGATTGCAACGATATTGGATTGCAACTCTGCTAGTATCTTTTTAGATTTAGTTTGTGTTTTCAAATGTTTAAGTTTTAGTTTGGTTTTTCTTTTTTTTGATCGGGTAGCTTTTGGAGAAAGAATATATTCTTTTTCTAAAATAGAGTTCAATGTAGATACAGAAATAGAAATTCCCTCATACTTCTCTAGAAGCTCGATACAATGAGTAAAATTCGTATCGAAGTACTTACTACGATATAAATCTAGGACAGTTTGCTTGGTTTCTTTTGAAAGAGCATGAGCAGGAGTCCGACCTCTGTTTCCATGTATAAAAAAGGATTTACCATCACGTTTATATCCTGCAATCATTCTATTGATATGTCTTTCGGTGCAACCGATCTTCAAGGCAGCATTCTTTTTATTTCCGTTTGTGTCTACTAACTTCTTTATTACTTCATAACGTTTTTCTTCATTCATAGTCAACTTGACCTTTCTCATAATGTCTCCTCATCTGTAAGTCATGAGGATATAGTGTAACATGGATTACTCATTTGGGACATAATCACTTGTGGTTACTTAAGACATTATCAAAAATGGTTCAGATAATACCATATCTAACAAAAATTATACTTGACAAGCGATTCAGTTAAGATTAGTGTATTTATATAATATATACCCATGGGGGTATACGTATAACGCGTAGTGTGAGCGTAACTATCATAATAGCAATTTGAAACGCTACAAAGACAGTTTTGTAATTGTCTAAAAGATTATAACAAAGAGAGGGTGTTATGTATGTCAAAATTAAAAAACTGGCTTAAGGAGGGGGAAATGGTAACCATATTATCTTTAGCAGTATCCTTACTTTCCCTGCTGTGCAGTTTCTTTAAGCTGATAAGACTGCCTGTTGATATTGCATGGATTGCAATTATACTTTGTGGTTTACCTATCATAAAGGAAGCAGTGATTGGTTTGGTTACCGAATTTGATATTAAGGCGGATGTACTGGTTTCATTAGCATTGATTGCATCTGCCATTATCGGCGAAATTTTTGCTGCTGGTGAAGTGGCTTTTATCATGACCTTAGGGGCACTTTTAGAAGAGAGAACTGTGGCTAAGGCAAGACAAGGGATTGAAAGATTAATACATTTGACTCCGAGAACAGGCAGAGTATTAAAAGATGCCAGAGAAGAAATTATTCCGGCAGAGGAAATCGTAGTTGGAGATATACTTAGAGTGTTACCTGGTGAAACCATTGCTATTGATGGTATCGTAATGAAGGGAGAAACTTCTGTAGATCAAGCTGTTATGACCGGGGAGTCCATGCCTGTTGATAAAAAAGAAGGAGATGAGGTTTTTAGTGGTACTGTAAATCAGTTTGGTACCATTGAAATAGAAGCCGTTAAAATAGGCGAAGACAGTTCTTTGCAGCGTATGATACGATTAGTAGAATCAGCAGATGCCGGTAAAGCAAAGATAGTAGGTATTGCTGACCGATGGGCTACCTGGATTGTAGTGATTGCACTGATTTCTGCTGGTATTACCTGGTTTATTTCGGGAGAAATTATTAGAGCGGTCACTATATTGGTAGTATTCTGTCCCTGTGCACTGGTGCTTGCAACACCAACCGCAATTATGGCAGGTATTGGAAATGCTGCAAAGGTTGGAATATTGATTCGTGAAGGCGATGCCTTAGAACGTTTGGCGAAGATAAGTCGTATTACATTTGATAAAACCGGTACATTGACGCAGGGTAAGCCGGTGGTAACGTATGTACATAGTTTTCAGGATAACATAACAGCCTCCGAGATTTTACAAATTGCCGCTAGTATTGAACAATATTCGGAGCATCCATTGGGGAAGGCTGTTGTAGAGAATTATAAACTGCAAATAGCAAACAAGCAGGAGCTTGAACGAAAGGCTGTAAATTCTGTTTTATATGACATATCGGATTTTAAAATGTTTCTAGGTAAAGGTGTTGTTGGTAAACTTAAAGATGACAGTGTTTACGCCGGTAACCTGGAATTAATAATGAATTATTTTCCTGAATCCATTCAGGAGCTTACTGAAAAGGCCAAGATATATTATCAAAAGGGTAGTACGGTTATCTTTGTTGGATTGGCGGATAAGATTATAGGATTTTTAGTATTGGAGGATGTTCTTCGTAAAGATGCAAGAGAGGTGGTAGAAGGAATAAGGCAGCAAGGAATAGCCTGCGTATTACTTACCGGGGATTATAAAATGGCAGCGGAGCATATTGGAAAGGAGGCAGGGATTGAAGAAATTGTAGCAGAATGCCTTCCGGAAGATAAGCTTACATATATCAGCAGACATCAGGAGAAGGGACAACAGGTATGTATGATTGGCGATGGAATAAATGATGCCCCGGCTCTAAAGAAGTCATATGTAGGTATTGCTATGGGAGGAATCGGAAGTGACATAGCTGTAGATGCGGCTGATATGGCACTGGTAAGTGACGAAATAAAATACCTGCCTCATCTTCTTTCATTAGCGAAGAGGACAATGAAAACTATTTATATCAATCTTGCTTTATCTATGTTGTTAAACCTTGCAGCAATTTTGTTGGCTATGACCGGTATACTAAATCCAATTTTGGGTGCTCTTGTACATAATGTAGGGTCAGTTGTGGTTATAATTCACTCATCCCTGCTTTTAGCCTGGAAAAACCAGTAATATAAGTTAAGGTTGAATCTGACATAAAATCAGTATTTAAGCTTTATCTGAAGATAATCCCTTGGAGAACAGCCTTCCACTTTTTTAAATACTTTGCTAAAGTAAAAGGAACTTTCAAAACCAAGCTTATCTGCAATTTCATAAAGCTTTAAACTGCCTTGTGCCATCAGTACTTTCGCTTTTGCTATTTTATTATTGGTAATATAGTCGGAAAATCCCATATCGTTATATTTTTTAAATAACTGGCTTAAATAATTGGGACTTATCCCAAATACAGAAGAAACATCAGTTAAAGTTAATTTTTCCTCAATATGTGAATCAATGTATTTTTTAACGTTATTTACAATGTGGTTTTTATAATTCTTTCTATGCTCAGTAAGTACCTGGCATAAACCTTTGTGAAGTTTAAACATCCACTGTATTATCTGTTCTACATTGGTCTGTTTATATAAGGAGCGGTATCCGGTGGGATCCTCAGAAAAGATTGCTGATACGGTTTCTTCTCCATTTGGCAGATGGGATATGGCAAGGTAAAGAATGTTGCTGGCTGCATCCACTGCCTGGAGATAATAGGCCTGCTGATTTTTAAAAATATCACTTATCTGGCTAAAGATATTCGTAAGAGTAGCCGTATCAAATTCTTCAAAGGCCTTAATTATATCCTGACGGAACAGGGACATATTAAAAATATAATTTGAGGAGGTATCTTCTGACAAGTTCTCATAAAACAGGATGGGTGTCGTATCTGTTACCAGGGCAAATATCTGCCTGGCATCCTGATAAGCTTCCGGAATATGATGAGGACTATGGCAGGGCCTTCCAAAGCTGGTTCGAATGTTGACATTAAAGTAATTATGAACCATGGCATAGGTTTGGGATAATACTTTGGAAAGTAAAAGCTTATGGTGTACTTCCTGTTCCTTACTCAAAGAAAAGATAACAGAAAAATGTTTTGTGTCCAGAGAAACTACATAACAGGAGATTAACTTTTTGGTCATTTCCCTTATCATCTGAATGGTACTAGAATATAGATTTAAGAGCCGATTTTTATCTTCTTCTTCCCACATAGGGCTATATTCAACAATTTCATTATGACATACAACATAACAATCTGCTTGAAAATCCAGATTTAACTCATTGGCCTGCATACGTTTCTGATGCTCACTTTCAAATAGATTCAAAAGCAGTTTTATAAAAAATTTATCATAAAAGGACTGGTTGCTTTGGATAGAAGTAGCAATATCAGGATATTCTAGATTCTGAACTTCTTGAACCATTTCCAAAGCCTTTTTAACGGCTTCTATTAAATCTTCTTTGTTTAGCTCAATTTTAATCAAATAGTCGACAATCTGATATTTCATAGCTTCTTTTAATAAAGAGAATTCCTCGTAGCTTGTCAAAACGATAAAGACAGGAAGTTTTTTAGAACGTTCCCGACAGACCTTCATCATTTCCAATCCATCCATCTGAGGCATTTTGATATCGGTTATCACAATTTTAGGAGAATATTTTTCTATAGATGCCAATCCCTGAATACCATCTTTGGCGCTATCACAGATTTCTATACCATAATCAGACCAGTTTACCATGGAACGGATACCTATTTGTACCAAGGGTTCATCTTCTACAATTAATAGTTTTACCATTACAACACCTATTGCGTAACACATATGCTCATTGAAGTGTTACTGCCACAAATAAAATGTGTGAAGAACCAGTATGTGGCATTCCTTTCAATTATTAATTTTCGTTCATATTAACTGTCATTCTTTTTTATGTATGGTATCCGGATTGTCATAGTGGTACCTTTACCGGATTCACTGCGAATGGATAATCCATAGTCATTACCAAAGGTATGTTTTATTCGGTTATTAACATTAGCAATGCCGATTTTTCGGAAGAAAGCGGAAGAGTCTTCACTTTGGCCGGTTAAAGTCTTATGGATTAATTCAGCGGTCATACCGATACCATCATCTATTACATTCACATTAACAGTAGTCTCATCTGTTTTGCTAACGTTAATCTGAATGAATCCGGGACCACCCTTAGGCTCGATGCCATGAAAAATAGCATTTTCTACCAAAGGCTGTAAGGAAAAGCGGGGAATAATGCAATCATACAAGTCCTCTGTACCTACCTTGGATTCCATTGTCAAAGTACCGCCGTAACGGTATTTTTGTATTAGAAAGTAGTCATTTAGGACAGAAAGTTCTTCCTGTATGGTTATGAGCTGATTGCCCCCTTTTGCCACTTTTTTCAGCAATCTTGCCAAGGCTGTGACCAATTCGGCGATACCAGTGGCATTCTGTATAGTTGCCATCCACTTAATAGAGTTTAAAGTGTTATATAAAAAATGAGGATTGATTTGATTCAATAAAATCTGATATTCTAATTCGTTTTTATGCTTTTCATCAGAAATTCGTTTCTCCATTAAATGGACAATATCTCCTGAGAGGACATTAATTCCTTTTCCGATTTCTCCTAGTTCATTATCCCATTCAATGGATGGATCCAATGAAAAATCACCCGTTGATATCCCTTTCATTTTTTTACGTATTTTTTTTATTGGTACATTTATCATATGATTTAGATATAGAGTCAGGAGAGTGCCTACAGATAGTATGATAAAACAACTGAACAAAATTAAATAATAATACCATTGCCTTTGCTTGGAAAATTGTTCTTTCGAAAGGCTTTGAGAGATGGACCACCCTTTTAGTGCAGAGATATAAGTTATAACTGTATGGGTACTACCATCTTGATACTTAACAATTTCTACAGTGGTTTTATCATTAACGGTAACATTGTTAATGGTTTTAATCACCTGCTCTTCTTTTTTTACCGGTATCAGGGAACCATCTTTAATTAAGTAGGAGAGTTCACCAATAGTTATTATCAGGTTACTGTCGTTGGGAATAGTATAATTTTTAAAATGATCTGTAATTACATCGGTACTAACAGTAATATAGGCGAAACCGATAATAGAGGCGCGATAGCTGTTATAAATAGGGCGTATGACAGGAATTACCTGCTCTGCTCTGGTTCTTGCCATAGGGTCAATTACAATTCCTATCCATTTTATTTTATCTGATTGCATTAGTTTGTCAAAGAAGGGAAGCTTTCGTATACCTTCCGGATCAGAATTGTAAAAATCGTGAGCTTTTCCTATCACTTGTATATAATCATTTCTGTTATTGCTAATCATAATTCTTTTTATATATTCTGAGATTTTCGAATTCTGATATTCTTCCTTCAAGCGGTCATATGCTTCTAAGGACAGAAGCGTGAAACGGTTGTCTTTATCAGGGTATTCCAAATAGTCAGAAACTGTTTTATTGCTGCCGCACCATTTCGAAAGATAGGTCAGCTCTGTCATGTCAGCTGCTATACTGTCTGTAACCAGTTGCAGGCTAAATTCTGTATTCTGAATTAAGTTCTTTTCGTTAAAATATTGAAACAGATAAAAACTGATGGAGGCCATTAATACAGTAATCATTAAAGTGAAAGAAATGGTAATAAGAGATATTCTTAGCTTTATTGATTTTGGTAACAGTTTATGCATCTATATCAGTCCTCCAATCATAAAAATTAGTAATAGCTTATATGATACTTACATAAAAGTCAACAGAAGTGAAAAAGTGTATATAAATATTATATATAAGTTGTAGGATTTTACATATTTTTTTATGGTAATTTACTAAAAGCTAGAATTTAGAGAAATAAGGAAAAATATTCATGAAAATTTACATTTAGCATTTCTAAGATTGCGATTATAATTAATTTACAGTTTCTGTGAAATCACAACTTAAGAATTCTAAAATTAGGAGGAGAAGGAATGAAAAGAAGAATTTGTATTATACTGGTCTTTGTTCTGTTGCTTACTGCTTTAGCAGGTTGTAGCAATAACAAGGGAAAAACCACAGGCGGAAGTGCAGCGCCAACCAGTGGGGGAGACAATTCAACAAACGAACCGATTACATTAAAATGGTCTGTCTGGGATATTAATTCCACGACTTACTATCAACCGTTAATTGATACTTATGAAGCTGCCCATGAGAATGTTAAAATTGAAATGGTGGACTTAGGTTCTGCAGATTATATGACGGTACTAGCAACTGAACTGACAGGAAATGACTCGGATATTGATATTGCAACCATTAAAGATATTCCGGGTTATGCTACGCTGGTCGAAAAAAATGCATTAGAACCATTGAATTCTTACATAAAAACTGCCGGTATTGATGTATCAGTATATGGCGGAATTACCAACCAGATTATAATCAATGATAGATTGTACGCGCTTCCGTTTCGAAGTGATTTCTGGGTTTTATTCTATAATAAAGAAATCTTTGATGCAGCAGGAGTTGATTATCCAACCAATGATATGACTTTTGAACAGTACGATGAACTTGCCAGAAAAGTAACGAATACAACATTGGGTGCGCAAGGATATGGTGCCCATTATCATACATGGAGATCGGCAGTTCAGTTATTCGGCATATTAGATGGTAAAAATTCCATCGTAGGGGGTAACTATGATTTCCTAAAACCTTACTATGAACTGGTATTAAAACAGCAGGAAGACCAGGTGGTTCAAGATTATGCTACTTTAAAGACAAGCAGTCTTCATTATTCGGGAGCATTTGCCCAGGGAAACGTAGCAATGATGAATATGGGAACCTGGTTTATACCTACTTTAATTGAAAAAATTGATAGCGGAGAATATACGGATATCTCCAAATGGGGTTTGGCGAAATATCCACATGCAGAGGGGGTTGAACCTGGTTCAACCTTAGCAACCATTACTTCCCTAGCAGTTACTACAGCCTCCAAGCATAAAGAGGCAGCCTTTGATTTTCTTGAATTTATAACCAGTTCAGAGGGTGCAAAAGTCATTGCAAGTACCGGAACCATACCTGCTATTAAAACAGAAGCAGTTATTGAATCTATTTCGAGTATGGAAGGTTTCCCGGAAGATGAGGGTAGTGCAGAAGCGTTGCAAACTGCGAATACTTATCTTGAGATGCCTGTACATGTAAACAGTTCTGAAATAGAAACAATATTAAACACAGCACATGATAATATCATGAGTGGGAACGCAACCATTGAGGAAGGCATTGAATACATGAATACCGAAGTTGGGAAGCTGTTGCAGTAAGGAGACGTAGACCCTCCAGAGCAAGGGGTTGCTGTAAAAACACACAAATCATCTTTGTATCAGATAAAAGAGATTGAAGTGGTTTTGCAACAACCTCTATTTATTACAATACTTCCATATCAAAAAAGGAGGGTAAGCCGCTTCGCCGGTAATAACAAATGGAGAATAAAAATAAGGAATCAAAAATCAGACAACTTACAGATAAACAAAAGACAGAGCTAGCAGAACTGGAAGCTACATTAATCGGCCTAATAGATTGTGTGCAAACAATCTCTGTCTCTAAGGAGAAGGAAAAAGTTTTAAGTAACATAGCAAAGACACAGAAAAAGATTAAACATATTAAACTTGGTGGTATACTAAGCAAGGAGACCAAAAGAAATCTTGTGGCGTATTCCTTTATTGCACCAAACTTCATAGGGTTTATGGTCTTCACCTTAGGTCCGATTATGTTTGCCTTCCTGCTATCTTTTATGAAATGGGATGGAAATAATGCGATGGACTTTGTAGGGATAAATAACTTTTTGCGTCTCACAGATGACGTAAGATTTAAGGCAGCCTTTGTTAATACGGTTGTATATAGTTTGGCAACGGTACCCCTAACCTTGTTATTTGCTTTGGGGCTTGCCATTATACTAAACCAGAAAGTAAAATTTAGAAATGTATTTCGTACAGCCAGCTTCTTCCCTTATGTAGCGTCCCTGGTTGCAGTGGCAGCAGTTTGGAATATGTTATTTAGTCCGGCGAACGGACCTGTCAATATGCTGTTAGCTAATTTAGGTGTAGCAGTTAAGAATTTACCCAAATGGGCGGCTGATAAACATTTTGCTATGCTCACGGTGATATTGTTTAGTGTTTGGAAATCTATGGGGTATTATATGGTAATTTATCTTGCTGGGCTTCAGGGAATCTCTGCGGAAATGTATGAAGCAGCTTCTTTAGACGGTGCCAACAGCTGGCAGAAATTTAAGTCTATAACCTGGCCTATGCTGCAGCCGACAACGTTTTTTGTAGTGGTTATACTGACTATTAACTGTTTCAAGGTTTATGACCAGATTTATATGATTACCCAAGGGGGACCTGGTACTTCAACCCTGGTTCTGGTTTACCATATTTATGATACTGCTTTCAAGTCATGGGATTTAGGCTATGCAAGTGCAATATCCGTGGTTCTGTTCCTGCTTGTTTTAATTGTAACCCTGGTGCAGTTTAAGGGGGAAAAGAAATATGCAAATAGTTAGCAAACAGAAGTTACTTAATAAACAGTACTATGAGCAAAACCGGAGGAAGGACCATGAAAACTAGTAAAATAAAATTAAGCAGAATATTACTGTATGCAGTTTTAATATTTATAACACTCTTAATGCTGATTCCGTTTGTTTGGATGTTATCTGCATCGTTAAAGTTAGATAAAGATGTATTTACCTTTCCCATTCAGTGGATTCCAGAGAATCCTAGATGGCAGAATTATAAGAATATATGGACAAAAATTCCATTGGCTAAATTTATTTTAAACACAACAAAGCTTACGCTTATAGTAACAACACTTCAAATTCTAACTAGTAGTTTTGCTGCCTATGCCTTTGCAAAGCTCCAGTTTAAGAATAGAAATTTGTTATTCTTAGCTTATGTGGCAACCATTGCCGTACCCTGGCAGGTTTATATGGTTCCCCAGTTTATGATGATGCGTTCCTTCGGCTTAAATGATACCCATTTGGCTATTATCTTCCTACAGACATTTTCAGCTTTTGGTGTATTTATGATGAGACAGTTTTATCAGGGAATACCTGATGAGCTTTGTGAAGCCGCAAGAATTGACGGTATGTCAGAGTATAAAATCTATAAAAGAATAATGCTGCCTCTGTCTAAGCCGGCCTTATCTACCCTTGTTATTTTTACTTTTGTCGGAACCTGGAATGACTTTTTAGGACCTATGATTTATTTAAAAACAGAATCGAAAAAAACACTTCAGATTGGTCTGCGTATGTTTATCAGTCAATATTCCTCTGAATATGGATTAATTATGGCAGCATCTGTTATTTCTCTGATTCCGGTACTTATCATTTTTATTGCTTTGCAAAAGTATTTTGTGGAGGGAATTGCTTCTACAGGTATAAAAGGTTAGTAAGAAATAAAAGACAATTTCATACCCTGATTAGTGGCATGCAGTATGAAATAAAGTATTAAGTTTTTAGTGAACAAAGACCGGGGATGTAAGGGAAGAAAAATAAAGAATAATGGGATTGAGAAAGAATAAAATATGTGTATTATGTAGAAAAATACATAATTCCAATAGTCTGTTAACCTTAAAATCTGTATGTGTGCTTATTAAATCGTTTCATATACAAGATGAAGGTTTAACAGACTATCAGTAATCTAGCTTTTATTTTTAGAAAGTAAATTAAAATGGACTAAGAACCACTGGCTGTATCTGTTTACCTTCCAGTGCACTCTCCAAGGTAAGACCTAACAGATGGGTATGAGCAATCATGGATTTAGGCTTTCCATCGGGGCTATCCTGACCAAAGGGTACAAAATAGATATTTTTTGAATTTAATAAAGTACCGATATTTTGCAGATTCAGACCCAGCGCATCGTTAGTAGCAATGGATAAAACCAATGGTTTATTGTTGCGGATATGTGCTTTGGCGGCCATAAGAACAGGCGTATCTGTAATTCCATTCGCCATTTTGGCAAGAGTATTACCGGTACAGGGAATTACTGCCAGAATGTCAAACATATTTTTAGGACCTATAGGTTCTGCGTCTTCAATCGTTGTAATAGGTTCATGACCGGTCATATCTTTTAATCTTGTATAAAAATCGGCAGCCTTTCCAAAACGGCTGTCTATTTTTTGTGAATTAAAGGAAAGGATGGGGTATACATTCGCATTATCAGCTAACAGTTTCTCGATTTCTTCAAAAGCTTTATCAAAGGTACAAAAAGAGCCGGTTAAGGCAATTCCGATGTTTTTATTATGCAAGGACATAAGATCACTTCTTTCTTAAATCAGACAATAGAAAATCAGTTAAACAGGCGGCTGAGGATTTTGGTGCATATTTACCGGGTAGACCTAAGCTCAATTTAGCAAAACGCCCCAATTCCTTTGCTGCCTCAAAATCTACACCGCCTGGTGCCGAAGCAATGTCTATAATTACGACTCCTGGCTTAGTATGAGACAGTAAATCCTTTGTAAGAACTACGGATGGTATGGTATTGAATATATAATCATAGTGTTCAATTTGTTCCTTTAGTTCCTCTAATGAAAATGCCCCAAATGAGGATGCATCAGCAGCCGCAAGGGCAACTGAAGACCTGGCTGTAATATCCACTTTACTACACAATCCTTTGAGCTTCTCTGCCAAAGTTCTGGCGCACCTTCCAAAACCTAATATAAGGCAGGAGCAGCCGTGCAGGTTCGTGGTACTTTCTGAAATAGCCTCTGCAATGGATCCTTCAGCAGTAGCTATGGTATTAAATAAAGTAATTTCTTCCTGTTCCATAAAATCTTTGAAGGGGATGCGGTGTTTCTTAAAGTAATCTGTCATAAGTTCAGTCAGGCATCCTCCGTATACTGTTTGATCTGATGAGAGTAACTTACATAGGTTATCTATGGTCAAATCAGATTCTGCCTTTTGAGACAGAATGTGGACACCATCTTTTGAAACCGGGATGGGAGTGATAATAACCTTACTGGAATCTATAGCCTCTGCCAGGGAATTGGCATATAAACTTAGTATAGGAGAAGAATCTGGAAGTCCGTAGAGTATGACGGAATATCCCAGGCTGTGCAAGTTTTCTGCCATGCAGACCAGCCTTTTATCTCCGCCTATTATAGCAAAATCATAGATTCTGGGGTTCATTACAGCCTCCTTGATTTGTATAAATGAATTAGATAATTTTAATATATGGATTTTATAAAAAAAAGTTCATTATCTGGTAAAAGGAATCTTCTGAATTATTTTTGTTTACAAATGAGACAGACTATGTTATCATTAGATACGTATGAATATAGCCTATACTCAGAAGTAGGACACTCCGACCTTAATCTTGGTATTTGGCGTTTAAAATTTAGGAGGAATATTAATATGATTAGTAAAGAAAAGAAACATGAAATTATTGCAGCTTACGGAAGAACTCCAGAGGACACAGGTTCACCTGAAGTACAGATTGCACTTTTAACTGCAAGAATTGGGGAATTAACTGAACATTTAAAGACTAACAAAAAAGATCACCATTCCAGACGCGGTCTTTTAAAGATGGTTGGTCAAAGAAGAGGGTTACTTGAATATTTAAAGAAAACAAATATCGAAGGTTACCGTGCTTTAATTGAACGTTTAGGTTTAAGAAAATAATTTTTTAAATATAACTTTCAATGGAAGAAGAGTGGATTATATCCGCTCTTTTTCTTTACTTCAATTTTATAGAAAATAGGTATAAAAATTGGACACCCATAGCTTGCCAATTCTTTAGACAACGTTTGGGTGTCCAATTTTTAAAATCCGTTTATCAGAATGAATCAAATAATTCGAATTTTATTACCTAGCTAATCCAGCTACGATACTTCTTGCAACACTGATGCCGTTAGCAGATGCCTGTTGAAGACCTCTAGTTACAGAAGCACCGTCACCAATAGCACGAAGACCTTTTATACTGGTTTCAAAATCTTGATTTACAACTACTTTATTGGAATAGAATTTAACCTCTACACCGTAAAGCAGGGTTTCATCGCTGGCAATGCCTGGCGTTACTTTATCCAGTGCCAGTATCATTTCCTTGATATCAACCATAATACGGTGAGGGAATACTAAAGATAAGTCTCCCGGAACAGCATCCTTTAGAGTTGGTATCAGATTGTTTCTGCAAAGTCTCTCTTCTGTGGTTCTTCGTCCTCTTTGAAAATCACCAAAAGTTTGTACTAGGATTTTTCCATCACAAAGCATATTACTTAACTGTGCAATGTATTTACCGTAGTCAATAGGGGTTCTAAAAGGTTTTGTAAAGTTTTTAGAAACCAGTATTGCAAAATTCGTATTATTCGTCTTATATTCTTGGGATTTATAAGCGTGTCCGTTAACAACCGCTAAGCCGTTTTCATAATATTCCGTAGCAACCTCTCCGGAAGGGTTGGAACAGAAGGTACGGACTTTGTCATCAAAAGTTGGGGTGTAGTATACCAGTTTTGCTTCATAGAGATTCTTATTTAGGAATTCCATAACTTCATCACGAACTTCTACACGGACACCAATATCAACTGTGCCTACTTTCGTTTCAATTCCATGGGATTCACAGATGTGGCTAAACCAATCAGAACCCTCACGACCGATTGCAGAGACAATCTCATCCGCATAATAAGTAGTTCCATCTGTTGTTATAACACCTTTTGCCTGCTGGTCTTCAATTAGAATATCTTGTATCATGGTATGGAAGAGCATAGTAACGCCTTCAGCCAGAAGATGTTCTTGAAGTCTGGTATATATTTTATAGCCTTCTTCGGTACCCAAATGACGGATAGGACATTCAATCAGTTTTAAGTTGGCATTAATTGCCCTCCTCCTGATTTCACGGATTTCCTCATCTTTATCAACGCCGTACACATTTGTATCGGCACCGAATTTAAGGTAAATGTCATCAGATTCTTTTAATAATTCTATAGTTTTTTCATAACCTAAAATGTCAGGGAGATTACCGCCAACATCCGGGGATAAGGAAAGCTTACCATCGGAGAAAGCACCGGCACCTGCAAAACCGGTAGTAATAGAGCAGGGTTTACAGCCTACGCATTGTTTTGTGGTACGTTTTGGACACATTCTATTTTCTATGGGGCGTCCCTTTTCCACCATCAAGATATTGAGGTTTTTGTTTTCCTTAATAAGTTCATAGGCACAAAAAATACCGGATGGTCCGGCACCTATAATAATTACATCGTATTTTTGCATCAAAACACTCCTTTTGTGTTAGAGATTACCTTAGTATAACCAACAGGAATTTTATCACAAATTCTATTATTATGCAAGTTATTCTATACAATTCCTACTTATTGACCTTGAATAGAAGGTGATGTCATGAGGTTGAAATTCGTATTGTTTTATAATAGTAAGAAAGTGGTATTTATACTGACTTCATTAATAAGAGATACACATGAAGAATCCGATTCTTGTAAAGTATTATTCGAACACACTCTAGTGTGAATTTTTTATATTATCCTGACAATTAATGAAATTGAAAAATTTAGTAGTAATTTTTTTGTATTAGTGCTATAATATATAAAAACAGGGTTAATTTCCCTGTTTCATTACTGTATGTTGGAGCTTTATTCCGAGACTTCTGAAAAGGTTATCAAAATAATATTATAAAGTATACTGAATAATATTTAACTTTGGTGAATTTTTCAGTAGTTTCGGCATCTCCAACTAAATTACAAATTAAAGGAGAGTAACTATGTACAAAAGTTTTTCCATGGAACTTGCAGGCAGAACCCTGACAGTTGATATTGGCAGAGTAGCGGCACAGGCTAATGGTGCAGCATTTATGCACTATGGCGATACTGTGGTATTATCAACTGCTACCGCATCGGATAAACCGAGGGAAGGTATTGATTTCTTCCCATTAAGTGTTGAATATGAAGAAAAATTATATGCGGTAGGTAAAATACCTGGAGGATTTATTAAAAGAGAAGGGAAGGCATCTGATAATGCTGTTCTGACCTCCCGTGTTATTGACAGACCTATGAGACCCCTGTTTCCAAAAGATTATAGAAATGATGTAACATTAAACAATCTGGTAATGTGTGTGGACCAGGATTGCAGTCCTGAATTAACAGCAATGTTAGGTTCAGCCATTGCAACCGCAATCTCAGATATCCCTTTCGATGGCCCGACGGCCTCTACAATGGTTGGTATGGTAGACGGAGAATTCGTTTTCAATCCGACCAGTTCCCAAAGAGAAAAATCTACTCTAAGTCTAACGGTAGCTTCCACAAAAGAAAAGGTTATTATGATTGAAGCCGGTGCCAATGAACTTCCGGAAGACAAAATGATTGAAGCAATCTTTTTAGCCCATGAATTAAATCATAAAATCATTGAATTTATTGAAACAATTGTTGCTGAATGTGGTAAACCAAAACATGATTATATAAAATGTGATACTCCGGAAGAACTGTGGCAGGATATGGTTGCTTTTATTACACCAGAAGCCATGGAATCAGCTGTATTTACAGATGAAAAACAGGTGAGAGAAGCAAATATCCGTGAAATAAAGGACAAGTTAATAGTTCGTTATGAAGAACAACATCCGGAATGGCTGTCTCTTCTTGATGAAGCGGTTTATAAATTCCAGAAGAAAACAGTTCGTAAGATGATATTAAAGGATAAAAAACGTCCGGATGGCCGTCAGATTACAGAAATACGTAAGCTTGCTGCTGAAGTGGATATATTACCGAGAACCCACGGCTCAGCTATGTTTACCCGTGGACAAACACAGGTACTTACTATAACAACTCTAGGTGCACTTGCTGAAATCCAAAAGTTAGATGGTATTGACGAGAATGAAACTTCAAAAAGATATATGCACCACTATAATTTCCCTTCCTATTCTGTTGGTGAAACAAGACCTTCCAGAGGACCGGGAAGACGTGAAATCGGACATGGTGCATTAGCAGAAAAAGCATTAGTACCCGTACTTCCTTCTGAGGAAGATTTCCCTTATGCAATTCGTACCGTATCTGAAGTATTAGAATCAAACGGATCAACCTCTCAGGGCAGTATATGTGCTTCCACCCTTTCCTTAATGGCAGCAGGTGTTCCCATTAAGAGTATGGTTGCAGGTATCTCCGTTGGTTTAGTTAGCGGAGAGGCGGATGATGATTATATCATCTTAACCGATATTCAAGGTTTGGAGGATTTCTTTGGTGATATGGACTTTAAAGTAGCAGGTACTCATAAAGGTATAACTGCTATTCAGATGGATATCAAAATTCATGGTTTAACCAGAGAAATAATTGAAAAAGCTATTTATAGAACAAAAGAGGCAAGGACATATATTTTAGATGATATTATGGCTCCGTGTATCTCACAGCCTCGTGCGGAAGTAGGCCCTTATTCTCCAAAGATTGTTCAGATTAAGATTGATCCTGCAAAAATCGGTGATGTAGTTGGGCAGAGAGGTAAGACCATCAATGCAATCATTGAATTAACAGGTGTAAAAATTGATATATCTGACGAAGGTGCCGTTTCTGTATGCGGTGTTGACGCTGAAAGTATTGCAAAAGCCATAAAGTTAATTCAGACCATTGTTACAGATTTTGAGGAAGGTCAGGTTTTTGAAGGTAAAGTAGTAAGCATAAAGGAATTTGGAGCCTTTATTGAATTTGCTCCTGGCAAAGAGGGTATGGTTCATATTTCAAAGATTTCCAAAGAACGTATTGACAAGGTGGAAGATGTGCTTACTCTTGGAGATATGGTAAAGGTAGTATGCCTTGGTAAAGATAAAATGGGCAGAATAAGCTTTAGTATAAAAGACGTTAAATAATCTGGTTGTATTATATAGTATAAAGAAGAACATGGTAGTTTTTTGAAACCATGTTCTTTTTCATGTGAAGTTCTTTGTGAATACCGTCTGATAAGTCGGATGAAAGTAATCAGCCTATATTAGTAACAAATTCAATCTTTAGAAAAAGGAACTTACATTGAAGGAAGAACTTTATACACCTTAAGAAGTTGCAGATTTGCTTAAAATTAAGAAAACTTGACATAACATAACAGAGAGTGTAAAATACAAAACAATAAGTAAAACATAACAAATCGAAACGAAAATTGGAGTAGTTGTGTACTTGCATAGGAATCAATTAAATGACATAGAAGTCTAAGGCGGATGTTGCTTTAGACTTTTTTTAATAGAATCGTTTTTGCCTAGGATACCAAAAGACAGGCACGAAAATATTATAGAACAAAAAAAAGGAGAAAGTTTATGAAAAAAATGAAAATGCTTTTAGTTTTACTTTTATTTGCCACAATTTTTGCTTTCGTTGGATGTGATAAGAAAAATCCATCTAAGGAGGCAAACGGTATAACAGAAGTTACTGAAACACTAACTGAGCAGCCGTCGCAAACAGTTACGCCAGAACAATCGGTCAAGGAAGACAAATCTGCGGAAATTCTAGTTGCTGCGGCTGCCAGCTTACAGAATGCAATGGAAGAATTGGAGCAACTTTATAAAGTTACAAACCCTAATGTAACCCTAACTTTTACGTTTGGAAGTTCAGGAACGTTACAACAGCAGATTGAGCAGGGAGCACCTGTTGATGTATTTATGTCTGCAGCTTTAAAGCAGATGACTGCGTTAGAAGAGGGCGGTTTTATTTTGGATGATACAAAAAAAGAATTACTTGAGAATAAGGTAGTTCTTATTGTTCCGAAGGAAAGCGACCTAGGTCTTAGTAGTTTTGAAGATATAGTAAAAGCTCCGATTATTGCTTTGGGTGATCCAGCTAGTGTACCGGTCGGACAATATTCCGAGGAAATTTTTACGACACTTGGAATTTTAGACAAGGTAAAGGAAAAGGTAACTTATGGTAAAGACGTAACGGAAGTTCTTACCTGGGTTGCGACGGGAAATGCCTATGCTGGTGTGGTATATGCAACCGATGCAAAATCCAGTGATAACGTTATGGTGGTTGCAGAGGCACCGGTAGGAAGCACCTCCAAGGTAATATATCCCATAGCAGTTGTAAAGGATTCGAAAGCTCAGGAAGCTGCAAAAGCTTTTGTACAATATTTGTCGTCTAAAGATGCAATAGAAGTATTTGAAAAATACGGATTTGAAGAAAATAAATAAGATGGACAATTACAAAATAGTCATTTAAAAGATAGGACCAGTAATTCTGCACTCTAAATATAATGTTTTGAACTAAATTAATATGATACGGAAGGGAGGAAACGTGTTGGACTGGGCACCTTTATTGATTTCACTTCGTACAGCAACCTGTGCAACTGTCATAACATTTTTTCTTGGTATATTCGCTGCACATAAGGTAAGGGCACTAAGAGGAGGTGTATTATGGATTGTGGATGGTTTATTTACCCTTCCATTGGTACTTCCTCCCACAGTAGCTGGTTTCTTTCTTTTGTTACTGTTCGGGAAAAACGGTCTCTTAGGAAAGTTGCTGTCCCAAATTGGGATTCAGATAATATTTAAGTGGCCGGCTACAGTAATAGCAGCTATAGTGATAGCATTTCCTCTTATGTACCGTTCTACTAAAGCGGCCTTTGAACAGATAGACCAAAATCTTGTGTATGCAGCCAGAACATTAGGTATGTCAGAAATTAAGATTTTTTGGAAGGTAATTATGCCCCTGGCACTTCCGGGAGTTATATCCGGTGGAATTCTCGCCTTTGCCCGTGCTTTAGGTGAATTTGGTGCAACCTTAATGATAGCCGGTAACATACCAAAAGTAACCCAAACAATTCCGGTAGCAATCTATATGGCTACACAGGGTAATGACATGGAGAAGGCTATGCTGTGGGTAGCCATTATTGTGATTATTTCCTTTGGAGTAGTGTTCTTTATGAACTATCTGCCTATAAGAAAAAGAAGATTCGGTAAAAGTAAAGTAAGGAGGGGTAAGAGATGAGTCTGTATGTTGATATCAAAAAGAAATTTAAAGGCTTTTCCCTGAAAGTAAGATTAGAAACTACGGGTGAGACCATGGGACTTTTAGGAGCTTCGGGATGTGGTAAAAGTATGACTTTAAAGTGTATTGCAGGGATTGTAAAACCAGATGAAGGTATGATTCGGCTGAATGATAAAGTATTATTTGATTCCAGGAAAAAAATTAATCTTCCGCCTCAGGAGCGAAATGTAGGTTATCTGTTTCAAAATTATGCATTATTTCCCAATATGACCGTGGAGGAAAACATTAGCTGTGGTTTAAAAGGGTCAAAAAAAGAAAAACAATCCAGAGTTTATGAAATGCTAGGGCTATTACATATTAAAGGTTTTGAGAAGAGATATCCCGTAGAATTATCAGGAGGGCAGCAGCAAAGAGTGGCTTTGGCAAGAATTCTTGCTTATGAACCTGAGGTGCTCATGTTAGATGAGCCCTTTTCTGCTTTGGATGCCTACTTAAAGGAAAGCTTGCAGCAGGAACTGATTGAAAGTCTGAGGGGGTACAGGGGTGATACGTTGCTTGTTTCTCATGATCGTGATGAGGTGTATGGAATGTGCGGGAGTATTGCAGTAATTGAGAATGGAGCCATCGTACTTATGGGTAATACCAAGGAAATCTTTAAAAATCCTATAAACTTAGCGGGAGCTAGATTGACTGGATGTAAGAATATTTCAAGAGCAAAAAAAGTGTCAGAAACGGTTTTGGAGGCACTGGATTGGGGAATAACCTTACATACGGATGTAATAATCAAAGATTCCATACAGTATGTCGGAATCCGTGCTCATGCTATACGGCCGGCTATTGACAGCAAACAGGAAAACTCGTTGCCATGCAACTTAATGCGAGTTGCAGAATCTCCCTTTGAGCAGAATATCATAGTAAACAGTAAGGGAAGTGAAATCTGGTGGAAAATCAGTAAAGCCTATTGGAACAATACTTTAAAAGAACAACTGCCGGAATATTTAATCCTGCCTAAAGGGGCTCTAATGTTGTTAAGCTAAAGTTTGTAATTGACAATGTAATAGGCGGTGTAATACTATGTAAGAGTAACTTGTTAATTTATAACAGACTTCGGAAAGGATGATACGATATGAAGAGAAAATATTATACACTAAACATAAAAAACCGGAGGGCTGAAATAAAGTAACCCTCCTAATATGCAGGAGGACATATGAGTACAGACTCAATTATAATAAAAGAAACGAAGATTGAAGATTTAGAGAATATATTAAATTTGTGGAATAATGGCGATGTAATGTTTTACGTGGGCTTTCCTCAGGGGCTGGGCATAACTATGAAGGAAATGGAAACATGGCATACTCACTTACAGGCAAATAAAGAAAAGAGAAAACATTACAGTATATATACAAGAGAGCTTGGATTTTGTGGTGAAACTTTTTATGAAATTAATACAGTTCATGATATAGCTGCTATGGATATAAAGTTATTACCAAAAGCTCAGGGCAAAGGTATTGCTCATTATGCATTAAGATATGCATTAAGTCATGTATTTGATAAGGGGTTGGCAAAAAGAGCTTACGTTGATCCTAATTCTAATAACAGTAAGGCATGGAGATTATACAAAAAACTGGGTTTTATAAGCAAAGAGCGACCGAATTATTTAGAACCCTCTGATTCCTATCTTGAGGTGACAAAGGAAACTTTTATTAAAAAAGGTCCAATGGATGATGAAGGATTTAACCAGTGGGCTTGCACTTATGATAGCAGTGTTTTAAGCAGCCAGACAGATAATCTATATCCTTTTGCAGAATATTCAAAGGTATTGGACAGTATATATAAAGTGATAAAAGGTAAGTCTGTGAAAACAATACTGGATATTGGCTTTGGTACAGGAACATTTACTTTTAGATTGTACGAAAACGGATATGATATATATGGTGTAGACTTTTCTTACGAAATGTTAAAGACTGCACAAAGTAAAATGCCTGATGCGAATTTAATACATTGGGATTTTACCAAGGGACTGCCAAGCGAATTAATGAATCTGACCTATGATTGTATTATAAGTACATATGCTCTACATCATCTGACCGAGGAAGAAAAGATTAATTTTTTGAATTTAATGAAGAAAAATCTAAATCCAGGCGGTTTTATCATTATCGGGGATATTTCCTTTGAAACCAGAGAACAGATGGAAGAAGTAAGACATAACTGTAACGAAGAATGGGATGAAGAAGAGTTTTATATGATATATTCAGAAAGCAAAGCGATGCTTAACTTTTCAAATATCTACTATCAGAAGGTGTCTTTTTGTGCAGGGATTCTCGAATTAAGAAATTAACTGTTATATAAATTCTGGTCATCTTCAGTTCCTATTTCTATGATATATTTTATTTTGTAATAAATTGCAGGATAATTTGCTTAAGAAAAGTCATAAATATATTAGTAGAAATAATCCATCAGAAAGGGCTAAGGGGATGAATCAGGAATTTAATTTGAACGAATATTTAAGTGAAGGTATTGATAATATTGTTAAGGGAGCATTTCAGGCGACGTTAACCAATCCAAGGGAAAGTGCGTTTATTGCAAAGTTTTCTATTGACAGTAAAAAAGCAGCATCCTTAAGAAAAAAAATAGAAATGGAGGGCGAACATATCCCTCCATTTTTGATTGCAAGTATTACAAGTAAGTGTAATTTGCACTGTAAGGGTTGTTATGCCAGAGCAAATCATACTTGTATAGATACAGATATGGAAGACCTATTAGAGGTTAGTGACTGGGAAGCTGTCTTTTTCCAAGCTGCACAGATTGGGATATCTTTTATACTAATAGCCGGAGGGGAACCTCTTATGCGAAGAGATGTAATACGAACAGCAGCCGATTTTAAAAATATATTATTTCCTATATTCACCAATGGAACGATAATCGATAGGGAATATTTGCAGCTTTTTCATCAGAACCGAAATCTTTTACCAGTTTTAAGTTTGGAGGGGGATGAAAAAACTACGGAAGAAAGAAGGGGTGAAGGTGTAGCACAAGTGTTAGCCGTTGCTATGGCTTCCATGAAGAAGAAGGGAATCTTTTATGGTGTATCGATAACAGTTACCAAAAATAATCTTAAAATGGTAACTGAGGAAAATTTCTTAAAATCCATATGTGAATCCGGCTGCAAACTTGTATTTTATATTGAGTATGTTCCGGCTGATGAAAAGTCTGTGGAAATTGCTCCAACAGAAGAGGAAAGAAGTTACTTAGAACAAAAACTTTTAGAACTAAGGGTAAAATACTCAGATATGATTTTCATATCATTTCCGGGTGATGAAAAAGGTACCGGTGGCTGTCTGGCAGCGGGAAGAGGATTTTTTCATATTAATCCAGCGGGGGGAGCGGAACCCTGTCCTTTTTCGCCGTACTCCGATAGCAGCTTAAAGACAATGTCATTACGAGATGCTCTAAAATCTCCTTTATTTAGAAAACTTAAGGATAGTCAACTTCTTAAAAGTGAGCATACAGGAGGCTGTGTATTATTTGAGCAGAGGGAAAGTGTAAAGGATTTCTTGAATTAATCTGTTATATGAAGAAATGTAACATATATTACAGATTTTTTACCTCCTGTGGTTTATACTGGTTGCAAAAACAACAGGAGGTATGAGAGAAAACCGAAAAGATATGTTTTCGACCTCCGAATTATACGTGTGTTAAAGCGCACAGATAGGAGTTTTATGATAAATTTAGAAAATATGAACCGCCAGCATAATACAATTAGGGAGGAAATCAATTTTATCTTAAAAGAGGCAGAAAAAGGTGCCAATATGGATATTCAAGAGATAGCATTACATATTAACAAATTAGCCGGACAACTAAAAATTCATCTTCTAGAGGAAGATAGATTTTTGTATCCGGCTCTTTTCAATGGTACCGATGATGAGATAAAAAAAATAAGCCACCTGTATATGCAGGAAATGGGAAGTATTGATGAGGATTACAAAGCCTTTAAAATAAAATATAATATAGGCAGTAAAATTTCTAAAGATATAAGTACTTTTTTGCAAGAAGCAAAGGAAATGATGAAAACTCTGACAGCCAGAATGGATAAAGAAGATAGGGAGTTATATCGGCTGATTCAGGAGAGAAAATTATAATCCATACTTGATTTCATCGTACGTTATGGAACAATAACAAAAGAATATTTGTTGGTATCAGGAGAGAGTATGAAAATTGCCCGTTTATTAGGGATCATCGTATATTTACTTAGTCAGGAACAATACAAAATTCTTTATAGTGTGTATATAGATTAAAAGTCGTTCATTTGGTTCATAATAAGTTTTATTTATCTGAAGGATTTGGCATCGATATGTATCTACCGTGTTGTATTCATGTATTGTATAATTTGTTTATAAGTGTTACAATTTAGCGTATATGAGATAAGGGTATCAGGCAAACCCTAGGAAAGGAAGTCATGAATGGTAAACCGAAGAAAGTTGTCCAATGGTATAACCGTCGTTTTAGAAACTATGCCGTATTTAAGAAGTGCTGCCTTTGGAATTTGGGTGAAAGTTGGTTCTTCTAATGAGAATGAAAAGAATAATGGAATTTCACATATAATTGAGCATATGCTTTTTAAAGGGACAAAGAATCGAACAGCAAGGCAGATAGCAGATGATATGGCACGAATCGGAGGTGACATAAATGCTTATACAAGTAAAGAATGTACTTCTTTTTATGCGGTAACCTTGGACGAGCATTTACCAATTGCTATTGAAATTCTAGGGGATATGCTAAATAATTCTCTGTTTGACGAAAAAGCACTAGAGAAGGAAAAAGGCGTTATCCTTGAAGAAATTGACATGTACGACGATTCGCCCGAAGATTTGGTACATGAAATGCTGCAGATGAAAATATGGGATAAGCATCCTCTGGGTTATCAGATATCTGGTTCCAAGAAAACGGTTAAGGCGATTACCAGAGATGAGATTCTTCAATTTATGAAAAAGTATTACGTCTCTGGTAATATGGTGATTTCCGTAGCTGGAAACTTTAGAGAAGAAGAGATTGTTAAGCATTTAGAAAAGAACTTTTCTGCCATACCGGAGGGCGAAAGACAGCAGGATTGTACCATACCGGTGTACCATCCTACGCTTTACACCAAGCAAAAGGACGTTGAACAACTTCATCTTAATATGGCGTTTCAATCTGTCGTTGCTGATGCAGAAGAAAAATATACACTGACCATCTTAAATTCGGTGTTTGGAGGCAGTATTAATTCACGGTTATTTCAAGAAATTAGGGAGAACAGGGGCTTAACTTATACCATTTATTCTTATGGCAGCTCCTACAAAAAGGCTGGTTTGCTGCAGGTATACGGCGCAATGAATCCGATTCAGTTACAGCAGGTATTATCTAATATCTTTAATATTATTGAGGAGTTAAAGACAACACCTTTATCGGAAGATGAACTTTCTATGTCAAAAGAACAGATAAAGACGGAACTCATTATGGGAAACGAAAGTGCAAAAAGCCGAATGAACAGCAATGGTAAATCTATTTTATTTAAAGACTATATTACGCCATTAGATGAAATAATTAACAAAGTAAATGAAGTAACAGCGAAAGAAATACTTTCGTTTGCGAACCAGTATTTAAAAAAAGAAACAGCCAGTTTATCATTAGTAGGAAACCTAGAAAATGTTGACAAAATCAAATTATTTTCATAGTATAAAATAATTACAAAAGAATGCAATGATGAATGGAATATTTCAAGGAGGTAATCATGCATATTGATGTTACAACTTTTTCTGGTTCTTGTACTTGCGGAAGAAATCATGAGATTTATGTAAAGGATATTATTATAGAATCGGGAGCCGTGAAACGGCTTCCGGAATATCTGGCTCATATATTTCATGGAAATTATGCAAAGATTGGTATCTTGTGTGATTCCAATACATATAAAGCAGCAGGCAGAAAAGCAGAAGCTGTTTTACCGGGCAGTTATACGGTAATATTGCCGGCGGAGAATCTACATGCGGATAACCATGGCGTAGAGCTGGCAGAAGAGATGCTGGCGGGAATGAAAGACTTAAAACTGATTTTAGCGGTAGGTTCCGGTACCATTCATGACATTACCAGATATTTGTCTAATATTTTGTCTGTCCCTTTTGTATCGGTACCAACAGCTGCCAGTGTTGATGGTTTTGTTTCAACGGTAGCGGCCATGACTTGGAATGGAATGAAAAAAACCATTCCGGCAGTTTCGCCGGTTTTGGTAGTTGCAGATACGGATGTATTTTCAGAGGCACCTTACAGATTGACGGCATCTGGTATTTCTGACCTGTTGGGTAAATATACAGCCCTCATTGATTGGGAAGTATCTCATATCGTAACAGGTGAGTATATATGTACACGAGTGTGTGAATTGGAATTAAAGGCATTGAAGGAGGTCTGCTCTTGCTTGCCCCAGCTTCGCAATTATAATTCTGAAGAGGTAAGAAAACAGGCTTATGAGCAGCTTATGTATGCATTGCTATTATCTGGCCTGGCGATGCAGATGATTGGAAACTCAAGACCGGCCTCTGGATCAGAGCATCATATGTCTCATCTGTGGGAAATGGAAGTGATTAACGGACCGCTAGATGCCTATCATGGAGAAAAAGTTTCCATTGGACTCATGATAGCAACAAAAACCTATCATAAAGTTAAAAATGCTATACGAAATGGCTTTTGCAGTGTAAAACCATATAAAGGGCTGGAATATGATATACTAAAAGAGGCATTTGCACCTAAAGGATTGTATGAAGATATTATTACAGAAAATACACCGGATCCTTTAGCGGGAATAAATGAAGAGAAATTCAAACAGCAATTGCCGGATATAGCACGAATACTGGATAAACTTCCTACGGAAGAAGAAATTAATAGGTTGCTTACAGCAGCAGGTTGTATTAAAGATGTGCAGGAGATAGAGCTAGAGGAAGGAATTATTCCTAAAACAATCCGTTTGTCACCTTATGTCAGAAATCGCTTGACTTTCCTGCGCTTAACTAAGCTACTCCGTTTATAAAATTAAATTTTTTCATAAGAGATTAAAAACTGCTGCATATTGTTTACTTTGCAGCAGTTTTTTGTCGAATCAAATGTTATTACAAAAATGATAAATAAAATTTATTATTTTCCATATAATAATCCCGAGTTTTGATGAAATCGATAGCAAGGCATTAAAAAGCAAAAGATTTTTATGTTCTGGCTGGTTGGAAGAAAATAAAATAGGAAAGGAAGCCACACGACCTTCTTTCAACCTGGTTGATTTGTGGCAATACTGCTTGATAAGCAGTATGCAGCGGAGTCTATTATGAGGAATAATTCAACTAAAATTGAAAAAGAAAAAGAGCAGAAGGAAAAAGAAGAGCTGGATGATGGCAAAATACGTGAATATGGTCAAACCACACTGGTTAACGAAGATAGAAAATCAAAAATACATTTACTCTCAATCATAGGAGAAATTGAAGGGCATGAGTGTCTCCCTCAACATAATAAAACGACAAAATATGAACATGTACTCCCGCAGCTTGCAGCAATTGAGGATAGTTCAGATATTGACGGGCTTTTAATACTCATTAATACAGTAGGCGGAGATGTAGAAGCGGGCTTAGCTATTGCAGAAATGATTGCTTCCTTAAGTAAGCCCACAGTGTCATTGGTGCTGGGCGGCAGTCATTCAATTGGTGTCCCTTTGGCAGTTTCTGCGGATTATAGTTTTATCGTTCCAACTGCAACAATGACGATTCATCCGGTTCGTATGAATGGTACAGTAATAGGGGTTTCACAGACTTATGATTATTTTGAAAAAATACAAGAACGAATCCTAAACTTTGTATCTCATCATTCTAAAATTGATAAAGAAGAATTAAAGAAATTAATGCATAACACCAAACAACTAGCAAAAGATGTGGGCTCCATACTGGTTGGGCCGGAAACTGTGCAAGAGGGTATTATAGATGAAGTTGGTGGTATTAGGGATGCTTTATCTAAACTTTACACTATGACAGGTAGGACAGGAGAGGAATAATGCTTTATACGATTGTACCGTTAGAAAGAATTTACAGTTGCAGAACTGAAAGTGTTATAAGAGGTAGAAGATTAGATAATGATAGCGGGGAAATGTCTACTGATGTAGAATACAAAAGAATTGCATTGAGACATGGACATATTTATGCAAGAAGAGAAGGTGAAGGTTATATAGTGGATGGTATCCTTTCAACAGACATGGCGGATTATCTAGATAAGAATTATTTTCCAGGTAAAAGTATCGATTGTAAATAAGTACAGTTTCATGTTCTATTTGGGTAGTATCAACATGAGGGTTACTAGATGTATGAGTGTTAAGTAAGTAAATAATCAAAAATCGAACATTTTTTCGAGAAATAACAATATTTTTCCTTGCATCCATCCTAAATTGAGGGTATAATATGTATTGATTTTATGATAGACTGGCTGTTTTGCCGGATTATTAAGATAGACAGAAACTATTTTCAGCGGACAGAAATCTGCGCTTGTATGGCAGATACACTGTCTGCTGGATAGATAGTTGTAGCTTAAGGAGGATTGGGAGTGGCTGCGGGACAAAACAAGAATAAATCGAATCAAAAGAAAAGGACCAGCACAAGGGGAAGGAAACCTGGCAGCGGGAATGTACATAAAAGAACAGAAGAGAATCCCAACAGGGAGATTTACCGGGATGAGATTATATTAATTATAACCTTGGTTGTCTCTCTTTTACTTATTTTGAGTAACTTTAATTTAAGTGGTAAAGTGGGAGAGGTGATCAATAACATTACCTTTGGTCTATTTGGATTAATTGCGTATTTACTGCCTTTCTTCTTATTTTTTGCTGTTGCCTTTTATGTGGCGAACAGAGGCAGCCGGGTTGCTTTACATAAGCTTGTTAGCGGAGGAGTGTTAGGTATTGCTTTATCTGCTTTTATTCAAATGATTACATTGGGATTTCAGAATGATACTACGGTGCCGGAATTGTTTCTTAATTCGGCAAAACAAAAAAATGGTGGTGGAATTATTGGTGGCTTATTGTGTAAATTATTGCATCCACTGTTTGGAACGGTCGGTACTTATATAATACTACTAGCTCTGATGGTTATATGTATTATGTTTTTAACAGGAAAAGCACTGTTCCGCTATCTGGGTGCGAAAAGTGAAGCATCAATACAACAGATGCGCGAGCGAAGGCTTCAAAGAGAAGAGGAATACGATGAAGAAGAGGATTACTCCGATGTAGATAATGAAGCTTCATTAAAGAAACGTAAAGCTAGAACTGTTGAATTGAAGAAAGGCAATGATGCAAAGAAAGACTCTGAAAATAGTAAAGAAAACACAGTAGAAGGAGGATTTTTTCAAGCCAGAAAAAAGAAAAAAGGAAAAGATGTTTCGGATTTGCAAATGGATGCATCGTCTGTTGATTATTTTGATATGCAGGAAATTACATCTGGACAATTACCGAATATACCAATTCAACGAGATGGCGTAAGTGAAGGGGATGAAAAGGTTAAATCCTATGAAGAAGTACTGAAACAGAAATTTGGTAACAAATCATCAGATTCAGAGAAGGCAGAGTCTTCAGAAATCAGAGAAAGAATTGATGATGATATTAAAAGACTTTTAAGAGCAGCGGGACAGGATACAGAAGTGGAAGCGTTAGAGAACGTAAGTGAAGGGAATGGAACACAAGAAGGTTTTAAGACACAAGACGAGCAGGTGCTGCCAGAAGATATTTTTATTCCGACGGTAGACGTGGATTACTTGTTCGAGGATTCTGACGCTAAGATGAGTGAGACAAATGTTGATGATAATCTAGAAGCAGATGAAGCATTAACAGTGTTTGATACAGTGGAGGAAACAACTGCTTCGGAGGGGAATGGAACAGATAAACTCTCTGTAAAAGCAGAAAACAAGGAGAAGGTTGTCACTAATATAGATATGGCAATGAAAGAGTCAGACGTGCCAAAAGAATATATATTTCCTCCTGTAGATTTGCTGGGAAAACCAAAAGGTGATGCAAAATCTATGTCAGACCGGGACTTAAAAGAAACGGCTGTGAAATTGCAAAAGACGTTAGAGAGCTTTGGTGTAAGGGTAACTATTACGAATGTGAGTTGTGGTCCTGCGGTGACAAGATATGAACTACAGCCGGAGCAAGGCGTTAAAGTAAGTAAAATAACAGGACTTGCTGATGATATAAAATTAAATCTTGCAGCTGCGGATGTTAGAATCGAAGCACCTATTCCAGGTAAAGCAGCAGTAGGCATTGAGGTTCCCAACAAAGAAAACTCTGCTGTTATGTTTCGAGAGTTGATTGAAAGCAAAGAATTCTTAAAGCATCCGTCAGACATAGCCTTTGCGGTTGGTAAGGATATTGGTGGACAAACAGTGGTTACAGATATAGGCAAAATGCCTCATTTACTGATTGCAGGTGCTACAGGCTCCGGTAAATCCGTCTGTATCAATACATTGATTATGAGTATATTGTATAAAGCCAAGCCTTCCGATGTGCGTATGATAATGGTGGATCCTAAGGTAGTAGAGTTAAGTGTTTATAATGGAATTCCACATTTATTAATTCCTGTAGTAACCGACCCTAAGAAGGCGTCTGCGGCATTGAACTGGGCGGTCATGGAGATGACGGAACGCTATAAAAAATTTGCAGACTTAGGTGTCAGGGATGTAAAAAGTTATAATGAAAAAATTGCAACTGTGGCAGAATATCAAGACGAGAGATATCAAAAGCTTCCCCAGATTGTAATTATAGTAGACGAGCTTGCTGACCTTATGATGGTAGCACCGGGCGAGGTAGAGGATGCAATCTGCCGTCTGGCACAAATGGCAAGGGCAGCAGGACTTCATCTGATTATTGCGACTCAGCGGCCTTCCGTTAATGTTATTACGGGTTTGATTAAAGCAAATATACCATCCAGAATAGCATTTTCTGTATCCTCAGCGATTGATTCTAGAACCATCATTGACGGTTCCGGCGCCGAGAAACTCTTAGGTAAGGGAGATATGTTATTTTTCCCGTCCGGGTATCCTAAACCGGTACGTGTTCAGGGAGCTTTTATTTCCGACAAGGAAGTTGGCGCAGTAGTTGATTTCCTAACTGCTCAAAATAATGGTGCAGAATATAATGAAGAGGTTGCTAACAAGATTTCAAACGTACAAGCTGGTGACGGTGGAAACAGCAGCGGTGGTGTTAATGACCGCGATGATTATTTTATAGAAGCTGGTAAGTTTATTATTGAAAAAGACAAAGCATCTATTGGTATGCTTCAAAGGGTATATAAAATAGGCTTTAATCGTGCTGCGAGAATTATGGATCAGCTTGCAGAGGCAGGAGTCGTAGGACCTGAGGAAGGTACCAAACCCAGAAAGATTTTAATGTCAATGGAAGAATTTGAACAATATGTAGATGAGTATGTGTAAACTTAGGGATAAGAACGCAATACGGTAATACGTTCTGTTTATATTTAAGGGATAACTTGTTAATTATATGGACAATGACAAACAAAAAGGAATGGTGTTTTTATGAAAGGCTGGTTAATTACCAATGGCTTTTTACATACCACAAAATTTACAGAAATTCATTTATGGCTAATTGAGTCAGCTAAGAAGCTGGGAATTGAACTGACTGCCAAAACCAATATAGAAGTTTTAGCTTTGCTGGATTCTAATGCTGCAAAAAAGGCAAGAGAAGAAAGTATAGATTTTGTATTGTTCTGGGATAAAGATGTCAGATTGGCTAAGTATCTTGAGATGACGGGATATCCAGTATTCAACTCATCCAAAGCCATAGAGGCTTGTGATGATAAGTCGTTAACTCATTTGTGCCTTCAGGGGGCAGGGATTTTTATGCCCCGGACACTGATTGCACCGATGACCTTCTCAAACATCGGATATACCAATCTGAATTTTTTGGCTGAGGCAGAACAGAAACTATCTTATCCGATGATAGTAAAGGAATGTTTTGGTTCCTTTGGACAGCAGGTCTATATGGCAAGGAATCAGGAGGAATTAGTTGCAATAGTAACGGGTATCGGAGCCAAACCGATGCTTTTTCAGGAATTTATTAAAACCAGCAGTGGCAGGGATGTAAGATTACAGATTGTTGGCGGTAAAGTTGTAGCAGCCATGTACCGTTACTCTGACACTGGGGATTTTCGTGCGAATGTAGCCAACGGAGGGAAAATGAAAGCCTATGAGCCCACTCAGAAGCAGGTAGAACTTGCCATACAATGCTGTAAAATTCTTGGTTTGGACTTTGGAGGGGTGGACATACTTTTTGGAGAAGATCAGGAGCCGGTTGTATGTGAAGTTAATTCCAATGCTCATTTTAAAAACATCTATGACTGTACAGGAATTAATGTGGCAGATAGTATCTTGGAGTATATCGTGAAAAGAATATGTATTGGTTAAAGACAATAAAGGGACTTAAAACATGAGAGCATGGTTAATTTATAGAAGACAGGATGCAGTAAAAAATAAAGGCTATATTAATTTTTACTTAGAAGAAGGTAAGACAAGGGGAATTACCATTGAACTATTGTATGTAGAGGACATTGAGTTTGGAATACGTACCGGCAGCTGGTATATGAAGTATCGCCAGAAAGAATTGCTGCTTCCTGATTTTGCTATTTGTCGAACGATATATCCTCTATTGAGCAGACATTTAGAATATATGGGTATACCGGTTTTCAATAATTCCTGTGTTGCTGAGGTCTGTAACGATAAAGCGAAAACATATCAATATGTAGCAAAACTTGATATACCTATGGTAGATTCTGCTTTTGTAAGTGACAAGGATTTAGTAAATCATTTATGGGCATCTGAAAGCAAGAAAGTGGTAAAAGCAGTAGATGGTCATGGTGGCAGCCAGGTCATGCTTTTGCCAGACAAAAAGCGGGTATCAGCAGAGGAATATGAAGCGGCCGTGAAAAGGATTGTTAACACGATGGAAGGGGCTTCAGTAGTGGTACAGCCCTTAACGGGAACAAAAAATCAAGACTTGAGAGTTTATGTTATCGGTAAACAGATTATAGCTGCTATTCTAAGAACTGCAAAAGAAGGCTTTAAATCTAACTTTTCCTTGGGTGGTGAGGTATGTACTTATTTCTTATCTAAGCAAGAGGAGATGCAGATTCAAAGGATTATTGCATCATTTGACTTTGGACTTGTTGGTATTGATTTTATAATCGGCGATGATGGGGAGCTGTTATTTAATGAAATCGAAGATGTTGTTGGTGCCAGAATGTTGTATCAGTGCACCGATATTAACCTGGTACGTCTTTACCTTCAATTCATTATAGAGGAGTTGCAGAAATAATTAAAATTGTTGGTTTGTCAAACATATGTTACACCATACTTCAAGAAATTAATGAGAGTAGTTCTAGGAGATTTCCAGCCTAGAGGTCTCATCGGAAAGTTGTTATAATCCCTTCGGTTATATATATTTAGCTGTTTTGAAAAGTCATCAAAAGAAAAGAAACTATGTGTAGCATAAAAACGTTCATTGTCCTTGCGATGGCTACGCTCCACTTTCCCATTATGCCTTGGTGTAAATGGACGGATTAGTTTATGTCTTATCCCTAAGGATTGTAACTTCTTTTCAAACAGGGAAGGATCTAGCTTGTGGCTACCAAATCTTTTTGTAAATTCAAATCCATTATCTGTTTGAATACACTCAATAGGCATAGGAAAGGCATTAACTAGATGTTCCAGGAATTGAGTAGAAGTATAGGTACTGGATTCATTAAAAGCTTCTACAAAACGAAATCTGGAGTACTCATCAATTGCAGTATATTGATAGAATTTCTGGCCTTTTGCATCACCGACAATACAAGCCGCCGGAACGTGCTTTACGTCGACTTGAACGCGCTGTCCGGGGTACTTCATCTGCTCATAAGGTTTTGGAATATATTTAGGGTTAGCTGGCTTGATAGCCATTAGTTTTCCTTTTCTAAGAAAGCGGTATAAACCAGGGATAGATCTTTTATATCCACGTTGCATAAGTTTCACCCAGAAAACAACAAGGCCTTCGTGTGGATTACGTCGCCGCATATCATGAATAAGTTTTATTTCAGCTTCAGAATGTTGGTTTGGGTGTGAATGAGGTCTACGGGATAGCTCTCGTAAAGACTCGATAGAGCCATCAAAGCGGCGTTTCCAGCGGTAAATGTATTGCCGGTTGGTTTTGTACTTGATAGCAGCCTTGGTTACACCAAATTTCTCAGCATATTTAATTAATGATAGACGATATCTCATATCCTGTGTTATACTAGCCATGCGGAAACGCTCCTTTGTTAATGTTTTTGTTGTGGTGACTAAAATATAACACAAAAGAGACGGTTCCGTATTTTATTTTTCTTTTATTTGTAACACATGTATTGTAATCCTACAAGAGGAGTTGCAGAAATAATTAAAATAATATTGACAAACTAAAAAGCAAATGATAAAATGTGAAAATCAAAAGGGAGTATCACAGGCATTCTTGTGATACTCAATGGGTGTAAATTATGAATCAATGGCTGAATAACCAACTTAACAGGGACGATGATAGTATGCGCTTATAGCTGTGGAGTTCCATAGGTATAAGCGCTGTATGGCTTGTACCTATGTTGGTTATTCATTCAAATAAAGGTGTAAAAAGCGAGTTACTATTTTTGAGCACTAAATATGATAACTTCATAAAAATTGCTGTTAAAGGTAGGAGTGTATTACACATCCCGTTATTATGTATAAACTTTAATTCAAGAATCCTAAAGTTTTCAGGCATTGAAAAATGGCATAGTTGTTTGCGTGCATGTTCAAGTTAGAGTTAGGTTTATGAAAAAGTTTTAGACATGTAGGTTACTATGAAATGTAAGGCGATTTCACACCTTGGTTTGTACTAGTAGCGGGAGTTAGCATGAATAGAGAACCACATTGGTATGTTAGATAAAATACCAATGTGGTTTTTTGTCGTTATTTCTAACATTTGAAAGGTTGTGATACCATGCAGCATATAGATTATGTTGTAAGTGATAACTTGTAAGTTATCAAAGCCCTGTAGGAAAAATGGTCTATGAATAAAGTTAATTAAAGTATTCGTATGTTGAAAGAAACGGAGGAATTAATATGGCAGCAATTAAAGGTGAAGTAACCCCTCTTTTAAACGAAGAGGATTTAAAATATCAGATTGGAGAAGCTATAGTAGTATGTGGATCGGTGTATAAAATAAGGCGTATGAGCAGCTTTGCTTTTATAGTCTTAAGAACAGGAAGAAGTTTAATTCAATGCATTTATAGCAGTGATTACGCAGCGTTTGATTTGGAGAATATAAAGGAAAATTATTGTGTGGAACTAAAGGGAGAGGTTTCAGAGGATAACCGTTCTAAATTAGGATTTGAGATTCGCATAAAAGAAGTGGCTATATTATCAAAACCGGCGGAAGAAATGCCTGTAGTTATTAATAACAAGAAACTGGCGGCTTCCTTAGAGACAATATTGGATTATCGCCCGATTACCCTCAGGAATGAGAAAGAAAGAGCTGTTTTTAAGCTGCAAGAGGGTATATGTGCGGCAGTTAGAGGATTTTTAATGAGTCAGGCTTTCACAGAAATACACAGTCCCAAGATTGTGTATGCCGGAGCAGAAGGCGGAGCAAATATTTTCAGACTGGACTATTTTGGAAGAGAAGCTTATCTTGCCCAAAGTCCTCAGTTTTATAAACAGATGATGGTGGGTGTATATGACAGGGTGTATGAAATCGGGGCTGTGTATAGAGCAGAAAAGCATGATACCTCAAGGCATCTAAATGAGTATACCAGTATTGACTTAGAGATGGGATATATAAAAGACTTTAAGGAAATTATGGAGATGGAAACGAAATTATTACAAGAGATTATGGCTTCCTTAGAGAGAAATTATAAGAATGAATTAAATCTCCTGGAAATAGTTCTTCCAAAGGTAGAAGAAATTCCTTGCGTAACATTTGCAGAGGCTAAAGAGATGATTCATAAAGCTTACCAAAGAGAAATTAAGGACTATGAAGATTTTGAACCGGAAGAAGAAAGACTTTTGTGTGAACTGATAAAAAAACAGTATCATTCGGAATTTGTTTTTGTTACACATTATCCAACCTCAAAACGTCCTTTTTATGCAATGGAGGATAAAGAAAACCAACAATATACTTTAAGTTTTGACCTTTTATGCAGAGGATTAGAAATTACCACAGGTGGACAGCGTATACATGATTACTCAGAGCAGGTTGATAAGTTGTTAAAACGAAAGATGAATCCAGAGCTTTTTGAAAGTTATTTGATGATTCATAAATACGGTATACCGCCGCATGGTGGTCTTGGAATGGGCTTAGAAAGGCTGACCATGTGTCTCTTGGGAAGAAGTAATGTCAGGGAGACAACGCTTTTCCCAAGAGATATTAGTCGGTTAGAACCATAAGTATGGTAATTTTATTAGGTATTCTGGGTAAGCAGAAAATCCAATAATTCCCTGGGGGTATCGACTATAATATCCGCACCTTCGGCTAAAAGCAGCTCGCGGGTACGGAATCCCCAGGTAACACCTACGCATTTCAGTCCGGCATTATGCGCTGTCTGAATATCCACTTCAGAGTCCCCTATATAAAGTGCATGTTCTTTGGAACTGTTAAGCTCTTTTAGAGCCGCTAATACACCATCCGGTGCCGGTTTTTTGCCAACTAAATCAGATTCTCCGATAGCTACCTGGATAAAATCACTGTAATACTCCTTGCATAAGGATTTCACAGCAGAATCATATTTGTTAGAAACAATAGCCAGTTTATAATTGTAAGATTTTAACTGTTTTAACAGTTCAAGTATGCCATTGTAAGGGCGGGTCTTATTTTGCATGTTCTGATTATAGTACTCTCTATATATGCTGAGGCAAGTCTCTTTCTCCTTTTCATTTGTCCCGGCGGGTACAGCTCGGTCTATTAAAACCTGCACACCGTTTCCAACAAAGCACCTTACTTCATCAAGAGTTCTTTTTGGAAATCCGCATTGTAGCAAAGCGTAATTCACACTATCTGCCAGATCCTCAAGCGTATTAAGGATTGTACCATCCATATCAAAAATTATAGTATGAAACATTAAGTAATCCCTGCTTTCTCTGTTAGTTAATTGTATAAAGTTGAAAAACCACAAACCCGTTTTTCAACATCCTGATTTTCATGTGTACAAAGCACACAATGGGAGTTAAGTTGAAAAACCACAAACCCGTTTTTCAACATCCTGATTTTCATGTGTACAAAGCACACAATGGGAGTTAAGTTGAAAAACCACAAACCCGTTTTTCAACATCCTGATTTTCATGTGTACAAAGCACACAATGGGAGTTAAGTTGAAAAACCACAAACCCGTTTTTCAACATCCTGATTTTCATGTGTACAAAGCACACAATGGGAGTTAAGTTGAAAAACCACAAACCCGTTTTTCAACATCCTGATTTTCATGTGTACAAAGCACACAATGGGAGTTAAGTTGAAAAACCACAAACCCGTTTTTCAACATCCTGATTTTCATGTGTACAAAGCACACAATGGGAGTTAAGTTGAAAAACCACAAACCCGTTTTTCAACATCCTGATTTTCATGTGTACAAAGCACACAATGGGAGTTAAGTTGAAAAACCACAAACCCGTTTTTCAACATCCTGATTTTCATGTGTACAAAGCACACTATGGGAGTTAAGTTGAAAAACTACAAACTGTTTTTCAATCTACTGATTCATACATGCGGGCAACTCTAGTATGAAAATCGCACTAGGTCACACAGATGATTGTTATGCAAAAACAGGAGTGCATGTACAAAACCCTATTTGGATACATTATAACTCTATGGAATTGATAGGTCAAAGTATATTTATTAATATTACTTATCTTAAATTATTATGAATTTATAGCTTTTCAAAATCATGGAATTTGCTATAATGTATTTGACGACATTAATTAAGAACTAGCATGTTTATGTACATTGGTTTATGAAACACCGGTGGCAAAATAGTGCGTATAATAAATTATCAGGAGGCTACACCTATGAAGACCGATATTCAAATAGCTCAGGAGGCGAAGATGCAGCATATACGTGATATTGCTGCCAAATTAAATATAGAAGAAGAGGATTTGGAATACTACGGAAAATACAAAGCGAAGTTCTCCGATGCATTATGGGAAAAAGTAAAGTCTAATCCAGATGGTAAGCTTGTATTGGTTACAGCTATTAATCCTACACCTGCAGGAGAAGGAAAGACTACAACAACTGTAGGACTTGGACAAGCTTTAGGTTTACTAGATAAAAAAGCGGTGATTGCCTTAAGGGAGCCTTCTCTTGGACCGTGTTTTGGTATAAAAGGTGGTGCGGCAGGTGGTGGTAACGCCCAGGTAGTGCCAATGGAAGATTTAAATTTGCATTTTACAGGAGATTTTCACGCTATTACCTCTGCTAATAACTTACTGGCTGCAATGCTTGATAATCATATTCAGCAGGGAAATACCTTAGAGATTGACCCCGGTCAGATAGTCTGGAAACGTTGTATGGATATAAATGACAGGGTTTTAAGGAATGTAGTGATAGGTTTAGGTCGTAAGGTAGATGGTGTGGTAAGAGAAGATCATTTTGTTATCACGGTGGCTTCTGAGATTATGGCTATCTTTTGCTTAGCTTGTGATATGCAGGATTTAAAGAAGCGCCTGGGTGAAATTATTGTTGCTTATACGTATGACGGTAAACCGGTTTCCGCAAAAGATTTGAATGCTGTGGGTGCTATGTCTGCACTCCTTAAGGATGCTATTAAACCTAATCTGGTGCAAACCTTAGAAAATACACCTGCCCTCGTACATGGTGGTCCCTTTGCCAATATAGCCCACGGCTGCAATAGTGTGCGTGCTACTAAGACAGCTTTAAAACTAGCGGACATTGTAGTAACAGAGGCAGGTTTTGGTGCAGATTTAGGAGCGGAGAAGTTTTTTGATATTAAATGCCAAAGTGCAGGACTCTCACCAGATGCAGTGGTGTTAGTTGCGACTGTAAGAGCATTGAAGTATAACGGTGGAGTTGACAAAAAAGAACTAGGAGCTGAAAATCTAGAAGCGCTAGAGAAAGGCATTGTAAACCTGGAGAAACATATTGAAAATCTTCAAAAATATGGCGTGCCGGTAGTGGTTACATTAAACCGATTTACTTCTGATACAGAGTTGGAACTTGCTTTTGTTAAAAAGTTTTGTGAAAAAAGAGGTTGTGAATTCGCATTATCTGAGGTATGGGAGAAGGGCGGTAAAGGTGGAATTACGCTTGCAGAAAAAGTAATAGATGTTCTTGACAGTAAAGAAAGTCATTTTAAACCTTTGTATGATTTGAATCTGACGGTTAAAGAAAAGATAGAAACAATAGCAGGTAAAATATATGGAGCAATAGGGGTTACGTATGATTCTGTTGCCAATAAGGCAATTTCACAAATTGAAGAATTAGGGTATGGTAAGCTTCCTATCTGTATGGCTAAGAATCAGTACTCTTTATCGGATGATGCAACAAAACTTGGCAGGCCGGAGGGCTTTTCTATTCATATCCGCGAAGTTTACTTGTCTGCGGGTGCAGGATTTATAGTAGCCATAACCGGCACGGTAACGACTATGCCTGGGCTTCCTAAAATACCGGCTGCTGAAAATATTGATGTGAATGAGAAGGGAATTATAACCGGATTATTTTAACATGTATTGAAATTATAGAGGAAGTGTAAATTTATATTAACTGAATTTACACTTATGGGATATAAGAAGTGAAACCTTGTAGTAAATCTCCAACTCTTGCGTATACTTAAGTATAGTTTAAAGGTTGGAGGTTTTTTATGCAGTTTGAAAAGTTAGACTTTGAATATACAGATGATGTTACGGTTATTAACCGAGAGCAATTCGATGTACATATGAGATTATATGAGGGCTATATTAATAAAATGAATGAAATTGATGCTTTGCTTATGAATAATCCCGGACTTAAGGAGGCTAATGCAACCTACAGCAAATTCAGAGGAATCAAGAGGGGAGAAACCTATGCACTTGACGGTGTGATTCTTCATGAATTTTATTTTGAAAATATTGGGTCGCCCAATAACACGCCGGACGCAGATATCAGACAGCTTCTGTCCAAGGATTATGGAAGTTTTGAAGAATGGCAGGAGCATTTTGTCGCCACAGCAAAAGCAAGTCGAGGTTGGGTGGTACTTTGTTATGACCCCCGCTCAGACCGGTTTCGTAACATTAGTCTGGATGCACATGATTATGGGAATATAGCCATGTCCATACCCTTGTTGGTGCTTGATATGTATGAGCACGCTTATTTTCTACAATACGCTGACAATAAGGTGGAGTACATAGAGCGTTTTATGGATAATATAGACTGGCAGGTTGTAAAGGATAGAATGCAGATTTTGCAATAGAAAATGAGGATATAATAAAAAACTCCATGACTGTATGGTATAGGTGAGAAAGGTTGGTTATTCAAAGAGATATGCCATTTCTTTAAATTTTCTGTCGTAAGAGATAAATATTTCTTACTGATTTGTCATAAGTCATGGAGTATGTTAAGTAGGTTTGTAATATGAAAAAATTGTAATATGAGAAATTCGTTATATTATTCAGTATTCAGCTGTAATTTAAATTCGCTTAAAGGCCTGCTCGCAATAAATACAGCGATAAACACCCTTTTCTCGGTCAGTCAGACGAAAGCTATGGGGCAAATCCCGTTCAATTGAAGTTATGCATCTTGGATTTTTACATTTTATAATATTAGTTACTTTTTCAGGAAGTTTCAGGTTCCTTTTTTCTTTAATCATGCCGTCATCAATTATATTGACAGTAATATTTCTATCTAGAACTCCAAGGATATCTAATTCAATATCCAAAGTTCCTTCTATTTTTATAATGTCTTTTTTACCCATTTTGTTACTTTTGGCATTCTTAATAATAGCAACACTACAATCTAATTTTTCAAGGTTCAGATAAGAATAGATATTCATAGCTCCGCCAGCCTCAATATGGTCAATGACAATACCTTGATTTAATCCGCCTATGTTTAACATTAAGCCACCTCCAGCAATTTCATAATCAATGCCATTCTAACGTATACACCATACTCTGCTTGTTTAAAATACACAGCTCTTGGGTCGGAGTCCACCTCAGTTGCGATTTCATTTACACGGGGCAGAGGGTGGAGTACCAGCATGTCCTCTTTGGCAAATTCCATTTTCTTGGCATCCAGTATGAAGGAATCCTTTAAGCGGATATAATCTTCTTCGTTAAAGAAGCGTTCTCTTTGAACTCTTGTCATATAAAGTAAATCAAGACTTGGCATAACTTGTTCCAGTAGCTTTACTTCCTGATATGGAATCTTATTTGCGTCCAACACTTCTTCTCTTAAATAAGCAGGTATCTTTAATTCTTCCGGAGATATCAACATAAAATTCATGTTTTCATAACGTACTAATGCGTTAATTAAGGAATGAACAGTTCGGCCAAATTTTAAATCTCCGCAAAAACCAATAGTCAGATTATTTAATTTGCCTTTTAAGGTCTGAATGGTTAATAAATCAGTTAATGTTTGTGTAGGATGATTGTGACCGCCGTCACCGGCATTGATTACAGGAATGGAAGAATAAGAAGAAGCAACTAAGGGAGCACCTTCTTTTGGATGACGCATAGCACATATATCAGCGTAACTGGAAATGACACGAATGGTATCGGCAACGCTTTCGCCTTTTGATGCAGAAGATGAATCAGCAGAAGAAAAACCTAAAATACTGCCGCCTAAATTCAGCATAGCAGCTTCAAAACTTAATCTGGTTCTTGTACTTGGTTCATAAAATAAAGTCGCTAATTTTTTGCCCTGACACACAGTAGCATATTTTTTCGGATTTTGAATGATTTCACCAGCTAAATCAAGGATTTCCTTCAATTCAGAAACTGTTAAGTCCAACGGACTAATCAGATGTTTCATAAGCACCTCCATAAACACCATGTTATTATTCAACTGCATATTATACTATAGGCACGGTTGGAATACAACTATAAATTACGAAATATAAAATTTTTTGGAATATATGTATAGAATATCCAATTCAACGAATAATAAAGGAGTAAACTAGAAGTTCATGACAGAGTGAGCTTGTGATGATGCGATAAGAGCATCAAAATATAGGAAAGTGTATAAAAAGGAGGAACAGACGTGAAATCAAATGTAGATCCAGAGCTTTGCATATCCTGCGAATTGTGTACCAATCTATGTCCGGAGGTTTATAGTATGGGAGAGGATGGTTATGCCCATGCGATTGAGGGAGATATTCCTGAGGAACAGCTTTCGGATGCTGAAAATGCAAGAGATAGCTGTCCAACTAGTGCAATAGATTTAGACTAGTTCTTTTAGAATGAAAAAGAATACCGGATAACAGCCGCCTGCGCTTGTACATCATGTACTTATGAATGGTTTCATGATATTACTTGTATAGCTGTTATCCGGATTATAAAAAGGTTTTTAATACATATATAAATATTCAGCTAATTAAAATTTAAAGTATTTCTTGGTATTGTTATAAGAAATATCCTGTACTAAATTACCAAGGAAAGCTATGTCATCCGGATATTCGCCGTTTTCAACCCAGTTACCAATTAAATCGCAAAGGATTCTTCTGAAATATTCATGTCTTGTATAAGATAAGAAGCTTCTGGAATCAGTTAACATACCAACAAAATTAGCTAATAGTCCTAAGTTGGCAAGAGAAGTCATCTGGTCAGTCATACCAACCTTATGGTCATTAAACCACCAAGCAGAACCCTGCTGAACCTTACCGGCTACACTGGAATCCTGGAAACAGCCAAGAACTGTACCGATAGCAGCATTATCGTTAGGATTTAAGGAATAAATGATTGTCTTTGGAAGTTGGTCAGTGGTATTTAAGGCATTTAAAAAGTTTGCCATCTGGGCAGAAGAGCTGTAAGTATTAATGCAGTCATAACCGGTATCAGCACCTAACTTGTTAAACATAAGTGTGTTATTATCTCTTTTTGTTCCATAGTGAAGCTGCATAACCCAGCCATACTCATGGTATTTTTTGCCTACATATACCATGAAAGCAGTTTTAAATTGTAACAATTCCTGTTCGCTTAAGGAAGCACCGGAGGTTCTCTTTGCAAAGATAGCTTCAATCTCTTCAGTAGTAGCAGATTGATACATAACGTATTCTAAGGCATGATCAGATACTTTACAATCTTTGGAATCAAAGAAAGCAATACGGTTATTAAGCGCCTGGCAAAGTGATGAAAAACTATTTATGGTAATGCCGCTTACACCTGATAATTTATCTAAATATTCAAGATAATCAGGTTTTTCTATGTTCATTGCCTTGTCCGGACGGAAAGCAGGAAGAACTTTCACATCGAAGGAAGTGTCTTCTTTAATCTTACTGTGCCATTCTAAAGAATCGATAGGGTCATCAGTCGTAC
Organism: Anaerocolumna cellulosilytica; assembly: GCF_014218335.1. Taxonomy (GTDB): domain Bacteria; phylum Bacillota; class Clostridia; order Lachnospirales; family Lachnospiraceae; genus Anaerocolumna; species Anaerocolumna cellulosilytica. The sequence goes on along the minus strand of NZ_AP023367.1, from coordinate 3,291,178 downwards.
AGATGGTTTCTACATTGGAGGATTTGATAATGCTGCGAACACTTAAAGCAGAAGTCTTTAACTTTTCATTGCAAAGGTTCCAGACTTCTTCAGCAGTATCTGCATTAAGTGTACCATAGTAACCGAAATAACGCTGTAATTCCAGATGACTCCAGTGATACAATGGATTACCGATAGCTTTTTGTAAAGTCTCAGCCCATTTCTGGAATTTTTCCCTGTCAGGTGCATCTCCTGTAATGTATTTTTCATCTACACCGTTTGAGCGCATCTGTCTCCATTTGTAGTGATCTCCTCCAAGCCATACTTGAGTTATATTCTCGAAGGTTCTGTTTTCAGCAATTTCCTTTGGATTAATATGGCAATGATAATCGATAATCGGCATCTTAGCTGCGTAGTCATGATACAGAGTCTTAGCTGTATCCGTGGAAAGTAAAAAGTTCTTGCCCATAAATTTCTTCATGATTCATCCTCCTAAATTGTAAAGTCAGTAGTGTTTCTAATAATTAAATCATTAGAGATGGTTATTTTATTAGGGACATTTTCCCCATTTAAAACCCTCATTAAGTTACTTACAGTAGATATGCTCAGGGTTTCAACATGATTATCAATGGATGTAAGCTCAGGGTCACAGCATGTGGCCAGCAATGAATTATTATATCCAATTATACTTAATTCATCCGGAATGGTAAGTTTTGCTTCCTTGGCATACTTAATAGCTCCGACACCAAGAATATCTTCTGCAGCAATCACTGCACTAAATTTTAGACCACCTTTTGACAAGAGCAGAAGAAGTTCTTTGGAAGCGGTCATATTACCGGGACAAATTTGGATTAAATCTTCATTAACTTTGCCAAGATGCTCCGATACAGCTGCTTTATAGCCGTTCATTTTCTGAATACCGCTATAGGACTTGGAAGTATAGAGATATAGAATGTCTTTCTTATCCTGAGAAATAAAATGAACCGCAGCATCGTAAGTAGACTGGTAATCATCACAAAGCGTGCAATAAATACCGGGATTGTTTAAATAACCGTTAATCATCATTACCGGAACTTCTTTTGCGGCATTGATAATATAACCATTATCTTTTTTATTGAACTCCAAAAAACTGGAACCTACCAAGATGACAGCATCCACACGCTTAGACAAAAGAAGGTTTAAATAATTCTGTTTGTTCTTTAACTCATAGCCTGTACAGCATAAAAAAGAGTCATAACCATTTTTTCGAAGTTCCCGTTCAATGTAATACACAGCGTTAGCTAAGAATGGGTCAGATGAGTCAGAACACATTATACCAATCGTTTTCATGGTATTTAACCCTAACCCCCTGGCAAATACATTGGGGGTGTATCCAATTTCTTCCATAACGTCTAGAACTTTCTGCTTTGTTTTTTCACTTACGTTGGGATTCCCGTTAATAACACGGGAGACGGTGGCAATAGAAACACCTGCTTTTTCTGATACATCGTATATATTCATAAATCACCCCTAAATCTGTAAGTACTTACACTTAAAAAAATTATTTAATAATTTAAGACTTATTCTATTATACTATAAGGTAAGTTACAAGGCAATAGAGGATTTTGCTTTTATATATAATATTTTTCTAAGAAGTATATTTTGACTTATTTGAAAAAATAATAAAAATATTATTGAAAACCAATTGACACAAAACGAAAATATTAGTAAAATAAATGTAAACGCTTACAAAAACGGAAAAACGAAAAAGGTGGTCACAAATTTGGTTCAGGTGTCAAAAGTCCATAAAAAACTAAATCACCTGAGAATATACCCAATATACCTCATTTTCAAGACATGGACTTTTGACACCTGAATCAAACTTCCGCGTAAGTAATGTGTTTCTTCCGGTTAGTGATTAATATTATAATGAATTTATTAGGAGGATTTTATGGATACGTTATCAAACAAATTAATTCAAGGTACAGACAGACCAGTTAAAGTACTTCAATTTGGTGAAGGTAATTTCTTAAGGGCATTTGTAGATTACATGATTGATGTGGTTAATGAGGCAGGTCTATTTAATGGTAATATTGCACTTGTAAAGCCTATTTCTTTTGGAAACCTGGATGTGTTCCACAAACAGGACTGTAAATATACAGTTTCATTAAGAGGAAAAGAAAATGGTGAAATCAAACAGATTAATAGAGTTGTAACCAGTGTATCTGATGCAGTAGCAGCAATTGAAGAATATGACAAATACGCTGCATATGCAAAATCTCCTGACTTAAGGTTTGTTGTTTCTAATACAACAGAGGCAGGTATTGTATTTGAGGAGAATGATGATTTTAATGCAAACCCTCCTAAGACATTCCCTGGAAAATTAACTAAGTTTTTATTTGAAAGATTTAATCATTTTAATGGTGATAAGGAAAAAGGGCTAGTAATGATTCCTTGTGAACTTATTGAAAATAATGGCGGTTCCCTTAAAAATTGTGTCAACCAGTATGCAAAACTTTGGAAATTAGGTGCTGATTTTGAAAGCTGGATTGAAGATGCCTGTATCTTTTGCAGTACCTTAGTAGACAGAATTGTAACTGGTTATCCAAAAGATGAAGCAGAAACTATCTTTAAAGAATTAGGATATGAAGATGCCCTATTGGTTACTGGTGAAATTTTTGGTCTATGGGTAATTGAAAGCGATAAGGATATATCCGGTGAACTTCCTCTTGATAAAGCAGGACTTCCCGTAATCTTTACAGATAATCAGAAACCATATCGTGAAAGAAAGGTTCGTATCTTAAACGGAGCCCATACATCTTTCGTATTAGCATCTTATCTTGCAGGTAATGATTACGTACTTGAGTCCATGCAGGATAAAACAGTGAATGATTTCATGACAAAAACAATTTATGATGAAATCATTCCAACTCTTACCTTACCAAAGGAAGAATTGACAGCATTTGCTGATTCCGTAATTGAACGTTTTGAAAATCCATATATTAAACATGCATTATTATCTATTTCCCTAAACTCAGTATCTAAATGGAAGTCACGTTGTTTACCAAGTTTTACTGGTTATATCGATAAATTTGGAAAACTTCCGGTGCATTTAAGTTTTTCACTTGCTGCGCTTATTTCTTTCTACCGCAGTAATGTAATGGAAGAGGGAGTATTAATCGGCCAAAGAGGAGAAGATACTTACAAAATCATGGATGACCAGCATGTATTGGAGTTCTTTAAAGAAAATTCCAAGCTGGCAGCAGGCGAATTAGTAGCAAAAGTATTAAGCAACAAAGCATTTTTTGGAACTGACCTAACTGTATACCAGGGTCTGACCGAACTGCTTACAGGTTACGTAGAAGCGGTAGAAAAGTCCGGTATGCGTACAGTTATGGAAAACTTATCAGAATAATCTGACTTTTAATAGCGGAAGTGAGGTTGCTGTAAGCCAAGGCAACCCTCTCAGCAGAAATGAGGCTTTATGCAGGAATATTTAAAAATAAACAAAACGGATAATGTTGCAGTTGCTTTGCAGGAACTAAAAGAAGGTACTGTACTGGAACTAGAAGATAAGAAACTAGTTCTAAATGAAACGATACCTGCCGGTCATAAATTTACCTTAAAGCCGGTAGCGGAGCAGGAACAAATTGTAAAATATGGTTTTCCTATTGGATTTGCAGTAAATGCTATACCGGAGGGAAGCTGGATTCATACACACAATATTAAAACTACTTTAGGAGAGATACTTGACTATTCCTATCATCCATCCTATACTAACATTAAGAGCACAGAAAAGGCTTACTTTAAAGGTTACCGCAGAAGAGACGGAAAGGTCGGTATCCGTAATGAAATATGGATTATACCAACCGTGGGCTGTGTGAATGCAATTGCAACAAGTCTGGCAAAACAAGCGCAGGCATTTTTGACAGGAAGTGTGGAGGATATCATAGCGTTTCCTCATCCTTACGGCTGTTCTCAAATGGGAGATGATCAGGATAATACCAGAAAAATTCTGGCTGACCTTGTGAATCATCCCAATGCCGGAGGTATACTTGTTCTTGGACTTGGTTGCGAAAACAGCAGCATAGCAGAGTTAAAACCGTATATCGGCAATTACGACGAAAGCAGAGTGAAATTCCTTCAATGCCAGGATGTTGAGGATGAAATGGAGACTTCCTTAGAAATACTGAAGGAGCTGATTGCCTATGCTGGTGAATTTAACCGCGAAGACATCAGTGCTGAGGAATTAGTTATTGGTATGAAATGCGGTGGATCTGATGGATTTTCAGGAATAACTGCAAATCCTTTAGTGGGTGCATTCTCTGATATATTGATTTCTAAGGGTGGGACTACTATATTGACAGAAGTACCGGAAATGTTTGGAGCAGAAACCCTTCTTATGAATCGTTGTCAGGATGAGGAACTCTTTGAGAAAACGGTTGCAATGATTAATGATTTCAAAGACTATTTTACCAAACATAACCAAACAATTTATGAAAATCCCTCACCTGGTAATAAAAAGGGTGGAATCTCCACTCTGGAGGACAAATCACTTGGCTGTACTCAGAAATCAGGCAGTGCTCCGGTTGCCGATGTATTGGCCTATGGCGAGACCACAAAAATAAAAGGATTAAATCTTTTAAGTGCTCCCGGAAATGATTTGGTAGCCGCAACAGCTTTAGCGGCTGCAGGGGCCCATATTGTATTGTTTACAACCGGAAGGGGAACACCATTTGCATCCCCGGTCCCAACAGCTAAAATAGCTAGTAATTCAGCTTTAACCAACAAGAAGAATAATTGGATTGATTTTAATGCGGGCCAGATTCTGGAAGGTAAATCTATGGATGAGCTTGCACAGGAATTATTTGATTATGTTCTTGACATTGCATCCGGTAATAAAGTAAAATCGGAAGAAGCTGGTTTCCATGACATGGCTATTTTCAAGAACGGTGTTACTTTATAGTTTGTAAATAATATTGTTCAAAAGATTTTAAAATTCAAAGGAGATTTATTATGGCAAAGATTATCACAATGGGAGAAATTATGCTTAGATTATCCACTCCCGGATTTCAGAAATTTATTCAATCAGACAGTTTTGATGTAAATTATGGTGGTGGAGAGGCTAACGTAGCTGTATCCCTTGCAAACTACGGACATGATGCATACTTTGTATCCAAAGTTCCTAATAACCCTATCGGTGAAAGTGCTATTGCTGCACTTCGTAAATACAATGTAAACTGTGATTATGTAGCAAAGGGCGGAGAAAGACTTGGTATCTACTATTTAGAAACAGGTGCTTCCATGCGTGCTTCTAACGTAGTTTATGATAGAGCTCATTCTTCTATTGCAGAAGCAACTGTTGCTGATTTTGATTTTGATGCAATTTTTGAAGGTGCTGACTGGTTCCACTTTACAGGTATTACACCTGCTATTAGCGACATTGCAGCAGAAGTAACAGAAGCTGCTTTAAAAGCTGCAAAAGCTAAGGGTATTACAGTATCCGTTGACCTAAATTTCCGTAAGAAATTATGGTCTTCTGAAAAAGCGCAGCGCATTATGTCTAACCTGATGCAGTATGTTGATGTTTGTATTGGTAACGAAGAAGATGCAGAAAAAGTATTAGGCTTTAAACCAAGTGGTACAGACGTAACTAGTGGTGAGTTAGAATTGTCCGGATATCAGGATATCTTCAAACAGATGATTGATAAGTTTGGTTTCAAATATGTAATCAGCTCTTTAAGAGAAAGCTACTCAGCATCTGATAACGGCTGGTCAGCTTGCATTTATGACGGAAAAGAATTCTACCATTCCAGAAAATACAATGTTAGAATTGTTGACCGTGTTGGTGGCGGTGATTCCTTCGCAGGTGGTTTGATTTGCGGATTAGCGGAAGGTAAAGACATGAAAGCAGCATTAGAATTTGCAGTGGCTGCATCAGCTTTAAAACACACAATACCAGGAGATTTTAATTTAGTATCCCGTGCTGACGTTGAAACTTTAGTTGGCGGAGATGCTTCAGGTAGAGTTCAAAGATAATTAAACCGTTTTATTTTAATATATATGTATAATTTAAAAAAGACACGGAATATTAAGAATGTTCCGTGTCTTTTTTGTGTAACAATCTGGACCTTAAGCAAACGAAAAAAAGGTCTTAAAGAGTAACTACTACTTTAAAAATATATGAAATGTAAGAAAAATGAAAAAAACATGTAAGCACTTACAATTGTGTCAGATATATTTTTGCATAATTTTGAATATAATTTGAAAAAGATGTAAAAAAATAATTTGTATATTTTTCCATACTGTTAATGCAAACGTTTGTATTAAAAAAGGATGAAGTATACATATTGCACAATTTGCATGTAAATATATGTGTATAATAGCAAGTTGACAATGATAAACGTCAATGTTATACTAAGTTTGTAGTTATGAATGTTACATAATTGCTAAAACAATTGGGGGAAATACGTTGCAAAATGCTAATTGTCACAACGAAACATTTTCGTGAATTAGCCAACGCGTACCAGAAAAGCTATGTAACGTAAAAAAAGAAAAGGAGAAATTATATGAAAAGGCTTACAAAAAAATCTTTATCTATCCTGCTGGTAATGGTAATGGTATTTATGCTAGGTGCTTGTGGTAAAACCAACAAGAATGGTGGCACTACGACTGAACCAACAAAAGCAGCAGATGATAACAAGGGAGAGGCAACAGCAGCGCCTACTGAAGCTGCAGGAGGAGATTCAGAAGCTTTAGAACCAAATTTAACAGACCCCATTGAATTAAGATTTTCTTGGTGGGGTGGTGACAGCAGACACGAAGCAACAATTGCAGCACTAGATGCTTTTACAAAAAAATATCCAAATATCAAAGTTGTTCCTGAATACGGTGCTTGGACCGGCTGGCAGGAAAATATAGCAACTCAGCTTGCTGGTAAAACAGAAGCAGACTTAATTCAGATTAACTGGAACTGGATTTATCAATTTTCACCAAATGGTGATAAATTCTATGATATAAATAAATTGAATAACATAATATCTGTAACGAATTATCCGGATGACCTTTTAGAATTGATGTCTGTTAATGGTTCCTTACAGGGAGTACCGATTGGCACGACAGGAAGAGTATTCTACTGGAATGAATCTGCCTTCAAAAAAGCCGGGCTTGAAGTTCCAAAGACATTTGAAGAAATTATAGCAGCAGGCGAAACATTCAAATCCAAATTAGGAGATGATTATTATCCTTTGGCACTTGGTGAATATGATCGTATACTCATGCTGATGTATTACCTGCACCAGACATATGGAAAAGAGTGGGTGGTTGATAAAAAAGTAAACTACACAGTTGAGGAAGTTCAGGCAGGACTTGACTGGATTAATATGCTAGAAGACAAACATGTAATTCCTTCTCTGGCAACTTTAGCGGGAGACGGTGCTACTTCTCTTGATAAAAATACAAAATGGATGGATGGCCATTACGGCGGAATCTACGAATGGGATAGCAGTGCTTCTAAGTTTAAGGATGCATTATCTGAAGGACAGAATCTTGTAATGGGTGAATTCCCTACAGACTTAGGCTCTAATAAAAGCGGTTTTACTAAAATCTCTATGGGATTTGCAGTTAGTGCAAACTCAAAACATCCTGCTGAAGCTGCGTTACTGCTTGAATTCCTGACTTCTGACCCAGAAGGTGTTAAGATTATGGGAATGGAAAGAGGTACAGTATCCAATAAAGCAGCAGAAGCGACTTTGGTTTCAGAAGGATTATTATCTGGTTTGACTTATGATGCTAACAAATTAGTAATGGGATTTAAAGGCTATGACACGGATCCAAACTTTGAACATTCATCCCTAAAAGATAGTACAGGATATTATTATGAGGTATTCCAAAATCTAAGTTATGATCAGACAGATTCAGCAACTGCTGCTCAATATCTGATTGATAGTGTAAATGAAGTAAATGCAGCTAATTAAGCTGATAAAATGTAAATGATGAAGACAGGGGGCCGTTGCAATCCAAAGAAGAGTAGCCTGCGGACTAACCGGATGCAGAATATCAGTGGTTTGCAGCAGCCCTTGTTTTGTAATTATACACAGAGTAATAGCTCACAAAAAGATTATCCGCGTCAAATATAGTTGAATGGTTTATATATGGTACAGTCGTTTTACATGGTAGATGAACAATGTTCAATAACTAAGAAGAACTATGTGGATATTGTTAATTAGTATATGAATGTCAGAATGTATTTATATAATTATAAAGAGGAAAAAAAGCTTTATTATCATGAAATTGATGAGTCACTGCTTCAATCTTGGACTGATAAAATAGCAGGCTTATCACCAAACTTTTGGTTAAGGGCAATGGATGGTTCTGATGACTGCCTTAGACGAAATCTCCAAAGAAGTGCTTAATGATTAAATTTCTTAGGAAGAAATATATAAGACAGAAGTTAAAGCATTTTACTGCATCAGGATGAGCAGAGTAAAGTATCAACTTATTGATAGTGCTGATATAGAAAAATATATAAAAACGACCGGTTCATCAATGGTAGCTTATGCCATACTAAATGGAAGCCGGTTCGTGGTTTTACAACAAGAAAAATACTTTCTGTTCGGTTAAGTAATTGGCATAATGTGCGGCATTATAAGATTGGAGGATAAAAAAATGCGTAGAAATAAGGATGTGCAGATATCCGATGCAGTTTTAAAAAGACGTGGCTTTCGTTACTTTTTAAAAGAAAATACAGGGTTTCTCTATATATTGCCTTGGCTTATAGGATTCCTAGTATTCAAACTGTATCCCTTTGGCTCCTCTTTGTACTATAGCTTTACAGACTATGATTTATTTAAGGATATTGTATCGTTTATTGGTTTTAAAAATTATACTCAGATACTGGATACAGCAAAAATACGAAAAGCCTTTGAGGTTACTTTCCGGTATGCATTTATGACAGTTCCGCTTAAATTGGCGTTTGCTCTGTTTGTGGCATATATTTTAAATTTTAAAATCAAAGGAGTTAATTTATTTCGTACCATTTATTATATTCCGTCAATACTTGGTGGTTCTGTAGCTATTGCCGTGCTATGGAAATTTTTATTTCAGAATAACGGTTTAATTAATCAGATATTAAGTATCTTTAATGTTGTTGGGCCAAACTGGTTGGGAGATTCCAGGTACTCATTATTTGTTGTAAGTCTGTTAAGGGTTTGGCAGTTTGGCTCTCCGATGGTTATTTTTTTGGCTGCTTTAAAGAGTGTGCCAACGGATTTATATGAAGCAGCATCCATTGACGGGGCTAGTAAAACCAGACAGTTTCTTAGCGTAACAATTCCTTTAATTAGTCCTGTTATATTTTACAATTTAGTTACTCAGCTTTGTCAGGCATTTCAGGAATTTAATGCACCGTATATTATTACAGACGGAGGGCCATTAGGGTCTACGACATTAATTTCAATGCTGGTATACCAGAATGCCTTTAAAACCTATCAGATGGGACTAGCGAGTGCGATTTCCTGGCTGTTGTTCTTAATTGTAATGACATTGACCATCATATCCTTTATGAGTCAGAAGTACTGGGTATATTATTCGGATGATGAAGGGAGGTAGCTATGACAAGAAGACAAAAAAATATAGTAAATACAACACTTCGTTATCTCGTATTAATAGGTGTTGGTACGATTATGATATACCCTATGCTTTGGATGCTGGGAGCCTCCTTTAAGACAAGTAATAATGAGATATTCTCATCTATTGGAATCATACCGAAGAAATTCTCGATTCAGGCATATATTAATGGGTGGCAGTCAACAGAATATACATTTTTAACTTATTTGGTAAATACCTATAAAATTGTATTGCCGAAGGTAGTTGGTACCGTTTTATCTGCAACATTAACGGCTTATGGTTTTGCAAGGTTTCGGTTTAAAGGCAAGAAAATGTTTTATGCAATATTGTTATCTACATTATTTCTGCCACAGGTGGTATTAAATATTCCCCAGTATTTACTTTTTCGTAATTTAGGTTGGTTGGAACCATCACTTTCATACCTGCCGTTAATCATACCAACCTTTTTTGCCAGCGATACGTACTTCGTATTTATGTTAGTACAGTTTTTGAGAGGGATACCAAAGGAGTTAGAGGAAGCGGCAAAGATTGATGGATGTAATTCCCTGCAAACCTTGTGGTTTATTATTTGTCCGGTTTTAAAGCCTTCTATCGTATCAGCTGCGTTATTTCAGTTTATGTGGTCCTCCAACGACTTTATGGGACCATTGATTTATGTAAAGACCGTAGCAAAATATCCAGCTTCATTAGGACTACGGTTGTCTATGGATGCAGATGTTGGTTTTGAGTGGAATAAGATACTGGCAATGTCTATTATAACTTTACTTCCATCTCTGATTGTATTCTTTGCAGCACAGAAGCAGTTTGTAGAGGGGGTTACTGCCGGAAGTGTAAAGGGATAATGCAGCGGGATTCTTAGTTTCGTGTACAAGGACTGGAAATTCTGGTTATTTTATAGTAAAATAGATGTAACCAATTGCTTAAACTTAAGTGAATTGGACATTATAATCGGATAAAAATCTAGTTGAAAGGTTCGGGAAAGTGGGCAATGGCTTTACGGACCCGAATTCCTTAAGAGAAAGGCAGGAATTATGAGAATCGGAATCAGAGCACATGACATGGAACAGGCACCATTGGAGGAATTAGTTGCTAATATAGCAAAGAAAGGCTTTAAATGCACCCAATTAGCTTTAAAAAAAGCAATTCATGATTTTAATGTGAATCCGGAAGCTTTTTCACCTGGGATGGCATTGTATATAAAAGAAATATTTGCACAGAACAAGGTTGATATATCTGTTCTCGGCTGTTATTTAAATATTACAACACCGGACAAAGCGGAACATGTTAAAGTTATGGAAACATATAAGGCACATATCCGTTTTGCAAGCTTGTTAGGTTGTGGCATGGTAGGTACTGAAACTGGAGCAGTGAATGCACAATATATATTTGAAGAAGCGAATCATTCAGAGGAAGCACTACAGATTTTAATAGAGAATGTTAAAATTGTTGTAGATTATGCAGAAAAGATGGGTGTGATTTTCGCTATAGAACCTGTATATAGTCACATTATGTCCGATATTGATAGAACCTATAAGGTATTGCAAGCGGTAAATTCTCCGAATTTACAGGTTATATTTGATCCGGTCAATGTGATACATTACGGTAACTATCAACAACAGGATGAAATTATAAAAGGTGCTTTTGAGTTATTTGGAAAAGATATTGCAGCTATTCATGCAAAGGATTTTAAAGTGGAAGATAATAGAACCATCAGCGTACCTAGCGGAAGCGGTGGGCTGAATTCGGAATTATTGCTTGGTCTAGTAAAAAAACAAAAACCGCATATTCACGTGTTATTAGAAGATACAAAACCTTCTAATGCCATTGCTACAAGAGAATATCTGGAAAGAATATACCAATCTATAGAGTAAGAGGAAGTATGAAATGACGGTTACCATTAAAGATATAGCAAAGGAAGTGGGGGTTTCCTATTCTACGGTATCACGGGCATTAAGCGGAAGTTTGAGAACGAATCCGCAAACGAGGGAGAGAATTTTAGAGGCTGCTCAGAGGCTTGGGTATACGCCGAATCAGAATGCGGTTAACCTTAAGCTGGCTAAGTCTTATACAATTGGATTATATTTTTCAAATATCAGTAATATGTCTTCTCCTTTTATTCTTCATGATATCGTGAAATCTGTATACAGTAGTATAGATAACTCTTATAATGTTGTTGTAAAAGGTATTGACCGTCATGAACCCGGAAGCTTAAGTACTGCTAGGTATGATGGAATTCTTATTCTTAGCCAGAAACCGGAAGATGATGAATTTATAGAAGAAGCCATAGCAAAAGGAATACCGGTTGTGGTATTTAACCGAGCAGTATACCATACAGTGGCTAATATCCTTACCGATGAGGTTAAGGGAGAAGAGGAGGCAATGGAATATCTGCTTCAAAAAGGTCATAGAAAAATTGGCATTATTGAAGGAATTCCAAATCTTGCTTCTACCAGAGCCAGGCACAGAGGATGGAGAGAGGCTTTTGCTAAGTATGAACTTGATACAGCGGATGTTCCCATTGTAACTGGAGATTATCGTATAATGAGTGGCTATTACGGCGGTATAAAATTATTAAATCAGGATATCACTGCAATTTTATCATTTAACGATGAAATGGCCTTTGGTGCTGCAAGAGCTATCGAAGAAGCGGGACTTCACATACCGGAAGATATTTCAATTGTTGGCTTTGATAATATAAGCTGGTTAGGAGATACGGTATTTCCGTTGACGACAGTAGAACGAAATATGGGAATGCTTGCGGGTAAGGCAACTGAAATACTGTTTGATATTATTGAAGAACGAAAGGAAAGTGTTGGAAGGATTTATCTGGATACCAAATTGATAATTCGTAATTCAGTTAAAACGATTCATTAACAGGCAGACTTTGAGGGGGAGATGTTAAAAGTCTGTTTTACAGTTATGTGAGGATGTAATATATAATAAGAAACCGAATATTTTTATGATACTCTCTTTTCGTGGGATGGTTCTATTTTTGACCTAAAGCCTAGGAAAAGGAGATACATAAGAAGAGTTCGGTTTCTTTTTATGTAATAGAACAAATAACTAAACAAAAGAAAAAAGCATATAATAAAAAAAACAAGATAATAATAGCAAGTAACAAAAGAATATCAAAACGAATATATATTCATTTTTAGTATTTGAAAAGAGTAGTATGGATGTCTTTTTTTTATTAAATACATAAAAAATGTAATGAAAGTTTAAAGGTTTTGGGTGATAAAAAGTAGAGGTTAATTTAGAAAATTAGTAAATATATCTTGATTATTTTCTCTAATAATATTATGATATGAAAAGACGTTACTTATTTAATTCGTTAAATCATGAAACAACCTGACCATTTCCAATTCATAGGTTCAAGCAGGTGCATTCATAAAAGGAATTTATTACTATTTATAAATTTAATTGTATAAATTTTATATCCAGACCAAAGAAGGAGATGCTATTATGATTAAACTTTATGAAAAAGGTGCCTATATTTTACATGGCACAGAGATTATTGATGAATTAGAGGCAACCAATGAATTAGTTTCCTCCAAGTTAGGAAGAGCCTGTCAGAAGACAGATGCAGCAAAAAATACTCTTTCATACGAAATACTGAAAGTACATAATACTTCTGACAATATGGACAAACTAAAAATTAAATTTGATAAATTAACTTCTCATGATATTACTTTTGTTGGTATTATACAGACGGCAAGAGCAAGTGGACTGGAACAGTTTCCGGTTCCTTATGTGTTGACAAATTGTCATAACAGTTTATGTGCTGTCGGTGGAACTATTAATGAGGATGACCATATGTTCGGGCTGTCCTGTGCGAAAAAATACGGAGGAATCTATGTACCTCCTCACCAGGCAGTTATTCACCAATTTGCAAGAGAAGTATTAGCAGGTGGTGGTCAGATGATCTTGGGTTCTGACAGCCATACCCGCTATGGAGCTCTTGGTACTATGGCAATTGGTGAAGGTGGACCGGAGCTTGTTAAACAATTATTATCTCGTACCTACGATATTAATATGCCAGGAGTAGTTGGTGTATACTTGACCGGAAAGCCCAGAAAAGGTGTAGGTCCTCAGGACATTGCACTTGCAATAATTGGTGCAGTATTTAAAAATGGTTATGTTAATAACAAAGTCATGGAATTTATTGGGGATGGCATAAGCAACTTAAGTGTTGATTACAGAATAGGTATTGATGTTATGACCACTGAGACAACTTGCCTTTCTTCTATCTGGCTAACTGATGATAAAGTTAAAGAGTTTTATGAGCAGCATAACAGGATAGAAGATTTCAAGGAACTTACGCTAAAGGATGTTGTCTATTATGATGGATTGATTTATGTAGATTTAGCGGAAATAAAGCCTATGATTGCCATGCCGTTCCATCCTAGCAATGTTTATACGATTGAAGAACTAAATCGAAATTTATATGACATACTGGATGAAGTGGAAAAGAAGGTTATGATAAGTCTTGATAATAGTACAATTAAGTATCAGCTAAAAGATAAGGTACAAAACAACAGATTATATGTAGATCAGGGAGTTATTGCAGGTTGTGCCGGCGGTGGTTATGAAAATATCTGTGATGCAGCAGATATTTTAAATAATAAGTATATAGGTGCGGATGAATTCTCATTGAGTGTATATCCTGCCAGTCAGCCGATATTTATGGAACTTGTAAAAAACGGAACGATAGCAAGATTAATGGAAACCGGCGCGACAATTCGTACAGCTTTTTGTGGTCCATGCTTTGGTGCCGGAGATGTTCCTTCAAATAATGGTTTTAGTGTCCGACATACCACAAGGAATTTCCCTAACAGAGAAGGTTCTAAGGTAACAAGCGGACAGATAGCATCGGTAGCTTTAATGGATGCCAGATCTATAGCGGCGACCGCTGCAAATAAAGGATATTTAACATCTGCGGAAGATATTGATGCAGAATTCTTAAAACCTAAATATTTCTATGACAGTAAAATATATGACAACAGAGTTTACAATGGACTTGGAAAGCCGGATAAAATGACAGAGTTAAAATTTGGTCCGGGCATTGTTGATTGGCCTGCTATATCTGGATTAACAGAGGATATTGTATTAAAAGTAGTATCTGTTATCCACGATCCGGTTACAACGACAGATGAATTAATTCCTTCCGGTGAAACGTCCTCTTATCGCTCTAATCCTTTGGGACTTGCTGAATTTACACTTTCCAGAAAAGATCCTGCCTATGTTGGAAGGGCAAAAGAGGTACAAAAGGCAGAGAAGGCAAGAGTTGCCGGTGAAGATATATCCGCGGCGAATAGAGAAGTAGCTGAAGCTTTTGAAAAGATTAATACTAAATTTTCTATAGAAGCAAGAGACACCCAGATTGGAAGCTTGATATATGCAGTTAAACCAGGTGACGGTTCTGCCAGAGAACAGGCCGCTAGCTGTCAGAAGGTACTGGGGGGTCTGGCTAACATAGCAGAAGAATATGCTACCAAAAGGTATCGTTCTAATTTAATTAACTGGGGAATGTTGCCTTTCCTATTTAAAGAAGACCTTCCATTTGAAAATGGAGATTATATACTTGTTAAGGATGTAAAGAAGGCAATAAAAGAAAAGATATCTGAAATCAAAGCCTATGTTGTAACGAAAGAGATGAAAGAATTTACCTTAAAATTAGATGAATTAACAGATGATGAAAGAGAAATAATAGAAAAGGGCTGCTTGATTAATTATTATCGTGATAAAAACATGCAATAAGGACTTAAGAAACTAAATGGTTAAAATTAAAAGGCTGGGAATAGCTTATAGAGCTACGCCCAGCTTTTAAATGTGTGAATTTGTCTGTGTAAGGATTTGGACTTTGGTCTCTTTGGTACTTGTTATATTCATATAAATGTAATAAAATAAGAAAGAATAGGAAAGATTTGTCCTAAAAAGACAACGAGAAAGGGGTGGTCGCAATATGGCTGCAATCATAGATGGAAAAAAAATCTCCCAGGAAATAAAAGATGAGTTAAAAGGCAAAGTAAGTGCCTTGAGGGAAAAGGGGATAGAAGTAACTCTGGCCGTTATACAAGTTGGTAATGACCCGGCTTCCAGTGTTTATGTAGGTAATAAGAAGAAAGCCTGTGAATATATAGGAATCCGTTCCTTGGCCTATGAACTTTCCGAGGAAACAACTCAAGAGGAATTGTTAAAGCTGGTAGAGGAATTAAATAATAGAGAAGATGTGAATGGTATACTGGTGCAATTACCTTTACCTGCACACATACAAGAAGAGTATATCATAAAAGCAATCACACCCATAAAAGATGTAGATGGCTTTCATCCTTTTAATGTGGGAGCGTTAAGTATCGGCCAGAAAGGATTTGTATCCTGCACGCCGGCTGGTGTTATTGAACTTTTGAAGCGTTCCGGTATAAGTATTAACGGAAAGGAATGTGTTATAGTGGGCAGAAGTAATATTGTCGGAAAGCCTATGGGATTATTGTTACTTAGAGAGAACGGGACAGTAACAATTTGTCATTCCAAAACCAAAGATTTAAAGGAAGTAACGAAACGCGCAGATATTTTGGTGGTTGCACTCGGTAAACCTAAGTTTATAACCAAAGAATTTATAAAAGAAGGTGCTGTGTTGGTTGATGTGGGAATACATCGTGGAGAGGACAACAAGCTTTGCGGCGATGTTGATTTTGATGACGTTATAGATAAAGTCAGCGCAATTACACCGGTGCCGGGTGGAGTTGGACCAATGACGATTGCTATGCTGATGCACAACTGTGTTGAGAGTGTCAGAATGTAAAAGGGCTGGCAGTGGGAGAGAAAGAGTATGAATGATAACTTGTTAATAGAAGATAAACTATATCAAATTTTGAAGTGTGAGGATAGGGATATTATTAATCCCGAGGTTTTTGGTATATCTCCAACCTGGAAAAATGATAAAAACTTTGAATATAGTAATTTACTTATCATAAAAGATTTCCAATTGTTTCTAAAGAATTTAGAAGTAACTTCTGACAGGGGATTTCCTGAGATTAGCGGAAGAAATCCTGTGACTATCAAACTTGAAAATAATAGGGAGACAGTATTGTACGAAGATATTATGTATCCGGTCATTTTTACGGGAGCAGTTGTAATTGCTGCCGAGATATTAAAAACTTACGATATCCAGGGAGAACTACCCTGTTTTAGTTATAACCATGTAATTGAATTAATATTTCAAGATGGTAAACTGGTAACAACCATTGATCATAGCAAGGCGATGGTAAGAATCCGTAAAAATCTGGATTTAAGGTTACGAAGTCTGGAAAAAAAACGTGATATTAGATGTATAAAGAGGTTTATTGATACATCGTTTGTTGGTGATTATAAACATCCGGGGAAGAAACGGGAGAAAAAGCTGAAAAAGTTAAATGAGTACATTGTGAAATTAAAGGAAATAACTAATTTTTAGTATAAAATAAGTGCTGATGCAAAATCCATAGAAATCTGGAATTTACATCAGCACTTATTTTGCCTGGCATCCATACATGCAACTTCGCCTGTAAGCTTAAATTTAACGTGTGAAATTGCTTTCTTATTTCAGATTATTCTAATTCAACAACCTCAACAACCTCAACAACCGTATTGACCGCTGCACCTTGAGAATAAGTGAGGGTTATGGTATCACCAACATTATATTTGATAATAGATAAATAGGAAGCGACCTCAACGTCAAATATTTCAGTACTGTTATTTAATAATATATAATAATGGGAATTGCCATCTATAACACCTTCTGCAATTTTTGATATAGTTCCGGTGATTTTCGGAAGATTTGTAGTGTCTAATACTGTGACACCTCCGGATTTCAATGCAGAAAGATATTTTTTCTCACATTCATTTACGGTATCACCGATAGCAACAATATTGTACTTTGATATATTAACCATCGCATAGTTTTTTACTAATCCTGCGGCATCTTTTAATGCTATAAAATAGGTAGGTTCTCCTCCGATATTAAGAAGAAGGGGAAAAGTAGCGCGATATCCCAAATGTTGGACTTTACCTTCCGCAGAGGCCATGGCAGAGTATTCCTCAGCACCGGAGATTGAATAATAGCGAGTTTCCGCAGTTCTTTGATTCATCAGTACAAAACCGACATTAGATTCATCACCACCAACAGAAGTTACACCGGTATATACCCACACATCGTCTTCAAGAGCAATATAATTATAGCCATCTGTTGTCTGCAGAGAATCTTTCTGACTAATTACAGAATTCCAGTAACCATGCTTTAAGGTACCGTAATAATCATATAAGGTAATTAATAATTCAGCAGAGTATACTCTGTCTACCCATTGAGGGACTTCATCTATTTTGTAATCCTTGTGCTCTCCAGTTATAGCATTTACTATAACCACATTTCCGATAGTCTGTCCGCCGAATAACCCAATGGTATAATCTTTAACGGGGCAAATCCAGTAAGGGGTACCTTCATCATCTATTTCAAAATTTAGTGTATCAAAGATATATGTCGGATAATGGAAACGCAGATAACGATATATATTTCTTCCGAAATGTTCAGCTTCTGAATATTTAATACCTTCCTGTAGTTTTACAAGTTCTACTTCCTGAGTGGCCATATCTATTTTCATGTAAGCTGGGACACCTTTAGATCTATTATTAAGCCATTTGAAAAAGCTGCCGTAACGCAAGGGAGATACTCTGGTGGGAGCACTCTGGTAATTAATCTGGGTATAGTTATTACTTACCTCAAACTGGGATACATATTCAAGAATGCTGCCCATTGTTCTTGAACCTAATAAAGCAGCGGAGTCTTTATCCAGAATAGGTATTTCATTATACGAAATTTCTTTTATATCCTCTTGAAAGTCACGCTCGGATATCGTTAATAGCTGCTGATATTTTCCTGCATTTACGATAGGAGAAGATAATAGGCTGCCTATCAAGTAAACAGCTAATAAAGCAAGGGTAATACCCATGGAAATGGTAAATAACTTATTCTTAAACATAGGACCGGGAAGTCTTCGGCCTTTTTTGTCCAAATTAGCGGTTGCAAAGCCGACACATGTGCTGATTACTAGAAAAGCAATCAGGATAAAAAACCAGAAACCCGGAGAGTGAATATTAATAGCCGGTAAGGTTACATAATAATAAATATAACCTGCAATTACTATTAAAACTAAGGGGATTATAATCTTTAGAAACTTTTTCATAACTACCTCACATTCTGCTGTTTACAGCCATAAATCAGATTAAAGCTTTCAATTTGTTTCTATCATAACAAATATGAGATAAATGTCAATTATAAATGAATTAGATTTTCATGAGAAATAAAGGTTTTCTTTTTATGGAAAAGCTGTTAAAATGACAAGGATGATATTTTTTAACATAATTTTTTATACGGAGGTTGACATGAATATATTTTTTGTTTCACTAGGTTGTGATAAAAATTTAGTGGACAGTGAGGTAATGCTAGGACTAATTCGTGAAAGAGGTTATCAAATTACAGGTTCAGAAGAAGAAGCAGATGTAATTGTTGTAAATACCTGTTGTTTTATAAATGATGCGAAAGAAGAAAGTATAAATACAATACTTGAAATGGCAGAATACAAAAAGAGCGGTGACTTAAAGGGACTTATTGTTACCGGCTGTATGGCACAGCGCTATAAAGCAGACATTCAAAAGGAAATTACAGAAGTAGATGCTATATTAGGAACCTCAAGTTACGATGAAATTGTAAAGGTTATTGATGAAGTAATGGAAGGTGGGAAATCTGTAGTAAGATTAAAAGAACTGGATTATGATGCGAAAGTAACAACGAATCGTATTAATACGACAGGAGGCTATTTTTCTTATCTAAAAATTGCAGAGGGTTGTGATAAACATTGTACCTACTGTATCATTCCTAAGATACGGGGAAATTATCGTAGTATACCTATGGAACGACTGATAACGGAGGCAAAAGAACTTGTTAAGGGTGGTGTCCGTGAGTTAATTTTGGTAGCTCAGGAAACCACTCTTTATGGTAAGGATATCTATGGAGAAAAATCACTGCCGAGGCTTTTGAAGGAATTAAGTAAGATAGAAGAATTGGAGTGGATTCGTATCCTTTATTGTTATCCGGAAGAAATTACCGATGAATTGATTGAAGTAATCAAAACGGAGAAGAAAGTCTGTAAATATCTTGATATGCCCATACAGCATGCATCAGATCATATATTAAAGAAGATGGGCAGAAGAACCAGTAAGAAGGAATTGGTGAATATTATCGGTCGTTTAAGAGAACATATTCCTGATATCACTCTAAGGACAACATTGATTACCGGTTTCCCAGGTGAAACGGAAGAAGATCATACAGAGCTTGTAGAGTTTGTAGAGAATATGAGATTTGACCGGCTTGGAGTCTTTATGTATTCAAAAGAAGAGGATACACCGGCTGCAAAAATGAAACCTCAGATTCGAAAACAGATTAAAAAGGAAAGACAGGCTGAGATTATGGAAGTTCAGCAGAACATTGCTTTCAAACGTGCTGAAGATATGGTGGGACATAACTTTAGAGTCATGATTGAAGGCAAACTTCCGGAAGAGAATGAGGAAGCTTATCCGGGTTATGAGGGAAATGTATATATTGGAAGAACCTATATGGATGCGCCAAATGTAGATGGATATATCTTTGTACGAGCTAGAGGTGAATTAATGTCTGGTGAATTTGTAGAAGTAATGGTCACAGATGCTAAAGGTTATGATTTAATTGGAGAACTTACTTGATTTCCTAAGTGAGACAGTCTATAATAATATTATTTCCATATATCGGAAGGAAGGGTGCAATTCATGAATCTGCCTAATAAAATTACAATTGCCAGAGTGTTTATGATACCTGTTTTTCTAGTGCTATTTATGGTTCCAGGTATCCCCGGGGGGAAATACTGGGCAGCTGCAATATTTATAATCGCTTGTCTTACTGACGCCTTGGATGGTTATTTGGCTAGAAAGTATAACCTAATTACCAACTTTGGAAAATTTGCAGATCCGTTAGCAGATAAGCTTTTGGTGTCAGCAGCTTTAATTTGCTTTGTAGAGTTAAAGTTGATACCTGCCTGGATTATTATTGTTATTATATCCAGAGAGTTTATAATCAGCGGTTTTCGATTGGTTGCGTCAGATAATGGCGTTGTAATTGCAGCTAGTAAAATTGCAAAATTTAAAACGACGGCCCAGATGATTATGTCTATTTTATTAATTATTAATTTTGATTACACTGTATTTAATATGTTGGAACAGATTTTTATTTATCTATCACTTGTTTTGACAGTACTATCCTTAATTGATTACTTATATAAGAATAAAAAGGTGTTGATAGAGCAAGGCTAATTAAGGAGGCGTCCTATGATAGCAGAATTAATAAGCGTTGGTACAGAAATATTACTTGGTAATATAGTGAATACCAATGCAAACTACCTGGCAGTAAAGCTTGCAGAACTGGGGATTTCGAATTATTTTCAGATTACTGTGGGTGATAATGAAGAAAGACTTGCCGATACCATAAAGACAGCTTTAAATCGTTCGGATATTGTTATTATTACAGGAGGCCTTGGACCTACAAAGGATGATTTGACCAAGGAAGTAACAGCAAGAGTTCTGGGTAAAGAACTGGTAGAGGATGTACATTCCAGAGAACAAATCAAAAGTTACTTTGCAGGCAGGAATGTAAAAGACATTACTTCTAATAACTGGAAGCAAGCGCTTGTAGTGGAAGGCAGCATCGTCATAGACAATTATAATGGTACAGCACCTGGACTGATTGCAGAATCTGTCAATGGCAAAAAAATTATACTTTTACCGGGACCTCCAAATGAACTTTATCCAATGTTCGAAGAGGGTATAATACCATATTTGAGAAGTTTACAG
Organism: Anaerocolumna cellulosilytica; assembly: GCF_014218335.1. Lineage (GTDB taxonomy): Bacteria > Bacillota > Clostridia > Lachnospirales > Lachnospiraceae > Anaerocolumna > Anaerocolumna cellulosilytica. Next base: position 3,269,680 of record NZ_AP023367.1, on the reverse strand, counting down.
ACGGCTGTTTTTTATACTGAAATGGTTAAAGTATGCGGTATTGGCGAAAGTAAAGCTGAAACTATGATTGCGGATATTATTGCTGCCCAGACAAATCCTACAATTGCCCCATACGCAAAAGATGGAGAGGTACACCTAAGGGTTACAGCTTCTGCAACTACAATTGAAGAAGGCAGAAATCTTGTTGAACCTATGGTTAAGGAACTGAGAAAGAGATTTCAGAATACGATTTATACGACCAGAGAAGAAGTAAACCTGGAAGATGTTGTTGTTAAGCTATTGACTGATAATAAACTTACCGTAGCTTTGGCTGAATCTTGTACAGGAGGTCTGTTGGCCGGACGCATTGTGAATGTAGCCGGCGTATCGTCTGTTTTAGGTGAAGGTTTTATAACCTATTCCAATGAAGCAAAACAGAAATATCTTGGCGTAGATGCAGAAACACTAAAAAGCCATGGTGCTGTGAGTGCAGAAACTGCGATAGAGATGGCTAAGGGAGCGGCAAAGGCAGCAGGAAGCGATGCATCTATAGCTGTTACAGGAATTGCAGGGCCTGAGGGTGGTACACAAGAAAAACCAGTAGGGCTTGTATACGTGGCCTGCTATTTACAGGGCAAGGTAACAGTACAAGAGCTTCGTCTAAAAGGAAATCGACAAAAAATAAGGAATTCTACGGTTATTTATGCATTGAATTTATTAAGAAATTGTATTCTCGATGAAAGCTAAAAGGATTTGAACGTGTTAATTGTTGGAAATAAGTAACGGAAATGGCATCAATCGTTTAGAATAAAAAAACAACAATGTATAAGTTATAGAGTTTATGTATAAATACACAAAAATAGGTATAATTGTTAATATATGTAGATTTTGTAATATCACTTCGTTGTGCTAGTATCTGTCTGAAAAGGAATGTGATTATGTTTCTTTCAATCTTTGCAAACATGAAATTATCAAGGTTTTAACATAAAAATGACATAGTTAAGGAATATTATTAGCATTAGAAAGTAGAATTTGGTTGTTGTATAAATATTAACCAGGCATGGAATTGATTTCTGAAAACTGCTTTGTATGATGATGGGAAAAATCTATTGATTTATAAATAATATTTTAACTGGTATCTTGGTATTATATGTAAGGAGAGATTGTATTGAAGATTAAGATAGTCAGACAGATGTGCTTATCAGCTGCTTTGATATTGGCTTTAACAACTACAGCTTGTTCTCCCGCACGTAATAAGTCTATTGACGGAAGTGCTGGTGATATGTTTTCAGAAAATATCGAGCTTCAAAACTCAGATACGGAAGTTGAGACTAAAAATAGTGAAACGGTATCTGATTCTATATTGCAACCAACAGACACACCCAAGGGAGAAAAAGGAACAGGTCAGCCTGCTCCCGTTGCCAGTATAGAGGTACCCATCTATACAATAAATCAAAATACACAGGAAGTGGAATCTGTTGTAGCTTTAGTACCTGAAAATAGTGAATTGACACCTGAATTAATTGTTGATTTAGTGATTGATTCCTTTGATGACAGACTCATATCAGTGGGAATCGAGAATGTTACTACGGATAAGGATACAGTTATAGTCAGTTTTTTAAATGACTATGCACCCCTTATTAATGTTGGAAGCGGTGTAGAGACCACCATATTAGACGCCATTGCTCAAAGTCTTGTGGACAATCTTAAGGATGAATATCCTAAGGTGATCTTTAGAGTAGAAGGAAAAGAATATTCTTCTGGACATTATTTGTTTGGGTTAAATGAAGTTTATCTTGATGGAACGAAAACAAAATAGACTTTGTAATTATCATTTGAATATAGCTATAAAAAATTCTGATTCCGATAAAACCGGAATCGGAATTTTTCCATATAACTTTAAGAAAATATAAATAAAGAAAGTACCGCGAATGGGTTCATTGAATCCGTGGATTATCATTCGCATCGTGGTAGCGATAGGGATAATAATGAGTAATACAAAAATAGAAGTTATCGTAGTTGGAGGCGGTGCGGCAGGAATGTTTTCTGCTATTATTGCAGCTAGAAACGGTAAAAAAGTAGTTCTTCTTGAAAAGAATGATAAACTTGGAAAGAAATTATATATAACAGGAAAGGGAAGGTGCAATATTACCAATGCCTGTGATATAGAGGATTTGTTTCAAAATGTCGTAACAAATAGAAAGTTTTTGTATGGAGCATTTTATGGTTTTACCAATTTTGATTTTATGCAGTTTTTAGAAGATATCGGTTTGAAAACAAAAATAGAACGTGGTAACCGTGTATTTCCTGAATCGGACAAGTCTTCTGATGTAATTGGAGCATTGTTAAAAGAATTAAAACGTCTTCAGGTAGAGATTCGCTATCAAAATGAGGTTACAGATATACTGTATCAGGGTACTGTATTTCAAGGGGTTCAAATCAACCATGCTGATATTTTGTATGGAGAAAAATTGATTGTAGCCACCGGAGGATTATCCTATCCCTCTACAGGTTCTACCGGTGATGGATACCGTTTTGCAAAGGCAGCCGGGCATTCTATAACTAAACTATATCCTTCTCTTGTCCCCATGAATATAGAAGAAGCTAGGCTTGTGAAGGAATTGCAGGGACTTGCTCTCAAAAATATTAAAATATCCATAAACTCAAAAGGTAAAGAGATTTATTCGGATTTTGGTGAGTTGCTATTTACCCATTTTGGTGTCAGCGGACCGGTTATTCTTAGTGCCAGCAGTTATTGTATACCTTATATGGAGAATAAGGATTTAATATTGTCAATCGATTTAAAACCTGCATTAACCAGAGAACAGCTTGATGCCAGAATATTAAGAGATTTTGAAGAATTTAGCAACAAACAATATAAGAATGCACTAGATCAACTCTTGCCACGAAAGTTAATTCAAGTTATAATAGCATTAAGCAAAATCGACCCGGAAAAAAAAGTAAATTTCATAACCAAGGAAGAGCGCAGCAGATTGGTACAGCTTCTAAAAGGCTTGGAACTTCATATTAGTAGATTACGGGATTACAATGAAGCAGTTATAACAAAAGGTGGCATACAGGTAAAAGAAATTAACCCAACAACAATGGAGTCTAAACTGGTGTCAAATGTATTTTTTGTTGGAGAAGTACTGGATTTGGATGCCTTAACAGGTGGATTTAACTTACAGATTGCGTGGTCAACAGCTTATTCTGCTGGAAATGCAGTTTGATTTTGTGAATTTTATAGGTAAAATAATGCGGATAGGATAAAGAAAATGAAAAACTACAATATTGCAATAGATGGACCTGCCGGTGCGGGGAAAAGTACCATTGCAAAAAAAATTGCGGAGCAGTTAAAATTTATCTATGTAGATACTGGTGCTATGTACCGTGCAATGGGATTATTTGTTATTAGCAAAGAAATTGCTGCAACAGATGAGCGAAGCATAGCAGCGGCCTGCAATGAAGTTACTATATCGCTCAATTATCAGGAAGGAGTGCAGCAGGTACTGCTTAATGGTGACAATGTAACAGGTCTAATAAGAAGTGAAGAAGCAGGAATGATGGCTTCTGCTGTGGCGAAAATTAATGAAGTAAGAAAAAAGATGGTCCAGCTTCAGAAAAAAATAGCCTCTTCCTCTAATGTTATTATGGATGGCAGAGATATTGGAACGGTGGTTCTTCCAAAGGCTGATTTAAAGATATATTTAACTGCAGGCTCTAAAGAAAGGGCCTTGAGGCGTTTTAAAGAGTTGCAGGAAAAAGGAATTGACTGTAACATGAATGATATAGAGCAGGATATAATAAATAGAGATAACCAGGATATGCAGCGGGAGATTTCTCCCTTAAAGAAGGCAGAGGATGCTGTGTTATTGGATACCTCCAATTTAACGGTTGATGAGGTGGTTAAAGAGATTCTTTCCTTATTTAAAGCAAAAATTGGAGATTTTGATTCAGCTTATTAGCTAAAAAGGAGCTGTGTAAAATGAAAGAAGTAGTGCTTGCGGAAACTGCGGGGTTTTGCTTTGGCGTAAAGCGTGCAGTAGACACCGTTTATAATGAAATAGAAAAGGGCGGAAAAGTTTACACCTATGGTCCTATTATTCATAACGCCGAAGTAGTTGCAGATTTAGCCGAAAAAGGTGTTTCAGTCATTCAGACAATGGAAGAATTAAAAGGCATTTCCGAGGGTACAATAATTATACGTTCTCATGGTGTTTCAGAAGAGGTATATAATAATATAAAAGCCCGGGGACTAAAAATAATCGATGCAACCTGTCCATATGTTTTAAAAATACACAAAATAGTTAGGGAAAACAGCAATCTTGGACATCATATTGTTATAATCGGAAATAAGAAACATCCAGAAGTGGAAGGGATTATAGGCTGGTGCAAGAATAATTATACAGTTGTTGAAAGTGCCGAAGAAGCAGAAACCCTTGATTTATCAAGGAATAAAAAAATCTGTATTGTGTCCCAAACGACATTTAATTACAAGAATTTTCAAGATTTAGTTGAAATTATATCAAAAAAGGGTTATGATATAATTGTTCTAAATACAATTTGCAATGCCACCGAGGAGCGTCAAACAGAAGCAAGGAAGCTTGCCTTAGAATCTGACGCTATGGTTGTAATCGGAGACTTGCATAGTTCGAATACCAGAAAGCTTTACGAAATATCTAAATCAGAATGTGAAAATACTTACTATATACAGACACTTAGAGACCTGGATTTGGAGGAACTCCAATCTTTTCGTAGCGTAGGTATTACAGCAGGGGCATCCACCCCAAACAATATTATCAAGGAGGTTCATACCGCATGTCAGAAATGAGTTTTGAACAATTATTGGAGGAATCATTAAAAACAATACAAAACGGAGAGGTAGTAGAGGGCACTGTAATACGTGTAAAAGAAGACGAGATTGTCTTAAATATAGGCTACAAGGCTGATGGTATCATTACCAGAAGTGAATTTACGAACACACCAAATGCTGATTTAACTACAGCCGTTAAAGAAGGTGATGTATTACAGGCAAAGGTACTTAAAGTTAATGATGGAGAAGGACAAGTTCTATTAACTTATAAGAGATTGGCTGCTGAAAAAGGAAGTAAACGTTTAGAAGAAGCATTTAACAATAAGGAAGTATTAACTGCTAAAGTAGCTGCTGTATTAGAAGGTGGCTTAAGTGTTATAGTGGATGAAACAAGAGTGTTTATTCCTGCAAGCTTAGTTTCCGATGGATATGAAAAAAACTTAGGTAAATATGCAGGACAGGATGTTGAATTTGTTATCAGTGAATTCAATCCGAAAAAGAGAAGAATTATCGGTGATCGTAAACAATTAATCGTTGCTAAGAAACAAGCTATGCAAAAAGAGTTATTCGAAAGAATCAGTGCAGGTATGACTGTTGAAGGCGTAGTTAAGAATGTAACTGATTTTGGTGCCTTTATTGATCTTGGTGGTGCAGATGGACTTCTTCATATTTCTGAAATGTCTTGGGGTAGAGTAGAAAATCCTAAAAAGGTATTTAAAGTAGGCGATACGGTTAAAGTATTAATCAAAGACATCTCCGGAGAAAAGATTGCACTGAGTTTAAAATTTGAAGATGAAAATCCTTGGATTAAAGCTTCAGAAAAATATGCTGTAGGAAATGTAGTAACTGGAAAAGTGGCTAGAATGACAGATTTCGGTGCTTTTGTTGAGTTAGAACCCGGCGTGGATGCGTTACTTCATGTATCCCAGATTTCCAGAGAGCATGTTGAAAAACCAGCAGATGTATTAAAAGCCGGTCAGGAAATTACTGCAAGGGTTGTTGATTTTAATAACGATGAAAAGAAAATCAGCTTAAGCATTAAAGCTCTTGATGAAACTGCTGAAACAAATGATGCAGAAAGTGCAGACGCTGTTACAGAAGAATAATCGGAACTTAAGATAGGAACAATACGAGAAGAGAAAAGGGAGTGTTTCTATTTGGCGGATAATTACGAAATATTTAAAAATCAGGTTTTTGCGATAACCAAAATAGATTTAAGCTCTTATAAAGAACGTCAAATGAAGCGTAGAATTGACGCATTAATAGCAAAACACAGAATTACATCTTATTCCGACTATATTGAAACCATACGCAAGAATCCGGTTATGTTTGAAGAGTTTGTAAATTATCTCACTATTAATGTCTCAGAGTTTTATCGTAACCCGGAACAGTGGAAGCTTCTGGAACAAGACGTGTTACCATATCTGTTTAACAGATTTGGAAACAATTTAAAAATCTGGAGTGCTGCTTGTTCAACTGGGGATGAACCGTATTCATTGGTTATGCTGCTGTCAAAGTTCATGCCTTTGTCACGTATTAAAGTAATTGCTACGGACATAGATAAACAGGTTTTGGAGAAAGCTAAATTAGGTCTTTATAATGTTAAGAGTCTAAAGGGTCTCCCGCCTGAGTTTTTGACTAAATATTTTCGGGAAATTAACAACAGTACTTATCAGATAGCAGATAGTATTAAGGCGTGTGTCGAGTTCAGGCAACATAATCTTTTAAAGGATGAATACCCCGGTCAGTGTGATTTGATTGTATGCAGGAATGTTCTTATCTACTTTACGGAAGATGCAAAGAATACGATTTACAAAAAATTCAATTCTTCCCTCAAAAAGGATGGTATTTTGTTTGTAGGAAGTACGGAGCAGATTATACAGCCTCAAAATCTTCAATATACAACTTATAAGTCATTCTTTTATAAAAAAAGCTAGTATAGGTATATGTAGCTATTTAAGCATTATAATTATACTATATATTATGTAAGTGTTATTCCGTTAGTCTTTCAGAAGCTGTTGCAAATACGAAGTAGATCAACTTTGAATTCGTAACTGCTTCTAACGGCTTAGGAATATCACTTATTTTTTTCGTAATTTGTGGTTGATTTTTATAATAATATCTAGTATATTGTGTATAGATACTGACAGGGTAAGTTTTTTCCTTAATATTTGATGTGTTTTTTTGAAGATACTGTGTTTAAGGATACTACTATTTGGAAATCAGTATGCAGTGCAATATTAGCGCAGATGGGAGCCAGCTATGGACAAAAGTGTGAGAGTTGCAGTAGACGCAATGGGCGGAGACAATGCTCCTGGACAGATTGTGAAAGGTGCCGTAGAAGCTATTAACGAAAGGAAAGATATAAAAGTTTTTTTAGTCGGAAAGGAAGCTGAAATCCGGTCAGAGTTGAAGCAATACAGCTATGATTATGACCGAATTATAGTGGTGAATGCAGACGAGGTTATTACTAATGATGAAGCCCCTGTTATGGCAATCCGTCGTAAAAAAAATTCTTCCGTCGTTGTAGCTTTAAGTTTGGTCAAAAACGGTGAAGCAGATGCTTTTGTATCAGCTGGCAGCACTGGAGCAGTTCTGGTTGGAGGACAGTTAATAGTTGGGAGAATAAAAGGGATTGAACGCCCTCCGTTAGCACCGTTGATACCAACAGTGAATGGTGTATCCTTACTTATTGATTGTGGGGCTAATGTTGATGCCAGACCGTCACATTTAGTTCAGTTTGCAAAAATGGGTTCTGTTTATATGGAAAACGTAATCGGTATAAAAAATCCCAGAGTTGCAATCGTGAATATAGGTACGGAAGAAGAAAAAGGGAATATGTTGGTAAAGGAAACTTTTCCGTTACTTAAAAACTGTAATGATATTAATTTCATTGGAAGTATTGAAGCGAGAGAGATTCCCAACGGTGGCGCAGATGTAATTGTCTGTGAAGCATTTGTGGGAAATGTTATTTTAAAGTTATATGAAGGTTTAGGTGGTGCTTTGATAGGCAAAATTAAAACCGGCCTTATGAGTACTACAAAAAGTAAGATTGGGGCTATGCTCTGTAAATCGGCTTTAAAAGAAACCTTAAAATCTTTTGACGCTTCTAGTTATGGTGGAGCGCCGATGCTTGGACTCAAAGGATTAGTGGTAAAATCCCACGGCAATTCCAAGAGTGTAGAAGTTAAGAATTCAATTCTCCAATGTATTACATTTACAGAACAAAAAATAAATGAAAAAATAAGGCTAAATATTCAGGAAGAAGAATAAAGCAAAGAAAGGTGATTATTATGGAATTTGAAAAATTACAAAAAATTATTGGCGAAGTATTAAATGTAGATGCAGACGAGATTACACTGGAAACAACATTTGTTGATGACTTGGGAGCAGACTCTTTAGATATCTTCCAGATTATCATGGGAATAGAAGAAGAGTTTGACATTGAAATTGCGAATGAAGAAGCTGAAAATATTGTTACTGTTGGTGATGCAGTAGATCAAATCAAAAACGCACTTAACTAATAAGTATTTTACTTATTCAGGGGGTGTATTATAGTTCATTTGCCCTTGTTTATAATTACAAGGGCTTTGCCTTTTTGAAAGGATGGCTTTATGTGATAGGAGTTACTTACCTATCGCATAAAAAGCACTCCTATAGAACGGCATTTGTATGAGTAAAACATAATTTATACTTTGATTGAAGGTATGTAATGGAAAGTTTATATTCAGGTAATATAGAAAGCAAGTTTACCCTATGCATGGTTGTTATATGAAAGGAGGAATAGAATGAATAAATCGGAAGAGCTTATATTGGAAAAACTGAGAAAATTTGAAGATATTATAGACTATAGATTCCGTGACAGAAAAATACTAAAACATGCTCTGACTCATAGCTCTTATGCGAATGAAAAAAGGATGAATAAGCTGGATAATAACGAGCGGCTGGAGTTTTTAGGAGATGCAGTATTAGAATTAGTTACCAGCGAGTATTTATTTCAGAAAAATAGTAAGATGCCGGAAGGGGATTTAACTAAGTTAAGAGCAAGGCTAGTATGTGAACAAACTTTGGCTGCCTGTGCCAGGGACATTAGAGTGGGTACGTTTCTTTTACTTGGAAAGGGAGAAGCTGCAACAGGAGGCAGAGATCGTCTTTCTATATTGTCAGATGCAATGGAAGCAATTATTGGAGCTATCTATTTAGACGGTGGTTTTACTAATGCAAAAGAGTTTATCTGCAAATATATTCTGTCAGATGTTGAGAATAAAAAGCTCTTTTTCGATAGCAAGACTATCTTGCAGGAGATTGTTCAAAGCGAATTTAAAGAACAATTATCCTATGAATTAATCAAAGAAGAAGGACCGGATCATAATAAACAGTTTACGGTAGTCGCTTTGGTAAATGACCTGGAATTAGGGGTTGGTGTAGGTAAGACGAAGAAGGCAGCAGAGCAGGAAGCCGCATATCAATCCATCCTTAAGATGAATAAGAAAAAAATGATATTACCGGGTGAAAGTCTGCATTAGAACAAGAAAACAGGGAGGGTCCCTATGTATTTAAAAAGTATAGAGGTCCATGGCTTTAAATCCTTTGCCAATAAAATAGTTTTTGAGTTTCATAATGGAATTACAGGTATTGTTGGTCCTAATGGAAGTGGCAAAAGTAATGTTGCCGATGCCGTACGCTGGGTTCTGGGTGAACAGAGTGCCAAGCAGCTAAGAGGCGCCAAGATGGAAGATGTTATATTCTCAGGTACGGAAGCCAGAAAGTCTATGGGTTATGCCTATGTTGCTATTACCATCAATAATGAGGACCATAAGCTTCCGATAGAGTATGATGAGGTTACTGTTGCCAGAAGAGTATATCGGTCAGGAGAAAGCGAGTATCTTATTAATGGTAACAGTTGTAGACTCCGTGATGTACAGGAGCTATTCTTGGATACGGGTATCGGAAAAGAAGGCTATTCTATTATCGGGCAGGGACAGATAGAAAAAATTCTAAGTGGAAAGCCGGAAGATAGAAGGGAATTATTTGATGAAGCGGCTGGTATTGTAAAATTTAAAAAGAGAAAAGCGGCAGCAGAGCGTAACCTGGAAGAAGAAAAGCAGAATCTGCACCGCATAAATGATATATTGCGTGAAATTGAAAAGCAAATTGGTCCCTTAGAACAGCAGTCTCAAGTGGCAAGAGAATATTTAAAGCTTCGTGATGAATTGAGAATTCTAGATGTTAATCTATTCTTACTGGAGAATGAAAAAGTCCAGGAGTTAAAACTTCAATTAGATGAAAAATTAAAAATTGCTCAGGAATCTCTATCTGCTTCCAACTTAAACTATGAATCCATAAAAGTAGAATTTGAAAAACTGGAATTACAGATTGAACAATGTAATGCAGCATTAGAATCAAATAAAACTTCTCTAAATGAGTTTAAACTTAGAAAAGAAAAAAAAGAAGGCGAAATTAAAGTCTTAAAAGAACAGATATCATCTGTCGAGCAAAACGACAAGCATTATCAGTCCAGGCTTTGGAGCATTGACGAGGAGCTTAATGGTAAGAATGGTGAACTGGAAAGTTTTGTTAGTATCAAGAAAGAAGTTGATGAAAAGCTAGATTCTCTGGATGATGCACAGACGGGAATAAATAGCGAACTTGAAGGTGTTCGTGCTGATATAACTGAATATACAAAACAGATTGAAAATTGCAATGCTGAAATATTTAAGTATTTAAGTGATAATTCCTCTTTAAAAACGAACTTGCAAAGATATGAAACAATCTTAGAACAGAATAACATAAAAAAGGTCGAATTAAATCAAAAACTCCTTCGTAATAAAAGTGAAGAAGCTTTTATTGATATTGCGATTCAGGAACAGGAAGAAAAACTTGCAATTATAACCGGACAGATAAAGGCTGTAATTGAGGATAATCAGAAATTGGAAAATATAATTTCTGTAAGCCAGCATAAATTGGAGCAAATCAGTGCTGAAATTACACAAAAGCAGCAACAATATCATATTGAACATTCCAGGCTAGAATCTTTAAAAAATCTCACGGAACGTTATGAAGGGTATGGAAATAGTATTCGTAAGATTATGGAAAAGAAAGAAACTCAGGCAGGTATCATTGGTGTAGTGGCAGATATTATAAAAACCGAATCAAAATATGAAACAGCAATTGAAACTGCTCTGGGCGGAAATATTCAGAATATAGTTACGGATAATGAAGAAACTGCTAAGAAGCTAATAGAATATCTGAAGCGGGACAAGCTTGGTCGGGCTACTTTTCTACCCTTAACCAGTATATCTGGAAAAGAAGGGGGCAGACACGAAAAACTGTTATCGGAAAAAGGAGTGTTAGGTTATGCCAATCAGCTTGTACAAACAGAAGAAAAATTTCGTGAGTTAATGATATATCTTCTTGGAAGAAGCTTAGTGGTTGATACCATTGAGAATGCTTTGATTTTGGCGAGGAAAAACAACTATTCTCTTCGAATTGTGACATTGGATGGAGAATTATTAAATCCAGGTGGCTCCTTATCTGGTGGAGCGTATAAGAATAACAGCAATCTTCTCGGGCGACGCCGTGAGATTGAGGAATTGGAACGAAAAGCTTCAGAATTACAAATAGCTGTTAATACCCTTGATTTGGAAAAGGAACATCAGAAAAAAGATAGAAGTGAAGCAAGCGGGGCATTGGAAAAGAATAAAACAGTTCTTCATGAAATCTATCTTACCCAAAATACTGTTAAAATGAGTCTTAGCCAGGAAGAAAAAAAGAAGAAAGATGGCAGACTAATTTACGAGGAAATTACAAAAGAGATAAAAGAAATTGAAAGACAAAGCATAGAATTAAATGACAATATAGATAAGTTAAAACTGGAACTACACTCTAATGAAGAGAAGAGTAAGGAAAACGAGCATAATATTGAAATCGTAAACGAATTATTAAATGCAAAAAAACAAGATGAACAAAAAATTGCTGAAAAGATTTCAAATATCCGTATTGATTTTTCGGCTCTGGAACAAAAAAATCAGAATGTCTTAGAAAATATCAGGCGTGTTAAAAAAGATTTGGAAAAACTGTATGAGGAAAAGAATCAGTTAAATAAAAATATTCTTGAGGCAGCAGAACAGATAAGAGAAAAGTATACAGGCATAGAGAATACAGAGACAGAGATTGAGGATTTGAACATAAAACTTACAGAGTTGGAGTCTGCAATACATCAAACGAATGAAACCAGAGAGAAAATTGGAAATGCACATAAAAGCTCTTTTGGTCGTAGGGAAGAACTATCCCGAGAGATTAATGAGCTGGATAAAGAAGTTTTCCGATTAGGAAATCAATTGGAGAAAATTGCTGAGCAGGTAGATGAAAGATTAAACTACATGTGGGAAGAATATGAACTAACGTATCACACTGCTTTGGAATATAAGGCGGAGGCGATGGATAATCTTAACCAGATGAAAAAAGATATTCAGGATGTAAAAACTGCAATCAAAGCACTAGGGGATGTCAATGTCAATGCCATTGATGATTTTAAGAATCTATCAGAACGCTATATATTCCTAAAAACCCAGCGTGACGATTTAGAAAAGGCAGAAGAAACACTACTAGAAATCATTGCTGAACTGGATATAGAGATGCGTAAACAGTTTGAGGATAAATTCAAATTAATTAAAGAACAGTTTGATATTGTGTTTAAAGAGCTGTTTGGTGGTGGTAAAGCTACACTAGAGCTGACAGAGGAAGAAGATATACTAGAGGCAGGTATCATTATAACCTCACAGCCACCGGGTAAAAAACTACAGAATATGATGCAGTTATCAGGTGGAGAAAAGGCTTTAACTGCCATATCCCTATTGTTTGCCATACAGAACTTAAAGCCATCTCCATTTTGTCTTCTGGATGAGATTGAGGCAGCTTTAGATGATTCAAACGTAAAACGTTTTGCCAAGTATTTACATAAATTAACAAAGGATACACAATTTATTATTATCACCCATCGTAGAGGAACAATGAATGCGGCTGATATTTTATATGGTATAACAATGCAGGAAAAGGGTGTATCAACATTGGTATCCGTTAATTTAATTGAAAATGATTTAGAGAAATAATTCGTAGTAATAAGAGGTAATAGTGAAATTAGTCTATATGAATTACTAAAAAGTAACATGTCTATTTTAATAAGCAAGTCGGTGTATAATAAAATTGTAATTTTACACTCTGGTTTAATGCAGTACCGAAGCAGTAGATGGATTTGATATGCAAGGGAAGCCGGTATTAATGCAAAATTATTTTGGTATGAGAGAAAATTTATAGAGAAAGGGATTGTCACAGTTCATTCTTTCAGCCTTTTTGTGACAGAGCACTAATTAAATGTGCGTAGTAGGTATAATTCATGGGAGAACCAAAGAAAGGTTTTTTTAGTAAACTTGTTGCAGGGCTATCTAAGACAAGAGATAATATTGTTGCCGGAATAGAATCAATTTTTACTGGCTTTTCAAATATTGATGATGATTTCTATGAAGAGTTGGAAGAAATATTAATAATGGCTGATTTGGGTATAAATACAACGGCGGCTATTATTACTGATTTAAAAGCAAAAGTAAAAGAAAACAAAATTAAAGAACCAAAGGAATGTAAAGAGTTATTAATTCAAAGTATCATGGATCAGATGGATGTTAGTGAAACTGCCTATGAATTTGAAAATAGAAAATCCATTGTTCTCTTAATCGGTGTTAACGGTGTAGGCAAAACTACTTCTGTAGGTAAACTGGCAGGGCAGTTAAAAGATAAGGGCAAAAAGGTTATTGTTGCAGCAGCAGATACATTCCGTGCCGCAGCGATTGAGCAATTAACCGAATGGTCCAATCGTGCAGGTGTTGATATTATAGCCCAGCAGGAGGGCTCAGATCCGGCAGCGGTTATCTATGATGCTGTCACAGCAGCTAAGGCAAGGAATGCCGATGTATTAATTTGTGATACGGCAGGAAGACTCCACAATAAAAAGAACCTTATGGAAGAACTTAAAAAGATTGATAGAGTTATTACCAGGGAGTTTCCGGATGCATACCGTGAGACACTAGTCGTATTGGATGGAACCACAGGACAGAATGCATTAGCGCAGGCTAAACAATTCAATGAAGTTGCAGAAATTACAGGTATAATATTAACAAAACTGGATGGAACGGCAAAAGGAGGAATTGCAATTGCCATACAGTCAGAGCTGGGAGTTCCGGTAAAATATATCGGTATTGGAGAACATATTGATGACTTACAGAAATTCAACGCGAAAGATTTTGTAAACGCGCTGTTCAACTAAAAGGAGACCAACATTATGATGACTTTAGATAAATTTGAAGAAGCTGCGGAATTAGTCAAAAAAGTAACCTTGAGAACAAAGTTAATTTACAGCGATTATTTTTCAGATACCACTGGTAATAAAGTTTTTTTGAAACCTGAAAATATGCAGTTTACCGGTGCGTACAAGGTTCGCGGTGCTTATTATAAAATAAGCACTCTGACGGAGGAAGAAAGGGAAAAGGGATTGATTACCGCTTCAGCAGGAAACCATGCCCAGGGCGTGGCCTACGCTGCGAAAATGTATCAGGCGAAAGCAGTCATTGTAATGCCAACAACAACACCTTTAATTAAAGTGAATCGAACGAAGGGCTATGGGGCGGAAGTAATTCTTCATGGAGATGTCTATGATGATGCCTGTCAGTATGCGCTACAATTAGCAGAGGAAAAGGGGTATACTTTTATTCACCCGTTTGATGATGAAGTAGTATCTACCGGACAGGGTACCATTGCAATGGAAATATTTCAGGAACTTCCAACAGTTGATGTGATTTTAGTACCTATAGGTGGAGGTGGACTTGCCGCGGGCGTATCCACTCTGGCTAAGTTATTAAATCCCAATATCAAGGTTATCGGTGTAGAACCAATGGGAGCAAATTGTATGCAGGAATCTATAAAGGCTGGACAGGTTGTCACCTTACATAATATAGATACCATTGCAGACGGAACCGCTGTAAAAACTCCAGGAAGTAATATTTTCCCATATATTCAAAAGAATATAGATGAGGTTATTTCTATCGATGACCATGAGTTAATTGTAAGTTTTCTTGATATGATTGAAAATCACAAAATGGTTGTTGAAAATTCCGGTCTTCTAACGGTAGCTGCACTTAAGCACTTAGACTTTAAAAATAAGAAAGTAGTCTCTATATTAAGCGGTGGTAATATGGATGTAATAACGGTATCCTCTATTGTACAACATGGTTTAATTCAAAGAGGCCGAATATTTACGGTTTCAGTTCTTTTACCGGACCGTCCGGGTGAACTTGTTAATGTAGCTAATGTAATTGCAGCAAGTCAGGGGAATGTAATTCGTTTGGACCATAATCAGTTTGTTAGTATAAATCGTAACAGTGCAGTTGAACTAACAATAACGATGGAAGCTTTTGGACACGAACATAAGGAAAGTATAGTAGCTGCATTAAAAGAAAAAGGCTACAATCCTAAAATCGTACAACCCAAAGGAACTTATAATTAATATCATATATTTGTATGTATTTTATCGAGTTATACATTGATTAATAAGTATTTATCAGGAACAGGTTAACCTGTTCCTGTATTTTTAAATATAAAATAAACAAAAACCTATAGGCAGCAAGGAGTCTAAGCTACCTATATATGAAAATAGTATTCGTAAAACTCTTACCTCCATAGCAGGAAAACCGATTTCAAATCTTTAAAAACTATTTTGCAATTATACAATTGAAAAAAGTGAAAGGATAGGTCATGAGAATTCGAAATATTGAACCAGAAGAAGATGCAGGGAGACTACTTGCAATGCAATTTCAACTAGATTTGGAAACCATTTATATGATGTTGGAACCCGGTGAGCGGGATGATTCGAAAGAGAAGCTGGAAAGTCGTCTAAGGGGAGCTGTCAGCAACGGCTCCATAATTCTGGTGGCAGAGACAAGTGAAAAAGAAATCATTGGCTATATTTGGGCAGAACGGGGAATACCAAGGAGGATCAGACATAGTGCCTACATTGTAACCGGAATAAGGAAAAGCTATAGGGGCAGGGGAATAGGTACTTCTTTATTTAAAGAGTTGGAAAAACAAGCAAAGGAAAAAGGAATTACAAGGCTTGAACTGACTGTTATAAAAGAAAATATACCAGCTCTAAACTTATATCAAAAAATGGGTTACCGAATAGAAGGAGAAAAACCAGAATCACTTTTTATAGAGGGCAGATTTTTGGATGAATATTATATGGGTAAGCTTATAATAAAAGACGAACCTGCTAACTAGAGTATGGATTCTCTAAATGAAAGTGCGAGATGCCTGTTTATTAGTAGTTTGATAATGCAGTTTTATATATACAGGATGTTTACAAATCGGAAATTATTTGCTATAATAAGTGGGTCTTATTATTCTACTCTGTCTGGAGTATAAATTAACTATCCCCCTGTAAAAAATATTATATTAAGTGAGAATACTGGAATCTAAATCCATATAACTGCTATAGTATTAGTTCTGCTTAAAGCATAGTAAGCTTGCAATGTTTATAATAGTAACGCATTAAAGTTGTGATACAAAATGGCAGGGGCTAGGATTAGCGGTTTTGATTAATGAATTCTGTATTGACAAAAGATTATTTATGTTATATCATTATAACAAGAACATAAGTTCGTGATGAAAAGGAGATTAAGTATGTCTAAGGAAGATAAAACAAGAGCATTGGAGTCTGCACTGGCACAAATAGAAAAGCAATATGGTAAGGGATCTGTAATGAAGCTGGGAGATAGGGCAGCTCATATGAATATAGAAACTTCACCCACAGGTTCTATCAGTCTTGACATTGCCCTGGGGCTCGGCGGTATTCCAAGAGGTAGAATCGTAGAGGTATATGGTCCAGAATCCAGCGGTAAAACTACAGTTGCATTACATATGGTAGCCGAGGTGCAGAAGCGTGGTGGTATTGCAGGTTTTATTGATGCTGAACATGCTCTTGATCCTGTTTATGCAAAGAATATCGGAGTAGATATTGATAATTTGTATATTTCACAGCCAGATAACGGTGAACAGGCTTTGGAGATTACTGAAACCATGGTACGCTCAGGAGCAGTAGATATTATTATAGTAGACTCTGTTGCTGCACTTGTACCTAGGGCAGAAATTGATGGTGATATGGGTGATTCTCATGTAGGCTTACAGGCCAGACTTATGTCTCAGGCTCTTAGAAAGTTAACTGCGGTAATCAGCAAATCCAACTGTATTGTAATATTTATAAATCAGCTACGTGAAAAAGTAGGTGTTATGTTTGGTAGTCCTGAAACTACAACAGGCGGTAGAGCATTAAAATTCTATTCTTCCATTCGCCTTGATGTCCGCAGAATAGAATCCTTAAAGCAAGGCGGAGATATTGTAGGCAGTAGAACAAGAATTAAAGTAGTTAAGAATAAGATAGCGCCTCCTTTTAGAGAAGCAGAGTTTGATATTATGTTTGGACAAGGTATCTCCAAAGAAGGAGATGTTTTGGATTTAGCTGCCAATGAAAATATTGTAATTAAGAGCGGTGCATGGTATGCTTACAATGATGCAAAGATTGGACAGGGAAGAGAAAATGCTAAGACATTCTTAAAGGACAATCCGGATATTTTTGCTGAAATTGAAAAGAAGGTCAGAGAAAAGTATGAGATTGCAGCAGATGTTAAAGAAACTTCTGATAGTCCTAAGCAAATTGCTGAAGAATAGAACATTTTGTATTGATTTTTAATTATAGTTAAAAAGAAAAAACTTAGCCTAAGCTTAGCTAAGTTTTTTCTTTTATGGAAAAATAGAATAAGAATTAGGAGATGCTTATGATTATTACGAAACTGGAACGAATTGAAAACGGGAAGGGAAAAATCAAGGTATATATTGAAGGTGAATATTGTTTCATACTCTATCAAAAAGATCTTAATAATTTTCGCATAGAGGAAAACACTGACATAACAGAAACTCAATATGAAGATATCTATATTAATACAGTGCTGCGGAGAGCCAAGCAGAAGGCACTTGCCATATTAAAATATATGGACCGGACAGAGCAGGAATTAATTACGAAGTTAAAACAGTACGGTTGCACAGAGACTCTAATTAATGATGTTCTGGAATATATCAATAAATATCACTATATTGATGATTATAGATATGCCGCAAATTATATTCGTTTTAGAAAAAACTCCAAAAGTAAGCGACAAATATCCATGGAACTTAGTCAAAAAGGTATAGCGAAAGAAGATATAGAACAGGCATTTGCAGATGAATATGACGAAGAAGATACTGCCATAAAAACAGCAATAGCCAAAAAATGCAGAAACCTAGATATATTGACTTATGAAGAAAAGCAAAAAATTGCTGCAAGCTTGTATCGGAAGGGATTTAAGATGGATTTAATACAAAAATATTTGAAGCACAATTTATGACAATGGTATCAATTTAATAGTTATAATTGTTAGAACAGAGATAAAATTCAAATTTCATACAAATAAACTTGCTATTTTTTGTAATTAGCTTTATACTTATAATTGGAATAAAATTGATTTTATTATTTAAATACATTAAAATTGGAGGGCAGAAAATGAATGCGACTTCTATATTATCAGCAAGAGAACGTATTGAGCTATTGCTGGATGAGAATAGTTTTGTTGAAGTAGGTGCTCTTGTAACAAGAAGAAACACAGACTTTAATTTAAAACTAAAGGATATACCATCGGATGGTGTAATTACCGGCTATGGGGTTATTGATGGTAATCTGGTGTATGTTTACAGCCAGGATAAGGCAGCACTAAATGGTACGATTGGGGAGATGCATGCTAAGAAAATTACACATATTTATGATTTAGCACTTAAGGTTGGCGCACCGGTCATTGGTTTAATTGATAGTGCCGGATTAAGACTGCAGGAAGCAACGGATGCATTACATGGGTTTGGCGAGATTTATTTTAAACAGACAATGGCGTCCGGTGTAATCCCTCAAATTACAGCAGTATTTGGTAATTGTGGAGGAGGTTTGGCAGTGTTGACTTCCTTAAGTGATTTTGCGTTTATGACAAGAGATGCAAGATTATATGTAAATTCACCTAATGCCATTGAGGGGAATTTTACAGCAAAAAAGGATACTTCTGCTTCAGAATTCCAGAGCAAAAAAGGAACCGTTGATTTTGTGCTTGAAGATGATACAGCAGTAATTAACAGCGTACGGGAACTAATTACTATAATTCCTTCAAACAATGAGGATGATGCTTCTTATGATGAATGTACGGATGATTTAAACAGACTGGTACCAGAGATTGTATCAGGACTTGGCAATGCAGCAAAAGTTTTGACTGTAATATCTGATGATAATTATTTTATGGAAGTAAAGGCAGGTTATGCCAGAGAAATGGTTACCGGGTTTATACGATTAAATGGAATGACAATTGGAGCGGTTGCAAATTGTACGGAGGTTTCTGAAGCTGGAAATACAATAACCTTAGATGGAATGTTAACAACAAAGGGCTGCCATAAAGCAGAAAAATTTGTACAGTTCTGTGATGCTTTTCATATACCTGTATTATCTTTGACCGATGTAGTTGGTTTTAAAGCGGAAATTGAAGAAGAGAGTACCATTGCTCACGCTTCTGCAAAACTGACTTATGCATTTAGCAACGCAACAGTACCTAAAGTGAATATTGTGATTAAAAAGGCCTATGGCAGTGCATACCTTGTGATGAATTCAAAGCATATTGGTGCGGACCTTGTGTTTGCATTAGAGGGAGCAGAGATAGGAATGATGGATGCAAAATCTGCCGCAAGAATTATTGCTGAGGACCATACGAAAGACTTAGAAGAAATTGCTTCCGAATACGAAAAATTACAAAGCAGTGCGGAAGGAGCAGCACGCAGAGGCTATGTAGATGCGATTATAGAGCCAGCTTCTTTAAGAAAGCATTTAATTTATGCATTCGAAATGCTTTTTACCAAAAGAGAGAAACGTCCTTCTAAAAAGCATGGTACATTGTAGTTTAAAATAGAATACGCGAAAGCGTAGAAGGGAGCAGAAGATGTTTTATCCACATTTGCGTTTAACGAATCTATTAATGACAGCAGGTCTTAAGATGGGGCTTTCAGAAAAACTTCAGATGGCATTGTTAAATATAGTTCTCGGAATGGGAATCGTATTTACTGTTCTTCTATTTATGTCATTTCTCATTTTCATTATAAAGTTCATTCCAAGGCTATTTCGTGGAGAAGCTTACAACAAAACCTCAGATGCAAAAGAGACTTTTACGGAAACGACAGATGTTATTTCTGTAAAAGAGAATTTAACCAATAAAACTTTGGATGTACCTAATGAAGGAAATCTTATGACTGATACAGAATTAGTTGCTGTAATAACAGCTGCAATTATGGCATATATGGGAGATGAAGTTTTAGAGGACGGTTTGGTGGTAAGGTCGATTAAGCGTGCAAATCATAGCAGATGGCAGAGGACTGATAGTTAAAAGTGTATTATTTTAAAATCTAAATCATAGTAATTTATTATAATTAAAAGGAGGTATCGATTATGAAAAATTATATAATAACTGTTAATGGTACAGCATATGAAGTAAGTGTGGAGGAAGGCAGCAAGAGCAGTACTTCTCCGGCTCAAGTCTATACAGAGCCAGCTAAAGCGGTAACTTCAACGCCTAAGATGGCTCCTGTACCTACTGTTAAGGCACAAGAACCGAAAGTTGAAGAACCAAAGGCCGCCCCTGCTTCAGTGCAAACCGCTTCAGCCGGTGCAATCAAAGTAAATTCTCCTATGCCTGGAAAAATATTAGCATTAAAGGCGAATATTGGACAGACTGTAAAGCGTGGAGACGTTATACTTATATTGGAAGCAATGAAGATGGAAAACGAAATAGTAGCACCAGAACCCGGGACTGTAGCAAGCATAGATGTAACGGTAGGTGATATGGTTGAGGCTGGCGTTTTATTAGCTACCTTGAAATAACACTATAATGCAATTCTATGGCACAATATAGAAGAGAGAATAAAATAGAAAGGATTGCCACAGCACATTCTTTCTAATGATTGAAGTGGCAAGCAATGGTAAAATAATGGATTATATACACGATATCTTAACTAGGCTGGCTGAGCAAACAGCCTTTACTAGTCTAACGTATAAGAACTTTATTATGATAGCAATTGCCTGCTTTTTTCTTTATCTTGCAATAAGAAAAGAGTATGAACCACTGCTGCTTGTACCCATTGCATTTGGGATGCTTTTGGTTAACCTGTTTCCAGGGATTATGGCACATCCCACAACAGATGCTAATGGAAACTTTGTTGCGGGTGGATTACTGTATTATTTTTATATAGGTGATGAATATGGTATTTGGCCGTCTTTAATATTTTTGGGTGTTGGTGCTATGACTGATTTTGGTCCCTTAATAGCAAATCCTAAAAGTTTTCTTCTTGGGGCAGCAGCTCAGTTTGGGGTATTTACAGCATATATTGGGGCAATATTACTGGGATTTACTGATGAGGCGTCGGCAGCTATATCTATTATCGGAGGGGCAGATGGTCCGACATCAATTTTTCTGGCATCAAAGTTAGCACCCGAATTAATGGGGCCAATAGCAGTTGCAGCGTATTCTTATATGGCTTTAGTACCTATTATACAACCTCCGATTATGAGGCTGTTAACAACAGAAAAAGAGCGTAGAGTAAAGATGGATCAATTAAGGAACGTTACTAAGCTGGAAAAAGTACTATTTCCAATTATTGTTACGACCGTTGTTGTGTTGTTACTTCCGACAACGGCACCTCTGGTAGGCATGTTGATGTTAGGAAATCTTTTCCGTGAGAGTGGAGTTGTTAAGCAGCTTACCGAAACAGCCTCTAATGCATTGATGTACATTGTGGTAATATTATTGGGAACTTCTGTTGGAGCTACAACTAGTGCAGAAGCGTTTTTAACTCCGAATACCTTAAAAATTGTCTTGCTTGGATTAATTGCATTTATATTCGGGACGGCGTCAGGAGTATTGTTAGGGAAATTAATGTGTAAGTTGTCTGGCGGAAAAATAAATCCACTGATCGGTTCCGCAGGTGTATCGGCAGTTCCAATGGCAGCCCGTGTTTCTCAAAAAGTTGGGGCGGAAGCAGATCCAACTAATTTTCTTTTGATGCATGCAATGGGACCAAATGTAGCAGGTGTTATAGGTACAGCAGTGGTAGCAGGAACGTTTTTGGCAATCTTTGGAGTGAAATAAAGTGGTATGGCATGTTTATACGATAGAATAATGCTGTGTTAACACAAATAAGAATTCTGATTGTTTGTTAAATATAGGAGAAAAAGAAAGCTATGGTTATTCCGTTAACTACAAGATAGCAGTGATATATGTCACATTACATGGTAGAGATTGGGTTGAAATAACAAGAGCTTTATTAACCTACTGATTTATACGTGTGCAAATGCTGCAAATAGCACTAGAGCACACAGATGGGAGTTATTATGATAGAACAAAAACCGGTTAAGATTACTGAAACAATATTACGGGATGCACATCAGTCTTTAATTGCAACCAGAATGACTACAGATCAAATGCTTCCTATTATTGAGAAGATGGATAAAGTTGGGTATCATGCCATAGAATGTTGGGGCGGTGCTACTTTTGATGCCTCTCTGCGTTTTCTGAAGGAAGACCCATGGGTTAGGCTTCGGAAACTAAGGGATGGCTTTAAGAATACGAAGCTGCAAATGTTATTCAGAGGGCAAAATATCTTGGGATACCGCCATTATGCAGATGATGTAGTGGAGTATTTTGTACAAAAATCCATAGCAAATGGAATCGATATTATACGTATTTTTGATGCTCTCAATGATACGAGAAATTTAGAATGTGCAGTAAAAGCTGCTAAAAAAGAAAATGGTCATGCTCAAATAGCTATATCCTATACATTAGGTGAAGCGTATACTACAGAGTATTATATAAACCTTGCAAAAGAAATTGAAACGCTTGGAGCTGACTCTATATGTATAAAGGACATGGCAGGCTTACTGGTGCCTTACGAGGCAGCAAATCTTGTGACAGCCTTAAAAGCAGCCGTTAGTTTACCAATTGATTTGCATACTCACTATACCAGCGGCGTAGCTGCTATGACCTACATGAAGGCAGTGGAAGCTGGTTGTGACATTATTGATACAGCAATGTCACCCTTTGCTATGGGCACCAGTCAACCGGCTACAGAGGTTATGGTTGAGACCTTTAGAGGAACTCCGTATGACACCGGATTTGACCAGCAGCAGCTTGCAGAAATTGCAGATTATTTCCGCCCTATAAGAGATAACGCTTTAGATACAGGATTATTAAACCCTAAGGTTATGGGGGTTGATATTCAGACCCTCTTATATCAGGTGCCTGGAGGAATGCTGTCTAATTTGGTATCCCAACTTAAGGAACAAAAAGCTGAGGATAAATATTATGAGGTCTTAAAAGAAATTCCGAGGGTTCGAAAAGATTTTGGGGAACCCCCTTTAGTTACGCCTTCCAGTCAGATAGTTGGTACGCAGGCAGTTTTAAATGTAATTGCGGGTGAGCGTTATAAGCTGGTTACGAAAGAAACCAAAGCGGTTCTTTCGGGAGAATATGGTAAGACGGTAAAAGAATTTGATCCTGAAGTACAAAAGAAAGTGATTGGGGATGTGCAGCCTATAACTTGCCGTCCAGCCGACTTATTACAACCGGAATTGCCTAAGTTGGAAAATGAAATCAAGCAGTGGAAAGAGCAGGATGAGGATGTGTTATCCTATGCATTGTTTCCGCAGGTTGCGATGGAATATTTTAAGTACCGTGAAGCACAAAAATCAAAAATGGATATAACCCTTGCTGATACTGAAACGAAAGCATATCCTGTTTAGAAGGTTGAATAATTAAATATAAGTCAAGGGTTATTTAACCTTGTCACAAAAAATCCAGGACAGATAACTTCTGCCCTGGACTTTTTATGGCTTGCTAAATGTCAGAATTTATCAGCATAAAAAAACTTTGAACTCAAAGTATGATTACAGTATAATAGGTAACATGTAATTTATGATTTATAGATGAGAGTTTAAAATTCTTAAAATGGGTTATATGATATATCAATGATATAAGGAATGAGTTCTGTCCTCATATCCATATGGAAAAATAGCTTTTATACATTACAATGGAGGATTAGGCAATGGATCAGTTAAAAGCATATAAGAAGGGATTTGAATATTCCTATTCTTTAGGAGCATTTCCAACGTACGAACTTATAAAGAGCAGACCGGAAAAGGTTATAGCAGTGTATACACATTCCAGTTATACAGATATGGAGAGTATAACAAAGTTATGTAATGAAAATGATATCCCAATGAGGAGAGATGATAAATTATTTCATAAAATAAGTGACAAAGAGAATTGCTTTGTTATCGGAGTCTTTGAAAAATATGAATCAATCCTTGCGAAAGATAAATCCCATATAGTGCTGGTTAACCCCAGTAATATGGGGAATTTGGGAACAATAATGAGAACTGCGCTGGGACTGGGAATAGAGGATATAGCACTTATTACTCCGTGTGCTGATATATATAATCCTAAGACAGTGCGAGCTTCTATGGGGGCTTTGTTTAAACTTAGATTTCATCACTTTGATAATTTTTCCGATTATCGTCATGAATACCATAAGCAGGATGTATTTACATTTATGCTCAATGGAGAGAATACCTTAGAAATACAAAACTGCCCAAAATCAGAGTTATTTTCACTAGTCTTTGGTAATGAAGCTACGGGGCTTGACGATTCATTTTTAAAAGAAGGTACAAGTATATGTATCCCTCAGTCTCCGGAGGTAGATTCATTAAATATAACGATAGCGGTCGGAATCGGGACCTTCTTATTTACTCATCAAAAGTGATAATAAAATCTGAATTACTTCTTGGCAAAGCTTAAAAATATAATTATACCGTTATGAACGGGTTAAATATATTTGATTAGTATGTAAAGAAAAATAATTTCTTTTGTGGATATTTTTACTGTATTACTTTAAAAGTGATTAAAATGTATGAGTACAAATGTGCCTTTATTATATGAGAGAGCAGATGAGTTTATCGAAGTAAGAATTTTTTATCCTAAATTGATAATTTTTTCTGTCAAGCATTTTTGAGAATGTCCTAATAAATTTTAAACATTAGCACCAGCTGTGGCTGGTGCTTTTATCTATTTAAGCAGGGACTTCATCATTCCAGTGGTGTTCCTGCATTTTAACAAAACGCCAGAATTCTTGCCTTCTCCAAGGATGATGCATCCCTGGTATCTTCCGCTTTATTGTTTTATTCTGCGACAGCGTAAGATCAAAGTTTTTTGATATTTTCTCATGTGACGGAATTGCTTCTAGCGCATAAATACTCTCATCTATACAACAGTATTTATTACCGTCAAATGCTTCTATTACCATTGCCTTTGTCCCCTTATAAAAGTGTACCTGATGCCCGTTCTTATCAAGTGTCTTAAAATACTTATTTTTAAACTTCAAACAGTGTCCATTATCTATCTTTCTTTCTGTAAGAACAGAAAGAACAAGATTTATTTCTTCTAAAACGGGTTGCTTTTCAAAGACAGATTTGATAAGATTGGTCTCTAGAGCAAACTTGGCATTGTATTCTTTTATGTAGGAGTTTAAGAATGCATTTGCTTCGCTAAGTGTGTTTATGCCTGCCAGGCGTAATTCGACTGGTAGGCGAGATTGTAAGGTTTGGAACAATCGTTCCACTCGACCTTTTGCTTGTGGTATACTGCTGGTCTTGATTTCAACACCTAGCTGTTTACAAGCATAAGCGAATTGTGTGTATGTGTCCTCTTCGATAGAAGGGGCGTTTTTTTGTTTATATTCAAAAACTGTACGGTTATCGGTAAAAAATAAATAGGGAATACCATACTCAGTAAGTACTTGATGAAACACATTGTAGTATCCTTTTAAAGTTTCTTGTTCATCAAAGTAAGCACCGACAATAGTACCAGTTGCATCATCGACAGCGATGTGAAGCTGAGTTTTCGTATCACCGAACCACAAGTGGATCGAAGCATCCATTTGAAGCATTTCGCCAAAATAAGCACATCTAGGACGTCTGGAATGTGCATCCTCGATTGCAACGATATTGGATTGCAACTCTGCTAGTATCTTTTTAGATTTAGTTTGTGTTTTCAAATGTTTAAGTTTTAGTTTGGTTTTTCTTTTTTTTGATCGGGTAGCTTTTGGAGAAAGAATATATTCTTTTTCTAAAATAGAGTTCAATGTAGATACAGAAATAGAAATTCCCTCATACTTCTCTAGAAGCTCGATACAATGAGTAAAATTCGTATCGAAGTACTTACTACGATATAAATCTAGGACAGTTTGCTTGGTTTCTTTTGAAAGAGCATGAGCAGGAGTCCGACCTCTGTTTCCATGTATAAAAAAGGATTTACCATCACGTTTATATCCTGCAATCATTCTATTGATATGTCTTTCGGTGCAACCGATCTTCAAGGCAGCATTCTTTTTATTTCCGTTTGTGTCTACTAACTTCTTTATTACTTCATAACGTTTTTCTTCATTCATAGTCAACTTGACCTTTCTCATAATGTCTCCTCATCTGTAAGTCATGAGGATATAGTGTAACATGGATTACTCATTTGGGACATAATCACTTGTGGTTACTTAAGACATTATCAAAAATGGTTCAGATTTTTATCCTAAATTGATAATTTTTTCTGTCAAGCATTTTTGAGAATGTCCTAATAAATTTTAAACATTAGCACCAGCTGTGGCTGGTGCTTTTATCTATTTAAGCAGGGACTTCATCATTCCAGTGGTGTTCCTGCATTTTAACAAAACGCCAGAATTCTTGCCTTCTCCAAGGATGATGCATCCCTGGTATCTTCCGCTTTATTGTTCTATTCTGCGACAGCGTAAGATCAAAGTTTTTTGATATTTTCTCATGTGACGGAATTGCTTCTAGCGCATAAATACTCTCATCTATACAACAGTATTTATTACCGTCAAATGCTTCTATTACCATTGCCTTTGTCCCCTTATAAAAGTGTACCTGATGCCCGTTCTTATCAAGTGTCTTAAAATACTTATTTTTAAACTTCAAACAGTGTCCATTATCTATCTTTCTTTCTGTAAGAACAGAAAGAACAAGATTTATTTCTTCTAAAACGGGTTGCTTTTCAAAGACAGATTTGATAAGATTGGTCTCTAGAGCAAACTTGGCATTGTATTCTTTTATGTAGGAGTTTAAGAATGCATTTGCTTCGCTAAGTGTGTTTATGCCTGCCAGGCGTAATTCGACTGGTAGGCGAGATTGTAAGGTTTGGAACAATCGTTCCACTCGACCTTTTGCTTGTGGTATACTGCTGGTCTTGATTTCAACACCTAGCTGTTTACAAGCATAAGCGAATTGTGTGTATGTGTCCTCTTCGATAGAAGGGGCGTTTTTTTGTTTATATTCAAAAACTGTACGGTTATCGGTAAAAAATAAATAGGGAATACCATACTCAGTAAGTACTTGATGAAACACATTGTAGTATCCTTTTAAAGTTTCTTGTTCATCAAAGTAAGCACCGACAATAGTACCAGTTGCATCATCGACAGCGATGTGAAGCTGAGTTTTCGTATCACCGAACCACAAGTGGATCGAAGCATCCATTTGAAGCATTTCGCCAAAATAAGCACATCTAGGACGTCTGGAATGTGCATCCTCGATTGCAACGATATTGGATTGCAACTCTGCTAGTATCTTTTTAGATTTAGTTTGTGTTTTCAAATGTTTAAGTTTTAGTTTGGTTTTTCTTTTTTTTGATCGGGTAGCTTTTGGAGAAAGAATATATTCTTTTTCTAAAATAGAGTTCAATGTAGATACAGAAATAGAAATTCCCTCATACTTCTCTAGAAGCTCGATACAATGAGTAAAATTCGTATCGAAGTACTTACTACGATATAAATCTAGGACAGTTTGCTTGGTTTCTTTTGAAAGAGCATGAGCAGGAGTCCGACCTCTGTTTCCATGTATAAAAAAGGATTTACCATCACGTTTATATCCTGCAATCATTCTATTGATATGTCTTTCGGTGCAACCGATCTTCAAGGCAGCATTCTTTTTATTTCCGTTTGTGTCTACTAACTTCTTTATTACTTCATAACGTTTTTCTTCATTCATAGTCAACTTGACCTTTCTCATAATGTCTCCTCATCTGTAAGTCATGAGGATATAGTGTAACATGGATTACTCATTTGGGACATAATCACTTGTGGTTACTTAAGACATTATCAAAAATGGTTCAGATTTTTATCCTAAATTGATAATTTTTTCTTGACATTCTGCTTAAAATCTTATATACTACCACCTGTAAAGAAAATAACTTTACAGGTGGTGTTTTTCTATGGATTCTATAATGGATGAAAAACTGAAAGAGAAAGTGGAGCTTTCCATATTATTTGACTTTTATGGTGAATTGTTAAAAAGCCATAACAAGCACATATTTGAAGACTATATATTAAATGACTTGTCATTAAGTGAGATTGCGCAGGAGCAGGGCATCAGCAGACAGGGTGTATATGATATAGTGAAACGTTGCAGCAAGCAATTAAGGGAATGTGAAGAAAAACTCTGTCTGGTGAAAAAGTTCGAGAGAACGAGGAAAATGGTAAGCCGGATTAAGGAACTTTCCTTACAGGGGAAGGACTCTCAGAACCGAGTTTATTTTGATGAAATAATAAAACTATGTGAAAACATATCAAGAGATTTATAGAGAATTAATTAGGAGGTTCTGGCATGGCATTTGACAGCCTTTCTGAAAAACTACAAAATGTATTTAAGAACTTGAGGGGAAAAGGACGTTTATCCGAAGCAGACGTAACCACAGCCCTAAAAGAAGTTAAGATGGCACTTTTAGAGGCAGATGTTAACTTTAAAGTGGTTAAAAACTTTATAAAGACCGTACAGGAAAGAGCTGTTGGTCAGGATGTTATGTCCAGCCTTACACCCGGCCAGATGGTTATCAAGATTGTGAACGAAGAAATGGTTAATCTGATGGGTTCAGAAACTACGGAGATAGCTTTTAAGGCGGGAAATGATATAACCGTAATTTTGATGTGTGGTCTCCAAGGTGCCGGTAAAACCACTACTACGGCTAAATTAGCAGGGAAATTCAAGTCAAAGGGTAAAAAGCCTTTGCTTGTAGCCTGTGATATCTATAGGCCGGCAGCTATTGAACAGTTAAAAATTAATGGGGATAAACAGGGGGTTCCTGTATTTTCCATGGGTGATAAACATAAGCCTGTGAATATAGCCAAGGCAGCCATTGAACATGCCGTTAAGAATAATCACAATGTTGTTATTCTAGATACAGCCGGACGTCTTCATATTGATGAAGACATGATGAACGAATTAATTGAAATTAAAGAGAACATCGAAGTATTTCAGACCATACTTGTAGTAGACGCAATGACCGGACAGGATGCAGTTAACGTGTCTGAAATGTTTAACAACAAAATCGGTATTGACGGCGTTATTATAACAAAATTGGATGGTGATACCAGAGGCGGAGCAGCACTGTCTATCCGTGCAGTTACCGGCAAGCCGATTCTTTATGCCGGAATGGGTGAGAAGCTTACAGATTTGGAACAGTTTTATCCAGATCGTATGGCATCCAGAATTCTTGGTATGGGGGATATACTGACATTAATTGATAAAGCTCAGGCAGAAATTGATGAAGATAAGGCCAAAGAATTAGAAAAGAAATTTAAGAAATCAGAATTTGATTTTAACGATTTTTTAGATTCCATGCAGCAGATAAGAAAAATGGGTGGCATTGGAGATATTTTAAAAATGATGCCTGGCATGGGTGGTGGACAGCTGAAAGATGTTGATATAGATGAAAATGCATTGTCTGGAGTGGAAGCAATTATATTTTCCATGACAAAGGCTGAGAGAGGCAATCCAGATATTTTAAATACATCCAGAAAAAAAAGGATTGCGCAAGGTGCCGGCGTTGATATCAGTGAGGTAAATAAGCTGGTAAAACAATTTGAACAAATGAAAAAATCAATGAAACAGTTTTCAGGCCTAATGGGTGGTAAAGGCGGTAAGAAAGGTCGGTTTAAATTACCTTTCGGATTTTAGTTAATTGTTATGTTATATACCTTTGTGTTATAACTTTTACAATAAAAGCTTAATATAAATATTTATATTGAGGATATTATTTTAAGGAGGTGAATACAGTGGCAGTAAAAATCAGATTAAAGAGAATGGGACAGAAAAAAGCTCCTTTCTATAGAATCGTTGTTTCAGATTCCAGATCACCTAGAGATGGTAAGTTCATCGAAGAAATAGGTACTTATGATCCAACACAGGAACCTAGCGCTTTCAACGTTAATGAGGAAGCAGCAAAAAGATGGTTATCCAACGGTGCTCAGCCTACAGAAACAGTTGGTAATTTATTTAAAAAAGCCGGTATTTCAAAATAATTAACTGCATAAATTAACGGTTTTGGTGCTTACAAAGATTATACGAAATGGTATAGATAGTACATCATTGTATTATTTATACTATGCAGTATAATGCATTTCACATTCCGATGGAGGTGAAGAGTAATGAAAGAATTAGTTAAAGTAATTGCTACATCACTCGTTGATCACCCTGAAGAAGTTGTTGTAACTGAGAAGGAAACCGATAAGTCTATTATTGTTGAATTGAAGGTGGCCCCGGAAGATATGGGTAAGGTCATTGGAAAGCAAGGTCGTATTGCCAAGTCCATTCGAACAGTTGTAAAAGCAGCAGCTACAAAGGATGACAAAAAGGTAGTCGTTGAGATACTACAATAAGTTTTAAATTATCAATCAATAAAAATCGGTTGCAATTAGCAGGCGGTTTTGTTAACAGTGGACGAGTTCCTTCACGTCTTTGCTAACGCATTATTGCAAGAACCCAGTATCGATAAGGTTTGCCTTTCAATCTTGGGTTCTTGTTTTGCATATCGTAATTAAGTGAAGATTAAGATTATATGCTATCATAGAAAACAGCAGTAAGTATTCATGCTGTTTAATTTCATAAAAGAATTAGTTTAGTTGTATGAATATTAAAAGAATGGATTGGAGCTGTAATGAATAATTATTTGCGTGTTGGTGTAATATCTGCCACCCATGGTATTAGGGGTGAAGTTAAAGTTTATCCTACTACAGATGATATAAATCGTTTTAAACAATTAAAGCAGGTATTTCTGGATACAGGAAAAGAATATATAGAACTTGAAATCGAGGGTGTAAAGTTTTTTAAGCAGTTAGCCATTCTTAAGTTCAAGGGAATTGATAATATAAATGATATTGAAAAATATAAGGGCAAAGATCTGCTGGTAACCAGAGAAAATGCTGTTAAATTAGAGAAAGATGAATTCTTTATCTATGATATATTAGGTTCTGCTGTGATTACAGATGAAGGTCAGGAATTAGGAGAACTGGTAGAGGTCATGGCAACCGGTGCCAATGATGTATATATTGTTAAAACAAAAGAAGGAAAAGAGATTTTACTACCTTCTATTAAAGAATGCATCCTTGATGTAGATGCCCAGAATAAAGTAATTAAAGTACATCTGATGCCCGGATTGCTGTAGAGGCTGGTATCCGGTATCTGATTGAATGAAAAATTTCGTAAGAAAGGAATGCCAGTTAACATTCATTCAATCTGTTTATGGCAATGGAACTATAGATTTTATAGAATCCAGGTAACGGAGATATTCATGAACTTTCATGTTTTAACCTTATTTCCTGATATGATTAAGCAGGGAATTGATACAAGCATAACTGGAAGAGCACTTTCCAAAGGACTGATATCCTTAAATACTATTGATATCAGAGACTTTTCGGAAAACAAGCATAACAGAGTGGATGATTACCCATATGGCGGAGGAGCCGGAATGGTAATGGCAGCCGGTCCGGTCTATAGGGCTTACCAGTCGGTTGTGTCAAAAATTACAGAAGAAAAACAGGCAAAAAATAGAGCGGTAAACGCCCCAAGGGTCATTTACCTTACGCCTCAGGGCGGTGTTTTTAGCCAGCCACTTGCTGAAGAACTTGCGAAAGAAGAAGACGTGGTTTTTTTATGCGGTCATTATGAAGGTATTGATGAACGGGTGCTGGAGATGATTGTAACAGACTATGTATCCATCGGTGATTATGTACTGACCGGCGGGGAGTTGCCGGCTATGGTAATGATTGATGCAGTAGCAAGACTTGTTCCGGGAGTTTTAAATAATAACGCTTCAGCGGAATTTGAATCTTTTCAGGATAACCTTTTAGAATATCCCCAGTATACAAGACCTGAGGTGTTTATGGAAAAAAAGGTACCGGATGTTTTATTGTCTGGACATCATGCCAAAATAGATAAGTGGAGACGGGAGCAATCCATACTTCGAACGGCAAAAGTACGGCCAGACCTCTTGAAAAAGGCTGTTTTAACAAAAAAAGAGCAGGAATTTCTGAATTCGGTAAAAGATATAGCAAAGGAACAGGGCATATAAGAAACTAATTAAAACATAAAACATTAATAAGACTTGGAATAAGTAGTTTGGAATGGCTGATAAAACCACCAGGAACAGTAAAAATGGATTATGTAATCAAGACAAACGCATGAATATATTTAAAGGTTTATAAGAATAAGGGAAAAGTGTATAATCATTCCAAGGGGGATGAAAAAATGCACAAGACATTGAAATATTTAGAACAAGTAGAAGATTTAAGACAGAAGAAAAAAATTCTTTACAAGATGAGTGATATTATAGCGCTGGTATTCTTTGCAATGCTGGCAAATGCAGACGAATGGATAGCAATAGAAATATTTGGGAAAGAACATGAGAAGTTTCTGCGAAGATATTTGGAGCTTCCAAACGGCATTCCTTCTCACGATACGATTCAACGTGTATTTAGCATGGTATCCCCAGAGTTTCTTCAGAAATTCCAACTGCTTTGGAATGAGATGCTAAGTAGCGGAGAAGGAGAAAAAATCAAAAAAATCCTCGCCATTGACGGAAAAACACAATGTGGAAATAGGAACAAAGACCAGAATGCAAACCATATTGTCAGTGCAGTGGACGAGAAAGGAATCTGCCTTGGGCAAAAGCGAGTAGAAGAAAAGACCAATGAAATTACAGCGATTCCTGAACTGCTTGACGATTTGAACGTGAAAGGTCATATCATTACAACGGATGCAATGGGAACGCAAACGCAGATTGTAAAGAAGATATGGAAAAAGAAAGCCGATTACGTGCTAGCCCTAAAAGGAAATCAGGGAAGACTTCATGAGGATGTGAAATTATATTTTGATGATGTTGGATTATTGGAGCAGTGTGCCTATACAAAGACAATAGAGAAAGCGCGAGGCGGCATAGAGAAGCGCGAATACTGGCAGAGTGTAGATATTGCATGGCTAGAGCAGAAGAAGGACTGGGCAGGGCTGAAATCCATTGCAATGACACGCAATACTATAGTCAGAAACGAGGTAGAGATAACGGAAACCCGATATTTTATAAGTAGTCTACCACTAGAGGTCAGCGAAATTGCCCGAGCGATTCGGGGACATTGGATGGTGGAAAGTTTTCATTGGCATCTGGATGTAACCTTTCGAGAGGATGACAACCACACCCTTGAAAAGCAGGCAGCATTTAATTTAAATATCATGAGAAAACTGGCATTGAACGTATTAAGGATATATGAATTAAGGAAAACGCCCATGAGCCTGAAAATGAAACGCTTTGCAATTGGAACGAATCCTGAAAGACACTTGGAAAACATTCTGAATCTGTAATACTTAAAAAAGATACATTCAAGTGCTTGTTAATAGAACACATTCATGCGTTTGTCGTGATTATGTAATGTAAAGTACTTGCAATCTTTCTTATAATATGATAAAGTAAGATGTTGTGAGATGGGATGGTCCTCTGATACACCGCTTAACTAATGTATGGACATGGTATACATATCCTGGAGCAAGGTATTAAGAACATCTAAATTTTAAGGAGGTCACAAAATGAACAATATTATTAAGAACATTGAAGCTGCTCAGCTTAAAAGCGAAATTACCAGCTTTAACGTTGGCGATACTGTAAAAGTATACGCTAAAGTAAAAGAAGGTAACCGTGAGAGAACACAGATTTTTGAAGGAACTGTTTTAAAAAGACAGAATGGTGGTTCAAGAGAAACATTTACTGTTAGAAAATCTTCTAATGGTATCGGTGTAGAAAAAACTTGGCCGTTACATTCCCCAAGTGTGGAAAGAATCGAAGTTATCAGACGCGGTAAAGTTAGAAGAGCTAAGTTAACTTATTTACGTAACAGAGTAGGTAAGAAGGCTAAAGTTAAAGAAATCATTAAATAATATTAACAACATGAAGCATTGGAAGGGACAACTACTTAGGTATTGTCCCTTTTTAATCATATAGGAAAGAACATTGGGATTAAATTACATATGATTAATCCGGCAAGGTTATTCCTATAATTTATGAATAGGCAGACATATATCGGTAATACCGGATAAATATATAGGAGTCAGTTATGGAATTTGATTTTGATAGGGAAAACAGAGGTCCCGTTGTAAAAAAGATAGCGATTAAAATTTTTATTTGGATCCTTCAAATCGCTGCGGTTATTTTATTCGCTTATTTAATAACGAATTACGCTTTGGAAAAAACAACAGTTCTGGGTAATTCTATGGAGCCAACCTTAGTGGAGCAGGATAAAATTATTATTAATAAATTTGCATATCGCTTTGCTAGACCCAAGAGATATGATGTAGTAGTATTTAAGCAGACCAATAAGGAACACAGCTATTTGAATATCAAGAGAATTATAGGGTTGCCCGGCGAGACGATTCAGATTAGTGGAGGCAGTGTCTTTATCAATGGAACGGTTTTAGCAGAGCAGATACCAGTTGAGGCTATGGTAAACAGCGGGCTGGCAGAAGAAGAAATAACCCTTGATGAAAATGAATATTTTGTGTTAGGTGATAACCGCAATAGCAGCGAGGACAGTCGTTTTGCCAATATAGGTAATATACTGGCAGATGATATTATCGGAAAAGCCTGGATAAGATCTAATGACTTTGCCTTTATTTCAAACCTAAATGTAATCAAGGAGGAAAAATAATGCACTTTCAATGGTATCCTGGTCATATGACAAAAGCAAAACGTATGATGCAGGAGGATATGAAATTAATTGATGTAGTAATCGAGTTGGTAGATGCCCGTGTTCCGTTAAGCAGTAAGAATCCGGATATTGACCAGCTTGCTAATAATAAATACAGGGTAATTCTTCTAAACAAATATGATTTGGCAGATTCTGCGCAGACAGAAAAATGGAAGGAATATTTCGAAAAACAAGGTTACTTTGTAACGATGGTAAATTCTAAAAATGGCAATGGAATACGTAGAGTAAATGATATTGTTGTTACAGCATGTAAAGAAAAAATTGAAAGAGATCGTAAGAGAGGCATATTAAACCGCCCTCTAAGAGCTATGGTAGTTGGTATCCCCAATGTAGGTAAATCTACCTTTATTAACAGTATTGCAGGTAAGGCAGCCACAAAAACAGGTAATAAGCCAGGGGTAACAAAGGGAAAGCAATGGATTAAGCTAAACAAAACCATTGAATTGTTAGATACTCCGGGTATATTATGGCCTAAATTTGAGGATCAGTCTGTAGGATTGCGACTTGCTTTTATCGGTTCTATTAAGGAAGAAATATTAAATATATATGAACTTTCTATAGAGCTGATAGCGTTCTTGTCGACACACTATAAGGGCTGTCTGAATGGTCGTTATGGTATAGAAGAGCAGGAAACAGCTGAAGGAAATTTAAGTGCAATAGCGGAAAAAAGGGCTTGTAGATTAAAAGGCGGAGAATTAGACTTAAATAAAGCAGCCGGTTTTGTGACGGATGATTTTAGAAATGGAAGACTAGGAAACATTACCTTGGAATTTCCGCCAGAAGTAGAAGAAACTCTAACAAAAGCTGCCTCTGAATTAGAGGATAAGATATAAAAAAAGTCTGTATGACAGGATAAAATAAAAAAAAGATAGGTGATTACGTTGGAATTAACTATTACAGCTATTAAAAATGAATTAGAACTAACAGGTATTGATAAACTACCCGATATAATCAATAAGTACCGAGCGGATGAACGTACCGGGGTTGTAAAATTACTTGATAAATTCACAAAAAAACATGAAGGGTATGTAAAGGAAATACAGCGTACCTTTCAGATGCAGACATATGAACGTAAATATCAGGATTACCAGGCCATATGCGGAATAGATGAAGTTGGAAGAGGGCCGTTGGCAGGTCCGGTTGTTGCTGCGGCTGTCATTCTTCCAAAGGATTGTAATATACTCTATATTAATGATTCCAAACAATTGACTGAGAAAAAAAGAGAAGAATTATATGACCAAATTATGGAGCAGGCAGTTGCAGTGGGTGTAGGAAGTATTCCACCTGCAAGAATAGACGAAATAAATATTTTGCAGGCAACCTATGAAGCAATGCGGCAGGCAATCGGTAATTTATCTGTAAAGCCCGATATTCTGCTTAACGATGCGGTAACGATACCGCAAGTAGAATTAAAGCAAGTACCTATTATCAAAGGAGATGCAAAAAGCATATCAATTGCCGCCGCCAGCATAATAGCCAAGGTTACCAGAGACAGACTGATGACGGCATACGATAAGATATTCTTAGAATATGGCTTTGCTTCTAACAAAGGATATGGTGCCAAGGAACATATAGAGGCCATAAAAACGATTGGACCTTCACCCATACATCGCTTGAGTTTCCTTAAAAAATTTATAGCTGAGTAAGAATAGATGGTTCTAATTGCATGTAGTGGTGTACATAACTGTTGATTTTGACAGGAGGAATGTTATGGATTTTAAATCTAAAAATAAAGAGGTAGCCGCAGATATCCAATCAAGAACGGCTGTTGCTCTGGGTTATAATACAGAGGAGGCGGCACCTAAAATCATTGCATCCGGTAGAGGTTACCTGGCAGATAAGATACTAAAAGCAGCAGAAGTGAATAGAATACCGGTACATGAAGATAGTGGTCTGGCATCTACCTTATCAAAGCTACAGATAGGAGATTATATACCACCGGAATTATATGATGTTGTTTCGGAAGTATTGCTATTTGTAGATAATATGGATAGGATTAAAGGGAAGGTTATGGCTGAAAAGTAGCAGGGGAAAATTATTCTAAAGTGTTTCGTATTGGAGTTAAGGGGATGTATAATAAGAGGGTAATAGGTAAGCAGTATGAAGATAAGGCGAAAGACTTTCTCGTGGAAAAAGACTTTGTAATTGCTGAACAAAATTTTAAATGTCGCACTGGAGAAATTGACATAATAGCTTGGAATAAGAATTATTTAGTATTCGTTGAAGTCAAATATCGCAGTACGAAAGGGATGGGGCTTCCGGAGGAAGCTGTGAATTTTTATAAGCAGAAGAAGATAACGGAGACAGCCAGATATTATATGCATAAAAAGGGTATATCGGTAGAGACTCCCTGCCGGTTTGATGTAGTCAGTATACTGGGTGAAGATATTCAGTTAATCTCAAA
The DNA here is from genome assembly GCF_014218335.1 of Anaerocolumna cellulosilytica. Taxonomy (GTDB): domain Bacteria; phylum Bacillota; class Clostridia; order Lachnospirales; family Lachnospiraceae; genus Anaerocolumna; species Anaerocolumna cellulosilytica. The sequence continues at coordinate 3,232,190 of NZ_AP023367.1, read as the reverse complement.
CGCTTTTGAGGCTGTTTAGTTTAGCGAAGCATATTATACGGATTCTAAGGATGGCAATAAGCATTGCTTATCTGGTACAGAAATAATATCAAAGTTAATGTAATAGAAAATGTATGTGAGTTAGATTTGTATAGAGAGATAGAGAGGAGAAGTGATTGAACTTGGAGCAGAATATGCATTTTACGAATAATGAACATGCCGTTTTAAATACAACGGGTGAGGTTCCCTACCTTACTTTTCCTTGCTTATCAAAACTACCTTCTATCCAGCATGGCTTTTCAACGAAACTAGGGGGTGTCAGTAAAGGAATTTTTGAATCCATGAATTTAAGCTACTCTAGTGGAGATGATTCTGCCGATGTTGATGAAAATTATAAAAGGATATGTGCAGGAATGGGGTTTGTACTAGAAGATGTGGTTGCTACCCATCAGGTACATAAAACCACAGTACGAGTTATAACGTCTCAGGACAAGGGAAAAGGATTAAGCAAACCCAGGGATTATGAGGGAGTAGATGGATTTATAACAAATGAGCCGGGAATACCTTTAGCAACCTTTTATGCAGATTGTGTACCATTGTTCCTGGTTGATACCAGGCAACCGGCAATCGGATTAAGTCATTCCGGCTGGCGTGGCACGGTTAGCCGGATGGGTCAGGTAACCTTGCAAGCGATGGTAAAACATTTTGGAACAAATCCGAAAGATGTTACAGTACTTATTGGGCCATCTATTTGTAGAGACTGCTATGAAGTTAGTAAAGACCTAGCAGAAGCGTTTTCCAGTGAATTTAAAGTGGGTATTACGGACATTCTTAAAGAAAAAGGAAATGGGAAATATCATTTAAATTTATGGGAAGCCAACCGGAGGGTATTTTTAGAGGCAGGTATTCAAGAAGAAAATATACATATATCCGAAGTGTGTACCTGCTGTAATTCAAAATGGCTGTTTTCTCATAGGGCTACTATGGGAAAGAGAGGTACAATGGCTGCTTTTTTAATGCTTACCGATCCATAAATTAGTCAAAAATAAAATAAGTCCCCTGTCTTTCATGTTTGTAAAAGACAGGGGGCTTTATTAATATGGTTTGTTGCATAAAAGTACTATAGCAATAAGAGTTATTTGCTTTTATATTCACGTACCATTTCTTGAATTCTTGCTTTAGGATTTGAGATATCTTCCAATGTCTTGTCATGATTAATTGTATGAATAATTAGGGCTAGATAACGACTAATGTCAACAGTAGCATAATAAGGCTTACTCATTAATTCTTCGGAACAATAGGTTAAGTTAGTAGTGTATACACGGTCAAAAAGACCTGCCTCATAATATTTATCAAATTGCTCATAGCCTTCTGTAAATAAACCAAAGGTAGCAGCTATGTATATCTTATCAGCCTTACGTTTCTTTAATTCAGCTGCCACTTCTAAAACACTTTGTCCTGAGGCAATCATATCATCCATAATGTAAATAGATTTACCTTCCACACTGGTACCTAGAAATTCATGTGCAGCAATAGGATTTTTACCATCTACAACCACTGAGTAATCACGCCTTTTGTAAAACATACCCATATCTACACCTAGGATATTAGCATAAAAAACAGCTTTTGACATACCGCCCTCATCCGGGCTTACTACCATAAAATCCTCTTTTGCAAGACTTAAATGCTTTTCAGTAGTCAACAAAGATTGAATAAACTGATAGGAGGTATAAAAATTATCAAAGCCGCTAATTGGTATCGCATTGGCTATTCTGGGGTCGTGAGCATCAAAAGTAATAATATTTTTAACGCCCATGTAGAGTAGTTCCTGTAGTGCGGTAGCACAATCCAACGATTCCAAATTAGTTCTTTTGTCCTGTCTGCTTTCGTATAGAAAAGGAATAATCACATTAATACGGTGAGCCTTTCCATTGCACGCATCTATCATTCTTTTTAAGTCCTGGAATTGATCATCAGGAGATTTTCGGTTCTCAATTCCATAAAAACCATAGGAAAGATTATTATTTACTACATCGGCAAGTATAAATAAATCAGTGCCGTGAACAGAATCTCTTAATATACCTTTCGCTTCTCCGGAACTGAATCTTGGGCAATCTGCATCTACCAAATAACTGTCGGCTACATAGCCGGGAAAGGAATAGATGGGATTCTTTGTTTCGGCTTCGCTTTGCCTGGTGGTTACAATTAACTTATCAACTTTATTAGCCAAAGGCTTAAAGCTGTCTAAGGATATAATCTTCAAAGGTGCGACCGGAATCGTATCTAAATTGTCAACTGATGTCATGTTGATTCCTCCATAGTTTTTTATATTAGCTTCTTTTTGTATTCAATAATCAACCTATTTAGTTATATCACGAGGAAGAGTATTCGTCAACATAAGCATAAGTAGAAATGGAATTATTTTTTATGTATTCCTTGCATAGATTCCGAAACTTAGATAAGCAGCAAAGATGCACCACAGCAAATAGGGAATCAGTAAATAGGCGGCTACAGGGTCAATGGAATAGAAACGCAGTATCATTATAACAATTAGTACTACTAATAAAAGCAGCCAAAGAAAGCCGAGCAGATACAGTTGCAGACCGAAAAAGATGGGAGACCACAAAAAAATAATAAAAAGCTGTAGAAAGTAAATCCATAAAGCTTTTTCTTTATACGGAGAATCGGATATAAATATAAGAAAGGAGGAGATACCCATTAATGTGTACAATATTGTCCATATAATAGGAAAGACAGCAGCAGGAGGGCTTAATTCCGGCTGGTTAAGCTGACTGTAGGTTCCGGCTATGTTACCGGCAAGTACGGAGGAAATCATTCCGACTGCAATTGGCAACAGGATAAAAATAATTAAAGTACTTAAATTCTTTTTTAACATAAAGCTGCACCTCCATATGTTATAGTTTATTCAGGTGCAGCTTAATTTAGGCTATTTACGGCAAATAAACATACCTGCCATTTTTGTAATTCTGATACTGCCATATTTTCTTAATTTAGTACTTAGAAAATCTTTGAATTCGACATATCTATGCTTTAAGTACGTAAGTTGATTACCATGGCAGGAAAGTATATAATCAATTAAAGGCTGAACTTCATCTACCAGTAAATAATCCTCATACACTTTTAAAGTGACATCAGAGAACACCTTGGAAAGCTGTTGTGCTCCATTCTCCAGACCAAATATTTCGTATAGATTTATTTCTGAAAGAGCAATATGACAATCAAATTCTTTTACTAAATCATTGACTTCCTTCATATGTTCTTTACCATAGGTACTGCAATAAAAAACCCCATCTGTTTTTAGTGCCCGCTTTATTTCAAGAAAGGTGCTATTTCGGTCTTTGATGTAAAACATTACATGGTTTGCAATGATTTTATCTATTGTATTATCTTTAAAGGGCAGCTTGTGGCAATCGAGTATATGATACTGGGTGTACAGGCCAGTATGTGCCAGAACTTTTTTTGTATCTTTTAACATGCCCGAGGACAAATCGGTCAGCAGAAGTTTTACATTTTGTGGTAACTTTTCCTGATTCATCCTCCAAAGCTCTCCATTACCGCAGCCAAGCTCCAAAACAGTTTCTCCGGGAGCTATGTTATAATGAGAATAAAGCCATGGAAACCAGCCTTGTGAATTTTGGCTGTAGGTTTTATGAAGTGAGATTCTTATCTTGGTGTTGGAAGCATTGTGATACTGATTCAGTATATCTTTTTCCATATTTGAGAGATGAATTAGATGAAGAACCTGCTCCCATCCAATTTGCTCCTTTAACCCCAATTCTTTTGTAGCTGATAAGAGAGATTCCTCCATAAGCTTAAGATGCTCCTGTTTGCTTCGTATCAGCTCTAATTGTTGATGAAAGCTTTGTAATAGATAATTATGCTCATTATCTCGTACGACAAGTTCCATAATCTCTTCTAAAGAAAAACCAAGGGATTTTAGGCTCACTATTTTCTGGAGTTTTGCAAAATCTAGGTCACTATAAAAACGATAGCCGGACTTGTTTACATAGGAAGGTTTTAAAAGCCCTTGCTTATCATAGTAACGGATAGTACGGATGGACACATTGGCTTTTTTTGCAAATTCCCCGCTTTTATATAGTCCGTCTTCCCTCATATGACGTTCCTCCTAACTGAAATAGTTTTGTAGGTGATAATCTAATCTTTGTAGTTCGATTTAAACAATTACTTGTGTGATGGAAACAGTCTAAATCACCAAAACAGATTCTGGTGGAGTGGCAAGGCACCTTATTATATTTCGCAGTAAATACTATGTTATTGTTTGTATTTTTTGAGGTACCAATTAACAGTATTAAAAAGACCTTGTGCAAAATCTGTTTTAGGTTTCCAGCCAAGCTCTGTTGTAAGCTTACTTGCATCTATGGCATACCGCATATCATGGCCAGGTCGGTCTGGTACAAAACTAACAGCATCCTGTAGGGTGACAGCAGGCGTGGTTGGTATCATAGAGAGCAGTATTTCTGCAATTTCCAGAGTGTTTTTTTCATTATTGCAGCCAATGTTATATATCTCCCCCGGCTTGCCTAAATCCAGTATCTTCTCTATGGCAGAACAGTGGTCGCCTACATATAACCAGTCCCTTACCGCAGTGCCGTCACCATATATGGGAAGTTTCTTTTTTTCAGTTAAGTTCTTTATTAAAAGAGGAATAAGCTTTTCGGGGTGCTGACCAGGACCATAGTTATTGCTACAACGACTTATTAAAACAGGTAAACCGTAGGTATTATAATAGGATTTGCACAATAATTCTGCGGAAGCTTTTGCAGCGGAGTACGGATTTTTGGGATAGACTGGGGAATCTTCTCTAAAATATCCTTCCTTGCCTAGTGTACCATATACCTCATCGGTCGAAATATATAAAAACTTTTTATCCTTGTATCCGGTTGGAGCTTCCCAAACAGTTTTTGCTGATTTTAATAAGACATGGGTACCTGTAATATTGGTTTTGATAAAAGGGTCAGGGTTTTGTATACTATTGTCTACGTGAGTTTCCGCAGCAAAATGAACGATGGTATCGACTTCATAATCTGTTAAAATATTTGTAACTAACTCCTCATCGCAGATATCCCCGTGAATAAAAATGTAATTCTCCAAGTGATTAAATTCTTCTACATACTCGGGATTTGCTGCATAAGTCAATAAATCCAAGTTAATAATACGAAAGGTTTCTTTACTTTTTGTTTTATCGGTATCCCCGCAGTTTGGTATTTCAGATGTCCTCATATACTGGGTTTCATAAAGATAATGAATATAATTAGAGCCAATAAAGCCCATGCCCCCTGTAATTAAATATGTCCTCATAATATCCTCCTTAATATTTTGTGTATTTCTTAGGTTGATTTATTTGCTAAGGTAACTATAAGGGGTTACGTAAGGTCACGGTCAAGTGATATTTTAAATATTTTAAAATTTTTTTACAAGTTTAACCACTGAGACATTCCGGCACCTGTATCTTCCGAGGGACGAACTTTAAAACCGAACTTTTCATAGAAGTTTTCTTTTCCAACGGCGGCCATAAGATTAATCATAACCGGATATTCTTTTGCAATATCGGATTTAAGGAAGTTCATAATGTCTTCCATCATCAACTTTCCAATACCATATCCTTGATATGAAGGATTTACAATCACGTCTGAAATATATACAACATATCCGCCGTCGCTGATAACTCTTGCCATTGCGATGGCTTTGTCATCGTGGACGGCAGCAACTAGATAGTAAGTATTTTTAAGACCTCTTTCAGCTTGTACTTCTGAAAGTGTGAGCCAGCCAGCAGATTTACGGATATCGTTGTATTCGGCAACAGTTAGTTGGTGCTTTAATTGTATATTCATAATTTTTTTGTGACCTGCAATGCAGGTGTTCCTTTCAAAATAGTAATTTAAGTTAAGAATTTTATATTGGTACGGACTATTATAAACTTAATAAAGCCTTACGGCAAGAGGTACTTTGCAATGTTAAGAACCTATTGGAATCTGCTGTTTTGGCAAAATATATTTGATAATTTCCATTACAACTGCTATACTATGTAAGAATAGAATTAGAGAGGACAAAAATAGAAATACTTTAGAAAAAGTATCCTAATATCAAGGGAATCGTATATACTATATATGAATGAGTTTTTAGTAAATCTAGTACTGTAACCGGTTTATTGTCTGATTAGGATAGTATTATCTGAAGTTCATTTAAGAAACGGTGAGAGGATTCTGCTGGATGATTTTACCGTAGATGATGTTAAAAAGGCTTTACAAACAAAGACTCGTATTGTACAATCAGACGGAAAGTCTTTAATTGATGGTGTTTTAGAGCGCAAGTTAAAGTATTAATGAAAGATATGAATTTTACAAAAGGCAAATCGGTAATATGATTTGCAGGAAAGAGGGAAACACATGAGTAAACCTATAGTTGCAATTGTTGGCAGACCGAATGTAGGAAAGTCAACGTTATTTAACGCCCTGGCAGGAGAAAGAATAGCAATAGTGCAGGACTTTCCGGGAGTTACCAGGGATCGTATATATGCAGATGTCACCTGGTTGGATAAACAGTTTACAATGATAGATACCGGTGGTATTGAGCCGGAAAGTAGTGATGTACTATTGTCTTATATGCGTCAGCAGGCTGAAATCGCTATTGAAACAGCGGATGTTATTATGTTTATTGTTGATGTTAGACAGGGACTTGTAGATGATGATTTCAAAGTTGCAGATATGTTAAGACGTTCTACAAAACCGGTAATACTTGTTGTAAATAAAGTCGACAGCTTTGAAAAGCTAATGCCTGATGTATATGAGTTCTATAATCTTGGAATCGGTGATCCGTTCCCTGTTTCCGCCGCCTCCAAATTAGGGCTTGGAGATATGTTAGATGAAGTAATTAGTCATTTTCCTACCGATGCCGCATCGGAAGAGGAAGACGAAAGACCAAGGATTGCCATTGTCGGAAAGCCAAATGTCGGAAAATCTTCTATTATTAATAAATTATTAGGTGAAGACAGAGTCATCGTATCTGATATAGCAGGTACAACCCGAGATGCCATAGATACTACCGTAACCTATAATAAAAAAGAATATGTATTTATTGATACAGCCGGTCTCAGGCGAAAGAATAAAATAAAGGAAGATATTGAACGTTTCAGTATAGTGCGTACTGTATCTGCAGTTGAACGCGCTGATATAGTAGTTCTTGTTATTGATGCAGGAGAAGGTGTCACGGAACAGGATGCAAAGATAGCAGGAATCGCCCATGAACGTGGAAAAGGCGTTATTATAACAGTAAATAAATGGGATTCCATTGAAAAGAACGATAAAACCATCTACCAGTACTCGGCTAAGATAAAACAAACTTTATCCTTTATGCCGTATGCAGAGATGATATTTATTTCTGCTTTAACCGGACAGAGAATGCCCAAAATGTTCGATTTGATTGAGCAGGTTATTCAGAATCAGAACCTGCGTGTCTCAACAGGTGTATTAAATGAAATTATGACAGAAGCTGTTGCTATGCAGCAGCCCCCTTCCGATAAGGGTAAGCGTTTGAAACTATATTATATTACCCAGGTTTCCGTGAAACCGCCGACTTTTGTAATCTTTGTAAATGATAAGCAGTTGATGCATTTTTCATATACCAGATATATTGAAAATAAAATTAGGGAAGCTTTTGGATTTGCAGGAACTTCATTAAAGTTTTTTATCAGGGAGCGAAAGGAAAAAGAATAGTATGCTGCTTAAAATATTGATTTGCTTAGGAATGGGTTATTGTTTCGGATGTTTTTCTACCGCATATGTGATCGGGAGGGCAAATAATATTGATATCAGGCAATATGGCAGCGGAAATGCCGGTACAACCAACGCACTCCGCACATTAGGCTGGAGGGCCGGCCTGCTGACCTTTTTAGGGGATGCAATGAAAGCTATTATCCCTATTCTGCTTGTGTATCTTGTTTTGTATACAAAAGAGCCTAGTGTTAAACTGTTAGCTCTTTATGCAGGTTTAGGGGTTGTACTTGGGCATAATTTTCCCTTCTGGCTTCATTTTAAGGGCGGAAAGGGAATCGCTGCAACAGCAGGTGTTATGCTGGCATTTGACCTAAGGCTTGGGCTTTTGGCTTGTGCTGTGTTTTGTTTGATAGTACTGATTACCAGATATGTATCGCTAGGCTCCTTGTTAATATCCTTGCTATTTCCGATATGGGTACTGGTGCTTTATACCGGAAACATACATATGCTGATTGTCAGCGGGATATTCACTATATCAGCATTCATTAAGCATCAATCCAATCTAAAACGATTAATAAGTGGTACAGAAAATAAATTGGGTCAGAAAGTTAAAGTGAAGTGATTCCTATGATTCTTATTTTAGATATAAATTGAAGACACATGTGAAGCTAAGATGTTACACACCATGATTAAAACAGTCAATGGGCGTATATATATGTAATGTACAAAAGGAGGTATTTGTAATGGCGAAAGTCAGTATTTTAGGTGCGGGAGCCTGGGGAACCGCAATTGCTATTTTGCTGGGGAACAATGGACATGAAGTCACCTTGTGGTCGGCACTTGAGTCAGAGGTAAAACTGTTAAATGAGGAAAGGGAATTAAAAGACAAACTTCCAGGTGCAAAACTTCCAGAAAGTGTAGCAGTATGTGGTGAATTGGAGGAAGCCTGCAGAGATAAAGAACTACTTGTATTTGCAGTGGCATCACCTTTTGTAAGAAATACAGCAAAAATTGCAAGACCCTTTATAAAGGAAAATCAAATTGTAGTCAATGTTGCAAAAGGCATTGAAGAATCTACTCTAAATACATTAACAGATATTTTAAAAGAAGAGCTTAATCATGCTGATATTGCTGTATTATCAGGACCAAGTCATGCGGAGGAAGTTAGCAGGGGAATTCCCACAACCTGTGTTGTAGGAGCAGAAACCAAGGCTAGTGCTTATTTCATTCAGGATGTATTTATGAGTGAACGTTTTCGTGTTTATACTAGTCCGGATGTGGTAGGCATAGAGCTTGGAGGTTCCATTAAAAATGTCATTGCTTTGGCTGCTGGTATAGCAGACGGGCTAGGTTTTGGTGACAATACAAAAGCAGCATTAATGACTAGAGGCATTGCTGAAATCAGTAGACTGGGTCTTGCTATGGGTGGTAAGATGGAAACCTTTGCCGGGCTTTCGGGTGTGGGTGATCTAATTGTAACTTGTACCAGTAAGCACAGCAGAAACCGTAATGCAGGCTTTTTGATTGGACAAGGCTATACGATGGAGAAAGCCATGGAGGAAGTGAATCAGGTAGTGGAAGGAGTATTTTCTGCTAAAGCAACCCTGGCGTTGGCTAAAAAATACAATGTAGAAATGCCTATCGTCGAACAGGTAAATCTTGTACTGTTTGAAAATAAATCTGCAAAGGAAGCGGTATCAGATTTACTCTTAAGAGATAAACGCAGGGAATATTCAGAGCTTACCTGGTTGGAATAGATAAAAGCTACTAAAACTTCATCATGATTTAGCTATGTGGTGAGGCATTGCTTGAAATATTTTATCGGTAAGGTTTTAGTTTAAAAAATATAATAAAAACAATAATACATGAAATCAATTGCTCTTGCATATGCTTTAGTATAACCGAAAGGAGGAAAGCATATGTTAGAGCAATTTTCGTCACTTGACTTATCAAATCAAATATACGATGTATATAATGATATTAAGGCTAGGACAGGCGGTGACATATACATAGGTGTGGTGGGGCCGGTCAGGACGGGAAAATCTACCTTCATCAAGCGTTTTATGGATTTATTGGTAATTCCCAATATCCAGGATGTACATAATAAGGAAAGGGCAATTGATGAATTACCCCAAAGTGCAGCAGGAAAAACTATCATGACAACAGAACCCAAATTTATACCTAAAGAAGCAGCGCAGGTAAAACTGGGTGAGGATACTACTGTTAATATCAGGCTGATTGATTGTGTTGGTTACATGGTGGATGGTGCCTCCGGTCACATTGAGAATGAACAGGAAAGATTGGTTAAAACCCCTTGGTATGATTACGAAATTCCTTTTACCCAAGCCGCAGAGATTGGTACGCAGAAGGTTATAAACGAGCATTCCACTATTGGTGTTGTAATTACAACCGATGGAAGCTTTGGAGAGTTGCCAAGAGATAATTATATACCGGCAGAAGAAAAGACCATTGGGGAATTAAAACGTCTGAGAAAGCCTTTTATTGTTCTGCTTAATACAAATAAGCCCTATTCGGAAACGACTTTAAACCTTGCCAATGACATTGCCGGTAAATACAATGTTACGGTTATGCCGGTAAATTGTGAACAACTTAAGAAAGAAGATATTAACCGAATAATGTCCAATATACTGTCAGTATTTCCTGTATCAGAAATTAATTTCTTCATGCCTAAATGGGCAGAAATGCTATCCGATGATCACTGGCTGAAACAAGATTTACTTGCTTCTATCAATCAGTTGTTAAAGAAGGTTTCACTTATACGGGATGCAAGACCTGAAAATCTGATTACAGACAGCCAGTATGTGGATCGCTTTAAGATTGATAAGATAGAAATGGAAAACGGAACCATAAAGGTTGATATTGAATTTGATGAAACATATTATTACACAATTTTAAGTGACCTAATTGGTGTTCCCATTGCCGACGAATATCAGCTTATCAGCACAATAAGAGAACTGGCTGACATGAAGTATGAATATCAGAAGGTAGGGGGAGCGTGCAGTGATGTGCGTAATAGAGGATATGGGGTAGTAACACCTACCAGGGAAGAAATAACGGTAGAGGAACCAGAAATAATGAAGCATGGTAACAAATACGGTGTTAAGATACGTGCAACAGCTCCCTCCATTCATATGATAAAAGCAAATATAGAAACAGAAATTGCTCCCATTGTAGGAAGTGAAGAACAAGCCAATGATTTGATTAATTATATTAAGAAGAATTCTTCTGAGAATCCGGACGGTATCTGGGAAACTAATATATATGGAAAGTCCATCCAACAATTAGTAGATGATGGCATCAGTGCCAAAATCAGTAAAATGACAGATGAAAGCCAGTTAAAACTACAGGATACTATGCAAAAAATAATTAACGACAGCAATGGGGGAATAATCTGTATCATAATATAATAAATATACTTATATTCATAACTTCATAATGTAATGTAGAAAGATGGTTCATTCAGCCAGGCATTGTTAATAGGGGTCAGTTAAAAACTCTGAGATTCGCATATGCCGGAAATGCTGCCATCTTTTTTTATGTTTTCCCGTAATTTATAGTCTTAGGTTACTTGTGCCAAATCTGCAAGATATGACAAAAATTTTGTATAAGAGGAAAGTTTTATTCTACAGCATAAGAACGATTATGGTATAAAAATTGGACTATTTTACCATAAAACTAGGAATAAATCACTAGTTGTTACATTGGTTTAAATTAATTTTGACATCTTGTTGACAAAATTATGAACTTTTGCTATAATAAATCAGAAATATATTTAATATATTTGTAACAACTTAAAGGTTGAACTGCAAATACATATTAAGGGATGTCTATAGGAGGAACCCGATGAACCAAGTAAATAAAAAGTTTCTGAAGATTTCAACCTTATGTATCGCCGGTACTGTATTATTTGCTCTAAATACTAAATATGCAGGTGCTGAAACTGTTTATGGTGAACAACCCATGGCAGGAATAACCGTTACACTGGATAACTATTATAATTCTGGCAATACTGCCGCAGCTTCTGAAATAACGATAGCTGCGTTGGAAACAAGTGTTGCTGCTTATGATTATAATAATTTGGGGATTGCGAATGTGGAAAACCATTTAAATATTCGTAAAGCACCCGGCGAAGATCAGAAGATTATTGGAAAATTACCAAAGAATGCAGGCTGTACCATTATTGAAGTTGACAAAGATGGATGGGCTAAGATAAAATCCGGTAAGGTAACCGGTTATGTTATGAGTTCTTTTTTAATTACAGGTGATGAAGCAGTGGCTTTAGCTAGAAAAGTTGGAAGCCTTGTAGCGACAGTTAATACAGCTGCCTTAAATATCAGGTCTGATGAAAGTCTTTTGTCAGACGTAGTAACAAGTGTTCCGCAAGACGAGGAAATGGAAGTTGAAGAAGTAAGTACAGATTGGATTAAAGTAAAGATAGATGCCGACGAGGGCTATGTAGCCAGGCAATATATAAATCTTTCCTATGAACTCCAAAAGGCCGTTACAGTGGAAGAAGAAAGTGCAGGAGTGTCTGGAATCAGGGCTCAGATAGTTGCTTTTGCAAAACAATATTTAGGTAATCCATATGTATGGGGCGGCACAAGCTTAACGAATGGAGCGGATTGTTCTGGATTTACTATGAGAATATACGCTAATTTCGGTTATTCTATTCCAAGGGTATCCAGAAGTCAGGCAACCGTAGGTGCTTCGGTAAACTCTGGTAACATAAAACCAGGTGACTTAGTATTCTATGGCAGCGGAAGTTATATTAACCATGTAGCCATGTATATTGGTAACGGTCAGGTTATACATGCAAGTAATCCAAGAACAGGTATTAAAATATCCAATATGTATTATAGAACCCCTATCAAAATGATAAGATTAATAAATGATTAATAGATTATAAAAAAACTGCCAAACGGCAGTTTTTTTATTTAGGTGCGCCCAGCATGGGCGCAATCTCATGGGTTCAAGTCCCTAGCACATCCTAGTAGTGGAAAGTGCATAGCCTAAGACAAGGGTGTCGTTCGTGAGAGCGAATCTGAAGGAAGTCCGTGGGCAAATCTCTGGTCTGACGAACAGAAATCACATATAAGGCAAACTTTTGTGGGTAAGGCTGCCTAACAAGTCAAAGCCCTATAACTACTCGAAAACAAAAGGTGTAAATGTGGCAGATAGATGGAGAGGAAGATTGCGTTCTTACCTGGGGAGACCTTAGAGGTAAGTTGTGGAAATGAACTTTGAAACAACAACCCATATAGTGATGTATGGCTGAACTCTAAGGGGTCAGCAGAGGTCATAGTACTAGAGGTTGTCGACGACCAATAGGAAGGACTGAACAATAGGAGGTTTTAGAAGTTTGAAAGAAACAAAGAAATGTGATGAAAGCAGACAACTGAATATAAAGTCAGGTCATTTGCAAAAAGATAGAGTGGAACTCGAAAGATATGCAAAGACGCCGAGCATTTCTATGACGTCAAAGAACAGACAGAACGCTAGAAGTGAGTATCACTATGGATTGTTAGAGAAAATCATCAGTAATGAAAATCTGAATGAAGCCTTTAAAAGAGTAAAGAAGAATAAAGGAAGTCATGGAATTGATGAGATGGGAGTAGATGAACTTCTACCGTATCTTAAAAGACATGGCGAAGAACTTAAGCAATCCATAGTAAATGGAAGTTATAAACCCAATGCCGTTAGACGAGTAGAAATACCAAAAGAAAACGGGAAAACAAGACCATTAGGAATACCGACTGTAGTAGACCGAGTGATACAGCAAGCAATATCACAAGTGCTTACCCCAATCTTTGAGAAGAAATTTTCAGAGAATAGTTATGGGTTTCGACCAAACCGAAATGCGCATCAAGCCATCTTAAAGTGTAAAGAATACATGGATGAAGGCTACCGATGGGCAGTAGATATCGATTTGGAGAAGTACTTTGATACTGTAAATCATGATAAATTAATCGGACTGATTTATAAAGAAGTAAAGGATATACGTGTAATCGGACTGATAAGAAAGTATCTAAATGCAGGAGTAATGGAAAAAGGTCTAACTACTGTAACCACAGAGGGAGTACCACAAGGCGGAAATCTGTCTCCATTACTTAGTAACATTATGTTACATGAATTAGATACGGAACTGGAAAGACGAGGATTGAGATTCTGTCGTTACGCAGATGATTGTAATGTATATGTCAAATCAAGAAAATCCGCTGAACGAGTTATGAAAAGTATCACGAAGTTTATTGAGGAAGACTTAAAACTCAAAGTAAATAAAGAGAAAAGCAAGGTAGACCGACCATGGAAACTAAAATACTTAGGATACACCTTTTATCCAAAGAAAGGTGAAATGGGAATAAGAGTTCATCCGATATCAGTCAAGAAAATAAAGGGAAAACTAAAGAACCTCACTGGAAGAAGTAATGCAATGAGCATGGAAGTTAGAGCAATGAAACTAAGACAACTAATGGTTGGCTGGGTAAGTTACTTTAAACTTGCAGATATGAGAAGTACCTTAAAAGAACTCGATGAATGGTTGAGGAGACGTATAAGACTTTGCTACTGGAAACAGTGGAAAAAGATTAAAACGAAATACGATAACTTAGTAAAGCTAGGTGCATTAAAGTGGAAGGCATGGGAACATGCGAATACAAGAAAAGGCTACTGGAGAATCTCCAATAGCCCAATCCTAGCTACAACTCTTACGAACAAACATCTTAGAGAACAAGGATTTATAACATTAACAGAAAGATATTTACAAGTAAGGTAATTCTATTGAACCGCCACGTGCCGAACGGCATGCGTGGTGGTGTGAGAGGACGAATAATCAATTAATGATTATTCTCCTACTCGATTAACGGATGGCTGGACACCTATATAAAGGGCAAATAGCATAGGGTATCCTGTGCTAAACTCTTGTTTTGTTGACCGCAATGGCTTGCAGGTAATTACAAATATTAAAGGTTAATAAAAAAACCTTGAAAGAATTGACAGATAAAGTATTAAAATTTATAATTAAAGATAGTGTGTTTTTTATGTAAAAGAAATGTAAATAGCATCGCTGCATAAACTCATGTTAGATTTATAAAATGTAGACACTTGTGCAGCAGGCCGGTTAGGAGAACAATGGAATATATTGTATTTATTGTGTTGGTTTTTGCTGCTTTTGTTGCCAAGTCCATCTATGACAAAAAAGCAAGCGTTAAGAAATTGATTGTAAAACTAGAAAGGCAATGGGGAGAAGTCCCGGAACAGGAATATACTACGGAAGCATTGCAATCTTTAACCTATTACTATCGTTCCACGAAGGATGCTTCTAAGGATATAGATGATATAACTTGGAATGATATCGATATGGAACAGATTTTTATGTTGATGAACAACACAGGCAGTGCCATGGGTGAAGAGTATTTGTACTCCTTACTGCGCAAGCTTACATTCAGTGAAGAAGAACTGTTAGAACGTAACAGGTTGATTGAATTTTTTCAGAACAACAAAGAGCAGCGGCAAAAAATTCAGGTTGCTCTTAACGGAATGGGTAAGATACGAAACATCTCAGTTTATGAATATATCAACGCACTAAATAACTTAAAGGAAAGAAACAGTCTTCCTCATTATATTATGGCAGTTGGCTTACTGGCATCCATTGCTTTATTTGCTATCAATCCGGCATTAGCCGGAGTTTTAACTATCGTTTTTTTTATTAACAATATCGTACAGTATTATCGAATAAAAGGACAGATAGATGCATACTTTACGGTGTGCGCGTATGTCATCCGGCTACTAAATGGGATTAAAGTAATATCTAAGCTTGAAATTCCGGAAATTAAAAGATATACTGATCAATTGGCACTTGCCGGTAAGAAGTTCGAGCAATTTAAGAGAGGTTCTAAGATAGTAACCTCAAAAAATCCGGTTGGTGACATGTCGGATATTGTACTGGATTATTTCAGAATGCTTTTTCATATTGATTTGATTAAATTTAATTCAATGTTAAAATGTTTTAAGAAGAATAAAGATGCTTTGAACCATATGTATGAAAATATTGGTATAATAGATAGTATGATAGCTGCCGCCTCTTTCCGGACCATGTTGGATTACTACTGCATCCCAGTTCTAAAGAAAGACAGAACGCCTTTTATGGAGGCAACACAATTGTATCATCCTATGATAGAGAACCCAGTAACAAATTCTATTCAGGTAGATAAATGTGTTTTGATTACCGGTTCTAATGCCTCCGGAAAATCCACTTTTATTAAAACCCTTGCTATTAATGCAATATTGTCCCAGACCATATATACTTCTGCAAGCAAAACCTATTCCGGAAGTTATTTTCAGATAGCATCCTCCATGGCTCTACAGGATAATATTTTTAGTAAGGAAAGTTATTATATTGTAGAAATAAAATCACTAAAACGTATTTTGGATTTAATAAATAAGGATACTCCAACTCTTTGTTTTGTAGATGAAGTATTACGAGGGACCAATACCCTAGAACGTATTGCGGCTTCTTCACAGATTTTAATGAATTTCGCTAAAAGCAACGCGGTGTGTTTTGCAGCAACTCACGATGTAGAGTTAACGCATATCCTAGAAAATTATTATACGAACTACCATTTTCAGGAACGGATAGTTGATGATAATGTGTTATTTGATTATAAGCTTCTTAAGGGAAGGGCAATATCTAAAAATGCCATTAAGCTTCTTGGCGTAATGGGTTATTCGAAAGAGATTATAGAAAGTGCCTCAGAGAGTGCCAACAACTTTTTGCAGGAGGGTACATGGAAAATACTTCAGTAGATAAAATATTTCCACTGGTATATGCATAAGAACAGGAGAGCAGACAATGATATTAAATACAGAAATTATTGATTCATATCTTTTGGATGGTGATATTGAAAAATTCCGGGAACATTGGATTTTTAAAATTAGGGAATTTGATAGTGTTCCTTATAAGTCAGAATACACCAGTTCTACCATAGAAGCAAATGTTAAGAAGTTGTATAAAGAAGCGAAAAATTGTTTGCTGTCATTTACGCCCTATAACGAAGAAATTTTTAGTACCGTTTATCCCGGCTGGTGTGAGCTGATAGAAAAACTGGAAGTCTATGTAATCATAGGCCTCTCTGATGCTAGGGATGCTACCGTTATGATTGATCCCCAGGGTAAAGAGGTAATAGTTTTTGATTTGGGGTGCTGGGCAAAGTACTATGATAAAATTGATATTCGAGGGATAATCAGGAATTTGATTACCCATGCAATTACTTATTTATGTACCTGTAATTTACTGCCAGATATACATATGGCAGCAGAATCAGGAGATTATAAAACCAGATTGAATGCCTCCATATTCTTAGAGGCAATGGCACATCTTCTTGCATATAATGATGCTATTGGCGCTACAGATTGGCACAATGAAGATTTAAAACAGATTAATCAAAAGTGTCTTGCTAAATTAAGAAAGGCTAGTAAGGAAACGGATATAAAAATGCAGGGAAGGTATCTAAAAGAAGCTGTTGATGGAGAATACTATGAGAAATTCGGAGTCATGGCAGGTATGTTGTATCTGGCGGATATGTATCAGGTTTATGGCAAAAAAGGCTTGACGAAAGAGCATACGTTAGGATATCAAACATTTGTAGAACGCATAATTAATCATGATGAGAATAATGAATAATATAAAGGTACTTGTTAGTTTAGAAACCATTGGTGATTCGGTTAATCCCTTTTTGTTCGTGTGCAGGTGTAATGCGAGTATACACTAAAGCGCACAGATGGGAGTTACTATGAAAAGAAAAGTAAAAGTAACACTTGGAATAAAAATGAAAGTAGCCTGTGCTTTAAGCCTGCTGCTTTTAAGTATCGCTTTTTTCTATTGGCAGAATAATTCGATTGTAATAACCAGCTATACGTATAAAAGTGTATTGCTGCCGGAGAGTTTTGATGGTTTGAAAATTGTACAGGTGTCTGATCTTCATAATAAGAGTTTCGGTAAGCATCAGGAAAAACTTCTATTAAAAATAATGGATTTAGAGCCGGATGTTATATTTGTTACGGGAGATTTGATTGATTCGAATCGAATTAATGTGGATACAGCAATGGAATTTATAAATCAGGCCGTTAATATAGCGGATGTGTATTACGTAACCGGAAACCACGAGAAGTGGTCCGGAATTTACTTGCAATTAAAGACTGAACTTTACAAAGCGGGAGTGATAATACTTGATAATGAACAAGTGTTGTTTGAACGGGATGGGGAGAGTATAGTAATAGCCGGAATTATGGATCCAGACTTTACAATGGTAGAAAATATTTGGAAAGAACAGTTGAAGGTGTTTTCTGATAATAGGGAGAATAAGTTTTACATACTTCTTTCCCACAGACCTGAGTATTTTGATACCTATGTAGAGGATGGTTTTGATTTAGTGTTTAGCGGACACGCCCATGGGGGGCAGTTCCGGTTTCCGTTTCCCAATGGATTATATGCACCGGGTCAGGGTTTCTTTCCGAAGTTAACAGCAGGTATTCACAAAAGTGATAATACCACCTTAATTATCAGCAGAGGACTGGGTAACAGTAAAATACCCCTTCGTCTTTTCAATCGACCGGAGCTGATTCAAGTAACCATGCAATATGAAAAATAGATTGTTCTTAATATGAGTTTAATATGCAACTGCTCCTGACAGGATGTGAAATACAGTCTTGTCGGGAGCTGTTTTTTGCTATTCCAATTATATAATATTCTAGAATTAGAAATTCGTGGATTCCCCATATACAATATCAAAGGACAGATAAATAATTTCATTTGGTGAATCCGGATCATTCATCTTATACAACAATTGTTTTACTAAACGTTTACCCAATGCCTTTGTATCAACCTGAACAGAAGTAAGGTAATTAGCCAAATCACCATATTCGGTACTGCCGTCGTAGCCGGAGATTGCTACTTCCTCAGGAACATTAATATTATGTTCACTTAAATACTGGATAACAAAATTGGCGACAAAGTCACTTACACAGACAAAAGCCTCCGGCATCTTATCTAGCCCGCTTAAAAACTGGTTAATTTCTTCTGTATAAGTATAGATACCAATATTACCGGTAAGACATTGTTTGGGATTAAGAGGAAGATTATGTTCTGTCATAGCAGCTTTAAAGCCTTCATAACGGTCATTATTGGTTCTGGCATAATCAGTAGCGCCGATAAAACCAATGTTTTTACGTCCTTTTTGGATAATATGGTTTGTAATTTTGCGGATACTGTTACGTCCCTCTAATAGCACCAAGTCACCGGTTAAAGAGTCCTCTGGTATAGAAGTAACAATATCCAAAAATACTTTTGGTATACGCAGGGAATTTAACATCTGCAATAAAGTAGTATCATATACATTCAGCATGATGATCCCCTGTACGGTACCGTTTGTAAAAGCGGATGGTAGCGTATAGGAACTGCTGTACTTTGACGGAAGATATGTGTACATCAGATTTATATTATTTTGTGTTAGTTCTTTTGCAATACAATGGATAATGTTCATCCAAAAAATCGAAGAATCGGGACGCGATACCACAACAGAAATAGTTATCTGGTTATCCGATTCGGTATTTTCTGTCTGTTCTCCAGTCATGAGGGATTGCCCTAGTTTTAAATAGCCCATTTCTTGTGCTTTTGCGATGATTTGACGTCGCAAAGGCTCCGAAACTCCAGGATAATCATTAAAAACCTTCCAAACAGATACTCTTGATACATTAAGGGCATCTGCTATATCTTGCATCGTTACTTTTCTCATAAAAATCCCCCGGAATATAAATAAATTGTTAAGTGATTCCTTTTTATTAATATAAATTGTTCACATATTTTTACTAAAACGTTATAACTGTTTGTATTATATCATATAAGAATTACTTATTCAAACAAAAGTTATTAAAATGTTAAGAACAGAAAAAATAGATGCAGAAGAATTTTGGTTTAATAAGTTTTATATAGTATAAAAGCTTATGGAAAACTCACATATATTACTAAAAAATGTAAAATTAATGTAAATAATTTTATCAAAAGTATATACATGTTAAAAGAGTATAGAATAATTATAAATATATTAAAAAACTAGTTGTAATATCAATGAAAAAATGTTAATATTTATTTCAAAACAGACAACATAATGTTAATTATAAAGTTAAAAATGTTAAAAAGGAGAGAGTGTTATGAGCAAAATTATAGGTGTATCATTACCTAATATTCCATGGCAGGAAAAACCACATGGATGCAAAGAGCCGGTTTGGAGATATGGGAACAACCCAATTATTAAAAGGGATGCGATTGAATCATCTAATAGTATTTTCAACAGCGCTGTCGTTTCTTTTGAGGATGGTTTTGCAGGTGTTTTCCGATGTGACAGCAGAAGTATTAGCATGGATATATTTGCAGGGTTTAGTAAAGACGGAATACATTGGGATATTAACCA
Organism: Anaerocolumna cellulosilytica; assembly: GCF_014218335.1. Classification (GTDB taxonomy): domain Bacteria; phylum Bacillota; class Clostridia; order Lachnospirales; family Lachnospiraceae; genus Anaerocolumna; species Anaerocolumna cellulosilytica. Next base: position 3,211,972 of record NZ_AP023367.1, on the reverse strand, counting down.
GCAACCGATTGTGTTTCAAGGAGAAGATGAAGAAATTACAAAAAGGGAATACCGCTATGACCCAAGAGTGTGTTATATTGAAGACAGGTACTACATAACCTGGTGTAACGGTTATCATGGACCCACGATTGGCTTGGCTTATACTTTTGATTTTAAGACCTTTCATCAGATGGAGAATTCTTTTTTGCCTTATAACCGTAACGGAGTATTATTTCCAAGAAAGATCAACGATTATTATATGATGTTAAGCAGACCAAGTGATACGGGTCACACACCTTTTGGAGATATTTTTGTGAGCCAGAGTAAAGATTTGGAGTACTGGGGACATCACAGGCATGTAATGTCAACCTACAGTGGAGATGCTTCTGCTTGGCAGTCTAAAAAAATAGGTCCTGGCCCGGTGCCGATTGAAACGGATGAAGGCTGGCTTTTGATATATCATGGAGTAATTAATACCTGTAATGGTTTTGTATACCGAATGGGTTGTGCAATACTGGATATAGATAAACCGTGGGTTGTAAAACACCGTTCGGCGGCTTACATACTAGCTCCTAGCGAATATTATGAATGTGTGGGAGATGTTCCAAATGTTGTATTTCCTTGTGCTACTCTGACTGACAGTGATACCGGAAGAATAGCCATTTACTATGGATGCGCAGATACGGTAACAGGTCTTGCTTTTACAACTGTAGATGAGCTGATACAATTTACTAAAAAGCATCCTTTGCATGCCTAAGAAATGTAAAGCAATAAAAACCATATTTAAAATGGGCAGGGATGAAAGGTTATGTCTGTACCATATTTAGTACATATTTTAGGTGCAGAAACTTGTGCAGGAATGGAGGAGATTATGGAGTATATCGATAAACGAATTCAGGTAATTTGTGATGAATTAAAAAGGGTTTCAGTGGTGCAAAAGACCCCGATACAGAACTGGCAATTTAAGAAAGGAAATTTTATTCGCCCCGACGATGCTGATAAGGATGAGGAGTCTTTTAGAGAATTTGACAGCAGGACTATGCATTGGTATGGGCCTGATGAACATTACTGGTTCAGAGCTGACTTTACTGTACCTGAAACTATGAACCACAAGCCATTATGGTTACATGTCCGAACCCAGATTGAGGAGTGGGACGATGGGAAAAATCCCCAGTTTCTTCTATATGTAAATGGAAAAGCAACGCAGGGTATTGATATGAACCATAGGAGGGTTTTTTTAACAGAGGCTGCAAAGGCTGGTGAAACCTACCGCCTGGACCTTCAATCTTATACAGGAACACTTCATTCGGAATTTCATTTAATTGTTGAGATGCTTGAGGTGGATCCGGTTATTGAAAAACTCTATTATGATTTGTATGTTCCCTTGAGTGCTTTCACCCGTATGGAAAAAGATGATAAGGTAAGAAGAGATATTGAAACGGTTTTAAATCGTACAATTAACTATCTGGATTTAAGGGATACGTATTCAGAAGCATTTTATGAATCTATTAAGAGTGCAGAAAACTATATTAATAAAGCGTTATACCAGGATATGGCAGGTTATGAGGATATTATTGCCACCTGTATCGGACATACCCACATTGATGTGGCGTGGTGGTGGACCGTTGAGCAGACCAGAGAAAAGGTGGGCAGAAGTTTTGCAACTGTTCTCAAATTTATGGAAGAATATCCGGAGTATAAATTCATATCCAGTCAGCCGCAGCTATATTATTTTCTAAAGGAACGTTATCCTGAACTTTACAGTCAGTTAAAGGAACGGGTAAAGGAAGGCCGCTGGGAAGCAGAAGGTGGTATGTGGGTGGAAGCAGACTGCAATTTAACTTCTGGAGAATCCCTGGTACGTCAATTTTTGCATGGAAAACGCTTTTTTAAAGAAGAGTTTGGAGTGGATAACCGGATTTTATGGCTTCCGGATGTATTCGGATACTCCGGTGCGCTGCCTCAAATTATGAAAAAATGCGGTATTGATTACTTTATGACTACGAAGCTTGCTTGGAATCAGTTCAATAAAATGCCTTATGATACTCTCCGTTGGAGAGGAATTGATGGTACAGAAATATTTACTCACTTGATAACAACATTAGGAGTTGGCCAGAGTACGGAAAACTTTTTTACAACTTATAACGGAATGCTGCATCCGGATGCAATAATGGGGGGCTGGAAGCGTTATCAGAACAAGGAAATCAATAATGATATTCTTATATCTTTTGGCTACGGTGATGGCGGCGGAGGTCCTACCAGAGAAATGCTGGAAATCTCAAAACGTATGGAAAAGGGAATTAAGGGTATACCAAAAGTGCGTCAGGAGTTTGCGGCTACCTATTTTAAGGAGTTAGAAGAGCGTGTAAGAGATAATAAAAGGTTTCCTGTGTGGGAGGGTGAATTTTATTTCGAATATCATAGAGGAACCTATACCTCTATGGCAAGAAATAAACGCTCAAACCGTAAGAGTGAGTTATTAATGATGGATTTGGAACTAATCTCATATCTTGCTAAGGACAAAGGCATACCTTATCCGGCAGAAGCCATGGATTCCATGTGGAAAAAGATTCTGTTAAATCAGTTTCACGATATTTTACCCGGTACTTCCATAAAACAGGTTTACGATGTAACAAAACAAGAATATGAAGAATTGGAAGAGGCGGGACAATTGCTGTTGTCAGAGCGCTTAAAGGCACTTACAGAAGAAGGGGAGGGTATCACTGTTTTTAACACCTTGGGCTTTGAAAGAAGTGATGTTGTGAATTTAGGGGATTGGGATACTGCCGCTATAACGGATGATTCCGGAAAAATCTATCCGGTACAGCAGACGAAAGAGGGAGCGATAGCATATGTAGAAGGTTTACCCTCTAAAGGCAGTAAGGTTTTTGGTAAATCCAATGCTGAGGCTGAAATCCCTTTCTCAATTCGGGAAAATGGTATTGAAACACCTTTTTATAATATTCAATTGGATGAGGCAGGATTGTTTACCTCCATATATGATAAGGAAAATTACCGGGAAGTTTTACAGATAGATAAAAAAAGCAACTTATTTTGTATGTATGAGGATAAACCAATTTATTACGACAATTGGGATATTGATATCTATTATACTGAAAAATTTTGGCCTGCTGATGAAGTGGTTTGGATGCAATGGACTGAGATAGGGGCTGTTCGTGCTACGCTGGAAATAGAACGTAAGATAAGTAAATCCACAATAAAACAAAAGATTCATTTTTATGCTGAAGACAGAAGAATTATTTTTGAAACCTATGTGGATTGGAAAGAGAAGCAACATTTATTGAAGGTACATTTTCCGGTTAATATCCACTCAGACGAAGCTACTTTTGATATTCAGTTTGGTAATATTACCAGAAAAGTACATAGCAACACAAGTTGGGATGTGGCAAGATTTGAATCCTGTGGACAGAAATGGATCGATTTGTCGGAAGGGCATTATGGAGTAAGTATTCTAAATGACTGTAAATATGGTCATTCTGTAAAGGATGGAGACATGGCTCTTACCTTAATAAAATCTGGAATAGAACCAAATCCTGTTACAGATCAAGAGGAACATTACTTTACCTATGCGCTTTATCCTCATATAGAAGGCTTTAAGGATGGCGGTACTGTATTTGCAGCAGCGAAACTGAATCAGCCGGTATTTGTGATTAGAGGGGGGACTAAAGGCAATAAAACCTCTTTGGTTTCTGTAGATAAACGGAATGTATACTTGGAGACCATTAAAGAAGCAGAAGATAAAAGCGGTATGATAATCAGGATGTATGAATTTGAAAATTCACTTACGAACCTACGTGTAAACTTATCTGGAAAGGCAATTCAAAAGATTGAGGAATGCAATCTGATTGAAGAGGTAATTGGCCAAGTTGAAGGAACTGCATCGGGTTTTGACATAACCATTAAACCGTATGAAATAAAAACCTATAAGATTACTTATTAAGGCAAAGAATCACCTGATGAAAGGTATACGAAGAAAGGATTGGATGTGAAGTCAGGAAGCAGCAATGATTTATTGGTACAAGAAAAAGCAGAATACTTACTCTCCCAAATGACGCTGGATGAAAAAATTGGTCAGGTAAACCAAAGGCTTTACGGTTTTCGGATTTATGAACGAGTAGCCGGTCAGGATTCTGGTGAGGATGAAATTGTCCTTTCTGAGGAGTTTAAGGAGGAAGTAAGAAGATTTGGAGGGTTGGGAGTTTTGTACGGATTATACCGTGCTGATCCCTGGTCACAAAAAGATTATAGCACCGGACTTGACGGTCCGTTAGCGACGAAAGCATATAATCAGATACAGCGTTATGTTATTGAACATTCAAGGCTTGGCATCCCCATGCTTTTAAGTTCTGAATGTCCCCACGGACACCAGGCACTGCACGGTTATTTATTGCCGGTTAATTTAGCAATGGGAGCAACTTTTCATCCTTCTCTTGTGGAGAAGGCTTATAGGGTATGCGGTAAGCAAATGAGAGAAATGGGTGTAGACATGGCATTGATATCCGCACTTGATATTCTAAGAGATCCTAGATGGGGAAGAAGTGAAGAGTGTTATGGTGAGGATCCTTACCTGGCAGCAGAATTTGCAAAAGCGTTAGTAAGGGGAGTTCAAAGTGAGCAGGTTGCTGTTGTAGCAAAGCATTTTTGCGCCCAGGGAGAAGGAACGGGCGGTATCAATGCAAGTGCGGCCAGAATTGGAGAACGGGAGCTTAGAGAAATTCATCTACCGGCTATGAAGGCTTGTTGTGAGGAAGGCGTGCAGGGAGTTATGGCGGCTTATAATGAGATAGATGGTGTTCCCTGCCATGGAAATTCTATGCTCTTAAAGGAGATATTAAGAAACGAAATGGGATTTCAAGGTGTTGTTATGGCAGACGGAGTTGCGATAGACCAGTTAGATAGTATGACAGGTGATAATGTATCCTCTAGTGCGTTAGCGTTACGCTCCGGTGTTGACATCGGATTATGGGATGATGCCTTTGGAAAACTGAGTCAGGCTATAGCACGTGAACCTGCCTTGGAAAAGGAACTGGATAGGGCTGTATTGAGAGTACTTACCATGAAATATGAACGGGGACTTTTTGAAAAGCCATATATAGAGGAGAGTAGTCACTACACAACCTATCATTATGATACCTATAAAGAAAGTCTTCAGCTTGCAAGAGAATCTGTTGTATTGCTGGAAAATAAAACAGGACTTTTGCCGCTTGCTTTCAAAGAAATTAAAACACTTGCTGTTATCGGTCCTAACAGTGACGAAATATACCACCAACTAGGGGATTATACGCCTCCTGTTTCAAAAGAGGATGGGGTAACGGTGTTAAAAGGAATACAGAAGATGGTTGAAGAATACGGCTATGAAACAGGACATCATGTTGAAGTAGTCTATGCAAAAGGCTGTGGCTTAATGGACAAGGAAGAAGACGAAATTGCAGAAGCAGTTTCGATTGCCAGACAGAGCGATGTCATCGTTATGGTTTTAGGGGGTTCTTCCAGCCGGTTTGGGAAAGTTATTTTTGATTCCAATGGTGCAGCGAAATCAGGGGAAAAAGTCACTATGGATTGCGGAGAAGGTGTAGATGCTTCCGATTTAAGTCTTCCTGGCTTGCAGATTCAATTGGCAAAAGAAATGTTCTTGCTTGGAAAGCCTGTTATAGCCATAAGTATACAGGGAAGACCCTATGCATTAACAGAAATTTCTGAGGGGGCGGATGCCTTGCTTTGCAGTTTTTATCCGGGGATAAAAGGTGGAGAAGCGATTGCAGAAATTTTATTTGGAAAAATCTCTCCTTCCGGCTGTCTGCCGGTGTCGCTTCCAAGACATTGCGGACAGATTCCGGTTTACTACAATTATAAATCCTCCTATCGTGCCATGGATTATTATGATGTTGAAAAAACACCCCTCTATTCTTTTGGTTATGGAAAGAGTTACACAAATTTCTCCTACCATAACATAAGAGTAGAAGGGGCAAATGAGAAGAAAAAAGCAAAAGCAGCACCGAATAAACAGTTTACCTTTTCAAAAACCGGGATAGAGAAGCAGGGAATAAAGATACATGTCTGTGCCACTAATACTGGTAAAATGGACGGCTATAGTGTTTTGCAGGTTTACCTTCGCCAAATGTGTTCTGATACCGTACGGAGAGTAAAGGAATTAAAGGCCTTCAAAAAGATATGGATACCGGCAGGTATGACAAAGGAATGTACCCTTGAACTAAAGGCAGAGTCATTTTCTTGCTGGAATGCTAACATGCAATTTGTTATGGAAAGCAGTGTGTTTCAGTTACATCTTCACGATGGAGAGGGGTTGCTGCATCAGGAGGAAATAACAATAATATAAACAGATTCTTATAGTTGCAAAATGGGTGTAACAATTGTCGCCCTGATAATGTATGTGTGCAGGTGTAATCTAAGTATGTTAAGAGCACACGGATGGGAGCTATTATGTATATATTGCCAATGCCAAGAGAAATGGACATAAAGGAAGATCAGTTTATTCTGACCTATAAAAGTAAGATTGTAATAAAGACAGAGAACTCAGAAAAGATATTCTATTATGTAAAATTACTTCAAAGAGACTTAGAAAAACATTTGGGGTATTCTTTAAAGTTGTTTCGAGGAGTAGAATCTAATCAGGATATAATAATAGGTATGAATGAAGAGTTGGCTTTAGAAGAATATCTTCTAAACATCAACGAACACGGTGTTTCGATTATTGGAGGAAGTGAAAAGGGTATACTCTATGGAATTCAAACCTTAAGACAGATGGTTTCTCAAAAGGGTGGAGTTCTTCCGTATTGTATAATAAGAGACTATCCTGCTATTTTAAATCGCGGAGTTTATCATGACATAACAAGGGGTAGAGTTCCGAGTCTTGAAAGTCTGAAGAAACTGGCAGATAAGCTTAGTTATTATAAAATTAATCAGTTGCAGCTTTATGTAGAGCATAGTTATTTATTTCAGGATTTTAGTGAAATCTGGCGGGATGATACTCCGCTTACCGGGGAAGAAATCCTCGAACTGGATGCATATTGTGCAAGACTTGGCATTGAGCTGGTACCTTCTTTATCAACCTTTGGACATTTGTATAAGGCGTTAAGAAGTAAAAGTTATGAACACTTATGTGAATGCCCAGAGGAAGACCAGGAAGAGTTCTCCTTCTTTAACCGCATGGCACATCATACACTGGATGTGTCTAATGAGGAAAGTCTTGCTTTTTCCAAAAAACTGATTGGTGAATTCCTGCCATTATTCAGGTCAAAGCAATTTAATATCTGTGCAGATGAGACCTTTGACTTAGGGAAAGGCAAAAGTAAGCCTCTTGCGGATAGGGTTGGAATTCAAGAAATGTACATTGCTTATGTAAAGAAGCTTTGCGAGTATGTGTTAGAACTTGGGAGCCGCCCTATGTTCTGGGGTGATGTTATTGCAGGATTTCCGAAAGCTATTAAGGAATTGCCCAAAGAGGTAATTTGTTTGAATTGGGGATATTCCTCTGAGCAGTCTGAAATGGAAACAAAGGCACTCTACCAGGCAGGAGCGGTTCAGTATGTCTGCCCCGGTGTAGGCGGGTGGAATCAATTTATCAATCTCCATGAAAACTGCTATGAAAACATTAAGAGAATGTGTACATATGCCCACAAATATGAGGCACTAGGTGTTCTGAACACCGATTGGGGGGATTTTGGTCATATTAACCATCCTGAATTTTCGACACCTGGTATCATTTATGGGGCATCTTTTTCCTGGAACAATAGAATGCTTGATTTTGATGAAATAAACCGCCAGATATCCCGACTGGAGTACGAAGACAGCTCCGAAAGTTTCGTAGGTTTGACTGGGGAAGCAGCGAAACAGATGTATTTTGATTGGAGAGAAGTGGTTGTATACAAAGAATTCGGCAAGACGGAGTTTGCAGATCAGGATAGGCTGGCAAAAGCAGAGGAAAAAAATAAAAGTTTACAATTGATAAAATCAGAATTATATAAAAAATTGATATGTTTGGATAAAGAAAAAAGAAGGCTTATTAAACCATATCTGGTAGCGATGGAGGGAATGGCTGTCTGGAATGAAATTGGTGCCTTTATCTGCTGTAATGACTACAAAATGAGTTCCTCTCTGGATAAAACCCCTGCTATACTGGCAGCAGACCTAGAAAATTGGTTTATGGATTTCAAAGAGGTTTGGCGTACTTGCAGCAAAGAATCAGAATTGTATAGACTGCAAGATGTTATCAACTGGTACGGAGATTTTTTAAGAGATAAGAAGGGTTGAAAAACAGTAAATAACAAGAACAGAACATCTGTGAGAACGGTTAGATTTCTACATACATATATGACAAAGTAAAAGGTTTGGAATGGAGGTAGAGTAATTGTGTTTCAATTAATTGGGTATGTTGGTACAAAGGACTTGAATACAGTAACTGATGAGGATGCAAAGAGTTTAGATGTGATAAATATAGCTTTTGGACATATTATAGACGGAAGTATTGTGTGGAATCATAGCGAATGTAAGCCGGCTTTAAAACGTTTACGACAGCTAAATCCTGATTTGAAATTAGTGCTCTCTGTGGGGGGCTGGAGTGCAGGGGGCTTTTCAGAGGCTGCTAGAACGAAGGAAAATCGGGTGAAACTTGCAGATTCGGCTAAAGAATTAATGGAAACATATGATTTAGATGGTATTGATATAGATTGGGAATATCCGTGCTTTAGTGTTGCTGGAATAGCGGCTGATAAAAGTGACAAGGAAAACTATACCTTACTGCTTAAGCAGTTAAGGGAGACCTTAGACACTTTAACAGAAAAGAATTATCTAGTTACAACAGCAGTTGGAGGAGATGAATACTTTACTAGAAATACTCAGATGGATAAGGTTGCGGAATATGTAGATTATGTACAGCTTATGACCTATGATTTAAGAGGCGGTTTTCAGACATTGACGGGACATCATACGAATTTGTATGGGAATGAGGCAGACTTATTCAACGCTAGTACGAAAAAAGCAGTAGAGTGCTTTTTAGCAGCTGGTGTACCAAAAGAGAAGCTTGTAATTGGTGCGGCTTTTTATTCCAGAGAATGGAGAGGTGTTAAAGACGTTAGCAATGGACTGCATCAAATGGCTCAGACCACGGGTGGTTATGGACCAAATTATCATACACTGGCCGCAGAATACATAAATAAAAATGGATATATCCGGTATTGGGACGAGGAAGCAAAGGCACCGTACCTATTTAACGGAGAGCATTTTATCAGCTATGATGATGAAGAATCTATCGGGGCAAAAGCAGAATATGTAAGGGAGCAGAAGTTGTACGGAATGATGTATTGGGAATACTGCTGTGATTTAACAAATACCTTGACAGGATATATGAGAAAAGAGCTGGATGTCCCTGTAGAATAAAATATAAAAAAAGTTTTGGCATGTAATGGGAGATAATATGAATAAGCAGATGAGAATACCAAAGACAATGATAGAGTTTACTCCTCCGATATATCAATGCAGAAGAGCAGTTGAACCTTTTGTATTAGATGGTAATGTGGAGAAGGAGTTTTGGGCACCGGCTCAATTTACAGAAGAATTCTTAGATATCGAAGGGTCATTTAAGGGGAAACCGAGATTTTCCACTAAGGCAAAGATGCTTTGGGATGATATGAATCTCTATTTTGGAGCAATTCTTGAAGGGGATGAGATATGGGCGACTCTTGAGGAACGGGATTCTATCATATTTCAGGATAATGATTTTGAAATTTTTGTTGATCCCGATTCAGATACACATTGCTATTATGAGTTTGAAATGAATGCTAAAAATACAGTCTGGGACTTATTATTAACAAAACCGTATCGGGATATGGGGAAGGCGGTTAACAGCTTTGATATAAAAGGACTTAAGAGTGCAGTTAAGATAGATGGAGAGCTGAACAATCCGGCTGCTAAAAACAAAAGGTGGATGATTGAAGTCGTAATGCCTTTTGAGTCACTTATAGAATGTGCTGCTGACAAAAGGCGACCTGAGCCAGGAGAATATTATCGTATTAACTTTTCAAGAGTACAATGGAAGGTGGAGGTAACAAAAGAGCAGCAATATCAGAAAAAAATAAATCCAGCTACCGGCCAGCCCTATCCGGAAGATAACTGGGTATGGGCACCTGAAGGGGTAATCAACATCCATTATCCGGAACTTTGGGGTTTTGTGTTTTTTACTGAGGAGCAGGAGGTTTATTCCATACCCCAGGACGAATATGATAAATGGGAGCTTCGTAGGCTATATTACAACGCGCACGAATATTACGACCACAATGGCTGCTTTACTACAGACTTATGTTTGCTTAAAGGCGATTGGAAATACACCATTGAGCCGGTGGTGGAAATTACTAAAAACACATTTGAGATTTCCTGTCCGAGTAAGGATGGAAAACGAGAATTGTCCATCTTAAGTGATGGGCGGACTTTTGTAAGGAGTCGGTCGTGATAGGGGCCTGATGCATAAGGGCGTAGATGGGAGTTAATATGCTGATGACGAAGGAAGAACGGAATAGAATTGAGAAAGATTTTGAAAAGATTAGGCAACTTGCAAGAAGCAAAGAAGATCTGTTTCAAATACTATCTGATTGCAAGGGAGAAGAAGAGATTTGTATGAAATTTCTCTATGCTTATATGCCCCTAAGTGACCTTGCGAATTATAATGGAGAATTATTTCTGCGATTTGTCAGACATGCATTGGGAATACGCGAAAGGTTATACTGGGTGAAAACACTGGATACTTTTGTTTTTCTGAATTATGTTTTACAATACCGTATTAATAATGAAGACATAGAGTTTTATAGTGAAAGCTTTTTTCATGAAATCTACCCGAGAATAAAGGAAAAAAGTTTGGAAAAGGCAGTGCTTGAGGTAAATTATTGGTGCTATGAAAAGGCTACGTACCAGTCTTCGGATATCAGAACTCTGTCCCCGCTTTCTGTTATACGTAATACATATGGCAGATGCGGAGAGGAATCGGTTCTTGCTGTAGCAGCTTTACGGAGTGTAGGTATTCCTGCAAGGCAATGTTATGTACCACGCTGGGCCCATTGTGATGACAATCATGCATGGGTGGAAGTATATATTGAGGGGGAGTGGAAATACCTTGGAGCCTGCGAACCGGAGGATAGACTTAACAAGGGCTGGTTTGTACAGCCTGCCTCTAGGGCAATGTTCATCCATAGCCGTATCTTTTCGCCCTTTACCATGGAAAAGACCATTGGTTCCTGTAATGAACGATTGACAGAATTAAACATAACCTCTCGCTATGCAAAAACCAAGGAGATTAAAGTGCAGGTCTTTAACCGGGATGGAAGTTATGCAAATGGAGTTGAGGTACGTTTTGAGGTCGTTAACTTTGCAGCATTTTATCCCTTAACCTCCGTAACAACAGATGAGTTAGGATGTGCCTTCTTAGAAACCGGGCTTGGAGATTTATGTATCTATGCGCATAATGAATCAGAATACGGCTTTTGTAAAATAGATGTAAGATTAGAAGATGAGGTTAAGATAACCTTAGGAAGTTTCCGTGAAGAAGTAAGACCTTTTGAACTGACAATGAAGCCTCCTATGGGTAGAGTAACAGAAAATCCACCTTTTACAGGACAGGAGACGGTACAAAGTATAAGAACAGGTAAAGCCGGCATTATACGTAAAGCATACGAAGATACCTTTTTTAATCAAGAGAAAGCGAAAGTTTATATTGAGGATTATGATAACAGTTACAGTCAAAAACAAAAGGAAGCTCTTGCAAAGAATAGTATTGCAAAGCAGGCGAGACTGAAACAGATTTTAATACATTCAAGAGGGAATCACGAGCAAATAACTGCTTTTCTTGAGGAAGAAGAGACAAGGATATATACAGGATATAAACTTGCACTTTTGGAGAGTTTAAGCAGGAAAGACTTAACCGATGTTAAGGCAGAGGAATTGAAGGATTTTTTGCTAGGGGCAATGCCGTATAAAAATAATTTCAAAAAAGATGTTTTTATTCCCTATGTCTTATGTCCTAGGGTTTCTTATGAAAAATTAACTGCCCATAGAAAAAAACTGATGGAACGTTTTTCGAAAGAAGAAAAGGAAGAATTTCGAAGTAATCCAAATAAACTTTTTGACTATATCCGAGATAAAATAGGTACTTTTGAGGAGTTGGAGTATGCAAGTTTAAGTGCATCTGCGGATAATGCTCTGACTCTGGCGGCAGGCAGTAATCTGACAAAAAAGATTGCCTTTGTTACTATACTAAGAACGTTAGGAATTCCGGCAAGAATGGAGTCCCTGTATTTATCAGTTGAATATTTTAAAGATAATCTTTGGCATTCCGTAAATACAGAGAAAGAGCAGGAACCCAATAAAAAAGCAAATCTGACTTTGGAAAGTAATTCGGAGGTCACCTTCCTTTATTACAAGAATTATTCCATTGCTCGTATGGAGGACGGGGTCTTTCGTGATTTAGAACTTGCTGGTAATCCCTGGGAGAAACAGATAACATATGAACTGCGGCCAGGTAATTACCGGGTTATGACGGTAAACCGGGAATCAGATGGCAGTGTGGATGCCTTGCTATATAGTTTGGTTTTACGGGAAGGTGAAAATAAGAGTCTTGCTCTTTTGATAAACGAGAAGAGAAAGGCTCAGAACCGTATAGCCTTAAAAAATAGAAAACTCTATATGGAAACCGAAGAGCTAACTTACCTTTCAAAAGAGTTGAAGCAAAAATCCCTTGTTATCTGGTTGGATTTGGGCAGGGAGCCCACGGAGCATTTGTTAAACGAATTAATGGATGCGAAAGAACTGATTCACAAAAGAAAGGTAGAAATACTTGCAATTCTTAATAAGCAGGCAGACAGAAGTAATATAACCTTTCAAAAGGCATTGAGTATATTACCTTTTGTAAAAACACGTATTAAAACAGAGTCCGATTCGTTGGAAGACATCTACGAAGCTTTTGGTATTGCTGATAAGCAGTTACCGCTCGCTATAGTGGCGGATGAAAATCTGTCCGGTATCTTTGGTATGGCAGGCTACCATGTTGGGATAGGAGAACTGTTATTAAGTCACATGAAAGAATAGTATACTTCGTACAAAAACGTACCTTTTCTAAATGGTTATATAAGGTTAAAATTATATAATAAAACTACTAAAAAGATACTATATTTAACGATATAGTTTCTTTTTTATTGTTGTAAGTTAATACTATATATGGTAAATTATATAATATTATAATCTAACTATATTTATGTATAGGCGGTATAACAATGAGACATGTACAAATAGCTACAAAAACATATAGAGATAATTCAGCAAGGAGTATTGACCTACCTACAATTCTGATTGAACACAATAGTGATACTCAGGTACTAGAACAGTTACATAAATATCAATTAAAGAATAAAATCAAGAGTAGAACTTGGCATAACAAATTGGTACAAGCTGTAGGCTTATTGCTTGATTATATTGAATCAAACCAAGAAAACTACACTTCTGCCAAGGATTTCTTTGAAATATTCACTGAATCCATTTATTCAGGAACTATTAATGAGGATGGATTAGATCCGTCTGGTTTATATTGGCTCCCTAAAAGAGTTGAAACAGCAAATATGCTACTATCAGCTTTAAATGGATTTTCAGACTGGTTATATAACGAATATGGTGCAGTTCAGCTAAATCCTTGGAGAGAAGCAACAAGGTATGAAGAAAGGCTAAATTGGATGGCTCAAATCAACAAGAGCCAACATTCATTTTTAGGACATTTAGATGATGTTCATGAAATTTCAGAAACTGCAAAACAAGCTCGTAATGTTGTCAAAAGAAGAAAACCTTGTTCATCAAGAGGAAATACAAAAGATTTCCCTGAGAACCAGATACATAATTTGCTTTGGGAAGGATTTAAAAACATAAGAAGGAACGATGAATTAGGCATTATAGACAGCCATAACTGGCGTGATATTGCCATTACTATACTTATGCATGGTGGTGGACTTAGACATAGTGAAGTGTTTCATCTATGGGTTCAGGATGTATTTCCTGATCCAGAAGACTCAAATTTAGCTGTTGTTCGAATTTATCATCCTAGTGAAGGAAAAGCTCCTTACGATTTTAAGAACCCTAATACTGGCAAATATGTTACAGATAGAGAAAGTTATCTTCTCTTGAAATATGGCCTATTACCTCGAAATAAGTATTCCGCAAAGGATAAAAGGTTTGCGGGATGGAAAGAACCACGACTTGATAATGACGAAGATAAGTATATGCATGTATACTGGCTTTCAAAGGAATGGGGCTACATATTTATGTATGTATGGAAAATATATATGGCAAAGAGGCTTCGTGATGGTATAAAGGATACTCATCCATTTGCCTTCGTATCTCACTCCCCTCAATATAAAGGTGAAATGATGCCTTTAAGAACACAGAGAGAATCCCATGAAAAGGCTGTAGAAAAGATTGGTTTAGTGGTCGGAAAGAGCTATGGCACAACGCCACACGGGCACAGACACGCTTATGGACAGAGACTAAAGAAAGCCGGTATAGATAGTATAATTAAGCAAAGGGCAATGCATCACAAATCCGAAAAATCACAGGATGTATATACAGAGCCAACTGTTGAAGAGGTTACAGATTCGTTGAATAATGCAACAGCTTCATTAGATAATGGTTTTGTTCTTCCAATGCAAACGGAAATAGATGTATGGTTTGACGAAGAAAACAACTTAAGAAATAAATACTTATTCAGGAGAAAATAGATGGCATATGATAATTCTTTTAAATACAAAATGATAACTCTACTCTGCGAAGGGAAAACATTCGCTGATATTGAGCGAGAATATGGAATATCCTCCTATACAATCAGAAGATGGTTCAGAACGTTTAACTCCGATGGGACTTTTAATGAAGATGAATTGAGTCCAAATGAAAAGATGAAGTTAGAACTTCTTAGAAAAAAGGCTGCCAAGCGAGAGCTTGAACTTAGGAAGCATGGAACATCAATTAATGAAAGCTTTGAATGGGTTCTTCAATATGATAACAGCCTTACGGAGTGGAAAGAACTGGCTGAAGAATGGATAAAAACTATTGTAAGAAATAAAGGTAATGCATTACAGGCGTTGTCTAAATTTTTCAAGGAATATCTTATTCCTTATGAAATAACCAGTTCTGTTCAAGAATATCTTTCAAAAGAATATGTTGTTCCTGATTTTTATGATATTTTATTTGCCTCTAATAAAAGTCAGTCTGGTGCAATCAAGAGTGCAAAAAAACTGGTTGCTTTTGTGGATTGGATACTTGAAGAAAAGTTCTCTGTTGAAGATGATTTCGGAAATAAACTTACACTTGCCGAATTTCATAACCCTTTCACGAAGTACCTTCCCGACTCAGTGAAAAACTCTAATCGTAATGAATCAGATAAAAATGTTCTGCCATACAGATATATAAAAGACCTCCGCAATATACTATGCCCTCCTGACGCTACTTGCTTTAGAGATTGGAAGTTTGCACAGGAAGTAACTGATTCACCAGCTCATGGTGGGTGTTGGTTTGTTGTTGATGAATCAAGAATCGATAAAACTGACTCTGATTGTGTTTTTAGGTATAGAGAAACATCAAAATATGAAAGAGATAATAAAAGTCTTCCAGAGATGGTATACGAACTATGGTTTCCCGGTCCTTCTGTAGCATTACTTACAAAACTTTTATTACCACTTAGAACATATCAAGTAAGGATGCTGGACAGCGGTGAAATGGATACTTTCAAGTATGTACAGCCCGTAAGAAACATGCATGGTCAATGGGTTAAAAATGATTCACGTTTAAGTAAAGGTACTAAAAACAATCCTTTTGAAAGAGGCGTTTTAAGGAAGTTCAAAGACCGGACAACGCAAATGGTAATGACAGGTTTTTTCATCAATACCAATAAAACAGCAGATATAAATAAGGATGAATCCGATAAGGGTTATGAAATTCCTTGGCAATATGAAGAAGTTCAGTATTGGCTTGCGAAACTTAGAGATTGGCAGCAAAAATATAATCCTATTTCCAAACCTACACCTTGGACAGAGTTAACTGCAACTCATCTTGGGGCAACTAAAGATATAAAAATCCTAAAACAGATGGGAACAGCAACTTTTATTTTTAGAAATCCTACAATTCCAACGCAGGAACATTTACCTATTGCCACGGATAGTTTAAAACGGTTTTGGTACAAAACACTTGCTAAACTAGAGGAAAGCTTAAAATCAAACGTAAATGCTGAAAAAGAAAGCTCATTGCAATTTGTAAATCCAAACAGTAAAAGAACTACATACTATCCGCTTCACTCATTGAGAGTTTCCTTAATAACCGCATATGCACTTGAAGGCGGAGTACCCATGCCGATTCTTTCCAAGGCTATCGCAGGTCATGCAAGACTTGTTATGACACTCTATTACACAAAGGCTGGTATTTCGTATGTAACAGATAAAATGAATCAAGGCGAGAAAAAAATCTTGGAAAATGACAAAGAAGTATTTGGTAGGTTTCTTAGAGATGCTAAGTATGAACAGCTGGAAACAAGTGTTGCTACAAATGATCCAATTGCTTATCAAGCAGTTATTAATGCACAAAAATCAGGTGCAAGTATTGTTATCAGTGATAAAGGTATTTGTCCAAAAGGCTGTTTTGGATGCGATTCCGGTGGCACATATGTAAATGATGATACTGATAAAACTACTTATGGACCAGTACCGGGATTTCCTGAGCAGAACTGTGTAAGATGTAGATGGTTTGTTACGGGTCCTGCTTTCCTTCCCGGGCTGGTAAATCACTTCAACGTCATCGGTTACAATATGGGCGAAATCGGGAAAAGGGTTATTAATTATCAGAATGAGATTGAGTTAATCGAAAATCAAAAGTTTGAATGTGAGCTTAATGGGAATGTATTTACCAAACAGCATGAGTTACTAAAATATGAGCAACTTTATGCACAAGAAATACAGAAGAACGATAAACTTGCCAATGATTATAATGCCACCCTTCGTCTTGTAGATAAATGCATGAAGATAATTAAAGATACGCCTTCAAAAGATAATGTTCAGCTTGTGCCGGTTGGCTCTATTACTGATGTTGGGTTAAATATCAATAATGCGGAACATGAACTTGAACAGCTTCAAATCATATGTAACGGTGTAGAACTGTATCCTGAGACGGATGCAAGTAAGGCAGTTCTTCAAAGGTCACAAATCATAGATTTAACACTCGTAAATAACGGCAAGAAGCCGGTTATGTTCTCACTGTCGGATGAGGAACAGCTTATTGCAGGAAATCAGTTTATGAGGATTTTAATGAGCCGTGCAGGTGGTCTGAAGGATTCCATTCCGTATGCTGTTGGTCGTAAAAAGCTTGAAGAAATCGGATTTAAGAATGAGTTTATTGACGAAATAAAATCCATAAAAATAAACGAGGCACCATTGTTTATAGACACAGGCTCTTCTTTTAACAGACCAGAACACAATAACAGAATTGGAGGTTAATAAGATGGTTAATATGCATCCTGATGAACTATTCTCACAGCTTTATGAGAATGCATCAACACGAAAAAAGAAAACATTGGAATTGATACATGACACTTGCAGAAAGCAATCAGAGTCAAATGTAAAAGATTTTTCATTAGGCACAATTGCTAGGCTTATTGCTGATGAATGCGGTCCCAGTGAACAGGGGTTACGAAACAAGAATGCCGGTGATTATCGAGCATTAATAAATCTTTGGGCTGTCTATTCTAATACCACTACAAAAAAGCCAAAGAAAGAAAAAACATCAACAATAAATGATGATATCTTAGCAAGTGTATCAGATCCAACTACACGAGCTCTCGTTGGTATGCTTATAGCAGAAAACAAGAAGCTCAAGCGAGAGAATTCTCTATTAAAAGAGCAAACAACTCTTACAATAGATATGCGTCCAAATAAAGATAGCAATAATTTAAGCAATCAGAATGTTGTAGTGGTTTCAGCTTCGCATGATTTAACAGAAACAGAACTAACTGCTCTAAGGGATGCGATTTCAGATGAATTTATGAAACATATGGGTTGGACTTCTGATACATATGGCAGAGTCAAAGAAAAAGGAATGCAGATATATAAACCGGGATATATTAGTGCTATTAAAAAAGTTCTTAAGCGGATTTGACAGTAATAATATATTATTATTTTAGTAATATTATATAATTACTTACCTATAGCTACGGAGGTCTCATGAAAGGAAAAGAAAGATTTGAACTATATGCATCACTGGATTTAACTACATATCATTAGATAATGACCTTGTCAATATCAAATTGCATTTAAAATTCACTTTCGGTATTATAAAGCAATAACAAACTGTATTCATATAGGGGGGAGAAAATGAAATTTAAAATATTTAGCTTATCAGAAAAATTATATAGAATGGTTACTGCACTTGTTACTATTGGAGTAACTATAGGGTGCTTTGTGTACTACAATAAACTAGATGATAAAGGTGATACATTTGTTATAGCTACAGTATATGCAGCTTTTTTATTTATCGTTGGATTATATCTTTCATATATGTCAAACAGCATATCTAATAAATTATATGAAAGAAAAAATGAATATATCATGTTGAGAAGATTGAATGAAATCTTTAGCACGTCATGTATGACTTCTTTGGATTCATATAGAGATATATGTTTTGCAGTAATTTCATTTCAAGCATTTTCCGGAAGAACAAAAGGGTATATCAGTAAAGATGAAAAGAAAAAAGCAATTAAACATACTGTACCTCTTGAATTTATGATGGAACCACAGACGCAAATAGATAATAATAATTCAGCAAAAGAAAAACACTATATTAAAGAAATAGGATTTAAATTTGAACCTAAACTTCAAAAAGTGGAGGATTCATATAATCTGGAATACTCTAAGCTAAAAGCTTCTATTCAAGAAACAATTAATGCATACATTACTAAAAACAAAATCGAATTGAATATTCGTGGGGGGTTTTTTGAACTTGATTTACTAGAAACCAATTATGACGATTGGTGTAATGAGTATGTTTCTGAGAAAAGTTCAGAAAAAAAAGAAGCTTTGATTCAATACTTATATAAAATCATTGATGTAAAACAAACTGATTTTAGTAACTTAGATATAAAGAAAAAACAGATCGTAAAATACTATAGAAAGTGTAATAAAAGAATTCAAAGCAATTTAAAAAGAATGAACCACACATATGGGAATCGCTTGGAGTTCATAATCAAAATAAAAGAGGACATTCTGGAGGAATTGGAATCATTGTCAGATAGAATTGAAAGAATAGAGTGTATCATTGAATCCAAAGCATCTGATTCGATAAATACAATAAATGAATGTAATAGAAATATTTCCGGAATATATTCTGAATTGCAGGAATTACAAGAAAACATTGTAACTGAAATACAAGTGGATATCGAAATGCTAGAAGAGGATCTTGGAATAGAATTCAATTCAAAAGAAAAATTTAAAGAATTGATGAGAAGACGCAAAGAAAAGTAAACTTATTTAATTAAAGAGTTGTCAGTAATATTGATTCTGGCAACTCTTCTTTTTTATTCAAGGTAGCATATTTTGATTATATTATTTGATTATATATAATCAAATACAACTTCATGAAATATATGGTTAGAAACTATTTGATTATAACATTTACCTTACATTCCGTCAAGAAACAGGTACGTTTTTTGCTGGCTTTTATCACAATATTAATGAAAAATTAGCTGATGGGTGTAATATTACTGGAATGTTAAAAAATTTATTTAACTAAAAAAATCACCAATAAAAAGAGAGGTTTGAAAGTAATTTAATATTTGTTAAACAAAAAGCTAACTTTCGCGCCTGAATCATGAGATAAAATACATAAAAGTTCCCGGTTAATTACATAATATTTCGTTATTTTTTAGCAAATGTAATTGACAAAATGATAAAAATGAGATAATATATTAACAAATGTTAAAACCATATTAATATGATTAATCACTAACAAAAAGAATGAGGTTGGATTCTATGATAAAACAAGAAAGTAAGAACCGTAAAAATCTGATACAAAAAAAGAATTTCCTACACACACTAAAGCGGGATTATCCATTATGGTTATTTGTTCTTCCC
The DNA here is from genome assembly GCF_014218335.1 of Anaerocolumna cellulosilytica. Classification (GTDB taxonomy): domain Bacteria; phylum Bacillota; class Clostridia; order Lachnospirales; family Lachnospiraceae; genus Anaerocolumna; species Anaerocolumna cellulosilytica. The sequence continues at coordinate 3,191,822 of NZ_AP023367.1, read as the reverse complement.
GGTATTATTATTACATTTATATTTAGTTATGTGCCTTTATATGGAGTGCAGATAGCATTTCGTAATTATAATCCGAAACTTGGATTTTGGGACAGTAACTGGGTTGGATTAAAACATTTCATGAGGTTTTTCAACTCGCCCTATTTTGCCAGTACCATTAAAAACACACTGATTCTCAGCGTCTACTCATTAATTGCAGGATTTCCTATTCCCATTATATTTGCTTTATTAGTAAACTCCTTCCGACATAAAAAGTATAAAAAGATAATACAAACCGTAGCTTATGCACCGAACTTTATATCAACTGTAGTAATGTGTGGTATGCTGCTCTTGTTTTTATCACCCAGTGTGGGAATTATTAACAATATTATAGAGCTTTTTGGTGGGAAAGCTGTTAATTTTATGGGAGTCAAGAATTATTGGAGACACATATACGTTTGGTCGGGAATCTGGCAGGGTATGGGCTGGAGTTCTGTTATATACTTTGCAGCACTGTCCTCTGTTAGTCCTGAGCTTCATGAAGCTGCCGTTATGGATGGAGCCAGTAAGTTCCAGATCGTTCGTTATATAGACTTCCCAAGTATTATTCCCACAGCAACTATTTTACTAATACTTAATTGCGGGAGTATATTATCCGTTGGCTTTGAGAAGGTATTTCTATTACAGAATGATTTGAACTTAAGTGTATCACAGGTTATTTCTACATATGTATACCAAGTTGGTTTAATCGAAAATAGTGTATCCTATTCAACTGCTATTGGTTTGTTTAATTCAGCTGTCAATGCACTGCTTTTAATAGCTGTAAATAAAATATCCGATAAGTTGTCAGGAATTAGTCTCTGGTAAGAATCGGACAATATGGTTTAAAGGAATTTCTTAATAAAAGGCTGGAGGAAAATACTGATAGGAAGGATGCCACACAAAACTTCTTTCAGCCAAAGAAAATATCTTAGATATTGGATAGTGGCAGTACCGTGTCTGGAGTTAAAGTGTTGAAATACACAGTCATGGTAAGCAATAGGTATGAATGAATTATGAAAAAAAGAAAACAAAAAACGAAACGAACACGAGCAGATTTAATCTATGACATAGTTCTTTTTGTTGTGTTAACTTCCATTTTTATTATAGTAGCTTATCCACTTTATTTTATTGTGATATCATCCATCAGTGATCCCAAAGCCGTGGCCGGCGGACAGGTCGTATTCTGGCCGGTTGGGTTGTCCATAAAAGGTTATACGGAGGTATTTAAAAATAGTAAAGTAATTACCGGCTTTCTGAATTCCGTATTTTATACCTTTTGTGGCGTACTGATAAATCTGGTGGTTACCCTGCCAACAGCTTATGCCTTGTCAAGGGATAAGTTCAGTGGCAAAAAATTTGTAACATTCTTTTATATGCTCACCATGTTTGTCAGCGGCGGTATGATACCTACATATTTGGTTGTTAAAAACCTTCATTTGTTAGATTCCATGTGGTCCTTAATTCTTCCAGGAGCTCTTGGTGTGTACAACATGATTGTGGCGAGAACTTTTTTTAAAGCCAATATATCCCAGGAATTATATGAAGCAGCAGAAATTGATGGTTGTGGGCAGACACAATTTTTCTTTAAGATTGCATTGCCATTATCCAGCGCCATTATCGCTATTATGGTTTTGTATTACGGTGTCGGACATTGGAATTCCTATTTTTCTGCCTTACTTTACATCAAGACAGATGTAAAATTTCCTCTACAGCTGGTTCTGCGTTCCATATTGGTACAAAATGAAAGTCAGCTTGCCCAAACCGTAGCCACCGCAGCCCAGCAGGCGGCTTTGGAAGAAAAACGCCAGCTTACGGAATTGATGAAATACTCTTTGATTATAGTGTCCAGTATACCGGTTCTGATTCTATACCCATTGGTACAAAAGCATTTTGTTAAAGGTGTTATGATAGGTTCGGTAAAAGGTTGATAATAATTAAGCTGCTTAAAGTCAAAGTTACGTAGGTCAAAAACTGACTTAGGTTAAAATTGACTTAGGTATAAATTAAACTATTTAGGAGGATGTTGTTATGAAAAACAAAAAAGTAGTAGCATTGATACTTGCAGGAACATTGAGTATCATGACGGCGTTATCAGGATGCTCCACAAGAAATACGCCTGACAAAGATACAGTCGCAGGCGGTAAGACAGATACAGACAAAGAAGCGGTGGTTGACGAGTCTGGGAAAGTTAACGGTGTAATGTATGAAAAAGGGTTACCCATCGTAGATGCAGGAGATTATACTTTTTCACTCTTTGTAGACGATTCCAGTGAAACCGGAAAATACTATATGATGGATGAATTAGAGAAGCAGACAGGAATTACGGTGGATTTAAAGAATTATCCTTATGAGATTGCAAAAGAGAAGTACAGTCTGGATTTAAGTTCTGGTGATTATGCAGATAGTATCGGTGGCTGGACTATTACGGATACCGATATCCTAAATTATGGTGTTGATATGGGGACTTTTATTCCCTTAGAAGAATACTTTGAAAAATATTGTCCAAATATTACGGCAATTCTGAATCTGGAAGGTGTTAGGGATACAATGACAGCTCCTGACGGACATATTTATTCTATTCCTTATGTAACCGAAGCACCTTTAGTGGACTTTAATCCCTATATAAATACAAGATGGCTTAAAAATCTAGGACTGGAAATGCCTAAAACCACAGAAGAATTAAGAAATGTTTTAAGGGCTTTTAAGACACAGGACGCCAATGGTAATGGAAATCCTAATGACGAAATACCTTTTTCCTTTGATCCTGATAACAAGCATATAGGTTATCTTACCGGCTGGTTTGGAATGTCTCTTGATAAGTATGGATTTACCATGAAGGATGGTCAACTTACCTTTGGTGCCAATACAGAAGAATTTAAAAATGGTATCAAGTTCTTAAACAGCTTATATGAAGAAGGCTTAATAGATCCGGAAATGTTTACCCAGGATAAGAGTCAGTGGAAAGCAAAAGGAGCACAAGATCTCTATGGTGTATCCATGATGTATGCAAGTGGTGATATTATGCCTTATGATGCAGGGCAGACACCGGATTGGGACCCCCTTCCCGTATTGAGTGCTGAAGATGGTTCCACTCCGGTCTGGTTAAAGAGTTCTTATGGAACAACCGTCTATAAAAATCAGGTAGTTGTTACTGACAATGCTAAAGATCCGGCTGTTATATGCAGATGGTGGGATAATGTAATGGAACTTGAAAATTCTATACAAATTAACGGTGGTCCCCTAGACAAAGTAGTATTTAAGAATGATGACAATACCTATCGCCAGATTGACCTTACCACTTTATCAAGTGATGAACAGACCTTGTACAACTGGTCAAATCTTTGGCCACAATCATTACCAAAGTATTTACCTTCTGGCTTCCGTTTTAAGGAAGATGTAGTAAGTTTTCAGGAAAAACCTATTGTAGATGAGCAATATACACCATACTTAACAGCGGAAACGGTTCCTACATATTGGGTATCACAGGATAATACATCCACGTTATCAGACTATCAGACATCAATTACTAATTATCTTGATCAGAAAATGGCAGAGTGGATTTCGGGACAGTCCGATATTGATGCTGACTGGGAGGGTTATTTATTACAACTTGATAAATTAAACCTAAAGGAATATATTCAGATACGTGTAGATGCACTAAAATAATTATTAGAGAGTATTGCAGTTTAGTTCCTGTTAAAAGAAAGCTGGCAGGAACTGAACTGTCAGATAGAAAAGAAAATAGAAGCACACAGTTGGGAGTTTAAGGATGGCAGGCGAGACAATAAAGCAATCAGCAGAAAAGCAAATAAAAGATACAATAGAAGATAATAGGGATAGAGAAGCAGAAGTGTTACCTATAGATGAGGAAGAAGAGGCTGTATCTCTTCAGAAAGTCGGGACAGAAGAAATGATACAGGAGGGAGTTCATAATTACAGTAGTGCAGATAGTTATGTATGGCCCGCAGATGATAAGGTGGTACAAAAGCTAGAGTGGTTTAAGGATCAAAAACTTGCACTGATGATGCATTGGGGACCTTATTCTCAGATTGGAATTGTGGAGTCATGGGCTTTAAGCGATGCAGATGCTTATTGGTCAAGAAATTGTATTGATTGGGATGTTAGTGGTGAAGAATTCAAAAAGCAGTATTTTGATTTGAATAAAACCTTTAATCCAATACGTTTTGAGCCGGAAAAGTGGGCAGAGATAGCGAAAGAGGCAGGTATAAAGTATCTGGTTTTTACTACTAAGCACCATGATGGTTTTTGTATGTGGGATTCTAAGTATTCTGAGTACAAGACCACATCACCTGACTGTCCTTTTCATACTCACCGTTATGCGGATATTTGCTCTCATTTATTTGAATCCTTCCGTAAAAGAGATATAGGGATAGCAGCTTATTTTTCAAAGGCTGACTGGCATATTGACAGTTATTGGAGTGAAAGGTTTGACAGAGGCAATTATCAATATAGAGGTCCTTCCTATGATACATCAGAAAACCCTAAAGAATGGGAACGTTTTGTGGAGTTTACACAAAATCAGATATTGGAACTTGGCTCTAAGTATGGACAAATAGATATTATGTGGTTTGATGCAGGCTGGGTATGCAAAGAAAACAAACAGGATATAAGGCTTGGAGAAATCATTGAGAAGATTAGAAAGTTCCAACCTGGTATGTTATGTGCAGACAGAACAGTAGGAGGGGCCTATGAAAATTATGTCACACCGGAGCAGTGTGTGCCGGATGAACCATTAGGGATACCTTGGGAAAGCTGTATAACCCTAGGAACCTCTTTTTCTTTTGCTTATGAAGATACTTATAAATCACCCAGAGAGGTGGCAGGACTTTTAATAGATATTGTAGCCAAGGGAGGAAATCTGGCTATCAATGTAGGACCCCAGCCGGACGGCAGGCTGCCCCAGGGTGCTGTTAAGTCATTACTGGGACTTGGTGAATGGTTAAAGGTATATGGCGAGGCTATTTACGGAACGAGGGTATGTGCTCCATACAAAAAGAATGGTATTGCCTTTACGAAAAAGCAGGATAAGATATTTGCTTTGGAAACATTTGAGAAAGACACAGATGAAGTGCCTTCTCAGGTGATAATTCCGTATGAAGGAAAAGTTTCAAGAATCTATATGCTGGATTCAGGAGAAGAAGTGGACTTCAAAAAAACAGATACCGGATATTTACTGGAACTGCCTAAGTGGAAAAAGGAGAAGGCCCCTATAGCCAGAGTATATTGTATCGAATAAAGGTTTGTCTGAGACGGTTAAAGCTTATAGTATTATTTCAGGGAAAGGATTTTTATTACTTTGGAGAATTATATATTGGAATGTTGTGTGGACTCTGTAGAGTCTGCTCTTGCAGCTTCTAAAGGTAATGCAAACCGACTGGAAGTTTGCTCTGGATTAATGATTGGAGGTCTTACGCCTTCTGTCGCTTTATTTCAGCAGATTAGAAAGTACACAGATTTAAAAATAAATGTACTCATACGTCCAAGATTCGGAGATTTTTATTACACCGACTATGAATTTGAAGTAATGAAGCAGGAAGTTAAGATGTTTTTAAATCTCGGTGCAGACGGAATATCAGTAGGGTGTCTCAATACAGACGGTACACTGGATAAACAGAGGATGGAGATATTGGTAGAAGAGGCTGGTCTTATGCCGGTTACCTTTCATCGTGCCTTTGATGTTTGCCAGGAGCCAGAGCGAGTCTTGGAAGAAGTCATTGCTTTAGGAATTGAAGCAGTACTTACTTCCGGGCAAAAAAATACGGCTCTGGAGGGAAGGGAACTTCTGAAAAAATTGGAAGAGAAGGCCGGTGATAAAATTCATATCATTGCAGCAGGTGGTGTGAGTAAACCCATCATTAAAGAATTATGGCATGATACAAAGATAAAGTCGTATCACATGTCAGGCAAAAAAGTACGAAACAGCAGCATGGAGTATAGAAACAAACAAGTTAACATGGGATTTGCAACATGTAATGAGTATCAAATGTTTAGAACGGATCTAGAAGAGGTCAGACTGGCAGCAGAGTTATTGAAACAATTATAGGTATGGAATGAAACCGTTACGTATAACCTTAGGTGAAACGTGACGGTTTTTCTTATATTTTCTTGAGAGGAATGAATAATTCCTACCATATGAAAAGAAAAACATATTATATATATTTTTAATTGAAACCTTCTTGATTATTAAGTAATATATAGGTAAGCTTTGATGAAAAGCGGTCGTTTCATAATGAGTACCTATAAAAATAGTGAGAGAAGGTTTACAATGAGAAATGAAAGAATATATAAAAAAAATGCGGCATACCAGAAGTTTGAAGTCTTAAAATCAAATCGCAATAAAAGGTATAAATATAAGGAGTTTTTTGTGGAAGGGGTTAAGAATATTAATTCTGCCATAAAGAATAACTGGGATATTTGTTCCTTTTTATATACAAATGAAAAAGAACTGTCCATCTGGGCACAGCAGATTTTGAATACCACAAGCACAGTGGTTAATTATCAGCTTCCACTCAATTTAATGAAAGAATTAAGTGATAAAGAAGATACCTCGGAATTATTGGCAATTGTCAGAATGAGAGAGGATAATGCTGCGGAATTTCAACTATCAAAAAATCCAATGCTTGCTCTTTTTGACAGACCCTCCAATAGAGGGAATTTAGGAACGATTATTCGTTCCTGCGATGCTCTTGGAGTGGAAGGGCTAATTCTAACAGGGCATGGTGTTGACCTTTATGACCCGGAAGTAATTACATCCTCAATGGGGTCATTTTTTCGCATTCCTGTCATAAGAATGACAGATAATCAGAGTGTACTTGCATTTATTTCTGAATTAAAAGGTAAGTTTCCAGGTTTTAACACCATAGGAACAACAGCTCATAAAGAGTTTCCGATTTACAAGTTGAATTTGACAGGACCAATTATGTTTTTTCTTGGAAATGAAACGGATGGTTTGTCAAGAGTTTATAAAGAATGCAGTGATAAACTGGCTACGATTCCTATGGCAGAAGAGGCCGCAGCAACATCTTTTAATGTAGGTTGTGCAGCAACTGTTATGTTTTATGAAGCTATAAGACAGAGGAATTTGGAGACTGAATCATTCTTAGCAGGTTTTTGATATTTTTTCCTGATTCAAATATATAGTTTACCTTAGGTTGAAAAAATGGTATGATATTATGTTGAATGGTATGTATAAGCTTGTAAGAGCACTACTAAAGGAGCAAAGTATGGATAACTTTACTGGAGAATATAACAATATAGGAATACAATACGAAGATAGAGTGGTGAGAATAAAGGCAGATCAGGCATTGTATCAGTTTCTTTTAGAGCCCTCTTGTGGTTCCTATTTGCTGGCAAAGCACATATTGAAAGAATATAGGAGAAGATTTCATAAACCTTTACAAATTTCAGTTCATTCCTTAGCCATAGAAATTATTGCCCATGTATTTGTAGACAAGTTGTCAGTCAAAGTGAGTGGTTTTTTAGATAAAGTAAAGACTGATTTGAGAAAACCTGTGATTGCAGCAGTTAATTCCATTCATAGACATACTGAAATTATTGATTGCGGAGAAGAAGCGATTGATAATAACCGATTTATATGGGATTCATTGGAACCGTTTCATGCTATGATATATGCACTGGCAGGAGATGCTTCCTAAAGGCAGGATTTTTACAGGAACAATTTAACCAAAGGAGAAATACATGATTACAATAGATAAAACCAGTGTGATGAATTTAGAAAATGCAATTAGGGGTGCCAGAAATCCTATGAACAGTTGGGATAAAAGCGATAGTACATATGACGATAACGGCAAATATTTGCTAGGTGCAAATGACTTAAATCTTGCTATAAGATTATGCAGGGCAGGAAGTGACCACCGAAAGTTTATGAGACAGATTTTTGTGTCAGTAGATATAACAGCTCCATTATATTGGTGGAAGGAATTTGATACTTATAAGGTAGCGACTGCTGCTAATTCCACCAGTACCATGCACAAAATCCACAGTAAATCCTTTACGGAGGAAGATTTTAGTAATGATCAGTTAACCGGTGAATCGCAGGTATTTTTTAGCAAGATTGTGGAATATTTAGAGCAGTTAAGGGTTTTGTATAACGATACAAAGGATAAAAAATACTGGTATGATATGATACAGCTGCTCCCATCCGGCTACAATCAATTAAGAACCTGTACACTAAACTATGAAACACTTACAAATATATATCATTCCAGAAAAAATCATAAATTAAACGAATGGCATGTTCTATGTGACTGGATAACAGAGCTTCCCTATGCTAAAGAGCTTATTGTGAAAGAGGAAGCTTAACTTAAAAGGTTAAGGTCATTGTTATCTGCATAAATATAAGATGGTTTCGTTTGCAATTTTCTTTCGTTTTATGCTATAATGCTAGTAAAGAAGGGTGTGCGATGCATACCCTTTATTTCCGTGACAGAAACTGACAGAGAAGGAAAAGAGAAAAGAATATCTGCAGCAACAATGATTTTAAGAGTTGGAACTATTGGAATAAAAAGCAATTTCACACGCAAATCTGCGGCTTTAAGCAGTAGGTATCGGAAAGGACAGGCATTTATTTATGAAAGTAAAGATTTATACGGATGGTTCCGCAAGAGGAAATCCGGATGGACCCGGAGGCTATGGAACTATTATTGAATATATTGATAAAGCCGGAACACAGCATATCAGAGAATACGCAGGAGGTTACAAAAAGACAACCAATAACCGAATGGAGCTAATGGCTGCTATTATAGGGCTGGAAGCACTGACAAAACCCTGTGAGGTGGAATTATATTCTGATTCCCAATACCTTGTAAAAGCTTTTAACGAGAAGTGGCTCGAGGGCTGGATAAAAAAGGGTTGGAAAAGGGGGAAAAATGAACCGGTTAAAAATGTGGACTTATGGAAAAGAATTTTAAAGGCAAAAGAGCAGCACAAGGTTACTTTTATTTGGGTCAAGGGTCACGATGGACATCCCCAGAATGAACGTTGTGATGTATTAGCAACAACGGCAGCAGATGGAAACCAACTGGCAGATGATGTTATACAGGATATATAGAAATTAACTGTATTCATTCAGTAATGAAGGAAAATACGGAAGGAATGAAAAGAATGGCAGAATTAACACCAATGATGCAACAATACATGGAAATAAAAAGCCAGTATAAGGATTGTATCCTGTTTTACCGGTTGGGAGATTTTTATGAAATGTTCTTTGAAGATGCACTTGTTTGTACCAAGGAACTTGAAATCACACTGACCGGAAAGAATTATGGCCAGGAGGAGCGTGCTCCCATGTGTGGTGTGCCATACCATGCAGTGGAGGGTTATTTAAGCAAGCTAATCAGCAAGGGCTATAGAGTTGCAATATGTGAACAGGTGGAGGATCCGAAAGCAGCCAAGGGAATTGTACGCCGGGAAGTTATACGGATTGTTACACCGGGAACGAATTTAAGTCCCCAGGCTCTGGACGAAACGAAAAATAATTTCTTAATGGGGATTGTACATACCGTAAATGCATACGGAATTGCGACTGTAGATATTACAACTGGGGATTTTCTAGTAACAGAGGTTGATACAGAGAGAAAACTATTGGATGAGATCAATAAATTTAATCCCTCTGAAATTATCTGCAACAGTACTTTTATGGTAAGCGGAGTAGATATAGAGGACTTAAAAAACCGTCTTATGATAACGGTATCTGATTTAGAGCCCTGGTATTTTGATGATGAATCGTGTATTGCTAAGATAAAGAGCCATTTTAACGTATCTGCCCTGACAGGCCTTGGACTTAAAGATTATACCATTGGGACGATTGCAGCCGGTGCGGTATTACAGTACTTATATGAAACCCAGAAAAATTCACTAACCCATTTGACCAGGCTGACTCCCTATATTACAAGTTCTTACATGTTGCTTGATAGTTCTACCAGAAGAAACTTAGAGCTGGTTGAGACTTTAAGGGAGAAGCAAAAAAGAGGTTCTCTGCTGTGGGTTTTGGATAAGACAAAAACAGCTATGGGTGCAAGGCTATTAAGAAGCTATGTTGAGCAGCCTTTAATACATAAAGAAGAGATTAACGCAAGACTGGATGCAATAGAGGAACTTAACGGGGTTGTTATTACGAGAGAAGAAATTAGAGAGTACTTAAACCCCGTTTATGATTTGGAGCGTCTGGTTGGCAGAATCAGTTATAAAAGTGCCAATCCCAGAGATTTAATTGCTTTTAAGTCTTCTCTGTACATGATTCCTCATATTAAAAACTTGTTAACGGACACTTCTAGTGGCTTATTAACCAGTATACAGACAGAACTGGATCCTTTAGAGGATTTGTATGAATTAATTGAGAAGTCAATTGTTGAGGAACCTCCTTTGGCGGTTAAAGAAGGAGGGATTATAAAGGATGGTTATCAGGAAGAAATAGACCGTCTGCGCAAAGCTAAGACAGAGGGAAAGAATTGGCTGGCAGAACTGGAGACGAAAGAAAAAGAAAAGACCGGAATTAAAAACCTTAAGATAAAATTCAATAAAGTATTTGGTTACTATCTGGAGGTTACGAACTCTTATAAAAATCTGGTTCCGGAAAACTGGATTAGAAAGCAGACGCTGGCTAACGCAGAACGTTACACCACTACAGAATTAAAAGAGCTTGAAGACGTAATCCTTGGTGCGGAGGACAAGCTTTTTTCTTTAGAATATGAACTGTTTTGTGTGATAAGGGATACCATTGCCGGAGAGGTAGGCAGAATTCAGCAGACTGCCAAGGCGATTGCAAAGATTGATGTATTTACTTCCCTTGCTTTTGTTGCAGAGAGGAATAATTACACCCGACCGGATATGAATGAAGAAGGGATTGTGGACATTAAGGACGGCAGGCACCCGGTTGTAGAGCAAATGATATCCAATGATATGTTTGTAACAAATGATACCTATCTAAACAATAAGGATAAGAGGGTATCTATTATAACCGGTCCTAACATGGCAGGTAAATCAACTTATATGCGCCAGACGGCATTGATTGTTCTTATGGCACAGATAGGCAGTTTTATTCCTGCCGGCTACGGCAATATAGGCATTGTAGACAGGATATTTACCAGAGTGGGTGCTTCTGATGATTTAGCTTCCGGTCAGAGTACTTTCATGGTGGAGATGACTGAGGTGGCAAATATATTAAGAAATGCTACAAAAAACAGTCTTCTGATTCTGGATGAAATCGGCAGGGGCACCAGTACCTTCGATGGGTTAAGTATTGCCTGGGCAGTAGTAGAACACATTAGTAATCCGAAACTTTTAGGTGCTAAAACGCTTTTTGCCACCCATTATCATGAATTAACAGAATTAGAAGGTAAACTTGACAGTGTAAATAATTATTGTATCGCGGTGAAAGAAAATGGAGAGGATATTATTTTTCTTCGCAAAATCATCAAAGGTGGGGCTGATAAGAGTTATGGTATTCAGGTGGCAAGATTAGCCGGGGTACCAGAAGGAGTTTTAAAGCGGGCAAAAGAAATTGTTGACGAATTAAGTGAAAATGACATTGCTGAAAAGGCAAAAGCTATAAAAACAGGAAGGTCAGAAGAGGCTGATAGCAGTGCTCTTAAGGAGGCGGCAGCAACAGAAGAAGGTACTTATAAGTCTAAGAAAAGACAGAGTGACATTCCTGACCAGATGTCCTTATTCGATTATAACTCCGGAGATGATATTATGACTGAAATCAGGGAACTGGATCTTAATAGTTTAACACCTATGGAAGCTATGAATCGTTTGTACCAGTTGCAACAAAAAGTTAGAAACAGGTAGAAGATACCAGGAGGTGAACCATGTCTAAGATAACCGTATTGGATGAACATACTATAAATCAGATAGCCGCAGGTGAAGTAATTGAACGTCCGGCTGCCGTAGTGAAAGAGTTGGTGGAAAATTCCATAGATGCAGGCTCTAATGCTATAACTGTTGAAATAAAGGAAGGCGGAATGAGTTTAATCCGTATTACAGACAATGGTTCAGGGATTGATGAAGAAGATATGCCATACGTATTCTTACGTCATTCCACCAGCAAAATCCGAACGGCAGAGGATTTGTTAAAAGTCTCTAGTTTGGGATTCAGAGGTGAAGCTTTAAGCAGTATCGCCGCCGTTTCCCAAGTGGAACTGGTAACTAAAACAAGTGGTACCTTTACCGGGATTCGTTATCAGATTGCAGGCGGAGACGAAAAAAGTCTAGAGCACATTGGTTGTCCTGACGGTACTACTTTTATTGTGAGAAACTTATTTTATAACACACCTGCTAGAAGAAAATTTTTAAAATCCCCTGTTACAGAAGCAGGTTATATCAGTGACCTTATGGAGAGGCTTGCTGTGTCCCATCCGGGAATTGCTTTTAAGTTCATTAATAACGGACAGATTAAACTGCATACCTCCGGTAATAATAATTTAAAGGACATAATCTATAATGTCTATGGAAGAGATGTTACCAGTCATCTGCTGGAGATAACGGGCAAAAGCGGACAGACAGAAATGGTAGGCTATATTGCAAAGCCCATTGTTTCAAGAGGGAATCGTAATTATGAGAATTATTTTATTAATGGAAGATATATAAAAAGTCCGCTAATCAGTAAAGCGATTGAAGAAGCTTATAGACCTTATATTATGCTTCATAGATATCCATTTACTTCTGTCCATATCCGTATTGACACCCAGCTTATTGATGTGAATGTACATCCGGCTAAGTTAGAAATCCGGTTTAAAAATGGGGAAGAGCTATACCAGCTTATATACCATACCTTAAAAAATGCTCTTGAAGGCAGAGAGTTAATACCGGCAGTGACACTGACTAAGGAGAAGGAAGAAAAGAAAGAAGTAACGAAAGTACCGGAGCCATTTGAAGAAAATCGAAGAAAATTCAACAACAATGTCTCTAACAACCATGTGAAACAAGACATTTCAAACGACAATCACGTTGGAACCGCGCAAAAGCCTTATGTGAACAATGGAAAGACTTCCGCTATAATAAGAAATCCTTATGAATGGCAACAACGGAAGGACTCTTACGGTGGAAATATGGATGATAGTCTGGCTTTGCTAACTAGAGAAGAAAAAGAACAGGTTAAGACAACCGAAATCGGCTATTTGAACGAAGTAGTACAATCGGCACCTTTTCTTTTACAAGAAGAAATAAAAAATGTACAACAGAAGAGTGTAGTTTTACAGACCCCTGATGAAGGGGTGGAAAAAATTGACCATAAGGTTTCAGAACAAAAATATACAGAGGAAGTTATAAAAGAAGTGGTACCTTCGGCTGTTCAGAATACAAATGCTATTGATACACAGAAGGCTGAACAACTGGCATTTATTTCTGTTGAGGCAATGAAAAGTCATGAAATTATCGGACAGATCTTTAACACCTATTGGATTGTTCAATTTGGAGATAAGATGTTTTTAATTGATCAGCATGCTGCTCATGAGAAGGTATTATATGAGCGTATTATGAAGTCTCTTCGTGACAAAAAATATACTTCCCAGCTACTGGAACCTCCTATTATATTAACGTTAAGTCTTAGGGAAGAAGAGGCACTGAAAAAACATATGGAATCACTTCATAACCTAGGGTTTGAATTTGAAGAGTTCGGTGGAAAAGAATATGCCGTACGCTCCGTACCAAGTGACTTGTTTGGGTTGGTGCAATATGAAATATTAATTGAACTTATTGACGGATTAGTAGATGAGGTATATAATGAAACGCCTGAAATGATACTGGAGAAAATCGCTTCCATGTCCTGTAAGGCAGCGGTAAAAGGAAATCATCGTTTATCCCATGAAGAAGCGAGAGCGTTAATTGAGCAGCTGCTTACTCTGGAAAACCCGTATAACTGTCCTCACGGCAGACCGGTTATTATTTCCATGAGTAAATATGAAATAGAAAAGAAATTTAAGCGTATTGTTTAAAGATAAGAGGTAACGGCATTGGATGATATAAACAAAAAGCCTTTAGTAATACTGACCGGACCTACAGCAGTGGGCAAAACCGAACTTTCCGTAAAACTGGCAAAAGCAGTGAACGGAGAGATTATTTCTGCGGATTCTATGCAGGTATATAAGCAAATGGATATCGGAACAGCAAAGATAAAAAAAGAAGAAATGGGTGGAATCCCTCATTACCTGATTGATATATTAGAGCCCCAAGAAGAATTTAATGTTGTTAAATTTAAAGAATATTCCTTACAGGCTATGGAGGAGATATATGAAAAAGGAAAGGTACCAATCATTGTTGGTGGTACGGGTTTTTATATCCAAGCTGTATTGTATGGCATACATTTTGAAGAAAATGGCGAAGATACGGTATACCGGGTCAAGTTAGAGGAAGTAGCTAAAGAAATGGGAAGTGTATATCTTCATGAAAAATTAAAAGAAGCAGACCCCGCAGCAGCAGAAGCAATTCATCCAAACAATGTAAAACGTGTAATCCGTGCTCTGGAATATTTTGAACAAACCGGAAACAGGATTTCAGAGCATAATGAAGAACAACGGAGCAAGGTTTCACCCTATCGCTTTTGTTATTTTGTGTTAAACAACGACAGAGATGTTTTATATGAACGGATTAACAAAAGAATCGATATAATGCTTGAGCAGGGTCTGGTTGAAGAAGTGAAACGTTTACTAAAGAATGGCTGCACAAAAGAAATGGTTTCCATGCAGGGACTTGGATATAAGGAAATAATAGAGTATCTTCAAGGAAATTGTACTTTAGAAGAAGCAGTTTATTTGCTAAAAAGAGATACCAGACATTTCGCCAAGCGTCAGCTTACCTGGTTTCGAAGGGAAAAAGAAGTCAACTGGATACAAAAGAATGAATACGGGGATAAAGAAGACCTTGTATTAGAGGCATTGTTGTCAGAACTAAAGAAAAAAGAGATTGGATAGCAGTATCATAACCGGGCTTGTGATATACAATGGGCGTTATTTAAGATAGAAATAAAACCAAAATCCATTAACTTTGGTAATGAAAGGACAGATATGGATAATCAGTTACTTAAGATATATAAGGAATTAAAAATTAGTGCTAGTGTATTTGCATATTGTAACAGTATAGAAGATAGGCTGGCTTCCCGGTTCTATGAAATAGATAAGGTAGCAGAGTACAACCAGTTAAAGGTTTTAAGAGCAATGCAAGAGAATCAGGTTAGTGATATTCATTTTGCTGCTACTACCGGATATGGTTACAATGATTTAGGAAGAGATACTTTGGAGAAGGTTTATGCATCTGTATTTCATGCAGAATCAGCTTTAGTGAGGCCTCAGTTAATCAGTGGCACCCATGCTTTAAGTACGGCACTTTCTGGCAATCTTCGTCCGGGTGATGAAATCTTGTCACCCGTGGGAAAACCCTATGATACGTTAGAAGGGGTTATAGGTATTGGAGAACAAAAAAGTGAAGAAAAGGATGGGAAACTAACAGGTTCTCTTGCAGAATTTGGAGTGACCTACGCTCAGGTGGATTTATTAGAGGATGGCGGTTTTGATTATGCAGGAATAGAAAAAGCTGTGAATTCCAGAACAAGACTGGTAACGATTCAGCGCTCCAAAGGTTATGATACCAGACCGACCTTATCAGTAGAGCGCATCGGAGAATTAATTGCCTTCGTTAAGAAAATAAAGCCAGATGTTATATGTATGGTTGATAACTGTTATGGAGAATTTGTTGAGACGATTGAACCTACAGAGGTTGGAGCTGATTTATGTGTAGGCTCTTTAATAAAGAATCCGGGTGGCGGACTGGCACCAATTGGTGGATATATAGTAGGTAAGGAAGTTTATGTAGATAATGCAGCCTTTCGCCTTACGGCACCGGGACTTGGAAAAGAGGTTGGAGCAACCCTTGGAATTAACAGTCTGCTTTATCAGGGGCTATTTCTTGCACCAGTCGTTGTTTCCAGTGCCTTAAAAGGAGCTATTTTTGCAGCTAACATATATGAAAAATTAGGATTTCCTGTAGTGCCAAATGGAACAGAATCCAGACATGATATAATTCAGGCTGTTACTCTGGGCAGCGCAGACGGTGTCATTGCTTTTTGCAGAGGAATACAGGCGGCAGCACCGGTAGATAGTTATGTAATACCGGAACCGTGGGCAATGCCAGGTTACCATTCGGATGTTATAATGGCGGCAGGTGCATTTGTCCAAGGGGCGTCTATAGAATTAAGTGCAGATGCTCCTGTTGAACCGCCTTATGCAGTGTATTTTCAAGGTGGTTTAACTTGGTATCATGCAAAATTTGGTATCATGATGTCAGTACAAAAGCTTCATGAAGCAGGAATTATAACCATAGCTTAAACGTCTTTTACAACATTATTTTGGAAACTTGGCAAAATTACTATCATTGTTAGTATTGTTAGGTATTTTATGCTATTTTTGTATACAAATAGGATGAATTATGTTAGAATGGACAAGTAAAATTGTGTTTTGGAGGTACTGCTTTATGGCTGGTGTAAACGGTAAGAATTCATGGGCTTTATTATTATTAATATTGTCCGGTGTTGTATTAGGCGGTTTTATCGGCTACCTGACCCGGGATGTAGCTTTTTTATCATGGCTCAACTATGGTCAGGATTTTGGAATTGGCAGTGGTGATGGCAATGGTATGGTCCGATTGAACCTGGGAATTCTGGTCATCAGTTTTGGAATGACTATAAAAATAACAGTTGCAGGTATTCTTGGTGTAATATTAGCCATAATTATATATCGGAAGCTGTAGCATTGAAGCATAATAGATTCCTTTCGCAGATAAGGAACCTTTCCTTCTATAAGTTCTTGGAGAGAGAAGAATGAGGAGGAAATATGATTGACAAATTTTATACCCTGAAAGAAATGCCTGTGTCGGAAAGACCTTACGAAAAATGTGAAAGGTCCGGCCCGGGTGCTTTATCCGATGCGGAGCTTCTGGCAGTTGTTATACGTACAGGTGCCCGAAAGGAACGTGCTGTTGATTTGGCTGCCAGGATACTAGGCTTTTCTCAGGCTTATCCTGGACTACTTGTTCTAAACCACATCAGCCTGAAAGAATTAACCTCTATAAGGGGGATTGGCAGGGTTAAAGCAATCCAATTACTATGTATTGCAGAATTGACAAAACGTATGGCGAAGGCAACCAATGAAGGAAAGTTAAAGTTAATAACTCCTGAGTCGGTTGCTAATTATTATATGGAACAGATGAGGCATTTAACCAGAGAAATTGTATATTTGGTAATGCTGGATTCAAAAAGTAATCTTCTAAAGGATATGATTATTTCATCGGGAACGGTAAGCAGTTCCTTGCTTTCGCCGAGGGAAATTTTTTTGAATGCTTTGAAATATGAGGCAGTGAATGTGATTTTATTACATAATCATCCGAGTGGTGACCCGACACCCAGCCGTGAGGATATCCAAACTACGAAACGGATAAAAGAAGCTGGAAATTTAGTTGGGGTCAGACTTATGGATCATATTATTATTGGTGATAATAAATATATAAGCTTGTGTGAGCAGGGCTATATGTAGTTATAGTTTGGAAGGAGACAGCAGGTATGGCAGGTAAGATATATGGAATAGATTTCGGAACCAGTACCATAAAAATATATCAAAAAAATGACGGAGTTGTATTAGATGAAAAGAATATAATTGCCGTAGCAAATAGAAATAAAGTAATTGCAGCAGGTGATGAAGCTTTTGAAATGTATGAGAAGGCACCAGCTAATATTAAGGTAACCTATCCGGTTAAAAACGGTGTGATAGCAGATATAGCAAATATGCTGGAGCTTCTGAATTTTATGCTTCGTAAAGTTAACAAAGGAAAGAAAGTTGCTGCGTCTGCAATTATTGTAGCAACTCCGACAGACATAACAGAAGTTGAAAAAAGAGCCTTTTTTGATTTGGTTGCATCCTCAACTGCCAAAACCAAAAATATCAAAATAGTTGAGAAGCCGGTTGCTGATGCAGTAGGTATCGGATTAGACGTTACCAATGCAAAGGGTGTTATGGTGGTTGATATTGGTGCAGATACTACAGAAGTTTCCATTATGTCTTTAGGTGGAATTGTTATCAGTAAACTAATACCAATCGGTGGCAGCCGCCTGGACGAATCCATTAAAACCTATGTAAAAAAGAATTACAAACTTGTCATCGGAGATAAAACTTCTGAATTTATTAAAAAGGAACTGGCAACAGCCTATCCTACGGAAGAAAAAAGCATTAAAGTATACGGCAGGAATGTTGTTACAGGACTTCCATCAGAAGTTGAAATCAGTTCAGCTATGGTATATGAATCAATTCTTGAGTACCTGCACTCTATCGTAGATGCAGTTCGTATCATCTTAGAAAGAACGCCGCCTGAAATATCCTCTGATATTATTGACTCAGGTGTATATGTTACCGGTGGTTCTTCGGCTATAAAAGGACTGGATAAACTATTGGAAAGAGAAACCGGTTTAAAAATAAATATTAGCTCGGATGCAGCCAATACAGTTGTAAAAGGTCTGGGCAATATCATAGAGGATAAAAATTTAACCTCCCTTGCTTATTCGTTAAAACAGACTAATTTCAGCGGTTAAAACAGAACAATAAGTTGAAATCAAATATTTTTAAGAAAGGAATACCACATATGGATTCTTTCAATCTTTTTAATTGTGGCAATAACATAAATTTGACAAAATGTGTTATGAAAAGGGTGTTATGATGAGAAGACGGACAAAATTTAATATTAATCCAAAACACCTGCTTATTGCATGTTCGGTACTACTGTTTCTGTTGATTATTTTATCATTTTTGTACAAAGAGCAGCTTTCGCCGGTTAAGACAGTTTTTGGGAATGTCGTTACTCCTATGCAGAACGGGATTAATTCAATTGGAAAAGGGATTGCAGCCCAGTTTGACAAATTTACCAGTTTAAATGAACTGCGAAAAGAAAATGCTGAATTAAAGGAACAATTAGATACGATTTCACATGAAAACAAGATTCTGTTACAGGATAAATATGAACTTGACCGTTTTCGAGATTTGTATGAACTTGATAAAAAGTATGCGGATTATCCGAAAGTAGGTGCCAGAGTTATTGGTGCCGGCCCCAATAATGGATATAACATATTTACCATTGATAAAGGCTCCAGAGACGGGATTGCAGTTGATATGAATGTTATTGCAGGTGACGGGTTGGTGGGAATAGTTGAAGAAGTTGGAAAGAATTATGCTACAGTTCGTTCTATAATTGATGATTCCAGAAATATCAGCGGTATGTTTTTAAAAACCTCGGATTCCTGTATAGTGAATGGGAATCTGCAATTATACAGCAAGGGTGTAATCGGTGTGGAATTAATTAGCAAGGATGCGGAAGTTTACGACGGTTATGAAGTTGTTACTTCCCACATCAGTCCCAAATACTTACAGGGAATCTTGATTGGCTATGTAAGCAATATTAAGATGGATTCCAATAATTTGACGAAAACCGCATACCTTACGCCAGCAGTGGATTTTGACAGACTTGAGGAAGTACTTATTATTACAGAAGTAAAGGAAAAATTGGAAAAATAAACTAAAAATCCCTATTATTATTACATGAAGAAAGGCGGGGGAGAGCTTAAGTGAAACGTTTTATTATTGTAACAATCGAAATTTTAGTTCTATTTTTATTACAGACTACAATATTTCAATGGTTTGCCCTTGCCGGTGTAGTTCCGAATCTGTTATTAATATTAACCGTTGCAACCGGTTTTATGCGGGGCAGGACAGAAGGATTGACAGTTGGTCTGGTATGTGGACTTATGATAGATTTATTGTATGGCTATGTCATCGGGTTATATGCACTGATATATATGTTAATTGGCTATCTGAATGGCTATAGTAACAGAATATTTGCAAAAGAGGATATGACCATTCCAATTGTATTAGTTGGTGTTAGTGATGCTCTATATTTTTTGTTATATTACATCTTTGAATTATTACTAAAAGGCAAACTGAACATAGGCTTTTATTTTATTGAGCTTGGGCTACCGCAGATAATATATACCGTACTGGTATCTATCCTTTTATACAAACTGCTGAACATAATCAATACCCGCTTAGATAAGAAGGAAGAAGAGGAGGTATCAACCTATGATTGATATTATTTGGGAAAAAATAAAACAAATATTGACATCGAGGCTTTTTCCTATTTGCTTGGTTTTTATCGGCTTGATTTCTGTATTAATCAGCAGAATCTTTACTTTGCAGATTGTAGAAGGTGGAGAACATAGTACTACACTTGACGTTAAGTTAACCAGACAAAGAGAGATAAAAAGTACCAGAGGCAATATACTAGACCGCAACGGAGCAGTGTTAGCTTATAATAAAATCAGTTATGCAGTAGTCTTAGAAGAGACAACGGTAACCTCAAATGATGAACTAAATGCTATGCTGTTTCGACTAATAAATGTGTTGGAAAGATACGGAAATACCATAGAAATTGAATTTGGTATTATTCTGAATGGGAATGGTGAGCTGGAATTTAATGTTCCTGAAAATGCAGGAGACCAGACTAAGAAGAACGCAGAATATCGGTTTAAGAAAAATGCCTATGGTCTAAGGTCTGTAAATAATCTGACAGAAGAACAGAAGTCTGCTACGGCAGAGGAAGTATTTAACTATCTGAGAAATGGTGATAAGAAGTACGCTATGTTTCGGATTTCCGAGGATTATACTTTGGAAGAAGCACTTAAAATTATGACCTTGCGTTATGCTATCTTTACCAATTATCCCAAGTACCTGCAAATTGTAATTTGTTCTGATGTCAGTGACGAGACGGTAGCAGCCATTTATGAAAACAGTGCCAGCATACCAGGGGTTGGTATTAAACAGCAGTCTTACAGAGTATATAATGACAGTATATATAATTCTCATATTCTTGGTTATACTGGTTTGGTTAATGAGGGTGAACTTGAGAATATGGCTAAGGACAGCGGCTACAATAGTTCTGATTATATTGGTAAATTAGGGATTGAAAAAGAGCTTGAGGATCAACTGGCTGGAACGAAAGGGATGGAAACTATCTCAATTAGTTCTTCCGGGAAATATTTAGAGACATTAGAACGTACTGACCCGGTTGCCGGACAAGATGTATATCTCTCAATAGACAGTGATTTACAGAAGACATACTATAATCTGATTGAAAGAAGCCTTGCAGGTATTCTATTATCTAAAATCAATAATAGTACAGATGCAGGTTCCAGAGGAACCTCAGCCAAAAATATTAAGATACCTATCTATGATGTCTACTTTGCAATCTTAAACAATAATGTAGTGGATGTCAGAAAATTTCAGGATGAAGAAGCAACCGGTCTGGAAAAGCAGGTTTATGCAAAGTTTGAAACTGAACTTAGAAAAGCAGTATCAGATTTGGAAAAGCTCTTAGCTTACAATAGTACGACGCTAAACAAAAGTGCTTCAGAAGATATGCAGGATTATTTATCTTACATCTACAAGCAGTTAAGCAGCCAAGGGGTATTAATGTCTGCTGAAATTGATACTGCTGATAGCATCTATTTGGATTACCATAATAACAAAATTAGTTTAAGCAAATTTTTACAATATGCTATATCAAAAAATTGGGTTGATTTGTCTAAAATAGACATTGGTGATGAATACTATAGTACAGAAGAATTGTATCAGAAATTATTGGAATATATTAAGCGCTTTTTAACTGTAGATACTGCCTTTCATAAGAAGATATATAAGGAATTAGTATATTCTTATAAATTATCAGGAGCTGAAATTAGTCTTTTATTATTTGACCAAGGTGTGTTAAAATATAACGAAGAAGATGTAAGCAAGTTAAAGAATGGTTCTTTATCTGCCTATACTTTTATAACCAGTAAAATAAGAAGTCTTGACATAACACCTGCCCAACTCGCACTGGACCCATGCAGTGCATCCGTAGTGGTAACGGATGTAAATACAGGTAAAGTGCTTGCAATGGTTACTTATCCCGGATATGAAACTAATTTATATGCAAACAAAATAGATTATAACTATTTTAAGAAGGTGCAGGAAGATTTATCTGAACCTGCAATCCATAGAGCTGCAAAGCAAAGTACTGCACCCGGTTCAACCTTTAAAATGATAACAGCAGTTGCTGCATTAGAAGAAGGTGTGCTTGGTCAAACAGAAACCGTTTATGATAAGGTTGCTTTTGATAAGGTGGACAAAGCCCATCCGCCAAAATGCTGGTCATCTCATGGACATGGAGCAGTAGACATAACGGAAGCGCTGGAAGTGTCCTGTAACTATTTCTTCTACGAGATGGGTTGGAGATTAGGACTTGATACTTCTGGAATAAGCAGAGCACAGGCGGGATTGGAAAAGATTGCGGACTATGCATCATTATTCGGTTTTGATAGGAAATCTGGGATAGAGATTGAAGAAGCAGTACCCAAGCTTTCTGATAAAGATAACGTACGTTCTGCTATTGGACAGGGTACTAATAATTATACACCGGTTCAGTTATCCCGTTACGTAACAGCACTTGCTACTTCAGGTATGTTATATGACCTTACTTTGATTGATAAGATTGTATATAAAGATAAAACGACTGAAAATGTTGCCACCAAAGCTAGTATAGAAGGAGTGAAAGCATCTACGTGGGATCTTGTACAGGAAGGTATGGACAAAGTAGGAAATGGGTCTAAAAGCTCCGTATCCTATGTGTTTAAAGATTTTCCTTATGAGGTGGCTGGAAAGACCGGAACAGCCCAGGAAAGCAAATCGCGTGGTAACCATGCGTTGTTTGTCTCTTATGCACCATACAAGAATCCAGAAATATCTGTAACAGTGGTTATACCTAATGGTTATTCTTCCAGTAATGCTGCTGAACTTGCACGTAATGTATACGGTTATTACTTCAATGTGGACGGTTATGATAAGTTAGCAGATGGACCAGCAATTATGCCGGATTCTAATTCTGTAGTATCCGATTAAATTTTAAGTATTGAATTATGAAAACGATTTGTACCAGGAGGTATTCATGAACAATCCAGTTATAATAAAAGGCAACAAGTACGGTATCGTAGTGGTACTTGATGCTGAAATGGAATTTGGGGAATTGAAAGAAAAGATATCGGAAAAATTTCGTGACTCAGCTAAATTTTTTGATAATGCCCAGATGGCAATTAGTTTTGAAGGCAGGAAATTAACCAATGAAGAACAAAGAGATATACTGAATATAATAGCTGATGAGACGGAGCTTCATGTGGTTTGCGTTATTGAAGATGACCCAAAAAAGGAAGAAGTTTTTAAAAAAGCACTGGATGAAAAATTAATGGAGTTATCCAATACCACAGGCCAGTTTTATAAAGGCAATTTGCGATCGGGACAAGTTCTGGAATCGGAAACAAGTATTATTGTAATCGGTGACGTAAACCCGGGAGCCCGGATAGTTTCAAAGGGAAATATTATTGTTCTGGGTGCCTTAAAAGGAACAGTATTTGCCGGTGCAACCGGCAATACGAATTCCTTTGTCCTGGCACTGGATTTAAATCCGGTTCAAATCCGTATTGCCGATACGATTGCAAGATCTCCGGATAAGCCTGTAAAAGATTCTGTAAAGGAAACCAAAATTGCATTCTTGGAAGATGGAAATATCTACATTGAGCCTTTGAGTAAAGAGGTTTTAAATGATATTAATATATAATAATAATCGTTTGGAGGAAAGATAGTAATGGGCGAAGTAATCGTTATAACATCCGGAAAGGGTGGAGTAGGCAAGACAACAACGACAGCAAATGTTGGAACCGGTTTAGCAAAATTAGATAAGAAAGTAGTTTTAGTTGATACGGATATAGGCTTAAGAAACCTGGATGTTGTTATGGGTTTGGAAAATCGAATTGTATATAATCTTGTAGATGTAATTGAGGGAAATTGCAGGATTAAACAGGCTTTAATTAAAGATAAACGTTACCCCAACCTATACCTACTGCCATCTGCTCAAACCAGAGATAAAACATCGGTTACGCCGGAGCAGATGCAAAAATTGGCAGAAGAGTTAAAAGAAGAATTTGATTACATATTAATGGATTGTCCAGCAGGTATTGAGCAAGGTTTTAAAAATGCAATAGCCGGGGCTGACAGAGCATTAGTAGTTACTACTCCAGAAGTATCAGCGGTACGTGATGCGGACCGTATAATAGGTTTGTTAGAAGCCAATGAAATGAAACAAGCACATCTGATTGTTAACAGGCTGAGAAATGACATGGTAAAACGTGGCGATATGATGTCAAGTACAGATGTTGTAGAAATTCTTGCTATTGACTTAATTGGAGTTGTTCCTGATGACGAAAACATTGTTATTTCAACGAATCAGGGTGAGCCATTAGTAGGGTCAGATACCTTAGCAGGACAAGCATACATGAATATATGTAAAAGAATACTGGGAGAGGAAGTTCCGTATTTAGATTTAAACGGAAAACAAGGCCTGTTTAGTAAACTTGCCAGCCTACTTAAGAAAAACTAATTGAGAGGAGATAGTATAATGAGTTTGGTGGATTTTTTTAGAAAAAAGACCTCCAGTAACGTAGCTAAGGATCGTTTAAAATTAGTTTTGGTTTCAGATCGTGCTAACTGTTCGCCGGAAATAATGGAACAGATAAAAAATGATATTATAAATGTTATATCCAGATACATCGAAATTGATCAAGACGGGTTGGATATTAAGATAACTCAAACGGAATCTGAAGGCAACAATGGGACTGTTCCGGCACTATTTGCAAATATTCCGATTAAGGATTTGAAATCAAATAAAAAGTAAGGATGATTTTAATGTTTCAATTTAAGCAGTACAATTTTAAACACTTTGATATAAGTATGGTTGCCATTGTTTTACTGCTCACCGGAGTAGGCACTTATCTTATAAAGCTTGTTGAGCCTGATTTATTTGTCAAGCAGATTTTTGGAATCGTTCTTGGGGTATTTATTATAGCAATTGTTTCTATGATAGATTACCATTTTATCAGCCGGTTTTATATCATTTTATATTTTATAAATCTGGGGCTGTTATTTGCGGTTCGCTTGTTTGGTATATCCATTCGTAGTTCTAAACGCTGGTTGGATTTAAAAGTTATAACATTCCAGCCTTCCGAACTTAGTAAAATTATTATTATCATATTCTTGGCTCAGATTTTAGTGCTGCTTAAAAATAAAATGGATAAGTTATATGCATTGCTTATTACAGGAATACTGACCGCAATACCTGTATTTTTAATTTTTAAGCAGCCGAACCTATCAACCTGTCTGGTCATAATGTTTATATTTGCTATGATGATTTTTGCAGCAGGATTGAGCTATAAAATTATACTTCCTATTTTGGTTATCGGTATACCTTTAATAGCCGGAACCTTATGGGGAATTCAACAGGATTATGATATATTCTTTTTAACGGATTACCAACAAACAAGAATAGCTTCATTTCTTGATCCACAAGCTGACACATCCTCTAATACCATGTATCAGCAAGATAATTCCATACAGGTTATTGGATCAGGTCAATTAGCTGGTAAGTTAATAACTGAAGGCAAAGAATCTTTAATAAGTGATACGTATGTACCTATTGCAGAAAGTGATTTTATTTTTTCTGTTGCAGGAGAAGCCCTTGGATTTATCGGTGGATGTGGTATAATAATACTGTTATCCATTATAATATTTAAATGCTTAAGCATTGCAAGACATGCTCCGGATCGTATGGGAATGCTGATTGCAATAGGTATCGGAGCAATGTTTATGTTCCAGGTATTTGTAAATGTAGGAGTTGCAACAGCACTTTTGCCGAATACAGGAATTCCCCTGCCATTTGTAAGTTATGGATTAAGCTCCATGGTAAGCAGTATGATAGCAATTGGTATGGTAATTAATATTAGTCTTCAAAGAAAAAATAAAAGGGGGTAAAACCATATGAATATCGGAATGATAGCACATGATGCAAAAAAGAAACTAATGCAGAATTTTTGCATCGCTTATCGCGGAATTTTAAACAAACATGAATTATTTGCAACTGGAACTACAGGCAGACTGATTGAAGAAGTAACTAACCTTAATGTACACAAGTACCTTGCAGGTCATCTTGGTGGAGAACAGCAGATGGGTGCCCAAATTGAGCATAATCAGATTGATTTGGTAATCTTTTTACGAGATCCGTTATCTCCAAAATCTCATGAACCTGATGTAAATAATGTAGTTCGTTTGTGTGATACACATAATATTCCATTAGCAACTAACTTGGCTTCCGCTGAGCTGCTAATTAAAGCTTTGGATCGTGGTGATTTGGATTGGCGCGAGATATTCAAAGCGTAAGCTTTCCAGAATGACTCATATTAATTAGTGAGTTGTTCTAAAAGTGTAGTTTGAAAATAATATTTTAATTACACGTTGTGCCTGTGGTCAAATGATTGCAGGTATAGGAAAGGACATGGGGATTAGATTGAAAATGCATCATATTTTTAATCGGAAAGGCCATTGCTATAATATGAATAAAAAGATAATGATAGCCGTATTGTCACTTACATTCTTAACAGGCTGCTCTAATTCAAAACAGATATTAGTGCCATATAATGAAGCAGATAGTTTAGCCGGATTTGATATACAGGCCGGTGTTGAAACTGCAAATTTATTTGCCAGTGACTTGACTATTATACCGGATGAATTAAACCATATGTCTGATACAGCTGTGTCAGCAACTTCAGCCCTAATTGTTAATGCAACTGATGATACGGTAGTTTATGCCAATAATGTGTATGAAAGAATGTATCCAGCAAGTCTGACTAAAATCATTACAGCACTGGTAGTCTTACAAAAAGCAAATCTTAATGATACTGTTACTGTTAGCTATAATGCTTCTCATATTACTGAAAGCGGTGCTAAATTATGCGGTTTCAAAGAAGGTGATAAGATTAAACTGGGCGATTTACTTGACAGCTTTTTGATTTATTCAGGGAACGATGCTGGAATAGCAATAGCGGAACATGTTGCAGGAAGTGAAGAAGCTTTTGCCAAATTAATGAATGAAGCTGCTAAAAATGTTGGAGCAGTGCATTCTAATTTCGTAAACTCTCATGGGCTACATAATGATAATCATTATACAACAGCTTATGATTTATATTTGATATTTAATGAACTGATTCAATATGACGAATTCGTCAAGATAATTAACACTACAGATGTTACTTTAAATTATACAGATTCTAACGGTCAAGAGCAAGTTAAAAATTTTCTCACGACAAACAGATATTTAAAGAATACCGAAAAATCGCCAGAAGGCATTACAGTAGTGGGAGGTAAAACGGGTACCACCAGTAAAGCCGGAAATTGTCTTATTTTATATAGTAAAGACAATAAGGATAAAGAATATATATCATTAATACTTCAGGCAGAGAATGGGGACAGTCTTTTTTCGCAAATGACACGTTTACTTGAGATGATTCCATAAATATTTCTATATTTTGGTTGTTTTTTGAGTGATAATATACTATAATTAATATATATTAGTCAATAATTCATGCATATCACCCAAAAATGTACACATCTTAAGGAGGAGATATAATGATACAGATTATTGCAGGCGAAAAAGGTAAGGGTAAGACAAAGGTACTGATTGAAAAAGCAAATCATGTGTCCCAAACAGCAAAAGGTAGTATTGTTTATCTTGACAAAAACAATAAACACATGTATGAGTTAAGCAACAGGATAAGATTAATCAATGTGAAGGATTATTGCATTGAGAACTACAGTGAATTTATTGGTTTCATATGTGGATTGGTCTCGCAGGATCACGATTTAGAGGTGGTTTTCCTTGATAGTTTCCTCAGTATAGCACTTACCGAAGGACCTAATATCTCCTTAATCCTTGAGAAATTAAAACGAATATCAGAATTATATCAGGTAGACTTTGTTATTAGTATATCACTGAACAAAGATGAGTTACCTGAAATTGTTAGGAAAGATGTTATTGTTTCATTATAGTCTATAATTTAATGCTATAGTTGTCAAAAAGTGATAGTAATATTTTAACATATAAACAGCGGCATATTCATAATGCCGCTGTTTATATGTTGCCGGTTTTAAAATGGATGTGTTTATTCGCTACGCAGCCTTCCAAAATAGCTTAATGCATATAAACCGGCAATACCAACTAATGCGTAAATAATTCTGGAAACAATGGTCATATCACCAAAGATCACACGGACTAAATCAAATCCTAAAAATCCGATTAGTCCCCAATTAATGGCTCCGATGATGACTAAACATAGAGCTATATAATCTACTGTTTTCAATTTGTTACCTCCTTTTTGTTACATAAAATATTGTTACCAAATATATTCTTAATATTCCTAAAGAGGTTTTTGCAAAAAACTACGATTAGGGCTTTTCTTATTTTTCATTTATAAGTATAATAGAGTAGAAATATAAAGGAGGCTGATTGATTGAGTTCAAATACAAAAGTCACCAAATATCGGAGACGGAAGACCGTAAACATTGGTGTAATTGTGTTTTTAATTGTTTTTGTATACGTGCTTATTAGTGTTTTCATGTTTTTTACAAAAGAACACTTAACTATATATGAGGTGAAAGAAGGCACAACAGCAGATGACTTTGTCTTCCAAGGATTAATATTTAGAAAAGAAAAAGTAATTTACACAGATACTGCCGGATATATTAACTATTATCACCGAGATGGTGAACGTGTATCGAAAAATTCAACAGTCTATTCCGTAGATGCTAATAAGAATTCTTATGATTTAATCAGCAGCACGGAAGAAAGTTTATCAATATCTGATGACGAGACCAGCAGTATAAAGAATGAAATTAGAGATTTTCATAAAAGTTATGAAAATGGAAATTTTACAAAAGCATATCAATTAAAGTCAGAGCTGGAAAGTTCAATTTTGCAGGTAATAAATGATAATATGCTTACTAATTTACAAAATGTGTTGGCTGAGAATGCAGAAGGCAGTACCTTAAAAGTGGTAAAATCTTCTTCCAGCGGAATTATTACATATACGATGGATAATTATGAGGATTTATCCATAGACAATACAACAGCTGAGAATTTTAATACAGAGAATTATTCAAAAACTCAGTTAAGAACAATGGATTTGATTGAGAATAAAAGCCCGGTTTATAAGATAATAACAAGTGATAAATGGAATATACTGCTCCTATTGAATGAAGAGCAGTATAATAAATTAAAGGATAAAGATACTGTTAAAATAACTTTCTCTGATGATGGGCTTTCAGCTAATGTTCCAATTACTTTATCAAAGAAGGGGTCTGAATACTATGGCATGCTGTCGTTGGACAAGTATATGAATTATTATATGAATCAGAGATTTATTTCAGTAGAAATATCAGTTAATTCGGCTGTAGGCTTAAAAATTCCAGTGAGCTCTATTGTAGACAAAGAATTTTATCTGGTGCCATTAGAGTATTTTACGAAAGGTGGCAATTCAGGCAGTAACGGCTTAAACCGAGAAGCCATTACTGTGAAAGATGGAAAAGAACAAATTAGTACGGAGTTTATACCCACGGATATTTATTATAGTGACGAAGAATATGGTTACGTGGATGGGCGTTTGTTTGAAACTGGTGACTGGATAATAAAAAATGATTCTGAAGATCGATATCAGCTATTGGAGAAAAAGACTTTAGAAGGCACATTTAATGTCAATAAGGGCTATGCTATATTCAGACGAATTGAAATACTTTATAGTAATGAGGAGTACTGTATCATAAAGAAAGGTACAGACTATGGATTATCGGTATATGATAATATAGCCCTGGATGGTAACACTGCAGTGGAGCAGGCTGTAATTTATTAATACCTAACCGAATAGGCAATTGATTAACATAAACTTAAATCGAAAGGAGCTACTTCTTTGATAAAAGAAAATTTGACAAAAGTTCAAGAGAATATACAAGCAGCATGCATCAGAGCCGGGCGTAATCGGAAAGAAGTTACATTGATTGCTGTAAGTAAAACGAACCCTGTTTCCTGCATTGAAGAGGTTTTGGAAGAGGGCGTAATTGAGTTTGGTGAAAATAAGGTGCAGGAGTTAACTGAAAAGTATAGAGTGCTTCCCAAAGACTTAAACTGGCATTTAATCGGACATCTACAGACAAATAAAGTGAAATATATTGTGGATAAGGTGAAATTAATTCATTCTGTTGATTCAGTGCGCCTTGCAGAGGCAATTGATAAGGAAGCTGCTAAGCGAAATGTTATATGTGATATATTAATAGAGGTAAACATAGCAAAAGAAGATTCAAAATACGGGATTTTTGCAGAAGATGTATATCCCTTCTTGCTCGAAATTTCCAAGTTTAAGAATATTCGTGTCAAAGGACTGATGACCATAGCACCTTTTGTAGAGAATCCTGAGAAAAACCGTGAGCATTTTAGAAATTTGCGACAATTAAATATTGACATAAAATTAAAAAACATTGATAATGTTAGTATGGATGTGCTTTCTATGGGAATGACTGGAGATTATGAAGTTGCTATAGAAGAAGGTGCGACTATGGTTCGAGTTGGTACAGGCATTTTTGGTGAAAGAAATTATACGATATAATTTAAGTTCATAACATAAATTGTATTATAAGAAAATACCTTTGAGATAAAAGAGCTGGCCTTATTTGTTCTTAGCATTTTTTGTATAGGTAAGCGGGACCTATACAGCACTACATATTCCCGCTTGTGTGAAGAAAATAGTTCTTAAAGTATTTTTTATACCAAGGGTGATTTTTCTTTATAACGATTTTGGATAGGAGATTTGACATATGGCAAATATTTTTAAGAACATACTAGACTCATTAAAACTAACAGAAGATGACGATTATGATGATTATGTCAACGAAATAGAAGAAAAAGAATTAAAACGTGCTGAGAAGATGGAACGTAAGGCATCATCTAGACAACAATATAGTACAACATTTGAGAAAGAGGATACGTCCCCGATTCTGAATAATGTATTAAATGAAGTCAAGAAAGATAAGGTGACCAGAATGGATAGAACAACAACCAATAAAGTTGTACCAATCCGTACAACACCTAAGGGGTTTGAAGTCTGTATTATGAAACCTACTACTTTTGAAGATTCTCAAGACATTTGTGATATGCTTTTATCAGGACGTGCAGCTGTTATCAACCTGGAAGGTTTTGATGTAGATTTAGCGCAAAGAATAATGGATTTTATTTCAGGGGCGGTTTATGCCATGAATGGCAGGCTTCATCAGATTTCAAGTTATATATTTATTATATCTCCAGATACAGTTGACATTTCTGGTGATTATATGGATTTGATACAAAATGACGGCTTTGAAGTGCCTACACTAAATAAGGAATTTTAAGTAAATGCTTAGTTTAATATATAATGTGTTTTATGTTTTTTTTGTAATACTTGAAATCATTTTGTTTTTATATGTATTGACCTCCTGGATGCAATTTCACAAAGGATTCCGTGATTTTTTAGGAACATTAACAGAACCATTATTGGGACCCATCAGGCATTTGTTAAGACATTCAATATTTAATAACCCAACAGCTGATTTAGCACCGCTTATTGGCTTTGTTGTTATACTTTTTTTACAGGATTTTTTCTATACATTGAAATAACTGAGGCTAATGATAAGAGACTGGCTTTATGTCTGACTGGTTGAAAGAAAATATAATAAAGGAATGCCGCATTGGATTCTTTTAACCTGGGTTTCTGCGGCTGTATCACAGGATGTACTGAGATATAAAGGGTTTTAATATGGACAAAGATAAAGAGGAGCAGATATTGCGGAAACGCTTTATAGAACTTGCCAGAACGGCAGACAATAGAGGGTATCAGACCTATTCTGACTTCTTAAATCTCAATGAAATCAGCATATTCTATTCTTTAAGACATGAATTACCAAAAGTGAATTATTATCTTTTTGGCGGCTATAACGGCGCTGAAAGGAAAGTACTATGCTTTTACGCAGATACTGACGTAAAAGCTTTTTCAGATTATATTACCTGCATCAGGATGCTCCCGTTAAATAAAAAGTTTAGTGATGATTTAAACCATAGGGATTTTCTTGGTGCACTTATGAATCTTGGTATTGAACGAAGTCTTTTGGGAGATATACTGGTTAAAGAAAAAGAAGGCTTTGTATTTTGCAAGGCTTCTATTAGTGAATTTATTGTTGATAATTTGACAAAGATAAGGCATACCAGTATCAGATGTGAGATTCTTACGGAAGAGTTACCTGAAATTCAGCCTGATTTTAAAGAAATTAGAGGAAGTGTATCCTCCATCAGATTAGATGCCGTAATAGCTTTGGCCTTTCATACCTCAAGAAACAGTATCTTAGGTCTTATATCCGGGGGCAAGGTTTTTGTAGACGGTAGATTAGTGGAATCTAATAGTTATCAATTAAAGGAAGAGGAGACAGTTTCTGTCAGGGGATTGGGTAAATTTATTTTTAAAGGGATGGAAAATCAAACAAAAAAAGGGCGTCTATTCGTTTCGATATTAAAATACATTTAGGAGGAAATTAAATGATTACACCCATTGAATTACAAAGCAAAACCTTTAAAACCGGGATCGGTTATGATAAAAAAGATGTTGATAATTTTTTAAACGAACTTTTGATTGGATATGAAGCAATATACAAAGAAAATATGGAGTTAAATGATAAAATCAGCGTATTAAATGAGGGGATTAATTATTATAAAACCATTGAGAAGACGTTACAAAAGGCGTTAGTATTGGCAGAACAGACCGCAGAAGAAACTAAAAATGCAGCGAATCTGCAAGCTACGGCCATTAAGGAAGAAGCAAGAGTAAAAGCCCAGATGATTGTGGCAGAAGCCTCAAGTGAGTATGAAAGACTGCAACAGCAAACAATACAGTTAATCAGACAGTATGAAGCCTATAAAGCCCAATTTAAACACTTGGCATCAGCTCAATGTGAACTTTTAGAAAGTGACAGTTTTAAAATACATATTGCCAATCTGGATACATTTCTTGAGAAAACAAGTGAACAAGGGGCTATCAATTTTAGAGAAGAAGCGGCGGCAGGCATTCAGCCAGAAATAAAAGCAAATCGCATTCACTATACAGGAGAGACGGTGCAGCAGACAGATACCAGCAGGGGTTCTAATCAGGATGATTTGGAATTTTATAATCTTGGTGAAGACGAGTAGGAGAAGCTTATGAACAATATAATCACAGTGAATTATGAAGACAAGCCCATATATGACATAACGCTGGAATATAATTATAATATGTTATGCAGGGAATTAAATAAACTAGGAACTTCTAGGAAAAAAGTCTGTATTGTTACAGATTCTAATCTCAGCAGACATTACCTAAATGAATTAATAGAACTTTTAAAAGACTATGCAAAAGTAGTGGAGACCTTTACCTTTCCAGCTGGAGAAAACAGCAAGAATTTAGGAACAGTTCAGGAACTTTACAATAGATTAATACAATCTAATTTTGACCGAAAAGACTTACTGGTTGCCTTAGGTGGTGGTGTGGTAGGAGATCTTACTGGTTATGCGGCTGCCACTTACCTTAGAGGAATACAATTCATTCAGTTACCAACGTCCCTGTTAGCTATGGTAGACAGCAGTATAGGTGGTAAAACGGGAGTTGACTTTCAAGATTATAAGAATATGATAGGGGCTTTCCATCAACCTGCGGCTGTTTATATGAATCTAAGTACTTTGTATTCATTAAGTGATGTTCAGTACTATTCTGGTCTTGGTGAAATAATTAAGTATGGATTAATAAAGGATCGCAGTTATTACTCTTGGTTAAAGAAAAATATAGACAGTATTAAAAACCGTGAACCGGATAGTCTAAGAGAATTGGTTTATAAGAGCTGTAGAATAAAACAGGAAGTAGTCGAAAAAGACCCGAAAGAACAAGGGGAAAGGGCCTTGTTAAATTTTGGACATACGATAGGACATGCCATTGAAAAGCTTATGGACTTCAAACTTTTACATGGGGAATGTGTTGCAGTTGGAATGGTTGCAGCAAGTTATTTATCTTATAAAAAGAAATGGATTACCCTTGAAGAATTAGAAGATATTAAAGTGGTAATAAAAGCGTTTGAATTACCAATATCCGTTAGAGGATTGAATCCTAATGAAATATACAGAGTAACTACCCACGATAAAAAGATGGAAGGCAATAAAATTAAGTTTGTTTTATTAAGATGCATTGGCGAGGCATACATCGATATGGATGTTACACAGACAGAAATTCTTGAGTCCATACAGTATATACTTGAAGACTCATTTTAATAAATAAAAATAAATAGCTTCATATGACGGGTATTTTGATATGCAGTTGCCTGGTATTACATGTAAAAAAATGAAGAGAAAGGAATCCGTTTTGAGTTATTATAGAAAAGCTCTAAGTGGAAATAACATGTTAATGTAGTGGCATGTTATATGGTGTTTGAATGAAAAAGCTAAGGCATTTGTTTTATATTTTCTTGTTATTGGGGTTTGACCAGCTTACAAAATATCTGGTTGTGACTAAGTTAAAAGGAAAAGATCCGTTTCAGATTATATCAGGAGTACTTCAACTGAGATACCATGAAAATGATGGGGCAGTATGGGGAATCATGAGTGGTAAGATTGGGTTTTTAGTGGTACTTACTTTAGTTATCATGGCGGGAATGGTATTTTTCTATCTAAAAATACCTGCAAAGAAACAGTATGATGCTTTAAGAATAGTTCTTATATTTATTGGAGCAGGGGCAATTGGCAATTTTATAGATAGGATTCTACGTAATTTCGTGGTTGACTTCATATACTTTGAATTAATTGATTTCCCGATTTTTAATGTGGCTGATATGTATATTACCTGTTCGGCTGCTCTTCTAATTATTTTAAGCATATTCTATTATAAGGACGAGGATTTTGATTTTTTAAGCAAAAAGAAAGAAGAGGGGCATGAATAATCAGGTTTTAGATTTTTTAGTTGAAAAGGAAGATAGCGGAATCCGCATTGACAAATTTCTTGCAGAAAATCAGGAGGATCTTACTCGTTCTTATCTGCAAAAATTAATTCAGGAAGGCAAAGTATTAGTCAACAGTACAATAATTAAAGCAAATTATAAAGTATCAGATGGTGACCAGATACTTGTTACACTTCCGCCTCCAGCTGATTTGAATATAGCTGCTGAGGATATACCTCTTGCTATTATTTATGAGGATGAAGATATCATTATTATCAATAAGCCCAAAGGAATGGTTGTCCATCCGGCACCAGGTCATTATAAAGGAACTTTAGTAAATGGTTTACTTTATCATTGTAAAGAGGATTTATCTGGTATTAATGGCGTACTGCGGCCTGGTATTGTTCATAGAATTGATATGAATACCACTGGAGTTATAGTTACCTGTAAAAATGACAAGGCCCATCAATTTATAGCAGAGCAGTTAAAAGTACATTCAATTACCAGAAGATATAATGCTGTCGTTTTTCAAGCCTTTAAAGAGGAATCAGGAACGGTAGATGCTCCTATTGGAAGGCATCCTACGGATAGAAAGAAAATGGCTGTTAATCATAAGAATGGAAAGTCAGCAGTTACCAATTATACACTTCTTGAAAACTTAAGTAACCGTTATGCACATATTGAATGTTCTCTACAGACTGGAAGAACTCATCAAATACGTGTACACATGGCAAGTATTGGCCATCCTTTGCTTGGTGATGATGTTTATGGGTCAGGAAGAGTAAACTTTAATCTGGAGGGGCAGGCATTACATGCCAGAGTTCTAGGGTTTATTCATCCGACTACTAAGCAATATATGGAATTTGAAGCACCGTTACCAGATTATTTCGTGAAGCTTTTAAATAAGCTTAGGTAATTCAACTGTTCAGAAGGAGTACTATATTGAAAAGGAAACTGATAAGTAAACTTTTAAAGTGGAAAGAACAGACGGATAAAAACCCCTTGTTTATTACGGGAGCTAAGGGTGTAGGGAAAACGTATCTAGCATATGATTTTGGTAAATCTTTTTATAATAATATAGTATATTTCAATTTTGAAACAGAGCCAGAAATTTATAATAAGCTACTTAGCCAGTCTGAGAGTGATTCATATGTGCAGCTTAAAGATAGATTTAACTTTAGCGAATCAGACGAATCCCCCACACTGGCTATTTTGGATGATTTTGATTTTTGTCAGGAAAAAGATGCTTTCCTGACATTGCTTCACAAGGTATTACCGGATTGTGACTTGTTATGTATTTGTAATAATCTGCATTCTATAGAAATATCCAATTGTAGTTTTGATAAGCTTTGTCTATATCCTCTGGATTTTGAAGAATTTTTAACATCCATTGGAGATAAATGGTATATCGATGCTATTGCAGAGCACTTTGAAACCAATAAAAAATTACCTGATATAGTACATAATGAACTTATGAACTTATTAGAACTGTATTTAATGGTGGGGGGGATGCCCCTTGCGGTAAATGAATACATGAACACCGGAGGCTTATATAATGTACCCAATCAACATTCTATATTGTTAAATTCTTATTTAACGTACAATCAATCAAAAGATGATGCTGAGGCATTAAAAGTCCGCCAAATCATCGGAACAATACCGGCACAGTTATATAAGCAAAATAAAAAGTTCCAGTTTACATTGATTCGTCGGGGAGCAACGCAGACAATGTATGCAGAGGCTATTGACAATCTGGTGAGAAGTGGCTATGGGATTGCATCACCTAAGACAGAAGATATTTTACTTATGGACGGCGTTTTACAGAATATGGATGATAAGAAGAACTTCCTGGAACTTCATAATTTTAAATTATATATGTTGGATGTAGGAATCCTCAACACATTATTTAAAAAAGAACTGAATTATAAGCAAGAACTGATTCGAAAAGGAATATTGGATAATTATATAGCCCAGAGCATTATAGCAAACGGCTATGAATTGAGTTATTGGGAGTCAGCCTCTTCTGCTCGAATTGATTTTATTATTCGTAAAGATTCTAACATACTACCAATCGAAGTCTGGTCCAATGAGTATACTCGCTCAAAGAATATTAGTATTATAAAAAATAAATGCAAGCAAGTGGAGTATGCTATTAAAGTATCGACAAAGAATTTTTATTATCATAATGACGTAAAATATGTTCCATTATATGCAGTATTTTGTATATAAATATCAATACCTGAGTCTGTCAAGTCAGACTCTTTCTTTTTTGTGTAAAATTTTATTTTTAGCAATATTTATAAAAATATATTATAATTGGAAAAATCATTGACATTTTAATTCTATTTGGGTAGAATTAATTGATGGTTGTAATCTACTTTGGTAGTTTACAACCATCAATGTTAGTGGAGATTATTCGACAATAGTAGATCATTGAGTTAGCTGAATTTGTTGAATGCTACTCGTTTTAGGTATATAGGAATAAAAGAGATTACTTCGTAACTTATAAAGTCATAATTGTAAATATGACTGGTAAAAATTAGAACAGGTATAAATTTGATAAAGTTGTAACAAAAAGTTTACGAATCATTATTAATTTGTTTATTTTTCTCCAGAAAATCATTGCCTTTCTACAGTAGTAGAATATTATGTTTTCAAGTGATATATAAGCTTGATTTTAAGACCTATAGATGAGTTGTCATGGATAGGCAGATATTTTTTTACATTCATTAATTTGAATTTCATATAGATATTTTTTATTATTGTAATGCACTTCATACAATAAAAAGTGCGGATGGGAGCAAGGTTGAGCAAAAAACTATCAACCCCTTGAACGTACGCGGTCAAAAGGTCGCAGATGGGAGCAAGGTTGAGCAAAAAACTATCAACCCCTTGAACGTACGCGGTCAAAAGGTCGCAGATGGGAGCAAGGTTGAATAAAGGCTATCAACCCCTTGAACGTACGCGACCAGAAGGTCGCAGATGGGAGCTTAGGATGAATGAAATACGTCTACATGAAGGTGAATTAAATATAATGGAGTTATTGTGGTCTAATAAAGTACTAGCCGCCAAGGACATCTCCAAAATAATTAAAGAATACATAGGATGGGAAAAAAATACTACTTATACTGTTATAAAACGTCTTATAGAAAAAGGTGCAGTAAAGAGAGAAGAACCCGGTTTCTTGTGTAAAGCTCTAGTATCAAAACGAACGGTACAAAACACAGAGACAAAAGCTCTTTTGGACAAATTTTTTAATGGCTCGTTAAGCAATTTTTTTATGGAATATTTAAGAAATCAGAAATTGTCTCAGGGAGAATTACTTGAGTTAGAACGCATTATCAGCGAGCAAAAGCTATAAGTATTTATTCCTGTAACTTAGTCACATACAAAATATAATTCTTTCGTTATGATTGGTTTAACTTTTTAGAAAAGCAGTAAATATAATTAATATTATGAAAGAGATTAAATATAATATTAGCATTACTATCATACTATAATAGTGATTGTCTTATGATTATAGCTTTTACATTAGTCTAAAAAAGAGATAGACTGACTTTGCGAAAGGAGCGATAATATGACTCAAAAATATGTATTTGACCGTTCAATACTAAAAGATAATATACAATACGTGGAGATTAAATCTCCAATCGATGATTCAGTTATTGGTTTGGTGCCTGCTATGACAAAAAAAGACGTAGATTCTGCGGTCTGGATGGCAAAAGAAGCTTTTAAGGGATGGAAGAACGTACCGCTGAATGTTCGTGCGGATATTCTATATAAAGCGGCTGATATATTACTGGAACATATAGACAGACTCACAGATTTACTAATGAAGGAAGTGGGGAAAGATTATAAGAGTGCAAACTCTGAGATTAAAAGAACTGCTGACTTTATACGTTTTACTGCTGATACAGCAAAAAGTATACATGGGGAAAGTATCCAAGGTGATACCTTTTCTGGCTTCAATAAAGATAAGTTTGCAATGGTGACAAGAGAGCCGGTTGGTGTTGTTCTTGCTATTTCACCCTTTAACTATCCCATTAACCTGGCAACGTCTAAAATAGCCCCAGCTCTGATAGCGGGAAATACAGTTGTTTTTAAACCGGCGACGATAGGAAGCCTTTGCGGTATGGAGCTTGTAAAATTATTTCAAAAAGCCGGATTGCCGGAAGGCGTACTTAATCTTGTAACTGGAAAAGGAAGTGAAATCGGTGATTATGTGGTCAGTCATACGGATATTAACTTTATTAATTTTACAGGAAGTACAGAGATAGGATTAGGTATTTCAGAAAAGGTTCATATGGTTCCCTTATTGATGGAACTAGGTGGTAAAGATGCAGCAATTGTATTAAAAGATGCTAATCTTGCGTTTGCAGCAAAAAATATAATTGCAGGAGCTTTCTCCTATTCAGGACAAAGATGTACAGCTGTTAAAAGAATACTTGTGGTTGATGAAGTGGCAGATGAGTTGATAGGTTATCTGAATGAGGAAATCAGTAAGCTTCAGGTAGGAAATCCCTTGGAAAAACAAGTGGATGTAGTTCCACTAATAAGTACAAAGGCGGCTGACTTTGTAATGGAACTTATTGAGGATGCCAAAGAAAAAGGGGCAAAGTTAATTGTTGGCGGAAAACGTCAGGGCAATCTAATCTATCCTACACTTTTTGACTATGTAACTACGGATATGCGGGTTGCATGGGAAGAACCTTTTGGACCTGTACTGCCTATTTTAAGAGTAAACAGTGTGGATGAAGCGATTGAACTGGCAAACCGCTCAGAATACGGACTTCAAAGTTCAGTCTTTACAGAAAATATTACAGACGCTTTTTATGTAGCAAACCGTTTGGAAGTAGGAACCGTACAGGTGAATAACAAAACCGAACGTGGACCGGACCATTTCCCTTTCCTGGGCGTGAAAAAATCCGGAATCGGGACACAAGGTATACGGTATTCTATTGAGGCGATGACAAGAGTAAAAGCAACTGTTATAAATTTGAATCATTAATATAAATAAAATAATAGAAAAAAGAAACCATAGACAGGTCTGAGGTTTCTTTTTTTTAATTTATACCGTCTAAATGTGATATAGTAATTGAATTAGTGCAAAACGGGAAAGGAAAAATCTCATCATTTACATTCCCCTTTCTTTTACTTATAATATTTATGGTAACTATTCGTTGTAAACTTATGATATGAGGTTAATAAAATTGATTATTACATCTGAGAATTTTAATTTGGAACATATAGCAATGTCCGGGCAGTGCTTCCGTATGAATGAACTGGAAAAGGATAGATATAGTCTGGTTGCATTGGGAAAATATATAGAACTTACCCAGCTTACTTCAGACACCGTAGAGATAACCTGTGATGAGAAAGAATATGAAGAAGTTTGGAAGGACTATTTTGATATGGGATATGACTATCATAAGGTAGTGACATCACTTCTAAAAGGAAAAGATGAATTTCTTAAAAATGCTGCGGCGTATGGAAAAGGTCTGCGCATCTTGAAACAGGATGTCTATGAAACCTTAATTACTTTTATTATATCCCAGCGAAAAAGTATACCGGCTATTAAAACCTGCGTTGAGGCTTTAAGCAGAAAATATGGGCAGTGCAAGAGAAACATACATAGAAATGTTGAGTATTTTACCTTTCCTTCGCCGGAGGAGTTGTCAAAGGCCACGAAGGCGGAGCTTAGAGAAGCAGGTCTTGGTTATAGAGATGATTATATTATAAAAACCACAGATGCTATAGTACAGGAGAGAATTGATTTAAAACATTTGCAGCAGGTATCCTATGAAGAATCCATAGAGATACTAAAGACCTTATCTGGCGTTGGTATAAAGGTTGCTAATTGTGTTGCTCTATTCAGCCTTCACCATATAGAAGCATTCCCTATAGATGTGTGGATAGACCGAATACTGAACCAGGTATACCAGAAAAAATTTGATATAAATCACTATTCTGGATTTGCTGGAATTGTGCAACAATATATGTTTTATTATGCTAGATACAATTTAAAACAGATTGGATGAACTACTGATTGAAGAGATTAGACAGAGGTTCGATGAATATAATCACATAGAAACTTAGATACCTGCTTTACAAGAAACTGATTATAAATATACAGAAAGCTTATAAATGATATATCTAGTTAGAGAGTACAAAAAAATAGACCCGGCTAAGCCAACTCTATGGTCACATAAAAGCTAAAGTGTATGATTTATGTTTTCCTGTCCATAATAAATAGATAGTACAGAATATGGATATTAAAACATAGGAGATTACCGAATGAGCATATATAGAATTGGTCTGGACATAGGCTCCACTACGATTAAAATAGCAGTATTAAACGAAAAGAATCAATTAATTTACAGTGAATATAAGAGACATCTATCGGATATCAAAAATACGATTATAAAGGTCATGACGGATTGCTATAAGACACTGGGAAACCACCCCTGCTTGATTAACACGACAGGCTCCGGTGGTTTATCCGTGTCAAACTGGCTTAAGCTGAATTTTGAACAGGAGGTCATAGCCTGTACAAAGGCTGTGGAAACGCTGATTTCTCAGGCAGAGGTAGTTATTGAGCTGGGGGGAGAAGATGCCAAAATAACTTACCTAAAAGGCAGTGTTGAACAACGTATGAATAATAGCTGTGCCGGTGGTACAGGAGCCTTTATTGACCAAATGGCTGCTTTATTAAATACGGATGCGGCAGGCTTAAATGAGTATGCCAAAAATTATAAAGTGTTATATCCCATTGCATCCCGTTGCGGCGTTTTTGCTAAAACGGATATTCAACCCCTGTTAAATGATGGTGCCAGAAAGGAGGATATTGCTGCCTCAATCTTTCAGGCAGTCGTAAATCAGACTTTAGGCGGGCTTGCTTGCGGTAAGCCAATACGGGGGAGAGTTGCATTTCTAGGGGGTCCTCTATACTTTCTTTCTGAACTTAGAAAGAGATTTATAGAAAGTCTTCATCTGATGGATGAAGAGGTAATTATTCCGGATAATGGTCTTTTGTACCCGGCGATAGGTGCAGCTCTCTTAGCAGGAGAAAAAGGACAAAAGCCAAAGTACCACGAAGGGAAAGAAACATCTATGGCTAAAACATCCTGCAAGGAAAAAGATTTTAATTCTGAAGAGGGTGTCAGTCCGGTTGAAATTAATACAATGATTCATGAAATTCAGGCTTTAAAGGAAATGAGAGAAGATATTAAGGTTTTACCTCCTTTGTTTGCTTCTGAGAAGGAATATGAAAAATTTAAATTACGCCATAGTCAGAGTAAGATGCGAGAATTTGATTTAAGCAGTTATACAGGTAATACTTTCTTAGGGATTGATGCAGGTTCAACAACCACGAAGGTTATACTGCTTGGAGAAGAGGATGAAATATTATACCAGTTCTATGGAAGCAATCAGGGAGAGCCTTTAAAGAAGGCGGCAGAAATCCTAAAAGATATATACAAAAAGCTACCGGT
Organism: Anaerocolumna cellulosilytica; assembly: GCF_014218335.1. GTDB lineage: Bacteria > Bacillota > Clostridia > Lachnospirales > Lachnospiraceae > Anaerocolumna > Anaerocolumna cellulosilytica. Next base: position 3,149,299 of record NZ_AP023367.1, on the reverse strand, counting down.
TGGTGCAGTTATAAGGAAAAGTACTGTCACTGGTTATGGAGAGGAACTATTAAAAGCTGCCTTTCATGTGGATATGGGAGAGATAGAGACCATAGCACATTATAAAGCAGCGGAATATTTTCTTCCAGGTGTGGACTTTATACTGGACATTGGCGGACAGGATATGAAGTGTTTACGAATTAAGAATGGAACGATAGACAGTATTCTTTTAAATGAAGCCTGTTCCTCCGGTTGTGGTTCCTTTCTGGAAAGTTTTGCTTCCTCTATGAATCTGGATATTAAGGAATTTGTTAAGCTTGGGCTGTTTGCAAAAGCTCCGGTAGATTTAGGCACGAAATGTACCGTTTTTATGAATTCCAAAGTGAAACAAGCACAAAAAGAGGGAGCTGCTATCGGAGATTTATCCGCAGGCTTATCCTATTCGGTAGTCAAAAATGCTATTTATAAGGTGATAAAGATTCGCGGTGAAAAAGATATGGGCAGGCGTATGATAGTCCAAGGTGGAACCTTTTATAATGATGCGGTGTTAAGATGTTTTGAATTGATTACAGAAAGAGAAGTGGTAAGACCGGAAATAGCGGGTTTAATGGGAGCTCTTGGTGCAGCTTTATTAGCAAAAGAAAAATATTTAGCTGATTCAGAATCGAAAACCACATTGGTTGGGGAAGCGTATCTACATTCTTTTGCAATGGATACATCCTATGAAAGATGTAAAAAATGTACCAATCATTGCCTGTTGACTGTAAATGTATTCTCTATTGGCGATACTTTTGTAAGTGGAAATCGCTGTGAGCTGGGAGCTATACTGCCAGCCAAGACAAGTAATTACTTAAAGATTAGTAATTACAAAAAAGCTGATACTGCCAAAGAAGCTGGGGAGGATATCTTTCAGGCAGCGGAAAAGCTGCCTGATTTATACACTTACAAATATCAAAGGTTGTTTTCCTATACTCCGCTTAAGGAAGAAGAGGCCATACGTGGTGTAATTGGGATGCCCAGGGCTTTGAACATGTATGAAAATTATCCTTTTTGGTTTGCTTTCTTTACCAGTTTAGGTTTTCGAGTATTGTTATCTTCACCTTCCACTAAAAAGCTTTATGAAAGAGGTCTCGAAACCATACCTTCTGATTCAGTTTGCTATCCGGCAAAACTTTGTCATGGTCATATTTTTAATTTAATGGAGAGAGGTATTAACACTATCTTTTATCCTTCCGTAGTTTATGAAAAAAGAGAATATGAAGATGCGGATAATCACTATAATTGCCCCATTGTTATATCTTATTCTGAAGTTACCAGAAACAATATAGAAGAGGTAAAGGGAGTTAAATATCTGGCACCTTTCATCACCATGAACAATGACAAAGCCTTAGAAAAGGCAATGGCAGAAGCGTTAATGGAATACAAGATAACCGTAGAGGAGATTAGGAGTGCTGTAAAAACTGCTAGAGGGGAATTAGAACGATTTAAAAAGGATATTAGACAAAAGGGAGAAGATACACTAAAGTTTTTAGCGGCGAATAAAAAAAGAGGTATTGTGCTTTGTGGTAAGCCATACCATTTAGATCCGGAGGTTCATCATGGTATTCCGGAACTGATTCGTTCTTTTGGTTTTGCTGTTTTGACAGAAGACAGCATCTCCCATATGGCTCCTTTAAAACAAAAACTTAGGGTAGTAGACCAGTGGTCTTACAATTCCAGAATATACAGAGCAGCAGTAAAAGTAGCAGAGGAAGAATGCCTTAATTTGATACAACTGAATTCTTTTGGGTGTGGCTTAGACTCCGTAACTTCGGATCAATTAATTGAAATTTTAGCTGCCTCCGGAAAAATTTATACCATGTTAAAGATAGATGAAGGCAATAATCTGGGAGCTGTAAAGATAAGAATTCGTTCGTTAAAAGCCGCAATCGAAGAGAGAGAAAAGGAATCCTATACGCCCTTTAAAGAGGTTATAACCTATAACAATCCTATTTTTACCAATGAAATCAGAAAAACACACACCATTTTGGCACCTCAGATGGCACCGATTCATTTTGAGCTGATACAAGAAGCAGCAAGGGCATGTAATTACCGTCTGGAGATTCTGCCGTCAGCCGACCAGCTGGCAATTGATGAAGGTCTTAAATATGTGAATAATGATGTATGTTATCCAGCTATTCTGTTAATAGGGCAGATTGTTCATGCTCTAAAGTCAGGCAAATACGACTTATATAATACTTCTGTAATCATCTCTCAGACCGGAGGAGGGTGCAGAGCTACCAACTATATGTCGTTTTTAAAGCTTGGCTTAAAGCAGGCAGGTTATGAGAATATACCTTTAATATCATTAAATATAGTGGGATTAGGGGAACAGCCAGGATTTAAGATATCTGTTGGGTTCGCCAACCGGCTTATTATGTCACTGCTATACGGTGATTTGTTTATGAAATTACTCTATGGTTCAAGGCCATATGAGAAGGAAAAAGGTGCTGCCTATGCGCTGTATCAAAAATGGAATGAGGTAGCAAAAGAAAATGTCAGAAATGGAAGCAAAAGGATTTTTGACAAAAATATAAAAAATATAGTACAGGATTTTGATCATTTAACGATACACAATGTAAAAAAACCCAAGGTTGCCATAGTTGGAGAAATACTCGCTAAGTATCATCCAATGGCAAATACAGAAATAATAAAAACATTAGAAGAGGGTGGCGCAGAAGTAGTTCTCCCGGATTTAATGGATTTTTTCCTCTACTCCTTATACAATGCAGATTTTAAATACAAGTACCTTGGAGGTAGCAGATTAAAGAAAAGACTAAGTGAATTAGCAAGGACTTATCTTTCTTATTACCGTAAAACGATTCACCAGGAGTTACAAAAAAGCAGACGGTTTTCACCGCCTGCCTCCATCGATATATTAGCTAGAAAAGCTTCTGAGGTTTTATCTCTTGGCAATCAAACAGGGGAAGGATGGCTGATTACAGCGGAGATGATTGAATGCATAGAGAATGGTATACCCAATATTTTATGTGTTCAGCCTCTTGCCTGTTTACCGAATCATATTACGGGCAGAGGTATGTTTAAGCCCTTAAAGGATAGGTATCCAATGGCCAATATTATGCCAATTGATTATGACCCGGGAATATCTCAGGTCAATCAGTTAAACCGCGTAAAATTAATGCTTTCTGTAGCTTTAAAAAATAATTCGCTTTAAATAAATACACGTTTTAAACGTTCACTCAGCCGGCTTAGTAATTCATTTGTTATAGTTCCACATTCTGCGGCAACTTCCTCAGCTGTGATTGTAAGTTGCCCGTCAGTGCCGATAATGGTTACTACATCATCTTGACCAATATTTGGAATCCTGGTTATATCAATCATAAGCTGATCCATACAAATTCTTCCCACTATGGGAGCCTTCATTCCTTTTATAAGAAGGCTCCCGTTGTTTAGATTTCTTGGGATACCATCAGCATATCCAATGGAAACTACTGCAATCACCATGGTATCAGGAGCTGTAAAATCTCTTCCATAACTTACGGTTTCACCTTTTTTTATTGATTTCACAGTAACAACCCTTGCTTTTAAGGAAAGTACGGGCTTTAGTGAGACCTTTTCTTTAAGCATTTTATCGGGGGCGCTTAAAACTCCATAAAGAGCAATACCTATTCGGGCATAGTCACAAGCTAATTCCGGATAATTCAGAAGCCCGTAACTACTTTGTATATGAATTTTACCGGTATCAATACCTTTTTCTTCTAATTTATCCATTGTATTAAAAAAACTGCTGATTTGGGTCTGTGTAAAGGTTATATCTGCTTCCAGGTAACTGTCGGACACACTTAAGTGGGAGTAAATACCTGTAATCTTAAGACCTGCTAGATGATAGATTTCCTCTATATTGTGCAGATTTTCAAAACTTTCCCCAAGACGGTGCATACCGGTGTCAATCTTTATATGAACTTTAATACGACTGCCAAAGGTACTTAATGTCCGGGCGTAATCATAATCAACAATTGTTTGAGTCAGATTATATTTTACCAAATATTTAAAGTCTTTGGGATGGGTATAACCAAAGACTAGAATATCCCCTTTTATCTTATGCTTTCTTAAATGTATTGCTTCTGCAATGGTGGCGACGGCAAAAGTAGAGATACCCATTTTATTTAATTCTCTCGACACTCTTATATCCCCGTGTCCATAAGCATTTGCTTTTACAACCCCCATAATATGACAGTTATGTGGCAGCAAGGAGGTAAGCACTTGTACATTATGGTGCAGATTATTTATAGAAAGCTCAAGCCAGGCACGGCTTTTTGGATAAGGCATTTCCTTATTTAACAAAAGTCGGCAGTAAAAACAGAACACAGCAACCAAATAGGAGAGCAGAGATACTGACAAAAAATGGATAACACTATTAGTTATAAATAAATATTCCAGACCCGTTACTTTGGAAAAACCTCTTATCAATATAATGCCTAAAGGGTGGAAGATATAGATAACCATAGAGATAAATCTCAAATCTTTGCTTCTTACAGGACCCATAAAATTCAGAAGCCAATAACCTTTTAAGTTTTCTGAACATACTCTCATGGATAATAGGGTTTGGAACAAGTAATACATAACGGGCAGTAGAGTTACGTACATACTATCGTGGCGCTGTATATCAAATGTATGAAGCAGAAGCCCCTCGCAAGTCATTAATAGCAAGGATAGGATAAGTCCTATCCTTGGGTTTCCTTTCATTACATTTCGTTTGTTTATTGCAAGGACTGCACCAAGCATGAGAAATACAGGTGCATAGAATAAACCATTTCTAGTATACTCAAAGATTACAAATAAGAATTTATATAGGCTGTTTATGACAGGAATTCCTTCTATGAGTCCAAAATAACTATCACCAAGTAAGCCAAAACAATATAGAATCAAGGTTGTCCCTAAGACCGTTTGTGGCTTAACATGGTTAAGTAACAGCCATAGTAATAAAATACCTGTTATAGCTCCGGGGAGATACCATAGATGATAAAAGGTTCCGTTAAGAAAAATATCCTGTATAATTGTTAGAATACCTGTTTCCTTAAAATAACCATTGTAAACCATTATGGGAAGATATAGTAGTATTGCAAAGCCGTAAAGCTGACAGGTTTTTTTTAGAAATGATATTATCTTATAACGACCATCAGTTTTTGAGTGTATATAAGTAGGTAATATAAAATATCCGGTAACCATAAGGAAAAAGGGGACAGCAATCCTTGCAAAAATACGAGTTACAATAAAATCCGCCGTGGAGTTTATGGAAGCCAAAGGTGAGGTATGTATGGCAACTATTAAAAAGGCTCCAATTATTCTGAAAAAATCCAGTGTAATATATTCATTTCTTTTTTGCATTTAAACTCCCGTCTGTGTGCAAAGCACACATGAAAATCAAGATGTTAAAAATCTTTTAACTTAAACTCCCATCTGTTGTCCAGTGTTTATAGCACTTGCTCGTGTAAAAATCAGGATGTTGAAAAAGTATCTTGTTTTTTCATCCTAGCTCCCATTGCATGCCGATTTGTTAAAATTCGGCTCCGCCTTAAATCAGGGTGTGAGTTTACTTTTCATTTCACACGAATCTTCACTGCCGCAACATAGGTTAAAGTTTTGCGGCTTCTTTTTAGTCGATTAGCCTGCTGTTTTGAGGGTAAGTATAAAACCATCAAAGTTATTGCCTGAGACCTGATAAGGCAAGTCTTTTGGCAAATCTAGGGTTATTTCATCTTTCACCATGGGAACAAAGTATATTTCATACTGTCTCTGCCCATCTTCGTAAATATAGGGTTCTTCTGTATAGATATATCTTTTAGTAAAAACCATATATTCTTCTAAGGTTTGATTGAGAGATACCATAAGTGCAGAGTGTGGATATCCCACATATCTAAAATGCCAGGGTTCATGAGCAATTCCGGTAATGGATGTTTTGTTTTTAGGATAACGTTCAATAAAACCATAATTCGCAGCTAGGTTACGAAATTTAAGACAGATTCCTTTTTTGGGGAAATTAGGTCGTATAAAGTCAATGTTATAGGAATTTTCTGCCAGGTCTATGGCAAGTCCAGTCTGGTGCTCACTATGCCCTGGATAAGCGACGTATTTTTCAGTAAACTGTCTGCCATTTTCCTGGAGGGAGTCAGTATAAATCTGTTTTTGCTCCTGACTGGAGCGATAACCACTGACAGGAACAATATCATTTCCACATGCTAATGATGTAAATATCCTGTTTAACTCTTTGGCAGCCACATAATCCATCATAACTTCTGAATCCCTGATACCTAAGTTTACTAATGTAGAGTCATAGCTGCCTTGTTTTTCTTGTATAGGATATTCTTTATTTACAAGTATTAAATTCCCTTTGTGAACATTTTCAGGTTTTAAGAGCAACTTTTTCATAAATTTCTGTTACCTTTCTAGTCTTTGTGAATAACAGTTGTTAGTCTTTAATTGCCAAATAAATAAGTTCTTTTAATATACGTGAATAATCGAACCCAATTCCTTTTAACATATTTGGATATCTGCTATGAGAGGTAAAACCGGGAATGGTATTAACTTCGTTAAAAACTAAATCACCGTTTGGTGTAAGGAACATATCCACTCTGGCAAATCCTTTGCAGCCAAGTTCTTGATATATAGTTTTAGCGGTCTCTTTTACCTGATGGGCAAGCTCGTGATTGATTCTTGCCGGCATATGAATGGTAGAAGATTTCAAGGTATACTTTTCGGTAAAATCAAAAAATCCCTGGGTCAGCTCAATTTCATCTACTTCCCCTACAATAAGCTGCTCATTCCCAAGTATTGCACAGCCTACTTCAAAACCTTCAATATTTTCTTCAATAATCACCTTATCATCATGAATAAAGGCAGCTTCAACAGCTTCCCACAAATCATCTTCTCTTAATACCTTTGTGATACCAAAGGAGGAACCAGATTTTACTGGCTTAACAAATACAGGAAATGTTAGAACATTAGTTAATCGACAGATTAAATTTTTCTCCATATCTTTGCGAATTATTACAGAAGATGGAGTTTTTATTCCTGCCATATAAACTATTTTGTGGGCTAAATCTTTATCCATACATAGAGCGGAACTTAATGTACCGCAGCCAACTAAAGGAATGCCGGATAATTCAATTAGACCTTGTAATGTACCATCTTCTCCATTTTTCCCGTGAAGAACAGGGAATACGGCATCTAATTTTATGAGGGATATGCTATCCTCTGCAATCTCTAAAAGTCCCTTATCTCTGCGATCCGGTGAGAGAATCGCTTTTACACAGCTGGCATCATAAAACCAGGTGTTATTTAAAAGCTTATCAAGATTTCCATTATAGTGCAGCCACCTGCCGTCTCTGGTGATTCCTATCATGACAACATCAAATAATTCTTTATCTAAATGCGTAATTACTGCATGGGCTGATTGAAGAGATACTTCATATTCTGTTGAGCAGCCTCCGAAGATAACTGCAATGCGTTTTTTGTCCATGTGTTAATGTTCTCCATTCTTTTTTTGGGATTATGTATATATTGTGCCGCAGAATTTGTATTTTTACACCAATTGCATATTTGGCTACAATTCCAACAGTTCAAGTATACCACCTAAATCTTTATACTTTTTTAAATTGACCTTATTAAATGTTAAGATTTACTTATGAAACTGTTACGAATATCTTGACATCTATGTATTTTTAGCATTTACATGGTTTTATAAGCATTCCTTAGGCAAGAGATTTATCTAAGGAAGAATTAATTAATTTGGAAACGTTAATAATAGTAGCATTAGACAATTGCGAAACGTGACTATAAAAGATTTAAAGAAAAGGATATATTGCAAAATTATATACTATAGCATATAATTAAAAAATTGAAGAAGTTTAAACTACAGATAATAGAAGCGGGGGAAAGATAAACTTTGAAACGGGTATTGGTATTAACAACGGGCGGAACCATAGTCAGCCTACGGTCAAAGGAAGGACTAAAACCGGGTGACGATTTAAGCCAGATGCTATTTAATAAGATTATTAGCCTGGCCGGTGAATATGATGTAACTTTTGAACCTATTTTTAATAAAGACAGCAGTAACATTATACCAAGTGATTGGTATATAGTTAAGGAGACGATTAGGAAGCATATCGATAAATATGACGGCATAGTCATCCTTCACGGGACGGATACTATGTCATATAGTGCAGCAATGCTTTCTTATATGTTCTGTAATGTAGAAAAGGCAATTGTACTTACCGGTTCCCAAATTCCTATTGCCTTTGACAACAGTGACGGTGTAAAAAATTTAAAGGATGCTATCATTACGGCTGCTGACGGACGACTTTCTGGGGTTTTTGTGGTATTTCATGATAAAATCATGAAGGGAACGAGGGTTTATAAAAGAAGTTCCATTAATAAGGATGCTTATATCAGCTGTAATTATCCCTATGTAGGTGTTATAAAAGAGAGGAAGCTCTACATAACGGATGATTATAAACGAATGCAGGAAAAGGAAGTGGATATAAAAGAAATTCTTGGAGCAAATGATATCTGCCTAAACAATCAATCCACGTCTGCTGTGGCGGGAAAAACCTTAAAAATTCCTAAAATATTCATGCTCAAAATGGTGCCGGGTTTTGAGCCGGGACTACTTGATTATATACTTAAGGAAGGGTATCAGGGAGTTATTATTGAGGGCTATGGACTTGGGGGGATGCCGGTAGCCAATATGCAGCTGCTTGAAAATATGGAAAGACTCATAAAAAGGGGAATACCTGTTATTATGGCAACTCAGTGCGTATATGACGGTGTTAATCTGGATACCTATGAGGTTGGAGTAACAGCAGGCAGGCTTGGTATACTTTCTGCATATGATATGACAACGGAAGCAGTCTATACAAAACTTATGTGGATACTTGGAATCACTGATTCCTATCCCGAAATCAAGAAATTCTTACAGACTAATATCTGTGGGGAAATAGCTGTAAAACATACAAACAATGACGAAATATAAAAAACAAAACTTAGAAAACAAAATAATTTTTGAGATTTTATTTGACAGAGATAAGACTTTTTGTTATGATATCAATAATCAAAAGGGAGTAGCTTGCATTATAAGTTTATAAAGATTGAAAAGAACTTTTAATGTTTGCGATGGCGTCAATACGATTATAGTTCTGATAAGAGTTTATCACATACGAATAATCTGCTTCGTAACTAAGTAGCAAGACTTTTGTTGTAACGTTAAGTGAGCGTTTACAATAAAAGTCTTTTTTTGTGCGCTCATAACCACTAAGAAGTTTCAGGAGGAGATTTATGACATCAATTTATCAAAGCAGTAAAAAAAATCTTTTGCAGGAGTTTCAAACAAACGAGAATGGTTTGAGTAAAGCAGAAGCGAACAAAAGAATGGAGGAAAAAGGGTATAACGAACTGACAGAAGGTAAAAAGGAAAGTATTGGGCAGATATTTTTAAGTCAGTTTAAGGACTTTCTGGTAATTATCTTAATTGCAGCAGCAACTATATCAGCCGTTTTGGGAGATTATGAAAGTTCGGCTGTAATATTTCTTGTTATTATTTTGAATGCCATTTTAGGAACGGTACAACATAAAAAAGCAGAAAAGTCATTAGACAGTTTAAAACAGTTATCAGCTCCCAATGCCAAAGTAATAAGGGACGGCGAAACTTTAATTATACCATCAAGAGAAGTTGCGGTTGGAGATATTGTTCTTCTAGAGGCAGGGGATTATATCTGTGCAGACGGACGTATCCTTAACAATGCCAGCTTAAAAATTAATGAAAGTGCACTTACCGGCGAAAGTTTAAGTGTTGAAAAAGAAGATATTATATTAGAACGTGAGGTATCTTTAGGTGACAGAATTAATATGGTGTTCTCTGGAAGTTTTGTAACTTACGGACGAGGAAGTTTTTTAGTAACAGCTACCGGTATGAATACAGAGGTAGGTAAAATTGCGACTTTATTAAAGGATACAAAAGAACATAAAACACCCTTACAGACCAACCTTGATAACTTTGGGAAAAAACTTTCCATAGTAATTTTAGCCATCTGCGCAGTTATATTTGCGGTAAATGTAATTGAGGGCTCTTCTATTATGGACGCATTTACTTTTGCAGTAGCTCTTGCTGTTGCAGCGATTCCGGAAGCACTTAGTTCTATTGTAACAATTGTGTTAGCTTTCAGTACCCAGAAGATGGCAAAAGAAAATGCAATTATCCGTAAATTACATGCAGTAGAAGGTCTTGGAAGTGTATCTATTATCTGTTCTGATAAGACCGGAACTTTAACACAGAACAAAATGACCGTTATGAATGTTTATGTAAATGATACTTTGTTACCCTTTGATAAGTATACGGTACAGTCTGCAACGGAAAATAAACTGCTGAATTTCAGTGCATTGTGTAATGACGCCAGCAATACAGGCGGAGTAGAGGTAGGTGATCCTACCGAAGTTGCTCTGGTAAATATGTCAACTATTATGGCAGGACGTTTAAACAACAGTAATTTAGAAACAGCATCTATTAGGAATCAGTACGAAAGACTTGCTGAAATTCCATTTGATTCTGACCGTAAGTTAATGTCTACTGTGCATAATATGGACAATAAACTGATTATGGTTACAAAAGGTGCTGTAGATGTTATGCTTAGTAGAATGACCGGCATTGAAATAAATGGACAAGTTAATACTATAACGGCGAAAGACAAAGATAAGATAATGAAGGCTAACTTAGATTGCTCTAAGAAGGGTCTAAGAGTTTTGGCATTCGGATACAAGTATATTGTGAACACAGAAGTTTCAATGGAAGATGAAACGGACTTTATATTCCTGGGATTAATCGCAATGATGGATCCTCCAAGAGAAGAATCAAAAGCAGCAGTGGCTCAATGTAAGAAATCTGGTATCCGTGCAATTATGATAACCGGCGACCATAAAATAACAGCGGCCGCTATTGCAGAACAGATTGGTATTTTAGAAGATGGTTATATAGCAGTGGAAGGTAGTGAAATTGACGGACTTTCAGACGAAGAATTAAAAACTTTTGTTGAAAAGGTGTGTGTTTATGCCAGAGTATCACCGGAGCATAAAATTAGGATTGTAAGAGCATGGCAGGAAAAAGGCAATATAGTTGCCATGACCGGTGATGGTGTAAACGATGCTCCGGCACTAAAACAGGCAGATGTAGGTATAGCAATGGGTATCACTGGTAGTGAAGTGGCAAAGGATGCAGCTTCTATGGTACTTACGGATGATAATTTTGCAACCATTGTAAAAGCAGTAGAAAATGGGAGAAACGTATATCGTAATATTAAAAAATCCATTAAGTTTTTACTATCCGGTAATACCGCTGGTATTTTATCTGTTTTATACGCATCCCTAGCGGGTCTGGCCGTACCTTTTGCACCCGTCCACCTGTTGTTCATTAACCTTTTAACAGATAGCCTTCCAGCTATTGCATTAGGTCTTGATTCCCACACCAAAGAGGTTATGGCAGAGGCACCAAGACAAAAGGATGAATCTATCTTAACTAAACAGTTCTTATTTGGTATATTGACAGAAGGTTTTGTAATCGGTGCTATGACAATGTGTGCTTATTATATCGGCCTAAAAAATGGTGGTGAAGCCGTTGCAAGCACTATGGCATTTGCAACATTGTGCTTGTCAAGACTTGTTCATGGTTATAATTCAAAATCAGAACAATGTATATTATTTAAAAAAGAAATAATAAATAATAAAATATTAGGTGGTGCGTTTGCAATTGGATTTATTTTATTGAACGCAGTATTGTTAATTCCTGGATTAAATCACATGTTTGAGACTGCAACTTTAAGTTTAAATCTGCTACTAACAGTATATGGTTTAGCATTATCTAACCTGTTTATTATACAATTTATCAAATTTATAAAATCAAAACTAGTAAGAACAGAAGCTGTGGCAATATCCTATACTATAGAGAGTAAATATTAAAACGATGCCTATAATTTTAGCATAATATTTTTCCTTTAAAATACAATTAAATTAAGTATAAAATTAGGAAGCCAGGAATGAAAAAGAAAATACCAGGTATTATAATATCCGTACTTATTTTGTATTTTTGCAGTATCACTCAATACGAGGCTTTACTTACAAGCTTAAACCAGGAAAAAGTGAACATCCCGATAGCCATGGAGGATAAAAATCAGCCTGATTCTAAAGTCAAATCCTCAGAACTTACAGAAACAAAAAATTTAAAATTATACGCCCAGTCAGCAGCTTTAATTGATGCTGCCAATGGGCGTGTTTTATATGAAAAAAACGGGTATCAGGAAATGCCCATGGCAAGTACCACAAAAATCATGACCTGTATCATTACTTTAGAGAAAGCAAATCTTGAGGATGTGGTAACGATATCCAAGTACGCCTCCACAATGCCGGATGTCCAGCTAAATGTAATTGCAGGTGAACAGTACAAATTAGAAGACCTGCTATATTCTTTAATGTTGGAATCTCATAATGATGTAGCAGTTGCCATAGCGGAACATGTGGGAGGCAGTGTTGAAGGGTTTGCAAAGCTTATGAATGAAAAAGCCAGAGAATTAGGCTGTGAACATACTAATTTTGTAACTCCCAACGGTTTGGATGCCCAGGGACATTATACTACAGCAGTAGAACTATCAAGAATAGCCGGTTATGCGATTCAAAATCCTGAATTTATAAAAATAACCAATACGGCCACCCACCAATTCTCAGAATTAACTAAGGGAAGAGGATTTACAGTAAGTAATAAAGACAGGTTCTTGTATATGTATAATGGTGCCATTGGAATTAAGACCGGGTTCACAAGCAAGGCTGGATATTGTTTTGTAGGAGCAGTAAAGCGAGATGGGAAAACTTTTATATCCAGTGTATTAGGCAGCGGATGGCCTCCTCACAAAACTTACAAGTGGTCGGATACAGTGGGATTAATGGATTATGGAGTTCATAATTATGAATATCGGCAGATTTTTAATGCAGAGAAAGAATTTGCACCTGCGCTTGTAGAAGATGGAAAAGAAAATTACGTAGAGCTTTACTATACAGGTGATATCTCTCTCCTTATGCGGCAAGGAGAAGTTGTTAACGTAGTATATAAGGTTCCCACGGCTATGACAGCACCTATTAAAGCAGACATGGCGGTGGGAAGTGCTAAATATTATGTGGGAGACGAATTCATAAAAGAAGTCCCCATATTAACAAAGACAGCAATAGAAAAAATTGATTTCCCATTCTGTCTGGATAGAATCAAGAATATGTTTCTCAATTTTAAGTAATACGACATAAATTTGAAATTGCGCCTTTTCAAACTTCGTATTTTTATTTATAATTAGTTCCATAGTAAAAGGGAATTGTTTTAGGGGATTGCGAAATATAAGTCTAGAGATTGGAAGTGGGGAAAATCGCCAATATAAAGAATGAGTTGCTAGTAATTGTAACCTGCTTTTGGTGATTTAGACTGGTGTCGATATATAAAATGACAGTTTCGCAATTGACTAAGGAATTGTTTGCCGGAAAGGAGGAAGAATTGGTTTCCTTAAAAGACGCAATTGCAGCAACAGAAATTTTTAAGACAGCTTCCCAGACAAGTCTTATAGAAATTGCTGCATTTTCCTCTCTGTTAAAGGTAGATAAGGGAAAGCATCTGTTTCGGGATAAAGAAGAGGTTAAAAGCATCTATATCTTGATAACGGGGAGGGCATCTTTATATAAATTAAACAGTCAGGGTGAAAAAAAGGTTATTTTTGTCTATGGGGAAGGAAGCATGCTTAATGAGGTTATGCTACAGGATTTACCGGCATCTATAAATTGTGAAATGCTGGAACAGTCACTGGTTCTTGCGATGCCCGTTACGAGGTTCTGGCATGTGATGGAAAAAGACAGTGGATTGACGAAAGTTATCATGAATTCCATGGCACTAAAAATCAGGAGACTATACAGACAGCTAAAAAATACTACCAATGACTTGACTGGCGAAAAACGACTTGCTGCAAAGCTATACAAACTATCCAAGGATTACGGTATAAAGCAGGAAGACGGCTTATGTATTGACTTGAATTTAACAATAACTTATCTGGCAGAAATGTTAGGGTCAAAGAGGGAGACTGTATCAAGACAAGCAAAAAAGCTAGTAGATATGCACCTGTTAGTTATCCACAAGAACAAATTTATAATTCCTGATCAACAAAAATTGAGTGATTTTTTTAAAAAACCGTGAGTTATCTCACGGTTTTCTTTTTGCACCTGTGATAGATTTAACAATAGAAAGGGAAAGGTGCAATATGGGATATATTTTAGACGAAAGCAGTATGCAAAAGGTTTTGGATGCCTTAAAAAAGGATTACATTATTTATGCTCCAAAAAGAAAAGAAGGGGAAGGAATGTATTCTGATACGGATTGCATCCGCTATGAGGTAGTGGACAAGGTAGCAGAAATCGAATTTTTCGAAAAATCGAATTACTCCTTTAAAGAAGTTTTGCTTCCCATTAGTCAGACATTATATTATTTTACAGAAGATGAGGTAAAAGAAGCAGAGCCGGAACGAAAAAAAGGAGCGGTAATATTTCTTAGAAGCTGCGATCTTCATGGTGTAAAACGTCTGGATCAAATGTATCTACAAAACGGTTTTGTAGACTATTATTATAAACGGTTGCGGGAGGCAGTAAAATTCGTAGTAATTGGTTGTGGTAAATCCTATGATAATTGTTTTTGTGTAAGCATGGGAACCAATGTACCGGAAGACTTCGACCTAGCACTATATCCCGGAGAGGGCGGTTATCATCTTGAAAGCCGCTGGGATGAAATAACCTCTATAGTAGGGCAATTAGAAGAGAAAGAGATTCGTATTCCATTTGTTGAAGAAAATGATGTTAAGGTAAAGATTCCCAATAATCTTTCTATAGATATTATTAAATCCTCTATGTGGGAGGAATATAACAGCCGTTGCATTAATTGCGGAAGATGTAATTTTGTCTGTCCTACCTGTACCTGCTTTTCTATGCAGGATATCTTTTATACAGACAACGGTAAAGCAGGTGAAAGAAGAAGAGTTCACGCCTCCTGCATGGTTGATGGGTATACAGAGGTTGCCGGTGGCGGTTCATACCGTAGAAAAAACGGTGAAAGAATGCGTTTTAAGGTACTTCATAAAGTATATGATTATAAGAAGAGGAACGGTTATCATATGTGTGTGGGCTGTGGCAGGTGCGATGATGTCTGTCCGGAATATATCTCCTTTTCAAATTGTATTAACAAATTAGAAGATGCTATGAAGGAGGTAAGTAACAATGGTTAGAAATGAATATACTCCTTTTTTGTCCGAAATACTTCAGGTGAAAAAACATACAGACATTGAATACACGTTCCGCATGGCTTTTTCTGGAGAGGTAAAGCCGGGACAGTTCTTTGAAGTATCCATACCAAAGTTTGGTGAGGCACCTATCTCGGTCAGCGGTATCGGTGAAGGTTATGCAGAACTTACAATTCGTAAGGTTGGAAAGGTAACAAATGAAATATTTGAACGTTACGTAGGAGATAAGTTATTCTTAAGAGGACCCTATGGAAATGGTTTTAAAGTCGAAGATTACAAGGGAAAAGAACTGGTGATTATAGCGGGAGGTACGGGAGTTTCACCAGTACGTGGTGTCATTGAGTATTTTAATGAGCATATAGATGAGCTGAAATCTCTCCATGTAGTAGCAGGCTTTAAGACGCCTGGACAGATTCTTTTCCTGGAGGATTTTGCGAAATGGAAACAAAACATGAAGATTATTTTAACTGTGGATTGTGCAGAGGATGATACGGCCTGCCATGTTGGGTTGGTTACTGAATATATTCCTAAACTTGAATTACAGGATAAAACAAATGCAGCAGCCATTGTAGTAGGTCCCCCCGCAATGATGCGATATTCTATAAATGGTCTTCTAAAAGAAGGTTTTCAAGAGGAGAATGTGTGGATTTCCCATGAAAGAAAAATGTGCTGCGGAATCGGAAAATGTGGCCACTGCAAAATAGATGATACCTATGTCTGTCTGGATGGCCCAGTTTTTCTCTACACCAAGGGTAAAAATCTAATTGACTAGGTAAGGATGGTGATGAATATGGATATTAATACAAAGGGTCTAAAGAAAAATGCTTTTCGTGTAACCAAGGAAAGAGGATTAACAGCCTCAAGGATTCGAGTTCCTGGAGGACATCTGGAAGCGAAATATCTGACTGTAATACAGAATATAGCACAAAACTACGGTAACGGAAGCATTCATATTACTGTAAGGCAGGGTTTTGAAATTCCTGGTATACGGTTTGAAGATATGCCAAAAGTTAATGAACTTCTTCAGCCGGTAATTGAAGGCCTTAATATAACCCAGCCGGAAACGGGAAAGGGATATTCTTCCTCAGGCACCAGAAATATTTCCGCCTGCGTTGGAAACAGAGTATGTCCTTATGCTTGCTATGATACTACCGGTTTTGCAAAGAGAATTGAAAAGGATGTATTTCCCCATGACCTTCATTTTAAAATTGCTTTAACTGGATGTCCAAATGATTGTGCTAAAGTGCGTATGCATGATTTTGGTATTATGGGTATGACGGAACCGGAATACCATAAAGAGCGTTGTATTAGTTGTGGTGCGTGTGTAAAAGCTTGTAAAAAGAAATCAGTAGGTGCATTAGAGATGGTGAATTATAAGGTTGAGCGCAATCATGAGAAATGCATTGGTTGTGGAGAGTGTGTCATCCAATGCCCCACCAGAGCCTGGACTAGAAGCAAGGAAAAATATTATAGACTTACTCTTCTTGGAAGAACCGGGAAGAAAAATCCTAGACTTGGAGAGGACTTTATTAAGTGGGTTGATGAAGATAGTATCCGGAAGGTTATACGTAACACATATGCCTATGTAGAAAATTATATTGATCAGGATGCACCGGGCAGGAAAGAACATATTGGCTATATTGTTGACAGAACCGGTTTTGAAGAGTATAAAAAATGGGCGTTAAAAGAAGTGGTTTTATCAGATAAGGCAGTTGTTGCAGCCACTGTTTACTGGAAAGGTATCAGTTATACGTAAGGCAAAAGGTAAGTTGAAATTCCATTATTATATGTGATGAAGGAGATTAATCCATATGTTTAGAGAAGAGAGTGAAATAGTTGGTAAGGCGGCTCAAAATAAATACCAATTACTCGAGAAAAATCCTCTGGGATATTTTATAGCTTCCATGTTGGCTGGGCTTTTTGTAGGTTTTGGGGTACTGCTTATATTTTCGATTGGAGGATTTTTAAATGGTCAGCCCTATGTAAAGGTGGTAATGGGGATGTCCTTTGGTATTGCACTTAGCCTGGTTATTATGGCTGGTGCAGAATTATTTACAGGCAATAACTTTGTAATGACAATGGGATTATTACAGAAAAAGGTATCTCTTTCCCAGACCCTTAAGCTTTGGTTGGTTTGTTTTCTAGGTAATCTGGCAGGGTCTGTACTGCTTGCGATACTATTTTGGCAGACCGGACTTGCAAGCGGTGCCGTTGGCGAATTCATACTGACTGCCTCCAAAGCAAAGATGGAATTGGGTATTTTTCCTTTATTTTTTCGAGGTATCTTGTGCAATATTCTAGTGTGTCTTGCAATATGGTGCAGTTTTAGGTGTAAATCCGAAAGCGGTAAGCTGATTATGATATTCTGGTGTTTATTTGCTTTTATAACAACCGGATTTGAGCACAGTGTGGCAAATATGACTCTATTATTTGTGGGAGTCCTTATTTCACCGGATACACAGGTGCAGCTTAGCGGATATGCCTATAATCTTTTATTTGCAACGCTGGGGAATATGGTTGGCGGAATTTTGTTTACAGCATTACCTTATTATGTTATCTCTTTGAATAAAAAAGTAAGTGATTAAGGCACGAATTTATCTTAGCTTAACAGTCCTCAGTCTATCCTTGATATCGATTGTATAAAAGAGTGAAAGAATTAAATGATAGTATTGCAATGGGCAGGTAAGGTCAGTTTTTCAGCCAATTATATCCCTTTCAGACGGGCAAGTAATGGGATATGAGGTGTTGGGCTGTGTTACCTGCCCAAATTTTATCTCGTGTACAGAATATAGTACCAAAAAATACTTTTTAACGAAAAAATTAAGATTTTTACAAAAAACTTACAAATTAATGAAACTTTTTGGTCTTCTCCATCGTTTTATATATAGAAAGAATCGTGGGAGAGGGTTGAATTATGAGAGAAATTTGGTACGCTTATAAAAACAGTAAATACCGTGATGTAATTTGTGGTGCTATTTTTGCCTTTTTGGGTCTGCCCTTTTTAGTTTGGGGAGTTACTATCATCTCTGAAGCCAGAGAATCTTATATGACTTTAGTAGGACCTGTTGCTGGTATATTAGTATGCTTAGCGTTTGGTCTTGGCTCTATGTTTAAGAATAGAAAGGTGACAGCAGATATTTATTAGTCTAGAATAGCTTTTTTTACTTGCTTTATGAAATTTCTTTGTAATCATTTTATTTTCGCTAACATTAATTCTAAAAATGTGGTATAATATTAGGATGCAAAGAATGGACAAGTAAAAGGAGTCAGCAATATGATACGGCTATCCAGAATGGGGATAAGAAATATAGCTGCCAGTGAGACAGTGTATTCTCGCGGGCTTCAGGATTATAAACAAAACCACATTGTGAATGCAACATGGTCAAATGCAAAAAAGCAATATCGGGTCACGGTAAAGGATAATTTCGAATATCAAGTTGTAATACAGGTATTTGAAGATGGTTCCTTTGAACATAAATGTAATTGTTCTGAACATCTTAAGGAACAGGGAGCGTGTAAGCATGTAGTAGCTGCTTTGTTTTTTATATTAAACTATGTGGAACGCTCCATGATTGAAGAACCGGATAATCCGGCAGAAAAGACTGTCTACAATATTCTTGGTTATTTTGGTAATCAGATGGAAGTTAAGCAACAGGGAGAAACATACCATTTGAAGTTAGCGATTTCCATACCATCCATTATACGTTCCGAAAGTGGCAATGCGTTGGTATCCTTAAGGGTCGGAAATAATCACTATTACAAAATCCAATCAGTAAAAAAGTTTTTAAGTGATATATATAATAAAGAAAACATCATACTGGGTAAAGAATTTAAATTTATTCATGGTGAAAGTAAGTTTGATAGACAATCTCAAAAAGTATTGGATTACATCCTTGAAATTTATGAAATTCAAGAAGCCATTGATAAATTATTTTATTCCAAGTTGTTTTCTAAGGCACAAATCGTACTGACTAAAAATATGCTCTTGCGCTTATTGGAGTTATTAGAAGAATATGAATTTTCCTTAGAGCTTTATGGTAAGGCTTATGAAGCGGTGGTTTATACGACGAATAATCCAACCATAAAGTATGACCTTTCTTTAATTGAAGACGGAATTGTAATGGATTACCATGGAAAATACAGTGTTGTCCCAATAACGGAAGCAGGAGAATTGTTATATTATAATGGCTGTATCTATAAACCCAGCAAACGCTTTTTGTCAAATTATTTGCCTTTTTATAATAATTTAGGTATTCATAAGGAACCATTGATTTTTAAAGGAGTTAATAAAAGTAAATTCTTAGAAGTGGTACTGCCTAGAATTAGTGAAACCATGGAATTGACGGTTCCTAAAGAGATACAGGATCGATTTATAGTAGAAGAATTAACCCCGGTAGTCTATTTGGACAGGGTAAAAAATAATATACAGGCAGAATTACGCTTTCAATATGGAGAGCATGAAATCAATGCTTTTGAAAATGCACCCTCTGATAATTATATTATTGTAAGGCAGCCTCAAAAGGAAGACTATTATATTGACTACATGGAAAAACTGGGATTCCAGCCTAAAATGCACAGTTTTGTTATGCGTAACGAGGAAGAAATATATCAATTCCTCACTCATGGGATACAGGAGCTTTCAAAAATTTGTGAATTATACTACAGTGAAGCTTTTAAAAAGATAAATATTAAGTCTCCCGGCAACTTTAAGGCAGGTTTAAGAGTAAGCAACGGTATGGATTTGCTGGAAATGGACTTAAACTATGAAGATGTACCAAAAGACGAATTAAAAGATTTATTCCGATCCTACCGCATGAAAAAGAAATATTACCGATTAAAGAACGGAAATTTCGTTAATCTGGAGGATGGCACCATACAGGAGGTCTGGGATATATTAAATTACCTGGGTGTTGGTGGTAAGGATATTAGTGGAGAAACAATTAGTTTATCAAAAAATACAGCACTTTATTTAAATAAGGTGTTTCAGGAAAAAAGTCTGGAAGTTGATAAGAACGAAGGTTTCTCTGCATTGGTTGAGAATATTCTAAATCCAGCACAGACAGAATATGCACCTCCAAACGATATTCGGGCAGAGCTTAGGAGCTATCAGGTAACTGGATATAAATGGCTTAGGACATTGGCTTCCAACAATTTGGGAGGTATTTTGGCAGATGATATGGGACTTGGTAAAACCCTGCAAACCATTGTATATATTACTTCTATTAAGGAAGCAAAGAAAAATGCTAAATTCTTAATAGTGTGTCCATCTTCTTTAATTTATAACTGGCAGGATGAGATTGAGAATTTTGCGCCCATGCTTATTTCGGTAGTTGTAACCGGCAATCCCAAAGAACGACAGGATTTCATTGAAGCTATAGACAAAACAGATATATTAATAACGTCTTATCCATTAATACGCAGAGATATTAATTTTTATCAGAAGCTTTGTTTCCATACTGTCTTTATAGATGAAGCACAATATATCAAAAATGCGGATTCTCTGAATGCAAAATCTGTAAAGTTATTAGAAGCAGAGCATAAATTTGCCTTAACCGGAACACCCATTGAAAATTCTTTATCGGAGTTATGGTCAATATTTGATTTTATTATGCCGGATTATTTATTTAGCCATACAAAGTTTATGAATCAATATGAGAAGCCTATATTGCGGGAAGAGGAAGGGGTTTTAGAGGATTTAAACCGAAGAATCCTTCCCTTTATTCTACGCCGAATGAAGAAGGATGTATTGCAGGAATTACCAGATAAAGTGGAAACAAAAATGCTTACAGATATGTCTGAAGAGCAGAAAAAAATATATATGTCCTATGTGGAGAATGCAAAAAATGAAATTGATCTTGAAATTAAAGAAAAAGGTCTTGAAAAAAGCAAGTTAAAGATTCTGGCTGCCCTAACAAGACTACGTCAGATATGTTGTCATCCGGGTACATTTCTGGAAAACTATGAGGGTGGAAGCGGTAAGTTGGAGCTTTTAATGGAAATTATTACAGACGCGATTGCCAATGACCACAGGATTTTAGTGTTTTCTCAGTTTACCTCTATGTTAGGAATTATTGAAAAAGAATTACAAAAGCAGAATATAGATAATTTTTATTTGGAAGGTTCCACGAAGGTAAAGGATCGAAATGACTATGTAAAGCGTTTTAATCAGGGTGAAGGTAAGGTGTTTTTAATATCCTTAAAAGCTGGTGGCACGGGACTTAATCTAGTAGGAGCAGATACCGTTATCCATTATGACCCATGGTGGAATCCTGCGGTAGAAGAGCAGGCAACTGATAGAGCTTACCGAATCGGTCAGGTAAATTCGGTACATGTAATTAAGTTAATTACCAAGGGAACAATAGAAGAAAAGATATATAAATTGCAAATTCGCAAGAAGAATCTGTCAGAATCCGTAATCCAGTCTCAGGAAGTTTTTATTAATTCATTAACCAAGGAAGAACTAGAAGATATCTTTGTGTTATAAGAACTAAATCAAGAAGTGCCCTGGTATTCTCTGTAAGATACAGTTGAACGCCAGAGCACTTCTTATAGTATAAGGTGAGTTAAGTCTACACTTCGGATATATCCAGATGGGTATTATAGAATTCCTCTGCCAATTGATCCAGATAAGAATCATCTAATTCACCAAAATTACGTTCCACTAATTCTTTGATTTTCTCAATCTTATGAAAGAATTGTATTTCTTTACTTTCATTCGGATTAACCAAACTATCTAAATACTCCAAGGTTATATTAGAAAAGAGCCATTCATTAATTGCCTTTGTCGTATCATTTTCTCCTGCAATCTGGGTTTTTACCTCTTTTGCTTTTTTATAAGTGGCAAAAGCAATTACTAAAAAGGCAATAAACAAACCGCTCATAACCAAATAGGAGATAGTACCTGCAAAAAAGTTTAGGATTCCAACTATATTTAAGATAAGCACAACAATACCTACTAAGGATACAATTAAAAAAGTATCGGCTGAGGATTTTAAATCTTTATATTGTTCCTCTTTTTTTACATAGGTTGCAGAAACTTTTGGCTTTGGATTCTTGCTGTCCAAATAATCTTGCAGTTCTTCCTCCTCGAACATAGAGCGGTATTCCGGTATCTCCTGATAATCCTCAGCGTCCTTAGAGATATCCGCTTCATTCATTTCATCCTGTGTGGTATGAAATGTGGGAACTTCTGAGGTGGTATCTTTGGTGGAGAGAACAGAATCTGCCTCAACAGAATAAAAAGCTTTATACAGCTTATCAACCTGTTTCTTGTCTTTTTCGTCAATTACAATGATCCAGTTTTTAAGTGTTTCTTCATAATGATATTCTACATTAACAATCTTGGAGTATTCTAAAAACTCGCTGAATTTTTTTGCAAATAATTCCTTTTCAGTTTCTAAAAAGGTAATGCGTTCTGTATCCTCTGTCAAGTTCTCCACTAAATCAGTCTTACAGTCAGCACAGGTCACTATACCTTCTACATATTCCTGTTTGCATTTCGGACACCAAGGCATTTTAAGCTCCTATCTGTGTGCCTGGCACACTTACCAAAAGTTTCTTAGTTACCGGCTTTAAAGCAGTGATATGCTTTTTTACCTTTCTTTACTAATAAGGAACCATCTGAATCAAAGTCATTTATAGTAAATACTTTGTCAAATTCGGTTACTTTAATGTCGTTAACAGTAACACCACCCTGGGTAATGGTTCTTCTGGCATCAGAACGGGATACTGCCATTTTTGCATCTACCATTAAGGTAATTAAATCAATACCGGTCATAAATTGCTCTTTGGTATAAATGGTTGTAGGAATGTCTTCAGATTTCATACCGCCGCCAAACAATGCTTTTGAAGCTTCCATTGCTTTAGTGGCTTCTTCTTCCCCATGTACAATTTTAGTAATTTCAAAGGCAAGGACGTCTTTAGCTTGATTAATTTCGGCATCTTTTAGTGCACCCAGTCTTCTTACTTCATCCATTGGCAAGAAAGTCAGAAGACCAAGGCATTCTTCTACTTTAACATCCTCAATATTTCTCCAGTACTGGTAGAATTCATAAGGTGTTGTCTTTTCAGGATCTAACCAGACGGCACCCTTCATTGTCTTGCCCATCTTAATGCCTTCACTGGTAGTTAACAGCTTAAAAGTTAAACCAAATGCAGGCTTTTGTTCTTTTCTTCGGATTAAATCAACACCTCCAAGAATATTAGACCATTGGTCATTGCCACCTAATTGCAGACTGCAATTATAAAGCTGGTTCAATTTTAAAAAGTCATAGGATTGCATTATCATATAGTTAAATTCAAAAAAAGTAAGTCCTTTTTCCATTCGTTGCTTGTAGCATTCAGCGGTAAGCATTTTGTTTACAGAAAAATGAACTCCAACGTCTCTTAAAAATTCAACATAATTTAGATTTAAAAGCCAGTCTGCATTATTAGCAATAATCGCATTGTCATTGTCAAAATCTATAAATCGAGAGAGTTGTTTATAGAAGCAGTCTGCATTATGCTGTATGGTTTCTTTCGTCATAATAGAACGCATGTCCGATTTACCGGAAGGGTCACCTATCATGGTTGTTCCGCCTCCAAGCAAAGCTATAGGCTTGTGGCCGGCACGCTGCATGTGCATCATTGCCATTACGGTTAAAAAATGGCCTGCTGTAAGACTGTCGGCAGTAGCATCAAATCCTATATAAAAGGTTACTTTTTCCTTCCCTAGCAATTCTCTGATTTCCTGTTCGTGGGTTGTTTGTTCAATAAATCCACGTTCCAATAAAATATCATAAACATTCGCTGACATTTTATATTCCTCCTTTAAGTAGTTAAAGTTATTATAAATGATATATATTTAATTTTCAACGCTTTTATACAGAATTAAACAGTGAAGGAGGCGTGTAGATGCCTATATTTGTATAGAAAAACTCCCTGGCTTTAAGCGAGGGAGTTTTTCTTGATTTCATTTATAAAGTGCTTTAGTTTAAATAATCTGTTTTCCAAATCTTATAAACCCTTTATATAAGGCAGGGGAGTTACCTATTAGTTCATCTGGGGTTTAAAAAATCTTTTCGCAATTATGCTCACTTGCTTTAGTACTATAAACAGCATGATTGTGTCAATTGGAAGCATAATGGCTGATTTCAGCGCTCTAGCAGGCAGCAATATCATATAGCCCTTTCCAAGCAAGAGAGTTAGCCAGTAAGTTGAGAGCAGTAAATCCACAAAGATTACTACAATTAACTTAGCAATAAATACTCTGCCGATAGTAATATTTTTTTTATAAAAGGCGAGACCGTAAATAAAACCGGTTAACATGCTGCTTATGGTTAAGCCAGGAAAGAACGGTCCACTGGGTTTAAGAATGTAATTAATAATGTCCCCAAGACCTCCAAGGATGCCTCCGACCACAGGACCGTAAAGCATGCCTGCTGCGGCAATGGCTAGAAAAGAAAAGCCTATCCGGATGGACGGACCAATCATAATTGAAAAATAGCCTAATACAGTATGCATTGCTAATAGCATAGAGGATACTGCCAAGGAAATAACCCTGCGCAGTTCACTGGCAGAAGCTTTCAATAACTCAAGTACTTTCATATTTTACCTCCTTTTTGTAAGATAAGCAGCTTAAAAGCCTGCTTTTGATTGTGTCGCAAAATATTGCTACTACGAGAAGGTAAAATTCCATCATGTAGCAGCGGGATGCGAACTTTGTACCGCAAGATAAACTTTTCGTTCACCGGACAACTCCCCGTTCCGATGACACTTAACGCACAAAATCCTACTCTGCTAATGTATTTATTGACGATTTAAATATAGCAGATTACAGAAAGAGAAGCAATAGAACTTTTGAATAATTACAAGTCGGTTTCTAATGAATGATTTTGTGAAATTACACAGGAAAGAAGGTACAAAAACAAATACAGTTTTAGTAATAAAATCAAACAAGTATGGAATATAATGTGGTATAACGGCATTTGCGTGGTGTATTAAAACATGTAAAAAGGCAATTGCGAAACGATAAGTATGAGGTTATGAAGTGTAAGCAAACGCATCAAAATAAAGGTGACTTACCAATAATCGTAACCTGCTTTTGGTGATTTTTGAATGGTTTCAATCAAAACAACAATTAGATATTTGCTAAAAAATATAAAGTCAGATTGGAGGAGCATATGGAGCAAAAGAGAGCGTATTCCCAGGAGTCTTTGTCCCAGGCAGAGTATCAGATGCCTTCAAGAGCCGAATATATAAGGGTAGCAAGGGAGAGCTGTACGAGGAATTTAGGGCTTAATCATGGTAGTAAAAGTCATTCTGCCAAAGAAAAAGACAAGTATTTGCACCCGTTATCAGCAGGGCAGGATGTAAACAGCAGCAAAATAGTCACCGGAAGTGTTCCGCTTATCAATATAAAAGTTTTGCTGATTCGGATAGTCTGTGCTGCTTTTCTTTTTCTGGCTGTTTTTTTAATAGATACTTTTGAGGTATCCTATAAATCCTTTAGCAGTAAATATATAAAAGAACTGGTAACTATGAATAGAGGAGTTGAGGAAGCACAGGATTTTATCGTAGCAATATTTGAGAATTTAACAAATGCCGAGAAGGAGGGGGAATAAGAAAAGTCATATTTTCATTGTGTTTTCTGGTGTTATACGTTATAATAATATTCATGTTTAGCTATTGTTAGATGCTTTAATAAGAAATAGAACACTAAAACACATTGATTGCATAATCTGATTATGTTAACCAATGTGTTTTTCTAAGGAAATGGAGAAGATTTAAACATGAGAAAATTAGCACTATCCGATGAAATCTTGCTAACCATTGATAAACCTGCCCGTTATATCGGAGATGAGGTAAATATGGTGAAAAAAGATTTGGACAAGGTTGATATACGGTTTTGTATGTGTTTTCCTGATGTATATGAGATAGGTATGTCTCATCTGGGAATCCAGATTTTATATGATATGTTTAATCGCAGAGAAGATACGTATTGTGAGAGGGTATACTCACCTTGGGTAGATTTGGACAAAATAATGAGAGAGAAAGAGATACCTCTTTTTGCACTGGAATCTCAGGAACCCGTTAAAAATTTTGATTTCTTAGGGATTACACTTCAATACGAGATGTGCTATACCAATATCCTGCAAGTATTAGAGTTGTCACAAATTCCTTTGTATGCTAAAGACAGAACAGAGGAGCATCCTTTTGTTCTAGGTGGTGGACCTTGTTCTTATAACCCGGAACCCATAGCGGATTTCTTTGACTTTTTCTACATTGGAGAAGGCGAGACAGTTTATGACCAGTTGTTAGATGTATATAAAGAAAACAAAAGACTGGGTGGCAGCCGTAAAGATTATTTGGAGAAGATAGCTCAAATTGAAGGTATTTATGTTCCGTCTTTTTATGAGGTCTCCTATCATGAGGATGGTAAAATAAGCAGCTTTAAAAAGAATAACAACCATGCAAAGGACACAATCTGTAAACAAGTGGAGATGAATCTTAGTGATACCTTTTATCCGAAAAAGCCTTTAGTACCCTATATCAAGGTAACACAGGACAGAGTAGTACTGGAAATTCAAAGAGGCTGTATCAGAGGGTGCCGTTTTTGTCAGGCAGGTATGATTTACCGCCCTATCAGAGAACGGGATGTGGAGTTTTTAAAATCCTATGCCTGTGATATGCTTAAAGCCACAGGACATGAAGAAATTTCTTTAAGCTCCTTAAGTTCCAGTGACTATTCAGCTCTTTCTGAATTAATCTATTACCTGATTGAGGAGTTTAACGGAAAAGGGGTTAATATATCCCTGCCTTCCCTGCGTATCGATGCTTTTGCTCTGGATGTTATGAGTAAGGTACAGGATGTAAAGAAAAGCAGCTTAACCTTTGCGCCGGAAGCGGGTTCCCAAAGACTTCGAGACGTTATTAATAAAGGATTGTCTGAAGAAAGTATTTTAAAAGGTGCCATGGATGCCTTTCGTGCCGGCTGGAATAGGGTGAAATTATATTTTATGCTTGGTCTGCCCACGGAAAATGAAGAAGACATAGAGGGAATTGCAGTTTTAGCAGATAAAATTGCCAGAGAATACTATACGATTACCAAGGATCAAAGAAATGGGAAGGTTAGTATTGTGGCAAGTACTTCCTTCTTTGTGCCAAAGCCCTTTACTCCTTTCCAGTGGTCCAGAATGGATACAGCAGAAGAGTATCTGGTTAAACAAAAATTTTTACGTAGTAAATTAAACGATCAGCTCAATCGGAAAAGTATTAAATATAACTGGCATGAAGCAGAGCTTAGCGTTTTAGAAGGAGTCTTTGCAAGAGGTGACAGAAGGATTAGTAAGGTTATCTATGATGCCTATAAAGCCGGATGTCTTTTTGATTCATGGTCGGAATTCTTTCACAATGAATTGTGGATGAAGGCCTTTGAGGATAATCACTTAGATATTGCCTTCTATACCAGCAGAGAGAGGGAAGTGGATGAAATTCTGCCATGGGACTATATTGACGTAGGTGTAACGAAAGCGTTTTTATGGCGTGAATACAAACGTGGTATTTCAGAAAAGGTTACTCCAAATTGCCGTCGAGCATGTGCAAACTGTGGTGCGGATGTATTTAACGGTGGTGTATGTTATGAAAGCAGGGAAGGGGCGGCATTATAATGAAAATTCGTATTAAATTTACAAAAACAGGTACTATGAAATTTATTGGGCACCTTGATATTATGCGTTATTTTCAAAAGGCATTCCGACGTGCTGAAATTGACATTGAGTATTCAAAGGGATTTAATCCTCATCAGATAATGTCTTTTGCTGCACCTTTAGGGGTAGGATTAACCAGCCAGGGCGAATATCTGGATGTATCGCTGCTTTCTTGTGATGAACCAAAGATTATGGTAGAAAAGATTAAAGGTGCAATGAATGAAAATATACAAGTTACTGGGTTTCACTTTTTATCGGACAACAGTAAAAATGCCATGTCCATTGTTACTGCTGCGGATTATAAGGTAGCATTGAAGGATGGTTATGCATTTTTAAGTAAAGTAGAGTTTGAAGAAAAATTTAGAGCATTTTACCAACAAAAAGAGATTACAATACTAAAAAAATCCAAAAAGAGTGAAAATCAGGTGGATATAAAGCCTTCCATATATCATATCGGTTTTGAACTGGATGAATTTTCAGACAAAATAGGACAAAGGAGGGAAAATACAGTAGATATTTCGGAGACCTATGAGAATGACGTGAAAATATATATGCAATTGGCTACGGGAAGTGTCAATAATTTAAAGCCTGAGCTTGTAATAGAAGCCTTTTGTGAATACGCTGGGCTCACCTTTCATGAATTTGCCTTTCAGGTTCATCGGATGGAGGTTTACGCGGAGAAAAATAGTGGGAAAAAACCTACGGAAGCTTTCGATATAGAAAGAAAACTAATACCTTTGGAAGCTATGGATTAAATAATAGTGGAGCAGCCATGGAAAATAAATTAATTGTAACAAAACAAGAGGACAAGGTAATATCTGCTGTCTTCGAGGGAAAAGAGATGGTACAGGTGAATATTCATCAAGAATCCGAAGAAGGGCTTCTTGGGAATATTTATCTTGGTAAAGTAAAGAATATTGTTAAAAATATTAATGCAGCTTTTGTTGAAATTTCTGGCGGCAGAATGTGCTATCTTTCTTTGAACGAGGAGCAATATCCTTTGTTTTCAAAGCCAAAAAAGTCAGAGAAAATCGTTATCGGAGACGAATTCTTAGTACAGATATCAAAGGAAGATGTTAAAACGAAAGCTCCCGTAGTTACTACAAAGTTAAACATTACTGGGAAATATGCAGTTTTAATACATGGAAAGACTACCCTTGGCATTTCTTCTAAAATTGGCAATGAAACTAGAAAAAAAGAGCTGAAGGAATACATGAAGGAATTCCGGCAGGAGGGTTATGGGTTTATCATAAGAACCAATGGAGCTTTAGTCCCACTAGAGCGAATTGGGGAGGAGATATATCAATTAATCCGTCAATACGAAAAACTTAAAGAGTATGGAGTTCATAAGACACCCTTTTCTTTGGTTTATAGTACACCTCCCGGATATTTATGCGATATAAGAGATGGACTTGCAGAAAGCCTTGGAGAAATTATAACGGATGATGCCGGCATTTATCAAAAAATACATGAGTATATGACAAATTATCAGAAGGAAGACTTATCTAAACTTCGTTTTTATGAGGACAAGCTCCTTTCTCTAGGAAATTTATACAGTGTTAAAACAAAATTAGAAAATGCATTAAAGAGTAAGGTGTGGTTAAAATCAGGTGGTACTGTAATTATACAACCTACGGAGGCTTTAACTGTTATAGACGTCAACACAGGAAAAGCTGTCAGTGGTAAGAAGAAAGCGATTGATACATTTTTTAAGATTAATATGGAAGCAGCAGTGGAGATAGCCAGGCAAATCCGTCTGCGTAACCTTTCCGGTATTATTATTATTGATTTTATTGATATGGAGCTTTCTGAATACAAGGACCAGCTGATGAAAAGGCTGGAGGAATTATTTAAGTTAGACCCGATTAAGACCACCTTAGTAGATATGACCGCCTTAAATCTGGTAGAAATCACAAGAAAGAAGGTTAGGAAGCCATTGCTGGAGCAAATGGGAATAAATGTTGGTACTGTGGTTTAGTTGTATGGCGAAAGGAAAGAAAGGTGTATGGTTAAGACAAATGCAATGCGTCTGCTTGAGCAGGGCGGGATTTCTTATAAGCCTCTAATGTATGAAGTGGATGAGAATGATCTGTCAGGAGAACACGTAGCCAGCCAGATAGGTATGCCTTTTGAACAGGTTTTTAAGACATTGGTTGCCAGAGGAGAAAAGCATGGAATTATGGTGTTTTGTATACCTGTCAATCAAGAATTGAATCTAAAGAAGGCAGCAATTGCTGTAGGAGAGAAGAAGATTGAGTTAATTCATGTAAAAGAGCTGTTAGGTCTGACCGGTTATATCCGTGGGGGCTGTTCACCGGTGGGAATGAAGAAAAAATATCCTACTTACCTGGACGAGACTTGTATTCTTTTTGACACCATAACTGTCAGTGCCGGTGTTCGCGGCTGTCAACTTGTCATTGAACCGGATGAACTGGTAACTTATTTGAATGCTGTTCTATATGATTTGACGGACTAGCGTGTGTTTGATAGATACGCAAAGGCTATCAAGGATTAATAACATTAGAAATGTATGTTCTGAAATTATTTGAAATGGTTTATAGAAAATAAATTATTTTAAGTAATGATGAGCATGCATTTTTTTTAAAAGGAACCTAGAATGTTTTATATGCCTAGTGCTTATGGTATAATGAGTGCATCTCTAATTTATCTTTCAATACCTTCCAGGAATTGTGGTGTCACATTTATGTGATATAATAGTATAAATTAGATACAATTAGACAGAGCTTAGAAGAGAAAAATAAATTAATAGCAAGTAAAATCAAGCCGAAGCCGCTCTAATACTTTATAATAAATGTAGGGTGGTTCAAACGAGGTGAATAGTCGAATGTACGAGTGGCAGAAACAGATTCAAATCATTGTTGATGAAATAGACAATTGTATAAAAGGCTACAAGGATGAAGCTCTAACTCTACGCTTTCTTTCCCATAAACTGGGATATTCCGAGTTTTATACAACGAGGAAATTCAAAGAAATATGTGGCATACAATTTAGGGATTATCTGCGGCATAGAAAATTAGCCTTTGCATTAAAAGAGGTTAGGGATAGCAGTAGGAGCCTTTTAGATATTGCTTTTGATTATGGATTTTCATCGCATGAGGCATTTACAAGAGCTTTTAAAGTGGTCTACAGTGTAACGCCCAGTGAATTTCGGAAAAATCCTAAGCCCGTCGTTCTCCGCACAAAAATAACCACTTTTGACCGCTACTTTTTAGGATTGGGAGAAATCGGTATGATTAAATCAACAGATGATGTTAAGATTTATTTTGTAACCATACCCGCGCACAAATTTTTGCATATTAAAAATTACGAGAGTAACGGTTATTGGGATTTTTGGCGAAAGCAAAATCTTATTCCGGGGCAAGACTATGAGACAATATGCGGCTTGCTGGACAGTATTAAGGGCAAATTAGACGACGACGGCGGGAACGAAGCTAACTGCGGAGGCGGCCAGATTATGGCTTATATGAATGACCCAGGTGGTAGACTTTGCGATTGGGGGATTCCGCGAACAGAGTGTTGGGGTATACGACTCCCTTTTGACTATAAAGGGGAAGTACCCCCACAAATGTTTATGCAAGATGTTCCTAAATCTGAGTATATTGTCTTTGAACATGGGCCATTTGATTATGAGCAGGAAAATTGTAGTGTAGAAGAAAAAATTGAAAAGACAATGGCAGCTTTTAATTTTGCTAAAACCGGTTTCAGTCTTGATACTTCCCCTGGTAGAATAATGTATTTTTATTATGACCCGGAACAGTACTTTAAGTATATCAGACCAGTATGCAAGGGATAAACCTATCCACAACACAATCAAGAAAATGAATGGATTGCTGTTTAAGCAGATCTAGTTTTCTTGAGAGGATAAATTAGAGTGAAAATCTGACTGTGGTAAAGAAAAAATCGGAGGAAAAGGATGAAAAAATGGTATAACGAGGAATATGAGTGGGAAATAGAGGTTGTAGGATTTCTTCGCAGCGACCACACTGAGCGGTATTGCCGAAACGGCGAGGAAGTTGGAGATACATATACCTGTACGTATGGCTGTCCTGTAAATGCAGACGGACAAGGCATTTGCTCCAAAGTAATGATGATGATGTTTCCAATCATGGAAGCGGTTAGAAGTGGCGGAGATTTAGAAAATGTTGGCGGAGATAGCAAATATAGCAAAGAAATCGTATGTCCAGATGGCTGTGTAAAGTTCAGGCTGACGGCAAAGAAACTTAAAAATGAGAATTTTTATAAGGGCAAATTCTTTGACTAATTATATAAAGTTCTAAGTACAAAGAGAAACGATTGTGGCCAATTATGTAAACTTAAAAGAGAATACCTTGCCCATGAGCATATACACTTACATATATCTAGTAAAAGCCACACAATGGCGTGGAAAACCCAATGACGAAAAAACTTGCTCCTAAGTACATATTATAGTTACTCACTTAAATTAGTAAATGTGGAACTATTTGCTAATTTGCTTCGTCTAATCATTACAGAAGCTTAATAATGGGACTTAGATAGAAGAATCCCGTGTACTTAAGATGTATAATAGGAGGAGCGTTAATATGAAGAATAACAGATGGTATCTTGTAACGGTTATTATTTTAGTGCTGGCAATGGGGACTGGTTGTGCAAGTAAGGCAGAAAAAAACAATATTAATTTAGAGACAGTGCGGGAAAGTAATAATACCTCAGAAAGCAGAAATGAGGAAGCCGGAGAGTCTATGTATTGCAAAAAACCTGACTCCGGTTCTGTAGAAATGGACACAATATATTATGAAGAAGATTATTACGAAGAGGAGTATAACAATTATAACACAGAAGAATATAATTCTGTTGAGGAAACCGGTTTTCAAAAGGTATTTGACAGACCACTATCTACCTTTTCCATCGATGTGGATACAGCAAGCTATAGCAATGTAAGACGAATGATTAATGACTATGGCTGGGTAGAACCGGACGCTGTCAGGATTGAGGAACTGCTCAATTATTTTCAATATGATTATAAAAAGCCGGAGGGAAAGAATCCGTTTTCGGTAAATGTCGAATATTCAGATTGTCCATGGAATGATGAAGCCAAACTTATGTTGGTTGGGCTTCAGGCCAAAGACGTTGATATGGAAAAACTTCCAAACTCAAATCTCGTATTCTTATTGGACGTATCTGGTTCTATGAATGAGCCTGATAAACTCCCGTTACTTATAAAAGCATTTACTATGCTGGTTGCCGGTTTATCGGAAAACGATCGCGTATCTATAGTAACTTATGCAGGGGAAGAGGCGGTTGTCTTAGAAGGTGCCAGAGGGAATGAAACTATGAAGATTATATCAGCTCTTAAGAATCTGGAAGCTGGAGGCAGTACGGCAGGTTCTGCTGGTATTGAAAAGGCATATGAACTTGCAAAGGAGTACTTTATAAAGGATGGTAACAATCGTGTGATTCTTGCAACTGATGGTGATTTGAATGTGGGGTTAACCAGTGAAAAAGATTTAACCGCGCTTATCAGAGAAAAAAGAAAAGCAGGCATCTTTTTATCTGTACTTGGTTTTGGAACTGGAAATATTAAGGACAATAAGATGGAAGCACTTGCTGATAATGGAAATGGAAATTATGCATACATCGATTCGGAACTAGAAGCTAAAAAAGTTCTGGTAGAAGAGCTTGGGGGTACGTTATTTACTGTAGCAAAAGATGTTAAAATACAAGTTGAGTTTAACCCAGAGGAAGTAGAAAGCTACCGCTTAATTGGATACAGTAATCGCAGACTGGAAGACCAAGAGTTTGAGGATGATTTAAAAGATGCCGGTGAAGTTGGAGCAGGTCATAGCGTGACTGCGTTATACGAAATTCTCCCGACAGGTGGAGAGAGTACAGGGAGCAGAAGCTTAAAGTATCAAGCTACCTCCGTGTTAAGCAGCGATGAAATTGCTACAGTAAATCTACGATATAAAGAACCGGATGGAGATACAAGTAAATTACTTTCTATTCCTGTCAGCAAGGAAATATATAGTACTAAAATGCCGGATAACCTTGCCTTTGCAAGTTCAGTTGCTGCCTTTGGCATGTTGCTCTCAGAAAGTGATTATAAAGGCGCGGCTGACTATGATATGGTTCTTTCTATGCTGAACAGGCTTGATTTGAAGAAAGATTCCTATAAAGAAGAATTCCGCCTGCTGGTTCATTTAGTGAAACAATACTAAAGAGATAGTAAAGACTAATTTAATTATAGAATTGTATTAAGAAGCTTCATGATAGTTCCTTATCAAATGATTGATGAAATGGTGGTGCGTTCCTATATCGGCAGCAACGCTTTCTATCTGTTAATTGCAGGAAAATCATGAAGCTTCTTTTTAATGTAACTATTTTGTGTTTTATTAGGTATCAGATATCTTTAATCTTGCAGATTTTTATAGATGGTGTCTAACAGTATTTGATTATAGTCCTGGCTGAGCTCCCAAATCATGACACCACCCAGGTTTTTCTCCTTTATGTACTTTGCCTTATCCGTAACGGACTTAGTGTTTTCATAAGTAATAAAGTCAGAGCCGTTATACAGCCAGGGAACTTTGGAAGCCTTATGAAAATACTCTGTATAATCGGGGTTTGTCAGGTAATCCTTATAGATTGTTTGAAAGCTGATTGCCGTACCACTTTTATAGAGCTGGTACAGTCCCTTATTTGTGTTGTTAGAAACAATATAACGATAACCGTAAAAAGGAATTCCCATGACCAGCTTTTCTTTTGGAAAACCGGCATTTAACCATACTGTAATACTAGAATCCACACTCCAGA
The DNA here is from genome assembly GCF_014218335.1 of Anaerocolumna cellulosilytica. Classification (GTDB taxonomy): domain Bacteria; phylum Bacillota; class Clostridia; order Lachnospirales; family Lachnospiraceae; genus Anaerocolumna; species Anaerocolumna cellulosilytica. The sequence goes on along the minus strand of NZ_AP023367.1, from coordinate 3,114,468 downwards.
TGTTTTGGCCTTTTGGAGTATCTGTATTGTTAAAAAGAGGAGCATTAAAATTCGCATACTGTTCCCAGGGACCATGGATATCATAAGACATTACGCTGGCATAATCAACATATCTATGGAGTTTAGATAGTTCCACATTGTTTACATACCAGTTTCCGGAACCTCCTGCAAAGCTTAAGAGATATGTCTTACCTGTTTTAGCACTTTTCGCGTTTAACTTTTCTCGTAACTTCTTTAGGAGCAGTGTAAAGTTCTGTTTGTCTTTAGGACTTGCATTTTTTGGTATAAGGCCGCCACTCACAGGATATTCCCAATCAATATCAAGACCATCAAAGCCATACTTGTTAAGAAAGGCCACACAACTATCAGCAAACTTTGTTCTGGAGGCATCTGTCTTAGCTACTTCTGAGAATCGTCCTGACCATGACCATCCACCGACAGAAATTAATATCTTAAGATTCGGATTTGATTTCTTTAGACTTTGCAGCTCTTTTATATTACTTTCGTCTACTTCAGGATAACCGAGACTAATGGTAAGATTATTACTGATATTGGCAAAGGCGTAGTTAATATGGGTTAGTTTATCAACAGGTATTTTTTCTGGCCCATATCCTGCATATTTTGCCCAGGCAGGGTAGTAACCAATAATTCTTTCAGCTTCTTTTTTTTCTGCCTCCACGATAAGGGTATTGCTGCGGAAGTGAATACTTTTCGTATCCTCTTTATGTATGTACCTGGTTAAATAAATGAAAGCGGTAAGAAGCAGAAGCAGTACGATAATTACAATCCGTGTATTTTTCTTTATTTCTTCATCCTCCTTGGCAGTTTTATAACAATAACTCTTATTTATAAGCAGAGTATATTGCTATAATCTTAATAAAACGATATTTACAATATTTCTAGTTGGCATACATGATTAAAAATATATGCCATGCACTAATTATAATATAAAATTACTATATATCGCATTATATAAAAGCTGGAAGAAGTATCTTTAAAAATACATGCATAATAATTCTCTTTGTTAAAGGATACTAGATGACGTTATAAGGCTATCGTTGGTGTTTATAAAGTGAATTGCCTTAAAAAATCTATGGCATACCTTTTGACAACGCTCTGTTAGAAGGTTCCCATAGGAACGTAAAAGTGCCGGAGATATATCATTGTCGAATATAATGTAGCTGTCATCTGCCGGAATGCGTTCTGCTTTATAAATTAAAAGCTGTTTCTGCAGATTGAAAAGAGTAAGCTTTAAATCTGCATTTTCATCCTTTAATTTTTTCACAGCATCTTGTACTTCATAGAGTTTTGCAGACAATAGATTAGAGATTTCAGATACACTGGATTCTTTTTTATTATAATCCTGTAATGCACGGTTGCCACTGAGCATAGTTATTCTGACACCGCCTTTATACTTCTGGCAGGATATAAGTTTAATACACCCGATTTCTCCTGTATATTTTACATGCGGCGCACAACAGGCGCATACATCTGCCTCAGGTATGGTTACAATTCGTACGTTACCAGTTAGTTCTTTTTTGCTGCGGTATTCCATTTCTTTAAGCTTACCGGCGGATGGAAATTCTATTTTAACAGGTACATTAGAATAAATACATTGATTGGCCAGCCATTCAATATTCCTAATATCGTTCTCTGAAAGAACACCGTTAAAATCAATTGTGATTGCGTCCGTACCCATGTGAAAACCCACGTTGTCAAACCCATAATTTTTATGAACAAGTCCTGATACAATATGCTCTGCCGTGTGATGCTGCATCAAGTCAAACCGCCTGTTCCAGTCGATTTCCCCGGTAACCTCGGCACCAACAGTTAAAGGTGCTGTAACCGTGTGATATATAACTCCCTCTAATTCTTGAACATCTATGACCTCCGCGGCTCCTAATATACCTATATCACTGGGTTGTCCGCCGCCTTCGGGGAAAAATGCAGTAGCGTTTAGTACCACCTGGTAAAGATGTTTTTCCTTAGTGGATGTTTGCTCGGAACAAGAAACTACCTTTGCCTGAAAGCACTTTATGTAACTATTTTCATTATATAACTGCATGGTTTCTTGATGTTTATCTTCTTTCAAAATATTCACCTCTTATTATACTCATAATGGGAGTAATAACCTTTCTGAATGCCTCAACAAAACTTTGCATTACTTTTATTATAATATAACAGAACTACATGAAATTTTCAAACACGCTGGAAACAGATAGGTACAGTATAAGAAAAAGAACATGGAAATATTATATGGAATCTTATGTTATTAAAGCATATATATTGACATGCCAAATATGTAATGTTATAATTTTAACAAAAACAAAGTGATTTACTACGACGCAGTAGTTTATTATTTGATGTGGTGCAGCATCTTGAATTTTTAGATTCAAGGTGTTTTTTCTTTTTTTGGGGACGAAACCTGTTATTTTTGAAAGCCAATCATTATTTAAAACAAAAGAAAGCGGGGAATGAAATGAAAAGTTTTAGTGTCAGTACTAAAATTGTAATGGGTAGTGAAGGTATGATGGAAATCTTTCAGGGAATGCAGAAGGTATTGATAGTAACGGATAAATTCATGCAGGATTCTGGAAAAGTATCCTATGTGACAAAGGTTTTAGAAGAAAGTAATATTGAATATGAAATATTTTCTGAGGTAAAGCCGGATCCGGATATAGATACGGTAGCAAAGGGAGCGGCAAGAATATTAGAATTTAAACCCCAAGCTGTTATAGCTTTTGGCGGCGGTTCTCCTATAGATGCAGCTAAAGCAATTCTTTATTTTGCCACACGGAAGCAAAATAACTCGAATTGCAAATTTGTAGCGATACCGACAACCAGCGGGACGGGTTCGGAAGTGACACGTTTTGCTGTTATAAGCGATAAGGCTAAGAATGCAAAATATCCGCTGGTGGAAGATAGTCTTTTACCAGACTATTCTGTTCTTGAACCTGAGTTAATAGTAAGTGTACCACCATCGGTTACAGCCGATACAGGAGTTGATGTTCTGACACATGGAATAGAAGCTATGGTGGCTAATAATGCCAATGACTTTACAGATGCAGCGGCAGAAAAAGCAATACGGCTTGTAAGGGATAACCTGATAAAAGCTTACGAGAACCCAGGAGATTTAGCGGCCAGAGAACATATGCATAATGGTTCTTGTCTGGCTGGGATTGCTTTTAGCAATTCGGGTCTTGGTCTTAACCATGGAATGGCACATACTCTGGGTGCTCATTTTCATATTCCTCACGGTAGGGCAAACGGAATTCTACTACCCTTTGTCATAGCCTTTAATACAGATTGGGAGGATGAGAGTCAGGAATGTTATAAAAAGTACCATGAAGTTGCTAAAATATTGAAAGTTGAGAGTTATACCGTGAAGCAGAGCAGCAAAAACCTTATAAATTTTATCAGAAAACTCCTTGCTAAATTACAGGTACCTGCTACAATTAAAGAAGCAGGTGTTTCAGAAGAGGATTTTAAGGCAGTACTGGATGATATGGTAAAAGCAGCTTTAGCGGACAGATGTACTGGAACCAATCCTAGAAACTGTACCTATGAGGAAGTAAAAAAATTGTTCCAAAAGGCATATTACGGTTGATAAATTATAAAAACAATAGGAGGTATTGCTTACTCATAATATATAAAGAAAAAGGATTACATGATATTTATAAGAAATATAAAAATAATTGATTTTCATACTTATAATCGGGGTTATATTTTACTATGAAGGGATAAATGGATATGTTTAAGAAAAGAAAGTACATAAGAAGCAAATTTATGCTGGGCCTGTTACCAACGGTGGTTGTTGCATTTCTTGTTATGGCTGTTATTGTTGCTGCCAGTGCAAGAACAATCATATCTAACGAAATATCTGAAAAGGCGGAGGCACAGGTAGAACTGGCAAAAAGCGAAATCAGCGGTCACCTCTCTGTCCATGAAAAACTGCCGCTTAGTCTGGCAGAAACAGTAGAAGCATTGTCAATACAGATAGATCGTAAGGATTCGTACGCCGAATTGGTTCAAAAAGTAGTGGACTCTAATCAGGATACGGTTGCAGTTGGTATATTTATGGCTGATAAGTATGATGGAACTTATTTCTGTCCTTATGCATTTAAGACTGGGAATACAGTGAATTATACGGAAGATTATTTCGTAGATAATACAAAGGAACCGTGGTATAGGATTGCTGAAACAACGGATTCCATTGCCTGGTCTGAGCCTTATTTTGATAATGTAATTGCTGTAACTATGGTGACAGCTACAGCACCAATCAAAGATTCAAACGGAAAACTAATTGGTGTGGCTACCGGAGATTTGAATTTTACCAATATTCAGGATTTTGTTGCAGGAGTAAAAGCCGGGAAAAGCGGTCATGCTATGCTGATTTCAAAGGAAGGTTTTTATTTAAGCCGAGGAAAAGCAGAGGGAGCGGATGCTGGTGGAGCGATAACAAACATCACTGAGGATGAGAATGTATCTTTAGCGGCACTTGGAAAAGAAGCAATTACAAGGCTTAATGGAGAAGGGTTTTATACTGATGATAATGGCAAAAATATTGTGTATTATACGCAGATTCCGGAGACGGAATGGATTGTTTTATTATCCATACCGGAAAGTGAAATAAATGATTCCGTTGACGATATGATTGCTAAAATCGTTTGGGTCACACTCCTTACTCTGATAGTATTAGTGATTCTTGTAGGATTGATTTGTAAAGGTATTACAAGACCACTAAAGCCATTACAAAAAGACATTGATGCAGTTGCAAAAGGAGACTTTACAAGGAAGATTAAAGTAGATTCTCTTGATGAAATCGGCAATATATCTTCAGCAGTTAATGTAATGGCTTTAGAACTTAGAAAAATAATGGGAGAAATTTTAGAATCTGCTTCCACAGTTGCGTCTACTTCCGAGGAATTAGAGGCATCAGCCTTTCAAAATAGTCAAGCGTCTGAGCAAGTGGCTTCTGAAATCTCAGGTATCTCAGAAAAGAATATAGAGGTTACCCAGGTTAGTCAGGAACTAAACCAGGTTATTGATTCTGTAAGAAATAATGCACAAAGGATAGGTAAACAAATGATTACCGTGACAGATGCTCTGTCTGGTGCCAATAAAGAGTCTGAGAAGGGAGGGCAGTCTGTTAAGCTTCTGATAGATGCTATGAATCAGGTTTTTACGGATATCAGTAATCTATCCTTAGTTATGGTCAAACTCATGGATAAGTCTCGTTATATTAATCAGGTTGCAGCTACGATTCAGGAGATTTCCAGTCAAACGAACCTTCTTGCTTTAAATGCCTCTATAGAAGCTGCCAGAGCAGGAGATGCAGGAAAAGGATTTGCGGTTGTTGCGGAGGAAATATATAAACTAGCGGAACAGTCTTTAACATCTGCAGACGACATTTCAAAAATCATAGCTGAAGTTAACAGGGAATCAGAGAATGCCAATTTGTCCACAGATACACTTGTTACTTCCATAGGCAATAGCAGAATTGCTTTGCAGGAGGTGGAGAATGCATTTGGAAGAATTGTTACAGGTGTAACTGAAATCAATCGGTTGGTTCATGACGCAGAACAAGTTACGAAAGAAATCGGACAATCTGCTGATTATGCAGACAGTTCTGCCATGAGATTGACCGGACTTACAGAGGCTTCTGGGGAACAGACAGTATCCATCGCCGCTGCGGCGGAGGAACAATTAGCCTCCGTGGAGGAACAAACATCAGCTACCGCCAATCTTGCTCAAATTGCAGAAGAATTAAAGGAAAAAGTGGGCAAGTTTCAAATATAATCTACATAATCTTTTATCCGAAGGGGGCTATCCTCACTTCGGATAAAAGAAACAACTATTTATAAAACCATTCATGGCATAAGGTGATTACATAACGAAATAAAATTTAGTATAAATAGATAGATTATAGTTAAATTCATCAAAAATGTCATTTTTTTTAAAAAATTATTATATATAATTGACAAAGCGGTGAAAAGATGTTAAAATAATTATGATATTAATTTCATATAAGGATGTGCGACGTTAGTACTCCGTATTATGAGTAAGAGTGATGGAACTCCTCAGGTATGTACCTAGGAGTTTTTTATGTGCATTTTTACAATTAAAAGGAAAGGCGGAGGATGACCTTTGAATGAATTTGAAAGTAAGACAAGAATAATACAGGAATTTGTTCCTGGAAAGCAGGTTACCTTAGCGCATGTGATTGCCAACCCAGTGGATTCTTTATATGCCAAGATGGGATTGATTGATGGTAAGGGGTCGGTTGGAATATTTACCATTACCCCGAGTGAAGGGGCAATTATTGCTGCAGATGCTGCTAGTAAAGCAGCAGATGTAAACATCGGATTTGTAGACCGTTTTAACGGTTCTTTGGTTATTACCGGAGATTTATCAGCAGTAGAAGCTGCACTTCATGATGTAATGCATATCCTTTGTGATGAAATGGGATTTTCACCTACAGTAATAACGAAATCCTAACAGGGTTCTCTTATGCTACGTATACAGGCATTAAAAGTGCTGCTATTTATAAAAAGTACTGGTGCAAAGAATCCATGTGCTAAGGCACATAGTTAGGAGGCGTTATGAAGTCAAATAAAAAAGTCATACTAATTGGCCGCACGCAGGCAGGTAAAACAACCTTGTGTCAATATATAAGCCAGAAGGATTTAGTGTACCATAAAACCCAGACAGTACAGGTTGTAAATGGAAACATGATTGATACACCGGGAGAATATCTGGAAAGAAAACAGTACCGCGGAGCACTTATGGTAACATCTGTAGATGCAGATGTAATATTGTTTGTACAGGACCCGACAGAAAATGGTACTTGTTTCCCACCGGCCTACGCAGGTTCATTTGCCAAACCTTCTATTGGAATTATAACTAAGTGCGATATTGCTACTAAGGAACAGCTTAAGGAAGCCGAAAAATACCTACAGATGGCGGGGGTAAAGCAAGTCTTTATTACCAGCAGTGTAAAAGGCATTGGATTTGAGGAACTGTTTGAATACTTAGACGCTTAAGATTTCTATAAAGGATGGATAAGAAGTTGGGAAAAAACGAAACGAGTATCGTAATAATCGACGACGAACCTATTACAAGAATGGATTTGCGGGAAATGCTAAAAGGGGAAGGATACCAGATTCTAGGAGAGGCAGCAGATGGGTTTGATGCCATAGAGCTTTGCAGGCAGAAAACACCGGATTTGGTTTTAATGGATATTAAAATGCCATTACTGGACGGGCTTTCTGCGGCTAAAATTATCTATGAAGAGAATCTTGCAGGTACTATAATTCTGCTAACTGCCTATAATGAGAGAGAATTTGTCAATGGGGCCAAGCAAAATGGAGTAAGTGGGTATTTGATTAAGCCCATAGAAGAAACACTTCTCATACCTAATATTGAGCTTGCCGTTGCCAGAAGTATGGAAATGCGTAAGTTAAAAGAGAATTACGAAAAGGTCTCGGAAAGGTTAGAAAATAGAAGGATTATTGAGCAGGCCAAGGGTGTCGTTATGAAAGACAGAAGTATATGTGAGCAGGAAGCCTATGAATATATCCGTAAGTTAAGCCAACTTAAAAATATATCTATGAAGCGTGTGTCAGAAATTATTTTAACAAACGCAGGAGCGTAGGTGAGTATGGATCGAGTTGAAGAGCTTTGCAGGAAATTTACTGACTTAAATGATGATGAAATCATGAATATCCGCATGATGGCAAATATGTTACAGCCTCTGGCAAATCTGGAGGATGCGGATATATTTGTGGATTGTCCTTGTAAGGATGGAGATGCCATTGTAGTAGCAGAAGCTAAGCCTTCAGGGGTTCCTTCCGCCTATCAAAACAGCGTGGTAGGCATGTTTGCAAAATATGAAAATGAGCCTGCTGTTTCAAGGACCCTGTGCCTTGGAATTAGTACCAAACATATGAAGGCACTTACCCAGGAAAGCACACATGTTGTCCAGTCAGTGGAGCCGATTAACTTCGGAGAACGAACAATTGGTGCATTAATCAGGGAAAAGAGGCTGGATGAGAAATACGTTGCCAGCAAGCGGCTCCACTTGTCTAGAAAAAACTTTGAAAAAATGGCAGATGCCATTTCTAATATTGGTGATGAAAATTCATGGTTGACGGAATATATCGAGGAAGGTCTCTTGCTCATTAGCAAAGAAGGACGTGTCACCTTCCGTAATACGGTAGCAAAAGAATTATATAAAAATCTTGGTTATGTGGAAGATGTACTTGGTCAGGTATATGAGAATATTTGTCTGGTTAGAACAGAGATAAAGGGACATAAGAATATGTATGCCTTTGCAGAGACAACCGTTGGCAAACACACTTTATGTATTCGACATGTGAAGCTAGATAAGGAGGACACGTATCTGGCGGTAGTAATCCGCGATATAACATGGATGAAAGAACAAGAAAAAGAATTGATATTAAAATCAGTTGCAATTAAGGAAATGCACCACAGGGTCAAAAACAATCTGCAAACAATAGCTTCACTCTTAAGGTTGCAATCAAGGCATTGTGATAGCGAAGAGACAAGAAGGGTTCTGGCTGAGACATTAGAGAGGATACTTGCGATTTCAGCAACCCATCAGCTGTTGGCTCAAAATGGTGTGGATCAGGTTAAAATCGGAGAAGTCTTAATGACTATACGTAATAATACCCTTCGATATTATGCAACTCCTGGTTTTGACATAGATTTTGAAATAGAAGGAGATGATTTTGAAGTGGATTCAGATGTTTCTACTTCCGTAGCCCTTGTGGTGAATGAATTACTCCAAAATTCATTAAAGTATGCTTTTATAGACCGGGACGAAGGACGGGTAAAGATTATAGTTACAAAAGGAGTACTATATTCAAGTATACGAATCATAGATGATGGCTCGGGATTTGATGTAGAGCGGGTAGATGAGAACGGCTTAGGGTTAAATATCGTAAAGGCCTTGATTAAGGACAGGCTTAGGGGGTCTTTAGATATAAAATCATCCGAAGAGGGTACCTGTGTTAGCTTTCAGTTTATAAACCAGACAATTGATATAACCAATGTGACGTAACATTGGTTATGAAAACCGTGCGTTGTAGCCCGGAAGTGTAGAAATAAAATTCTGCACCTCCGGGCTTTTTGTATTTCAAGGAAAAAATATACGGATAAAGGAAATAAAGGTTTTACCGGAAAGGAAGTTAAGATTATGCAGGAAATAATCTTTAGTGTAGGTATTGATATTGGTACCTCTACTACCCAGTTGATATTCAGCCGACTTACGATTGAAAACCTTGCCAGCAGTTACACAGTCCCCAGAATTTCTATTGTGAAAAAAGAAGTGGTGTATCGAAGTAAAATATATTTTACACCGTTAAAATCTTTGACAGAGATTGATGCACCTGAGATTGAAAAGATAGTCAGACAAGAATATCAGGATGCGGGTATGACACCGGAAATGTTAAAGACGGGAGCAGTAATTATAACCGGTGAAACAGCCAGAAAGCAAAATGCAAATCAGGTATTAGAAAGACTGAGTAGCTTGGCAGGGGATTTTGTTGTTGCCACAGCTGGTCCGGATTTAGAGTCTGTGTTGTCTGCCAAGGGGGCTGGAGCGGACAAATTGTCTGAAGAGAACAGAAGTATTGTGGTAAATCTGGATATCGGAGGCGGTACCAGTAACTTAGCCCTCTTCGAGAAAGGAAGATTAAAAGGAACCTCCTGCTTAGATATTGGAGGCAGATTGATAAAAGTGGCAGATGGGCGTGTTACTTATATTTATAAAAAAGTAAAAGAACTCGCAAAAAAGCATAATATTCTGATTGAGGAAGGAGAAGAAGCACAGATAGAAAAGCTTAAAAAAATCTGCAACCTTATGGCAGACCAGCTTGCACAGGCAGTAGGCTTAATGGAAAAGGATGACTTTCATCAGGAAATGTATACCAACAAAGGTAGAGCCCTTACAACAGAGTTTACCATAGATGGCTTTACCTTCTCGGGAGGAGTAGCTGACTACATATATAATATGGCAAAAGACGATTGGTTTTGCTATGGGGATATTGGACTTCTTTTAGGGAATGCAATACAGGAGAATGTGTACTTTAATAAAAAAGACAGATTTGCGGCTGTTGAAACAATAAGAGCTACAGTGGTTGGGGCAGGCACACATACTACAGAAGTCAGTGGAAGTACCATTACTTATAAAAGAGAAAAGCTGCCTATAAAAAACATGCCTGTGTTAAAAGTGCCGGAAGAGACAGAAGAAAGGGAAGACCTGACAGAATTAAAGGACTCTATAAAAAATAAGATTCCGTTATTTTATGGAGATGGGAAACCTGAGCAGCTAGTCATTGCCTTATCTGGTAAATATCATACTAGTTTTGTTAAAGTTCAGGCATTGGCAGCCGCTGTTATAGAAGGAGGAAAGGATATAATTATTTCCGACCATCCGCTGGTTATTGTTGTTGAGAATGACATAGGTAAAGTTCTTGGCAATGCATTAAACGTAATGCTTATGGGCAGAAAGGATGTGATATGCATAGATGGAATCCATGCCGGCGACGGTGATTACCTTGACATTGGAGAGCCTATAGCGGGCGGGCGCGTGGTACCGGTGGTAACAAAGACGCTAATATTTAATTCATAATAAAAGAAAGAGGTGAAGTACTTGATTCTCAAAACAAAATTATTCGGACATACCTATGAGTTCAAATCTCTGCGAGAGGTCATGGCAAAAGCAAATGAAGAAAAATCTGGTGATAAACTGGCAGGAATCGCGGCAGAATCTGCAGAGGAAAGGGTAGCAGCAAAAGTAGTACTTTCTCATATTACACTTGAGGATTTAAGAAACAATCCTGCAGTACCTTATGAGGAAGATGAAGTAACAAGAATTATACAAGATGATGTAAATGAGACGATTTATAGTGAAATAAAAAGCTGGACAGTAGCACAGTTTCGCGAATGGATATTAGATTCAAAGACAGACGGCGTAATGATACGCCGTATATCCAGAGGAATTACCAGTGAAATGGTTGCAGCAGTCTGCAAAGTAATGAGCAATATGGACTTAATCTACGGAGCAAGTAAGATAAGGGTAACAGCTCATTGTAATACAACTATTGGTCTTCCGGGAACCTTTTCCGCTAGATTACAGCCAAACCACACGACAGATAATCCAAAGGGAATTATTGCTTCTACTATGGAAGGCTTTAGCTTAGGGGTAGGTGATGCTGTACTGGGTCTAAATCCGGTTGACGATTCCGTAGAAAGCGTAGCTAGAATCTTAAAGAGCTTTGATGAATTTAAGAATAAATGGGAAATACCGACACAGGTTTGTGTTCTTGCACATGTTACAACACAGACAGAAGCTGCAGATAAATTCAATGCACCTATTGATTTAATGTTTCAATCAATTGCCGGCTCACAAAAAGGTAATGAAGCTTTCGGACTAACTGCTAAAATGTTAGAAGAAGGACAGAAGATGATGTTAAGTAAGGGTACCAGTACCGGACCGAATGTAATGTATTTTGAAACAGGACAAGGCTCTGAGCTTTCTTCAGAAGCTCATCATGGATGGGACCAGGTTACTATGGAAGCCAGATGCTATGGTTTTGCTAAACGTTATCAGCCATTTCTGGTTAATACCGTAGTGGGATTCATAGGGCCGGAATATCTGTATGATTCAAAACAGGTAATCCGCGCAGGCTTAGAAGATCATTTTATGGGTAAATTAACTGGATTGCCTATGGGGTGTGATGCATGCTATACCAACCATATGAAAGCAGATCAGAATGATATCGAGAATTTGGCAATGCTGTTAGCAAGTGCAGGATGTAACTATATTATGGGTGTACCGCAGGGTGATGACTGTATGCTTATGTATCAGTGTACTGGATACCACGAAACAGCTGCGATTCGTGAAATCCTTGGACTTCGACCTATCAAAGAGTTTGAACAATGGATGGAAAAAATGGGATTTATGGAAAATGGTAAATTAACAAAACTTGCCGGAGACGCATCCGTGTTCATGAGCAAATAGGAAGGAGGTTGTAAGGTTGAAAGAAAATATAAAAGTAGAAAGGATGCCACACAGCCATTCTTTCAACCTGTTCTATTTGTGGCAGTATTGCAGCTAACCTGCAATATGCAACGGGTGTAAAGATGAATGAGAATGACTTAAGAAAAATCATTGAGCAGGTTCTGGAAGAAATGAATGGCCAGGGCAAAGAGCCGGGAGCAGTTATTGAAGAAGTGAAAAAGACAGTAGCACAAACGGTAGTAGAGGAGGGCTTCATACCAGATATTACTGAGGTGGATATAAGAAAGCAATATCTAGTAGAGGCACCTGTGAATGGAGAAGCGTATTATGAGTTAAAGCAAAATGCACCATGCCGCTTAGGAATTGGACGAGCAGGAGCTAGATATAAAACAGATCCGCTGCTTCAGTTCCGTGCTGCCCACTCCGCAGCACAGGATGCAGTGTTTTCTGACGTTGACCAGGATTTTATTGATAATATGGGGCTATTCACTGTACAGAGTCAGTGTGACAGTAAGGATGTATATTTAACCAGACCGGACCTTGGCAGAAAATTGACAGAGGATGGTGCTAAAGTTGTAGCTGAAAAATGCAAAAAGAACCCTACCGTACAAATTTATGTGTCGGATGGTTTAAGTTCTGCGGCAGTTGCAGCAAATGTAGGCGATATTCTCCCAGGTATTTTGCAGGGGCTAAAGAGTTATGGAATAGAAACAGGAACTCCCTTTTTTGTAAAATACGGAAGGGTAGGTGTTATGGATCAGGTTTCAGAAATAACAGGAGCCGAAGTTACTTGTGTTTTAATTGGAGAAAGGCCAGGTCTTATTACGGCAGAGTCCATGTCCGCATATATAGCATACAAAGCCACTGTGGGTATGCCGGAAGCTAGAAGAACGGTTATATCTAATATTCACAGAGCAGGAACCATTCCTGCAGAGGCAGGTGCACATATCGCAGAAGTAATTAAAATCATGCTGGATAAAAAAGTAAGCGGTACGGAATTAAAGCTATAGTTATTCGAAGCAAAGATATATTAAGTTTTGTAATCATTAGTCCTGTTATATTAGGAAGCTTAGTTGGAAGAAAATAATAAAAAAGAAAGGACGCCACAACACATTCTTTCGACATGTTTTATGTGGCAGTATCGTAAGTTTACCTGCGATATGCAATGGGTATAGAGATGAAAAGAGATCCAGTAAGAGCAAGTGTCCTTGCGACAAAAATTATTCCCAATGTTAGTCCTGAGTTGGCAAGAGAATTGAAGTTGGCACCAGATCAAAAATCCTTAGCTTTAATTACTGCTGACTGTGATGATGTAACCTATACAGCTTTGGATGAAGCAACAAAGAAAGCGGTTGTTTCGGTGGTATATGCTAAAAGTTTTTATGGTGGTGCAGCGAATGCCAATACAAAGCTTGCCGGAGAAGTAATTGGTATACTTGCCGGACCCAATCCGGCAGAAGTAAAAAGTGGTTTGGAAGCTGCGGTTGATACCATTGAAAGAGAAGCCTATTTTGTCTCTGCCAATGAGGATGATAGCATTGCCTATTATGCGCACTGTATATCAAGAACCGGAACATATCTTTCAGAAAGTGCAGGCATCCGAGAGGGTGAGGCATTGGCCTACTTAATTGCACCACCTCTTGAAGCTATGTATGGAATTGATGCGGCACTAAAGGCAGCCGATGTAACTCTTTGTGTGTTATATGCACCACCATCAGAAACTAACTTTGGTGGCGCTCTACTTACCGGAAGTCAGTCAGCCTGCAAGGCAGCGTGTGAAGCCTTTGCCGCAGCTGTGGAATTTGTTGCAGAAAACCCCAGAGTGTAGTTCAAAATTAGCAAGAAAGGATGTTACAACTAGATGAAAGCTTTAGGTATGATTGAGGTTTATGGATACTTAACAGCGGTAGCAGCGTTAGACAGCGCTCTAAAAGCAGCGGATGTGCATTTATTAGATTTGACACTGGTAAAAGGCGGTTATGTGACGGTTCTTATAACTGGTGATGTAGGTGCTGTTAAGGCTGCAATCGACGCTTCCTCTTCCTATGCAAAAAACCTTGGAACGGTACTTTCTGTTCATGTCATACCAAGACCGGAGGACTCTGTTGAAGAAATGCTACGGCAGGTAAAAGGCGGCAAAGAAAAGGAAGAGCTAGGGACATTAGAAGTAAAAAATGACCAAAAAAGAAATTCAGAGACGGAAAATAGCCGGTTACAAACGGAATACGCTAAAGAGGTTTTAGAGGGTATGACCGTAGAAAGCTTAAGAAATCTTGCACGTAAACTTGGCATTACCAATCTGACACGAAAGGAAATCAAGTATGCAAATAAAAAGCAATTGATTGAGTCCATTCGCAGTTTCTTAGAACAGGAGAGATAATTTATGCAATTATATGATAAAGATCTGCTGTCAGTACAGGAGGTCCGGGACTTAGTAGAGAAAGCAAAGCTTGCCCAGGAGGAACTGAGTCAGTTAAGCCAGGAGGGGGTTGACAGAATTGTTAAGTCAATCGCTGATGCAGGAATTCGCAACGCAAGACGTCTTGCAGAACTTGCTAATAAGGAAACGGGCTTTGGTATTGTAGAAGATAAAATAGTTAAAAACGTATTTGCAAGCAAAGGAGTCTATGAGCATATAAAAGATATGAAAACTATTGGCGAGGTGGACAAGGATGAAGAAAAGAAAATCCGTTCCATTGCAGTTCCGGTAGGAGTAATTGCCGGGATAGTTCCTTCCACCAATCCGACCTCTACGGTTTTATATAAAGCAGAGATTGCGATAAAAGCCGGTAATGCAATTATATTCTCACCACATCCTAGTGCACTTAAATGTATCCTTGAGACAGTAAAGGTTATACGTCAGGCCATTGCTGAAGTGGGAGGAAATGAAAATCTCGTTGGTTGTATTACAATCCCCACTATGCAGGCAACGGATAATCTAATGAAACATCCGGATATATCATTAATCCTAGCTACCGGAGGTTCTGCCATGGTGCGGGCTGCTTACTCTTCCGGTACCCCGGCTATTGGTGTAGGTCCCGGAAATGGACCTTCCTATATAGAAAAAACCGCAGACTTAAAGCTGGCGGTAAAACGTATTATGGATTCCAAAACCTTTGATAACGGTACTATTTGTGCCTCTGAGCAATCAGTAGTATGTGATAACGCTATGGCAGAGGAAGTACAAAAGGAAATGGAAAGACAGGGAGCATACTTCTTGTCACCGGAAGAAAAAATACAGCTTGGTCGATTCATTCTCCGTGCTAATGGAACCATGAATCCGGTTATCGTAGGTAAGAGTGTACAGACCATTGCTGAACTTTCCGGTTTAAGCATCCCAAAAGACAGAAAAGTTATTGTGGCAAAAGAAGACGGTATCGGTATGGGACATCCCTATTCCAATGAAAAGCTTGCGCCAATTCTAGCTTTTTATACAGAAGATAATTATGAAAAAGTATGTGAATTAGTACAAAAGATTCTGCATTATGAAGGAGCGGGGCACACCTTTAGTATGCATACACAGGATGAGAGTATTGTAGAATACTTTGCAAAGCGAATTCCCGCGTCACGTATTTTGATAAATACTCCTAGTGCATTGGGCGGGATTGGCGGTTCTACCGGACTTATGCCCTCACTCACCCTTGGCTGCGGTGCGATCGGCGGAAGTGCAACTTCGGAAAACGTAGGACCGATGCACCTGCTAAACTTAAAATATGTAGCATACGGACTTAGGGAAATGGAACAAATCCGTGGTGATGTACCGGTAAAGACGGAGTGTACTTCCGGAATAATTGATTTAAAAGATATACCAGTAGATGAGATTGTTAAAAAAATAATAGAGCGGTTACAGTCCGCATAATTTAAGGAGGATTTTATTATGGCAATGCAACAAGCGTTAGGAATGATTGAAACTAAAGGGTTAGTAGCTTCTATTGAAGCAGCAGATGCAATGGTGAAGGCAGCAAATGTAACTTTAATTGGTAAGGTTCATGTTGGTGGTGGACTTGTTACCGTTATGGTACGCGGTGATGTAGGTGCAGTAAAGGCATCCGTTGATGCAGGTGCGGCAGCAGCAGAGCGTGTAGGAGAAGTAGTTTCACTTCATGTTATTCCAAGACCTCACGAGGAAGTACAGACTATTCTGCCAAAAATCGGGGAATAGGAGATTCCAAAGGCTGTAACGAAGTTAAAGGATAGGATTACAGAAGGTAAACCCGGTAAATTTTTTGGGTTCTTTCTGTAATCACTACTGCCATTTACAGCTGAAACAGGAGGTGGCGCATATGAAAGTAATTACGGAAGCAATAGTCAGAGAAGAGCTGAAAGGAAAAGAACCTGAGTATTACTATGTGGAAGAAGGGGAATTGCTTTCGCCGGCGGCCAGAGAATATCTGCAGCAACGCAGAATAAAGATAGGAACAAAAGAAGAAGCTCAATCCTTTCCTCAGGCTTCTGAAAAAGCAGCTTTACGAGAGGCTCCTACTAAGGAAGTTACGGTGCAGGTTCCTAAATATACCGATTATGAATCTGGGGCTTTTTATATGGAAAAGCCGGAGCATATGACCCAGTTAACTGGTAATACGCTGGTGCCTAAAAATCATTTGCGTATTCATTTTCGTGGTAAATTAGACACCTTGCAAGCAATGGTTATTTTAACGCAGGCAACTTTGGCAGAAGCAGAAGGAAATAAAAAAATTATAGAGGATCTTAATGATATAAAGAATATTCTCATGGATATCATGCGCTGTGATATTTTAGAAGAAACCTTATCGGAACATACCATTATTGGACTAACTCACAAAGAGTTAAGGGAGCGTTCTCATGATCCCCAGAAATTTTTTAATATAAAACAAATGACAATGCCGGACTACACTATGGGTAAAACCTATGCCTTATTAAATCGTCTGCGTACGGCGATAAGGGAAACGGAAGTCTCTGCAGCAGATGCATTTTTAATGGGAGCAAAATGTACCAGAAGTGACATTATAGAGGAATTTAACCGTTTATCCAGTGCTTTGCACATAATGATGTGTATGTATCTTGCAGGGTTATATCGCTAGAAAGAGAGGCAAAAAAGTGGAAGGCATTATTAAAGCTGTAATGGAAGCAATTAAGGGAGCCGGGCTTGTGGAAGTGGAGGTCTCTGCAAGACACATCCATTTATCAGAAGAGGATTTGGAATTTCTGTTCGGTAAGGGTGCAAGTCTGACACCGAAAAGGGAATTGTCCCAGATAGGACAATTCTTGGCAGAGGAAAGAGTAAACCTCATTGGACCCAAGGGAAGAAAAAATCGTATAGCCATATTGGGGCCTGTAAGAAAGGATACGCAGGTTGAACTATCCAAAAGCGACTGTGTTGACTTAGGAGTGAAAGCACCGGTTAGAGAATCGGGAGATGTAGAAGGTTCAGGTGTAATTTCCATTGAAGGCCCCTGCGGTATACTTGATATTAAGCAGGGTGTTATCGTAGCACATCGGCATATACATGTCCCAAAGGATGTTGCCAAAAAACTGGGTCTGAAAGACAAAGACAGACGAAATGTTCAGATTTACAGTGACCGTCCGGTTATCTTTAACGATGTTATTATACGTATCAGTGATACAGCACGTTTTCGTATGCACATTGATTTTGACGAGGCTAATGCTGCAGCTGTGAGCGGTTTTACTCTGGGGCAAATTGTGTTACAGAAACAGTTAAGCAATTGATAGGAGAGGGCAGGAATGGACTTTGAACAAGTGGATGCCTATATGGCAAGAGTGGAAGAATCAGAGCAAGTGATTTTTAAACCCGTAAGCAGTAAATTAAAGGTGGGATTGGACTTAGGTACGGCCTATATAGTAATAGTTGTATTGGATGAGGAAGATAACCCCATAGCTTGTGAGAAACAGGCGGCGAGTGTGCTAAAGGATGGCGTAGTAGTAGACTATCTGGGCGCTCTAACGATTGTTAAAAATTTAAAAGCAAAGCTAGAAAGCCGACTGGGGGTAGAGCTTACTTCTTGTGCAATTGCCATGCCAGCAGGGACAGAGAGCAGTGTGCGCACTCATGAATATGTTGCGGAAGGTGCAGGCTTTATAGTTACCAATGTGCTGGATGAACCTACGGCAGCCAATTCCATATACCAGATACAAGATGGTGTAGTGGTGGATATTGGCGGTGGCACCACGGGTCTTGCCATCTTTAAGGACGGGAATGTAATAAGTACAGAGGATGAAGCAACAGGAGGTACTCATGTTTCCCTGGTTTTATCCGGCAATTATCATATTAGTTTCGAGGAAGCGGAAAAAATAAAACAGGATTATAAAAGACACAAGGAAATACTTCCTATTGTAAAAGCTGTAATCGAAAAGATGGCCACGATTATCGGAAAATATGTGGACAAGGAACAGGTGGATGCTATCTATCTTTGTGGTGGTACCTGTTGCCTTACAGGGATTGAAGAAATTATAGAAAAGCGAGTTGGCATAAAGACTCTGAAAGCCAAAAACCCTTTTCTTGTTACACCGACAGGGATAGCAAAGAACTGTAAGATATAATTGAGAGGGGGGTGGTTACATGGAGGATAAGCAGCTTGTAGAGATTATTCTAAAGCAGGTAATGGAAAAGCTGAAAAGCAGTCAAGCTGAACCAAAAGAAGCCGGGCTGAGCGAAGCTGAAAAACCCAAGGTATTGATTCTGTCGGAAGAACATAAAACTTGTTGTCATGAAGTGTTAGAGCACACGGATTTTACACAGATTTATCAGTTTGAATGTGCTATGACAATGGAATACAATTGCAGGATAGAGGACTATGAAGCAGTTGTTTTATTTTCAGTTAGTAACATAAATTTGGGAAAATTAACAGCAGGCATAGGAGATACTCTTTATCTGAATCTGGCTTTACAGGCAATATTAACAGGAAAAAAAGTATATGTACCGAATGAGGCAGTTGAACTTTTTTCTTATCAGGCTTTTGCCCCAAAGGCTTTTTATTCCATGATGCTTGAGAAAATTGAGTTCTTAAAATCCTGTGGCTTGACCTTTTGTGAGCTGAAAGACTTAGGGAGTGCTTTGAACACCTTAAAACAGGAAGAGGAAATGGGCTATAGTCCTGCACAAGTTAGCTTTAAGAAGCAGGCAGAAAGTAAAAATAATCAGCAGGTACATGTATTGCAGGATTTAAAATGTACTAAACAAGACGTCATTATTGATAAAAAGGTAGTAACAGAAAGTGATATAAAAAGAGCCTGGGAAGAAGGGGCGGTAACTGTTTACACCAGTGATAAGGCTATTATTAGCGATCTTGCAAAAGAGTTTGCGAAGAATAGAAATATTCTGTTAAAGAGGAGCGGGCTATAAAAAGCCGATAATTATTTATGAGGATAGGAAAAGTGATAGGTAATGTATGGGCTACCAAGAAAGAAGAAAAATTGGCAGGAATAAAACTGTTGATTGTTCAACCCATTAATATCGCAGACGGAACAATGGAAGGTGTACCGATTATTGCAGCTGATATAATCGGTGCCGGCTGCGGAGAAACGGTTATCCTTGTAGACGGCAGTTCAGCCAGAAGAGCCGCAGGAGGCCCAGAAGTACCAGTAGACTCAACCGTTGTAGGTATTGTTGACGGTAATGACATTGACAGCAGTCTGCTGGAAGTATAATAAGGAGGATAACATATGTTTCAGGAGTTGATTGATAATATTTCGAATACCAAGGTGTTTACAGAGAGTTTTGGTGAGTGGATTTCTAATCTTTCTGTAAATTCCGTCATTATTTTTATTATGATGATTTTTATGATAGTTGGTGCCGTTGACAAAATCCGTGGAAATAAGAAGGGGTACGGGGAACAGTTTGACGAAGGATTTAATGCTATGGGACCTTTGGCAATTGCTATGGCCGGTGTTGTTGCAGCCGCACCTGTTCTGGCAATATTATTAAAGCCAATCATCGTTCCTCTATATAATCTGGTAGGAGCTGATTCTTCAATGTTTGCAACAACTTTATTGGCATGTGATATGGGAGGATATCCTTTAGCAATGCAACTGGCGGATAATCAGTCCATCGGAAATTTTGCCGGTCTTATTTTAGGTACTATGATGGGACCTACGATTGTATTTACTATTCCGGTTGCATTAACTATTATCAAAAAAGAAGATAGGCCATTCCTTGGAACAGGTATTCTAGCAGGCATGATTACTATACCTATTGGTTGTATTGTAGGTGGTCTGGTTATGAATATGACACAGTATAAGATAAGCTTGGGGGCTATCTTGGTGAACCTGATTCCGGTTATTATCATAGCGGGATTAATTGTCATTGGTCTTTGGTTTGCACCGCAGAAAATGATTAACGGCTTCAACAAATTTGGTAATGGTGTTACGATAGTTATTACTGCATTTACAGCAATTGCCGTATTCCAGTATCAAACGGGAATTAAATTTCCTCTTATGAATATTATGGTAGAGCCGGATGCAGAAGGAATAATACCACTAGAATCCGGTTTGTTAGTTTGTGGTCAGATCGCCATCGTGTTAATAGGAGCCTTTCCTATGGTAAAATGGATTACCAATACATTTGGCAAGGGCTTAAAGAAAATCGGTGCCGTATTAGGTATGGATGAAAACGGCTCAGCAGGTATGGTTGCAAGTCTAGCAAATAATATTGCCATGTTTAATATTATGGGAGATATGAATCCAAAGAGTAAAATACTCAATGTAGCATTTGCTGTGTCGGCAGCTTTTGTGTTTGGTGATCATTTAGGTTTTACCGCAGGTGTAAATGCAGAGATGATATTCCCTGTAGTTATAGGAAAGTTGGCAGCAGGTATAACGGCTCTGATTGTTGCCAATGCGCTTGCTCCAATGCTTCTTTCAAAAATTCAGACATCAAATGAAAAAAAATAAAAGCATTGTTAAAAACGCAAGTGTTTTTCAACGTCTTGATTAAAATGTGCACTAAAGCGCACGGATGGGAGTCAGGTTGAAAAACTAAAGAAGTTTTTCAACGTCTTGATTAAAATGTGCACTAAAGCGCACGGATGGGAGTCAGATTGAATATAAGCGAAGAATTAATTAAAAAAATCGTTGAAAGCGTAATAAAAGAATCTCTTGCAGGAAACAATGAGGCAGAGGTAGAAAAGGAAAAAGACCCAAGCGGCATTATAAAAATACCCACTGCAAAGGTTAAATGTGAACCTTTTGGAGGTGCTGAGGGCGTTGCTTTAAAAGATATTGTGACGTTGGAAGAAGCGCCACGTATGGGAGCAGGAATTATGGAACTGGATCACACCAGCTTTGAATGGACGCTCACTTATGATGAATATGATATGGTAATTGATGGAATCCTGGAGATAGAGATAGATGGCAGAACAGTGACAGCATATCCTAATGACATTATCTACATACCAAAGGGAAGCCATATTTATTTCAAAACACCTTCTACTGCAAGATATGCTTATTTTGTATATCCTGCAAACTGGCAGTCTCAATAAAAGTATTTTTAATTAACCGGTGACAATAAATAACATGTCAGCGGTTAATTTTTTATATGTCAGTCGTTTTTTTCATTGACAAATACTACCGTATATGTTATCATACTTTAGTGTGCCGCACAACGAGGTTTTAAAACGCTGTCTTTTGGGCAGATACCGTAGTTGGCGAGTAATGATAATAGGAGGTGCCATATGTACGCAATTATAGCAACAGGTGGTAAACAGTACAAAGTAGCCGAAGGCGATATCATTAAAGTAGAAAAGCTTGGTGTAGAAGCTGGTGCAACTGTGTCCTTTGACCAGGTACTTGTAGTTAACAACGGTGAATTAGTAGTAGGTAATCCTACTGTAGCGAATGCAACTGTTACAGCAACAGTAGTAGAAGAAGGCAAGAACAAAAAAGTTATTGTTTATCGTTACAAGAGAAAATCCGGATACCACAAGAAAAACGGTCACAGACAGCCATATACTAAGGTTAAGATCGAAAAAATCAACGCTTAATACCTAAGGTAAGTGAAATGATTAAAATATCCGTATATAAGAATGCAGAAGGTAAAATTATCGGGTTCAATAGCTTGGGACATGCCGGTTACGCTGATAGCGGACAGGATATTGTTTGTGCAGCAGTTTCAGCACTGATAATTAATACCGTGAATTCTATAGAGCATTTTACAACTGATACTTTTGATTTGAAACAAAATCAAAAAAAAGGTCAGATTGATTTTAGGATAGTTTCAGAACTTAGTAATGAGTCTAATTTATTGTTGAACTCCTTATTTCTTGGTTTACAGGGAATTGCGGAGGATTACGGACAGAAATATATCAATTTGGTTTAGCAGGATATGTAGTTATTCTGCGGCAATTATTCAAGGAGGTGTAGGTTATGTTAAAGATGAACCTTCAATTTTTCGCTCATAAAAAGGGTGTTGGTTCTACTAAGAATGGTAGAGATTCCGAATCCAAAAGATTAGGTGCGAAAAGAGCTGATGGACAATTTGTATTAGCTGGTAACATCCTTTACAGACAACGCGGAACTAAAATTCATCCAGGCAATAACGTTGGACGTGGCGGAGATGATACTTTATTCGCATTGGTAGATGGTGTTGTTAGATTCGAAAGAAAAGGCAGAGATAAGAAACAAGCTTCTGTATACCCTGTAGAATCAAAATAATATGAGATGATTATGAACCCCAAATTCTTGATTAAATCATGAATATGGGGTTTCTTTTATCCTTTTGCAAGTATTAAATCTTATTGAAAAGGAACATAGCAATAAGATTATTATGTAAATTATGAATCGCTTCATATATAGATATACCTATCCTAAATAAAGGGTTGAGGTCATAAAAAGCCTTAATATATAAGAACTTCTTATATATTAAATAAATGTAAAAAATTGATATATGGGAATCCTTATATATTAAGGAGAAGCAGTATTTAGGTTATATCATAAATGGTATTTACAGTAAATGGATTTTGGATTTTGAGTTTTAATGTGAATCCTTGGAGATACTAACTTATAGAGGAACAGAATAACGGTATGGTAGGATTTTTCTTGTAATTTTTGTTATGTCCTATTATAATAAGAACATTGAAACCATAGGTTTCGGCTTTATTCGGGAAGCTGATTTACCAAGTAAAACAAGAGGTGATAAAAGTGTTTGCAGATAGTGCTAAAATATATATACGTTCGGGCAAAGGCGGAGACGGTCATGTAAGCTTTCGTAGAGAGATATTCGTTCCTGCCGGAGGGCCTGACGGTGGAGACGGCGGCAGAGGCGGAGATTTAATCTTTGAAGTAGATGAAGGATTAAATACGTTATCTGATTTTCGTTTCACAAAAAAATTTATTGCCAAGGACGGTGAAAACGGAAGTAAAAAACGCTGCCATGGTAAGGATGCAGAAGATCTCATCCTGAAAGTGCCAGAAGGAACAGTCATTAAAGATACGGAAACCGGTAAGGTAATCGCGGATATGTCCCATGGAAACCGCAGAGAAATCATCTTAAAAGGAGGCAGGGGTGGTAAAGGTAACCAACACTATGCTACACCTACCATGCAGGTACCTAAATACGCACAACCGGGCCAGCAGGGACGGGAATTAGATGTTACTTTAGAGCTTAAGGTAATTGCAGATGTCGGATTGGTAGGATTTCCCAATGTGGGTAAATCTACTTTATTATCAAGAGTGACAAATGCAAAGCCTAAAATTGCCAATTATCATTTTACAACTTTAAATCCTAATTTGGGTGTAGTTGATTTAGATGATAATGATGGTTTTGTAATTGCGGATATTCCAGGATTAATTGAAGGAGCATCGGAAGGGGTAGGACTCGGTCATGAATTCCTAAAGCATATTGAGCGTACCAAGGTTATTATACATCTGGTAGATGCTGCGGCTACAGAAGGTAGAGACCCGGTAGAAGATATTAAAATCATTAACGGTGAGTTAACTGCGTATAATGAGGAACTGGCTCACAGACCACAGGTAATTGCTGCTAATAAATTAGATGTACTTTATGGAGAAGAGGAGGAAGAGGCGGTTTCTAGATTAAAGGAAGCTTTTGAACCTCAAGGAATTAAAGTCTTTCCCATATCAGCAGTCAGCGGTAAAGGAATTAAGGAATTATTATATTCTGTAAAAGAACTTTTAGATACTCTGGATGATACCCCGATTGTATTTGAGAAAGAATTCTTTCCTGAAAATATGGATTTCTCCAATGAACCTTATACTGTGGAGAAAGAAAATGAGCATACTTTTGTAGTGGAAGGTCCCAGAATTGAGAGAATGCTTGGTTATACAAATCTGGATTCAGAAAAAGGGTTTGAATTTTTCCAACGCTTTTTAAAAGAGAGTGGAATTCTGGCTGAGTTAGAAGCTTTAGATATTCAGGAAGGCGATACTGTTAGGATGTATGGTCTGCACTTTGATTATTATAAATAGGAAGCTTTAGAATGTTAATGTAATAAAAGGAGATAAGAAGTTATGACAAGTAAGCAAAGAGCTTATTTAAAGGGTCTGGCTATGAATATTGAGCCTATTTATCAGGTGGGTAAATCCAGCTTAACACCAGAGATTACAGAAGGGCTTAAAGAGGCTTTAGAAGCCAGAGAATTGATAAAAGTTACCGTTTTAAAGAATTGCTTGGATGATCCGAAAGAAATAGCGCAGGTTGTTGCTGAAAGAACACGTTCGGAAGTGGTTCAGGTTATCGGTAAAAAATTTGTGCTTTATAAGGAATCTAAAAATAAGAAAAAGATTGAACTGCCGGTAGATAAAAAAATAAAAAAAGCATAACTTTTAACCGCGTTTTATAATAGACTGAGGCAAAATAGGAAAGGGCAAATCTGACATGAGTAAAATCGGTATTATGGGCGGAACATTTAACCCTGTCCATACTGCACATTTAATATTAGCAGAAACTGCATATGAACAGTTAGGCTTAGACAAAATTTTATTTATGCCTTCCAAAAAGCCTCCCCATAAAATGCATGAATCTATAGTAAGTGATGAACATCGGATTCAAATGGTTCAACTGGCTATTCAAGATAACCCGCATTTTGTGTTGTCTTATGCAGAACTGAACAGGGAAGGGGTTACTTATACTGCGGATACGCTGGAGGAACTAAGTTCCCAAAATCCTAAAGATGCATATTATTTTATTATGGGTGGAGATTCTTTATTTCAGTTGGAAACTTGGTGGAAGCCGAATAAAATACTTTCCTTAAGTCGTGTTGCGGTAGCTGTCAGGGGATATGAAACGATAGAAGGTTATAAAGATCAGATAGCATATCTGAGTAAAAAATATAATACGGATATTCAACTATTAGCTACACCGAATCTAGATATATCTTCAAGAGATTTAAGAGAGAAGAGAAAGCAGGGAAAGTCTATACGATACTATGTACCGGAGACAGTTTATAATTATATAGTAGATAACCATTTATATCAGGGTGATTGACCCGATAAGGGAGGCTGCCGATGAATTATGACATATATATTTTACAGCATAAGTTATCTAAAATACTGACAGAAAAAAGATTTTACCATTCTCTTGGTGTCCAAGCTATGAGCCTTTCGCTGGCTGCTCGCTATGGAGGGGATTGTGATAAGGCGATACTAGCAGGATTACTTCATGACTGCGCTAAAAACTTAAAGAATGAAGTTTTGCTGTCGGAGTGTGAAAAATATGATTTAGGTATATCTGAGGTTGAAAGGCGTAATGTTTACCTGCTGCACGGAAAGCTGGGAGCTTACTATGCTAGTCAAAAATACAATATAACTGATAAGGAAGTCCTTTCAGCGATTGTTTATCATACCACAGGAAAACCGGATATGGCTTTGTTGGAAAAGATTTTATTTGTTGCAGATTATATAGAGCCCGGTCGTGGTGCAGACCGTATTCCGGAGCTGAATACTATTCGTGAGACCGCATTTTCAGATTTAGATAAAGCAGTTCTTTTAATTCTCTCAAACACTTTATCTTATCTTGAGGAAAAAGGCCAAGAGATAGATGAAATGACAAAAAGAGCTTATGAATTTTATAAAAACAGGTTTTGATATATGGTATTAGAAGCCTGCTAGATTACTAAAAATTATATTACAGAATTGTTGTAATATTTGAGAGGAGAAACAAAATGAATATTTCAAAAGACATGGCAAAGCTTACCTATAAAGCACTTGATGATAAAAAGGCGGAGGATATAAAAGTTATTGAAATTGGAGATATATCCGTAATAGCTGATTATTTTATTATTGCAAACGGTACGAACTCTTCACAGGTACAGGCTTTAGTGGATAATGTTCAGCAGGAGCTTTCAAAACACGGCTATGAACCAAAAAGAATAGAAGGAGTACGTTCTGCTAGTTGGGTATTATTGGATTATGGTGATGTTGTAGTTCACATTTTCTCGCAGGAAGACAGATTATTTTATGATTTGGAAAGAATCTGGAGAGATGGGAAGTTAGTAAGTAAAGAACAATTAGAAGATTAGGCAATCTTCTTTTAGACTTAATTGATTCTAGGCTGTAGTAAGTGTTAAATTTACAAGCGGATAAATTCCGGTGTATGTTTAATATTTTACTACAGCTTTTCTTTTTTCACTGAACTTAAACACAGAACTTAGTAAATGTCATATTATAGCTATATAACTATAAACGTAGAATAAATTATAGCAGACGTCAAGTGTAAGATTACAATATATAAGCGGAGGATTAAATAAATGGAATTTTCTTTTAAAGAAATTGCTGCATTGATGGTAAAGAGATTTTTGTTAATATCTGTATGCACTTTTTCGGGGTTATTTTTATTTCTTCTGGTTAGCAGCTTTATCGTTCAGCCTTCCTATACGGCAAGTGTGCAATTATATGTAAATCCGAATGATAAAGAAGCTACAACTGCCACCTTATCTGAATTAGATTATGCGCAAAAGGTGGTTACAACATATATTAATTTTTTGAAGACAAAAGTATTCTATAAACAGGTTGCAGATAGAAGTAGGTTAGAATATACACCGGAAGAAATTCGAAATATGACCAATATATACGCTGTTAATAACACCGAAATATTTCAAGTTAGCGTTACTTCTCATAGTCCGGATGATTCGTATCAATTGGTACGTGTGATGCAGGAGGTAGCACCTAGACTGATTAAGAGCATAAAAGACACTGCGGAAATAAGCGTTGTAGATCCGGTTGTACTGCCCACATCCCCCTCAGAACCCAATATTTTATTGAATGCATTAATAGGTGGATTTCTGGGTTTTATTATATCGGTGGCGGCTTCTTTTATATGGGAAATCATTGATGTTAATGTGAAAAATCAGGAAGATCTAACAAAGAAATACAGTATGCCGGTACTTGGAAATATTCCTAGCTTTGACGAAATTAGCAGAGAGAGAACTGCAGTAAAAAGAATTATGGCCAAATTACAGAAATCGGAACAACAAAAAACAGATAGACCTATAGATGAAAATACAAAGTTTTTAGTTACGGAGGCATATAAAGCATTTCGTACGAACCTTCGTTTTTCACTGCGAAAAGAAGGTTGTAAAAAAATAATTGTCAGCAGTCCGGTTCCCGAGGATGGAAAAAGTACTACGAGTACAAATATAGCAATAACCATAGCTCAAACTAATAGTAGAGTATTAGTATTAGATTGTGATTTAAGAAAAGGGCGGCTGCATAACTTTTTTGGAATAAAGAGTTCTCCTGGTATCAGTGATTGCCTTTCCGGCATGATTGATGTAGAAGAGACTATTTACAGTACTTCACATGACAACTTATATGTTATGCCAATGGGATCTATTCCGCCAAATCCCACGGAACTTATGGCAAGTAAGCAGATGGAAGACTTAATTCAGAAACTGGAAAAGGAATACGACTATATAATAATGGATACTCCTCCGGTTAATGTGGTATCAGATTCATTAAGTCTTGTTAAACTGGTGGACGGAGTAGTATTGGTAGTAAGAGAAGGAATGACATCTCATCCAAATATAGAGGGTGCACTTACAAAATATAAGTTTGCGGAGACAAATTTGTTAGGCTTTGTTTTAAATGGGGTGGCTCATAATTCCGGAAAAAGCTATAAATCCCGCTATTACTATTATAACGCAGGAAACAACGATGATTGATGTACACACTCATTTATTACCAGGAATTGATGATGGAGCGTCTAATATAGAGGAGGCCTTACTTATGACAAAAAGTTTGGCTGAACAAGGAATCATTACTGCAGTATGTACACCTCACTTTAATCCGGCAGAAGTGTCTATGGAAGATTTTTTAAAAGCAAGGGAGGGGGCAGTGCAATCAATACAAAATAGTGGAGTAAAATTAATTCCTGGCAGTGAAATTTTCTTGCATGAATATCTGTTTCATTATAAGGATATTAGCCCTCTATGCATTGGAGATACCAGATACTTACTTATCGAATTTCCCATTAATAAAACATGGGATACCAAAAATGAATTCTATGTCCGACAATTGATAAACTACTATGGTATAATTCCTATTATTGCGCATATAGAGAGGTATAAGCCCATTTTAAAAAATACTGGAATATTGAAAAGACTTAGAGATATGGGATGTTTGATACAGACAAATACTTCTTCCGTAATAGAGAAGAGAACATCTCGTTTAGTAATTAAATACCTGCAAGCAGGTTATATTGATCTGCTAGGTAGTGATTGTCATAACATGACCACAAGACCGCCATGCTTCACAAAAGCACTGAAAGAGATAAAACGAAAAGCAGGGTTAGACATTATAACACGATTAGAAGTAAATTCAGAACGTGTTATAACAGGAGAATACATTAATAAATCAACTGGTTATATACTGGACTAGTAAAAAGGCTTCCAGGCTGCTCCTTTAGGTAATCAAAGCTAGGGAAGCCTTTTATATGTATTTTAATAGATGTGGTAACGGTAGAATTATTGAAAAAGACGGAACAATCCTATTACTTTTCCTAAAATTTCTAATTCTGAAACAATGATTGGATCCATTGTATCATTTTCAGGCTGTAGACGATAGTATCCATCTTCTTTATAAAAGGTTTTAACAGTAACAGAATCATCTAATAACGCAACAACGATATCACCGTTAGAGGCAGTATTCTGCCTTTGTACAAGAATTTTGTCTCCATCAAAGATACCAGAATTTATCATACTCTCACCTTTTACTTTAAGCATAAAAGTTTCTTCATTGGGCATATATTCGGTAGGAACCGGAAAATAGCCTTCTACATTTTCTACAGCTAATATGGGTTGGCCTGCTGTTATCGTTCCTACAATAGGTACATTAACCAGTTCTCTTCTGGTTAAATTAAAACCGTCGTCCATTATTTCAATTGCTCTGGGTTTGGAAGGGTCTCTTCGGATATAACCGTTTTTTTCTAAAGTTTCTAAATGAGAATGAACGGAAGAGGTTGATTTTAATTTAACAGCTTCGCAAATTTCCCTTACTGCAGGAGGATATCCCCTGTTTATTATTTGTGATTTTAAATATTCTAAGATTTCTCTTTGTTTTGCACTGATTTTGCCGTAGCTCATAATGTTAACCTCCTGAAATAGTCTGAATGTTCTCGGAAACCATCATTCCCAAACTGTTACTTACATGAAAAATATAGTCTAAATCCCAAAATTGATTTGTTTTCGAGAGCATTCATTGTTTTTTTTATTATAACATAGAATTTTTGATAATGCAAAACTAATGTTCGTTATTTTAGAAAAATTTCCACATTTCACAATATTTAGACTAATTATCAGAGGAAAACAATACAAAAGAAAGACTTAGTAGTTGGGAAAAATGAAATGAAGGTATTTCCATTGTAAACAGAACATACATTCTGGTATAATAGCGCAAAAGGAGAATGTATGTATGGAGTCAGTTATTTTTCACGTAGATGTAAATTCAGCATTTTTAAGCTGGGAAGCAGTATATCGGATACAAGTAAAAAGAGAACGGTTAGATTTACGAACAATTCCTTCGGCAGTTGGAGGAGATGTAAAGAAAAGGCATGGCATTATTCTGGCGAAATCTTTGCCTGCCAAGCGGTATAACATTCAAACCGGGGAGAGTGTAAGTGAAGCATGTAAAAAATGTCCCGAACTGGTTCTTGTTCCCCCTCAGTACGAATTGTATGAAAGATGCTCTGAAGCTTTTCTTTCTATATTAAAGCAGTATTCGCCCAATGTGGAACAATATAGCATTGATGAGGCGTATTGTGATATGACTGGTACAAAGTATATATATGAGTCTCCTTATGAAATAACTTGTGAAATAAAAGACCGGATATATAAGGAGTTAGGTTTTACTTTTAATGTCGGAATTTCCTGCAATAAACTACTAGCTAAGATGGCTTCTGACTTAAAAAAGCCTAACATGGTTCATACTCTTTATCCGAAGGAAATAAAAGAAAAGATGTGGAGACTCCCGGTGTCTGACTTATTTTATGTAGGACGGGCCACTACGAAAAAACTGCATACACTTGGTATCCATACCATTGGAGAACTGGCAAGAACAGATATTGGGATACTACGGTCACACCTTAAAAAATATGGTGAATTGATTTATGATTTTGCCAATGGTCGTGATACTTCTTATGTAATTGATGAAAGACCTAAGAACAAAGGTTATGGAAATTCTACAACTATACCTTTTGATATAGATAATAGAAATGCTGCCAGAATGGTTTTTTTAGTCTTGGCAGAAACAGTTTGCACAAGACTTAGAAAGGATGGAGTATCAGCTGCGGTAGTAGCAATTAGTATTGTGGATTTTGAATTCAGACACTGTTCCCATCAGGGTCGGATGCCGTAAAGCGTGCTTCTTTTCTCGAAAGCCCAATTTATCATATGAGTGGTGGTATTTCTCCTGAAAAACGTGTTGCAAAGTAATAGAAGGGCATGAAAGCTTATATTTTTATGCAGCAAAAAAGGCGTCGTAATTGACGCCTTTTTACTACAGCTCTGAATGGGTTAAGTTCAGTCTGTTCTATAA
This sequence comes from Anaerocolumna cellulosilytica, assembly GCF_014218335.1. Lineage (GTDB taxonomy): Bacteria > Bacillota > Clostridia > Lachnospirales > Lachnospiraceae > Anaerocolumna > Anaerocolumna cellulosilytica. Next base: position 3,083,444 of record NZ_AP023367.1, on the reverse strand, counting down.
TTTATTAAGCGATAGCGTTAACAGCTTTGCTTAAACGAGACACTTTTCTGGATGCTGTATTCTTGTGATAAACACCTTTAGTAGTAGCTCTATCAATTTCAGAAATGGCAACAAGTAAGCTTGTTTTAGCAAGTTCTTTGTCACCGGCAGCCACGGCAGCATCAACTTTCTTTATAACAGTCTTAACTTTAGATTTAATAGCTTTATTTCTTAAAGCCTTTGTTTCATTTACTGTGATTCTTTTCTTTGCAGATTTAATGTTAGCCAAATCGTACACCTCCACAACTCTTATATTATTTGATTATTGTTTCATTAAATCCGGACACGGACGTTCTAATGTAAACATACCACTATATACTATTATATAGGCTTGAATCTGTCAATACATATTTTGAAAAAAAATGAAGAAAATATAATAAAGAAAATAAAAACAGACTTTCTGAGACTCAGGAAGCAGAGAAAGTGAGGTACCCAGAATGGATAACAGTAAGGATACTGAAATAAAACAAACCAAAGCAACAAAAGGTAGTATTACAGCTCTGAATAAAGTCAGGACAGACCTTGCATTGGAAGTTAGGGAAACTTTTAAAGATGATGATGTTGAAATAAAAGGAGTTATATTAAAAGAAGACTATGACAAAAAAAAGAATATTAAGGTTACAACCGTAGAAATAAAGGATCAGAAAGGTGCAGAGGCAATGGGAAAGCCGATTGGTACCTATATTACTATAGAAGCATCAAGACTGGGACAGGAAGACGAAAGTTTCCATGAACCAATAACTAAAGAAATTGCAAAATATATTAAAATGCTGGCAGGAGACATCGATAGAAAAGAGGTTCTTGTAGCAGGTTTAGGTAACAGAGAGGTTACTCCCGACGCTCTTGGTCCCCAGGTGGTGAATAATTTATTTGTAACCAGACATTTTAAACAGGAATTTGGACAAGAATTCTTAGATGACCATCATATGGGGAATGTCAGTGCAATTTCACCGGGTGTTATGGCACAGACAGGTATGGAAACCAGTGAAATATTAAGAGGTGTCGTACGGGAAACCATGCCAAAACTCGTGATAGTAATTGATGCTCTGGCTGCCAGAAGTATTACCCGCTTAAATAAAACAGTGCAGATTACAGATACAGGTATCAGTCCGGGTTCAGGGGTTGGTAATAACCGCAAAGCCTTAAACAAAGAGAGTCTTGGCGTAGATGTAATTGCATTAGGAGTTCCTACTGTGGTGGATGCAGCAACCATTGTAAATGATACTATGGAACAGTTTATGTTAGGGCAGGGTTTTTCTGATAAGGAAATCGGCCAGTTTACAAGTGAGTTGGCGGGGCAAAGTATGAATAATATGTTTGTTACTCCCAAAAATATAGATGAATCCATTAAACGAATCAGCTTCACTATCTCAGAAGCACTTAATAAATGTTTTGCATAACAAATCATAACCTGAAATTCTTTTGAAATTAATCGTTTGAAAACTAGTTCTGGCAGTTAGCATTAATTCTTATGAAATAAAGTATAAGCTGCCAGAGCATGTCTTAAATTTTTCTTAAATTACTTTTGAAGTGTTATCAGAAATCAAATATTTGCATATGATAGAATGTGGTGTTTATGTAAAGAAAGCTTGTTCATATGTAAAACACACCATGGGAATTTGAGTGTAAGTAGGGCGTAATCCTGACTTTCAGGGGGTACAAGTGCAGCCCAAGTATGTATAGAGTATACAGAGGGAGTTAGTTTAAAGATACTTTGCATTTTTCAAACCTAAATATGTGCCTGCAATCCAAAGTAATGCAGGTATTGGAAAGGGCATGGCTATTAATATGAGAAGATATAGATATAGGGCGGCAAGGCTATTTCATATAATTTTATGGAGTGTTATATTAATCCTAAGTCTTAATGTACTTACAAAAGGAATTCGCATACTAGGAGGAGATTCAGCGGCAAAATCCGCAAAATCGTTAGGTGCAAGAATGATTTCGTCCATTTCAGATTATATGGTGACTTCTAATATACCGATTATGGACTATATAACCTCTGATGAGGAGAGTAAAAGCAACAATTTTATATTAAATACAATGATTCGTGCATTTCCTATTAATGAGTACATAGCGAAGGCCAATGACGGCAGTTACAGTAATTACATAGAAAATAAAATAACTAATACAAATACGCTGGCAAAGGGGTTCTTGTTTAATAATGACAGGTATGTGGAAATGATACTAGAAGGAATTGAGAGGGAGAAATCCAATGTTCTGGCAAATACTGACGAAACGGATGTGGCTGCAGCTCTTAGTACTGGGACCTCAGCTGCCGGGAATACCAATGATTTTATACCGATAGATATTATCAGCGGAGAAGTGTACTTGGAAGTAGAAGATGCTACAGTTCCCCACAATGCAGCAGAGACACTGGGTTCTATTAATGGAGAGCATTTTACGGTGGAGCAGTTAGTAAAGCGCCAGTTTTTATACAATAACTTTTATATCGTTGATTCAGCAACAACTGTGAATGATGAGTTGTTTGACGCTAAGAAATTATTAGGAAAAGATATGACTTTAAAGGCGGTTCCGGACAAACCACAGATATTGATTTATCATACCCACTCTCAGGAAGGATTTAGTGACAGCAGGAAAGGGAAAGAAGCTGATACAGTGGTGGGGCTGGGTACCTATTTAACTAAATTGCTGAAAGAAAATTACGGCTATAATGTAATCCATGATAAAACTCAATATGATATTATGGGAGGTACTCTGGATAGAAATCTTGCCTATAATTATGCAGGAGAAGGAGTTAAAAAAATTCTGGAAAAAAATCCTGAGATAGAGGTTGTAATTGATATCCATAGAGACGGGGCTAATAAAAGAGTGGCAAATATCAATGGAAGCAATACTGCTCAAATCATGCTTTTTAATGGATTAAGCCGTAATGCTAAAGGAGAAATTGCCTACCTTAACAATCCTAATCTTCAGGATAATTTGGCATTTAGCCTCCAATTACAGTTAAAGGGCAGAGAATTATATCCCGGTTTAATGTACCGGAATTATCTTCATGCTTATCGTTATAACTTACATTTACGCAAAAAATCCATTCTCGCAGAAGTAGGAACAGATAAAAATACAGTGGAAGAAGCTTACAATGCGATGGATTACCTTGCAGTAATTCTTCATGATGTACTTAGCGGAGAAGAAGCAGCAGAGTAAACTTCTGGCAAGAAGTAATTTGAAGGCTAATGGCTTTAATGCAGAAGAATACTGGAAGGTTTGTCATTATAAGCCAGACGTTTTTCTTGTAAGTAAGCAAGGTCTATGCTATAATACAACAGAATAACTCACCTACTCAGGAGGAATTATAAATGATTGAACAAAGTAAAATCCGCAATTTTTGCATAATTGCCCATATAGATCACGGAAAATCAACCTTGGCCGACCGCATTATTGAAAAAACTGGATTGCTTACCAGCAGGGAAATGCAGGCACAGGTTCTTGATAATATGGAACTGGAAAGAGAAAGAGGTATTACCATAAAGGCGCAGACCGTGCGTACGGTGTATAAGACGAAAGACGGCGAAGAATATATCTTTAACCTGATTGATACTCCCGGACATGTGGACTTTAATTATGAAGTTTCTAGAAGTCTGGCTGCCTGTGAAGGTGCTATTCTGGTGGTTGATGCTGCCCAGGGTATTGAAGCTCAGACTCTTGCAAATGTATATCTGGCTTTAGACCATAACTTAGATATCTTACCTGTTATCAACAAGATAGACCTTCCAAGTGCAGACCCAGAGAGAGTAATTAATGAAATAGAAGATGTTATAGGTTTGGAAGCTCAGGATGCTCCCTTAATATCTGCTAAAATGGGATTAAACATTGAGGATGTACTGGAACAGATTGTAGCAAAGATAATGCCTCCAAAGGGTGACGTAGATGCACCTTTACAAGCATTGATATTTGACTCAAAATATGACTCATACAAGGGAGTTATTATCTTTTGCAGAATTATGGAAGGTCGGGTTGCAAAGGGAACGGAAATAAAAATGATGGCTACCGGCGCTACGGCTGAGGTAGTGGAACTTGGAACCTTTGGGGCGGGACAGTTTATTCCTTGCGAAGAACTGACAGCCGGAATGGTTGGTTATATTACGGCCAGCTTAAAGAATGTAAGGGATACGAGAGTTGGTGATACTGTAACCAATGCAAAAAATCCCTGCAAGCAGGCACTGCCCGGGTATAAAAAGGTTAATTCAATGGTCTACTGCGGTATGTATCCAGCAGACGGGGCAAAGTATCCCGATTTAAGAGATGCGCTTGAAAAGCTCCAATTAAATGATGCAGCATTACAGTTTGAACCGGAGACTTCCATTGCATTAGGTTTTGGTTTTCGCTGTGGTTTCTTAGGTTTGCTGCATTTAGAAATTATCCAGGAGAGATTGGAAAGAGAATATAATCTTGATATTGTTACGACAGCACCAGGTGTTGTGTATAAAGTACACAAAACCGACGGACAGGTTCTTGAGATAACCAATCCATCTAATCTGCCTGAACCGACAGAAATTGATTTTATGGAAGAACCTATGGTAAGTGCAGAGATTATGGTTACGACAGAATTTGTAGGTGCAATTATGAGTCTGTGTCAGGAAAGAAGAGGAATCTATCTTGGTATGGAGTATATGGAAGCTACCAGAGCACTGCTTAAGTATGATTTGCCTCTAAATGAAATTATATATGATTTTTTTGATGCCTTAAAATCAAGATCCAGAGGTTATGCGTCTTTTGACTATGAAATGAAAGGTTATGTCAGCTCAGAGCTTGTAAAACTGGATATATTGATTAATAAAGAAGAAGTAGATGCCTTATCGTTTATTGTGCATGGTGAATCTGCTTATGAACGTGGCAGAAAGATGTGTGAAAAGCTGAAAGAAGAAATACCAAGACAGCTTTTTGAAGTACCTATTCAAGCAGCTATCGGCAGTAAAATTATTGCCAGAGAGACTGTTAAGGCAATGCGTAAAGACGTTCTTGCAAAATGTTATGGTGGTGATATCAGCCGTAAGAGAAAGCTCCTTGAGAAACAAAAAGAAGGTAAGAAACGTATGCGTCAGATTGGTAATGTAGAAATACCGCAAAAAGCCTTTATGAGTGTATTGAAATTGGATGAAAACTAAATAACAGGTAATTATAATAGTAAAGGACTGTTATTGACATCATTATCTACGGAGAGAGTAGGATTATGATGTTGTTATAACAGTCCCTACGTGTGTCAAATACACTAACAGGAGTTAAGTTGAAAAAAGGTTTTCAACATCTTTATTATAAGGTGTACTTTGCACACATACGGGAGTTAAGTTGAAAAAAGGTTATTCAACATCTTTATTATAAGGTGCACTTTGCACACATACGGGAGTTTACATGAAAAGAGATTTAAGTCTATATATCCATGTACCATTTTGTGAAAAAAAATGTGATTATTGTGATTTTCTTTCTGGTCCTGCAGATAAAGCAATTCAATCCAAATACGTTGATGCTTTAGTGAACGAAATAAAAAGCTATAAGCAATTTGCTGAGGAGTACCTGATAAATACAATATTTATCGGAGGGGGTACTCCGTCTTTTTTGGTAGCCGAGCATATCAATAATATACTAGATGCAGTATATAAAAACTTTTCCTTGAAAGCTTCGCCGGAAAATATAGAGATTACTCTGGAAGTGAATCCGGGGACAGTTAATTATGATAAGTTTGTACAATATAAGAAATCAGGCATAAATCGTCTTAGTATAGGTTTACAGTCTACAGATAATGAAGAACTGAAACTGCTGGGACGCATCCACACGTATGAAGAGTTTTTGGAAAATTATAAAGCGGCAAGAGAGGCAGGCTTTCAAAATATAAATCTTGACTTGATATCAGCCCTTCCAGGACAAAGTTTAAAGAGCTGGAAGAACACATTAGAAAGGGCAGCAGCACTAAAGCCTGAGCATATTTCTGCATATAGTCTGATATTAGAGGAAGGAACTCCTTTTTATAGAAGATACCGGGAGGAGGATCAGGATGAGGAGCTGGACAGAGTGATATACAAAGAAACCAAAAGTTTTTTGGAGGAACAAGGGTATATTCGCTATGAGGTATCCAACTATGCAAAGCCTGGATATGAAGCGAAACATAACCTGGTTTATTGGACAAGAGGAGAGTATCTTGGACTTGGGCTGGGGTCTGCCTCTTTAATTAAGGAGGAACGTTTCACAAAGGAGACTGTTCTGACTGACTATATTGAGATTTTTAAAAACGGGAGTTTACCTATTGAAAGGTTAAAAAAAGAAAAAGAACAGCTGACTGTTAAAAAGCAGATGGAAGAATTTATGTTTTTAGGACTTAGATTGTGTAATGGTATTGATAAAGCTGATTTCTTTAGGGATTTTGGAAAGACTGTTGATGAAATCTACGGTGATATTTTGAAAAAATCAGAAGAGGAGGGATTAATTGTATCAAAGCGTGAAAGAATATACTTAACTGAAAAGGGAACCGATTTAAGTAACTTGGTTATGTCAAGATTCCTCTTTGATTAGCTGATGACAGCAGTGAATCCGGGAGTGCTTTTAGTGTATTGTGCGGCGACCGCTTGGACTAATTCCAATCGGATAGTATACTAGTAAATATGGTAAAGTTTTTTAGGAATATATTCTTAATTGCACAAAAAATCCAAAATAGCACTTGACAAAATAAATTGATAGTGCTATTTTATGTATAAAGATATTAGCACTCTATCTCAGTGAGTGCTAACAATCAAAAATGGCAGGAGGGGTTAGATGCAGTTGGATGAACGTAAATTGAAGATATTACAAGCAATTATACGTAATTATCTGGAAACTGGAGAACCGGTGGGTTCCCGGACAATTTCAAAATATACTGATTTAAATCTTAGCTCCGCCACGATAAGAAATGAAATGGCTGACTTAGAGGAACTTGGCTTTATAATACAGCCACATACCTCGGCAGGCCGTATTCCATCTGATAAAGGTTACCGCTTGTATGTAGATACCATGTTGGAAGATAAAGTACAGGAAGTTGAGAACATGAAAGAGCTTATTCTGCAAAAAGCTGATAAGATTGACCTCCTATTAAAGCAGGTGGCAAAGCTTCTAGCAGTAAATACCAACTATGCGACTTTGGTTACAAAACCTCAGTATCGCAGTAAAAAAGTTAAGTTCATTCAGTTAACCGAAGTTGATTGTACCCAATTGCTGGCAGTAATTGTAATAGAAGGTAATATTGTAAAAAATAAAATTATCGATATACAGGATAGCCTGGACAAAGAAATTATACTAAAGCTGAATATTGTTTTTAACACCTTTTTGCAGGGACTTGATTTGGCTGAAATTAACATGTCCATAATTCAGAAGATAAAAGAGCAGGCCGGGAATTATGCAGGTCTGGTAAGTAATATTTTAGATGCCATTGCGGAGGCTATCAGCGAGGAAGAAGAAGTTGAAATATACACCAGCGGTGCAACTAACATTCTGAAGTATCCTGAACTAAGTGATATGGGAAAAGTTACGGAATTAATCAGCACCTTTGAAGAAAAACAACAGCTTTCCGAACTTGTCAACAGTAAACTTGAGGATAGTGGCAATGGTGGAATACAGGTATATATCGGAAGTGAAACACCCGTAGAAGCCATGAAGGATTGTTCAGTCGTTACGGCAACCTATGAACTTGAAGAAGGTGTCTATGGCAAAATAGGAATTATAGGTCCAAAACGAATGGATTATGAAAAAGTAGTCAGCACGCTGCATACTCTTATGGTTCAGCTGGATGACATATTTAAGAAGAAAACCTAACATAAGGAAAGGTGGTTACAAGAGTGGAAGATAAGAAAAATTCTGTGGATGAAAAGCTTGAAGATATAAATCCGGATATGGAATTAGAAAAGGATGAAACTTTAAAAACAGAGAGTCAGGGTACTGCCTCAAATGTTGAAGAAGCTAAAACCCAGACAGAAAACCAGGAGAGTGTTGAGGAGACAAAATCAGGTAAATCTTTCTTTAAAAAGGACAAAAAAGATAAGAAAGATAAAAAGGATGAAAAGATTGATGAGTTAAATGATCGCTTAATGCGAACAATGGCGGAATTTGATAATTTCCGTAAACGCTCAGAAAAAGAAAAAACCCAAATGTTTGAAATTGGAGCAAGAGACATAATTGAAAGAGTACTTCCGGTTATTGATAATTTTGAGAGAGGTTTAGGAGCCATAACAGAGGAAGAAAAAGAAGGTGCATTTGCGCAGGGTATTGAAAAAATTTATAAACAGCTTTTAACAACTTTAACAGAAGCCGGATTAAAGCCTATTGAAGCAGTTGGAAAGGAATTTGATCCTAATTTCCATAATGCAGTGATGCATATGGAGGATGCAGAACAGGGCGAGAACCTGGTTGCGGAAGAATTCCAAAAGGGTTATATCTACAGAGACACAGTAGTTCGCCACAGCATGGTAAAGGTAGTAAATTAATAACTGTTTAGTCAATCGCTAAATAATTCTAAGTGGGTCTTTCACATAACAGGAGCCTGATAAGCTATAGCAAATGTTTATGAAGTTTCACTTTTAATCAATAAAAATAAACTTTGATAATAATGATAGGAGGAAATATATATGGGTAAAATCATAGGAATTGACTTAGGTACCACAAATTCATGCGTTGCCGTAATGGAAGGTGGAAAACCTGTTGTTATCGCTAATGCAGAAGGTGCTAGAACTACTCCTTCCGTAGTTGCATTCACAAAAACAGCAGAAAGATTAGTAGGTGAATCAGCAAAACGTCAGGCAGTAACAAACTCTGATAAAACAATCTCATCCATAAAAAGACACATGGGTACAGAGTATAAAGTGAGTATTGATGATAAGAAATTTACACCACAGGAGATTTCTGCAATGGTTCTTCAAAAATTAAAAGCTGATGCAGAAAGCTATTTAGGTGAAAAAGTAACAGAAGCAGTTATTACCGTACCCGCTTACTTTAATGACGCACAAAGACAGGCAACAAAAGACGCTGGAAAAATAGCTGGTCTTGATGTTAAGAGAATTATTAATGAGCCTACAGCGGCAGCATTGGCTTATGGTCTTGATAATGAACACGAGCAAAAAATTATGGTTTATGACTTAGGTGGTGGTACCTTTGACGTTTCCATTATTGAAATTGGTGATGGTGTAATTGAAGTTTTAGCTACTTCCGGTGATAATAAGCTTGGTGGTGACGACTTTGATGAAAGAATCACTAGATATATGATTGATGAATTTAAGAAAACAGAAGGTGTTGACTTATCTTTAGATAAGATGGCATTGCAGAGATTAAGAGAAGCTGCTGAAAAAGCTAAAAAAGAGTTATCCTCAGCAACTACAAGTAACATTAACCTTCCTTTCATCACTGCAACAGCAGAAGGACCAAAGCATTTCGATTTAAACTTAACCAGAGCAAAATTTGATGAATTAACGCATGATTTGGTAGAGAGAACTGCTACTCCGGTTCAGAATGCTTTAAAAGATGCAGGAATTACTTCATCCGAATTAAAGAAAGTACTATTAGTTGGTGGTTCTACTCGTATCCCTGCTGTTCAGGATAAAGTGAAACAATTAACTGGACACGAACCATCAAAGACTCTTAATCCAGACGAATGTGTAGCTATCGGTGCATCCGTTCAGGGTGGTAAATTAGCAGGAGATGCTGGTGCAGGAGATATCCTTCTTCTTGACGTAACACCACTTTCCCTAAGCATTGAAACTATGGGTGGCGTTGCGACTAGATTAATTGAAAGAAACACAACAATTCCTACCAAGAAGAGTCAGATTTTCTCAACTGCAGCAGACAATCAAAGCGCGGTAGATATCAACGTTGTACAGGGTGAAAGACAATTTGCGAAAGACAATAAGAGCCTTGGACAATTCAGGTTAGATGGAATTCCACCAGCAAGACGAGGTGTTCCTCAAATCGAAGTTACTTTTGATATCGATGCGAATGGTATCTTAAATGTATCTGCTAAAGATTTAGGAACAGGAAGAGAACAAAACATTACCATTACCGGTGGATCAAATCTTTCCGATGCAGATATTGACAAAGCAGTAAAAGAAGCTGCTGAGTATGAAGCTCAGGATAAGAAACGTAAAGAAGCGGTAGAAGTAAGAAACGATGCTGATTCCATGGTATTCCAGACAGAAAAAGCTTTAAGTGAAGCCGGAGACAAAATCGGAGCTGATGATAAAGCAAAAGTAGAAACTGATTTACAACACTTAAAAGATTTAATGGCTAAATCTAATCCTGAAGTTATGTCTGATGGAGAAGTAGAAGATATTAAAGCTGCTAAAGAAAGATTGATGGAAAGCGCACAGGCTTTATTTGCCAAATTGTATGAACAGACTCAGGGCGGTCCTGCCCCTGATATGTCAGGAGCACAAGAGGGCAGTGCAAGTGACACCTATGCGGATGATGTAGTAGATGGAGATTATAAAGAAGTCTAATAACGAATCAGCCACAGCGGATTATTAAATAGAAAAATAATAAAAAGTTAACAGGACGGCACAAACTGGCTTAATGCTTCATAAGTTTATCTTGACGATTTTAGAATTTTTCATTACAATATGATTTGACTTGTCGAATCATATTGTAATGAAGTGTAACTATTCAGTTGAGCTCTTATTAAATAGTTACGATGGCATAAGAGTTATGGGTCGTCCCATAACGAAAAAACAATAGGCGGTCTAAGGACTGCCTATTTGTCGATATAAATAAATTGCTTTTGTGTATAAAAAGGGTGCAAGATTCGCTTTTGCAACCATAAGGAGGATGGATTAGAGCATGGCAGATAAAAGAGATTATTACGAAGTCCTGGGCCTGTCCAGGTCAGCAACGGATGATGACATAAAAAAAGCCTACAGAAAATTAGCAAAGAAATACCACCCGGATGCAAACCCGGGAGATACTGAGGCAGAAGCTAAGTTCAAAGAAGCTTCAGAAGCGTATGCTGTATTAAGTGATGCAGACAAACGAAGACAATATGACCAATTCGGTCACTCCGCTTTTGAAGGGGGAGCAGGCGGTGCCGGTGGTTTTGATTTTAATAACATGGATATGGGAGATATCTTTGGAGATATCTTTGGAGATTTATTCGGAGGCGGAAGAACCAGAAGGTCAAGTAATGGGCCAATGAAGGGACCTAATGTCCGTACCGGAGTTAGAATTACATTCCAGGAAGCTGTAAGCGGCGTAGAAAAAGAACTGGAGTTAAATCTAAAAGAAGATTGTGGTACTTGTCACGGAACAGGTGCAAAACCTGGAACCAGCACGGAAACTTGTAGAAAATGTGGTGGTAAAGGGCAGGTAGTATATACTCAGCAATCATTATTTGGTATGGTAAGAAATGTGCAGACCTGTCCGGATTGTAACGGTACCGGAAAGGTGATTAAAGATAAATGTTCGGACTGTTATGGAACTGGTTATGTAAACCGTAAAAAGAAGATTCAGGTATCAATTCCTGCTGGTATAGATAATGGACAGAGCATACGTATTAGGGACAAGGGTGAACCAGGTGTCAATGGTGGTGAAAGAGGCGATTTGTTGGTTGAAGTCTCTGTAAGCAGACACCCTATCTTCCAGAGACAGGAATATGATGTCTATTCTACAGCACCAATATCCTTTGCGGAGGCAGCTTTGGGCGGAGACGTGAAAATCAGTACAGTGGATGGAGATGTTCTTTATACGGTTAAGCCAGGCACTCAAACGGATACGAAAGTACGTCTTCGTGGAAAAGGCATTCCAACCTTACGTAACAAACAAGTACGCGGAGACCATTATGTAACTTTAGTTGTTCAGGTACCTACTAAATTATCTAGCGAGCAAAAAGAGCTGCTGCAAAAGTTTGATGATTCTATGAATAACCGAAGCGATAGTGAATCGGCGGAGCCGGAAAAAGAGAAGAAGAAGAAATTCTTTGGTAAATGAAGTAAAAAACGGTAATAGTTATATAACAAGGTCTTAAAAACAGAAACGAATAGGAGGCAGTAACACATCGTAAAGCAGGCACTTTGTGAAATGATGTGTTATGAAGGATGGATTATGAAATGGACAAAACTGACTTTATCAACTATGGCAGAGGCGGTAGACCTGGTAAGTAATATGTTAAGCGAATTAGGTATTGAAGGGATAGAGATTGTTGATAATGTCCCAATTACAGAACAGGAAAAGAAAGCAATGTTCATTGACATCCTACCCGAACTGGATTTAGATGATAAAACTGCCGAAATAAGTTTTTATCTGGGGGAAGAAGATAGTTTACAGACTATAACCTATCAAATTCAAGAAGGATTAAGAGAATTATCTGGTTATGTAGATGTTGGCAGTGGCGTTATAGAGGTTTCTGAAACAGAAGATACAGACTGGATTAATAATTGGAAAGCATATTTTAAGCCTTTTCGTATTGATGATACGATTGTAATCAAACCGACTTGGGAAGAACTTGCCAGTGTGGGTGAGAAAGACATTGTAATAGAAATTGACCCCGGTACATCTTTTGGTACTGGCTCACATGAAACTACAAAACTGTGTATACTAGGTATAAAAAAACATTTAAAACCTGGTATGCATTTACTGGATGTAGGCTGTGGAAGTGGAATACTTTCAATTGTGGGGGCAAAATTAGGAGCAGACAGGATATTTGCTACAGACATAGATTCGAATGCTGTGAATTCAGCATATGAAAATGCAGAAGTAAATAAGATATCAACAAATATTTTAAATATAGTCAGCGGAGATATTATATCCGATAATACATTACAGCAGAAAGCAGGGATGGAATGCTATGACATGGCAGTAGCAAATATACTGGCAGATGTCATTATTCCATTGTCTGCTGAAATTGGACAGCATATAAAACCAGGGGGATTCTTTATCAGCTCAGGTATCATTAATACCAAAAAGGAGCAGGTTAAAGCCGCAGTATTAGAAAATGGATTTCAAATCCTTGAAATAAATGAAATGGGAGACTGGGTATCCATTGTGGCACAAAAACCAGTAAGAGATTAAGAAAGGTTGGTGTCACAATGTACCGTTTCTATGTAGAGCAAAATCAGATTAAGGAAAACAGCATCTGTATCCTTGATTCAGATGTTAACCATATAAAAAATGTACTTCGGATGAACCGGGGAGATACATTAATTGCCTGTGACGGACAAGGAAAAGATTATATATGCAGTATTACTGATTTGTCTGATAAAATAGTGGAGTTAGCTATTAAACAGGTTCAAAATAGCTATGCAGAATTAGAAGGCAGGATTTACCTGTTTCAAGGTCTGCCTAAAAAGGATAAAATGGAATTAATTATACAAAAGGCTGTTGAGCTTGGTGTATATGAGATAATACCGGTAATGACGAAGCGTACAGTCGTTAAGTTAGAAGATAAGAAAAAAGAGTTAAAAAAGCTAGAGCGTTGGCAAGCAATTGCTACCAGTGCTGCCAAACAGTCCGGCAGAGGGATTATACCACGTATAGCTGGAACCAAGACCCTTAAACAGGCTTTGGACTATGGCAGTGAACTGGACTGTCGTTTTATTCCTTATGAAAATGCAGAGGGGATTGAGTATACAAAAGAAGTAATTGCAAATATACAAAGTAAACACAAAGTAGGCATTTTTATTGGGCCAGAAGGTGGTTTTGAAGAGAAGGAGATTACTCTTGCAAAGGAAGCAGGATATCAGCCGATTACGTTGGGAAAAAGAATTCTGCGTACAGAGACAGCAGGGCTTGCAATACTTTCTATGATAATGCTTCAAATGGAAACTTAATGTACTGTAAACGGGATTGAAGAAATATAAAAATGCCCCGGTCTGTTTTGTGATATGTGATGAAAATAAAGTTGGTAGAAAATATAGAAGATAGAAAGGTTGCCACAGAGGATTCTATAAAACTGTCTATTTGTGGCAGTATCACAGGCAAATCTGCGGTAAGCAAGCGGTAAAAGAATGGAAATATATTTAGACAATGCGGCTACAACCAGAGCATTTGATTCCGTGAATAAATTGATGCTTCAGGCCCTTGAACTTGATTATGGGAATCCGTCTTCTCTTCATAGAAAGGGATTAGCGGCAGAAAAGCTCATAAAAGAAGCAAAAGAAATTCTGGCCAAGAGTCTTAAAGTTGATACAAAAGAGATATATTTTACCTCTGGAGGAACGGAGTCTAATAATCTTGCGTTAATTGGTGCGGCCTATGGTAACAAGAGGGCGGGAAATCACATTATAACCACTCGGATAGAACACCCTTCTGTACATAATCCGCTGATATTTTTGGAAGAGCAGGGGTTTCGCGTTACTTATGTTCCAGTCGATGGGAACGGAAAGATTATAGAGGATGATTTATTAGCTGCGATTGATAAAGACACTATTTTGGTGTCTTTAATGTATGTCAATAATGAGGTTGGTGCGGTACAGAACATCCGTAATCTCTCTGGTAAGATAAAAGGGAAAAAATCTGATATAATAATACACGTCGATGCAATTCAGGCTTTTGGTAAATATACAATCTATCCAAAAAGGGAAGGAATTGATTTATTGTCTGCCAGCGGGCATAAGATTCACGGACCAAAGGGTAGTGGGGTACTGTTTATTAGGGATAAGGTCAAAGTCAACCCAATCGTATTTGGAGGGGGACAGCAAAAAGGTATGCGTTCCGGCACGGAAAATGTTCCTGCCATTGCAGGACTTGGACAGGCTGTGAAAGAAATATATCTAGGACATCAGGAAAGAATAGATAAATTATATACTTTAAAAAAAGTTTTTATAGATGGGGTGAAACAACTGGAAGGTGTCACTGTAAATTGTGTTGGTGATGAGTTAAAAGATTCAGCACCACATATAACCAGTGTTAGCTTTGAAGGCATCCGTAGTGAAGTCTTACTGCATGCCTTGGAGGATAAAGGTATATATGTATCTTCCGGTTCTGCCTGTGCGTCTAATCACCCGCAGCTTAGTGGTACACTAAAGGCAATTGGATTACCAAAGAATTTATTAGATTCTACCCTGCGGTTCAGCTTTTCCGTATTTACAAAGGAAGAAGAGATTGAGTATACTCTTAGTGTGTTAAGAGAGCTTGTACCTCTTCTAAAAAGGTATAACAGACATTAAGTTAATAATATCTTTTAGAAATATTAATTGTTTAAGAGAACAGGCGTTAAGAATACGCAGATGGGAGAATTTTTATGTACAAGGCATTTTTAATTAAGTACGCTGAAATAGGAATTAAGGGCAAAAACAGATATCTGTTTGAAAATGCCTTAAGAGATCAAATAAAAAACAGTCTAAAAGACCTGGGTGATTATCTAGTTTCAAAAGAGCAGGGAAGAATATATATTGAATGTCCGGATGACTATGATTATGACGAGACAGTAGAAGCGCTTCAGCGAGTATTTGGTATTGCACAGATATGTCCGGTTTCGATTATAGATACCATTGATTGGGATCCCTTAACTGAGGCAGTAGGTAATTATGTTGAAGAACGGTATCCAGATAAGAACTTTACTTTTAAGATGGAAGCAAAGCGCAGTGATAAGAAATATCCACTTACCTCACCGGAAATTTGCGTTGAGATGGGGGCTTATTTATTGCGTCGTTTTCCTGAGATGAAGGTGGATGTGCACAATCCTTCCGTTCGTATTATGGTCGAGGTTAGGACACGATCCTATGTATATTCAGAAATCATTCCGGGGTTAGGTGGAATGCCGGTTGGTTCAAACGGAAAAGCCATGTTACTGCTGTCTGGTGGTATTGATAGTCCGGTTGCCGGGTATATGGTGGCAAAAAGAGGTGTAACCATAGATGCGGTATATTTTCATGCACCTCCATATACAAGTGATAGAGCCAAAGAAAAAGTAGTTGATTTAGCTCGCTTGGTTTCTAAGTATACTGGTCCAATCAAACTTCACGTTATTAATTTTACAGATATTCAGTTATATATTTATGAAAAATGCCCTCATGATGAGCTTACTATTATTATGAGACGTTATATGATGAAGATAGCAGAGACTTTGGCAGTAGATTCCGGTTGTCTGGGACTGATTACAGGAGAGAGTATTGGTCAGGTGGCAAGTCAGACACTTCACAGCCTTGCTGCAACCAACGAAGTATGCTCCTTGCCTGTTTACCGTCCATTAATAGCTTTTGATAAGCAAGACATTGTAGACATTGCAGAAAAGATTAACACGTACGAAACCTCTATACTGCCATATGAAGATTGCTGTACTATATTTGTAGCAAAACATCCGGTAACAAAGCCTAGTCTTAAGGTAATACGTTATTCAGAAAAAGCGTTAGAGGAAAAAATTGAGGAACTGGTTAAGACAGCCTTAGATACGAAAGAAACCATATTGGTTCAGTAATAAGAGTAAGAGAAACAAACGCAGGGGAGTTGCGGCAAAAGAAGTTATACGCTGCACCCCCTTTTCTTGCAAGATGAAGAGTAAAAGGGAATTAAGGAGCTCTTTAGCACTTGTAATTGCTTAGAAAATGCAATGGGCTCCTTTATAAATAAAAAGAGGATACCTACGTATCCCCATTAAGTAACTGTAAACCTATTTCTTATTCAACAATATAAGGTTTTAAAACATTAAGAATTTTTTCAACACTATCATCATTATGAATATTCAGGTCAATAGGTTTTGATAAATCCAAGCTAAAGATACCCATAATGGATTTTGCATCAATTACGTATCTGCCGGAAACTAAATCAAAATCTGAATCGAATTTAGTAACATCATTTACAAAGGATTTAACCTTGTCGATTGAATTAAGAGAGATTTTTATTGTTTTCATTGTAATTCCTCCTTTTACATTGGATTTTATAGGATAGTTTTCCTATCTTTATTACAAGTATATACTACATTTTAGACCCTTAAAAGTCAATATACAAAGTAAATAAAAAAACTTGTTTCGAAAGGCACATTGCACGAAATTAAATTTTCCTTGGTAGAAACCAATAAAATAACTGAAACATAAGTGGAACGTATTTAAGCAAAATAATGAAAATTTATTTTTTTGTTTCGAAAATCCCAATTTTGCTGATTTTAGTGAAGTTTTCATATATAATAATATAATACAGATATAGAAATTATATGTTATTTAGAAAGGATACCACAATATAAAAAATGGAAAGTAATATTCTGATAAAAAGAAATATAGATAAAGAATTCAGTGCCAGTACAGTTGCTTTTTTAACTTTGGGATGTAAAGTGAATTCATATGAAACCGAAGCAATGCAGAAGCTTTTTGAAGATGAAGGATTAAGAATAGTTGAATTTTCTCAAAAAGCAGATATCTATGTAATCAATACTTGTACGGTAACCAATATTGCAGACCGTAAATCACGTCAAATGCTTCATAAGGCAAGAAAAATGAACGAGAATGCATTGGTAGTGGCGGTTGGCTGTTATGTGCAGGCGGCTAAAGATACTTTAGAGCTGGATGCAGCAATTGATGTTGTAATTGGAAATAATAAAAAGAAGGATATCATTGGTATTTTAAAAGAGCATTTTGGCGGTAATACTTGTACTGTAGAGCAAGACACCTTACAAAGGGAGGAAGAGAATTCTACTAAAGATAAGAATATTCTGAAGGAAGATGAAGATACTAAAATCTTTCATAAGGAAGACCGCGTAATTGATATTAGTCATGAAACTGAATATGAGGAATTGAATATACGGGAAGTATCCGAAAAGACAAGAGCATATATTAAAATACAGGACGGATGTAACCAGTTTTGTTCCTATTGTATTATTCCCTATGCCAGAGGAAGGGTTCGAAGCCGTTCCCAGTCAGCTGTTATTGAAGAAGTAAAAAGGCTTGTTGAAAAAGGCTATAAAGAAATTGTATTAACCGGAATTCACTTATCCTCTTATGGAATTGATTTTACAGAAAATGAAGCCTATGAAGAAGAGAGTCTCCTGCTAAAGCTCATTGTAAGTTTACATGAGATAGAAGGTTTGCAAAGAATTCGTCTCGGTTCTTTGGAGCCGAGAATTATAACAGAAAACTTTGCCGGTACCTTGTCAAGGTTATCTAAAATGTGTCCTCATTTTCATTTGTCCCTTCAAAGCGGTTGTGATGCAACCTTAAAACGTATGAATCGCAAGTATACAGCTCAGGAGTATTATGAAAAATGTCTTTTGTTGCGTAAATATTTTACAGCTCCAGCTATTACAACTGACATAATAGTAGGATTTCCAGGAGAGACAGAGGAAGATTTTCTGGAAACTCAAAGATATCTAAGAAAGATTTCCTTTGCCCAAATGCATGTCTTTAAATATTCTGTTAGAAAAGGAACAAAGGCTGAGATAATGCCTGACCAGGTAAAAGAAGAAGTAAAAGCACAAAGAAGTAATGCGTTAATACAGTTGGCGGAAACGATGACAAAAGAATATCAGTCCTATTTTGAAGGAAAAACTGAAACTATATTAATTGAAGAAGCTATGGTTATTGATGGCATAACCTATCAAGTTGGACATAATGAAAGATATCTTAAGCTGGCTGTTAAGTCAGAAGAAGATTTGACAAATCAACTGGTTTCAGCTAAAGTTTGCGGCTATCTTAGCAAAGAAATCATGTTTTGTGAAATAATGGATTGAAATTTGCTGTGATTTATATTAATATATATATAATACACTGTGCGTAAGCAGATACAAAACATTCCCATATGGAATATTTTTACCTGAAATGATATAGAAAGATAAAAGAAGGACGTGAGGTTATGCAGGAATTTAACAATACCCAGTATTTTAGAGTACAAAAAGAAAATGAGATATCCGTGAAGGAAATTATTTCTGCTGTTTTTACCGCTATGACTGAAAAAGGCTATAATCCGGTAAATCAGATTGTTGGATACGTCATGTCCGGAGACCCTACCTACATAACGAATCATAAAGGTGCGAGAAGCCTGATTATGAAGGTAGAAAGAGACGAGATATTAGAGGAATTACTAAAAGATTATATTAACCATAATCTTGTGTAAGACAGTAGTATGAACAGTAGCTAGGAGTATAATTACGCTGCTAGCAAGGAGGAAGCATGAGAATTATGGGACTCGATTTCGGTTCTGTTACGGTAGGAGTAGCTATCAGCGATGAATTATTAATTACAGCGCAGGGAATAGAGACAATACGTAGAAAATATGAAACGAAATTAAGACAGACATTGGCAAGAATAGAAACTCTTATACAGGAATATGGAGTGGAGAAGATAGTACTTGGTTATCCCAAGAATATGAACAATACAGTAGGCGAACGCGCAGTAAAATCCGAGGAATTCGCAGATACATTAAGAAGAAGAACAGGTTTAGAGGTAGTGCTTTGGGATGAAAGACTGACAACCATTGCTGCGCACCAAACATTGGAATTAGGAAATGTAAACCGCAAAGACCGTAAAGAAGTAATAGATAAAATTGCGGCGGTATTAATATTACAAGGTTATCTGGATTTCTTAAGACATCAAAGGGATAAAATAGGAGAAATATAATGGATGACAAAAAAAATAAAATTACTTTTTTAACAGATGATAAAACAGAAGAAAAGTTTTATGTTTTAGAACAGACAAAGCTGAATGGAGTTACGTATCTATTGGTTTCTGATACAGATGAGGATGAAGAAGAGGGAGATGCATATATTTTAAAAGATATGTCCGCTGAAGAAGATGAGGCTGCTCTTTATGAAATGGTAGAAGATGAACAAGAACTCAATTCAATTGCTAAAATATTTGAAGAATTGTTGGAAGATATAGATATAGAGATTTAAATTAAATGAATCTTTTACAAAATATAATTTTAGATATATACCTTTAGCAGGAAGCATATAATTGAGAATAAAAATCAATAAGCTTTTACGGTATTGCTATTTAAACAGATATCGACTAATATAGTACAATAAGTATACGAGAATAAGTATTTTAACATAGGGTATCTATGAAAAATAATCAAAAAATTTTAAATTCGTACAATATAGAACAGATAAATATATCGATAACGATTTAAGTTTATTATATAAATTACAAAATTGTAATAATAATTATTTTGATGAAACAGAAGAATCTAAAGTTATCAGAGTAGAGCTTGAGAGTATAAGAAATAAATTGTTTTTATATTACAGGTTTAGTAAAGATAAACAGGTTGATTGTTTTCTTCAAAAGATTGTGCGGTTAAAAAAAACGAAATATAGCAGCAAGTCAATAAAAGAATTAATTATATATAATAGCAGTTGTATAATATACATTTGTTATTATATACAACTAACATTTTTAAAAGACAGTGCTGTTTATAATATACATAGGCAGGAAGCGAAAATTATTAGGGAATAGAGGCGAATAGCGTTTACGATTTAGTTTTCATGAAATGACTATTATTAGCGAAAGCTTTAAGGAAAGATATATAAGTGCAAATTAGTTAGTTAGGTTAAAAGATTTCAAGGATTTTACAACCTTGTTGTAAAATCGGGAAGGTGATAGGCTATGCTTGATAAGCAGGAGCGATTCAAAACATTATTAAAAGAAAATGGGCTTAAGGTTACCACTCAGAGAATAGAAATACTAGAAGCTCTTGAGAATCGACCGGATAAGCATTTAACTGCTGAAGAAATATATGAATGTGTAAAAGAGAAAAATCCGGACATCGGATTAGCCACTGTTTACAGAACGATTCAATTATTAACAGAGTTAAACCTTATAGATAAGCTGAATTTGGGAGATGGTTTTGTACGATATGAGATCGGCAGACAAGGCAGTGATGATAAAGCACACCATCACCATCATTTGATATGTCTGAATTGCGGGAATGTACTAACTTTTCAGGGAGATTTATTAGATACCCTGGAACATCATATTCAGGAAACAATGGGTTTTGAAGTCGTTGACCATGAAGTAAAGATGTTCGGTTATTGTAAAACATGCAGGAAAGAAGCAGTAAAAGCTAAAAAATCAAATTGAAATCAACTTAATTTAATCAATTGCACTTTAAATATAATGGACAAAACTACATAAACTAACCATTGGAGGTGCATTGTTTGAAAGAAAATATTACAGATTTAAAGGGAGTAAAAGTTATTCCCTTAGGTGGATTAGAACAAATAGGGATGAATATAACAGCATTTGAGTATGAGGACAGCATTATAGTTGTTGACTGCGGTTTATCCTTTCCGGAAGATGAGATGCTAGGAATTGATTTGGTTATTCCTGATGTAACATATTTAAAAGAAAACATAAATAAAGTAAAAGGCTTTGTTATTACACACGGCCACGAAGACCATATTGGGGCATTACCTTATATTTTAAGGGATATTAATGTACCTATTTATGCGACTAAGCTGACGATAGGAATAATCGAGAATAAATTAAAAGAGCATAATTTGTTAAAATCTACAAAGCGCAAAGTTATTAAATATGGACAATCTATAAATCTTGGCTGTTTTCGAATTGAATTCATCCGCAGCAATCACAGCATTGCTGATGCGGCAGCACTTGCTATTTTCACTCCGGCCGGACTCATTGTTCATACAGGAGATTTTAAAGTGGATTATACGCCCGTATTTGGCAATACCATTGATTTGCAACGCTTTGGTGAATTGGGCAAAAAAGGTGTTTTAGCACTTATGTGTGATAGTACTAATGTGGAAAGACCTGGATACACTATGTCAGAGAGGACCGTTGGAAAGACCTTTGATAATATATTTGCAGAAAATACCCGCAGCAGGATTATCGTTGCAACCTTTGCTTCTAATGTTGACAGAGTTCAGCAGATAATTAATTCTGCTGAGAAATACGATAGAAAAGTAGTAGTAGAGGGAAGAAGCATGGTTAATATTATTGCTACTGCTTCAGAGTTGGGTTACTTAACCATCCCTAGTAACATTATGATTGATGTTGAGCAGATGAAAAATTATCCGGATGATAAGCTTGTGTTAATAACCACCGGCAGTCAGGGAGAAGCAATGGCAGCTCTTCCTAGGATGGCAGCATCCATTCATAAGAAGGTGTCCATTAAGCCTGGTGACACGGTAATCTTTAGCTCAACACCAATTCCGGGTAATGAAAAACCTATATTTAAAGTCATTAATGAGCTTTCCATGAAAGGTGCGAAGGTCATATTCCAGGATACGCATGTATCCGGTCATGCCTGCCAGGAAGAAATTAAACTCATATATGCATTGACCAAACCTAAATATTCTATTCCGGTTCATGGTGAATATAGACACTTGAAGAAACATGCAGAATTGGCACAGTCTATGGGTGTACCTAAAGAAAATGTATTTGTAGTTTCTTCTGGTGATGTACTGGAACTTTCCTCTGAAAAAGCAGGAGTTGTCGGAAAAGTACAGGCACAAGGTATCCTTGTAGATGGCTTAGGTGTTGGTGATGTAGGAAATATTGTTCTTAGAGACAGGCAGCACTTATCTGAAAATGGTCTTTTAATCGTAGTCGTTACGCTGGAAAAGTACACCAATCAGATATTGTCCGGTCCAGATATTGTATCCCGTGGCTTTGTATATGTAAGAGAGTCAGAAAATCTTATGGATGAAGCAAAGGTGGTTGTAAGTGATGCACTGGAAAAATGTCTCAGCAGGAATACAACTGACTGGGGTAAGATGAAAAATGAAATTAAGGATTCTCTAAGTGACTACCTATGGAAGAAGACGAAGAGAAATCCTATGATACTCCCGATTATCATGGAAGTAAATTAAATGTAAAAGGAGATAGTAAGTATGACTTCCAAGCCTACTACTACGCAATTGGTTTTTAAGATTTCCAGTTTCATATTACGGACGTTGTTAAATGTATTATTTTATGCAGTAATCGTTATTGTCACCATTAGAGCCTGTAAAATAACGTATGATTTCAGTTATCAGGTATTTGGACAAGTGGCAGCGTCAGAAGAGCCGGGCAGGGACGTAGAGATTCAAATTAAAAAAGGAGAATCTACTATGAATATTGCCAGCAAGCTGGAATTAAACAAGGTTATTGTAAACAAATATTCCTTTTACTTAAAAGCAAAGCTGAAGAGTCATAATTTAATGCCGGGAAATTACATCTTAAATACTTCTATGACTTATGATGAAATATTTGAAATTATTACAGTTCCGTCTGATGATGAAGAAAGTACAGAAGAGTCGAAAGAAATAACTGACAGGTATATCAAGTTGACATAAGAATCAATATAAAATATAATAAAGGCGAACCTGGGCATGATAGCTTTGGTTCGCCCTTTATCCGCATAAGACAAACATTAAGTATATTGTAAAGGATAGACATGATAGTAGATGAGAGAATAACTGCATATATCAATTCCTTGGAGCGGGAAATGCCAAAGTATTTAGAGGTTTTGGAAAAAGCAGCCTTGTTTGAAGGAGTTCCAATTATACGAAAGGAAACCCAGACTTTTTTGAGGTTTCTTTTGACTTGTCATAAACCCAAGAGAATTCTGGAGGTAGGAGCGGCAGTCGGATTTTCGGCTATATTTATGAGTGAATATATGCCTTCTGACTGTACTATTACTACTATAGAAAAAGTTGAGATGCGTCTTCAAAAAGCCAGAAAAAATATAAAAGAAGCGTCAAAGAGTGCTAAGATTACATTGCTTGAGGGAGATGCGTTAGTACTTTTAAAGGAGTTAGCAGGTAAGGAAGAAAAGGCATATGATTTTATATTTATGGATGCTGCCAAAGCACAATATATGAATTTTCTTCCAGAGATTATGAGGCTATTATGCCCTGGCGGACTTCTGATAACCGATAATGTATTACAGGATGGTACGGTAGCCCAGTCCAGATTTGGTGTAACCAGAAGAGATAGAACGATTCACACACGTATGAGAGAGTATCTTTATACCTTGACGCATATGGAAGAGTTAGAAACAGCGGTTGTTCCTGTAGGTGACGGTGTAACCGTCAGTACTAAAAAGGCTTAATCATTACGTACAAGATGATATCGGAATTGATGTAAGGTCATTTTGACCAATAGAAAGGCATGGAAATACATGAGAGAATATAAAAAACCGGAGCTGTTAATTCCGGCAAGTAATTTAGAAGTTTTAAAGGTAGCTGTATTATATGGTGCAGATGCGGTGTATATTGGCGGCGAAATGTATGGTTTAAGAGCGAAGGCAAAAAATTTCAGTTTGCAGGATATGAAAGACGGAATAGAATTTGCCCATTCTTATGGCAAAAAGGTCTATGTAACAGCGAATATAACAGCACATAATGAAGATTTATCTGGGGTTTCTGGTTACTTTAAAGAGTTAAAGGAGATTAAGCCGGATGCGATTATTGTATCAGATCCTGGAGTGTTTGAGATAGCAAAGGAAGTAATTCCAGACATAGAAATCCATATAAGTACCCAGGCTAATAATGTAAATTACGGCACCTACCGTTTCTGGCACAGAATGGGAGCCTCCAGGGTAGTATCCGCAAGGGAATTATCATTAGAAGAAATAAAAGGAATTCGTCAAAATATACCGGATGATTTAGAGATTGAAACCTTCGTGCATGGTGCTATGTGCATGGCTCATTCTGGCAGATGCCTGTTAAGTAATTACTTTACGGGAAGGGATGCTAATAGAGGCGCTTGTACCCATCCCTGCCGTTGGAAGTATCATCTGGTAGAAGAAACACGTCCGGGGGAATATCTGCCTGTAGAAGAAAATGAAAGGGGTACTTATATTTTTAATTCTAAAGACCTCTGTATGATTGAATATATTCCGGAGATTATAAATGCAGGTATTGACAGTCTTAAGGTAGAAGGCAGAATGAAAACGGCTTTATATGTGGCTTCTGTTGCAAGAACCTACCGCAAGGCCATTGATGATTTTTTTGAATCACCGGTTACGTATGAAAAGAATATTCCCTATTATAAAGAGGAAATATCAAAATGTACTTATAGGCAGTTTACCACAGGATTCTTTTTTGGTAAGCCAAATGAAGATGCACAAATCTATGATAATAATACCTATATTAAGGAATACACTTATTTAGGGATTATACAAGGAATATCAGAAGCAGGGCTTTTTGAACTGGAGCAGCGTAATAAATTCTCTGTTGGGGAAGAACTTGAAGTGATGAAAACTGACGGCAGAAATATGAAAGTAATAGTGAAAAGAATAACCGATGAAGAAGGCAATGAAATGGACAATTGTCCGCATCCTAAACAAAGAATTTTTATTGACTTGGGAGAGGAATTAGAACTTTACGATATCCTTCGGAGAAAAGAAGACTAAAAGGCATATGAATAAAATAAAGGCTGTTGCAGCTAAAATTTATCTGAAAAGTACGATTTGTACCAGATAAAATGCAGTTGCAACAGCTTTTTTTATATTGTATTCGTTTTATCTGATGAAGTAGAAAAGTTTAATGGGTATAATAGAATTGGAGAGACTATCCTTAAAACATAATAACTAGGTAATAATTTTAAATCATAGGGAATACTGATACTTACTTAGGGCACATAGTATCTCGGATTAGATTTGGGAGAAAAAAACAGCCAGATTCTGCTATAATGCGTAAAGGTCTTCTTTAAAAAATCATAAAGAAATTACATTGATTTTTAAGAATAAACGTGCTACAATGTAAGCCGATTATGAACAAGAAAGGTTGTGATGTTAGGGTTGGAGAAAAAGCTGACTTTGTATGGCTTTAACAACCTCACAAAAACACTTAGCTTCAACATCTATGATGTTTGCTATGCAAAAAGTGAGAGAGAACAAAAGGATTATATTGCCTATATTGATGAGCAGTATAATTCCGAAAGGTTAACTAATATTTTATGCGATGTGACGCAAATGATTGGAGCTCATGTACTGAATATTTCCAAGCAGGATTACGATCCGCAGGGAGCCTCCGTCAACATTTTGATTGCGGAAGGAGATTTATCCTCAGAACATATTGATGAATCCTGCAATCAAGGGAAATATATGGAGCAACAGAGGGATACAGTACATGCTCATTTAGACAAAAGTCACGTTACTGTGCATACTTTTCCAGAGTATCATCCTGATAACTCTATTTCCACTTTTCGTGTAGATATTGATGTATCTACTTGTGGCGAAATATCACCACTGAATGCGCTGGATTATCTAATCGGTAGTTTTGACTCTGATATTATAACAATAGATTACAGGGTCAGAGGTTTTACCAGAGATGTTGAGGGCAAAAAATATTATATAGATCACGATATAACGTCTATTCAGGACTATATTGATGATGTTACATTGACAAAATATGATGCAATTGATGTGAATGTGTATCAATCTAATATATTTCACACCAAGATGCTGATAAAAGAAATAGCGCTGCAGAATTATCTCTTTAATCTGGACGTATATGAGCTGCCTCCCAAGCAACGTTTGGAGATAACCAGTAACCTGCGCAAAGAAATGATAGAGATTTTCAGTGGCATGAATATATATTAGTTGTGTGGGTATAATTTATAAATTTTCAAACGCAACTTTGTGCCTGTAGCTCAAAGTTTGCAGATATTGGAAAGGACATGGGCATTAGTATGAATATACTTTTACAACAAAAAGCGCCTATTTATGAAGCGCTGGTAAAACATAAATCAAACAGAGTCGTACCATTTGATGTACCGGGTCATAAAGGCGGCAGAGGTAACAAGGAACTAACAGACTTTTTAGGCGAAAATTGCTTAAAGGTGGATGTCAATTCCATGAAACCTCTGGACAACCTGTGTCATCCGACGTCTGTGATTCGCGAAGCAGAACAGATTGCAGCCGATGCTTTTGGTGCTGAAGCCGCCTTGTTTATTGTGAACGGAACAACTGCTTCTGTGCAAGGGATGATAATGTCTGTCTGCAAAGCGGGAGATAAAATTATTATGCCCAGAAATGTGCATAGAAGTGCAATCAATGCATTAGTAGTATGTGGTGCTATACCCATATATGTAAATCCAGGAGTAAACCGTGACCTTGGAATACCTTTAGGAATGTCTTTAGAGGATGTAAAACAAGCTATAACAGAGCATCCTGAGGCAAAGGCAATTCTTGTGAATAATCCAACCTACTACGGAATATGCTCTGATTTAAGAGGGATTGTAGACTTCGCTCATGAACATAACGTGAAGGTATTGGTAGACGAAGCGCATGGCACCCATTTTTACTTTGGTGACAATATGCCGGTATCCGCAATGGAAGCAGGAGCGGATATGGCTGCTGTAAGTATGCATAAGACAGGAGGTTCTCTTACACAAAGTTCCTTTTTACTTTGCGGTGAGGGAGTAAATCCTCACCATGTACGGCAGGTAGTTAACTTAACGCAGACAACCAGCGGGTCATATCTGTTATTGGTTTCTCTGGATTTGGCGAGAAAAAATTTAAGCCTGCATGGAAGGGAATTATTTAAAAAGACGGTAGAATATGCAGAATATGCAAGGGATGAAATTAATAAGCTGGGTGATTTTTATGCTTTTGGTTCTGAACTGGTTGACTACGACGCAGTTTTTGATTTTGACCCTACAAAACTATCAGTTCATACCAGAAAGATGGGTCTGGCCGGTATTGAGGTTTATGATTTACTAAGGGATGAATATGGTATACAGATTGAGTTCGGTGATATCAGTAATTTTCTGGCAATTATATCAGCAGGTGACAGAGCATTGGAAATTGAACGGCTTATAGCTTCCTTATCAGAAATTAAAAGACTGTACGGCAAAGAGGATGTAACCGGTATGTTCGATCATGAGTATATCGATCCAGATGTAGTTTTACCACCTCAAATAGCTTTCTATAGTGACAAAAAGGCTTTACCTATTAAAAAGACTGTAGGAGAAATCTGCGGAGAATTTGTTATGTGCTATCCTCCGGGAATTCCCATACTGGCACCGGGAGAGCGGATTACAGATGAAATTGTTAATTATATCTTATATGCGAAGGATAAAGGCTGTCTCCTTACAGGAACAGAAGATATGGCAGTCAACAACATTAATGTTGTTAATTTATAGGATGAAAGAAAATTTTAATAGAAAGGTTGCCACATAGCTATTCTTTCAACCTTTTTAAGAGTGGCAATACCACAGGAAAAACTGCGGTATGCTGGGTAAAATAATGGAGTTATGGTTTACGGAAAATCACACAGATGAAGCAAGATTTTCTATAAAAGTTGACAAGCATCTTTTCAGTAAGCAGAGCGAATTTCAGAGAATTGATGTTTTTGAATCCAAGGAATTTGGTAAGATATTGACTCTGGATGGTTTTCTCATGGTGACTGAAAAAGACGAATTCATCTATCACGACATGATAACCCATGTTCCTATGGCAGTCAATCCGAATATCAGTAAAGTGCTGGTAATTGGAGCAGGTGATGGAGGTACGGTCAGAGAACTGTTACGTTATAAGACAATCACCCATATTGATATGGTAGAAATTGATAAGGATGTCGTAACGGTTTGTAAAGAATATCTTCCGCTTACAGCATGCGGCTTAACGGACAATAAGGTTCATCTGTACTTTGAAGACGGTTTGAAATTTGTTAGGGGAAAAGTTTCAGAATATGATTTAATTATTGTAGATTCCACGGATCCTTTCGGGCCGGGAGAAGGGCTTTTTACGAAGGAGTTTTATGGCAATTGCTACCGTGCCTTAAAGGAGGATGGTATTTTAGTTAACCAGCATGAAAGTATGTATTATACTTCCTATGCGGAATCCATGAAACGTGCGCATCAAAGAATACAGGACAGCTTTCCGGTTGCGAAGATTTATCAGGCACATATACCAACGTATCCGTCTGGTCATTGGCTTTTTGGTTTTGCTTCCAAAAAATATGATCCGATTCAGGATTTAGACAGTGACAAATGGAATAAGTTGGGTTTAAAGACAAAATACTATAATACAGATTTACATGTTGGGGCTTTCGCAATTCCAAACTATGTGAAAGAGCAGCTAGAAGAACGTTAATAAATTAAGTAAAAGATTCAGGAGGTACTATCATGGGAAAAGCGTTAATAATCGGTGCTGGAGGAGTAGCCAGCGTAGTTGTTCATAAATGTTGCCAGAACCCGGAGGTTTTTGAAGAAATCTGCATCGCAAGCAGAACTGTATCAAAATGTGATGCTCTTAAGGAAAAATTAAAGGAAGGTAAAACAAAAATCTCTACAGCTTCACTTGATGCGGATAATACAGAAGAGGTTATTGCTTTAATTAATCAGTTCAAACCGGATATTGTAATTAATGTTGCCCTGCCTTACCAAGACTTAACTATTATGGATGCTTGTCTGGCAACTAAGGTGGACTATCTGGATACAGCCAACTATGAGCCGCTAGATACGGCTAAATTCGAATATAAATGGCAATGGGCTTATAAAGAAAAGTTCGAGAAAGCTGGTATCACAGCGGTTCTTGGATGTGGATTTGACCCGGGAGTAACAGGCGTTTTCTCGGCTTTTGCCATGAAACATTATTTTGATGAAATCAAACAAATAGATATTTTAGATGCTAATGCAGGGGATCACGGCTATCCTTTTGCAACAAATTTTAATCCTGAAATTAATATCCGTGAGATAACTGCTAACGGAAGTTATTTTGAAAAGGGGCAATTTATTGAAACCGAACCATTAGAAATCAAAAGAGTTTATAATTTCCCGGAAATCGGTAACAAGGATATTTATTTACTTCATCATGAAGAAATGGAATCTCTTGCATTAAATATAAAAGGAATTGAAAAAATCCGATTCTGGATGACTTTTTCTGAAAAATATATAACACACCTTAGAGTTCTTGAAAATGTAGGTATGACTTCTATTGAACCTATTGATTTTGAAGGACAAAAGATTGTACCGTTACAGTTTTTAAAGGCAGTACTTCCAGACCCTGCATCTTTAGGACCAAGAACGAAAGGTAAAACTAACATTGGATGCATTTATCAGGGTACAAAGAATGGAGAAGATAAAACTTATTACGTATATAATGTATGTGATCATGAGGAATGCTATAAGGAAGTTGGCTCACAGGCCATTTCTTACACTACAGGTGTTCCGGCTATGATTGGTGCCATGATGGTATTGCAGAAGAAATGGAAAAAACCAGGTGTATTTAATGTAGAAGAATTCGATCCCGATCCATTTATGGAAGCATTAAATAAATGGGGACTTCCTTGGAAAGAAGAGTTCGCTCCGACTTTGGTAGATTAGGAGGAGACATGGAAGATAGTATCAAATTTGACGTTAAAAGCCTTCCTACACCGGCTTATATTATTGAAGAAACACTTCTTATAAAGAATTTGGAGACATTAAAATATGTATCAGAGAGAACTGGGTGTAAAATCCTGTTAGCTCAAAAAGCTTTTTCTATGTTTTCCGTATATCCTTTACTGGAAAAATATTTACAGGGGACAACGGCAAGTTCCCTGTATGAAGCAAGATTGGGTAAAGAGGAGATGAAAGGAGAAGTTCATATATTTTCACCTGCTTACAGAGAAGATGAAATGAAGGAAATCGTTTCCTACTGTGATCATATTGTCTTCAATTCCTTTTCTCAATGGAAAAAGTACAAAGCAATAGTAAAGGCAAATAGTAAAAAGATTGAATGTGGAATACGTATAAACCCTGAATACTCAGAAATTGAAACGGATATGTATAATCCATGTTTTACTGGTTCCAGAATGGGAGTTACCTTATCTCAGTTTGAACCGGAAGAACTTTCAGGGATTGACGGACTTCATTTTCATACGATGTGTGAACAGAACGCCGATGTTTTGGAACGTACATTAAAGGTAGTGGATGAGAAATTCGGAACTTATCTAAAAAGTATGAAATGGATTAACTTTGGTGGTGGACATCATATTACAAGACCGGATTATGACATTGAAACCTTAATACGTTGTATCCTTTTTATAAAAGAAAAATATCAGATTGATGTGTATTTAGAGCCGGGAGAGGCAGTTGCCTTAAACACAGGGTTTTTAGTAGCCAGAGTACTTGATACTCTAAATAATGGTTTAGAGCTTGCTATATTAGATACCTCAGCAGCATGCCATATGCCGGACGTTTTAGAGATGCCTTACAGGCCTCAGATACTTGGAGCTGGTATGCCGGGAGAATTACCTTATACGTATCGCCTTGGAGGTCCTACCTGTCTTGCAGGGGATGTTATTGGAGATTATTCCTTTAAAGAACCTTTAGAACCAGGAGATTATCTTGTGTTCTGTGACATGGGACATTATACCATGGTTAAGAATAATACGTTTAACGGTGTAGGCCTACCGGCAATAGCTATTCATAGTCAAGAAAAAGGTACCAAGGTAATAAAGCAGTTTGGCTATGATGATTTCAAGATGCGTTTATCATAAAGGTGATTAAAAATGCCTTTAAGATTTATAGGGAGTAAAAAGGAAAAGACATGTACTCGAATTAATTCGGGTACGTGTCTTTTTTATGCATTAAAAAACTCTTTCCGGTAATGGCTGGGGGAATGTCCGGTTAGTTTCTTAAATTGTCTTGAGAAATGCTCGATGTTTCCATAACCGCATTGATAGCATATATCTGTAATTGTGTAAATGGGATTAAGGAGTAAGGTTTTGGCATAGTGAATTCTGCTGTTAATGATATCTTGTTCTAAAGTTATAAGAAAAAATTTTTTATATAAATGAGCTAGATGGGAACTACTCATATTAAGTTTGGCTGCAATTTCCGGAATACTGGATTGTAAATACTTATAGGTGCTTATTTGAGAGCGTAATAATAAAAGCTTTTGATAATTTGCATTTAAGGAATTCGTTTCGCTGGGTTTGTCATAATAACAATCACTGAATTTGTAGAATAAAGTCCGCATCTTTGCATCAAGGATTTGTGTCTGATGTGTTCCTGATTGAAAAAATTCGTTACGTATATCGTACATAGACATATTTATTATGGAGGAGTCAGGTAATATTAAAGGGGTGCAGAACGGAATTTTTAGTTCCTGAAAAAAACTTTTACCTGAATCTATGGTAAAGTGAATCCAGTCATTGTTAAAAGAACCATTTGTTTTACGGTAGCACTGCGGTGCACCTTTAGGATATAGAAAAAAGGTATTCGCTTTAATTATTTCATAAGTCTTATGAAGTATAATTTCAGCATCAGATCGAAAGTATAGAAACAAATAATCCTTTGTGCCTTTGGGGCGGTATATATTTATGCCGTTTTCGTGATAGCACTCGTAGGAGGCTGCTTTTACAACAATCATTTTAATTTGGTTAGCTCCTTACTTTTAGTTATTTTAAGACTATATATTTTTTTGAACTAACTGGAAGATATTACAGAATAAATCAAATACTCCGTAATAAATATCATTGTAATTGTGTTCTGTCCTATATAAAATTATATTACATTAGCAAAATATATCAAGCAAAATTTTAGGTACAATTGGCTTTTACTAATTCTTTATGCTAAGGCACACAGAAGGGAGTTATAATGAAATTAATAGTTGATACAAAAATCAAAAAGGATGCTTTGGGGGATTTATTCGGGATATTTTTTGAAGATCTAAACCATGCTGCTGATGGGGGGTTATATGCTGAAATGGTTAGAAACCGTTCCTTTGAATTTGCTCCCATTGACAATGCGGCATATCATCCCCTGACTGCATGGGAAAAGATTCAAACAAATGGAGAGGCAAGGTTATTGATTGAAACAGGAAATCCGGTAAGTCATAAAAATCCTCATTATTTGGCAATGGATGTATTGGTTCCGGGAGCAGATGTGGGTGTCCAGAACTTAGGATACAATACAGGGATGGTATTTGAGGAAGGGGCAATCTATTATTTTACTTGCTATGCCAAACGAGAACAATGTTTTAAAGAGCCTCTTACAATTTCTTTACGAAATAAAGAAGGAATTATTTATACCAGCCAGGAAATTTATCTGGATGAAGATTGGAAAAAGTATGAAGTTGAGATTACTTCGCCAGTTACTGATAACAGTGGAAGGCTTGCTTTAACTATTTCCGGCCGAGGAAAGGTATATCTTGATTTTGTATCGTTGTTTCCAAAGGATACTTATAAAGGCAGGAGAAATGGGCTAAGAAAGGATATTGCCACAAAACTTGAGGAACTAAAACCGAAATTCATGCGTTTTCCTGGTGGCTGCCTGGTACATGACGGTTCTCTTGACCCGGCTGCCAGAGATGCTATGTATCGTTGGAAAAATACCATAGGACCTTTGGAGGAGAGACCAGCAAGAAGAAGTAACTGGGGGTATAACCAGACGCTTGGTCTTGGTTATTATGAATATTTTCAATTTTGCGAAGATATTGGTGCAAAACCTATACCGGTTCTGCCCGGGGGTTGGGACCCACATCATAGACGAGCTGTGGAGCTTGACCGCTTGCAGCCCTGGATAGATGACGCTCTTGATTTAATTGAATTCGCCAATGGTGATAGTAACACCGTATGGGGAAAAAAGCGTGCCGAACTGGGGCATGAGGCTCCCTTTGGGCTAGAATACATTGCAATCGGCAATGAAGAGGTGGGAGAAGAATTTTTTATCCGCTATGTATATTTCCATAAGGCAATCAGGCAGAAGTACCCCAATATAAAGATTATTAATTCTGGCAGTCCTTTTCCCGCCGGAGGGGAGTACGAAAGAGGTTGGAAATCCGCGAAAGAGAACGGTTCCGATTTAGTAGATGAGCATTATTATTGTTCTCCGGAGTGGTTTATCGCTAATCATCATCGTTATGATGCCTTTTTAAAAGAGGATCCAAATGTATTTCTTGGAGAATATGCTTCCTGGGGAAATACCTATTACAATGCTCTTGCAGAAGCTACTTACATGATAGGCCTTGAACGTAACGCGCATGCAGTTGCACTTGCCTGCTATGCACCAATGCTTTGTAACGCAGACTACGTGAACTGGAGACCGGATATGATATGGTATAACAATCATCAGGTCTTTGGTACCGCTAATTATTATGTACAAAAGCTCTTTATGAACCATCAGGGTGACAGATTGCTAGCGATAAAGGCTGAAAAGGAACCAGAAGCAGTACTGGTGACAGAAACTCCCGACAGTATCTTCGGTGACATAATACTGGCAACAAATGATTCCGAAGCAGAATATTCAGAAATATCTGTAGTGAATGATGATACAGGAGAAGTAAAATATTTTGATGACCGAAGAGTTAAAAAAGGTGAGCTAGCATATATTACCAGGGTATTATGGAAAAATTATACCGTAAAGCTTAAAGCAAAGGAGACGGAAGGAGTTAAAGGTTTCAATCTATATTTTGGACACCAACCGAAA
The DNA here is from genome assembly GCF_014218335.1 of Anaerocolumna cellulosilytica. GTDB lineage: Bacteria > Bacillota > Clostridia > Lachnospirales > Lachnospiraceae > Anaerocolumna > Anaerocolumna cellulosilytica. Next base: position 3,049,158 of record NZ_AP023367.1, on the reverse strand, counting down.
GGTGATAAACCTTTTGCTAATTCTTTATCCGGTAATGAGTTCCAATGGGAAATCGGCGGTTGGCAGAATCAGGATGTTGTGCTATGTGAACGGAACAATGGAAGAGGTTCCTGTCTGAGCCAGTGTATGTTTACGGTAGAGAGAGATAGAGTGTATCAGCTCGAATTAAAGGTTAGAGAGCGTTTTATAAAAACCTTTATAGATGGGAACGAGTATCATGCAATTGAAAGTAAGCCGGTTATGGTGAAACCTTTATATTATTCTTCAAGTATTGATGAAAGTACGGGAGAAGTCATTATAAAAGCGGTTAATATTCAAAAGGTAGATTGTGAAGCAGAAATTAAAATTCTGCACGCAGAGGTTATGGAAGGGAAGGTGTTTACCTTAGAAAATTATCCGTTAGAAGGAGAAAATTCCTTTGAGCGTCCGGATTGGATAAAGCCGGTACAGAAAGAACTACGGATAGAAAATTCTGGTTTTTCATATGTATTTAAAAGTAATTCTATGACGGTATTCCGTTTGCATTAAAGGTATAAGAGTGCGAGAGTGGTCTGGGTAAGGCTGCTCTTGCACTTTTTTTTGATTTCAGGAACAGAGTTTATAATTAAATTTAAAAACGAGTTGCTAATTCTCGATTCAATTTAAGGAATTCGCAAGAGGCTTGCTATATGTATAGGATTAACGGATATATTATTTTAATGGATATTATTAACAGAAAATATTATAATTGGATTAGGAGTAGCTGTAAATTATTTGATTTAGGATGAGGACACCATATGGTGGAAGCCATGGAAGGATTTTAGAGTGATAAAAAATTTTTTTCAGGTGGCATTTTATTCAAGTAAAGGGTTTTATTAGTGAAAGGAGGTTTTTTAATGACTGTTTCATCAACTGGTAATGACATTACAATTGATAACATAATTGAAAAGTATTCTTCCATGGTATATAAATTAGCGTATGCAAGAACCAGGAATAGAGAAGATGCGGATGACATATTTCAAGAAGTATTTTTAAGATATATCCGAAAGCAGCCGAAGTTTGAAAAAGAAGAACACGAAAAGGCCTGGTTTATCCGAGTAACCATTAATTGTTTTAATAGTTTTTGGAAAAACTCATTTCGAACCCATACGGTACCTCTAGATATGGATTTTCCCATAAATAAAACAGAAGACCAGATTATTAGAGGGTATACCCTGGAAGAATATCTGGCGAAGCTTCCACCGGTATATCGAATTGCAATCCACTTATTTTACTATGAAGATATGTCCACTGCACAAATCAGTGAACTATTGAATCGAAAGGAATCTACAATACGCATGCAGCTTACCAGAGCCAGAAGGCTGTTACGAGAGTATATGAAGGAGGAAGAAAATTATGTTTGAAGATAGTTACCGTTCCTATCTAGAGAAAATAGAGCCAAATAAGGCATTAGTTGAGAAAACAAAAGAAATGATGTACAAAGAGCAAAGAAAGCTTTTCAAATCTTCTAAAGATTTCAAGTATCGTAAGATACTGGCCACGGCAGCTATTTTAACAATTTTAGCTACCAGTGTAAGCAAGTTTCAGGAAGTTAGAGTTTATATAGCATCAAAGCAAAGTGCCTACAAGAATGATATGTCTGCAATAGCCACAGAGGATAAGCAGACAATGACAGGTGATAAAGTACCAATAAATACTGACCAAAAAGCAGAAAATGAAGTAGACCCGGTATTCTTATCAGAGGCGGACAGTTATGTACATGAGGTATATGGAAAGTTCCTTCCAAAAGCTGTACCGGAGGCATATCAATTTGAAGAGGCTGTTATCTATAATGAGAACACAGTAGAAGAGAAGTTTTTAATCTTATATACGGAGGATTTTAAAGAAATTAGAATAAGTATCAGCAGGAGTGATGGTACAGCTGATTATGTAGAAAGAGTGGTAAAAGCTGAAGAAACGGAAAGATATAACATATCGGATTATTCCGTTCCTTACGCAGATACCATACCCGAACCCCTTTATCTATCGATGCGTCATCCTATTTTCCAGTGGAATGAGCTTACACCTGAGGTACTTGCAATGAGAAAAGAACTACGTGTGGAAAAAGGAGAAGCCAGGCAGTCCAATATTGTTTATCGGTTTGCAGTTGAGGAACAGGGCTATATTATTGACTATTATATTAAGAGCGATGATTTGAGCAATGAAGATATTTTTTCAGTGATTAAATCTTCTGAGATATTTAAGTAATTGGGAAATGCTGGAGATATTTAAAAAAGAAAAAGGAGTTAATAAAAGTGAAAAAGCAAGTTGGACTTTTAATTATATTAAGTATAACATTATTATTGTGGGGATGTAGCAATCAGGCTAAAATTCATTCTGAGAATACAGAATTATTACAAAAGCAAGATGACTTAACGGCTCATATACCAGTTCAATCCGAAGAAACAATCCTAGCCAAAGAGGAAGATAAGAAGGTGCCGGCTGTTTCAGAAGTTGTTTCGACGGTTGAAGAAAAGCAACTTATGATTAAATATAAAGGCGACATCTATCAAGTTTCTGCTTTAGACGTGGATATTGATACCAATCATTTAATAAAAATTGGCAAGGTCAAAAGTGTGGTTTCAGATGACAAAAAACCAAATAAAAACAACCAGGCTAATAGAAATATAAAGGGAGAACCGATTTATCAGGGTGAAGAAAATACTATAATTGTAAAGATTAATGAGGAGTATAAATTGTTAGAGAAGCAGTAAGTTATATTTTATTACTGCTAAATATAATCGTAAGAAAAATGTAAATAATTTTTAAACATTTATTTACAAAATATGGTATAATATAGAGACAAAAAATCACTTGGGGAGTAGGTGTATTTTATATGTTTCGAATTGCTGTATGCCACAAAAAGGCAGGAATCTGCTTGCAGATTGAAAATGTTGCACTGGATTTTAAAAAAAATGCCAGGGTTGAGTTGGAAATCGATTTGTACAATTCAGGGGAGGAATTGTTACGATTTATTTCTAGAGGTGAAGACTATGACCAGATTTTTCTGGGAATGGACCTTGGAGAACTTAATGGTGTTGACTTTGGAAGGATAATAAGGGAGGAATTTGATAACCAGACTATGCAAATTGTTTATATGTCAACGAATGATAAAGATTATCGGGAATTAATAGAAATCAGACCAATGCATTTTTTATCCCTCCCTATTTATGCAGATAAGATTATTAAAGATATTAAAACCGGTATGAAGTTAACCGATAAGATGGGTGAGACCTTCAGCTATCGGCGTCGTAATGAAGTCATTAAGAAACCGATTAAAAACATCCTCTATTTTGAGAGCATGAACCGTCAGATAAGAATTGTAACAGTTGATGGGGAAGATGTGTTCTATGGTAAATTAGAGGATGTATATAATCAGGTAAAAAAACATCGTTTTATGGGTATTCACAAATCTTTTGTGGTTAACTATGCTCATGTCATGACATTTAAGTATGATGAAGTCATACTATTCAATTCTACTCATCTACCCATCAGCCAACCAAGAAGAAAACAAATCAGAGAGTTGCAATTGGTTTATCACAGGGAATCCTAAAAATAGCCCCCCTTATTACCCTCATTCTTATATTTCTTAATACCACTATTAATTTACTCCATCAATCTATAGGAAATTCTACACAAAGACGCATAAAGCATAAATGTATGTTATGCTAAGTCTGCTATATAGTTAATGGAAAGGGGGGAGTTGCCTTGGTTCATAATTATAAAACGTTATGGTGGTATGCCAAGGGAAAAGGAAATACAACTTAGCGGAAAGAGTATATGCAATTAGGGAGGATAAAAATCTAAGGCAAATTGAGAAGGAGAAGTGTGAAAAGAAATTCTAAGCCTGCAAAGAACACGGACTAAGAATTCTTTAGTTTCACACCGGAAGAAGTCCAAAAAGCACAGGCTTCTGCATTGGATTGTTTGTGCCGCACAGCGGCATGTTTGAAAGGTTGAATAAAATATTCAACCCCTTGATTTGTACGCGATTAAAGATCGCAGATGGGAGCTAAATTGGTTATGATTAAAAAAATTATTTCAATTTCACTTGCTGCATTAATATTAACTACTGCAAGTACTTCAGTTATGGCAGAGGAACATTCAGGGGAGTTTATTGCTTGTGCGGATACTACGTTAAAGCAATCAGTAGTATTACCGGTAGGACAACCTATTTATGAGCATTTACAGGTTAATAACAAAATAGCCAGTATCAGCGTTAATATCACATCACCCTGTGACGAAGAATACAGGAGCACTTATAGTAATTATGCATATGAAGCCAATCGGGTTGTAGAGCGGACGGATGACTATCTTTCAGCAGAATTTGGCATTGACTTTGTAAGCGTTGCGCAGCCTTTGTGGAGTTCTTCTTCCACCACGGTTCAAGGTTTGTTGGATGAGGCAAAAGCAGAACATGGACTGACTTATAACGGCAACAAAACAGCTGATATTATGATGGCATTTTCGGATGTTAATGTTGGAGGTACTTATGGTGCAACCTACACAGGTACACCCTACGCAATTATGTTCCATAGCAACTATGACCAGGATGCGAAATCCTGTCAGCATGAGTTTGGACATGTATATGGTCTTGGCCATCATACCACTACCGGTAAGTGTGTAATGAAGCAGGGTTCGGATACAACTTTGATTGATAATCTTTGTACAACACATTATAACCAGTGGAATAATGCAAAAAATAAATACTAGTTTATTATTTAAAGTGTAAGATTTATATTAATAACTTCTACAGATAAACGAAAGATTTCCGGGGCTGTTAACAGTATTACTATGATTGACAGCCCCGGAAAGTATATAATTAAGAGAGGGTGCAGTTTATGTCAGATAAAAATCTGTTAAAAAAGAGAATTTTGATTGTTCTGGGGGGAATAGCAGCCGCTATACTGGTATTTCATCTTTGTTTTAAGGAAAAAACCTTGTCTACGGCAGTTGCATTGGAGGAGTCAGATATACTGCTGACAGTAAATAAGGAAGAGTTGTACGTCTCTGAATTAAACAAAATGAAAGAACAGTATCCTGCTATGTCAGATAAAGAGTTGATAGAAGGAATGATACTTGAGGCCCTGATTCTTGAGGAGGCAGAAAAAAGAAATATTCAGGTAACAGAAGCTGAGGTTATTGAAAGACTTGAACTATTAAAGCTTGAAAACCACAATTTATATGAAATTGCCATCAAGCAATATGAATCAGAGGAAAATTATAAGAAGGCTTTAAAATACAGGATGCAGTATGAGAAAACAAAGGAAGAAGTTGTTAAAGAATTTACCGAGTTTTATTGGGAAGAGGACAGGATTATGGAGGATACGCTGGCCTATATTAAAAAAAATAAATACGATTCCAATAATGAAAATATTTCGAATATAAGCGCTGCATATACTGATAATTATTTAAAGTATATGAAGGCAGCTGCATTTTATAAATACAATTATGATTTAACAAAGGAAGCGGTAATAAAGTATAAAAGTTTCATACCGGTGAAACTTTTTGTCTCTGCTTTTGATGGTCGAAACAAGATAAAACAGGGGTACACTTTAAAAGAAGTAGATAAGGAAATAGCCAAGGATATGTATAGCTGTCTTGTTAATTTTGGTACAGGTATATATAATGGTCAGTATTCCCTTTACAAAGTCTATGGCATAACACAAAGCACCAGTTATTTTAATTATTTGATGCTTCAGTATAAGAACCATAAGAGTGGAAATGAAATCACGGTTGAATTTGTATTAGATTCCGGTAACCAATATGGACTGATGGATATGGAGCAATCCGCTAACAGATTACCAACTGGGTTTTATGGTTTTTATTCAGAAGAGGAAAGTGCTTACTATATTTTTGATAAAGATATTAACGGAATTTATATAATAAGCTCCAAAAATCTTAATGAGAAGGCTTTAGAAAACTTTGCTGAGCAAGTAATTAAGTATACAAAGTCGCAAAGTCTGGTACAGTAATTAAGCGTAACGTTTATTTTCATCAAACTGAATAAAGAAGAATACAGGAACCCGGAAAACAGGAGTATACCTTATATTTTAGGCATACTCCTGTTTTTATTATTCAACAACTAATAAGGGTCTGGTTTTCAAGACTTTGTAGTTGACAAAAGAAAGTTACGGTAGTAAAATTGTTTCAATTGATTAAAATACATACTAAAACGATAGGTATATAAGGACATCTTTTCTGCTGAATCTAAAAACTTTCTTACAAAGTTTAAAAGCAGAGTTTACATTATATAGATTAATACTTATAATTAAGAAGTAAACGTAAAGGGAGGACATAATTATGAAACAAGTAACAAAACAAAAAAGAATCGCTGTACTTTTAATGAGCCTGCTTTTGGCTTTTTCCCTGGCCGCATGTCAGAATACCTTAAATACAAGTTCTGATACCACCAAGGGAAGTACAGGGGAAAAGCAGGAAGAAACATCGGGAGAGAAAATTGTTAACATTGGTATGACAGATACACTCACCAGTATAAATCCGTTGCTTATGGATGCAACAGAAATATTAAAGTACGCAGCTGCATTTGAATTCTTACCGTTAGTAGAGCTAAACAGCAAGCTGGAATTTGAAGGAATGCTCGCATCCTCTATAACTACCGAGGATAATATACATTTTACCGTAAAAATAGACGATAAGGCAGTTTGGTCTGATGGTGTACCGGTAACGGCAGAGGATGTTGTTTTTACGGTATTAAAGCTGGCAAGTCCCAAACTCGCTAATGCCAGTATGGCACTTTATGCTTTTGAAGGTATTGGCGATGATGGCTTTGTAGAAGAGGGTGCCACAGAAATCTCCGGAGTAAAGGCTATTGATGAAAAAACGGTAGAATTCACTGCAAAATATAAGATGGCGCTTACTACCTTTGAAAATACCTATGGACGTTATATTCTTACTGTTCCAAAGCATATTTTACAGGAAGTTGCCGATGAAGATTTGGCAGCCTATGACTGGTTTAACGCACCTACAGTTGTAAATGGTCCTTATCAGGTTACGGATGTTGATTTACAGCATTTTGTAACCTATACAGCTAATAAAAATTATTGGAAGGGTGTACCTAAAATTGAAAAGCTAAATATTAAGATATTACCAGCCCCACAGATATTAACCAGTCTTCAGTCAGGAGAAATTGATTTTGTTCAACAGACCACAGGTAACATTCTTCAGGAAGACTATGGGAATGTGGAAGCACTGTCTAATATAACAGTTTATTATGGTGCACCAGTAACCAACCAGTCTATATTCTTTAATACAACAAGTGTAACAGATACAAGAATTCGCCAGGCTATACTATATGGGATAGACCGTGAAAATATCCTGAATGGTTTGTTAAATGGTAAGGGTGAGATTGTTGACGGCTTCTTATCCAGTGCCGGGCCTTTTTATGATGCCAGTCTTGCCCCAACGGCTTACAATCCGGAAAAAGCGAAAGAATTAATAAAAGAGGCAGAGGCAGATGGCTGGGATTCTTCGAGAGTTCTCAATTTTTATGTAAATAGTGGTGATACTACTTTTACGCAGGCAGCAGATTATATTGCGGCACAACTTGGAGAAATTGGAATTAAAATCCAGGTTACCACAGTTGATTTGGCAACACTTATGTCGACTGCCGGAAGTAAAAGCTTTGATATTATGGCAGTTCAGTATACCTATGCACCTGTAGATCCCTATCCGGATATAAACTGGCTTTTATCTGCCGACGGCTGGACAGGATTTGCCAATGGCAGAGTAGCAGAGGCTTTGGCAGCTACCCAGACCACCAGTGATATTGCAGAAATCAAAGAACAATATCTTACCATTAATACTATAGCACAAGAAGAGGTACCTATGATATCTGCCTATGTTATCAGTGCAATGGGAGCAGTAAACAACCGTCTTAAGAATGCGACTCCCGATGTATACGGTTCCTTTATAAATGTTCAGAATTGGGATGTGACAGAGTGATGCCTTTACTAGAGGTAAAAGATTTAGAGGTAGCATTTTCAATCGATAAAAAGGATATTACCTGTATTGATAAAGTAAGCTTTTCTGTAAGTGAAGGAGAGATTCTTTGTATTGTAGGAGAATCCGGTTCCGGTAAAAGTGTGACGTCACTTTCTATCTTGAGGTTACTTGGAAAAAATGGAAAAATAACCGGAGGAAGTATATACTTTAATGGAGAATCGTTAGTGGATAAATCTGAGAAAGAGATGGACTTAATAAGGGGAAGTCAGATTACTATGATATTTCAAGATGCACTTTCCAGTTTAAATCCAGTATTTACGATAGGTTCTCAGCTAACAGAGTCCATCGTTACCCATATGGGATTAAATAAAAAAGAGGCAAGAGTGAGAGCAGAGGAGCTGCTACGAACAGTAGGACTGCCAAGTCCTAACGCTATACTAAAAAAATATCCCCATACCCTGTCCGGCGGCATGAGACAGCGTGTTATGATTGCTATGGCCTTATCCTGTAATCCAAGGCTTGTAATAGCGGATGAACCCACAACTGCGCTAGATGTTACCATCCAAGCACAGATTATGGATTTATTAAAAAGACTAAATCAGGAACTTGGCATGTCTATTATTCTTATAACGCATGATATGGGAGTGGTAGCAGAAATGGCAGATAGGGTGTTAGTTATGTATGCCGGACAGATTGTGGAAGAAGCCTTGGTAGAAACCATATTTAAAGAACCAGAACATCCTTATACGAAGGCTCTGCTGCAATCTATACCCAGTATTAAAGATTATGAAGAACGTGAGTTGATTCCAATTCAGGGAGCTGTACCTGAGGAATATCATGAAATGGATGGGTGTCGTTTCTCAAACCGGTGTAAGTATGCACTTTCTTTATGCAGTAAAAGTCAGGATATGTTTATGGTAAAAGAAGATCACTATAAACGTTGTTGGAGGACTGACCTGTCAGATACATCCTATTAAACAAAGACACTAAAAACAGGAGGAGTGATTGGTGGAACAAAGGCACGTACCACTTATAGAAGTAAGTGGATTAAAAAAATATTATCCCGTACTGGGCGGTATTATTCCCCACACCGTTGCTAAAATCTATGCCGTTGACGGTGTGGATTTTTATATAGAAGAAGGAGAGACCTTAGGCCTGGTAGGCGAATCAGGATGTGGCAAATCGACCATTGGACGTCAATTAACTGCATTGGAAAAACCTACAGAAGGCACGATACTGTATCAAGGACAAGACTTGACAAAAATATCAGGAAGTGCTATGAGACAAATCCGTACCCAGATACAAATGGTTTTTCAGGATCCGTATTCTTCATTAAACCCCAGAAAGCAGGTTTATGATATATTAGCAGCACCCATGCTGTATCATGGGATATGTACCAGGCAGGATGTTTTAAAACAGGTAAACCGTTTGTTGGAGTTGGTGGGGCTTGCTGGAAAAAGTAAGGAACGTTATCCCCATGAATTTTCCGGAGGGCAGCGGCAGCGTATAGGAATAGCCAGAGCATTGTCCTTAAATCCCAAGCTGATTATCTGTGACGAACCAGTCAGCGCATTAGATGTTTCTATTCAGGCGCAAATTTTAAATTTATTACGAAGTTTACAAAAAGATCTACATGTAACCTATTTATTTATAGGGCATGGTTTGGATGCAGTAAAATATATTAGTAAACGGATTGCCGTAATGTATCTTGGGAAAATCGTGGAGATTGCTGATGCAGCGGAGCTTTTTACAAACCCAGTTCATCCGTATACAAAAGCTTTATGCAATGCCGCGCCTATCCCGGATCCAACGGAACGAAGCAGAGAACGTATTATCCTGGAGGGGGAAATTCCTTCCAATACAGCAATACCCACAGGCTGCCGTTTTCATCCAAGATGTCCTTATAGACAGGATGTGTGTATGAATAATATTCCGTCATTACACCCGGTCGTTCCAGGAAGTTCTCATCTGTCTGCATGTCCGGTGCTTTTAAAAAATAAATGATTGCTTTAGTCGGTTAGAAATATGTATTGGGAAATTAATTCTTCTAATATGTAATTACGCAAAAGCGTTTGGCTTTCTAGTTAATCAGAAAGGGAGGAATATGTTAAAATACATTTTAAGGCGAATTCTGATAGCAATACCGGTATTACTTGGTATTACTATTATTGATTATTTTATTATGAGCCTTGCCGGAAGTCCTTTGGAGATGATTCAGGGGGCACGTGTATCGAAGGAGGCACTTGCGGTAAAAGAAGCAGCTTTAGGACTTGACAAACCTATCTTTATACAGTACTTAATCTGGCTAAAAGAACTCTTTCATGGTAACTTAGGTTATTCTATAAAAAATTATCAGCCGGTCAGCCAGATGATAAGTAATTATATAGGACCAACTTTAATACTTATGTCCACTTCATTGGCAGTCAGTATGATAATAGCTGTACCTGCCGGTATATACAGTGCTGTTCGCCAATATTCGGCAGGAGATTATACAGTTGTAACATTATCTTTTTTAGGCAGCAGTGTCCCGGGGTTCTTTTTATCATTAATTTTGATTTATGTATTTACTATAAAGCTTCAATGGCTTCCCTCAAGTGGTATGTCAACGCTAGGAGCTGAGAAGAATGCGCAAGATATAATAAAGCATATGATAATGCCGGTACTGGTATTGGCTACATCCATGGCAGGTACTAATATTCGTTATATCAGAAGTGCTATGCTTGAAATTCTAGATAAAGACTATTTACGTACAGCAAAGTCAAAAGGAATAGGTAGATTCAAGGTAATAAATAAGCATGCCCTTCGTAATGCTTTACTACCGGTGATTACTGTATTCGGTATGCAAATACCTGTACTTTTTGGAGGAGCTATTATAGTTGAACAGATTTTTAGCTGGCCGGGTCTCGGACTTATGACGATGAGTGCCATTATCAATAGAGATTATCCTGTTATAATGGGAGTATGTCTGATGTCAGCTATTGTTGTTATGGTCACAAATCTGCTTACGGACATACTATATGCGATTGTGGACCCTACCATTCAATATTAGGACTATTAGATGTGCAATAGAACTTAGAAGAAAGTATTCTGATTATAATATGTACAGCACACATGGAAGGGAGTTTATATGATAAAGACTGACCGGATTAAAAGCAATCCTGTACTAAAACGATTTTTGAGGCATAAGCTGGCAATGGTTAGTCTGGTTTTTCTGACTATTGTGGTATTAAGTGCACTTTTTGCACCTTTACTTACACCCTACCCACCAAACAAGATTGTTGGAGGTTTTAGTGAGCCGCCTTCCGCCAAATTTCTTCTGGGTACGGATCAGGTAGGCAGGGATGTTTTGAGCCGATTATTATATGGGACAAGAATCTCGCTTTTTGTAGGCTTTGCAGCAACAGCGGTATCTACCATTCTAGGTGTTATATTGGGGATTTTATCCGGTTATTTTGGTGGTTGGATTGATATGGTTATTATGAGATTTACAGACATGGTCATGTCTTTTCCCTATATACTCTTGGTTTTAGTATCCGCTGCCATATTTAAACCAGGTTTAATGAACATAATATTAATATTAGGCTTTGTCGACTGGCCAGGAATTGCAAGGCTGGTAAGAGGAAATGTGCTTTCCCTTAGAGAAAAAAATTACATACAGGCGGATTATATTGCTGGTATGCCAAAATGGTATATACTATTTTCGGAGATTTTACCCAATACAACAGCCCCCATCTTAGTATATGCAACCTCAGTGATTGCAATCTCTATATTGGATGAAGCCGCTCTAAGTTTTTTAGGTATGGGTATTCAGCCTCCCAAGGCAAGTCTTGGTAATATGCTAAATGGTGCCCAGTCCCTTTCGGTGCTTACTTCAAAACCATGGCTTTGGATACCGCCGGGGCTAGTAATTATATTACTGGTTATCAGTATCAATTTTATCGGAGATGCTCTGCGGGATGCATTTGACCCATCCGGTCGTTGAGGAACGGATTTACCCTAATTGGTGTACAATATTATTATACAATATACTTTACTTTTTGTCGTATTTTGTAGTATACTGTATCGAAAAAATCCGCATTAGATAGTTTTATACATCTTGTAAGGACAGAAAGGATGGTTATCCATGAAGAATCTATTGAATTTTCAGACCTCAGAATATGATTGCGGACCAACAACCTTGATAAATGCCTTCCGCTATTTGTTTGAGCGGGAAGATATCTTGCCGGAAATTATAAAAACCATTTATTTATATACCCTTGATGAATATAATGCCGAGGGAGAGTATGGTAAAAGTGGAACCTCTCGTATGGCCATGCAATTTTTATCTAACTGGTTTAATCATTTTGGAAAAACAAAAAATTTTCCGGTGTATACAGAAATACTGTTTGGTGATGCAGTTCGCATCAGTTATAACAGTAAGATAGTAGAATGCTTGTTACAGGGAGGTGCTGCTATCGCCAGAGTGTGGCTGGGTAATTGTGAGCATTACATTCTTTTAACAAATGTAGATAATGAGTATATTTGTCTTTTTGATCCTTATGAGTGGGAAAAGCCAATTGATGGGATTAATATACTGAAAAAGGAAGGATACCCCAAAGATTACAATCGAAAGGTTAAAATGGAAGTTTTTAACAACGAAGAGGATGGGTATTATACCCTTGGCCCTACTGAAAAGCGGGAAATTATGCTCTTGTTTAATACAAATACAAGAAGGACACCGGATAAATCTATAGAATATTTTATATAAGTAAAGAGAGCCTGGTATTAAATAGTAGGAGTATACTATTAATACCAGGCTTCTATCGTACATGCATCATTTGTACCGGTAAGAATAGCAGTATAGATTTACCGTAAAATACAATAATTTATTTTATTAGGAAAGGCACTTAATAGTACCACGCAACATAGATTAATAATAAACCCTATCGTTGAGGTGCTTATACAGTGAAATCTTTTCCTAAACCACTGAGCGCCAAGGAAGAATCGGAAATCTTAAGCAAATGCATAGAAGGCAGCAAGGAAGCAAGAGATGTCCTGATTGAACGTAATCTCCGTCTGGTTGCACATATTGTTAAAAAGTATAATACGGCGGATAAAGAAATAGATGACCTAATATCCATTGGCACAATCGGCTTAATCAAAGCTATAGACACCTTTGACCCAGAAAAGGGAATCAGGCTTGCTACTTATGCCTCCAGGTGTATTGATAATGAGCTGTTAATGATGCTAAGAAGCGGAAAAAGGCAGGCAAAGGAAATATATCTTTATGAGCCTATTGGATCTGACAAGGAAGGTCATGAAATTAACCTATTGGATATTATTGAGAGTTCAGATACAGACATTGTAGATGAACTGGACTTACAGGGGAATGTAAAGAGACTTTATGAGTTGGTAGAAAAAGTACTAACAAAGCGCGAAAGACAGATAATTGAAATGCGCTATGGCTTAAACCTTCAGGAAGAAATTACGCAAAGAGAGATTGCTAATAAAATAGGGATATCCCGTTCTTATGTTTCCAGAATTGAAAAAAAGGCTTTAAAAAAGCTTAGGGAAAGCTTTGAAAAGGAATGCAGAGAGTATTAAAAATTTAAGGAAATCCTTGCTAAATTAAGGCAAGACGGATATACTACTAGTAGTGAATAAATAGTTACACGTCCAAATTGGAGGCGTACGATGGGGAACTGACATGTATTTTTAGAACATGGTCGAAGTAGTCTCAGTTAAGAAAAAAAACATAGGAGAAAAATATGTTGTCATTGTTTACGGAGGGGCAGAAAAAAATACTGGCCAGAATAATAAATAGAGAGACTATTGTGTACGGGATAGCAGGAGTACTGACAACGCTTGTGAATCTGTTATCGTACTATCTGCTATGGAAAGTTGCAGGTATTGAGAGCCTAACAGCCAATGCGATTGCCTGGGTGATTGCTGTTACATTTGCTTATTTTGTTAATGCGTTCTGGGTATTTCGTGATAAAATTAACACATTAAAAGAAGAGTTTATAAAGTTGTTAAAATTTTTCTCAGCAAGAGGTTTTTCATTGTTAATAGAAGAGGTTGGCTTATATATATTTGTTGACTTACTATACTTTAACAATATGTTAGTAAAAGGCAGTTTAGCCGTAGTGGTAATAGTGGTTAATTATTTTTTTAGTAAAATGTTTATTTTTCAAGGTAGCAAAGAGAAAAGGGTTAGAGGTAAGTAAAAAGGAGTAAACTATAATTTTTGACATTAAGTCGATGAAAATTATAGGTTGCTCCTTTTCTATTCTCTTAATAGTAGGCAATTGCGAAACTTTTTGTTTGAGGAAGTAACAAAATGATTATTTTGCAATGGACTATCCCTTAATAAGTGAGGGAAGCTATATTCTTGTGGACCAATTAGAGCAGTCCCAGACCTTGGTTGCAAAATCCTCATAGAAATCGGGTTCATGGCAGATTAAGAGAATACTGCCTTTATATTCTTTTAGGGCTCTTTTTAGTTCATCCTTGGCATCTACATCCAAGTGGTTTGTTGGTTCATCCAACAAAAGCAGATTGGTTTCTCTGTTAATAAGTTTACATAGGCGTACCTTAGCCTGTTCACCACCACTTAACACTCTTACCTGGCTTTCAATGTGTTTAGTAGTAAGTCCGCATTTTGCTAAAGCAGAGCGTACTTCATACTGAGACATGGAAGGGAATTCCCTCCAAAGTTCTTCGATACAGGTATTATTTTTAGCACCAGTCATTTCCTGCTCGAAATAGCCTTGATACAAATAATCACCCAAGGTTACTTTTCCTTCCAGTGAAGGGATTAATCCGATAATACTCTTTAGGAGAGTGGTTTTACCAATACCATTGGCTCCTTTTAATATTACCTTATCCCCGCGTTCCATGGTAAGGGTAAGTGGCTTGGACAGTGGTTCATCATAACCAATAACCAAATGCTCTGTTTGAAAGATATATTTTCCGGCAGCTCTTGCTTCTTTAAAATAAAATTCAGGCTTTGGTTTTTCTTTCGCAAGTTCGATGATATCCATTTTATCTAATTTTTTCTGTCTTGACATGGCCATATTTCTGGTTGATACCCGGGCTTTATTTCTTGCAACAAAATCCTGTAATTCACTGATTTCCTGCTGTTGTTTTTTATAAGCAGCTTCTAACTGGCTTTTTTTAACTTCATAAACTTCCTGGAATTTATCGTAGTCACCAACATAACGGTTTAATTCTCCATTCTCCATGTGATAAATAGTATTAATAACGCTATTTAAAAATGGAATGTCATGGGAGATTAGAATAAAAGCATTATCATAATCCTGTAAATAACGCTTCAACCATTCTATATGAACGGTATCCAAGTAATTGGTAGGCTCGTCCAGTAACAGGATATCCGGTTTCTCTAGCAACAGCTTGCCCAGCAACACCTTGGTTCTTTGACCGCCGCTTAATTCAGTAACATCCATATCAAGACCGATAGCGTCAAGACCCAAAGCTCTTCCAATTTCTTCTACCTTAGTATCTATGATATAAAAGTTGTTATTGTCTAAAGTATCCTGAATTGTACCAAACTCATCCATAATTGCCACTAAAGCATCCGGTTCGGCATCAGCCATCTGGTTACACAGGGCATTCATTTTATTCTCTAATTCATAAAGATAGGAAAAAGCGGATTTTAAAACCTGTCGTATAGTCATCCCTTTTTCCAATACAGTGTGCTGGTCTAAATAGCCGACTCTGACATTTTTAGCCCATTCAATATTACCTTCATCCGGCATCAGCTTTCCGGTTACAATATTTAGGAAAGTTGATTTTCCTTCGCCGTTTGCTCCAATCAATCCTATGTGTTCACCTTTAAGCAGGCGGAAAGACACGTTATTAAAAATCGCTCTATCACCAAAACCATGAGTGAGATTTGATACATTTAAGATGCTCATACATGCTCCTTGTATAATTAATGTAGGTAACTTTAGCATAAGTTTATTTACGCTCGTGTTACTTATTAGATTATACATAATTTTTTATTATTTTCAAGTGAAATTTATCGCCATATAAGCAAACTAAGTCTAAACTAAGACTTGCAGACTATAAAACTTATATACTGTCACCTTTTTATTCTACTCAAGGTAAGTCCCCTAACCTCATAAAAACACCTAAAAAGTTGTGTTAAATAAACTTTTGAAATTTATTGTATTATTAGAGGATAGGGGAAAGTAATATCTTTATCCAAATTTAGTCACCAGTGGCTATCTGCAAATTGACTCACTTCCATATTAAACTTATCTTTCTCTTCATAGAAAAGAGCATGACCGCTGTCTTCAAAGGGAATTAACCAAGAATTCTGTAATAAACTGTGTTGTGCTTCCCCTAGTTGGAAAAAACATACATCATCATGAATACCATGCAGAATAAGTGTTGGAGTTTTAATAACTTTTAAGTCATCAAATAGTACTTCCTTTATCCAGGTTTCGGCAACCTCAGCGGTAGCCCAGCCTGCGGCCTGTAATCCTATGTTGAAAAACCAGTCTTGCATTGGCTGCCCGACCTTATGATAGAAAAACTGTTCTCCAAAACTTCGAAGCATGGCAGGTCTGTCATTATAGGTGTTCTCAATAATATCAAGTATTGCTTCCTTGGTCTGACCATATGGAAAGTAAGGCCTTTTAATTAAGCTAGGAGCGGCAGCAGCACAAAGCACCAGTTTGGAGATTCCATGTGCTTTGTGTCTTGCCATATAGCGGACAGCAATTGAACCACCTGTTGAGTGTCCTAATAAAGTTGCATTTTTAATACCCATTTGTTTGATGACACAGTGAACGTCATCGGCTAGTGTGTCATAATCATAACCGTTAATAGGACGGTCTGATTTACCAAAACCCCGTTGGTCAAGGCAGATACAGCGAAATCCCATTTTTGGCAATACGTTTAATTGATATTCAAATAATTCGTAACTGCCGGGCCATCCATGCAAAAATATAATGGTTTTATCTGCGCAGGGATTTAAGTCTTCACAGAATACATTTACGTCATTGCCAACGTTTATATAAAATCCCAAGGTAATACCTCCAAAAAGCTTTCATGATTAATGTATTCCAAACCGGTAAAAAGGTGCAGTGATTTTTTTTATAGTATATAATGCAAGAGCGGATTATAAAAATTAGCACCTTCTAGCGGTTGTTATTTCTTCTGTGTGAGTGTATAATATCTAAAAATATGTGTGGGGTGAATCTATGGTGCAAAATATTATGTTTGATTTAATAATGGACATTGCCAGGAGTGATACGCGTATCCGTGCAGCTGCCATGACAGGATCGCGCATTGACCCCAGTGCAACCCATGATGAATTTTGTGATTTTGATATTGTTTATTTGGTGAGAGACATCCAGTCTTTTGTAAAAGACGATAACTGGCTTGGGGTGTTTGGGGAACGATTGATTTTACAAAAGCCATCGGATTGGTATAATCATCCCTACGATTACCAGGGATACAAAAATTTTACATATTTACTTCAGTTAAAAGATGGCTGCCGTATTGATTTGACCTTGATTGATTTAAAATATGTACATGATTATATTGTTAATACTGAGCCGAGGAATATTTTGTTAGATAAGGATAAGATTCTCGGTTTAGATTCAATCGAGGTGGGTGATTATTACTTTATTAAGCCGCCTTGTCCAATCAAATATAAGGATATATGCAATGAATTTTGGTGGACAATACCTAATGTAGTAAAAGGACTATGCAGAAAACAAATCATGTTCGTAAAACATACCATGGAACGTTTTGCAGTGGATATGCTTTTAGAAGTGCTTTATTGGAATATTGGAGTTGAGAATAATTTTTCTGTATCTGCCGGTAAGTATGGAAAGTATCTAGAAAAATACCTGGATGAGGAGACCTATCATAAGTTTATGTTTATATTTTCGGGTAGTTCACATGAAGATATCTGGCAGCGGTTGTTTATAATGTGTGATTTATTCCAACAAGAAGCCAAGAAGGTTGCAAGGCATTTTGAATTTTATTATGACAGCAAAGAGGCAGAGGAAATTATACAATATGCCAAGGCTATGCGACAAAAATACAACCAATAAATAACGTATTTTCTCTATTTGTTTATCCATACTAAGGTTAGAGACTTATATAAACTTTACAGAAATAAAATAAGAATAAAACAGACTTAAACTATACTTAACAAGATAAAACAATGTTAACAAAGGAGCCGATAGTATGATTACTTATCAAGAAATCAAAAAGAACAAGCAGATTAGAACATATATAGAAAAAGCAGATGAAGTGTTGAAATCGTTAGGTTATACAGAACATAGCTTTGCTCATGTGGGTATTGTTGCAGAAAAAGCGAAATACATTCTTACCACCATGGGCTATCCAGAGCGAATGGTAGAGTTAGCTCAGATTGCAGGATATATGCATGATATCGGGAATATCATTAATCGGGTTGACCATGCACAAAGCGGTGCAGTCATGGCATTTCGAATTCTGGATAAGTTAGGTGTGAATGCGGAAGAGATTGCTGTTATCATTTCTGCTATTGGCAACCACGATGAAAGTACAGCTATACCTGTAAATGAGGTTGCGGCTGCATTAATTCTGGCAGATAAAACAGATGTACGCTTCACAAGGGTGAGAAACAGGGATCTGGCCAGCTTTGATATACATGACAGAGTTAATTATGCAGTAAAAGAATCAACAACCTTAATTAATGAAGAAAAAACAAAAATAACCTTAAGCTTAACGATTGATACGGAATTCTCTTCTGTAATGGATTATTTTGAAATATTCTTAGAACGTATGATTTTATGTAAGAAGGCAGCAGAAAAATTAACCCTTCGTTTTCAATTAATGATTAATGGACAGAAAATATTATAAAGAGCAGGGCAAGACATATGGAGATAGAAAGAAAATTCAAAGTTATAACAACCCCCATTTTATTAGAGCAGTATGAAAAAAAAGAAATAGAGCAGGCATACCTTTGCACCGATCCGGTTATCCGGATACGAAAAAGCAATGAAGAATACTATATGACATATAAATCCATACAGGATATTACACTTTCAAATATTGCTCTGTGCTGTCAGGAGGTAGAGCTTCCTTTAACAGAAGAAGCTTATTTGCATCTAAAGAAAAAAATAGATGGAAATATTATAACAAAAACACGTTACTTAATACCGATAGCGGGCGGTTATATTGCAGAATTAGATATATTTCACGGACATTTAAAGGGGCTTTGCTTTACTGAGGTTGAATTCAGCAATGAAAAGGAGGCAGCAGCCTTTATTCCTCCAGAATGGTTTGGTGAAGATGTTTCCTTTGATAAACGGTTTAAAAATAATTATTTGACTTTTATTAATTCATATACGGAATTAGGAATTAATTAATAAGGAATATAAAAGTGCTGTTAGGAAATCTACTCTACCCGCGGTTATAGTAGTAGAGAGATTACGTAACAACACTTTTATCATATCTTATCTTATGTTAGATTTTCTGTTTCTTTTCTAATCTTTTTTTCATTGGTATAGCGGTCTAACTTTGGAAAATGCACCATTGCTTTAAATAAATCCCCATCTAGTTCTATTTCAAACAAGGCATCTTGGAGGGAAGCAAGGCTTCTTGCAATAGATAAACCTAAACCGCTGCCTTCTGTATTTCTTGATAAATCCCCCCGGACAAATCGTTCCATTAGTTCGTCAGAATTAATATTAAGTTTGCTAGCGGATATATTTTTAACTGAAATAGTAGCAGTGCGGTCGTCTGTTGTAATATCCACATAGACCCTTGTTCCGCTTAAGGCATATTTATTAACATTGGAGAATATATTTTCGATAATCCGGTAGGTGCTTCTGCCATCAGCCATAATATAAACAGGCTCATCCTTTATATTCAAAACCGTTTCCAGGTTATGGCTGGCAAGCCGGTCTTCAAATTCGCCAATAGACTGCCTTACTAATTCGACTAGATTAATACATTCTAAATTGAGTACAATCGCACCAGAAGAGGCTTTTGAAGCTTCCATAAGGTCTTCAATAAGAGTTTTCAGGCGCCAAGTCTTTGAAGATAAAATATCCAAATAGCCGTTTGCTTTCTCATTGTCCAATTTTTCTTTTTTCAATAAATCCACATAATTAATAATAGAAGTTAAAGGGGTTTTTATATCGTGTGATACATTGGCAATCAGTTCGGTTTTTAGCCGTTCGCTTTTCACTTTTTCATCCACGGCTGCGGAGAAACCATCACTTATATTATTGATATAAAGTCCCAATGCAAGAGCAGGTTCATGCATGTCTGCTACCGGAATTTTATGGGTTAAATTTCCTTCAGAGATTTTTTTGGTTTCCTCCCTAATTATGTTGTAATCAATACCTGACCGAATCAGGTAGTAGAGTAAAAGCGCGTAACCGGGGATGGATATAAGTAAAAATTCTGTTTTACGGCTAAAGAGAATCGGTCTGTGATAAAGATAAAAAGCCAGTACCTGCATTGCAGTAAAGACAGCCAATAGGATAAATATACGGAAAGTAATACTCTTTTGTATAAAAAATTGCTTTAAAATTTTATTTAACTTAACAAAAACTGTATGGAGCAATGAATTTGTAATTAATACCTCTGCTTTCATTCTGCGTATCAGGCTTAACAAGCCAAACATACAAAACGGATATAAAATGGAATATGCAATTAATATTATGAAATGGAACTCGATGTTTAGGTTATAGTATATAAAGGAGGACAGAGCTTTTGCGGTGTAAAAAAGAATATATATCCCAAATACTACAAACAAAAATCCTAATTCCGATTTTATACGGTCAAAACTATTCAAAACAATTGCATTTGTATTTCTTTTATGACCTGTAAAAGCAATTGTTAGTATAAAAAATAACAATAGCAATACAAAGGATATAGGTACTGGATAGAGAGAAGCCCTGTAATTAACATATAACTCCTGAAAATGCCTGTACATAGTACCAAATTCGTCATTCTTATTGGGTAGATTATTTAAAATTGTGGTGCAAACAATGTAACTGCCCCGATTACCTGCATTACCTTCATTATCGGCTGTAATATATCCATTAATGCAATCTATGACCCAATTCAGATTTTCATCATTCAGATAATCTACACCATCATTAAGTTCTAGATACTTTTTATTTACATTTGTAGCAAATTTTTCTGTATCGGTGTTAATAATCAGATAAGATGAATTCTCTGCTTTAACTTTTTCAAGGTACTTAGACATTGCCTTGTCCCCATACTCTTCTGTGAGCTTACTTATCTCAGCCTCTAATGAGGCAGAATAGTAGACAGCCCCGGTTTTTAGATTTCTTACATAATAGACAAAGTTACTGCCTGGTTGATTTAAAATATTATTATAATAGTCAAAATCTTTCTGTGATTCCTGTGTATTAGAGTTTGATTCTGGCTTTTCCACTTCTTTTTCAAATAACGCAGACAAATCAAGAGAAGAGGAATCATAACTGATACTGCCGTTGTAGCCTTTTTCACGGTAATCAACATAGACAGCTACCCGTTCCACATATTTAAGGTATTTGCTTTGGAATTCCCAGGTTTCTTTAAAATCCGTAACTCTGGTGGAATATGAATCCGTAAAGTTATAGATATGATATACACCGATTAAGAGGGTAAGTCCGGACAGAAAAAGTGCAATATGTATCAATACCTTTATAAAAAAGGAACCTTTAATTCTGTTCATACTATACTCCTTTAATATTTTTCAACTTTGTATCCGATTCCCCAGGCAACCTTTAAATACTTGGGTTCTTTTGGATTGATTTCTATTTTTTCCCTGATGTGACGTATATGAACTGCTACAATATTATCTGCACCATAAGAAGGTTCATTCCAAATTAATTCATATATTTCATTTATAGAAAAAACCCGGCCCTTATTTTTTACCAATAATTTCAAAAGATTATACTCAATAGGAGTTAGCTTAATCAACTCATCATCAACATACACTTCTTTGCGGTCATCATTAACTACAAGACCTCCGGAAGAATAGATATTTTGCTCTTCTGTTACAATACTGCCAAGTTTTGTATAACGCCTTAGGGCAGACTTCACCCTGGCTATAAGCTCCAATGGATTGAAAGGCTTTGTGATGTAATCATCAGCTCCAACGTTAAGGCCAAGTACTTTATCACTATCTTCGGATTTTGCTGTTAACAGGATTATGGGGAGTGTACTGTTATTTTCTCTTAGTTTCATAGTAACACGGATTCCGTCCATAACCGGCATCATAATATCTAACAGTGCGAGATGGATTTCTGTAGTATGAATAATATCCATGGCTTCCTTTCCGTTATAAGCTTTTATAATAGTATAGCCTTCAGCACTTAAATAAATCTGTATGGCTTCAACAATATCTTTATCATCATCACAGACTAAGATGTTATACATTTACAATTCCTCCTAGGTTAAATATTTCTATGTAATTATAACTTAATTCGCCCAAAACTTCCATAACAACTTCCACACTGCTTAAATTATAGTGAACGCTTCAACCTTTCTTTATTCACACAGATTGTAAAAAACGATAAGAGGAGGGTATGTAATTTGATTAATTTCAAACAAAAAATTAGGTAAAAACATAACAATTAGTATACTTTTTAAATATAGACTACCAGAGAAATATAAAAATGAATGATAGAAAATCTTAAGATTTTATGAAATGATTGTGTTATTAAGATAGGAATTTGTCATAATTATTCAGTTTGTTTAAATAAAAACACTGGATTTTTTGAAAATAATATTTTATAATGTAGAAAGTTGTTAATAGCTCGTTATTAAAAAATGTATTTGAGACTGTTCAGCAATATCAAATTGCCGCAGGTGGACACAGTTATTACTGCGCCTTAAATCCTACTCCATATTTTGCTGACAGAACGACATTTCAGGATGGCAAGGTATTAACGAAAGTCTAATAGTGGAGGAACAGGTATGTACAAGATAGTTAAGAAAGAGATTTTAGCACCTAATATTTATCTTATGGATATAGATGCCCCTAGAGTTGCAAAATCTTGTTACCCAGGTCAATTTGTTATAGTAAAAATGGACGAGAAGGGTGAAAGAATACCACTTACAATTTGTGACTATGACAGAGAAGCCGGTACAGTAACCATTGTATTTCAGGCTCTTGGTACTTCAACAAAACGAATGGCTGAATATGAAGTATCTGACAGCTTCAGAGATTTTACAGGACCTTTAGGCTGTAAATCTGAATTAGTGGATGAAGCACCTGAAGAACTGGCTAAGAAAAATATTTTATTTGTAGCCGGCGGTGTAGGAACAGCACCTGTATATCCTCAGGTAAAATGGATGAAAGAACAAGGGTATGAGGTGGACTGTGTTATTGGTGCCAGAAACCAGGAACTGATTATATTAGAAGAGGAAATGAAAAAGGTAGCTAAAAATGTATATGTTACTACCGATGATGGCTCCTATGGTTTTAAAGGCAATGTAAATGACTGTATAAAGGACTTGGTTAAGAACCAGGGTAAAAAATATAATTTAGTTATTGCCATTGGACCTGTGATCATGATGAAATTCGTAAGCATTCTTACAAAGGAATTAGGAATTAAGACTATTGTCAGTATGAACCCTATTATGGTTGATGGAACTGGTATGTGTGGTGCTTGTCGTTTAACTGTTGGTGGAAAAGTGCAGTTTGCCTGCGTAGACGGCCCGGAATTTGACGGACATCTGGTTGATTTTGATGAGTCCATGAAACGGCAGCAAATGTATAAAACTGCTGAAGGAAGGGCTGTTCTAAAAGAACGGGAAGGAGCAACACACAAAGGCGGCGGATGTGGATGCAGTGATTCAAAATAGGAGATTAATTCTAATTAAGCTTTCTATTGAGGCAGTATCTATGTAGGTTTGCGATATCATGGGTTTAGTTGTGCCCGCAGCGCAAAGTTTACAGATATCAGAAAGGGCATGGTTATTAATATGGACGTATTAAAGAGAATACCTGTAAAAGAACAGGATCCAAAGGTAAGAGCACGTAACTTTGAAGAAGTATGTTTAGGATATGATAAAGAAGAAGCAATGGAAGAAGCCAGCAGATGTTTAAAATGCAAGAATGCAAAATGCATTACCGGATGTCCGGTTTCCATTGATATTCCTGGCTTCATTAAAGCAGTAGAAGCAGGAGATATAGAAGAGGCTTATCAGGTAATCAGCAAATATTCTGCATTACCGGCTGTTTGTGGAAGGGTTTGTCCTCAAGAGACCCAATGTGAACAAAGATGTATCCGTGCCATTAAGGGAGAATCTGTATCTATTGGTAAATTGGAACGTTTTGTAGCAGATTGGGCAAGAGTAAACGATGTTAAGCCAGAAGCTGCGAAAGAAAAGAAGTCTCAGAAAGTCGCTGTAATCGGTTCAGGCCCTGCAGGACTTACCTGTGCCGGAGATTTAGCAAAGATGGGTTATGATGTAACTATTTTTGAAGCACTTCATGAGCCAGGCGGAGTTTTGGTTTATGGAATTCCCGAATTCCGTTTGCCTAAAGACACAGTTGTAAAGAGTGAAATTGAAAATGTAAAAGCCTTAGGCGTTAAAATAGAAACAAATGTAGTAATTGGTAAATCAACTACAATCGATGAATTGATGGAAGAAGAAGGGTTTGAAGCTGTATTCGTAGGTTCCGGTGCCGGGCTCCCTAAATTCATGGGTATTCCGGGTGAAAATGCCAATGGCGTTTTTTCTGCCAACGAATACTTAACCAGAAGCAACTTAATGAAAGCGTTTGATGAAAACTATGATACACCTATTGCTGCCGGACAAAAAGTTGCTGTAGTAGGTGGCGGTAACGTAGCTATGGATGCTGCTAGAACTGCTTTAAGACTTGGTGCTCAGGTTTATATTGTATATAGAAGAAGTGAAGAAGAATTACCTGCTAGAGTAGAAGAAGTTCACCATGCGAAGGAAGAAGGCGTTATCTTAAAATTATTAACTAACCCTACAGAAATTCTGGTTGATGATAATGGCTGGGTTAAAGGTATGAAATGTATCGAAATGGAGCTTGGTGAAGCAGATGCTTCCGGTAGAAGAAGACCGGTGGAAAAACCGGATTCTGAATTCGAACTGGAAGTAGATACAGTAATTATGTCCCTGGGTACAAGTCCTAATCCGCTGATATCTTCAACTACTACTGGTCTTGACATCAACAAATACAGATGTATTATTGCGAATGAAGAGAACGGACAGACAACAAAAGAAGGTGTATTTGCTGGTGGAGATGCTGTAACAGGTGCAGCTACTGTAATTCTAGCAATGGGTGCAGGTAAAGCAGCAGCAAAAGGAATTGATGAATATTTGCAAAATAAATAATGTCATCAGATTGACACAGGTTTGCCACAGTTTGGGAAAAAAAGATTGCCTTATGCCCTGATACTTGGTATAATGAAGTTAAACCGTGCTTTTAGTACTTGGAAAGCGGAAGGACTAAATTATTGGGGTACAATACATGCAAAATAAAATATTTGATCTGGAAACACTGGCTGATGGCGGAAAAGCTTATGTAGTTGATATGGGCATTGGTAACATTATAATATTTGTTGCATTCGTACTGGTACTTCTTCTGATTGTTCTTTTGATTAATCTGAAAAAGAAAAGTAATGCAGAGCAAGTGGCCATGCAGGCAAAACAACAGCTCAAAGAAAATTATATTGAACTGGAAGCGGCTTATGAAGAAGCTTCAACAGCAAAAAATCAACTCAGTACTAAATATGAAGAATTAAAACGCAGTAAAGAAAAGGTTAAAAAGCTGGCATATTCCGATTATTTGACTGAATTGCCTAATAGGGTTGCATTTACGGAGATGCTTGATAGTGTTATGTTCACACTTCGAAATGAAGAAGTAATTGCGCTGATGGATGTGGATATTGATAATTTTAAACATATCAATGATACCTTGGGACATTCTTATGGAGATGAGCTTTTGATTGATGTAACGCATCGGTTAAAGCAAGCTATTGATGAAAATGATTATCTGGCAAGAATAGGCGGAGATGAATTCATCATACTAACACAGAATCTTACTGATATTGGTGAATATGAGGCAAAGGTTAAAAAAATACAAAAGATATTTGACTATCCTTTTGTTTTGTCCATGAAGGAATATTTTATAACTGTCAGTATTGGGATTACTATGGCACCTAAGGATGGTAAGACTACGCAGGTATTAATAAAAAATGCAGACTCAGCTATGTATGCGGCAAAAGAATATGGCAAGAATACATTTGTTTATTTCAATAATTCTATAAATGAAAAACTTATGGAGAAGATTCAGACACAGTCTGAACTGCGCAAGGCTATTGAAAACAATGAATTTATGGTGTTTTACCAGCCACAGATGGATTTACAGACTGACCGGATTGTTGGTTTTGAAGCATTAATTCGTTGGAATCATCCGGAAAAAGGAATTATACCTCCCGGAGAGTTTATATCCCTTGCGGAAGAAACTGGTTTGATTGTACCAATTGGCACCTGGGTGTTGCAGGAAGCCTGCTATCAGTTGAAGCAGTGGGAAGATATGGGGTATACAAATCTAATAGTAGCTGTTAATATTTCCGTCAGACAATTTAAAGATCAGGATTTTGTCCAAATGGTAAAAACAGTAGTTGAGGAAACGGGTGTGAATCCAAGCTGTCTGGAACTTGAAATAACAGAAACCATTGCATTACAGGACATGGAGTATACGATATCAATTATTGAAAAATTAAGGGAAATGGGAGTTGTATTTTCCTTAGACGATTTTGGAACGGGATATTCCTCTATGAGTTATCTCAAAAGGCTGCCTGTTAATAATTTGAAAATTGACAAGAGCTTTTTAGATACGGTACTGGATAGTCGAAGTGATCAAAGTATTGTTAAAACCATTATATCGTTAGCACAAACCTTGGATTTAACTGTCATAGCCGAAGGTGTGGAAAAAGACGAACAGGGATTATTTTTAAAGAAAGCCAAGTGTAATAAAGCACAAGGGTATCTTTACAGTAAACCCCTTCCCAAAGAAGAAGCGGAAGAATTTTTAAAGAAGGTCTAAAAGTAAAAAGCCACTGGAACATCTGATAAGGATAGTTCAGTGGCTTTTCAAAATTAAATAATTGAAAGGTATGAAAGGTACCATGAAGACTAAATTAAAACAAAGACGGGTTATTTTTT
The DNA here is from genome assembly GCF_014218335.1 of Anaerocolumna cellulosilytica. GTDB lineage: Bacteria > Bacillota > Clostridia > Lachnospirales > Lachnospiraceae > Anaerocolumna > Anaerocolumna cellulosilytica. The sequence continues at coordinate 3,021,993 of NZ_AP023367.1, read as the reverse complement.
TTCTTGTTCTTGAATTTTTATTATATATATCTTTCCTTTTTATAGATATTTTTCACATGAAATATCTACATCTGTCAGTTTGGATAAAATTCATAGGTATTCTTGTTTGCTTTTTATTTGTACTTTCACGGGATAGTCTTACTACTAAAAATCACAGGTACGTAATAGAATCTAAAACGGATAGTTGTATTATGGCTACAGCACTGGCTTTTACTGTGTTGTCGGATTATTTTATTCTGGTACGTAATATATATATTCCAGGATTAATAACTTTTATAGCAGTTCAAATATTGTATCTGGTGAGATTATCACTTTGGGAGAGAATGGATAAGAAAGAAAATAAAAGTATTAAAAAACTCCTTTTCCTAATCTATCCCAATATAATACTTTGTTTATTGATATTGCTGTTATTGCATATGAGTTCCATTCGTTTTGAGCCTATATTAGTTCTTAGTACTTTTTATTTTATTAGTATAATAAGGAATACCATCAAGGCAGTATACGCTGCCTTAAAGAAAAGGCATAAAGCAGCGGTAACATTTGCTGGAGGAATGGTGTTGTTTTTGCTTTGTGATATTAATGTAGGTATCTTTAACCTGTCAGACTTTGTAACCTTACCTTACCTTATATTTTCCAAACTGTATGAGTTTTCAGTTATTGGTATGTGGTTGTTTTATTTACCCTCGCAAGTACTAGTTGCTTTATCTTGCGAAATAAAAAAGGAGTAAGTTGTAAAATCTGTTTATGGAATAGTATCTTAGACAATAAAGTAATATAAATGTTATAATTTTATGTAAAAATATACAAAAAATGTCACCTAAAATCTCTATTATATTTACCTACAATTCCTTGATTAACCTGTCAGACTTTGGTATTATATATTTTATAATACGATTTTCCGACAGGTATAATATCTTTTGTTCAGTAATATTTCTAATGTAGACTTCAAGAATCCCATTTCAGATAATTATTTTAACTTCAATTTAATAAAACCCCTAATTAAACAAATTTTATATGCTTTAAGTGTTGAAATTGACTACGTAGTATCAGCCTGCATATCGTATTTATTCTAACTTTAGAAAAGGAGATATACATGACAAGAAAGTATGCTTTGAAACCGTACAGCTATAGTGAGTTTTTAAAGAAGATTAAACTATCAGTAAAAAGAGTTATGGGTGAGGGTTATACAGTAGAAATTAATCACATTCTTAAAAATAATTCAATCGAGTTGGATTGCTTAATTATTCGAAAGGATAGGGATAAGGTTTCGCCAAATATATATTTAAATACGTATTACGAAATATACATGGAAGGCCAGTCCCTAGATGACATCGTAGATGAAATTATTCAAGTTTACGAAGACACCAAAGGGGAGGGCGAGGGGGAAGCGTTAGCACTTAGATATAACTTAGAAGAAATGAAGCCTTATATTATATATCGACTGGTAAATTATAAAAAGAATAAGAAATTATTGGAGGGGGTTCCTTATATTTCTTTTTTAGATTTAGCTATTACATTTCATTGTTTGGTCAAAAATACAGAAGAGGGTATCGGAACAATACGGGTAACAAATGAACACCTAAACGAATGGGGAATAGATATAGAAGAGTTAAAGGAATATGCAGTTCTAAATACTCCCAAACTTTTTCCGCCCATGATTAAAACCATGCAGGATATTATGGAGGACATGTTTCAGCAGGAATCTCATATGAATGAAATGGAACGTCCTATAAATGATTTAGAACAGGATAATACGGCACAGGAGCATTTGGAGGATCTATGTATAGATGAAACGATGTATGTTATATCTAATGCAAAAAGTATAAATGGGGCAAGCTGCCTTATCTATCCTAATGTAATTAAGAATCTTTCGGAACTCCTTGATACAGATCTTTATATACTGCCCAGCAGTATTCATGAGATAATTGCATTAAAAGCAGATAACAGAGCTAGTAAGGAGTATCTTCTCAGTATGGTAGCAGATGTTAACGGGTCGCAGGTGCCGGAAGAAGATATCCTGTCTTATAATATATATTTTTATTCTAAAAAGAGAGCAGCACTTACTGTTTTATAGCTTAATCCATTTTTATAATATTTTTCATAAATTGGTACATCCTAATCTTAATTCATTTCAAACAGGAGGTATCGGCAATGGAAATTCTTAAAATAATTATGCTGTCTCTGGGTTCTTTAGTAACACTGTTTATTCTTGCTAAAGTTATGGGTGACAGAGAAATGTCTGAACTTAGTATGTTTGACTACATCAGTAGTATTACCATAGGCTCAATAGCAGCTGAAATGGCAACTTCTTTGGAAGAAAATTTTGTTCAGCCTTTAATAGCTATGGTTGTATACGCTATTATATCATTTTTGATATCCTATTTAACTTGTAAATCTATGCATCTAAGAAGGTTCTTTGAAGGACGTACGATTATCTTATACCAGAGTGGACAGGTGTATGAGAAAAATTTATTAAAAGCAAAAATAGACGTCAATGAATTCCTTTCTATGTGCCGTGTCAGTGGTTATTTTGACCTTGAAGAGATTCACACAGCATATCTTGAACCTAACGGTAAACTTAGTATACTTCCCACAACAAAACACAGACCAGTTACTCCAAATGACTTGAATTTAAATCCGGAGCAGGAATATCCTTTAGCTAATGTAATTATTGACGGACATATTATAAAAGAGAATTTACAAGCTGCCGGTAAAGATGAAAAGTGGATTGAAAAGCAATTAAATGCAAAGGGAGTGAAAGAGTTAAAAGATGTGATACTTGCTACTTGTGATATTAGTAAGCAGCAGTTAAATGTCTATATTAAATTGAATCAGAAAGTTTTAGATGATATTTTTCAATAAGCAGTTAGAACCAAAAATTACCAGGTAAAGAGCATGAAAAAATGCACCTAAAGGGACTCGAACCCCCGACACGAAGCTTCGGAAGCTTCTGCTCTATCCACTGAGCTATAGATGCATGAGATTATTTTACAACAAAATATGCATTAAAGCAAGCTATTTTTTGAATTTTTTAGATAATTAAGAAAATGACATATAATTCCATAAAATGTTACGGAATTATTAAATTTATTACAAAAAGAAAAATTATAGTATTGCATTTTCTTTTTAGATTTGATATCATTAGTAAAAGATAGATTACATGAAAAATGTAAAAACTAAAGGAGATTACTAATGAAACTTAAATATAAAAAGATGATTTTAATGGTTACGGTTTGTACCATGGGAATAGGAATGGTTACCTTTTCAGTTACAAGGGAAAATAGTAAAAGTTCTACTGCGGTAGAAAGTAAAGGCAAGGATTTAGTTGTTGAGAAGCAAGATTTAAAGCTGGATTCCAGTACCGCGGATGTCTTATCAGCCGCCGCTTTGAACTCTTTGATTCCTTCTACAGAGGGATCAAATCTGGAGATTGCTACTTTACAAGGGGAACAAGATACGAATGTATTAGAAAAAGATGCATATACAGATGTTAATGAATTGATTACAAAATATTTGAATGCAAAACTTACTAATAAGAAGTCGGACTATAAATCATTGGTAAATGATGTGTCATTACTTGATTTAAAAGACATCGAAAGAAAGACAAAGTATATTGAAAATTATGAAAACATTACCTGTTACACAAAGAAAGGACCGGAAGATGGATCTTTTGTTGTGTTTGCTTATCATGAAATCAAATTTAATAGTATTGATACGTTAGCTCCCGCTATGAATCGTTTTTACGTAAAACAGAATGAAGAAGGCAAGCCATATATTTACCTAGGTGAAGCCGATAAAGAAACTGAGGTTGCAATTGCAGAATTAAGTGAAACAGAGGATGTTCTAGAATTAATTGAAAGTGTTAATACTAAATTAGCAAAAGCCGTTGAGAAAGATGGACCTTTAGGTGAATTCTACTTAAAATTGGAAGAATCCGCCAAAGACGTTTCTAAGAATGAATAATAAAATGTAACCGAAGGTTTGAGTAGCTAATTCGATTATATTAGAGTAGTTATACTGCGTTAATCGTTATTACATAAAGGTTTGACGTGGGAATTGAATTATGTAAAGAATATAAGGTAAAAGCCTGTCAAAACGATGGGTTTTTACCTATCTTGCTGTATAAGCTTTTACTTGTGCTTTTCCATTCCTACTGATATAATGTTAAAAAGTGCACAGAAACAAATTTTGTGGTATGGACATAAAGTAAATAACGTAATATAAATACCCCAAAATAAAATAATAATATGTGTCCTATAGATAAGGAGCCGGATATGGCAAAAAGAACAAAACAGTTAATAGAGCAAGAACAGACAGAAGAGATTAGATTAAACCGCTTTCTCAGTGATGCAGGTGTTTGTTCCCGAAGAGACGCGGATAAATATATTGCAGCTGGCGATGTAACAGTGGATGGTGTTACTGCCTTGGTTGGTACGAAGATAAAAGCCGGACAGGCAGTTATTTTCAAAGGTAAGCCTGTGAAATCAGACAATTCCTTGGTACTAATTGCCTTTAACAAGCCTAGAGGTATTGTATGTACAACGGATAAGCGTGATAAAGATAATATTATTGATTATATAAATTATGGGAAAAGAATTTATCCTATCGGAAGACTTGACAAGGATTCGGAAGGTTTAATTCTATTAACTAATGATGGAAATATCGTAAATAAAATACTTCGTGCCGGTAATAACCACGAGAAGGAATATATAGTTACTGTTAATAAAACCATTACCAGTGAATTTTTAAAGGGTATGGCAGCAGGAGTACCCATTTTAGATACGGTTACATTACCCTGCACTATAAAAGCTTTGGATAAAAATACCTTTCAAATCATTTTGACGCAGGGGTTAAACCGCCAAATACGGCGCATGTGTGAATATTTCGGATTTAAGGTTGTTACACTGAAAAGGATTCGGATTATGAACATTTCCATAGGACATTTACAACTTGGAGGATATCGTAACATAACTGCAAAAGAAATAGGCGGGTTAAATGAATTAATTAGAGGTTCCGCGAATGCCCCTGAGGAAGCTCGGGGTATGGAAGCATCTAAGAAGATAACAAAGACAAAAAGTACTGGTAATGGTAATAGAGCGGAATATGCCACTAAAACTACAGTTTCAAAGAAGAATGAAAGAACAAAAAAAGCAGATAATTTAAAAAAAATAGATAATACGAAAAGAATTGAGAATACGAAAAAGACAGGACAGCAGCAAAGTAAAAGAAAATCATATGCTCCAAAGGGAAGATAAGTAGGGATAACCTGTATATACTCCCGGCGGATAAGAACGGGAGAACTATGGAAAACAAAGTGAATAAGATGAAAGAATTAGTGGGCTTGTTAAATGAAGCCGGGAAGGCGTACTACCAAGAAAACAGGGAGATTATGAGCAATTATGAGTATGATTCCTTGTATGACCAGCTTGTGGATTTGGAAAAAGAAACAGGAACGGTCTTATCTAATAGTCCGACTATTCATGTTGGATATGAAATCTTAAGTGAGCTTCCGAAAGAGCGTCATGACGAGCAAATGCTATCCCTAGATAAAACAAAAGACGTGTTAAGTTTAAAGGAATGGCTTGGTTCACAAAAAGGAGTATTGTCCTGGAAACTGGATGGTTTAACCATAGTACTTACGTACCGTGAAGGGTATCTTGTTAAAGCCGTTACAAGAGGAAACGGAGAATATGGAGAAGTTATAACTAATAATGCAAAAGTATTTAAAAATCTTCCTCATAAGATTCAATATAGGGGGGAATTAATACTGCGAGGTGAGGCAGTAATTAAGTATTCTGATTTTGAGAAGATTAATGCTGGTATTGCCGATGTAGATTCCAAGTACAAAAACCCAAGAAATCTATGTAGTGGCAGTGTAAGACAATTAAACAATGAAATAACTGCAAAAAGAAATATTCATTTTTTTGCATTTCAATTGGTAAGTGTAAAAGGGGAAGATATTACTTTTGACAATTCCAGAGTGGTTCAATTGAATTGGTTAAAAGAACTGGGCTTTGAAGTAGTTGAGAGCAAAATTGTAACCCAAGAAACTATAGAAGATGTAGTGCAGTTGTTTTCAGATAAAGTGCACGAGAATGATTTTCCTTCCGACGGTCTTGTGCTTATATTAGATGATATTGATTATGGAAAATCGCTAGGTACAACAGCTAAATTCCCAAGAGATTCCATTGCATTTAAATGGATGGATGAAATTCGGGACACAACCCTTACTGAAATAGAATGGAGTGCTTCCAGAACGGGTTTGATTAATCCTATTGCGGTATTTGAGCCTGTAGAATTGGAAGGAACAACAGTAAGCCGTGCCAGCCTTCATAATTTAAGTATCATGGAGGCATTAGAGCTGGGACTTGGCGATACGGTGCAAGTTTATAAGGCAAATATGATAATACCTCAGTTAGCCGATAACCTGACAAGAAGCGGCGGAATTGAAATTCCCAAGGAATGTCCGGTCTGTCATCAACCTACTCAGATTAAGCAGGAAAATGATGTGAAATCCTTATTTTGCACCAATGAGGAATGTCTGGCGAAGAGGATAAAATCTTTTACTCATTTTGTTAGCAGAGATGCAATGAATATGGAGGGGTTATCAGAAGCTACCATAGAAAAGTTCATTGCAAAAGGTTTTCTTCATCAGCTGGCAGATTTATTCCATCTTCAGAATAACAAAGAGGAAATCGTAGAGATGGAGGGTTTTGGAAAGAAGTCCTATGATAATCTTATAGCTTCTATAGAGAAATCAAGGGTAACAACTCCAGCTAAATTTTTATATAGTCTGGGGATACAAAATATCGGATTGTCCAATGCGAAATTAATCTGTAAAGAGTTTAAGAATAATTTTGATGAAATGCGTAAAACCGAAAGTGACAGACTTTTAACCATCCCAGGTATAGGCGGAGTTATTGCAGATTCTTTTGTGGAGTTTTTTCGGAAAGAGAGCAATCTGATTATGATTGATAATCTGCTGAAGGAAATAACTTTTGAAAGTCAGGAAATCAAAACAGAAAATTCTACTCTTACCGATAAAACTTTTGTTATTACTGGCTCATTAGAAAAGTTTGAAAACCGAAATGCTTTAAAAGAGTTTATTGAAGCTAAAGGTGGAAAAGTAACTGGTTCTGTTACTTCTAAAACAGATTACTTAATTAATAACGACAATCTATCCAGTTCTTCTAAAAACAAAAAAGCCAAGGAACTTGGAATTGAAATTATAACAGAAGAGGAATTTATAAATCTATCAAATTAACTGAGATGGATTTCCATGTTACATGGTAAAAATATAAAAGAAAAGATGGTGATAAAATGCCTATAAAAGTGCAAAGTGAGTTACCAGCAAAAAGGATATTGGAAGATGAAAATATCTTTATTATGGATGAAACCAGGGCGATGCAACAGGACATACGTCCTCTTCGAATTGCGATTTTAAATCTTATGCCCCTCAAAGAAGATACGGAAGTGCAGCTCTTAAGAAGTCTTTCCAATACACCCTTGCAGGTGGATATAACTTTTTTAACCACAGAATCTTATACAGGTAAAAATACGGCTGCCAGCCATTTGGATCAATTTTATCTGACCTTTGATGATATAAAGAATAATAAATTTGATGGTCTTATTATAACAGGGGCGCCAGTGGAACAAATGGAATTTGAAGAGGTTACTTACTGGAAGGAACTGTGTACAATTATGGAGTGGTCTAAGACAAATGTTACTTCTACTCTGCATATATGCTGGGGAGCACAGGCAGGACTATATCACCATTATGGTATTAGAAAGATATCTTTGGATGAGAAAGTGTTCGGAGTATTCAGGCATAAGGTATTAAATCGAAAGGTCCCTCTTGTTAGAGGCTTTGATGATGTGTTTTATGCTCCCCATTCCAGGCATACTTCCATTAGCAGGGAAGATATCTTAAATAACCCAAAGCTTACCATCTTAGCAGAATCAGAGGAAGCAGGTGTATTCCTGGTAATAGCTGATGAAGGCAGACAGATATTTGTGACGGGACATCCGGAATATGACCGTATTACCCTTGATAAAGAGTTTAGAAGAGATAGAGATAAAGGGCTGGCGATAAAACAGCCCATAAATTATTATCCAAGCGAAGTGGATAATATAAGGCCTGAACTTACTTGGCGGGCACATTCCAATGCCATGTATACTAATTGGTTGAATTATTATGTCTACCAAGTCACACCTTACGAATTATAAGATGGAGTTGGTAGTTATCAGATTGACGCAAATGACGAGAAATCTGACACTATATGGGATGATAATTAAAAAAGGTGTCAGGGAATTTTGGTGTTAATTGGATGTAGAGTGAGAATTGGCGACAGGTCCTTTGAATATAATGTGTAAAAAATAAATTAATGTAACGATGAAATTTGATTGTAGAAGATAATCTGCGATATGGGAATCGGTACATGGAGTGTATGAGAAAGCAGTGTGTTTGAAGATGCCCTTGATGGGGAACTTTGGCAGGCTGCTTTTTATTTTATCTATTATCTATAATTGAAGAATTGGATTTTTGATTATTTGAAAGGGTGAACGCAATGAAGGGATTATATTCAAGGTATAACAAACAGAAAAATTGTATTGATGTGACGGTATATGAAGCAGGATATATATCGATTGGATTGCAGAAAAAGGGAAGATGGAGTAAAGGCGGCTTTGAATATACAGGGGAAGGCTGGATGTATTAGCAATTGATAAACCACTGGAATATGTGAGAGTGGTGATAATGGTGAGATGCAGGTGTGGGTGGATGCCAGAGATGATGACAGTGTCTGGTAAATAAAAATGGATTCGGTTTATTCAAAAAATTTCCTTCATGGAAATTATGCGAGGAAAGTAATTTGTTATGTATAATGAAGTATATGGAAAAAAACATAATAATAGAGTAAAATAATAAATGTGGAAATTAAATGGGAGGGAATATGAAGAATGAAGAACAAGCTTATATTTTATGATACAGGAAAAGGGGATTCATCTATTATTCAGTTTTATGATAATGTTATGAAAACATATATTAATATATTATTCGATATGGGGAAAAATAATAGTCTTATATTTGATGATATTAAGGAAAGAGAAATTACAATTCATGGTATTGTAGTAACACACACTGATGAAGATCATATCAGTGGAATAATTTCTCTTCTAAAAAATAATGACTTTATTCGAGAGAATAAATTGCAATTTGTAGTGTTTAATGATTTTAACAACTCTTTAATTAGCTATAGGCAAGGAAATGAATTGAAAAGTATATTGGAAACTTACTATACAAAAGTTACTTTAATTAACAGTTATACATATGATTATCAGTTGATTAATGAAGTGTTAAATATACCTATTTTATTTATGTCATTGGAATCAAGGGATTTATATTCGAATCTAAAAATGAAAAATAGTCATTTGCTAATTACATTTCTAACACCAAATGAAAAAAGTTTAGCTATATTAATGAAGGAATGGAAAAAAGATAATTTAAAAAAAGGAACGGGGAGGACTGGTGATGTTACAAATAGAAGTTCAATTGCTTGTCTTATCGAATTTAAATCATGTAGTATATTGATGACAGCAGATCAGCATATGGATATTATATATAATCTACTGATAAATAAAAAAGAAGAATGGGCACTAAATCATATTAATTATATCAAAATCAGTCATCATGGTTCAAAGAAAAATAATACCAAATTGTTGGAATTTGCTAAAGAGTTTATGTGTGAAAAAATGTTTTTGATGAGGTTTCGTGAAGTTGAAGATAAAGAATTATTAGAGGAAATACGTGGTAATGGGATAGAATTGCTTTATGATAATAAAATCAATGAAATAGAACTGGAGGAGACGGATGAGTAATATTGTTAAGGTAAGTACAGCAATAGGGTATTCAACAGGGATAATATTATCTTCGGAAGAATCTGGTGGCAAAGAATCATATATTGTATTAGTAAATAGGCATTTGGTGGATAATCTAATAGAAGTGACAGATTTTGCTGAAAAAAAGAATATAGAGATTAATAAGTATTTTAAAATTGATGTGTATAATGAAAATGGCATTCTTATACCTAGAGAGAATATTCGAATATGTGATTTGTTTTATTCTAATAAGGTATGTATAAGTGAGGATATTATGGCGTTTTTAATTTTTATCAAGGGTGAAAAATTAAAAACAGAATGTTTGATTTCTAAGGAGTATAGTGATGATCTTGAAGTTTTTACAGAAGGATTTCCAGCAGTTTTAGTTAATGATAGTGTTTCAAATGTTATCTCACTTTGCGGCAAGATTAAGACACATATTTTGAATTTTAGTGAGATGGGGCGTTATGTAGTCGAAGATTATCATTATTATGAAAGATTATCTGATTTGAAAATTTTTATGGGTTTATCAGGAGCCCCGGTAAAAAGAAAAATACAAGGTCAGGAACATTTGTTGGGAATGAATGTTTCATTGCCATATCAAACGAATGGGGAGAATCCATTTAAATTAGTCAACTTTATAAAGATTCATTCTATATTGAACTATTTGCGTGAGAGTGGTGTGATAATATATGAAATATCTGAAAAGAATGAGCTCTATATAAAGTGGACAAAAGGAAAAGTTCTTGAACAGACAAAAGATATAAGTAAAATTAATAACGACAATGATGAGAAAACAGTACTTGTTTTAGGTGGAAGTGGAGCTGGAAAATCCTCATTTATTAGGTCGTTTGCATTACATGGCGATAAAATTGATTCATCTGGAGATGGACAAACAACTCGAAGCAAAGTCAAATATAATTTTTCAATATACCAACCATTTGGTGTTGAAATTAAGTTACTAAATAGAGATGAATTTGTTGAACAAAGAATCAGAGACATAGCATTTGATTTGATTTCTTTTGTGTTCGAGCAAAAGTATGGACTTCACGAGCTTGATATTTATAAAGATAAGCTTATTTATTTTAAAGCTCTGTATCGACGTGTTAATCAACTCGATGAAAAAATAAAAAATACAGAGTTAATGGATGATCTTATTTATAATATTGCGGATAACTACGATTATGATATTGAAAACAGTGATAATAAAATAATCGAACAATATAATGATATTTTAAAAAAAATTAAAGAATTTAAGTTGTTTGATGGAAGTGAATATGCTGATGAAATAGAAGAGTTCGTAGGTATTTTGATGCGAAAAGATGGACTTTTTGATGTTTTGGAATTTGATTATATATTAAAACTAAATGATTCCATAGACTCAATTGAAGATATAAGCGAAGGTGAATCTGAAACAAAAAATATTGTTTTTTCCATAATTAAGTATTATTGCAAAAAAAATATAAATAATTTACCAAGCGAAGAGAAAAAATTTGTCTCGGCTATTATTGAAGAAATTGCTGGTGGCGAATTAGAAAAGGATGAATGTAAGATAAAAAAGTTTTACAGGAGCTTACATGACATTTTAAATAAAGGGGTTGAAGTATATTTTAAAACATTAGGAGTGAAAAATGAATTAGGTGTATATAAAATTAGGTATGATTCTGAAAAGATGGAGGAGAGGGAAAATCTTCTTTCAGAAAGTTTGAAAGTAATCAATGAAAATAATGAAAAAAAATCAATATCCTCATTGATAAAGGTAATTAAAATTAAGGATTCTGTATCAAATGAATATGTAAAAATATTTGATGATATGAATATTAAGAAAATTAACTTTATTGATACTAGGGGACTTGATCATATTGAGAAGGGTGTTGCAAAAGAATCAGTTATTCAAAAAATATTTTCTGATGAAAAGGAAGAGTATGAAAAAGAACATAATGGAGTAAAAAATGAAGATGGGATAGATGCTGTTCTTTATTTGAAAAAACTAGATTCAGGAAAGCCAAACGAACTGAGTGAAGTAATACCATTAATTTATAGAGTATCTCCACAAATTTCTTTGTATACTGTATTTACAGGAATTGATATTTTTTATGCAGATTTGCATAATTGTATTATTGACTGGAATAATTATGATTCTAGATTACCAAAATCAGTTGAATATCTGAAATCAGATGAATTCAGACTATTGTTGAACAAAATCCTATTGGCTAGAGATAATAGAAAAAAAATCATATATAATGTATTGTGCAAAAATATAATAGCATTTTGTGGAAATGGTACAAGTTCAAATAGGTTTTTAGATTCAAATAAAAACAATATTAAAAAAATGCTAAAATCAATAATTATGAGGGAAAATATTAGTATAGATTTTATCGATAAAGAAACAGTTGACAAAAAAATATCTAGGGCAAAAGTTGAAAAGTTAATTAAAGCATTGTTTAAAGCAGCAAAACTTGATGATTTTGGAAGAACAAATGCTTCTTCAACATGTTTCAATTATGTTACCGGTACAAAGTATTTACAGAATAGTTATGATTTTGGATATTATGGATATTATGGTGATAATGAAAATAGATTAGACTTATGCTTTGGTAATGCATATAATAAAGTGTTTTCTCAAGGAAGCTCTGAAATTGAAGAGTTTCTTAAAGACTGGACGGCAAATGAGGATAAAATAGAATCTATTTTAATTAATATGAAAAATATGTTTTTAGGAACAAGTATTAGTTTATATAAAATTTGGCAGGAAGAGTTTAATTCAGAACATACAATAGATAGAAAATTTATTTATTTTATTCAAAAGTTATACGATGATACTCGAAATTCCAATGATTTCGTGTTTAATCCATTTAATATAAAAGACAACTACTTTTTTAATAGATTTTTGAATTATATAGATACGATTTCCTATTGTGGGTTAGAAATTGATACTATAAAAGATAAGTTTAAAGATTGTATTAGAAATGAAAAGAATATTTTAGATGAAAAGGTGAAGAAAATTAATTCTAATACTATTAAAAAAGATTTAGTAGTACAACTTTACAAGAAGATTACATATACATCAAGAAGAAAATTGGAAACATTTAAACGAGACTTAGAAAAAGAGATGTCAATTTTGGCTGATATAATTTTTGATAAAGACGAAGAAATGACTAAAAATGAAATGAAGTTGAACATTAAATATTTTTTACTTGAGAGTGCTGTTTATTATTCTAATAACGAAGGGATAGTTGATTACTCGCATGCCAGTTATAATTCAGCGATAGAAAATGATTTATTTCGTTATTTTGATCAAGAATCAAAAATTATTTCTTATAGTGTACTAGCACTAAAAGAGAAAGTAACCGAACTTAAAAAAGCATATATTAAATATTGCTTTGATTTTCAGAATAGGCTAAATGAAAATCCAATAGTTAAGGATGAGTTAGTTGATTTTTTTATAGAAATATTTATGGAAGAAATAAAAAATGATAGAGAAAAATGCTTGAAGAATATTTATTATACAGATAGTGATATTCGAAATTCTTTGAAATTAACAAAGACTGCAATTGATAATTTATTTAAACCAGACTATATTGACGAACATTCGAATCATGAAGATACATTTAATTCTGATTTTATTGATATTCTGGAGTTTTTTGTTGAAAAGCTTAAGTGAACGTGTAACTATAAATAATCTAATTTATCTTCAAGCTTTTCAATATGAGCGGTCTGGCGGCCGTCACTTATACACCGACTTAGCAGTGGGTAGACCCGGTAATCCTTAAGGTCAGCCCGTGTTCAGTCGATGTGTAATGCTCCCTTTCAAGGTTCCGCAGCAGAGTGATTTTTTGAAGATAGAAATAGTGGGTAGAAACTTTTCTGATGAAGATGAGCTGGTCAAGGTAGAGTAATTTAACCATGATTGGTTTTTTCTATTACAGAAAACTCATGGAAATACATACAAAAGTATAAGGAAGAGTCACTTCATGACAGTAAAAATGCTGGGAATAAGTCAAACATAATATGGTAAACGATAATAAGGGATTGTTCTAATCTCTTCAAACCCCAATTTCTCAGCAAGTTTTCTAGAACCCAAATTCACGGAGCTACAAGACCATACGGGTTCCATCCCATTCTCCAGACAATAATCGATTAATCGGGTGCAAACTCTTGCGGCAAAGCCTGAGCCTCGATAATCTTTACCGGTCTCAATACCAATTTCAAGTTTACGTTCTATAGCAAAAGAGGCGAAAGCAGTAGAAGCCATAATTCCCTCTTTTAATAGGAGAGAAAACCCAATCCCATACTTTTCAAAATCACAAGAGTTGTTCCAAAAGTATCTTGGAACTACGCTTCCATTCAACTGATTATACATGTCTCTAGTCATCAAAACAATATTGACGTGTTCCTTGGGGAGGTTTCTCTTAAAAGCATGATACTTATCTTTTCTAAAGATAAAATTGATTCTCTGATATTCTAAGATTTTATCTGCTTCCAGCTCTGTTGTTTCATTATACTGTTCTTCTGGACCCTTTTTTATTAAACAATCTCCTAAAAGAACATCCATCTTTGCATATAATGCTGGTGGATATACCTGCAGCCATTCTGCTCTATTCCTGTTTTTATTAGAATTGCACATATACAGTTTCAGTTCTTCATAAAAACTCTCTTTACCATTCTCTCCATAAAGTAAAGCCATTCCATAGGGATGCTGAATATAGAATGAAGCCGGTGAAGAACTATTATCAACCCAAACTTTCCCATCAACTTTTCTCTCTAATACTGACATAGCAAACAAAGTATTAATCTCCACTGCCTGTAAAGTCGGAATTAGGTCTGAAAATTTTTCTGTTTTTAATTCAATCATGAGTATTTCCCCCTTGTATTTTATAGATTTTAGTATATAATACGACTATTAATAGGTCAAATACTTAAAATTTAGTCTGTACTACTACAGCTCATTTTTTATTGTCGGGGAGGGCAAACTTTATGCTAAAAATGGAAATGGTTAAAAAATATATTATGGATGAAATCAAACAAAGGAAGATTATGGAAGGTCAGAGGATTCCAGGATGCAGAGAAATAGCACAAACCCTCTGTGTCAATAAAATCACGGTCAATAAAGCTTATAAAGCCTTGGAAGAGGAACATTTTCTTTATTGCGTACCAAGAGGCGGATATTATGTCATCAAGTCCTACCATGAAAACAAACCATTATCAAAAACAATAGACTTTCAAACAGTCGCCCCCGATTTCTCCTTAATTCCTTATCAATCCTTTACCCATGCAATTAACGTCTCTATTGAAGAAAATAAAAAGAAGCTATTTCTGTACGAGCCACCGATGGGTTTTACTGAATTGAGAGAATCTCTCAAAGAAAGATTTACACAGACCGGAATTTATGCTTCAATCTCACAAATTATTGTCACAAATGGTGCACAACAGGGGATTAATCTTGCATTAAAATCCATTTTCGGATTTGAAAGAGACGGAAGGCTCTTAGTGGAGTCTCCTACTTATCACGCAATTCACGATATGGCAAAGGCACTAAATATCGACTGCGTAACTATCCGACGAGACTCTGCTGGTATAGACTTAAACGAGCTAGAATATATTTTTCAAACTGAAAAGGTTAAAGCATTTTATATTATTCCAAGATTCCATAATCCAACCGGATATACACTTTCAGAAAATAATAAAAGTAAGATAGCGGATCTTTGTAGTCGTTATCGGATTCTAATGATCGAAGATGATTATTTAGCTGATTTGGGAATGGATAAAAGATGTCTTCCTCTACATTACTACGATACTAATCAGATTACAATTTACATTCGTAGTTTTTCAAAAACATTTTTACCAGGAATTCGCTTAGGTGCAATGGTTGTCCCAGATACTCTAAGCAACCTTGTCATACAACAGAAATATTTATCTGACATCTGCACTTCTGGCATTGTACAGTGTGCATTGAATTTCTTTCTAACATCGGGAATGTATGACAGGCATATTCACAAAGTAAATACATGTTACCGGCAAAAATTAGTGAAAGCTAAAGCAATTCTGTCGCATGTTGCTTTGCCAGGGTTATCTTTCCATGTACCCAAGCAGGGGCTTTTTCTGTGGATTTCACTTCCAATTGCAATTTCTGCTGAGCTAATTGCAAAAAAGCTCGTTCATGAAAATATATTAGTCACTCAATATCATATTTCTAAGGATGGACATCAAGGCATTCGTCTTTGCATTGCTGGTGTAACAAAAGAAGATTTAGATGCATTAGAGACTGTGATAAAAGTAATAAGAGAAGAAATGTCAGCATCGCTTTAGGAATTTCATTATCAAAACTGTACACCCTTTGATTCACATGTAACATCAACGAAAATTTCATGTTACAAAACTTAAACATTCCTGTTGATTGGATTTCTTTACAGTATCCAATCAGAACAACGGCTGAAACAAGAAAAGAATATCATTATGTTTTATAATTTCATACTGGTTCCATACGGAAGCAGTATTCTTATAAAAATGGAGGAATAGCCATGGCACGATTATTGGTAGTTGAAGATGATAAAAAAACAAATGAAGCGGTTTGTGAATATCTGCGCTCGACAGAGCATGAAGCAATTCCTGCTTATGATGGACAACAGGCCCTTACCGCCCTGACTCATGAGCAGTTTGATTTGATTGTTTTGGATATTATGCTGCCGAAGATTACAGGTATATCCGTATTGCACGAAATCAGGCAAAACAGCAATATACCTGTTCTTATGCTGACAGCCGTTGAAGATGAATACACGCAGGTCATAAGTTTTGACGAGCAAGCGGACGACTATATGACAAAGCCCTTTTCAATGGTTCTGCTTGGCAAGAGGATTACCGCGCTTCTGCGCCGGGCAGGGAAAAGTCCATCCCCATCTGTTATGAACTTTGGCAATGTTACGGTAGATTTTGCAGGGTACACGGCAAATGATGAAAGCGGAAAAATTGAAATTACCCCAAAAGAAATAGAATTGCTCCGGCTCCTTGTGGAGCATAACGGACTGGTACTGACAAGATCGCAAATACTTGATGACTTGTGGGGATATGATTACCCCATTATCGACAGGACAATTGACACCTATATCAAGAATCTTCGTAAGAAACTTCGGTTGGATTGCATCGTAACGGTCAAAGGGGTAGGTTATAAATACGAGGTAAGAAAATGAAACGGTTAAAAATATTTCCCAAAACATTTCTTTACACTTTGGGTTTAATGCTGTTTATCGTGATTGTTGCCCATGCTCTAATTTTTGTCTTGGCACCCCAAATGACAATGGAATATTCACCTCCAAATGAAGCGAAAAGCAGTGATGTTATTTACAATGTATCCATAAATCCCACACAATTTGTAACCCAAACGGTTCAGCGCGCCTTACCGATTTCCCTTATTTGCTGCGTATTGATTTCGATTGCATGCTCTCTGCTTTTTTCCAGAGATACAACCGTACCTATCCGGCAGATTTCACAGGCAGCAAAGCGGATGGCGCAGATGGACAAGTCAGCGACCTGTACTGCACATTCCCGGGACGAAATAGGCATACTGGCAGATAATATCAATTATCTGTACCAAAACCTTCTGTCCACCATTGAAAATCTTGAAATTGAAAAACAACGGGTAAGTGAAATTGAAAAATCAAAAGTTAATTTCCTTCGGATAGCTTCCCATGAATTAAAAACGCCTGTGACAGCCCTGAACGCTACTCTTGAAAACATGATACTCGGTGTAGGAAAATACAAGGATTACGGAACCTATTTGCCGGAGTGCAAAGAAATGGTTGAACAGCTTTCAGATATGATACATGAAATTATTGAAACTTCAAAAGCTGGCTTGTCCGTAGAAAAAGAACCAGCTACAAATGCAAATATATCCGAATTGTTATTGTCTTTGTGCGAACCCTATCAGTTAATTGCAAAGGCACATGGGATAGCATTTCAGCTTGACTTATCGGAGGACTTTACCGCCGTCCTTCCCTCAAAGCTATTCTGCAAAGCAGTATCGAATGTACTAGCAAATGCCGTGTCCTATACTGAACGCGGAAAAATGGTGGCGGTATATTTAAGTGGACGCAGAATTATCATTGAAAACGAGTGTATTCCTGTATCGGAAAAAGACCTCAAATATCTTTTTGAACCTTTTTATCGTCCCGACTTTGCCCGGGACCGGGATACCGGCGGAAATGGACTTGGATTATACATTGTGGATACGCTGTTTAATACTTTGAATATTCCATATACCTTCTGCCCGATGCAAAAGCCGGACGGGATGCGTTTCACTATTGAGGTTTGAAAAACGCTACTCAAGCTCTCCGAGAAATCGGAGGGCTTTTTATGTGATTCCATATATGTTTCATATACGTTCCATACAGGGACGTTATCATATCACCATGTTCAAAAGAACAGAATAACGAACTGGAGGTAACGATTATGAATTTTGTAAAACGGGCGAGGCTATATGTCTCCCGAAAATGCGGAAAAAGCATCCTTCTTCTTGTCATCCTGCTCATCATGTCATCCTTTGTTTTGACAGGACTTGCAATTGGGAAGGCTTCGGAAAGCACACAGGAGGATTTGCGGAAAGCTCTTGGCGGTAAGTTTCAAGTAAGCGTCAACTATACAGAGGATAATCCGTATTTCATAATGGAAACAGTAGACACTGGCATGATTGTGTACTCGGAAATGCCCATCACACAGAAGGTCATTTCTGCAATTATGAATGTTCCGGAGATTGAAGGCTATGATGCAACATCTGAACTTTTACTTGCTGTAGATGATGTTATTTTTATTCCCGGCAATATTCCGATTAAAGATCAATTCAAAAGTATGGTAAACACACTGATTGTCGGCAATTCTGAAAGTAATAGCTACTTCACGTCCGGACAAGTAGAACTTATTGAAGGTCAGCATATTAGCGACACAGACAGCCATGTAGCAATTATCAGCAAAGATTTAGCCGAACGGAATGGACTTTCTACTGGAGATACACTTACTTTGCAAGCTGACAGTTCTGCCGACGTGAAGATTATTGGCTTATACGAAATTAAAAACACTGACAGCGTGCTTGCACAGGTAACATCTTATGATAAGCTGGAAAATAAAATTATTTTTGATCTCGATACCTTGCAACAGCTTGTTCCCGACAGAAAAGCAGGGTTTGATACGGCAACATTTAAAGCCACTGACCCTGCGGAGCTTGACAGTATTGTAGAACAGGTCAAAAGCCTTTCCGAGTTGGATTTGAAAGCCTTTTCTATCGATGCGGATAAGCAGACGTATTTACAAGCCGCCGCCCCACTGGGAAAGCTGAATGACTTGGTGGTAATACTGCTTATTGTGATTGTCGTTGTAAGTGCCATTATCCTATCACTCATTTTAATGATGTGGACTAGGAGTCGTATCTATGAAACAGGGGTATTTCTATCTGTAGGAATAACAAAAATATCTATACTCGGGCAATATCTTGTTGAAGTGCTTCTGATAGCGGTACTGGCTTTTGGACTGTCATTCTTTACGAGTAACCTCATAGCGAACAAGGTCGGAAATGAACTGTTGCAGAAGAACACTCAAAGCACCATTCAGAATAAAAATTCTGTCGATGATAATAAAGTAGCGACGGCAGTTACCGGAAGCGCAGGCAACGGTGATAAGATAGCCCAGATACCGGAGGTGGAGAGCATCGATGTGTCGATTGGTGCCGACAGCATGGTTCAGCTTTGTTTCATTGGTTTAACCGTTATTATTCTCTCAGTCGGTATATCGGGCACGACGGTTATGAGGTTGAAACCTGGGGAAATCTTATCAAAAATGAGCTAAGAAAGGCGGTTTTGGAATGGCTATTTTAGAAATCAAAGATATTTCATACTCCTATGATAAAAAAACAAATGTATTAAGTGATGTAACAGCAGAACTGGAAATCGGAAAGTTGTACGCCATACTTGGCCCTTCGGGTTCCGGCAAGACAACACTTCTTTCCTTGCTCGGTGGGCTTGATGTTCCTATGAAGGGGAAAATCCTTTTTGATGGTGAGAATATTGCTAAACAGGGGCTTGCTAATCATCGGCGTAATCATGTGGCCTTAATTTTTCAGAATTATAACCTAATTGATTACATGACACCGGTTGAAAATGTAAAGCTGACTGCACAGCAGGATGTAGTACCGATTTTAGAACGGCTCGGCTTAACAATGGCAGAAATGAATCGCAATGTATTGAAGCTATCGGGCGGTCAACAGCAAAGGGTTGCGATTGCCCGTGCGATTGCCTCCGATGCAGCAATCATACTGGCTGACGAGCCTACCGGAAATCTGGATGATGATACCGCGGCTGAAATTACTACACTCCTGAAGGAGAGCGCCCATCAGCTTCAAAAATGTGTGGTGGTAGTAACCCACTCAAACGATGTTGCAAGACAGGCGGATGCCGTATTACAAATTAGACATAGAAAACTGCTTATGAAAGAAGTTGCTCAATGAAAAAATAACTTCTGATTTTTCTTGCCGCATGTCATGACGATACAGTTAAGAGTGAACAGGCTAACGAACCAAATTCATCACAGGATGTAATTAGTAATACAGACACACAATACCCTAATGAAATTTCGTTTAGTGATTCAGATCATATTAAATTGAGCATTGATGAAGTTGTTTCAGAGGCTATGGATAAATAAATTAATGAATAAGTTGCCATTACTCTTAGGGAATGACAAGTCATGTTAAATTCGATGAAGAGGTATTTTATAATATTTACTTCTTATCTGTAATAAGATATTATTGTATACAGATATAAAATATTGAGAAAAGTCATTTTAGAGGATACGTGTATATGAAGTATGATTGCATAGTTATAGATGATGAACTAGATATTGCCAAGACTACGGCAGAATATTTTGAAATGTTCGGTATTAAGACTGCATATGCAACATAATATGAGGAAGGAATGAAATTATTTACAGAGAATGATGTGTCATTACTTATTTTGGATATTAATCTGAAGGAATGTTCCGGGTTTAATTTCTGTAAAAGCATACGTGAGGAATCAGATATCCCAATATTGTTTATTAGTGCAAGGGATAGTGAAGGAGACATATTAACATAACAATGCTCTGACCATTTTGGTTTACTTTTGTCAGAATATCCAGGACATCTTTGCCAGTAGAAGAATTAAGTGCTCCGGTAGGTTCATCTGCAAATATGATATCAGGCTTATTGATTAGGGAACGAATAAGAGCAGCACGCTGCTTTTCACCTCCGGATAATTGGCTGGGAAATTTACGCCATATTTCTTCTGTTAATCCGACCTGCAGAAAAAGCTCTTTTGCACGTTTGATTATTTCTGGTTTGTTATTGCTTACAAGATATCCTGCAGTCAGGACATTATCCATAATACTCATATTTTCAAGGAGATAGATGCTCTGAAATACAAATCCGCAATGTTTTTTTCTGAAGTTAGCAAGTTCATCGCTGCTAAGATTTTGGATTTGAGTACCTTGAAAGATGATCTTACCAAGTGTAGGTGTATCCATTCCGGACAATGCATACAAAAGAGTGGTTTTACCAGAACCGGAGCTGCCCATTATGATGGTAAAATCACCTTTATAAATATCAATATCTAAGTTAGTGAGGATGTGCTGCTGTTGTCCATCCGACGAAAAGGTTTTACATAATTGCCTTACTTGTAAAATTGATTTATTCATATTATATTCCTTTCATATTTTCTGATATCAATATATCACATGAAGATATAAATAGTCTTTTCCGTAAATTAAACAAATCCTTGTCAAATTAAAGGATGTGATATTATGGGGGTTCTTAAAGGAAACAAAAGGAGAAGATTATTCTTTTTGGTGATTAATAAAATACTATCTCAATAAATACATATGTTGTAAAGAAATTAACTATATTTATTAGATCATTGGTATAAAATAGCATCCGTCTCCATTTATCCAGTTTTTCCTAAACAAATTATTTAAATTGAATGAAAGGGTGAATTTATGCAATCGGTAGAGAGAAAATTAGTTTTAAAAAAGGATATTATTGATGGTATAAAAAAGGTTGGAATTGTAAACGGTGATACTGTAATGGTACATGCTTCATTAAGCAGTATGGGATTTGTATGCGGAGGACCTCAAATTGTGATAGAAGCACTGTTAGATACTGTAGGAACTGACGGGACGATTATGATGCCAACACAGTCTTGGAAAAACCTAGACCCAGAATCAGGTGTCCACTGGGAAGAGCCAAGGGAATGGTGGCAAACAATACGTGAAAACTGGCCGGCATATGATAAGAGAATTACTCCAACGAACACTATGGGAGCAGTTGCGGAAATGTTTCGTAATTGGCAGGGAGCATATAGAAGCGATCATCCAGCCCGTTCAGTTGCCGCAGTCGGAAAAAACGCAGAATATCTTACGACAGGGCATGATTTAAGTAATATATTTGGTCAAGGTTCTCCCATGGATAAATTATACCATTTGAATGGAAAAGTATTATTAATTGGTGTAGGCTATAATAAAAATACATCAATTCATTTGGCAGATACGATAGCAATGTATCCTTCAAAGCATGTTACCAAAGAAAGCAGTGCTATTATGGTAGATGGAGTAAGAGAGTGGGTTACTTATGAAACACTATATGTTGATGGTGAAGATTTTGAAGAAATAGGTATATCCTTTGAAAATAGTCATATAGTTGGAGAAGCATATATTGGTAATGCATTAATAAAGTCCATGAGTCAGAAAGCACTGGTTGATTATTCTATAGAATGGATTGAAAAAAATAGGAAATAATATGCAGAATAGATAATATCTTCGTTGCATTACACAAATGATTTAAAGAAACTATTTAAAATTATAAATGTACTGGGTATTTTTCTCTTGCGGTTGAATTGTTTTATATTGAAGGGATTTCCTGTAATTAATCTTTGCCGTTCTAAGTGATGAAAATAAGGAAGAACTGTTCAAAAATGAACAGTTCTTCCTGCATTGTTCAGCATTAGAGGCAAAGATAATGACAGATGTTGTGAAGAAATGAGGGGTATAATTTTTACTTATATAAGTGATTTATATGAATAGGGACTGAAAGAAAACCGACTACCTAGAATGAGCTGCTTCCTATCCAGAATATTTAAGGGCTGTTCTTATTTGCAAACGTTCTTGTTTACAAACTCCAATCTGTTGAATGGAGGAGGTGTAGATAAGGATGCCGGTAATCCAAGTTAATAGTTACGCTGTAAAGTATTCCTGAACATTCTGAACATATTATTATAAATTGACTATTGCTGTAAAAACTTCTGTTCACCTCCGCCTGTTCCTATGCTGATAACTTCAAAGTTTCCATTGCCTAACGATTTCACACATAGTTCTTTAAACAATCCCTTAAACCAGCCTTTTCCTGAAATACCATCAGCGGGAGAGAGATATTCTTCCGTAGCGGTTGATATGCTGTATTCTGCACGAACAACATAATGGTACGGCATATCCTGCCAAGTCTGCCCTGCTTTGGGTGTGCCAGAAATTACATTCACACTGTCAACGGTATAATCAGTGATACGCTCAAGATTAGATACTTTATCACCTTTGTAACGGTTCAACCACTGCATAACTGCCACTTTGCCGATAGCTTGCGGAGTTTCGTCGGGCTTCACCCAGAAAACAATACGTTCCACTTCGGAATTTTGAATAAACTCATCTATGCTTTCCTGCCGAATGTCAATATCCTGCCCCGTCTCGGTAGAACCTAAATAAACATATATAGGCGATTCCCCTGGCACTCCGCCAACTCTAACATAATAAGGCGGCTCCATTGGATAGTGCATAATATACAGCCCGAAACCGATATCCTGCCCATTGTAGGGAGCAAAGTCATCCCAAGAAATAGCATCGCCTTTTGAGGCAATGAGCTTTAGTTCGTCCATGGTTAATAATTTCTCATTGCCAAAGAGAAAGGTCTCCGGCAGCGGGGCATTTCCTTTTACATTGCCCCACGACGAAAGCCAATGATGTCCGGCGTCATAAGAGTCCCCATCAATAAATAGATAGCCATTGTTACTGAATATATGGCGCACCCCATCTGTGGTGGTAATATAATATGTCTCAGCGTTGCCCGCCATACTTTCCGGGTTTGGAAGATAGACACCACGGCTTTTATTCACCAGCGTAACAATGTCGGAGAACTCAGAAGGCTCATATAAGCGATACCGCTCATTTTCATCGCTCGACATTACGACCAACTCAATTTTTGCAACATCCTTGACACGCAGGTTTTTAGCCCAATCCATTGATGTACGCGGTGGGTTGGACGCAAATGCAATACAGACTGCAGATACGGAAGCCAATGATGCCAGCATGACCCACAAGGCAGGCTTTTTGTAGTGCAGAACATTCTCTATCCTGCTTTTAATATCTCCTTCTCCAAAGGCCAAAGGGGTACCGGCAATGATTTTTTTGCCTGTTGCAAGACTTAAAAGCAATGCAGAATATTCCGCTCGAATGTTGGCCCCCAGCCGTTTCACTACGCTTTCATCACAGGACATTTCCATGTCATTGACCGTAAGCGTAAACGCTATCCAAACGAGCGGATTAAACCAATGGATACACAAAGCCACAAATGTCACAATTTTCATTACATGGTCAAAGCGACGGATATGGGTTTGTTCATGCAGGATAATATAGCTTTGCTCCTGCTCCGCTAAAGACGATGGTAAGTAAATTTTCGGACGGAACAGACCGATAACAAAGGGGGATGCAATGTGGTCGGCAAGAAAAATGTTATCGTACAGCTTTACTGCGCCTATCAGTTTTTTGCGTAGTCGTAAAAGAGAAATAATGCTATAAGTCAGCAGCACAACTATTCCCATAATCCAGAGGTTTTCACCAATGGTTACCGCTATCAGCAGCGGATTATCGTCACTTGCGCCGTTTGCAGGGGCAGGTAATATGGGGTTGATTGCATTGTCAACAGTCGTTATACCTGTGCTTATCTGTGGCGTTTCTGAATAAATGGTATTGGTGGAAATGGGATTTGCATTGATTGGCAACAAGCTAAACATGCTTTCAAAGGTAATCGGGCAAAGCAGCCGAAAGAACACAATGCTCCACAGCGCATAGGAGAAAACCTTAGGAGCTTTTTTCAAAAGCAGTCGTGCAACCAGCACGAAAACAATTATGATGCTCGCAGTCAAACTCATATTGAGGACTTGTAAAAAAGTATCAAGGATTTTCGAGTGAATAAAATACGCCATAGGTTCACCTCCTGCTCTGGTGTATTAATTTTTCCAATTCCTCAATTTCTTTATCAGTCAGCTTTTTTCTTGTTGAAAATGCCGCTAAAAATTGCGGTAACGAGCCGTCAAAAGTTTCTTCAATAAACTTTTCGCTCTGCAAAGCATGGAACTCTTGCTTGGATAGAATGGAAGAAACCAAACCACCTTGATTTTTGAAAATATTGCGTTGGCATAGGCGGCGCAGCATGGTATAAGTAGTAGATTTCTTCCAGGCTAATTCCTGTTCACATAATTTTACCAAGTCACCGGAGGAAATTGGCTCATTCTCCCACATCAAATCCGCAAACTTCATTTCCATAACACCTAATTTGTACTCGACCATATCAAACACTCCTTAGTTTAATGATGTTAAATCTGATTTGAGTTTAACATCATTAAACCGATTTGTCAATAAAAGGCGGCTATATTTTTAACCTTATTTATGGTGTTATTAAGTAAATCAGAATTTTGGGGAATGATTTATATGTTTTTTCAAAATGTAATTGACTACAATGTGGCTGTTATTTCTTACGGTCAGGCGGATGAGGAAATGAGTGTTTTTTCCGATAGCTTGAAGGGGATTCTTGAAATTTATTTTTAAACATACGGTTAAAATAGGAGAGATTATTAAAACCAGCATTAACCGCTATATCTAAAATGGAGCAGGAAGTTGTCAGTAGTTGTTCTTGTGCTATATTTAGGCGGTAGTCATTTAAATACTGTATGAAAGAAGAACCTGTTGTATTTTTAAAAAAACGCATGAAATGAGAGGGACTGCTTCCGAAAATTGCAGCAGCATCCTGTATGGATATGGATTCTTCATAATGTCTGCTAATGTAAAATAGAACTTTTTTTAATTTACTGACAGTAAATTTAAAATAATAATTATCTGTAAGCAGCTGGTTATTCGATGTAAGCAGATAAATTATTAGCATGATTTGGGATTTTATTGCCAGTTCATACCCCGGAAGCCTGGTATCATGGATTTGTTGCATCGTACTGATATATGCTGTTAGAGGAACATTCAGAGGATGTTGCTTATCAATAATTACCGGGAAATATATTTTATTTGCCATAATGGGAAGCAGGGTTTTTAGGGTACTTTCATCGGAGGTATGTGTAAGTACCATTTTTAAATCAAAGATGAAATTCCTATAAACAAAGGGCTCTCCTGGGCATTGTTCCATGGAATGTAGGATTCCCGGGGATATGAAAGCTATGGTTCCGGCTGTAACAACATAAGGTTTTAGATTGACGGTAATAATCCCTTTGCCTTCACTTACATGAATCAGTTCCACCTCTCCATGGTAATGCAGGGGAAAC
Organism: Anaerocolumna cellulosilytica; assembly: GCF_014218335.1. Classification (GTDB taxonomy): domain Bacteria; phylum Bacillota; class Clostridia; order Lachnospirales; family Lachnospiraceae; genus Anaerocolumna; species Anaerocolumna cellulosilytica. Next base: position 2,995,516 of record NZ_AP023367.1, on the reverse strand, counting down.
TGATAAAAGGTTTCCGGCATCCGTACCTTGTAGATAGTGAAAGGATAAGTACTGTTGCCATGTTTTTTTTTCTCTTTGTAAAAAGTATAATTATTAATATCCATAAAATACCTCCATCTATACAGTGCCGTAAATCCGAATCCGGCAGTTTTTCAGCTGCTTATATTCTTCTGAATGATAGTATTGTACAAATAAATCCCAGGATATTGCAAGAAGTTTCGGTATAAAATGATATAATTATATTAAACTATAAAATAATATCAGTCAATATTAACAAAGAAATAACAGGACATTCTTTTGCTTTATAGTGAAAAGTGGAATGAAGGGTGGAACAGAACATAAAGGGTATCCAGCAGTAGTAAAAGACTGTTTTATTCTATCGGTTGAATGGCTTGTGGGATAGAGTCAGTAAAGAGAGACATCAGCAGGCTGTCAATAAATTAAAGGGTTATTTCAGCAGGCATATATTTAGGATAGGATTTATCTATGCCAATAGGAGTGACCCTTCAAAAAAGGCAGGAGGTATAAAAAGTATGAAGAAGGGTTTCTGGAGAAAACTGACGGTATATGTGCTGCTAATTGCAATGGTGGTAACAGGACTAGCAACATCCGGCACATTTCAAAAGACGCAGGCAGAAACAGTATCCTCGGTTACGGTGCATTATAAAGGGACGTATAGTGCACCAAATATCTATTATTGGAATTTGAACGGGGATAACAATAAGCCGGTTTCATGGCCGGGAGTACAAATGAAAGCTGAAAGTGATAATTGGTTTGGTTACACCTTCAGCAATACCCAAAGTGTTAATCTGATATTTAATCAGAATGGTTCACAGACTGCAGACTTACATAGGACTTCGGGGGAATGGTGGTATAAGAATAACCAGTGGTACCAGTACAATCCCGAAATAACTGCGGATTCCATTACGGTGCATTTTAAAAGTCCCTGGGACGGAGCGAAGATATATTATTGGAATTTACAACCCTCCGGCAGTACAACAACCTGGCCGGGGGGAGATATGACGCCGGAGGGAAACAGGTGGTACAAATATACTTTTTCCGAGTCCACGCAGGTTAACCTGATATTCAATTATAACGGGAAGCAGACTTCTGATTTAACACGGACAAAGGGAGAATGGTGGTATAAGGACAATCAATGGTATGAGAGTAATCCGGAAACGTACGTTACACCAACACCGACAGTTACGCCTGCGCCGACTAAAACACCAACAGTCACGCCGACCATAACACCGGCACCGGAAAAAGGGATTGATTTCAGAGATGAAACTATCTATTTTGTTATGGTAACCCGGTTCTATGATGGAGATTCCAATAATAATGTACATTGCTGGGATGAAGTGGCAGCCATGAAGGACAGTAACGACCCGGCATGGAGAGGTGACTTTAAAGGTCTTATTGAAAAACTGGATTACATAAAGGCACTGGGGTTTTCGGCAATTTGGATTACTCCGGTCGTGAAGAACATGAGCGGCTATGATTATCACGGTTACCATGCCGTTAATTTCAGTGAGATAGACCCAAGATATGAATCGGATGATGCAACCTATCAGGATTTAATTAATGCGGTCCACGAGAAGGGGTTAAAAATCATACAGGATATCGTATTAAACCATTCGGGAAATTTTGGGGAGGAAAATCTATATCCGTTGTTTACAAAGGATGAAACTCAGGAAGATACTGCTGATACGATTATCAGAATTGATGAAGGAAAACTTCCCGATAATTATGATACCTTACCTCCGGCACAACAATATCAGGCCAGACTATATGCCATGAAAGAAGATACCCAGGATACAGAAAATATTTATCACCATGAAAAAAGCTTAAGCTGGGAAGGTTATACGGTCCAAACCGGTCAGATAGCAGGGGATTGTGTGGATTTAAACACAGAGAATCCAGCCGTATCGGATTATTTAATAAATGCCTACAGAAGTTATATTAATATGGGGGTTGATGCTTTCCGGATTGATACGGTAAAACACATATCCAGACTGACTTTTAATAAAGAATTTATCCCAGCCTTTAAAGCGGCAGGAGGAGAAGATTTCTTTGTGTTCGGAGAAGTGGCTACCAGGTACCGGCAGGTATGGAATAGTAATATACCTGCAATTTCCACACCGTTTTACACCTGGGCAGAGACCTTAGCCTATCCTTGGAGTGATACAGCTACTAATATGAACAGTACTTTCCAGCACTGGAATGATAACCAGAATGTCAGTGACCAGCCTGTCAGCAGAAATCATTTGTTGACCGGCAATACCTATCGCACACCGGATAAAAGTACATCTTCCGGACTGGGTGTAATAGATTTTCCCATGCATTGGAATTTTAATAATGCCAGAGATGCATTTCGTGTGGGAGTGGATGGGGATCAATTTTACAGTGATGCTACCTGGAACGTAACTTATGTGGATTCCCATGATTATGCACCGGATGGCGCACCGGAAAACCAAAGGTTTGCCGGTTCCCAGGATACCTGGGCAGAGAATTTGAACCTGATGTATACTTTTCGGGGAATTCCATGTATTTATTACGGAAGTGAAATAGAATTTAAGAAGGGAGCAGTGATTGATGCCGGTCCAACAAAACCCTTAAGTGAGACAGGAAGAGCTTATTTCGGGGACAATATTGAAGGTTCCATAACTGTAACGGATTATGCTGAATATACCAATGCAACAGGAGCAATGGCAACAGCCTTAAACCATCCTCTTTCCCTGCATATACAGAGATTGAATAAAATCAGAAGAAAAATACCTGCCCTTAGGAAGGGGCAGTATTCAACGGAAGGTGTTTCGGGAGAAATGGCTTTTAAGAGACGTTATACGGATACGAAAACCGGGGTGGATAGTTTTGTACTGGTATCCATTACAGATGGTGCAGCCTTTTCAGGAATACCAAATGGTATCTATAAGGATGCGATTTCGGGAGATGTAAAGGTAGTAACAGATGGCAAATTAACAATACCCAGAGTGGGAAAAGGCAATATGAGAATTTATGTCCTGGATTTGCCAGGTAATCCGGCACCAGGTAAAATCGGTAATAACGGAGCATATCTGAAATAAATTCCGCAGTATGAATGTGTAATGAAACAAGATTATTAAAGCTAAGAAAGTCAGGGACTGCCTTAATTAAGAGGCAAGCCCTGATTTTTAACTCTCAAATAGATTTTTCCTTCATATGATTACCTGGTATACCACAACTTTTGGGGCTTCTTGTTACTACGTCGTCTTTCCCGCATTAACCACTGGAAGGGTAGTATATGTCTGAATCTGCAGCGCCGGGTTCTCCATCTTGCGTAGCAGCATAATCCCTGCCTGTATTCCCATATCATAGACATTGATATCAATGACGGTTGGCTTTGGATCAATAATTTCAGAATACGGGTATGCATCAAAAGTCAGGAAAGCGATATCTTTCGGTACCTCCAGTTTCATCTTTTCGATAGCCCTTGCAGTTCCTAGTGCAATTGTATTGCTTTCACATACAATAGCGCTCGGGGATTTTTTTAGTTCCAACAGCCGGATAGTTGCTTCATAGCTCTCCTCTCTGCTGGAGTTCGTATACAATATCTTTTCTGGTGATACTAGATAACCATAACTATGCATAGTCCCCAGGAATCCCTTGAGCCTTTGCATAGAGATGTGGTCCGTCTTTTTGCCGCCGATAAAGGCGACATCACCGTAATTGTTGGAAATCAGATATTCTGCGGCTGCCTGTCCGGCTAAGACATGGTTGGTGTCAATCCAGCATAGCTGGGTTTCAAATCCCGGATGACCGATGAGTATATGAGGAAATTGCTGTTTGGTGATGAGATCAGCGATTTCTTTACTAATGGCGGAACCGTGGATTACCATTCCGTCAGCGCACTTTTGAGCCATTACCCTGGTAACGGATTCCCCCTGATAGGAATCATTAAAAATATCTACAAGGGAGAGTGTATAATTGTTTTTCGCCAGGATACTATTGACACCGCACATAATGTCAAACATATGAGGATTGTGATAGGCCTCATTTTTTCCCAGAGAAGTTAAAAAAACAATATTTTGTGTTGTCTGTCTGGCGAAGCTGACGGCTCTGGAATTTGGCGTATAATTCAGCTTGTGGATTGCATGTTTGACCCGATCTACGGTAGCAGGGGATATGGTTGTCCAATTGTTCAATACTTTTGAAACAGTTGAGGTTGATACGCCGGCTTCCCTGGCGACATCACTGATGGTAATCGGCATATTTTACTCCTTAAATAATTAACATATTTGCTATTATAGTATAGCGATTTCCTTACAAAGTCAACTGTTTTTACTAAAATATATTTGATTATATCATAATAATATGGTAAAAATAGCTTAAGCAACTAAGAATAATGCTAAATTATATTTTGGTAGTAGGAAAGCGATTTCCTAAATAAAAAGGAGGTAATTATGAAAAAAATAGTAAGCTTAATACTATGCGTATTATTAATCTTTGGGGGATTGACGGGTTGTGACAGTAAGTCCAAGCAAGGTACTACAGGAAGCAATCCGACAAAGGTGCCGGATGCGCAGCAGCAGTCAGAAAGCGAACCGACAGATGCCGCACTGGCTAAACCAGTAGAACTGAAAATCTGGCATGATGCGGATGAAGCGATTATGGCAGTGATTCAAAACAGGGTCAATGAAACGTTAAAGGATGATAAAATCTCTGTTATCTTTGAGAAAAAAACAGGCTTGACGGATCAATTGAAGCTATATGGTACAGATACAGCAAATGGTCCGGATATGTATTTTTACGCACAGGATTCCATCGGCATGTTTGCAGAGATGGGCATATTAACTCCAATTACTGATCTAATCAGCGAAGATGCTATGTCAGATCTTCTGCCGATGACTTTAGAGGCAGGGACTTATAAATCAGTCAAATATCAGCTTCCGGTTTACTTTGAAACTCTCTTATTCATGTACAATAAGGATTTATGGAAAGGAGAGATTCCTTCTACAACAGAAGATTTATATGATTATATGGTAACCAATACGGATATAGACGCAGGCACCTATGCGGTTCTTAACCAACATTCTACAGCATATAACGTAGCTCCGTTCATCAACGGCTTCGGCGGTTACATAATAAATGCAGATGTACAGCCGGGACTTAATCTGCAGGCGACCAAGGAAGCAGTTGCCTACAATCAGAAATTTTCTAAGCTCCAAGCGGATGGCGACTATAATACGGTAGGTACATTATTTAATGAAGGAAAGGCCTCAGCGATTATTGGAGGTCCCTGGCTAATCTCGGGAATGAAAAATACAACAATAAAACTTGGATTTAAGAGCTTAGCAGATTTTAAGCTTCCGAATGGGAAAAGCTTGGTACCTTATTCAGGAGTTCAAGGCTTCTCCGTATTAAAATATACAGCTGAATCCAAAAAGGATGCGATAGCAAAAGTGCTTATAACTTTGGCTGGTACTAAGGTTGCAATTGACATAGCGAAATTGTCGAATTGTGCTCCTGCGAATAATAAAGCATATGATGATGCTGATGTGGCTGCCAATGAGATGATAGTTGCCATGAAGAAGACAGCGGATACCGCCCGGCCGATGCCGAATATTCCACAATTAAGTGTTATGTGGGTACCGATGGAAAGCTTCCTCGCCGCGGTGAATAAATCCGGCGAAGACATTGATGCATCTGCTGATAAATATCAGCAGGAAGCTTTGACAGCAATTGCGGATATGCAGTAATAAGGAATTATAAAATATCAACAAGACGGGTTTTTACATAACTGTCCGTATCATTTTGCGAGAGTGATATATACTCCATTAAGTTTTTCTGTGAAGCCAAGTATAAACATATATGTAACGAGTACAACAGGAATGTCATTATAGAGGAGGGTATTGCTCTCGCTGGATTAATGTATAAATACCAAATTACCAACCGCTATTTTAGTATAAGAAATTAATTTACCAGGCATGCTGCCGTGTGTACTGGGCAAAGCGAAAGGAATAAAACAGATAATGAAGAGAAAACACAGCTATATCCCATGGATTTACTCATTTCCTGCATTGCTCCTGATTGGTATTATCATTGTGTTCCCCATTCTTTATACAGGATTTATATCCTTGACCAATATGAATTTGTTCCATTGGATGAATTATAAAGTTATTGGTCTGGGTAATTATGTGAGGGCACTGTCTAAAATCAACTCAGGGTTCTTCGCCGCATTGATGACTACAATTTTATGGACCGCTATAAATATGGTTCTGCAGATAGTACTCGCTTTTTTTATCGCACTGGGTTTAAACGCACCCGGCCTTAAGCTGAAGCGGCTTTATAAAACTCTGCTTATGTTTCCGTGGGCAATGCCTGCTTATGTTTCTATCCTGTTGTGGCGGGTCGGTATATATAATACAGAGTTTGGGTTGCTGAATAAGATAGCTGTGATGCTTGGACAACCCAAGGTCAACTTTCTCTCAGAAAATATTCCTGCTTTTCTTTCCTGTCTCGTGTTAAACCTATGGATGGCTTTACCCTTTATGATTATGATGATTGACGGAGCACTGCAAAGCATTGATCGAAGCTATTATGAAAGTGCAGTAATGGATGGAGCTGGTTTTATGAAGAAGAATATTTATATTACTGTTCCGTGTATACGGCCTGTGATTGCTCCTGCAGTAATCCTGACTACCTTTACTACCTTTAAGCAGTTTGATATTATTTATCTTTTGACCATGCAGAAAGGCTCTTATACCGGAGCAACGCTTCAGACCGTTATAACCTATGCACATCAGAATGCATTTGTATCTAACAATTATGGACTGTCGTCAGCTGTATCCATTGTTATATTTGGAATAATCCTTTTATTTTCCATATTTACCAACAAGAGTGTCAAGGAGGAGGAAGCAAATGAAAAAGTATAGAATGAAAAAAACAATTGGCTACATTGCTCTGAATATTGTCTTTATCCTTCTGTGCCTGGCAGGATTAATTCCTATATTATACGCAATATCACTGGCCTTTAGCAAAAGCGGGTCAGCCCTGTCTTCGGGGTTGTTTCTGTTGCCTAAAAATCCAACCTTAGAAAACTTTCGAAAGATACTGTTTGAGGAACCATTTTTCGTATGGCTTAAGAATTCTGTAATTCTGAGTGTCGGAACCATGGTTATTGCAATGACTGTTTCGGTAGAAGCGGCATATGCCTTTTCCAGATTCCGTTTTCGGGGCAGAAGAAGTGCATTAAAAATGCTTCTGCTGTTGAATGCATTTCCCCAGATACTTTCCATGTTTGCTATTTTTCGTTTGTACAAAATCATGCACCTTTTAAATCTGCATCTGGGTCTGATTTTGATTTATGCAGGCTCAATGTGCATTTTCGGCATCTGGAATATGAAAGGATATTTTGACACAATACCGATTGAGATTGAAGAAGCTTCAAAAATTGATGGAGCTGGAAATCTTAAAATGCTTGTAAAGATTATACTGCCTCTTGCGCGGCCGGCGATTATCGTAACCTCAGTCATGGTTATTATATTTGTCTGGAACGAATACTTATTTGCAACAACCTTTATGCTGCAAGAGAATAGCTATTCTCTTGCAGGCGGGTTGTACCAGCTGCAAGCTGACGATTACGGCAGGAACTGGTCCATATTTTCAGCAGCAGCCATTTTGGTGTCGGTTCCGGTTCTTATCATTTTCTTCTGTATACAGAAGTATATGGTATCAGGTCTTACCGCTGGCGGTGTAAAGGGTTAATAGATGATTATGAACAGAATTAAAGGAGCTAAAAATGAATAAAAGTGCAATTTTACATATACCCCAGTCCCAGTACGCATTTGCTAATGATGAGAAGACAATGACGATTCGCCTAAGATCGGAAGTCTCGGATCTTTCCTCTTGTACCCTCTATTATGGAGACCGGGCATGCAGTAAGAGTCCGGTAGAGTTTTATCCACTACCAATGGGGGTGGTAGCCAGGGATGAATTATTTGATTATTATGAGGTTACCTTTGGGACTCCGTATAACAGAGTATGCTATTATTTTAAATTAGTAAAGGGAGAGGAATGGATCTATTATTATGCTAATCAATTCTCAGCGGAATTGCCGGATTTCGTCCTGGACGGTACGGTAATCGAAGGACGGAGCGAATACTTTCAATATCCTGTTATTTTAAGAAGTGAAATTCTAGACGTTCCCGACTGGTTTAAGAACGCAGTGGTTTATAATATATTTCCTGATAGCTTCGCCAGCGGAAAGGGCAGAATAGATAATAGTGGGAAGCAGATTACACTGGAGGGTGGTGCGGTAAGTAAAAGCAAGTTTGGAGGTACCATTCCGGGGATTACAGCAAATCTGGATTATATCAGAAATCTGGGTTTTAATTGTATCTACCTGAATCCAGTATTTACAGCCGGAGAGAGCCACAAATATGATTTACTGGATTATTACCACATTGATCCTTGTCTTGGCAGTGATGAAGATTTTAAAGATTTGGTAGAAAAGGTGCATGACAGGGATATGACGATTGTTATTGATGGCGTCTTTAATCACTGCAGCTGGCACTTCTTTGCCTTTGACGATGTTGTTAAGAATGGAGAACAATCCAAATATAAGGATTGGTTTTACAATTTGAAATTCCCTGTGATTCGTCCTGCCGGCACAAAAGATGTACCAACCTATGCCTGCTTTGCCTATGAAAAAAAGATGCCGAAGCTAAATACCGCCAACCCCGAAGTTCAGAAGTATTTTGAAGATGTCTGCAGGTATTGGATTAGGGAGTACAAAATTGATGGATGGCGGTTGGATGTGGCTAATGAAATAGACCGGAACTTTTGGAGAAATTTCCGCAGAGCAGCCAAGGAAGAAAATCCGCAGATTGTATTAATCGGAGAGGTTTGGGAGAATTCAGAGAGTTGGCTTAGGGGGGATGCTTTTGACTCTACTATGAATTATAATTTTCAAAGAAATTGTAGAGAATTTTTTGCAATGGATAAACTAGACGCCTTTCAATTTTCAGGTGCCATATCAATGATGTTATTTCGTTATCCGACCAATATTACCCTGGGTCAGCTTAATTTACTGGATAGTCATGATGTACCTCGTTTTCTTTCCCTATGCAGGGGTGATATTCGAAAGTGGAAGCTTGCCTTTCTTTTTCTAATGCTCTGTCCGGGAGTTCCAAGCATGTTCTATGGGGATGAGAAGAGAATAAGCGGAATTAAGGAAGCAGAATATCGAAGACCGATGCCCTGGCAGAATGAGGAGAATGAGATGGCGGATTTTGTGAAGAGTATTGTCAGTATTAGAAAAATCCATACGAATCCCCAAGCCTGCTTTGAAATAGTTCACGCGGAGAAAGAAAGCAGAATGTTTGCCTTTGTGAGAAGGGGAGTGAAGGGTACGGTTCTGGTTTGTATGAATGCAGGAGAGAAAGAAGAGTATGTTGAGATTCGAAATGTTAGACAGGTACTTATGGAAGCTGGGAGTGTTAGGGATAAAGATAATTATAAAATTTTGCCCTACGGCCTTGGAATATATTTATTACAGTAGAAAGCAAAGGAAGGAATACGTTTAAGAATCTGATTAACGATGCGTACAGCCGTGATATATCTATAAAAGTTAAAAGCCAGATAAAAGTAAGATATATACACGGCGATTATATCGTACCATTTGAACCAAGCTTAGCAAAATAATCAATTGCAAACTGACGGAATAATAGTGCTGCCTGGGGCAGGTAGCGTTCTACAGTATAGGAGAGGGATATGGTTCTTTCACAAGCTGGTTCTTCAATATGCAAAAGTTTCATAGAAGACCCGGTAGACCCGCCCCACGTAATTGCAGGGATAAATGCGATACCCTGTCCTGCTCTGATAAGACCACGAACAGTTGCCGGATCATCACTTTCAAATATAATCTGAGGAGTAAATCCGGCATATTGGCAAAACTTATCGGTGATTTCCCGAAGTCCTTGCCCCGGCTTTAGGCTTATGAAATTATCACCTGCAACCTCACTAAGCTGGATATTCGTTCGCTTTGCAAGTGGATGTTCAACTGGGACTGCGAGAAAGATTTCTTCTTTTATAATAGGAATGCTATTAGTACCTTCAAGCTTAATGGCAGATGAGGAAATGCATAAGTCAAAATCTGGTTTGGTTATGGAACCGGGGAAATGCTGTATCAGGTTAAAACTTATATGTGGATACTCCTTACGAAAGGAGCTTAGGAGTTCCGGCAGCAGATTAGAAGCAGCCAGTACAGCCAGCTTTACGTCTCCGAATGATTTTCCGGCTAAATCATTCAGTTCTTTTTTTCCATCTTCTATTGCAGCTAATGCTTGTTCCACTCTTTTTAAAAAAGCCTTACCATATTGATTTAAATGTATATACTTTCCGCGACGGTCAAACAATAATACCCTCAGTTCCTTTTCTAGAAGTGAAATAGTTTTACTAAGAGCCGGTTGAGGGATGTGTAGTTCTTCTGCTGCCCGCGTTACATGCTCATAACGGGCAACGGTTTGAAAGTATTTCAGTTGTAATAGTTCCATAGTAAATCCTTTCATACATGTAAAAGTATATAATATATAGATAATTATATATTAGACGTTATATATATTTCAAGCTTATAATAAAAGGAAAATTAATTGCAAAGCCGGAATTATCCCATGGGAAAAAATATATCTGAAATATCAGAAGGAAGGGATAAGAGGAGTAGAACAATATATGACGGAAATAAAAGAATAAGAGATCAATTTATTTATGAATTAGCTAAGAATTATTATTAAATTCACACTATAATTTAAATAAAAAGGAGAGACGATTATGACAACACAAAGAATGACAGAACTTTTGCAAAACCCGGAAATTAAGGAGGCGTTACAGCAAAGAGATTGCTTCTCGAAATAATGCCAATATTAAAATACTAAATGAAGAAGTTAAAGAATTGGCTTTGAAACTGGGGCTTAATTTTATAAACGTAGATGAAGGTCTGACAGATGAAGAAGGAGATTTGAAAAAAGAGTTTACGGTGGAAGGAGTCCATATGTGGTCAAATGCATATGCAGTCGTTCTTAAGAATATGAAAAAGTATTTATAATAAAAGTTCTTTATTACAAGAAACCGGTTGGTTGCAGAATGTATCCGTCTGCCTTTTTTTACAATATTGTTTTGATACCTAATAACATTAATGGTAATAAGATTTCCTTGTACTGTAGATTACCTCCTTTTTGCCTTTTAGATATAGAAAGGTAGAAGCTGTGTATTGACCAGGAATTACACATAAGAAAAGGATAGTAAAAAATACATGATATGCAGTTAAAGTAAAAATCCTGCCTTTACTGCATATCATGCACATTTTTATTAATATGTTTAAAAGGCTATGAAAACAGCCTTAAAATGCAACAGTAGAACCGCTTCTTCCCACTTGTAAACTTTTATGACTACTTAAAAAATAGCCAATCCAGAACATTTTTAATGTCCTTATCCCAGAAGTCCCAGGTATGCCCTCCAACATCTTCTTTATACACTAACAGAGCATTCTTTTGTTCGAGTCTTGCCTTAATGGAAAGATTCATCTCATATAAAAAGTCATCCCTCCCGCAGGACTGGTACAATTCCGGTATCTTTCCAGCCTTAACACAGTCATCGTACAGACGTATTAAATCAGATAAACTTCCATCCAGCTTATCAGGGTTCTCAAATAGGCTGTTCCACATAATTGGTGCGTTTATTTTATTATTGATACTATCCTGATACAGTTTTACAATATCTAGTGCTCCGGACATGCTGGCAGCCTTACAGTACATATCAGGGTTCGAAAGAGCCAGATACCATGCGCCATAGCCGCCCATGGAAAAACCGGCTATATAGGTATCTTCACGCTTATCGGATATCGGGAAAACACTTTTAATGAATTCAGGCAGTTCTTTTGTGAAAAAAGCTGCATATGCATTACCATGAAACATATTCTGGTAAAAGCTGTTTTCTGCTGAAGCCATGACTAATGCGCAGCAATGCTCTTGTGCATATCTTTCCACATTACTGAAACGAAGCCAGGAGCTGTAATTACCATATGCTCCATGCAAAAGGTATACAACAGGAAGTCCTTCCTTATAATGATATTGTTTTTTTACTTCATCGTCTGTAATTTGCTCATTTCCCTCTGGAGTCGGAATAAATACATTTAGTGCGATAGTATTTTTTAAGGTGCTGCTATAGTAATTACAGGTCATAATTGCCATGATTATAGTATTCCTTTCTAATAAATTGTATTACTAGTCAATTGTGAAACTGTTTTTTATATGATGTAACTAGTCAAAACACCAAAAACAGTCTGTGATTATTATCAAGTCACCTTAATTTTGGTGATTTCGTCTGCTTCATTATTCTAAACAAATAGCTTCCCAATTACCTAATTGTGATTACATGCCAAGTATATCGAATTCTTCAAAAGAAACAGTTAAGGAATAATCTTCTTTTGGATTCTTATACTTGATAAACACTGATTTTAAGGTCTGGCTGTAATACCAACCTGTTTTCGCTGCCTCAAACTTTGCACGGTGATGAAAATGTTCCATGAATTCATTATTAAGTTTAACCCAATAAGGAGATTTATCCTTGCGTATCATGTCAACCAGGATGGTTTCTACGGAAGAACGATAATTGCCTTCCCGCTTTACTTCAAAGGTTACACACTCACCAGCCTTCATAAGCATGTGTTCTTTTAAATATACTCCGTTTTCATAGTCCATTGAAGTGCCGTCGTCTTCATATAGGACAAATTCACCATCTTTATCAGGTGCCATGATTATATGGAGATTGGTAACTTTATCCTGGTGCAGGTTATAGAGTTGATTGTCTGCTAACGGGATTATGGCTCCGGCTCTTATATACATCGGAATACTTGCTAAGGTAACAGGTATTTGTATGGTACGTCCTCCCTCTAAGCGTTCTCTGGTATAGTAATCGTAAAAGATTTCATCCTTTGGTAAATAAATATCCCGTACGGTTTGATTTTTCTCCACGACATTGGCTACAAGAAGAGAATCACCTACCATAAAGTCAACACCATTTTCATAACAATTCTCATCATACTGAAAGGCTGCAAGCATTGGTTGTATAATTGGCAGACCTGTTTTATAGGCTCGTTCCATTAAGGAATAGTAATAGGGTATCATTCGGTAACGAAATTGAATGGCATCTTTAATGTAGTCCTTGCAGTCAGAATACATCCAGGGTTCTGTTACTGTATTATCTGTATTAGTAGAATGAATGGAAAAGCGTGGCTGAAAAATACCGTTTTGAACCCATCTTACCAGTAACTCAGGCTCTGGTGACGGACCATAAAAACCTCCGATATCACAGCCATAGTTGGTTACTCCACATAATGCCATCCCAAGTATAGTTGCTATGTTATATTTTAGGGAGTCCCAACTGGTGTAATTGTCTCCGGCCCAGGACTGAGCATATCTCTGGATTCCTGCATGTCCGGAACGGCATACAATAAAAGGTCTCACTTGTGAAGAGGTTTCATGAATGGCGTCCTTTGTAATATGACACATAATGTTTGACATTACAGATTTTAACTGTCCGACTGTCCCGCCTTTCCCTTCAAAATCACAGTGAGCATCCTTGTCAACAATGCTGTCATATTCACAATTATCATTCCATATGCTGGTAACTCCATAATCCAGAACATTTTTCTTTAGATAGGTTTTCCATATATTCCTCGTATGACTTGAAGTAAAATCAGCAAAAAGTCCTTTGCCACCCCACCAGGTTCCAATACAATCGTTTGTTTTGCAGCTGTCTTTTATAAATACCTGTTCTTTTTTTAATTCATCCAAATAAGGATGCGTCAACAATAAACCAGGTTTTATGTTTGGAGAGGTACAAATACCTCTTTTTTCCATTTCTGTGAAAAATGTTTTTGGGTCTTTAAATCGTTTATTATTCCAGGTAAAAACATAACGCTTGTTGTCTGATACTGTATAGCCGGAGGAAAGTTGAAAACCATCTATGGGAATCTGTTCTTCTCTTGCAGTATCAATAAATTCTAAAATAGCATCATCACAATCATTCTCAAGCTCGGAGTAATACATGGAAGAGCCTAGATATCCCAATGCATATCTGGGAAGCATGCAGGATTTGCCAGTAAGGTCGGTGTATCTAGTGATAACCTCAGAAACGGAAGGGCCTGCAATAAAAAACAAGTCGATATCTCCGCCGTCAGTCCGGAAGCGGCTGTGCTTCTTCCAATAATTGCTATGTTCCCTGCCCATATCAAAATCACATTCGTACGTGGTGTGATAGAAGTAGCCGGAAGCTATTTTGGTATTCTTATTGCACTTAATATAGAAAGGGATGTGCTTATACAAGGAATCTGTCTCAATGGGATCATAGCCCATCGCATCTTTGGGGCTCATTGTCATGCTTTTTTTATATTTATTTAGGGTTCCGGTTTTTTCGCCAAATCCGTAAAAACAGTCACCCTCAAAAATCTCACTTGTATGAATACGTCTGCTGTTGGAATCCTCTTGATAGCCAAGGTCCTCCAAATCAGCATGAAGATATAGTCCGTCTTGATTTTTAATACAAATCCTAAAAGGATTCTTATCAATTTCAACTGACAATTGATTTCCTACTAATATAATTTTTTCATTCGTTTCTTTTATAACGGCATCCACCGGTTTTATTCTTGTTCTGGCACCTTCCATAAAAGTATCCATTCGGTCTTCCCAGGCAGTCATAACCAGACTATAGGATTCTTCTGCGAATTCACCGTCAAAACTTGTCCGAATTCGGATGATACTATCTGTCATAAAAAGAATTCTTATGAATGCCTGGTCGGTTACAATTGTATAACCAACTTCAGATTGAGAATAATTTAGTACTTTACTACAGAGCTTCAAAGTAATACCTCCTCTTAACTGTTTCAAATTTTTATTTTGATTTTATTACTTGTATTATAACGTGTTGCCCGTCTAGAGGCTATGCGTATAATGACATGTTAATGTAAACTTTCTACATATCTTGCTATTTTTTAAATTATTGGTAAGAATGTATATTATAATTCATTAAATCGTCTCTAATTAGTTTTTTACATATCTATATAACAACAAGATATGACAATAATTTAGTAATTTTGCATTACAATATGGGATATTTATGTCGTATATTGTGTTATAATGGATAAAAATCATAAAGGAGAAGCATGATGAAAAATTTTGAACAAAAAATATTTCCATACCTGTTATTGTTACCCACGATTGCTATTTTTGGCTTATTTTTATTTTATCCGGCTATCAATGGACTATGGATATCATTTACGAAATGGGATGGAATTAATCCACAAAAGTTTATCGGTATCAAAAACTATGTTGATTTGATTCAGGATGAAAACTTTTGGAATTCATTTTTAAACACTATAGTATTTACGGCTATATCAGTACCGGCAATATATGTATCAGCCTTAGTACTGGCTTTGATATTAACTAGAAATATTAAGGGCAGCAGTTTTTTCAGAGCAGCCTTTTATTGGCCAACTATGATTTCAACTATAATTGTAGGTTTAAGCTGGCGATTTTTACTGGGAGAGGATTTTGGTGTTATTAATTACTTGCTTACGGCAATGGGAAAATCCCCAGTTAAGTGGCTGACTAATCCAAAGATTGCAATGGGAGTTATTATTTTTGTAACAGCCTGGAGTCTGGCTGGCTATTACATGGTTATGTTTATTGCAGGGATTAAATCTATCTCTGATACGTATTATGAAGCAGCTAATATTGACGGAGCCAGCTTCGGTCAGCAATTCCGTTTTATTACCCTGCCTCTTCTTAAACCAACTACCCTGTTAGTTTTGGTATTATCTACGGTTACAGTTATTAAAACCTATCCTTTGGTTTACGCATTAACCCAGGGAGGACCGGCAGGTTCAACAAAATTAATGGTTCAGTTAATTCAGGAAACAGGGTTTGATAAGAATAAGATGGGTTATGCCAGTGCAATGACTATTATTCTTTTTATTATTTTAGCAATTCTTACATCAGTACAGTTTAAAGTAAATGAAGGAGGAGAACAGGATGAAAACTAATAGCTTAAAAAGCGGAGGAAAGATAGTACTCCTTGCCTTGTTGCTTTTTACATTGACTTTTATTTTCCTTATGCCGATTGTCTGGATTATTTTTTCATCCTTTAAAAATGCAGGAGAATTATTTTCTTGGCCTCCAAGCCTGCTTGGTAAAAATCCTTCTTTTCAGAATTATCGGGATGCATTAAGCGAAGGCGATTTTATCAGATACTTTATGAATACCGTGTTTACCAGTGTGGTTGCAACTATTTTGACAGTAATGGTAAATGTAATGTCAGGCTACGCATTTGCAAAATACAGGTTTAAAGGTCAAAAGATATTATTTGCTATCGTACTTGCAACACTTATGGTACCTTTAGAAGTTATAATGATTCCGGTATTTAAAGTAATTGTAGCAACTAATTTATATAACAATCTTTGGGGACTAATTATTCCGGCTGTGGCTTCACCTACTGCTGTATTTCTTGTAAGACAATACTACATGGGGATTACCAGTGCTTATATGGAAGCCGCTAGAATTGATGGAGCCTCTGAATTTTATATTTTTACTAAAATCATGCTTCCCATGGCAAAACCAATTATTTCAGTTCTTTGTATTTTCTCATTTATGTGGAGATGGAATGATTATCTTTGGCCAAAGCTTGTTATCAACAGTAAGACAAAATACACTTTACAGCTTGCACTTGCTAACTTCTCAGGAGAATATTCCGTTGACTGGAAAAGCCTTTTGGCAATGTCTGTCATATCCATGATTCCGGTAATTATCGTATTTATTTCACTTCAGAAATATATTATCGGAGGGATGACCGCAGGTGGCGTCAAGGAATAAAAATTGATAAAGGAGATTAACATGAAGTATATAGAATATCCGCTTTTTGCGGAAGGATTTATAAATCACTTCCTGACTACAGGGGTTTATACAAAGCCGCAGCAATTTGAAAAGGCAATTTTAAAAGGCAGGGTAAATGAATGGCTAAAGAAGGGATTTTCGATTCATGAGAATCCATGCAGGAAAGAATTTGTCGCTAAGAGACAAGCAGAGCTGCCGCCTTATTTAGACTTAAGCCAATATTCTCTGGGGGAAAAGGTTGAAGTATTTGGTGAAGTGCATCCGGTTAAGTTTTATGCGCCTTTTGGTAATATTGCCCAGGAAGAGTCCGGATTTTATTATACACCAACTTATTTAAGAACCTATAGCTACGCAATACTAAAAGCAGAAAAAGAGGAAACGGTTGAGTTTGAACTGACAACCTGCGGAGGAGTAACGCTTTGGGTGAATGACCAGTTGGTAGAGGATTTTATTCCCTTTACCAGAAATCTTGTAAAGAGTACAACGGTGACTGTAAATCTAAGAAAAGGTGAAAATAAGTTTATAATCTGTCTGGATGATTTGGCAGAAAGGGATACCGATTATTATTTCCGTTTAAAACGTATGGGTAATGCATCTCTTACGGTATTATTACCAGTTGCAGAAAAGGTAAGGACAGAGCTTGTATTAGAATCAGAAAAAATGCTTGATAATATCTGTTTTGAGAAGGAAGCCTACATTAGTGAACCCTTAAAGCTTAGATTAAATAATATGAATAAGCAGCCAATGGAGGTTAAGGTAACAATTACTCCAGGTGAGTTTATAGAAAAAATGGAGGAGAACTGGAAGTTAATCCAATATAGAAACTATGAGCTACAGCCAGAACAGCAGGTGCTAACATTAATGCATTCGGATGAGATTCATCCAGGGTATTATTATTTTACCGTTGAAATGAATGTAGATGGCATTGTTTTAAAACGTAAGATTGGGACTCAATTAGTCCGAAAGGATTTTTTAAGCTACCAGGAGGAAAAACTAGAGGATAGGAAAAGACGTGCCCTTGAGACAGTAATCCAGTTTGGAGTAAATAATGTTTATAAATCAGCTGCACTTTTTAAATTGGGAAGAGATTTTAAGTTGGCAGAAGCAATTATTTTAGAGGAATTGGCCGGAGTACGTAAAAGAAAGGATTGCTGTGATTTTCATTTTGTAATTATATTATATATTTACCGTACTTTTCATGAGGTTTTATCAGACAAGCTGAAACAAGAGATTGAAGAGGCTATGCTGAATTTCCGTTATTGGATTGATGAGCCTGGAGATGATGTAATGTGGTTTTTCAGTGAGAATCATGCGTTACTTTTTCATATCTGCCAGTATCTTGCAGGCAAGTATCTTCCGGAACAATTTTTTACAAACAGCAGCCGGCTTGGAAAGGAAGTAGAAAAAAGAGGAGCCGAACTACTAACAGAGTGGTTTGAGGAATTCTTTAAGGAGTTTATCACCGAATGGAATTCTAATGCATATATACCGGTTGATGTAATCGGTATTGCTACACTCTATAATCTAACAGAGCCGGAAAATGAATTTCATAGCAAAGCAAAGACTGCGCTAGATATGATTTTTTATGCACTTAGTATTAATGAGCATAGGGGTGCTGTCATGACCAGCTTTGGTAGAAGTTATGAAAAAGAGTTAAAGGGTAATTATAATGCCGGTACAACTGCGCTTTTATACCTTGCCTATAACGCAGGGCATCTTAATCGTGCTGTAATAGGATATATCGCTCTTGCTTTAGGTGACTATGAAGCGCCTGAGGAATATAAAAAATATCTGAAGCTGACAGGAAGCCAGCAGCTTATTCACCAAAATACACAGGGATTTGAACAGCATGTAAATTTATATTTATATAAAAATTCTGAGGTTGTACTATCTACCGCTGTTGGGTTTAAACCCTATCAGCCAGGATATCAGGAGCATATTGTACAGGCAGCCATTGATAAAACAGCGCAGGTTTTTGTTAATCATCCCGGTGAATCTCATACGTATGGAAGCGGAAGACCGAATTTCTGGGCAGGAAACGGAGTGCTGCCATTTGCTGCTCAATATAAAAATGTCAGTATATTAAAGTACAAAATTGCAGCAAACTATAGAATAGACTATACCCATGCATATATTCCGCTAATTGAATTTGAACGGTATATAGGTGATAAAAATGTAATTGTACTGGAAAAAGACGGTGCTTATATTGGGGTCTATGCCAATAATGGTCTATCAATTCAGGAAAAGGGACCTTGTCAATACAAAGAATTCATTAGTCCCGGAAGAGAAAATATTTGGATTATAAAGGTTGTTAAAAGCTGTGACTATGAGAATTTAGATGACTTTTTCAGGGAATTTAGAAAAATACAAATTGATCTTAGTGAAAATGAGCAAGTAAATATAATAGATAATACAACAAGTTATCAGATTGATAGTAATAATGAATTTTTAGTAAATGGTCAGACTGTTTATCAATATCCGCTTTCCGTACAGGGAATCATACAATGGGAGGAATAATCAAAATGATTAATAAACAACAAATAGATGTCTTATTGAATTTAGTATCTGATAAGATGATGGCACTTAAAAATAATGGGATGGAAGAAAAATTTCCAATTAGCCTGATTGATATAGATTGTTGGGAATGGCCGCAAGGAGTAGGTATCTTTGGTTTATATAAATACTATAAAGTAAGCGGAAAAAAAGAAATCCTAGAGTATT
This sequence comes from Anaerocolumna cellulosilytica, assembly GCF_014218335.1. Taxonomy (GTDB): domain Bacteria; phylum Bacillota; class Clostridia; order Lachnospirales; family Lachnospiraceae; genus Anaerocolumna; species Anaerocolumna cellulosilytica. The sequence continues at coordinate 2,975,873 of NZ_AP023367.1, read as the reverse complement.
TAATAGAGTGGTTTGATGAAAGACTAAAAGAAGGAATACTGGAAAGAAATGTAAACACTACGGCTCCCATGCTTACGTTAACCTACCTATATGAAGAAACTAATAAGGCTGAGTATCTTAACTTAATCGAGGATTGGGTCGACTGGATAATGAAGGATAAGAAGCTTCTTCGAACAGGAGATGACTGCTTTCAGCATATGATTACAGGGGATCCAAATGATGGTGAAATATTAATAGATACGATTTTTATGACTCTTTTGTTCCTATATAGAGCGGGCAAAATTCTGAATCGTAAGGATTGTCAGGATGAGGCAAGCTATCAAATTCTTAACCATATTAAGTACCTGCTCAACAAGGAAGTTGGATTATTTTATCATGGGTTTAATTTTAACAGAAACAATAATTACGGTAAAGTTATGTGGGGAAGAGGTAACAGCTGGTACACAGTAGCTGTTATGGAAATCATACAAGAAGTGGAGCTAAACGAAGCAATAAAGCGTTATTTCCTGACAGTATATAAAAATCAGGTTAAGGCTCTAAAGTTGTATAGTAACAAAGAGACAGGTCTTTGGCATACCGTTATAGATGATTCAGACTCTTATGTTGAGATATCAGCCAGTGCAGCTTTTCTGTGCGGAATTATGCAAGGAGTAAGATTAGGTATTTTGCCGAAAAGTGAGTATATTGATGAGATAGATAAGGCTTTGACTCATATTGTCCAATATATTGCTGAGGATGGAACAGTTGAGCAGGTTTCTTATGGTACTCCAATTGGGGAATCCGGTGATTTTTATAAAGAAATTCCTTGTTGTCCAATGACCTATGGGCAGGCGCTAATGATTTTATTATTACAGGAGGCATTATTAGATTATTGGCACTAGAAAGGTGTGTTTTTGCATGAAGGAAAGGGTGTTTTTTGAGGAGTTTGATTCTTTGTATTATTTTCATGGCTCATCCCAAAATTGGGCGATGCAGGGATTCCATTTTCATAAGCAATATGAAATTTTATTATTTCTAAGCGATGGGGCACTGCTTGAAGTTGGAAACCGTTCTTATAATGTAAAGACGGGGGATATTTTTCTTCTTAATAACAAAGAATATCATAGAACAAGTGGAGCAGTTGGGAAGTCACATAACCGTTATGTATTGATGTTTGACCCGGAATTATATCTGGCGGGATGTACGGAGGTTTTTGGATATGAATTCGATAAGTTTTTTGAGCACAGACCGGAAAATTTCGTACACCGCTTGAATTTGTCTCAAGAAAATCTTAAGAAAGTCGAAAAGCTTTTTTTGAATATTGAAAGAGAGATTAATGAAGGTGATGATAAAGCAGTACAAGCTAAATTAAGGTTAAGCATTTTAAATCTAATTGTAGAACTTAATGAAATGTATCGTTTCTTTCTAAAAGAGCAAAAGGAGACAAATAAAGCAATTAATTCCCAGGAAACGGACTTCGAGTTTAAAGACCCTATTTTATACCGTGAAAGAATTGAACAGATAAAAAAGTATATTGTAGAGCATGTAAATGAGAAGTTGGAACTTGATGATATTGCAAAAGAATTTTTTATGAACCGTTATTACCTCAGTCATTACTTTAAAAAAGAAACGGGCTTTACTTTACAGCAGTATATCACAAATAGAAAGGTTGTAGAGGCTAAGGCTAAGTTAAGAAGCGGTTATTCTGTTACGGACATTGCTGCCCAGCTTTCCTACAATAGTGATAGTCATTTTATAGCAACTTTTAAGAAAAGTACAGGTATCACACCTAAAAAGTACGCGCAAGAAAAGAAAAATAGCAATAATGAATAATATTTAATGATTAATATGCGATTTTTTATGCGAAATAACTGTTAAAATGGGTTTACAAACAGAAAGGAGAAGTAATTTATGAAAAAAGTGTTATCGATTCTACTAATTATGGTTGTAGTTTTAAGCACATTTACTGCTTGTAGCAAAGAGGGAGGAAATACTGATAAAGTAAAAACTCTAAATGTTGTATGGTTTACGGATGGAAAAGAAAATGAGTCCTTTAAAAAACTAGCAAGTGCATATGAAGAGACTCATAAGGATGTAAAGATTGAATTAATTGAAGTTCCGTATGGTGATATTGAAAGCAAAATCAAAAACATGATTAACGGAAAGCAAACACCGGCATTAGCAAGATTGACAAATCTTGGAGCATTTCAGAACCAGCTCGTAGATTTATCTGAATATGTATCGGATGCAGATGCATTTAAGAATAGCTTTGGTGAAGGCTTAAAATTCGTATTTAATGACAAGATTTTAGCAGCTCCTATGGATATTACAGCAAATGGATTAATCTATAACAAAACGGCCTTTGAGAAGGCAGGCGTATCTGTTCCTCAATCAGAAGATGAGATATGGACCTGGGATGAGTGGAAGGCAGCAATGAAGAAGGTAATGGAAAATAGTGATTGTAAATATGGACTTGTATATGATAAGTCAGCACAAAGATTCAGTACTTTAATGTATCAAGCCGGAGCTAGTATGCTGAATAAGGACTTAACCGCTTCTAATTTTAATACGCCTGAAATGAATCGCGCAGTTAGCTTCTTTAAGGAGCTTCATGATGAAAAGATTACTCCTGATTCTGTATGGCTCGGTTCTGAAAATCCGAATGAATTATTCCGTACAGGCCAAGTGGCAATGCATTTTTCCGGAAGCTGGATGATAGCGAACTATAAAGAAGCAATCACAGATTTTGAATGGGGTGTAACTTATCTTCCAAAAGAAGTAACAAGATCCTCTGTACCTGGTGGAAAATATCTGGCTGCCTTTCAGGGTTCTGGTGTAGAGAAGGAAGCTGCTGAATTCATCGAATGGATATCACAGCCGGAGAACAATGCAATTTATTGTCAGGAAAACAGCTATCTTTCCCAGGTAAAAGGAAATGAAAAATTAGATTATGATTATGGTGCTGAGTTCTTTGAAATCTTTTCAAAAGAATTAGCAGCAACCGGAACTCAACCTGGTTCAGAATGGGGTTATCAAGCATTTACAGGAGCTGTACAGGGTGAAGTTAGAGACAAGCTTGCATCCGTTTTAGCAGGAAACATAACCGTTGAAGAATATCTTCAGGACATGGATACCTTATTTAATGTGACCTTAGCAGATCTTAAAGAAGAATAACAACAGAAAAAAATACCAAGGCTGCTGCAATTTATTCTGTATTGTAGAAGTGTATGAATACCTTTTTGAAGTCGAATTTAAAATACCTGTCCGTTGTGTATGCAATTATGCAACAAAGTGTGCGTAATTAGCATACACAGCCGACAACCTATTATTTTGACAGTGTAGTGCAGGAAATCATACTCTATCGGATTTCATTAGATTTGTAACAGCCCCTAAAAGGAGGATTAATAGAGATGAGAAAAGCTTTTATATCCCCTGCAAAATATGTACAGGGTGAAAACGAAATTGAAAATTTAGGATACTTTATTAGAACATTTGGTAAATCGGCCCTTTTGATTGCGCATAAAGATGATGTGCAGAGGGTACAGGACAAACTGAACAAAACAGCAGAGAAATTTCAGGTAACCTTTGTAGAAAGCGGATTTTGCGGTGAGTGTTCCAGACAAGAGGTAGAAAGATTAAAGGCACTGGCAATGGAAAAAAAATGCACATGTACCATTGGTCTGGGAGGCGGAAAAGCTATTGATACTGCAAAATGTGTGGCAGAGGGTGAAGCATTAATTATTGTTCCGACTATTGCTGCGACAGATGCACCTACTAGTCATTCGGCGGTTTTATACACCCCGGAAGGTGCCTTTGATGATTATGCATACTTCAAACAAAATCCAAGTGTGGTATTAGTGGATACTACGGTAATAGCCAAGGCACCGACTCGGTTTTTAGTTGCCGGTATGGGAGATGCACTATCAACTTATTTTGAAGCAAGAGCAAATGTTGCCTCTTACACCAAAGTCAATGCAGGACTTCCCTGTGGATACAGAGAAGGCTTATGTGGTGAAGCAAGAGGTACTCAGACAGCATTTGCACTGGCAACTTTGTGTTATCAAAACCTGTTAAAAGATGGAGTAAAAGCTAAAATAGCTTGCGATGCCAATGAGGTAACGCCTGCTTTGGAAAATATAATTGAAACAAATATACTTCTTTCGGGTATTGGCTTTGAAAGTGGTGGACTTGCAGCTGCTCATGCCATTCATGACGGTCTCACTATCTTAGAGGGTACACATAAATACTTCCATGGAGAGAAGGTTGCTTTTGGCACACTGGCGCAATTAGCACTTGAAAATGCAGCAGTAGAAGAATTAGAGGAAGTAATGGACTTTTGCTCATCCCTTGGCTTACCTATCTGCTTAGAAGATATAGGAGTGGAAGAAATAACAGAAGAAGAGCTTTATCAGGTTGCAGAAAAAGCATGTATTCCTGAGGAATCCATCCATGCCATGCCATTTCCGATTACAATAGAAGGCGTTGTGGCAGCCATCAAGACGGCGGATGCACTTGGAAGAAGATATAAAGAAAATGGTATGTTATAAGATTAAATAAATGAAATTCAATTTTTTGGTTTGTATGCTAGTTTAAGGTCGCAGATGTGCGCTTAGGTTGAAAATATTATTTTCAACCTTTCTATTTAGGCTTGTTCAATTTTTCGAATAGGTCATCAAAAATTGAAAGGCACGGGTGTTAAAATGAGAAAAATAATGAATCGTCCGGAAACAATGGTAATTGAGATGTGCAATGGAATTGCCATGGCACATCCAGAGACAGAGTTCATTCCTAAATATAAGGTAATAAAGAAAAGAAAGATTAATAAAGAGAAAGTTAGTTTGATTAGTGGCGGAGGAAGCGGTCATGAACCGGCTCACGCAGGCTATGTTGGAAAGGGAATGCTTGATGCAGCGGTATGCGGTGATATTTTTGCTTCACCTTCCCAGGTTCAGGTTTATCAGGCAATTAAAGAAACGGCCAGTGATAAAGGAACTCTTTTAATAATTAAGAATTACAGCGGCGATTTGATGAATTTCAAAAATGCTGCTTATCTTGCAGAAGAAGATGGAATTAAGGTAGATTATGTTAAGGTAGATGATGACATTGCGGTTCAGGACAGTTTGTATACTGTAGGAAGACGTGGTGTTGCAGGAACTGTTTTGGTGCATAAAATAGCAGGTGCGGCAGCAGAAAAAGGACTTTCCTTAGAGGAAGTCAAAATTGCCGCAGAGCAAGCAAACAAAAATATTAAAAGTATTGGCTGTGCATTTAGTTCCTGTACAGTTCCGGCAAAAGGTACGCCAACCTTTGAAATTGCTGAAGGAGAAATGGAATATGGCGTTGGTATCCACGGAGAACCCGGTATTAAAAGGGAAAAAATTGTAAGTGCTGACGAATTAGCTGTAAGGATGGTAAATTCGTTACTTGATGAACTGCATAGAGAAGATGAGGAAGTAACCGTATTAATTAACGGTTTTGGCAGTACACCTTTACAAGAATTGTATGTGTTAAATAATTCGGTAGCCCGTATTCTGAATGAAAAAAATATAACAGTGTATCGTACATTTGTAGGAAATTATATGACCAGCATTGATATGCTGGGGGCCTCTATAACTCTTATGAAGATGGATTCTAAGCTGAAAGAATTATTAGATGAAACCAGTGATGCGCCGGCCTTTAAGGTGTCAGGCAAAGCAGAAAGTATTCCTTATGTGGACATAAGCATGACAAGTGAAGAACATAAAAACAGCAAGATGTGCTTAACAACAAGTCCTGAGTATGCCAAAATACAGAATAACAAACTTTCTTTAAATAATCTGATTTTCCTGGTTGATAAGATGAGTGACTGTATTATTAAAAATGAGGTATACTTTTGCGAACTGGATTCTCATGCTGGTGACGGTGACTTTGGTATGAGTGTTGCAAAAGGCTTTAAGCAATTAAAACGGGAGTGGGAGTATATCTTAGAAAACCATGCTTCTACAATCGGCGCATTTTTGGAAAGCTGCTCCATGGTTATTATGGAATACTGTGGTGGTGCGTCCGGGCCAATCTGGGGTTCAGCTTTTCGTGCGGCAGGGAAGTGTGCCGGTGAGAAAAAAGAAGTAACACTGGAAGAGTTTGCTGCTTTAATGCAGGCAGCGGTAGACGGGATTCAAAAAACCGGAGAACGTTCCTTTGGCAGGGGAGCTGTTGTTGGAGATAAAACGTTAATAGATGCTCTAGTGCCTTGTGTAAATGAACTAAGTAAATCTGCACAAAGAGAAGATACTGTAAAAAAAGCCTTTGAAAGTGGAGCAAGAGCTGCTGTTCAAGGTGCGGACAAGACAAAAGATATTGTTGCTCGTATGGGACGGGCTGGTACAGTAGGAGAGAGAAGCCTTGGTTTTCCTGATGCTGGCGCATTTGCATTAGGCATAATATTCACAGAGATAGCTGAGTCTGTTATAGAAGAAGTGTGAGCCTGGCTCACACTTTATACTAAAGAAAGTGATACTGGTTTATTTTGGCTAGGGGGGTACTATGATTGATTATGCACAAAAGCGTATGATAAATGGGGAGCTGTCAGCAGCCGAGCGTGTCAGTGGGATGAATGATAATATGGTTTCATCTCATTATCATGAATTTTATGAGTTATATTACCTGGAATCTGGTCAGAGGTACCATCTTATAAATGATAACATGTATTCGATTGAGGGAGGGCAGTTCCTGTTATTTGAACCGTATGTACTTCATCATTCCTGCGGTGATAAAGATGTGCCCTTTTCCCGTCTTATCGTCTATTTTCGTGAGGATGAGATTCTGTCAAATGAACTCAACCAGGCACTTAATGGGTCTTCCGGTGCATATAGATTACAAAAGACAGAGGCAAAGCAGGTTTATCAATTAATGAATCTGATTAATATAGAAAAACAAAATCCGCAGCAATACAGCAATGAGTATTGCAGAAGTCTGCTAAATATGATGCTGATTATTCTTTTTCGAAATAAACGCCAGAAGCTGAAACAAGCTCAAAAGAATCAGATTACAGGTATTATTTCTTATATTAATGCCAATTATATGCATGACCTTTCGGTAAATGAAATAGCAGCACATTTTTATATCAGCCCCTTCTATTTATGTCGTGAATTTAAAAAGTATACCAATTCTACAATTGTCCAGTATATAAATAAAACAAGAATAATAAATGCACAGAGGCTTTTATACTGTTCTGATGATAATATTACTAATATAGGTATGAATACCGGTTTTTCCAGCGTCAGTCACTTTGGCCGTGTATTTAAAGAAGTGACGGGCGTTACTCCTACTTCATGGAGGAAGAAGGAGAAGTTCTCATTATTTGAAAAAGTAGATATAACCTGACGAGTTAACTTTTACTCTGATAACTAGACACAGTAAAAGACGTTTGAATATGGTAGAATAAAGTATATATAGAGAAAGTGTGTTTCTTGGACATGGAAGCACACTTTCTCTATATATATTTTAACCATCTAGGTCCGAAATATTAATAGGAAGCCGGATTACAACACGTATATGACTTGTGGGACTTTTTACAAAGGTTTACGTATCGTTACGAAGGTTGTAGGATAACTTAAAGCATTTTATCAAAACTTTGGTATAACTACTTCAAAGGTTTTGAAACACATTGACAAAGCAACAGTGGATGACAATGACAGGATTGTGTAGTTATGGAAAATAAAGTATAATAATTGTAATATCTCTTGGATAGTATATAAAAGGACGTTAGAAACGAGGTAGAAAAAAATTAAACATGGAGGTGAATAGTTGAAGTGCAACAGAATAAAAAATTTTATAAACCAGTTGAATTAGCTTATCTATATGGTATTCATCCAAATACCATAAGGCTATATGAACGACTTGGTTATATATCGCCAGCAGAGAGAACTTCAAATAACTATCGTAAATTTAGTAAGATACACGTTTTACAAGTAAAAATATGCAGATGTATTTTTGGCTATCCCTTTACAAATAGGCATATTAGAGATACTGGAAATGAGGTCATGTGGGCGGCAGCTAAAAAGCAATGGGATTTTGGCAAACAGTATGCAAGTGATTATATACAGACAATCAAACAGGAAATTGATTTAGCTGAAAAGGCGGCGGAAGTATTACAAAAGTGGGCATTATCAAAAAGAATTATAGAAAATCCTGAACAACCGATAAATTTCTCCCGTAAGGAAATAGCGGATTTATTTGGAATTACTGGTGAGACAGTGCGAAATTGGGAAAGAAATGGTTTGATTTCCTCTGATGCGCTTGGAATAAATAATGAAAAATTATATAACAATAAAGACTTAGAAAGATTAAGAATTGTATATATGTTACGTCAGGCTGGTTATAGTATTTCGGCTATTCATCACAGTATATCAACATATAATAGTGGGCAATCTAATATGGTCTTAACTGCACTTAACAATCCAGAATATGATGAACTTATTTCCGTTGGTGACCATTGGCTGCATGCGTTGTGGAAACTTATGGATGCGGCTCAAAAGATACCGTCTATCTTTAACGAGTTGGAAACGTTATAAAATTTAAACCTTACATATGCACACCACCCTCCTATTTTTATGTTATAGTTTGTCATAGGAAGGTGGTGTTTACTGTTCTTTACTCAAGATTATACTTAGATGTTGCAAGAAAAGCATTTGAAATAATATAAGTTTATAGCAACATTGGGGGATAAATGGTGATAGAAAAAAATTAACGGTACGGAGTATAGCTCGTATGACTATATTTATATAATGCAAAACTACTCGTTTGGGCCAACTGATATCGTCATTTTAACGCAATAAATTTGCAGAAAGGTGGAGTTATATATGTCCCTAAATAATATAAGGAAGAATACTATAGATACCATTCAAGCAATGATTGAGGATAAAATCATAACAAGTAGTGACTTAATTCGCTTCAGGAATGAAAATGAGGACGTAACGAATCCAGAGTATGTTTGTTATGAGATGGAAAATTGGTATCGGACTTTAGGAATTGAAAATGTAATTGAAGCAAAATTCAACCTTAAATTGCCTTATTTCACAAAAGAAGAAATTAAAGAGGCGTATGATAACAATGAAATTATTTTATGTGTTCCAAAGGGAATTACCAAAAAACAATTAGGTCAATTATTCAATTTAGATTGTTGGGCATTCGATGATGAGTTGATTGGTAAGACTACAGAATCAGAAGATTTCTGGTTTAAGACAAAAAAATCTTTTGTGCCTGAACATTTAGGTAGCCAAGGTCGTGAAATTCAACGTGTATATCAAAATGAAGGAAAACTTGGTATGAGTTTAGAACGATACTTAGTATTTTTGGCAAGAATGAGATATCTCACTGGGGATACTCCCGACACAAAACATAAGATTTGGATTATAAATGGAAGATATGAAAGGAATGCTATGCTAGTAGCAGGCTTTGATTCGAAAAAAAGGTTTACAGTACATGGGTGGTTACCACAGTTTCATTCTCCATTTGTTGGTGGGCGTTATGTGTTTATACCGGATCATATTTAATATATTAAAGGTGATGAAATGAAAACTCGAGAGAATATATCACTTATAGTAAACAATAATATTCCTAATTATAAAACAGAAGTAAATAAATTTTTAATAAACCAAAATAAAGTTTTATTAAGAAATATGTTCACGCTAATGGGGACAATATTATTCAATTTATCCATGAATAATAAAATGAGTCTTTTTAATATAATACCAAAGCACTATGCATATTCAAGTATTGCTGTTGTGGAAGATATAGGAGAACAGAACTTCTCTATAGATATAGGAAGTAGAATACTTTTATCTCCATTATTTAAAAAATTCTCAATTATAGACAATATAGGTGCATTAAAAACAGAGGGTAGGTTTTATTCAATTTTACCTGATGATATCGATCCTGTAGACGCAATTTTTCTTCCGCTAATATGTAAAGCGTTGGAGTTATGTGAAGATTACAGGATAATAAAATCAAAACCTATTCTTTTGATAGGTTGCAATATATTGGGTGCCATAATATTAAAATTGTTAAATCTGGAAAATACTGATTCAACAGTTTTGTTAACAGGAGAAGATTTGGACGTTAAATACTTGAAGGAATATGGTGCAAGTAAAGTTATATACGAAAAAGAAATTGATGAAACATTTTTCAATCAGTATCACAATGTTATTAATTTAACATCAGATTATTGTAATATGGTTCAATGGGTACATTCGTTTGAGGGAAATAGTTATGGAATAATTAATCGAGATGTACAAACAACAGCAATACAGTTACTACAAAGTAGAGAGTTGTATGTAAAAGATTTAATTGCTCTCCACGTTCATGCAGAGTGTGTTGGTGAGATACATCAATCAATTATAGAGAATAAGTTTATGGGGAAAGCACTTATATATGATTGGTGAGAAGGGGTTCAGGAGATAAAATATTATATCTGAAAAAGGGGGATGTATATGAATATACCTTCATTGAAAATTAAGTTTGAGGATGAAGAGAAAAGCTTTATTTTAAGGGAGATAGAGGAATGTTTAACGACAGGACAACTTAGTCAGGGAACAAAGGTTTTAAGATTTGAAGAAGAATTAGCCAGTTTTGTAAAAGTCAAACATGCAGTTGCAGTTAATTCAGGTAGTAGTGCAATAGAGGTTATGATGAGAACACTAGGTGTTGAAGGTAAAGAAGTTCTTGTGCCGACTAATACATTTTTAGCAACCGCGATGGGTGTCCTGCTTGCAGGAGGAGTTGTCAGGTTAGTAGATACAGATCCTAAAACATTCTCAGTTAGTTTAGAAGAACTGAAAAAACGAGTTACGAAAAAGACAACCGGAGTAATTATCGTTCATATAGGTGGAATAATAACTCCTGAAATAGATAAGATTGCTGCGTGGTGTAAACAGGAAGGAATTTGGTTATTTGAAGATGCAGCCCATGCCCTTGGCAGTACTTTAAATGGTAAACATGCAGGTAGTTTTGGTATAGCAGGTGAATACTCTTTATTTGCAACAAAGGTTATTACAAGCGGAGAAGGTGGTTCGATTGTAACAAATAGTGAAGAACTTACAGAGAAGATGAGATTATATCGCAATCATGGAAAACCAAAACCATGGGAAACATACCATACACAAGTGGGAGCTAATTATAGGATGAGTGAGATTACATCGATTATGGCGTATTCTCAATTAAAACGACTGGGTAATATTTTACAGGAAAGAGAAGCAATAGCTAAGCGATATACGGACATGCTAAAGTCGAATTCCGAATTAACACTTATAAATCCAATGTGTAATAGTAATTGGTATAAATATATAATATTATTACCTAAAGGTATAGAGCGAGATTTACTGAAACAAAAAATGAAGGAAAAAGGAGTAAATCTGCAAGGTGAAGTCTATGGAGTCCCGTTGCATCGTCAACCAATTGCAGTACAATTAGGCTTTGAAGGTGATTTTTCCAATGCAGATGATGTATGTAGCAGGCATATATGTTTGCCTATATATCAAGATTTAACAGTGGAACAACAAGATTATATTGTTACAGTATTACAAGATACTCTTGAAAATATTAAAAATGGAGGACATTAAATGCAATCAGAAATATCAGTAAGAGACTTGGGGAAAATATATAAAATTCCTGTTAGGGGTCAGGGTCTATTATCTTCATTTAAGAGTTTAATACATCCTGTTTATACTGAGGTGAGCGCAGTTAATAATATTAGTTTTGATATACAGAAAGAGGAAATGGTTGGTTTTATTGGGCCAAACGGCGCGGGCAAAACAACAACATTGAAAATGCTTTCGGGTCTGCTCTATCCTACAAGCGGAAACATTACTGTAGCAGGATACAAACCATATGAAAGAAAAAGAGAGTATTTAAAAAAAATTAGTATGATTATGGGAAATAAATCCCAGATGAACCCTAGTATTACAGTTATGGATTCATTTTATGTGACAAAAGAGATTTATCAAATATCAGATGAGGATTATAAAAGAAGATTGGGTGAGTTGGTAGATCTTTTATCTATTGAAGAATTGCTGCCTAAACTCTCAAGAAATCTCTCACTGGGAGAAAGAGCAAAATGTGAATTCGTAATGGCGTTGCTTTATTGTCCGGATATTGTGTTTTTAGATGAACCTACATTAGGAATGGATGTTTCCATTCAACTTCGCCTCCGCAGCTTTATAAAGGAATACAATAAACGATACAATACAACCTTTTTGTTAACCAGCCACTACATGAGTGATATTACCTCACTATGCTCAAGAGTCATATTAATTAATAAGGGTGAATTAATGTATGATGGAGATTTGCAGCATTTAGGGGATAAATTATTACCTTTTAAATTAATAAAAGTAGTATTTTCCGATGCAAATATTAGATTTGAGGATATAAAGAAACATGTAAAAGGTGATTTAACGCTGGTTAATCAGAATGAACAGACCTTTTTGATAAGAGCTCGAAAAGATGACATATCACAAACCTCATATACGATTCTTAGCAATTTTATTGTTAATGATTTGACAATTGAAGACCCTGAAATTGAATCTTTAATTGATTTAGTTTATAGTAATGGGGTGAATGTATGAATTTAAGAGGTGGAATTGCTTTAATTAAAAAATCATTTTTTAGCTATATTGCCTCAAGAGGATTCTACTGGACGTTAGCTTTGGGATGGATGATGACTCCACTAATTTATATGTTTGTATGGGTTGTAATTGCTGGTCAAGGTTCTGTTTCAGGTTTTGAACAAAGTGACTTTATTTCCTATTATACTATTTTGATTTTTGTAAACCAATTAACGTATCCAATTTCTCATTGGACAGTAGGGGATAATATTTTTAATGGAACATTCTCAACATGGTTATTGAGACCGTTACCAGTAATTTATGAACCTATTGCAGCAGATATTGCGCTGAAAATAGCCTGTGCTCCATTCATTGTAATATTTATTGTAATTATTGTATTTTTGTTTGGCTTTCGCTTATCATTGACTATTACGAACTTCTTATTATTTATTGTAAGCCTGATTTTGGCACAGGTACTTCGTTTTATGTTTGGCTACACGTTAGCCCTGCTAGGTTTAATTACGAGTAAAATTAATTCATTTCTGAGTGTTAATGATATACTAGTTCATATTCTAGCAGGACAGATTATACCTACCATACTTTTACCAGGTATTATTAGACATATTTCTGTGTTTACACCTTTTAGATATATGTTAGGTTTTCCAATTGAATTGATTCAAGGCAAACTCAGTGCGGAACAGATTAATTACGGTTTAATAATTCAATTAATATGGATAATTATAGTTATTATAGTAAATCGCTTTGTTTGGAGTAGAGGAATAAAACACTATTCATCAATTGGAGGTTAGAATGGGCAATTTAAAATTGATAAATAAAGTAGCTAAATTACACTTTAAAATAACATTACAGCAAGATATGGCTTTTAGAATTGATTTCTTCGGAAAACTATTAAATACTATTTTGGCTGTAGTCGGAAATATTGCAGGTATTTTAATACTCTTTTCTCAGGTAAATACAATAAATGGTTGGGGATTATATGAAACTTTGACGGTAACTGGTGTTTTTATGTTTGTACAAAGTTTGAAGAATCTTGTAATTGCTCCTAGTTTATCCTCTATATCTGGACTTGGTGGAGAGTTATGGACAGGTAGTTTCGATTTTACTCTTTTAAAGCCATTGCCTACCCAATTGTATATAAGTTTGAGGAATTGGTCTCCTTTTTCTATTATTGATGTTATTTTAAGTTTGATAATCATGGGTATATCAGTTTTTAATATCAGTAGTAACATTTCAGTAATAAATATATTATTATTCCTTTTTGCATTGCTTATGGGTTTGGTAATCTTATATTCTGTTATGCTATTAATGACCTCTGCGGCATTTTGGTACTTAGGTACACCGCTCCTTTGGATATTTGACAGCTTTATGGAATTAGGACGATATCCAGTTCGGATATATCCTACGTTTATAAAAAATATTCTTACGTGGATAATACCGGTAGGATTGATAGTTACTGTACCTGCAGAAGCCTTGTTAGGCGGAATAGATTTAAAAAGAATAATAATAGGTATCATATTTGCTATAATAATTTATTTTATATCTACTAAAGTATTTAAAATCAGTTTAAAGAAGTATTCTAGTGCGTCAAGCTAATTTTTACTATTATAGTTTTCAATTCCGTTGGGAATTGAAAACTATAAATCTAATTGTATTGTTTAATCAAATTCTATTTCTTACTAAAAATTTCCTGCATAATAAAAATAAACCATAATACTATAAGAGAAATCTCCTTTCATGTTGGCAAATTTGGCCTATAGGGAAGTTCTACAAATGTACTTAATGAATACCAGAGCGTTAAACTGGCGTGATATGTGAGTTTAATTTCATTTAGAATTTAGTTACATAAATTTGGTTTTCAGAGTTATACCATAGATAGCTCACGTAAAAGATGATAAAACTGGATTCAAGTAGACAAAATATCCTTTTGGAACCGGGTTACCACTGGTAAAGATTAAATATCTAAGAGGGGGAGGTTAAACACAAGATATATAAGTCAATAAAGACGTTTTTTTCGTGTACCCATTTACTATCGTATTCAGAGAGATAACCAAATGGTGTTTGTTCCCTAAGATTTAAAGCTTAAATAGGGTAAAAATATTGATTTTACTAATATACTTAATCATATGAGGAGGATTAACAAATGGATACTTTTAATAATGTGTATAATTTATTTGAAGAAAAGATTAAAAAATTTCCTGACAAAACTGCAATTGTAATTTCAAGTGAGAAAATAACTTATAAAGATTTAAATAGTAGAATAAACAAATGGACTGATTTTCTCTTATCAATTGGTGTAAAAAAAGGAGAGCGGTTTATAATTAGTACGGATCATAAATATGATTTTATTGCACTTTGGTTATCACTTTGGAAAATCGGTGCAGTTCCAATTCCTTTAGAACCATCTTCCAATAACGCTGAATTAGAACGGGCTTTGGAGGCAGGAAAACCGCATTGGCTATGTAGTGAGAACAAAAAGCATGCTGAGCTTTTAAGTGAAGCAAACATGCATAAATATGAGTTGCATCCAGATTGGATTATTGCAGCAATCGTTTCAGAAGAAATAATAGATTCAATCCCAAACAGTGCTTTTTACGCATACACTTCGGGTACTTCAGGTGCTCCTAAGTGTGTTATGTATGATAATGATGCAACAGTTGCAATTCTAGAGTCGTTGATTGAGGCGTTTCATTTGACTGAAAAGGATGTATTATTGACACCAATGTCACCATCTCTTCCGTCCGTTATTTTTACTGCTATCTTACCAGCACTATCAGCTGGTTCAACACTTGTATTATTAAATGAACCACTACCAAGTCGTACGATAAAAGCCTTAAATGAGACCAAAACCACAGTATTATTTTGTGTTCCGTATTTTTATAAATTGTTGGTTGAGGCTATGCAGGTGAGAAATACTAAACTAGAACACTTAAGATTGTGTGTTTCAACTTCTGCATACTTGGATAAGAAAACGTTTAGTAATTTTTATGAACTCACTAATATTCCAATAAGGTCGATATTTTGTTCTTCTGAAGCATTTTACTGCACCTTTAATCCCTATGATGATTTAAACAAGTTAAGTGAATCAGTAGGTATTCCACTTAAAGGAGTTTCAATACGTATAGTTGATAAAGAAGGAAATAATACAGATAACTTGCAAGAAGGAGAAATCCTTGTCTCGGGCACCCATAAATCAAAAGGGTATTTTTGCCGTCCTGAGTTAGAAGAAAAAGTTTATAAAGATGGATGGATTCATACCGGTGACTTAGGTTATTTAGACGAGGATGGATACCTTTATATAACAGGTCGTCTATCTAACACAGTTAATATTGCCGGGCACCTTGTTAATCCTCAGGAGGTGGAGACTGTACTAACATCTTATCCTGGAGTATATGAAGCTGTAATGTTGGGAGAAAAAGATGAAATTTATGGAGAGCGTATCTTGGCTAAGATAGTCTTAAAGCCAGGGGCAGAAGTTAAAATTGACGATATCGTTAAATATTGTAAAACAATGCTTCTTCCACATAAGATACCAAGCAAAATCGAAATTGTCGAGAGTCTTCCCAAAAGTCGTTATGGAAAAATACGCAGGGTAAATTAACGAAATGGTGTGAAAAGAGGGGAATCATGAATATTGTAATATTTGAGTGGAGATCGTATAGTTCATTATTTCAGAGAATTAATTTGGGAATCCAGTATATTGCAGCATCATTAAGAAAGGCCGGGCATAATGTATTTGTTAATGTGTTTGAAGGACAGACTGTTGAAGAAGTTTATAAAGCGGTTATGTCATTTAATGCTGACATTGTTGCAATGACTCTATATCCTGAAAATAAAAAGGTTGTATATGAACTTGCTGATAGGATAAAAAAGGAAAATCCTGAAATAGTTGTTATTTCGGGTGGACATACTGCTACACTGTATGCTGCCAAGATATTAAAAGAACAAAAGAATATAGATATTATTACATATGGAGAAAGTGAGCTGACATATATTGATATATGTCAACGACTAGAGGCTGGGAAGTCACTTGATGATTGTAGAAGTATTTATTATAGAAAAGATGGGTACATAAAACGAAATTCTCCAAGGGATCAGATTGATGATTTAGATTCTCTTCCTTTACCAGCAGAAGATATTATTAGAACTTTGAATAACAGTAATTCACCAAATATCTTTACTTCAGTCTCAACGTCCAGAGGGTGTCTGGGAAATTGTGATTTTTGTGTATCTCATCGGGTAAGTAAAGCGGTAAAATACTCCAGATGGAGGGGGCGAACACCAAAAAATATATTGGAAGAACTGATTAAATTACAACAATCATTTCCTGATAAACGGGTTGTAGTGGAATTTGTCGACAGTAGTTTTGAAGACCCAGATCCAAGGGGGAAAAAACGTATCATTGAGTTGATGGATTTAATCGAGAAAAGTGGTATTAAAATTGCATTTTCCTTTTTGACCAGAGCAGAGTCATGGGATGCGAAAGATGCAGCATTAATTAAGAGAATGAAAAAGCTCGGACTTTTCAGCGTTTCTCCGGGTTTTGAAAGTGGTTCTGATAATTCTCTGATTTCATTTGGAAAACGTGCATCCGTTGAAAATAATTTAAATGCTTTTGATGTATTTTCTAAAAATGGTGTGGACGTATGTGGTTTAATAATCATGTTTCATCCTTATGTAACATTTAAGGATTTGAGGCATAACGCGGATTTTCTGGTAAAAGTTGGAGTAGCTTACCGTCCACTAAGTTGGCTTCATTCACTTTATGTCTTTCCGGATACTAAGATATTTCAAAGGATTGCACTGGATGGTTTAATAACAGGTGTGGATGAAAGTGATTTCGAATATACATATATGTTCCAAGATGGCAGAATCGAAAAATTAAGTGCTTTAATAAATAAGATAAATGGTCTTGATAGTGTAAGGCGATTTGAGAACACATGCGATAAATTAGCATATGAATTAAGATTATATGAAGTATGGAAGGACATGTATGAGGAGTTTGAAAAAATATCAGATGAGATGCGTGAATATAAAACTAGATACCATGAAATGGCAGATGCAGTAGGAAAAAGACTTTATGAAACCTTTAATACGTTAATTGATGCTGCCGAAAACGATACTTTGAGCCATATCGGCGATAACATAGTAAAAGAGTGGGATACTCTGCTTAGCGATAATCAGGTAAGGTTGGAGCAGCAGTGGATGAGTTCAAGACTAAAATTGATGAGAAAGGGGATTAAGATATTATAAGTGTACGACTGTATCCACTGTTATTGTAGGAGAGGAGGTGAATGTAATATAATGTCAGCTAAAGCTTTTATAGAGATTAAGAATGGTGACAAGGTGGCGATTGGTGGTTGGAACAGTAATAATTATAAGGGAATAAAAAAACTATTTGATATAAATGGAAAAGACATAGATATAGTTGGTGGATGGAAAGAAGCAATTGATGAGAAAGATTTGATAGATTATAAATTAGTCAATGAATCAGCAGCCGATTTCTTTCAAAAAGTGCCTGATGGCGAGCAACCTCAAATAGTTGTTTTTCTAACCGGATCAACTAATATTATAAAAGATATGGAAAATATAACCAAGAATGAGAAAAACAAGATAAAGGTTATATTTATTATCAGTGGTTATACCAACCGTGTACCATTGCAAGAAATAAAAAGAGTTACTATTCTATGCAGAAAATTAGAGATAAAAATACATACCATTGATTTAAAGGATGTTGGTTATGAAATCGGTTATTTGCTTGAAGATTCTCGAAATATGCCTTGGACAATTGATACTTTAGACATGGATTTGTTGGCCTATCTACAGAAAAATAATTTAAGTAGTGGATCTTTTCTAGATTTGGGAACTGGATCAGGTACACAAGCAGTGAAATTGTTCGAGCTGGGTTTTGATGTGACTGCTACAGATTTAGTATACGCCGCATTTGAAGAAACTGCAAAAAGAAATACCAATGTGCATTTTCTACAGGATGATATTCTGAATACAGGATTAAATAAAAAATTTGATTATATTTTTGATAGAGGGTGTTTACATGCACTTGGAAAGCCTCATTACGAAAGATATGCCGAAAAGGTAAAATCTTTGCTCAAAGAGGAAGGGTTACTCTTTTTAAAATATGCTACTAATGATAATTTTCATCTTACAGAGGATGTTTTGTCCTATTACTATTCGGAAAATGAATTGAATAATTTTATTAGTAGACATTTTACAATTGTTGAAATGAAACAAAGTATTTTTGAAGAAGTAGAAATGAAATCTATCTTTAGTGTACTGATGAAAAAGGCAACGCACTAATAATTATCTGTTCATGCCTGGTATCGATTCCGATTAAAGACATGATAAGCTGACTACTTAGCAATATATTTATTTTATTTTTTAAAAAAAAGTTGGGAGGAAGGAGAATAATCCAAACACCCTCTTAAGAGGATAATTGGACTATACGAGAAGGCATATGAGTAAAAATGTAAAGATAGTACTTCTTGAAATCCGTAAAAGTATTACAATTTATAAATTTACATTGGGGCTTGATTATTTAACATCTGTTTTAAGGGAAGCTGGCTATCAGGTGTGGAATTATATATTTGAGGAAGATAATACAGATACTATCCTGGATAAAATAGTAAGTGTTCAGCCGGATTTGGTCGGTATTAGTTTTTACCGTGAAAATGAGGACTCAATATTCGAATTGACTAGAAAACTAAAAATCGTTAACAAACAAATTAAGATATTTTTAGGTGGTCATACTGCTACTCTACATACTGGTGCTTTGTTAAAAAGAGAAAAAAGTATAGACATAGTTATAAATGGTGAAGGAGAAGAGACACTATTAGAACTTTGTGATTTAATTGAAAATGATGAAGGTCTTGAAAACTGTGAGGGTATTTCATACAGAGTGAATGATAAAATCATACGAAATTCCAACAGGAAGTTAATTAAGGATTTGGATCAACTGCCGTTTCCGGCACTTGATGGTATATTTGAAAAATCCCAAAAATCAAATTATGTATTCCCGGGTATATCAACATCTAGAGGCTGTATGGGAAGTTGTGCATTTTGCGTAGCTAATCGGTATTATAAAGGAAAGAAAGTAGAGGGGTGGAGGGGAAGGAGTCCCCAAAATATTGTTGATGAAATAAAGCATTTAATAAGGTCTTTTTCTGATAAACGGATATTTTATATGATTGTAGACAGTTCAATTGAAGACCCGGATCCTGAAGAAAAGTTAAGACTAAAGGAGCTTGTTCGTTTACTGAAGGCTGAAAACATTAAAATTCCTTTTACTTGTTTCACAAGGGCGGAATCATGGAGTGAGAAGGATTGGGAATTAATTCTGGATTTAAAGAGTGTAGGCTTATATGAGGTCAGTATAGGATATGAAAGTAGTAAAACAGAAACGTTGGAGTTATTTAATAAAAGAGCCACGTCTAAGGATAATTATATGGCATATAATCTATTTAAAAGGAGTGATATTAATGTATTTGGATTTTTGATTATGTTTCATCCATATACAACATTGGATGAGCTAAAACAAAATGCTTCAATGCTGTTGGAAGTGGGCATGGCATATCATCCACAGTCATGGTGGCAGACCTTGGATTTGTGGCCAGATACAAGATTATTTACAGATGTTGTGCGGGATGGATTATTAATTGGACCTGAAGAAAAGGGTTATCTCTATGAATATGCATATGCTAACGGCAATATAGAGCGAATCAATCATATTCTAAGAAAAATAGGTACAAGTACATCAAGTATGTCATATGCAAATACGAATGAAAAAATTAAACTTGAGATTCTATTGTATGATGTCTGGAAAGATGAAGACAAAATGCTTCAGTTAATAGATGATAGTATGAATCGCTACAAAGAATTATATGAACAGGTTAAGAGTGAGTTGGGAAAAAAGCAGTATGATTTATTTATAAAATTAATAGAGAGTGTTGAAACTAATAAATCGGATCAATCAATCACGGAACTCGGAGATAGATGGGAAGAACTTCTAGACAGCGGTTTCATGCAACTTGAGAAGATTTGGATGAAATTCTATATGGAATTTAGAAGAAAAAAAGTGCAGATTCTATCGTAATTAAATAATATAGTTTGAAAAGGATGAGGGGAAAATATGTATAATAAATCTTTACCTCAGGTATTCAAGAAATCATTTAATGAAAATTCAAAAAAAATTGCAATCGAATATGGAGAGCAAAGTATTACGTATCATCAACTTCAGAGTAATATCAAACAATGGTCAGATGAATTTTGTTTGAAATTCCAGGTAAGGAACCCTAAAGTGTTACTTTTGATTCATGATCCAGTTGTTT
The DNA here is from genome assembly GCF_014218335.1 of Anaerocolumna cellulosilytica. GTDB lineage: Bacteria > Bacillota > Clostridia > Lachnospirales > Lachnospiraceae > Anaerocolumna > Anaerocolumna cellulosilytica. The sequence goes on along the minus strand of NZ_AP023367.1, from coordinate 2,954,956 downwards.
TTATAACCATTTGGCTTGCTCTTTGGGAGAATAATTGTATACCGATACCTTTAGAAGGTAATCTTAACTCAAAAGAATTGGAAAATGCAGTTAATGCGAGCCGTTGTAATTATATAGTATCAACATTAGATTTAAGTTTAGAATTGGAAAATAATTTATTAACGAGACAAATGTCAAAAATTAATCTGTCCGTTAACTATTATTTTATTGCTAAGGATGAAGACAATACATTAAGAGATTCAGCATTGTTTTTTTACACTTCTGGAACTACGGGATTGCCCAAATGTGTTGTTTTCTCTCACATGGCGATGGCAGCAAGTGTACTTTCACTGGCGGAGGTAATTAATCTGAATAATACCGATGTATTTTTTACACCGCTGTCACCAATGCTTCCGGCAACAATTGCAACTGCAGTACTGCCCTCACTTGCAACAGGATCCAAATTAGTAATATCTATGTCAGCATTGAGAGGTAATATATTAAAAGTTATAAAAGAAAAAAAGGTAACGATTTTTTTTGCAGTCCCATATATATATGACTTATTGAGTACATCCCCAAATTCATATAAAGATGTGTGGAATAATGTGAGACTGTGTATATCCAGTTCAGCATTTTTAGAGCCAGCAATTTTTGATGCTTTTTACGAGAATACAGGTATATCAATTCGTTCTATTTACTGTTCTTCCGAAGGGGGGGCAATAACATTTAATAGTCTTTCGAATATAGAGAAAAATCGGAATACGGTAGGAACAGCATTACCCGGTGTGAAAATAAAAATACTAAACGATAAAATGGAGTTGGCAAATATCAATGAACCCGGGGAAATCTATGTAAGTGGATTCCAAATCTCATCAGGATATTACATGCAGAAAGTACTAGAGAAATCTGTATTTGTTGATAATTGGGTTAAGTCGGGGGATTTGGGAGCATTGGATGAAAGTAATTGTCTGAAGATAATAGGAAGGATATCCAAAACTATTAATATAAGTGGACATTTAGTAAATCCTGAGGAAGTTGAACAGGTAATCAATGCACACCCTTTCGTGGAGGATTCACTAGTTTACGGGATTCCAGATACTAATTTAGGACAACGTGTTGCGGTAAATATCTTGTTAAAAGACAGTGCACATAAAATCGATGATAACCAACTTTATGAATTTTGTAAAGAAAAACTAAAATCTTTTAAAATACCACGGTATATTGAGTTTGTAAAAGAGATACCCACAAGTAGATATGGGAAAAAAGTAAGGAAATAATTTTAGGTTGGAGGAATATTGTGATATTAGTTACAGGGTGCACCGGCTATTTGGGAAGCCGATTAGTAACTCAACTATTAAACGAAGGGAAAAAAGTCAGAGGGTTGACTCTTCGAAGTGAGTACCAAAAAGCTGAAATTCTTAAAGAGAAAGGAATGGAAGTATTCATAGGGGACCTTTTAATACCAGAGACATTGAAAGGAATAGGAAAAGATGTAAAAATTGTGTACCATATGGCAGGTTTACATTCTTCTGTAGATAAAATGGAGAGGCTATATGTGAATGGAACGGAGGCATTAATTGATTCAATAAAGGCATCAAATCTGGAGGCGTTTATCATGGCTAGTAATGGTGCGGTGTATGGAGATTGTGGTGACACACTTTTAGAGGAGACATATTGTGTAGAGCCAGAACATCCATTTGGTAAAATAACAATGAAAGCAGAAAAATTACTGCTTAAACGATTTCGAGATAGTATGTTTCCATCTGTAATACTTAGAATTGGAGAGGTATATGGGACAGATGAGTATAACCCATTTAAAACAGTAAATAGCAGGCTTAAAATTTTGGGTAATGGTTCTAATTACATATCAAAGGTTTTTTGTGATGATGTTATCAAGATATTAGTGCTTGCTCCGGGTAAATTAAAAGTTGGTGAAATATATAATATTGTGGATGATTTGCCTATAAAGCAGCAACTATATTATGAAGAAATATGCCAACTAACAAACATACCGTTACCCAAATGGGTTCCTTTGGACTCAGTAGATGAACGGATAAGGACTAGTATCCATGGTTTAAAAGCATTATCTTTAAGGATGTCAAATCGTTATTTGAAAAGTACATTGAATTATAAATTTCTTTTTGAATCATATGACAAGGGGTTAAGATATCTTTTTAATAAGTTCAATAACATTGAATAACAAGCAGTAATAATTGTTAAAAGATAAATGCGTAAGATACTGTGCTTTAGGTATACTGAAGGGAGTGAAATTATATGAAATTTTCTATATCCTATAATGGTGATTTAGGATTATTAGATGAATTAAAAGACTATAGTGCGGTTACACATGTATTTGGGTCTCAAAGTAGTGAAGTCACTGGAAGTGGAAGAAGTACATTTGGTATGCCCCCAATTACAAAAGCAGATATTGAAAAAGCGGTTTCTAAAGCATATGAAAACAAAATAAAATTTAACTATTTGTTAAATAGTTCATGTATGGGAAATAAAGAGTTTACTAACTCAAGGTACAAAGAAATTGTTGATTGTTTTGCATGGCTTGAATCTATCGGTGTTGATATGGTTACAATTGCAAATCCTTATATGATTGATATATGTAAAAGTAAATATCCGAATCTCAAAATAAGTTTGTCATCTTTTTCAATGGTAGAAAGTGTTGAAAGGGCAAAAATGTATGATGATTTGGGAGTGGATGAGATCACAGTCAGAGAAAACATTAACAGAGATTTAAAGCTACTTGAGAATATACAAAAAAACGTTAAATGTGATATTCAGGTTTTAGCTAATCAAACTTGTCTGCACTTTTGTCCCTATCAATTTTATCATGATAATGTTATGAGCCATGGATCGCAATCGGACGAGCAGTCAAATAAGGTATTTTCGGATTATTGTATATTAAAATGTGTGTCGAAAAAATTCAGAGAACCTGTGGAAATTATTAAGTCCGGCTGGATACGTCCGGAAGATTTATCGGTCTATGAAGCGATAGGTATTGATAAATTTAAACTCACAGACAGGGGAAAGTCAACAAAATGGTTACTTAAGGTTATCAAGAGCTATTGCGAGAGAAAATATGAAGGTAATCTGGCAGATATATTAAATATTGTGCAGACTCATAATAAAATACATAATGGCAGCATAGTGGACTCATCAAAATTAAATGAAGAGATAAAGAATATGAGGAAAATGGTAAAAGCATTTTTGCATCTTAATGTATCAATTGACAACAGTAAATTGAGTGGATTTATTGAACATTTTAAAGGAGCTAACTGCAGAGATACGTCATGTACTCTATGTGGTTATTGTAAGCGTATAGCTGATAAAGTACTTAGTATTCCAAACGAAGATATGGTTTTCAAAGCACTGTTGCAGGTTGAGGAAATAAGCAGTAACTTAGTTAATAAATAATGCATTTCTGAAGGAGGTTCCTATGCATAATGTCGAGGAAGTTAAAAGGGATATATTAACTATGATTAGGGAAGAGAAGGAATGTTATGATATAAATTTAGAGGATGAGCTAGACCTTGTCTCAATTCAGATTTTGAATCTTGTGGCTAAAATTGAAAAGAAATATTTAATAGAAGTTGATGACAGTTATATTTTTCATGGATTATTTTCAAGTGCTTGTGTTATAAGCTCATATATCTGTAACGAGCTGGAGTTAATTAAGGATGACAGTTGGAAGAGTACATGCATGGACTAACTTGTCTGTTGTAAAGGTATACATTGCTTTTAAAGTAGTAGGACAATAGAGAAAGGATAATAGCTGATGCTAAGGAGTAAATATGTAAACGAAAACAAAAGGAATAAAAGAGACTTAATTATTATAATGGCAGAAGAACAGGTAAAAGCATTAGAAAAAGGTGATATAGAGTCTTTTATGCAATGGTTTCGTGTAGATCCTTATGAGGAATATTATGTAAAAAGGTGGTTTAGCGGTTATACAGTCAAAGTAGTAAATCCAAAAGACTGTGTTATGCAGTCTCTACAGATTAATGAGCATTCTGATTGTTTATATGACGTATTGCTTCTTATTGCATTGCACTACGAAAAATATGATACCGAGATAGCAATATTCCAATATAAAGTTAAGTACAATAGTGAATTGGAAAATATATCAATCATCGATTCCTATATAAGCTTAAAAAACGAAAATCAATTTTACAATCCACTTGTTAACAAACGAAATGTTAATGGCAATATTGAGACAAATAAGAAATTACTTTTTAGTTCAATACAGGAAAATAGTATTAAGTGGTGGAAAGATGAAGAAATAATTGATTTGTGCAAAAACAGTAGAGAAACTATAAAAGCAAATTTATATACAAGATCTATAACAAAGTCTGTCAGATTTAGGAATACCCATCCAGAGATTGATTGTGCTGCAATCCTTTCTGATATGATGTCTTATAGAAGTGCAGCACTAGCTTACTTTTTTAAAAGCGGTAGCATTGAAGAGCTTATTATGAATGTCCATGAATTTGCTAAGATAAATATGAAACTCAGGACTTCAGAAGTAGGAAATCAGACTGGATATACCTATACAGTTCAGGAATTGTCATTGCTTCCTCAACATAATATTGATGAATTATATGCATTAAAAAAAGAAAAATTACCGGTTGAAGCCAGCTGTGTAGAAATAACCAATTTTTATATAAATATGCTGCGTCTTGGGGGAATGAAATCGGAAAACATCTTTGTTACGATACAGCCGTTTCACTATCTTACATATTTTAAAATAGGTAATTCATATTATATAGAAAACACCAATGAAATAATGAGAATGAGTCCGAAACGATTATATGGTGATACGGATGTTAGTAGAATTGTTTCTCCAATCTATTACCTGGACGCCTCAGGTCAGACCAATATACCAAAAGAAGTATTGAGTAACCTGTATAAAAAATATGAAGAAGGAATACCTATATTCAAGCTGCCTGAAGCTAGTTCTAAACAGAATATACTGCCGTTTGAGGCAGATAAAGATATTAATGTTAATAATTGTGTGACACCAATGGAGCTTCACAAGAGGTTTAAAAAGTATGTATTTGAAATGAGCATGAAGCATCCGGATTCCCCCTTTACTTGGGCAATCTATTCATATCAAACATTAATGGTGAAAAAACCGCAGGTATACATATTATCGTCGTTAAAGTCACAAGAAGTAAAAATGCTTTCAAGTAAATTGAATACGTTGGAGGTGATACTTGATTGGATACGCGGCAATATCAAAGAAGGTTCAATATTTTTAGAGGAAGAACGTATTATGACTGCTGATCAAACAATACGTCATAAAAAAGGTAGTCCAAAGGATAAAGCAATGCTTCTTTCAGTTCTAAGCTATTTCAATTGCATTAGCGAGGAAAGTGAGGTAATTGTAACGGATATAGGAGCTTATGCAGTTTTATATAAAAATAGTAAGTATAACATTTTTGACTGCAACACTCTTACGCAGGTTAATGAAATTGAAGGAAGTGTTATTGTAGCGTTTAGTAGAGAAAATAATTGGAATGTCTGGGAATCAGCATCAGAGTATGAGCTAAATGAAAAATAATTTAATGCTAGGAGGCAGGATATGTTAGAACAAAAAAATGATATCAAAAATGAATTATGTAATATATATAGCCAGGTACTTGAGAGGGAATTGTCAATGGAGGATTTTGGAACTACCACTGGTTTATTAGAAAAGTTTCATATTGACTCACTCATTGCTTTACAAATTGTTGTAAAGATAGAACAGGTTTTCGGCATTATAATTGAGGACGATAATGTAGCTATTGAAATGCTTGATTCCCTAGATAAAGCAGTCGATTTTATAGAACATGGTAGTCAGGGATAAAGTTTCTTAAATTGAGGTCAATACTATGGTGATTTCTAATACTGAGCAAAATATTGCTTGTGAGTGTTCTGAATCGTTTGTTGAAGTTGCAGATTTAATTGCTGACAAACTTCGGGCATCGATAATGAATAGAGACATGGATTTATGGTTGAGGACTATATACTCTGAGGATGATATTGCAAATGAGGCTCAGATAATCTGGTTCAAGTGTTATTTACTGGACAAGATGCCCTGTTTTGCAGAGTTTGAAATAATCAATGTATCAGTACACGATTCAAGCTTGATTTTAAAATGTAAAATAAATCTTGAGTATGAGAAATTCAATAAAGTTGAGGAAATCCATGTCTATACAATACGTTACATAGAAGTACAAAATGATTACAAGGTTGTATGGTTGAATAAAATTCGTAAGCCTTTCATGGATGAACAATTCGAAGCACAGTCACTTACGTTTCAAGCGGACTTAATTGATATAAATCCTGAGTGGTGGAGCAATGAGGCTCTGATAAAATTATCTTATGGAATATGCGATCCAGACTCACCTATGAATTATGCCCGAGCAGTGACCAGAAATATCCGGTTTCGTGAAACCATTTCGGCATTGGAGTGTGCTTCAATACTCTCTAATATGATGTCGTTGAGGCTTACATCATTAGCAAAAAAGTTATATAGATTTAACCGCTTACACTTCCTTTCAGCAGTATATAATGCATCCAAAGATAAGGTATTAGTGAAATTAGTGAGAGATGATAGGGATAATACATGGTCTAGTAAATTTACTGCACCCTGGTATGGATTTGATGAATTGGTTTCATTGAGTGAAGATGACATAATCAGTGGTAACTGTTCGTCTTACATGTCGTTTCTTTATGCTATGCTTCGTCTTGGCGGTTTTGATAAGCAGGATGTAGTCCAGCTTAGATTAGGTAATCAAGATGTGTTAACTTTAACAGCAGAAGGCAAAAATTATCTCATAACTTCGGAAAAAATTGAAGAAATAACTGAAAAAACCATTTATTATAATAAAGATGTTACTAAGGTTTTTTCTGATTATTGGTTTCTAACATCACAGGGCATTACAAATCTAGATGAAATTGACAGTAAAAGATATATGAATTATTTAAAATGCAGCCTACCGATTTTTAACTTTAATATGTCATTTAAGGCAAGAGTGATGTCTATACCTGAAGATTTTGAGTATCGGCTGCCAGATGTAGGAGGGGCGGATGATATATCATTACTTAATCTGGAAATAAGGAAACATATATTTAGCAAAAGCAGAGAGTACATTGATTCACCTTATACATGGGCCAAATATGCATTTCAGACAATTCTGGTATCAAAACCTCAGGCCTACGCCATATGGTCTTTGCAAAGCCCTTTAATTGCTAGTTACATAACAGAGCACGATACATTTTTAAAGTTTATAAAAGATATTAAGCAATATGGGCAAAAATCAATATTTTGTGAGAAAGATCGAATTATGACAGCAGATCAGGTGGTGAGACATAAGACTTGTGATAATAAGGCAAAAGCACTCTTGTTTTTTTCGTGGTTAAAGACTAAAAGGGAGAAAAATTCTTCTTTTGTACTTTTAACAACGAAAGGAGATTATTGCGTTGAAGAAATGAATAATGAAAATAAGTTCTGGGATATGGAATCGCTAAATGAAACAAAAGAAATAAAAGGTAAGATATTACTGGCATTTAATGAAAGTTATAGCTATTATCCATTACTAAGGAAAGAAGTATATACTGAAATAACACCTGCCTGGTTATTAAAATTAGAAAATATTAAGGAGTTATAAAATTGAATGATTCTATTAGGATTAAAGGAGCTAACGAAAATAATTTAAAAAACATAACATTGGATATACCTAAAAATAAATTAATTGTTCTTACTGGTGTATCAGGTTCCGGAAAGTCTTCATTGGCTTTTGATACTCTTCAAAAAGAATGCCAGAGGCAATATATGGAATCCATGGCGATGATAACAGAAAATGTGAGTAAACCGAAAGTGGAATCAATTATAGGATTGTCACCGGCAATCAGTGTGGATCAGAGGGTTTATAATTCCAGTCCTCGTTCTACAGTCGGTACTGTTACAGAGATTTTAACTTATCTTCGTGTACTTTACGCTAAAGTAGGACTCCGTCCATGTCCGAAATGCAATACAATGGTGGAGCCTCCGTTTGAGGTTGATGCAGATGTTCTGAACTTTTGGGACCGTGATATAGGAACTGAGGAAGATGAATCAAATGTTTTTAGAGATAATGAGATACCTAATACATTCTCGGTATGTCCTAATTGTAAAACACATATGCCTGAAATAAGGATGTCTAATTTCTCATTTAATAAGCCGGAAGGAGCATGCCCGACATGCTCGGGAATTGGTGAGACTACCGGTGTAAATATATCAAAGCTGTTAAATGAGGAACTGAGCATTTTAGATGGTGGGGTTAGTATATGGCATGCTGCAGAAATAAAGAGATTTTCAAATACTTTGCAAAATGCGGGCAGATATTTCGGTTTTCCTTTTGATACAAGTATCCCGATTAAGGAATATGATGACTTTCAACGAAATTTCTTGCTTTATGGAATCTATACACCTCATTTTAAACATAGATTTCCAGATGTTAAGTATCCAACCTCTGTAGATGACGGACGTTATGACGGCATTGTAAATATAATTATGAACAGATTTAAAGAACGTGCAAATGACTTAAATTATAGAAAAAAAATTGAAAAATTATTAATACAGCGGACGTGTCCTGATTGTAACGGAACAAGGTTACGTGAAGAAAGCAGAAGAGTGACAATTGCTGGTAAGTCTATAATTGATATTTCAAAGTTATCTTTGGATAACTTGAGTATTTGGCTTAACTCTTTACCAAGTCAAGTCCCTGATAAATGGGAGACAATTTTGAATCCTATTTTATCCGATTTAAGACAAAGGATAAAACGATTAATTGATGTGGGGGTAGGTTATTTAACTCTGGGAAGAACTTCATTTACTTTATCAGCCGGAGAATATCAGCGTCTTCGGTTGGCTTCACTATTAGGTTCCGGTTTAACAGGGGTACTATACGTTTTGGATGAGCCGACAACAGGATTGCACCAAAGGGATACAGGAAAGTTAATCCGAGTGTTACGACAGTTAAGAGACTTGGGTAATACAGTCTTGGTTGTGGAACATGATATGGAACTGATGAAAGCTGCAGATTATATTATTGATATTGGACCAGGTGCAGGTAAAAACGGTGGGCATTTAGTAACCGCAGGTACACCAAAAGAAATTGAATCTTGCAAAGAATCAGTGACCGTGCAGTGTCTTTTAGGATACATTCAGGCACAAAAAAATGATTTGCCCCCTAGCAAGGATTGTATTTCTATTATAGGAGCAAATGAAAATAATCTAAGAAATATTAATGTTAATATCCCGCTTAACCAATTTACTGTCATCAGTGGGGTATCTGGTTCAGGTAAATCTACATTGATTTTTGATATTTTAGATAAAGCAGCAAACCAACATTATAACGGTGCAAATGTAAAACCTGGTGAACATACCGAAATAAGAGGATGGGAAAAAATCAATCGTGTAATTACAATAGATCAGACACCAATTGGGCGTACCCCCCGTTCAAATGCAGCAACGTATACGGATGTGTTTACTTCGATACGAACTATTTATGCTAACTTGGAAGAAGCAAAAAAGAAAAAGTTAACTTTAAAGCATTTCTCTTTTAATGTACCTGGCGGTAGATGTGAAAAATGCCAAGGTGCAGGAGTATTGACGATATCGATGCACTTTTTACCAGACGAACAGGTGTGTTGTCCGGTATGTCATGGAAAACGTTTCAAAAGAGATATATTAGATATCAAATATAAGGGATACCATATTGCTGACATTCTAAATATGACCATTAGTGAAGCCATGCAGATTTTTGAAGATGTGAAACCGGTTTACGATAGATTGTCAGTTATGTCAGAAGTAGGAATTGGGTATCTGCAACTGGGCCAGGCAGCTACTACATTATCGGGTGGAGAGGCTCAACGAATTAAACTTGCAAAAGAATTAGGGAAAAGAAATAGTGGACATACTCTTTACTTATTGGATGAACCCACGTCCGGTTTGCATCCCTACGATGTTGTGAAACTTATTTCCCTTTTACAAAACTTGGTTAAAGAGGGAAACACAGTGGTAGTAATTGAACATAATATGGAGGTTATTAAGAGTGCAAATTGGATTATAGATATGGGACCAGAGGGAGGAGAACAAGGAGGTTTGATTGTAGCAGAAGGAACACAAGAACAAATAGCTAGGATACAGAGTTCTATCACAGGTAAGTATTTGTTTAATAATAGCAGTACAATGTAGTATACGAATAGATTTATGCTATAAGATACATAAGTTAGGTTTCATTTCCCCGATTACTGCTGCTTTCTATGTAAGTTATAGGGACGGTTTACCCTCATTATATTTTTGGGTGGAATCCACAGTGCCTTAGTATAATGTGTATATAAGTTTTATTTATAAAAAAAAGAAAGGGAAAATATAATTCAATCACCCTATACAAAAGGATAAATGGATTATATGTGGTAAATATGAATAATAACGAAACAACTGATGTAAGAGATATATTGATACAAATCTTGAAGAGCAATTCCGAAATACAGTACGACAATGTCGATATGAATACAAAACTTATGGATTTAGGCATTAATTCTTTTAAATCAATGCAAGTACTTATCGAATTAGAGGAGTCTCTTGAAATACAGTTTCCGGATAATATGTTGACACCTGAGATATTTGAAACGGTAGGCTCTCTTTATCAAGCCATGTATACATTATGTAGTAATGAAAATTAATTGATTTTATTTAATTATAATTTTATAGATGCCAGAGTTCATAATTGTACAGGAGTGATTACATGATTCCGAATAAAGCAGAGGTTGTTATTATCGGCGGTGGTTCAATGGGAATTTGTACTGCATATTATTTAGCCGAAAAAGGATGTACGAATATAATTGTAATTGAAAATCAGAAAGAATTAGGAGGCCATACAACCAGCAGATGCGCTGGAGCATACAGACATCAGTTTTCTACCCCGGTTAATATTGAATTATCAAAGTGGAGTATTGCAGAATTTCAAAGATTTAAAGAATGTTTTGGATATAATTATGAAATGGATTCCTGTGGATATATGTTCTTACTGTCGGAAGATGATAATATTGAATCATTTAAAGAGTCGGTGGAAATACAAAATAAAATGGGAATAAAAACAGAATGGCTGACTGAAAAAAGCATTCGGCAAATGATTCCTATGGTCAGCACAGAAGGTATTGTTGCAAGTACATACTATCCAAAGGACGGACTTTTGGATCCAAGTAGTGTGGTCAACGCATATATAAGCGAAGCACGAAATATGGGTGTTGAATTCTTTGCAGGAGTAAATGTAATTGGCATCGATACAGAACATGAAAAAGTAAGTGGTATCATCACTTCTGAGGGAAAAATAAGCACTAGAACAGTTGTAATTGCAGCAGGGCCATGGTCGGCTCAAATAGGGAAAATGGTGAATATTGATATTCCGATAACACCTGTACCACAACAACTTACATATATTTCTGATATTCCATGGGATACAAAAGATTTTCCGGTAACTATTTTTGTAAACGAGGGATTAGGGCTGCATAAAGAAGGAAAAGGCTTGCTTACAGGATTAACAAAAGCGGCACCGGAAAAAACTGAGTATGATTTTAATAAATTATCGGTAGACGATGATTGGGAGCTGATAAATTGCGAAAAGGTAATTAACCGGGTACCAAGTTTGGAAAATTCATTAATTCAATCAAGTTGGATTGGATTTTACGAAACAACGCCTGACTCTCATCCTATTTTGGGAAAGATACCGGATGTGGAAGGTCTATATTGTAGTGCTGGTTTCAACGGTCACGGGTTTATGCACAGTCCTGTTTGCGGACATCTGATAAGTGAGGAAATACTTCATGGAAAATCAGTTACTTTAGATATTGATACCTTAAGAATTGATAGGTTTCGCAAACATAAAACAAACAAATCTGAGAAGTTTAAAATATAAATATTTCTACTATATGAAATTGAGTACATATAAAAAGAAAAGGTGATAAACATGATTAATACAAGAGAAAGAGTTTTAAATTTAATAGGAGAGTTATTGGATAGCAATATATTAAAGCCAATGGATCTTAAACAGTTTGTTAAGAATTATAATGATTTCAATGATCCGGATTATGTACATTATGAAATGGAAGAGTGGTATAAGAATATGGGTATTGAACAGATTACAGGAGAAAAATTCTCTCTTTCTTCTTGCCCATTTACAAAAGAAGAAATACAAGACGCCAATGAAAAGCAGGAAGTTATTTTATGTGTTCCCAACGGAATCACACGCGAACTATTAGGAAAATTGTTTCGATTGGATACATGGGCACTGCACGATCCAGTTGTATCACTAGCAACGGAAACAGAGGATTGTTGGTTTAGAACAAGCATGTCCATGACACCAATTGATATGAAATCAACTGGAATTGAAGTAATGCGTAAATGTGAAGATGAGAATATGCTTCCCTTTAGCATTGAGAGATATCTTGTTTTTATTGGGCGTATGAGATATTTGACCGGAAAAACCCCAGATTCAGAGTACTGGATATGGCTGCCCAGAGGCAGATATGATCGTTCCGGCATGTTGATGGCAGGATTTGATAGATTTCATACGTTGAATGTGCATGGCTGGATGCCCCAGTTTTCTGCAAGCTATTTGGGTGCAAGGTATGGAATCCATCCAGAAAGACATTTAGGTTGATGTAGACAGTACCTCCTTATTACAATATAAAAAGGGGAGAGATAATGTAAAATAGTATTATTTTTCGTACTTGAAAGGGGTAAGGTAATGAATAATAATGAGAGAAAACGAGTTGCGTGTGTTGTGCCGCCATTTTACAGATTAATTGAATCGAAGAATAACCGATTAGCTCCGGCTATGCACTATATTGCTGAAATTTTATATCGGCGAGGACATGAGGTTATTTTTATTAATGGGGATTACATTGACAATACTGTTGATTATGCAGAAAGACTAAGTATGACGTTAAATAGTTGGTTGTTTAATGAAAGATATAAAAATGGACATGTATCATATGACGAGATTATTAAGATATTGTCAGATTTTAAACCGGATTTTGTTTTTCTGAGTGCAGGTGATGTATTAATGCCTACAGTAGAAATAGGAAGCACACAATCATGTGCATTTCTTGCAAAAAAAATAAAGAATGAATTAAGATCGGATATAGTTTGTATCGGCTATGGACATCTATTAAAACATGCAAAAGAGCATGAACTTGAAAGCTTGGATGTTGTTATAAGTGGAGAAGGAGAAGCAGCAGCCATTAAAATTGTGGAAAATAATCTAAGAGGCGAGGTACCTATCGAGTGGTGTAAGAATCTTGATGACTTGCCAATATTGACAGGTGACTATCTTTATTATAAACCTCAGAAAGAGGATTGGGATTATATTATGTCGATGAGAGGGTGCCCGAACCGATGTGCATTTTGTCATCAGCCGGGAATGAGAGGATTTAATGTGTCCTCTATGTCACCGGAGCGGTTTGTAAGGGAACTTAGATATCGAATTGAGACAATTGGGTTAAAAGGATTCTACTTTTCAGATATGAATTTTGTTCCGGGAGCAGATACACGAACGGTTGAAATGTTACAACGGCTAAAAAATGTAAAAAATGATTATCAGGATTTTAATTGGTGGGCTGAAGCAAGAGTGGATACTCTAACAAAAGAAGAGATTGTAAAAATGATGAAAGATTCCGGATGCAGACATTTAAAATTTGGTGTAGAGATGGCAGATCAGGAAATGTTGAATGCAGTTAAGAAAGGTATCAGTTTAAAAGAGGTTGAACATGCTTTTCATATCGCTTCTGAATACGGTATTGAAAGAACTGCATATGTATTATTGGGATGCCCCGGATTTACAGATGAGGATTATAAAAACATGTGGGAGTTCTTTTATAAAATTAATGCAGATAATTATGTAATTAATATTTGTGTACCATATTTAGGAACAGAACTTCATGAACAAGTTAAGGATAAACTAAATGATTTTGGCATTTATAAGGATGGGGAAGAAAGTTTCATACATACATCATTAATTATGAAAGATTTTTGGGGTATATCTGATGATACATTGGATATGTACTTCTCCTTACAAGGTAAAAAGGACGATTCTAAGTTACGGCGCTACATAAGAAAAATAGTAGATAAGAGCAGCTATGAAACTAATCAGACCATAAAATATATATAAACATGAATACTAGTTACTTTTAGATTAATAGGAGAATGACTTAATGGAGAGAGAGAGAAGAATAATGATTTTACCAAGTCCGCCCAACTCAGGCTCTATCGGATCAGTAACAAAATCTATAGGAATTGCTAGGGCGCTGGTGAAACGGGGATGTAAAGTCTGCTTCGTTATGGGAGGGAGTTTGGGTGACTTTATTCGTAAACAGGGATTTAAAGTGTACGAATATCAGGCACCTATCCCTACAGGAAAGGAACAGACAATTAATAATTTAGTTGATTTCATTGAATGGACTGGTATGACAGATGAGGAATATATAGAACAGTCTATAAAGGCAGAGTTAGCTGCAATACGAGACTTTAAGCCGGATGTCATTTTCGCAGAAGCTAGACCTACCGCAAGCATATCGGCAAGGATTGCCTCTATCCCTACAGTAATGATTGCTAGTTGGCCTTGTAATCCTGAACATCCACTTAATAGTAAAGAATCAGGACGGAGTATTCGTGCTTATAACAATCAATTAGTAAAATACAATCAGAAAGAGATTAATAATTTAACAGAATTGTTTTACATGAGAGCAGATGTAAAACTTGCACCGACTTTGCCGGAATTAGAGCCAGAAATGAAAAACATTGAAGCTATTAAATTTGTGGGATATATATTAGATATTGAAAATGACAACTCCACTTTGCCTAATTGGTATGATAATTGGCTGAAACTACCACAGATATTTATATACCTAAGTGTCAGTGCTTTATCCCCTGTATTGTATAGTGAGGTCATAACAGAAACATTTAAGGATAAACCTTTTAGAGTGATTTGTGGCTGTGGTTACCACTACCAACTCAAATCTTTACCGACTAATTTGCCTAACGTCAAATTTGAGAGATATGTATCTGTGCCAGCAATTATTAAAGATACAAGCTTAATTATTTTTCACGGAGGACAGGATACAATGTTGACTTCGTTGTTGCATGGTGTGCCAAGTATAACAATTCCTGGACAACATTATGAGAGGGATTATAACTCATCTAAGCTTGCAGAACTGGGAGCATCAAAGAAATTACCAGTGCATGCTTTTCGTCCGACTCGACTAAATTCAGTTATAGAGGAAGTAATGAACGGCGACTACAGATTTAGATGCAGAGAGCTTTCTCAAACACTAAGTAAATATGGTGGGACTGAACAATGCGTGGATATAATACTTAGTACAGCCTGTATGTAGTTGATTTTCTAAGGAGGGATATATACTGGAAATAATAGTTTGTGTTAAGGCTGTGCCTGAATCTGCCAGTATGAGAATTAATGTAGAAACAAATACAATTATAAGAGAGGGAAACAAATCAAAGTTTAATCCTTTTGATGCTTATGCAGTTGAAGCTGGTCTAAGAATAAAAGAAGAAATAGGTGGGAGCGTCACGGTTATAAGTATGGGAGTTAAATCTACTGAATCAATTTTAAGAGAGGCTTTAGCCATGGGGGCAGATGATGCAGTTCTCTTAAATGATAAAGTCTTTGCTGGGTCTGATACGCTTGCTACATCCTATGTATTATCAAAAGGAATAGAACATCTTAGCAAATTTGATTTAATTATTTGTGGTAGGCAGTCGATAGATGGTGATACCGCTCAAGTTGGGCCTGAACTTGCTCAAAAGTTATCAATTCCGCACATCACATGTGTTTTTGATATTGAACATATATCGACAAATAGAATAAGGTGTAAGCGGGTTACAGATTTTGGGTATGAGATGATTGAGACATCTTTGCCAGCATTAATTACAGTTGTAAAAGGGATTAACGAACCTAGGATTCCACGAATCAAGGATAAATTACGTGCAAAAAATATACCCGTGCATATTTGGAATGCAGATAAAATTGAGGTGAACAAAAATTTTTGTGGATTAACAGGTTCACCGACTAAAGTAGTTAAAACGTTCGTGCCTGATATGCGAAATAAATGTAATATTTTGGAAGGTTCATATGTAGAGCAAGCAAAAAGACTATTAAATTATATAATGAAAGATAACAAGGACACAGATAAAAAAAATCTGGAAAAAGAGTCTTTTAATAAAACTATTTCACTGGATACGCGCAGTTACATATATGATGATACTTCTTCTTCACAATATAGAGGAGTATGCCTGTTTGTTGAGTATGAAAACAAGTATTTGTCAAGTGTAAGTATTGAACTCTTAGGTACAGGAAAGAGGCTGGCAGAGTCTCTTGGTGTTCCATTGAGCGTAATCCTTTTAGGAGAGAATATTTCTAAAGATGCACTTTTTTTAGCAGAGCATGGAGCAGACATTGTATATATGACAGATAATATAAAATTAAAGGTTTTACATGAAGAAATATATGCTGATATACTGATAAAGACAATAGAAAAATACAAACCAGAAATTATGCTTTTCGGGGCGTCCACGTATGGCAAATCCTTAGCTTCACGGGTAGCGTCTGCATTAAATACTGGATTAACAGCAGATTGTACAAAATTGGATATTGATAGAGAAAAAAGATATCTTCTTCAAACGAGACCTGCATTTGGCGGTAATTTAGTAGCCACGATTGTTTGTCCGCATGCAAGACCCCAAATGGCAACTGTAAGGCCGAATGTAATGAAAGATATCATTAAGAAGCAAATAAAGCCAGGAAAAATTATTATGAATAATGTTGAGATTCTACATCTTACTAAATCTAAAATCTTAAAGACTTTTTTTGAAGAAGGTAGACAAACTAATTTGAATCAAGCAAATATTATAGTGTCAATGGGAAAAGGGATTGGAACTGTTGAAAATATACACCTCGTAGAAGAATTAGCAAAAAAAATGGGTGGAGCAATTGGTGCAACGAGAGCTTTAGTTGATTTAGGTTGGGTAGATTATAACCATCAGATTGGACAAACCGGTAAAACTGTAGTTCCACAAACGTATCTAGCGATTGGGATTTCAGGAGCAATTCAGCACATTGTCGGTATGGCAAATTCGAAAAAAATAATAGCAATTAATAAGGATAGACATGCCCCAATATTTGGAACGGCTGATTATGGAATCGTTGCTGATGCTGCAGAATTTATCCCCATTTTAATGAAAGAAATAAATATAAGTGATACATAAATTAACTAGAGGAGAACGATATGCATAAAGTATGCGTAACAAAATGCGAAAACTATGAATACCAGAGAGTAGAAGATGCTATCTTTCACTGTTTGGAAAGAATACCAGAATTAAAGCAAAAGATAAAACAAGAGATGAAAGTAGTAGTAAAAGCAAATCTAGTAAGCAATCAAACACCGGAGAAAGCAATAACGACACATCCAAATGTTGTTAAGGCAATTGTAAGATATTTTCAGTCGTTTCATTGTGCAGTTACAATCGCGGATAGCCCAGGTGCTCCTCATGGTTTTACAAAACAAATATTAAAAACGGTATATGACGAAACGGGAATGTCAAAAGTTGCTGATGAAACAGGTTGTAATTTAAATTTTGATACATCCATTATTGATGTGGAAAGTGTTGAATCCGTATGTTTGAAAAAAATGACTTTGGCAAGGTATGCATATGATGCTGACTTAATAGTATCCGCAGCTAAATTGAAGACTCATGCGATGATGATGTATACAGGTGCTGTTAAAAACCTTTTTGGTACGATTCCTGGTATTATTAAGATGAAATACCATTACAAGTTGAAAGATGCAAGGACTTTTGGTGAACATTTGGTTGATATTTGCGAGTATGTAAAACCTACACTATCAATTATTGATGCGATTGATTGTATGGAAGGGAATGGTCCTTCAGCAGGTATTGTCAGACATATGGGATTGGTCATGGCATCTGAAAATCCTTACATAGTGGATTTGGCAGCAACAACAATTGTTGGATTTGATCCCTTTGAGGTTCCTACTATTTCATCCTCTATAAAAAGAGGACTAATAACTGGAAGCATTAAGGATATAGATATGATGGATTTAACATTCGAGGATTTGGAAATTAAGCCATTCATACTTCCAGATACAATCAATAAGACAGATACGGTTCCAGTTATTAATTATTCCCTTTGTATAGGATGTGGAATATGTAGCAAGGTTTGTCCTGCGCAAATAATTAAGATGATCAATAAAAAACCTTCTATTCAACTTGAGTCTTGTATAAAATGTTATTGCTGTCATGAATTATGTCCGGAAAAGGCAGTAAAAATTGAGAAGTTTCATTATTGGGATTTGAGTAGTAATCATAAAATAAATGTATAGTGGCTGACTATCTTGAAAGGATGGGGAAAATGTGCAGATCTCGGATTAGTGAACAATACAAAAATGTGTTTTTGGATTGTTTGGATAAAGAACAATCAACAGATTTGATAAAGATAAAAAAACAATTGTCAGATATAATTCCTTTTTATGAAGAAGACAAATTGTTTTATGATAATATATCAAAATCTTTTTTGGAATGGAAAGAGACTGGAGAAGTCTATATAGAAGAGTCTCTTGTTTCAGATTTAATACTTGTATATGAACGATTAGAAGATGAAGAATCAAAATTAGTATTAGACTGGTATATAAAATTTAAAATAGCGTTAACCATAATTCAAAGTGTTACAATAGTAGAAGGGATGTATCCTTATCCTACAAATCATAGCAGAATTGAGCTGGGTAAAATTGCTGCATCAAAAATCAAAAAAAATGGTGAAATGTATTGTATAGAAGATTATCTGTTAAATACAGAACTCTATCTTATTTCTGAAACCTGGATATGTGAAACCTATTTATTAGAAGATAGATGTGAACCACAAAAAAATGATATTGTTTTAGATATTGGGGCATATAAAGGTGAGACTTCTATTTGGTTTGCAAAAAAGGTTGGCGAGTCAGGAAAGGTATATTCGTTCGAAATAATGCCATCACATGTGTCGTTCTTAGAAAATAACATCTATAACAATGGTTTCGATACTACGATTCAAGTAGTGAAGAAAGGGCTGTGGGATGAAAGCACTAAATTGGGGATTATTGAAAGTGGAGATGCATCAAAATGTATTACTTCAGAGGGAGAAATGTATATTGAAGTCATCACGATGGATTCGTTTGTAGAGGAAAATAAGTTGCAGTCTGTTGATTTTATTAAAATGGATATTGAAGGTGCAGAGCTGAGAGCCTTAAAAGGTGGTATAAATACGATTAAGACATTTAAACCTAAATTAGCAATTTGCGCTTATCATAAATATCAGGATATTATTCAGATTCCATTATGGCTCAAATCGATTGTTCCTGAATACAGAATTTATTTAGCTCAAAAAACACCAGTTGCTCACAGCATTGTATTATATGCAACTGCTATATAATGTGAGATATTTGATGTTTATTATAATTAAAAGGAGGAAACCGGATGAAAGCATTAGTAGTTTACCCAATTACAATGCACAATTATTCTTTTTCAGCCCCATCTTGTTGGTTGTTTAGTAAAAACAAGGAAAAGATAAAAGGAATATATAGTTTTGAACTTAATGAAGAATACGTTAAGGAATATGATTTTTTCATTGTTGAACTGAATTGGTTTATTCAGTTATACGAATTTTTTCTAATTGTTGATTATATTAAAGAAAAGAATAAAAATGCAAGCATTCTTTTTGGGGGACTTTATTCGGCTTTAAAATATGAAGAAATCTTTAAGCGTTCAGATGTAGATTACTACATTCAGGGAGATAATGAGTTACCGATTGATTATTTACTAAATGATGTCCATATAAAAAAAATACCTAATTTAGTCAGTCGTACTTTTCGTAATTCAGTAACGTATAAGTTTACTGAAGATGATTTTAAAAATCTTGAATTTAATCTGGATTGGTTTCCTTCTTATCTAAAGTATGTCAGCAGAACTTCTGATTACTATATGGAAGACAAAAACTATTTGAGATTATATGAATACAACGATCAATATAACTTACCAATGATAATTACTTCAAAGGGAGGCTGTACGACTAGGCACCAGGGCTGTAATAATTGTATGGGATCTAAACATAATGAGCTATATAATATTTATCATCGCCCTCCTGTTAAGATGTCGAATGATACATTGATGCATTTATTAGGTAAGATTGAAAACAATTTTGAAAAGGCAAGCATGTTAATAATGTCAGAAGAAAATTATGACTTTACAGGTCAGTTTTATGATATTGATATGAGTGTTGAAATTGATTCTAATATGTCAACAGATGCAATGATTAAGGTTTTGCATGCATTTCCAAAGTGTATTTTAAATGTTGGTATTTATGAGGAGGGAGTCAGCGGCTCTACGATAAGAAAGGATTACAAACAATTACTTAAGGCAGAAGATGAAAACCATAGGGTGAATTATTTCGTATACATAAAGGATACAAATATAATTGATATACCGGAAAATCGTCGTTTATATTCTGAAGATACATTTCCCAAGTGGGCTTATTGGGACTACTATAATAATTTTGATTCTGCACTGAGATTTAGCAGATTATTTTATCAAAAAGTTAATAAGAATATGAGATTTAATTGTAAGAATAAATAGTAACTTAACCGACTCAGATTAAATTCAGCTGCATGAAACTTATTATTAGTATAAAGAGAAATTATTTGATAAATTCAGTGAACGTCATTCGTACAATCGCTTTAAGCTATTTTGTGTCCATGGCGTTTCTTGATATGCTCATACTTGAATTTAAGATATGGATTCTTGGAATCATGCTTGCGTCATTTGCACACTGAACAAGTAAAGGCTTCATCCCTTATGGATTTTATAGACTTTTTGAGAAGTGATTGGCATATACAGAGTCAATGTATTACAAGAGAGGATGTATTGCTTTACAGATAGCATGCTTAAGATTTTATAAGTCTGAATTAATAGTGGCAAAACGTTTATTGTTATTTGAGGAGTAAAATTTTTAGTAGACGTTATGGCAATGGCAGTAATTATAATTTTTTTGTGCAAGTCGATACCACAACAGATACGGCAGTATGTTTATATTATTCTAGTTAATTATATCAAGTGAAGAAGAAATTCGCTTGTTCTCTTTCATCACGATTTGAGCTTTGAGCGAAGCGAAAGGAATGTACGTTAATATGGTATTAGACAATTATATAATTGTTGTATTGGTCAACATAACAAGCCTAATTGATGAAAATGGTTGTAAATATAATCGTTTTGAACAGTTGATAAAAGTGTTATCAAACATTCAGGATGCTGGAAATAAAATTATAATTGTATCATCAGGAGCTATTGCAAGCGGTGCAAATCAACTTAACATGGAATTTAAATCAGATGAATTAATTAATCAAGGTTTTTTCGGTGCTATTGGTCAATGTAAAATTATACAATTATACTTTGAGTCTTTTGGTAAATATGATAAGACGATTGCTCAAATATTATTAAACATAAAAGACTTTGAAAATGAAAAAAAAAAGGCAGAACTTTTAAAAACCCTTGATTTTTTGCTGCATATGCAAATCATACCCATAATACAAAATGATTGTATAGGACATATGAATTGGAATTCTGTAGATAAATGCTTTGAGGACTGTATAATATTGTCTTTGGCAGTAACATTTTTAATTAAAGCTGACAAAATGATTATTTATTCTGATGTAGATAGTATATCAGATAACTATTTTGAGAATGTTTATGAATCTTTTATCTTACAATAGAATGATTATAAAGTACAATATGTTCCCAAACAATTATATATATATTGAAAATATATTCGAAGCAGAAACTACATTTTTAAACGCACATGTAAGCTATAGATAGGGAGTCATACATAGGTTCATATATTATATTCAATAAAAAGCCAAAAGTTAAAGTGATAGTTTGCCCTTTTATTTGTATAAAGAAGAGAAAAACTGTTGCAATATACATTAATATGCAGTACAATAATCCTATATTTGGTATGGGCAAACTTATCGAAAGATAAGGACGCAAAGCTTAGGGTCTAAACCGGAAAACAAAAGTGTTTTCTGATATGATAGCCGGTTGCACAAAGTAATTAGGATTACTGCTTATTTGCAAGCTAAGCTCTGTGTATAACATGGAGCTTTTTTTGTATATTTTTTCTCTTGAAGTAATGGAAGTTATAATTAAGGGTGTTCTCAACAGAATGTCATAATTAATGCTACAGTAACAAATATTTACTGAACAAATGAGAAAACAGTAATGTAAATTAAAATGCGATAAAGAAGGTGAAAAGAAGTGAAAAAGCGGACTTTTCGTATCGTTTTTCACAAAGCTTTGCGTAACGGGTTTGTCATTGTATTATATAGCGTGGTGTTAGCTGGTAATGTTTTGCTGAAACATGACATAGTTAGTGCTAAGGAAAGTTTTATGGAAAATCGATTTGTCCCTGACTATTTTACCATTCTACTGGTTGTGTGTTTGTTATTTTTAATCATGCTTGGTATATCGGCTATGGTTATATGGAGGGTAAAAAAAGCCAGTGAAGATAAGCTTAGAGAAGCATCTGTGGAATTAAGGCATATTACGAATAGTATCCATGCCTGTTTTGCTAATTTTATTCTGGAGCCGGGATATCCTATAATTTATGCCAGCAATGGTTTTTATGAGTTGGTGGGTTATGATAAGAATGAAATTAAGAAGCTATTTAATAATGATTTTACTGCTCTTGCAATTGCAGAGGATTTGGACAAGTTCATCTCCTTAGCAGACGGCTTTGTAAATGGAGAGTATGTACAAAAAGAAGTGCGTCTGGTTACGAAAAGCGGGAGAATCATCTGGATACTTATTAATGGTAATTACATACAAGATAAAGAAAAGAAGTCCACATTGTCAGCTGTTATAATAGACATTTCAGAATCCAGGCTCATGCAGGAGAAATTGCTTTTAGAAGAAGAACGGTACCGGGTAGCAGCAGAAATCTCCAACGACATTTTATTTGAATATGACGTTGAAAATGACACCATGATTTTTGCTGACAAATATAAGGAATTGTATGGTAAAGAGCCGGTAATATACAAGTTTTCAGAGGTGTTAAGGGAAGATAAATTTATGATACATGATGAGGATATGGGAGTATTTTCAGAGTATCTGAGGGCTTTATCCAGTGGTAAAGAAATGGTGGAATCGGAATTCCGGTTAAGAGATGTGAATGGGGAGTATGTTTGGTGCCATACCCGAGGTAAGACATTATATGGTGATAAAAAGCGCCCCACCCGGGTAATAGGCAAGATTGTCAATATAGACCTTCATAAGAAGGAATTACAAACTTTAGAAAACAAAGCAAAACGAGATCCGCTGACTGGTGTTTATAATAAATGTACCACTAAGGATTTGATTGACCATTATATTGAACAACATAGTGAAGCCAAGCATATCTTCATGATTGTTGATATTGATGACTTTAAGAGCATTAATGACCGATACGGTCATTTACAAGGAGACAAGGTTTTATCCTTTGTTATCAACCAAGTCAAAATGATTTTTTCTGCCGGAGAAATTATTGGCCGCATAGGCGGAGATGAATTTGCTGTATTTATTGGAAATATAACAAGCCGGGAAGTTATCGCTTCAAAGGCAGACTTACTTAGTAGGACACTTCGGACTGTGTACCTTGAAGAAAGGTATCAAATCTCGTTATCAGGAAGTATTGGTGTATCTATGTATCCATCTGACGGTCTGAATTACAATCAGCTATTAGATTGCGCGGATAAGGCATTGTATGATGTAAAGGATTGTGGAAAAGACGGTTACAAGCTGTTTACTTAAAATCTTTTAAGGAAACAGCTTTTGTTATGCCTAAAAGTATAACAATAAGAACACATAATAAAGTGCAAAAGCCTATTAAGGCTGGTAAACCCTGTATCTGTGGTCTAAAATATTCATAAATCCGATACATGATATAACTGCATCCGGCTACAATAATACTGGGCTTTAGTATAAAGTCCGATGCCTGAAAGGGTGGTTTAATATGTTTCATTACAATTAATCCGTCAAAGCAGGTTATAACTAACTGACTGACTAGCAGACAGGTAAGGTAACCGGTAATCCCTTGTTTTGGAACAAAGTATAAAATCATAAGAATTCGGACAGATAGACCCACTACTGAATTAATAAAAGTTAAGTGGGCTAAACCCAGCCCATTTATAATACTGCTTAAAGTAGTTGTTATGTATAGAAAGGGACAAAGCCAGGCCAGAGTGGTTAAAAAACTTCCTGCCATTTTGTTATGGAAGACAATATTACCAAGTTCCTGACCAAAGCTTATAAATAAACCGCTGCTGATAATGCCTATTAACAAGCTATATTTTATTGAAATAGAAGTGGTTTTCTTTATCATATCGGTATTCTTAGAAGACTGGGCTTCGGATATGGTCGGCAGCAGGAGTACGGATAAGGAATTTGTTATGGCGGAAGGGAACATGATAAAGGGTACGGACATTCCTGTCAGGACTCCATATATACTTAAGGCTTCAGAACTGCTTAAGCCATATAATTTTAACATACTGGGAATTAAGATGGCCTCCACACTATGTAAAATACTAATTAGTAAACGATTAGCTGTGAGTGGAAGACTTATTTTAAATAATTGCAGAGTCAGAGATTTAGACTCTTTTTCACAAGTATTTTGTACATTATGTTTTTCAGAGGCCTCTGCCAGAGCATTAATTTCTTTAGAGGTACGGTTAAAATACATGGAGCCGATGTTATACAACTGAGAGGCAAATTCACCAATAACCAGACCTAATACTGCTAGGTCACTGGTTACTTTAATATCACCATTACCGGCGTATCCAGCAAGAAAGAAAACAGTGATGACTCTTACTATCTGCTCTAATAACTGTGTTGCAGCGGGAACACCGGCTTTTTTTAATCCATAATAGTAACCATTAATGCAAGAAGTAATACCACAAAAAGGGAAAGCCAAGGCTAATAATTTTATAGAAGAAACACAATTTGCTTCTCTTAATACACTTATTGCCAGAAAGTCCGAATAACGATAGGTTAAGAAGGATAATACTAATGCTGTACTTACTGACATAAGTATTCCCTTTTTTAGTACTTTTGAAATGCCAACATAATGTTTTTGACCTAATTCATTGGCTACCAGGGTAGAGATAGCTGTCTGTATACCCGAAGCAAATATGGTAAAGCAAATACCGTATACCGGAAAAACCAATTGATATATTCCAAGTACCTCCGGTCCCATAGAATTAGAAAGAAAAATACGATAAAAGAAACCGATTAATCGGGTAATAACGCCTGCTAATGTAAGTACCAAGGTACCTTTAATCAGATTGCTTTTGTTTTTTGTCATATAAAAACTCCTAACACTTCCTAATTAAATAACTTATTTAAATATATTCGCAGGATAGCAAACAATACCAGAATCCTGTTGACAAATTAACTTTGCGGTGATATTATGTTACAAATGCACACTATTTTACTAGGAAATGAAATAGTAGGAATTAAAATCCGAAATTCACAGAAAGGTGGATGGTTGAATAGAAGGTATTCAACCTTTTGATTTATACGCGACCAGGGGTCGCAGATGGGAGCTAACAATGAAACTATCTACAAAGGGCAGATATGGTCTACGCGCAGTACTGGATTTGGCATTAAACGGGGAAAGCGAAGCGGTTGCCTTGAGTGGGGTTGCTGAAAGGCAGGGAATCTCTATAAGCTACCTGGAACAGTTAATTGCGAAACTTAAAAGAGCTGGTATTGTTAACAGCATTCGTGGTGCGCAGGGAGGTTATATTCTTGCTAAAAAGCCGGAGGATATTTCAGTAGGAGATATATTAAGAGCTTTAGAAGGTGACCTAAATCCGGTGGACTGTGCAGAGATACTAGGCAGCGGTTCCTCCTGTACCGGTGCAGATTTATGTGTAACAAAATATGTATGGATGCGTATAAGTGATAGTATAAACAGTACCGTCGATACCATGCTCCTCTCGGAATTATTGGAGGAAAGCAGGAAACTTAGGACTGAACACGGGATATTAGAAACAGATAACCGTAAAAAGCCTTCTTGCGGGCAATAAAATAAATATTAGGAGATGACACAGATGGAAAAAAAGATTTATTTGGATAATGCCGCTACAACCAAAACACGCCCAGCAGTTGTGGAGGCCATGCTTCCTTTTTTCACGGAGAGTTTCGGAAATCCCTCCAGCGTGTATGAACTAGCAACTCAAAATAAAAAAGCAGTGGATGATGCCAGAAATACAATAGCAAATGCGCTTAAGGCGGAACCCTTTGAAATATATTTTACAGCAGGTGGTACAGAAAGCGATAACTGGGCTATAAAAGCAACAGCAGAAGCTTACGGGGATAAAGGAAATCATATTATTACATCTAAAATTGAGCATCATGCAGTATTGCATACCTGTGAATATTTAGAGTCAAAAGGCTTTGAAGTTACTTATGTTGACGTAGATGAAAATGGGATTATAAAACTGGATGAGCTTAAAAAGGCTATTCGTCCCACGACTATCTTAATCTCCGTTATGTTTGCCAATAATGAAATAGGAACTGTTCAGCCAATCAAGGAAATCGGGCAGTTAGCAAAGGAAAACAAAATTCTATTCCACACAGATGCTGTGCAGGCATTTGGTCAACTGGATATGGATGTAAATGACTTAAACATTGATATGCTAAGTGCCAGCGGTCATAAATTAAATGGACCCAAGGGAATTGGATTTTTATATATTCGCAAAGGTCTAAAATTAAAAGCATTTGTCCATGGCGGCGGTCAGGAAAGGCATAGAAGAGCCGGAACAGAGAATGTACCGGGAATTGTAGGTTTTGGAAAGGCTGTTGAAATCGCAATCGAAACCTTAAAAGAACGTCAGGAAAAAGAAATAGCATTAAGAGATAGGTTAATTAATCGAGTGCTATCAGAAATTCCTTATGTTAGATTAAACGGTCATAGAACGAGTAGACTTCCCAATAATGTTAATTTTAGTTTTCAGTTTATCGAAGGGGAATCTCTACTGATTATGCTTGACATGCAAAATATTTGTGCTTCCAGTGGTTCTGCCTGTACATCGGGATCTTTAGATCCCTCTCACGTACTGCTTGCTATTGGTTTGCCTCATGAAATAGCGCATGGTTCCCTGCGCCTGACTTTGTGCGAAGATAACACAGAGGAAGAACTTGATTATGTTGTAGAAAAGATTAAGGAAATCGTAGAAAAACTTCGATCCATGTCACCTTTATATGAAGATTTTATTAAAATTTCGCATATCAAGGAAGGAATATAATATCTTTTAATAAGAAATATATGCAGGTATTTATTAAGGAGGAATAAGCAAATGTACACTGAGAAAGTAATGGATCATTTCAGCAACCCAAGAAATGTCGGAGAAATAGAAAATGCAAGTGGAGTAGGTACTGTAGGAAATGCCAAATGTGGAGATATCATGAGAATATATCTGGATATTGATGACAATGGCATCATTAATGATGTTAAATTTAAAACATTTGGCTGTGGTGCAGCAGTTGCTACCAGCAGTATGGCAACGGAACTGGTTAAGGGTAAAGGTATAAAGGAAGCACTTCAAGTAACCAATAAAGCGGTTATGGATGCCTTAGATGGTCTGCCACCGGTTAAGGTACATTGTTCATTATTAGCAGAAGAAGCAATCCATGCAGCGCTCTGGGATTATGCTACAAAAAACAATATCGTAATTGAGGGACTTGAAAAACCCAAAACCGATATTAGTGAGGAAGAAGTAGAAGAAGTCTACTAGGAGGTATATCTTGGATAAGAAAAAAGTAGTCGTAGGTATGTCTGGTGGAGTTGATTCTTCGGTAGCTGCACTTCTATTAAAAGAAGCAGGTTATGAAGTAATCGGTGTTACCATGCAGATATGGCAGGACGAAGATACGGCTGCACAGGAAGAAAGTGGAGGCTGCTGCGGTTTAAGTGCAGTTGACGATGCCAGAAGAGTGGCATTTGCTCTTGATATCCCTTATTATGTTATGAACTTCAAGAGTGAATTTAAAAATGCAGTAATGGACTATTTTACGGAAGAATATCTAAAAGGAAATACACCAAATCCCTGTATTGCATGTAATCGTTATGTAAAATGGGAATCTTTGCTGACAAAATCGCTTGGCATTGGGGCTGACTTTATTGCCACAGGTCATTATGCCAGAGTGGTTAAATTAGTCAATGGCAGGTTTACCTTACAAAAATCAGCAACAGCAGAAAAAGACCAGACATATGCCTTATACAACTTAACCCAATTTCAGTTATCCCATACATTAATGCCTGTTGGTGAATACACAAAAGATCAAATACGTGAAATTGCAAAAGGTATTAATTTAAGAGTGGCAAATAAGCCGGATAGTCAGGAAATCTGTTTTATACCGGATAAGGATTATGCAAAATTTATTAAAGAGTATTCCGGTGAAACACCTAAGGAAGGCAACTTTGTAACAACTGAAGGTAAAATTATAGGTAAGCACAAAGGAATCATTCATTATACTGTAGGACAAAGAAAGGGTCTAAACCTTTCCATGGGTCATCCGGTTTTTGTACTTGCTATAAGACCTGAGACGAATGAAGTAGTAATTGGAAACAGTGATGAAGTATACAGCAATAAATTGTATGCAGGTAATCTAAATTTTATGTCTATTGAGGACTTAGAGGGTGAAATGACGGTACAAGCTAAAATACGGTATAGTCATAGAGGCTCTAAGTGTGTTATACGTAAGGTAGAAGCGGATAAGGTGGAATGTATCTTTGAAGAACCTCAAAGAGCTGTGACACCCGGACAAGCAGTCGTATTTTACAGTGGTGATTATGTTGTGGGCGGTGGAACCATATTACGAGATTAATAAAGTAGACAATAATGTATTTTAGTGATATATGCGAGTATAAAATACCTCTCTAGTTTGAATTACAGGTCGAACTAGAGAGGTGTTTTTGACACTTTCAGGTATTAGAATAGTGATTTTAACATTCCTTAGTTGAGTTTAATAAAAATCGGCTTCATTTTTTCAAAAACTGTATAATAACGGAATCCAAGTGACAGTAATAATTCCTCTGCCTTCTTAAAATCATATCCTAAGTGTTCCGGTTTATGTCCATCTGAACCAATGGTTATGAGTTCGCCTCCGAGTTCTTTATATCGTCTTACAATATCCGAGTGAGGATGAGGGTGTCCTAGGCCGTATTTAAATCCTGAAGTATTTATTTCTATACCTTTGTCATGTTCTATTATTGTCTTTAACATGGTATCAATGATAGTAGAAAACCTTTCATAGGTATACCCTTCATTGGTATCAGGCGCATAGCGTATCGCATAATCCAAATGACCATATATTTGAAAATCTTTAAAAGTCTTCACATTATCAATAATACTTTGAAAATAGCGTCGCATACCTTCTTCTTTACTTTTGCCTTCCCAGTATTCTTTCCTATAAGGATCAATACCATTTACCAGATGGGAGGAACCAATGGCAAAGTCAAAAGGGTATTTAGAGAGTAATTGATGGTATCTATCTACAAGGTAAGGTTGAAGTCCGAGTTCCACGCCTATTAATACTTTAATTTTATCCTGATAGCGTACCTTTAAAATATTTAGTGTATCAAAATATTCATCCGGGTCAAAAACAAAAGT
Source organism: Anaerocolumna cellulosilytica (assembly GCF_014218335.1). Taxonomy (GTDB): domain Bacteria; phylum Bacillota; class Clostridia; order Lachnospirales; family Lachnospiraceae; genus Anaerocolumna; species Anaerocolumna cellulosilytica. The sequence goes on along the minus strand of NZ_AP023367.1, from coordinate 2,925,172 downwards.
ATATCCGTTGTACACTGGAAAATCATAGTCCATATGGTCAGTAAAACAAATTCGTTCCATTCCAAGGCTGATAGCCTTTTCAATCATGCTCTCCATTGTACTCTCGGAATCACTGGAAAACTTTGAATGTACGTGGTAGTCAGCAGTAATCATAGAAACCTCCTATCGTGTAATGTTTATAAGGTTTTAAGTGTTACGTCCTTTGTACTTGTTTTTAAGATATCTGGGTAATGCCATTTATATCAGGGGAAGCAACCATAGAATAATTGGTATGATAGATTACAAAGCCGGGTTTGCTTCCATTGGGTTTCTTGACATTCTTTCGTTCTGTATAATCTATTTCTACCTTATCAGTATCCCTGCCTTTTGAATAGTATGCCGCTAGCCTTGCTGCTTCCTCATACGTACGGTCAGGAAGTTCACTGCTTCCATTGGCTTGTACCACAACATGAGAGCCGGCCATCTTTTTAGCATGAAACCACCAGTCGCTGCCGGTAGCAAATTTAAAGGTTAACTCATCATTCTGGTAGTTGTTTTTACCTACATAGATGTGGTAGCCGTCAGAAGAGATATAATGAAAGGGTTTACTGGTAATCTTTCTAACTTTATTTTTGGCACCCGGCTTGCCTTGAACAAAACGGCGCTTCATATAGCCATATTCCATCAGTTCTTCCTTTAACTCCACCAGATCTTCTTCAGCCAGAGCAATATCAAGGGAAGTTCTGATTGAATCAAGGTGTATTAAATCATTTTTTGTTTCTTCTATAAAGTTTGATAATGCCTCATAGGTACGTTTTAACTTGTTGTATTTTTCAAAATAGTGTTTAGCATTCTCCATGGGGGTTAATGTCTGGTCAAGTGGAATGGTGATTTCTTCATTGGTATAATAATTTAATGCAGTGAAAGATTTTGACCCGGGTTCCACAGAGTAGCCATAGGTATTAATTAATTCGCCGTATACTCTGTATTTATCTCTCTTTTCTGTATCCTTAAGCTGTTTTAATTGTAAGTCATATTTTTTAGTGTTTCGTTCTATAGCATTGGTTACAATTTTACGTAAATCCACAGACTTTTGACGAATTCTTGCTACTGTATTTTTAGTAGCATAAAAATGTTCCAGTACCGTGGAAATAGAAGGAAATATCTTAAGCTCCAGGTCCTTATAGCAGGTAAGCTCAAAACAGGAAAATTCAACCGGTATACCATCTTTATAAACGATACCGGGTTTATAATTGCCGTCTTTTACTGCCTGTATCAGACGCTCATAATTCTTATAAAGATGCAGTGCCTCTGTCTCAGTGAGAGAACTGGTAGAGACTTCTGAGTCCAGAGAAGCTAAAGTACATAGTTCGTTTGCCATTAAAGGGCTAAAACCAGTAAGTGAAGTATAGATAGCCTTACCGAGAGGAAGCGGCTTCTTTAAAACCAATTCTCTAAAAATCGCCCAGTCAATAGAAAGGGGGTCTGCTTTTTCACCGGCTAAGGGCAGCACATAATCTCTTCCGGGTAAAACTTCTCTTACAGAACTTACCAAATGGGAGATGTGCTTAATACTGTCAACGATTTTATCTTCTTCGTCACAGAAAATAATATTACTGTGCTTACCCATTACCTCAAGAATGAGATACTTAGTACATAAATCGCCCATTTCATTCAAATGCTCAATCTTAATGCGGATAATCCTCTCTAAGCCGGGCTGAATAATATCAAGAATCCTTGCACTGTTTAAATGCTTTCTAAGTAACATACAAAAGCCAGGCGCAGTCATTGGATTCTGCTTTGACTCTTCGGTTAAATATATCAGAGGAAGACTTGCATTAGCAGATAAATAAAGCTTATAATTTTCCCGGTTATTTTTTATTGTTAAAACTAACTCATCCTTTTCAGGTTGAGATATTTTACTGATTCTCCCATCCTTTAGAGTATCTTTTAATTCTTTTACTATATTAGATATAACAAATCCATCTAAAGCCATAATAAACACCTTTCCTAAAACAATTATTCTATTTAAAGCAGGATGATTCAGCAAAAGAACTACTTCTTTCATCCATAATCGGTAGATTAAAGTATTACAGTCCTGAGTATGCAAACAGTAATAAGCAAGAACTTATTAATTATAAGTATGAATCTTAGAGGGCATAAACCTATCATATTAAACTGCTTTAATTTAGACCTGCTGTAATCCATAAAAATCCATGAAATACAGTAAAAACAGTATACCATTTGTTATCAACCGGTGCAATAAATTTTAATAATTTGTGTAGTTGTATTGACTTGTGATTTCATATCAATTATAATGAATTGAAATGCCTTTGGAAAAATCTCTTAATATGGATTCGGCATTTATGGAAAATTTAAACGAATATGAAAGAACGTGTGAATATGTTAAAAAGCATGACTGGCTTCGGAAGATGTGAAGTTGCAAATGAAGAACGAAAGATAATTGTAGAAATGAAGGCAGTAAACCATAGATATTGTGACATTTCCATTAGAATGCCAAAGAAGTTAAGTTTCTTTGAGTCAGCTATAAGAAATGTTTTAAAGCAATTTATCGGACGTGGAAAAGTGGATGTATTTATCACGTATGAAGATTATACAGAGAATAACATATGTGTAAGATATAATGAGGATATTGCCAGAGAGTATCTAAAATATCTTCAGAAGATGAGTGAAACATTTGAGATTGATAATGATATTAAGGTATCTAATTTGTCACGTTTTCCAGATGTACTCACTTTGGAAGAGCAAACCATAGATGAACAGGAATTGTGGAAGCTGTTAGAAAAGGCCGTGAGAACTGCTTCAGAGCAATTAGTGGAGACTAGAAGAGCAGAAGGAGAAAACCTGAAAAAAGATTTACTTCATAAGCTTGATGGTATGGCAGAATATATTCGTTTTATAGAAGAAAGATCACCTCAGATTGTTACTGATTATCGTAATAAACTTACCTTAAAGGTAAATGAATTACTTGGTGACACAAAGCTTGATGAAGGAGTACTGGCTACGGAAATCACCATCTTTGCAGATAAAATCTGTGTTGATGAAGAAACAGTCCGTCTAAGAAGTCATATAAAAAATATGAGTACTGCTTTGGAAACTGGTGAAGAGATTGGTCGTAAGCTTGACTTTATTGCCCAGGAGATGAACCGGGAAGCAAACACCATACTTTCAAAAGTGAATGATATAGAGATTACTAATATAGCCATTGACTTAAAAACTGATATTGAAAAAATCAGAGAGCAAATACAAAATATAGAATAACAGTATTTTTAGAGAGGTACAAAATTGAGCCGGTTAATTAATGTAGGTTTTGGTAATGTAGTCAACTCGAATAAAATAGTTGGAATAATCAGTCCTGATGCTGCTCCAATTAAGAGATTGGTTCAAAATGCCAAGGATGCCGGTAATGCAATAGATGCTACCTGTGGCAGAAAGACAAAAGCAGTATTGGTTATGGATAGCGGTCATTTAGTTTTGTCGGCGCTTTTGCCTGAAACCATAGCCAACCGTATTAATCTAACAAAAGAAAATGCAGATAGTACTGCATATACTAATTTATAATGGTTAGAATAACCATATCGAAATTTTTATACCAATTTTGTAGGTAAATTATTATTTGAAAATATATGTAAATTGATAAGAAGTTTAAGAAAGGCAGGTAATTTGTATGTTACATCCATCCTATACCGATTTAATGAGAGTAGTAAATAGTGAGGTAGAACCAGGTGAACAACCTGTTGTTAATAGTCGTTATTCCATTGTCTTAGCAACCGCTAAAAGAGCAAGGCAGTTAATTAGTGGTGTGGACCCATTGGTACGTTCAAGCTCCAGTAAACCGCTGTCTGTTGCTGTTGATGAAATGTATCAGGCTAAGGTTAAAATACTTAACGATGATGAAACAAATGAAGCATAATATGATATAATATAGAAATCAGCATAGTTTGCACTTTCGTATTGTGGTATATATCAGTAAGGGCAGTATTAACAATCTGCGCCATAGCTGGTAATTTTAATATTGCGTATACGGGGGTGCTTTATATTATTACTGATTTTGTACATATGCGCAGATTGGAGTTTGCTATGGCAGAAAATAATGATAAAGAGAATGGATATCCCTCTACTCCTGATGTATCTGAAAATTATGATGGATTTAATACAGTTAACAGGGAAGAGAACTTCGACAACTTACACAACATAATTAATCATACTTCTCTAGAAAATGAAAGCACCAGTGTTCCAGGAAAGAAAGAAAAAAAATCTTCTACAGGTAAAGATATCCTGGAAATGCTAATTTATTTTGCAGTAGTAATCGTTTCCGTTTTACTCATACACCAGTTTGTGGGGCAGCAGATTGAAGTAAGCGGCAGTTCCATGGAAAGTACTTTACATAACGAGGACCATTTAATACTTGAAAAAATATCATATGAAATTGGTGCTCCCAAACGTTTTGACATTGTTGTATTCCGTCCTTACAGTTACGAAAAAGAAACGTATTATATTAAGCGAGTTATTGGTATGCCAGGAGAGACGGTGCAAATAATAGGCAGTGACATTTTTATCAATGGGGAGAAAATTGATGAAAATTACGGTAATAATCCAATTGCTGATGGAGGCGCTGCAAAAGAACCAATTACCTTAGGCGGCGACGAATATTTTCTTTTAGGAGATAATCGGAATAACAGTAAGGATAGCAGAGATACGAGTATCGGTGCTGTTAAAAGGGAAGCTATCATTGGCCGTGCCTGGATAAGAATATGGCCATTTAAGGACTTTGGAGTGTTAGAACATCAGTAGTAAATGAAAGGGAGTGATTTAATTGAGTGAAGAGAATAACAAGGATGAATTTGTATCCTCAGAGGAGAAGGAGGATATGGCAATAGATTATGACAAAAACAACATTAATTATACAGCAGAGAGTACGAAAGATAAAAAAGATATAAAAAAGAAAGTACGCACCATTTTAATTGATATATTAATCTACGCTGCAATTATATACTCCTGTCTGTATTTGATACCCACTTATGTTATACAGCGTACAGTCGTTGATGGACCCTCTATGGAAAATACACTTCATAATGAAGAACAGCTTATGGTGGAAAAAGTAAGTTATCATTTTGATGCACTGGGTCGATTTGATATAATAGTTTTTTATCCTTATGGTCGGAAAATGGAAGAATACTATGTAAAACGTATTATCGGACTTCCGGGCGAAACCATACAAATCATTGACAGCGATATATATATTAACGGTGAAGTATTAAATGAAAACTATGGTAAAGATCCGATAACTTATGCAGGTATTGCAGCAGAGCCGCTTACCCTTGGTGAGGATGAATATTTTGTTATGGGTGATAACCGGGAAGTTAGCTTTGATAGTCGGTATGAAGAGGTTGGTGTTGTTAATAAAAGAAACATTGGCGGTAAAGCCCTTTTGCGTATATGGCCTTTTGCCAAGTTTGGACTTATTGATTAGGAAGAGGCAGAATATATATTTTAAGTAGAATCCTATAAAAAATAAATAGTATCTGTTAGAGTTTTAAATAGAAAAGGGCTGTACCTTGTGGTACAGCCTTTTCCAATACCATCAGCCTTTCATTGGTCGTTCGCAGCAACTAGTATAGTCCGTAATGGATTCTTAAACTGACAATCAATAGGATTCCTTTACATAACGGATTATAAAAATATAAGAAGGTTTATACTTTTTTAACTATCCTATGGTAGTAAAGTAATACAAGAAGTAGTATAATGCTAAACAACGGCTTTCAATCATTAGCGTGATGCTTCTGATTCTACAGATACAAGAAAATGAATGGAAAGATAGGAGTAAAAACATGTCATTTGTACAACTTAAGGATGTAAAAAAATATTACAAAATGGGGGAAGTTACCATCCATGCGGTAGATGGAGTTAATTTTGAAATAGAAAAAGGCGAATTTGTTGTTATTGTTGGACCAAGTGGTGCTGGAAAAACTACGGTCTTAAATATATTAGGAGGTATGGACAATTGCAGTGAAGGATGTATTACTGTGGATGGAACGGAAATTAGCAGTTACAATGCAAAGCAGCTTACTTTGTATCGCAGAGAAGATATTGGTTTTGTATTTCAATTTTATAACCTTGTACAGAATTTAACGGCCCAGGAAAACGTTGAACTGGCATTGCAAATCTGTAAAAATCCGTTGGATGCAAAAGAGGTTTTAACGGAAGTTGGTCTGGGAGAACGTCTAAAGAATTTTCCGGCTCAGCTCTCTGGCGGTGAGCAGCAAAGGGTTTCCATAGCCAGGGCTCTTGCCAAAAATCCTAAATTGTTGCTTTGCGATGAGCCAACAGGAGCACTTGACTATAATACAGGTAAGGCAATCTTGAAATTATTGCAGGACACCTGTAAAAAAACAGGAATGACGGTTATTGTAATTACGCATAATTCAGAGATTGCTCCCATGGCCGACCGAGTGATTCAGATTAAAAACGGTAGAGTGAGTAAATTGACTACGAACGAAAATCCTGTTTCTGTTGAAACAATTGAATGGTAAAAATACAATGTCATAGCCGGTTAAAAAAACCGTCAAAAGGTTGGAGGAAAATTTAGAAATATAGAAAGGATGCCACACAGGGATTCTTTCGACCTGTTGTATTTGTGGCAGTATCGACAGGCGAACCTGCGATATGCAATTGGGTATAGATATGAAAAAGAAAGCACTTTGGAAAGACTTTGCTATGGAGGTTAAGAACAGTCTTAACCGTTACTTGTCCATTCTGATTATAGTAGCCTTAGGAGTAGCCTTTTTTTCGGGTATTCGTGCTTCTGAACCGGACATGCAGATATCTGCTGACCGTTATTATGATGACACTGCACTTATGGATATCCGTGTTATAAGTACATTGGGACTGACAGAGGATGATATAAAAGCTGTTATGGCGGTAGAAGGTATCAGTCATGCAGAGGCTGTAAAGACTTTGGATGTATTATGTACTACTAAGGAATCGGAGAATGTCGTAAAGCTTATTTCAAGAACAGATACTTTGAATAAAATAAAGCTGGTTGAAGGCAGGCTTCCGGAAGCATCGGATGAATGTTTATTGGATTCTGTTTTCATGGAATATAGTGGTTATACAATCGGTGACACCGTTACTTTTCGTTCCGGGAATGATAAAGAGCTCAGTGAGAGCCTTAAGGGAAATACCTATACAATTGTTGGTAGTGGTAATTCACCATTATATTTAGCGCACGATCGAGGAAATACTTCCATTGGGAATGGAAATATAGACTTTTTTGCAATAGTATCTCCGGAAGAATTTAGGGCTGAGGAATACACAGAGATTTATGCATCTGTTCAAGGGGCAGCGAGCCTGACAACCTATACAAAAGAATACGAAGACAGCGTTGAGAAAGTTTTAGATCGTATCGAAGACATCGCAGATGCCAGATGCGAAATCCGATATGAAGAGGTATTAAAGGAGCCAAGACAGGAAATTGAAGATGCGAAAGCAGAGTTAGCGGATGCGAAAGTAGAAGCAGACGATAAGCTAAGTGAAGCAGAAGAGAAACTGATTGATGGTGAGGAAAAAATTGCTGAGGGTGAAAAAGAGATTACAGAAGCCTTAAATAAGCTAAAGGACGGTAAGACAGAAATTGAAAACAACCGTATCAAGTTGTTAGAGTCTAAAGCAGAATTAGAAAAAGGTGAAAAAGAATTAGAGAAAGCTAAGACGGATATAAAAGCTGGTGAAGCAACCCTTAAAGTTAAGCGTGCTGAGTATAATACAGGTGCGAAGGCTCTAAAGGATGGTTTAGCAGAATGGAATACCTCAAATCAACAATACAAGAAAGGGTTAAAAGAATTACAGAGCAAAGAAACGGAACTGAACGCTTCTATGAAACAAGTGCAGGAACAAAAAAACGCGTTGGAACCTGTGAAAGATTTATATCCAGATGCGTGGAAAGAATTAGTGGACAATGAAGCAGCGCTTACAGAAGGGCTTAATACAATAACGGAACAAAAGGAAGCATTATCGCCCGTCAAAGAGCAGCTTACTTCTGCTAAGCAGGTTTTAGACCAGCAAAAATTAAAATTAGAGGAAGCGAACAAATTGCTGACGGCTGAGGAACAAAAGCTTGATGCGGCCAAAGATACGATTAAGGAGAAAGAAGGAGAATTAAAGAGCGGCAAAGAGCAGATAGAAAGTGGACAGCAGAAGCTTGATAAGGCTGCGCAAGAAATAAAAGATGGTGAAGCAACCCTAACAGAAAAAAGCAAAGAATTACAGGAAGCTAAGGAAGAACTGGAAAAGGGTCGTAAAGAATATACAGATGCAAAAGAAAAGGCTGAAACAGAAATTGCAGACGCAGAGAAGAAAATAAAAGACGGTGAAGAAGAACTGGATGACGTAGATTTCCCGGAATGGTATGTTCTTGACCGTAACAGTTTGCAAACATATGTGGAATACGGTCAGGATTCGGAACGTATCGGTAATATCGGAAAGGTTTTTCCGGTTATTTTCTTTTTGGTTGCGGCTCTTGTGAGTCTTACCACTATGACCCGTATGGTGGAAGAACAGAGAACGCAGATTGGTACCTTAAAAGCTTTGGGTTATAGCAGGAAATCCATTGCCGGAAAGTATATACTGTATGCGTTAACTGCCAGCTTAATGGGCAGTCTGCTGGGTGTTTTAATTGGACAGCAGATACTTCCCCAGGTTGTTATCAAAGCTTACAAAATTATGTATCAGTCTTTACCGGAAGCAATTACACCTTATAACTTATACTACGGTGTCATGTCTACATTGGTTGCAGTAATGTGTACCACCCTAGCAACATTTTTCTCCTGTTACAAAGAACTGGCAGCAAATCCGGCTAAACTTATGCGACCGGCTGCTCCTAAATTAGGTAAGCGTGTTATTTTAGAAAACCTGCCATTTATATGGGGTAAACTAAACTTTACCAGTAAAGCAGCAGTGCGTAACCTATTGCGTTATAAAAAGAGATTTTTTATGACCGTATTTGGTATCGGAAGCTGTATGGCTTTACTATTAGTAGGCTTTGGTATAAAGGATTCAATTGGAGCAATATCTGACATTCAATATGTTAACATATGGCATCAGGACGCTTTTATGTCAATAGATGAGGATATGACAGTAGGCGAAAAAGACAGTCTTTTAAAAGAACTTGGAACAGACGAGAGAATAGCGGAAACCTTATTAGTAAGGGATACTACTATAGATGCAGGATATGGAAAGAATGTAAAGTCATCCTATTTGTTTGTACCTGAGAATATCAAGATGATTGATGACTATGTTGTATTCCGTAACAGACTTACTCATGAGAGTTATATGCTGAAAGAGAACGGCGTAATTATTACGGAAAAGCTAGCTTCTTTACTTAAAGCAGAAACAGGAGATACCATATATCTGGAGGACAGTAATAAGAAACGGGTAGAAGTCACAATTACAGCCGTAATGGAAAATTATATGTTTCATTACATCTTTATGTCACCGGCTCTTTATGAAAAGCTGTATGGAAGTATACCTGCATATAATAAGGTTTATATAAAGAGTGAAAAAGGTATCACCTTAGATGAAAAGCAGTTTGCGGAAGAGATGCTTGCTAATTCTTCAATCACGAATGTTACCTTTACCTCAGATTTTCAGCAACGGATAACGGACATGTTAAACAGCCTGAACATGGTTATTTACGTTCTGATTATATCAGCAGGACTATTAGCTTTCATTGTGCTTTATAACTTAAATAATATAAATATTAATGAAAGAAAACGTGAACTTGCCACACTCAAGGTATTAGGATTTATGGATGGTGAAGTTGGGGCATATGTATATAGGGAAAATATTATGCTTACAGTAATCGGTGCCATTGCCGGTATTTTTATAGGAATTGTTTTACACCGTTTTGTTATAATTACTGCTGAAATAGATTCTATTATGTTTGGTAGAAATATGAAACTACTTAGTTATATTTTAAGTATAATATTAACCTTTGGTTTCTCTGCATTCGTAAATTTTGTAATGTACTATAAACTTCAAAAAATTAACATGGTTGAATCATTAAAAAGCGTAGAATAAGATAATCGCTAGGTATACACCTGCTTGATCTATAATAGAATGTAAAAATGGAATAGATAAGAGTAGTGTGCTTGATTAAAAAGATTCTTCAGTTATTTAAGTTTAGAGGTTTTGTTTCTATTATATATTATGTAGCATTCCTGGCGTTACTATGGTATCTGATTATACCCCGTACCGGAATATTTTATCGCATAAATCTATATGACCCCTTTGGACACCGCTTAAATACGGAAGATATTACCTTAGTCAGAGGGGAAAGTTTTAAGCTTTACGTTATGAGGCTGAACCAGCGGGTTACCTATACTTCAACAGATATTAAGGTGGCAGATGTTAATATTCTTGGTAAAGTGTTTGCCTTTCGTCCAGGTACGACCATAATTAAAGTAAAATATAAGGATAATGTGTTAAAATGCCGAGTAAGGGTTATTGATATTAGTAAAAAGAAGGTAACCTTAAAGCCAGGACGTTCAACTAGGCTGACGGTGAAGGGAGCGTGGTTAGGAGCACGATGGTCTAGCAGTAACGCCTCTGTTGTATCCGTTAGCCGATTTGGAAAAGTGACTGCAAAACGTAAGGGAAGTGCTAAAATATATGCTAAAATCAGGGGGAAAGTCGTAACCTGCCATGTTAGAGTGGAATAAAAAATGAATTTAGTGAGAAGTAAAGAATAATTTCACGCCCTGATTGTATGGCAGTACCAAATCTGCTTGCAGATTTGGTACTGCATTGAGGGCTAGTGTATCATGAATATAGGGATTATCTGTGATTATATTTTTATAAATATAATCACAGATGGTCTCTTTGTTATTGTTATAGAATATATCAGTAAAATTATTACACTAGACTGGATACTGCAAAGTGTTAGGGTCCGTCAGACGCGACAATTTTCAAATAACTCCGGGAATTATAAATCTATAGATTAAAGATGGTGTAAAAGTTGGTCTAAAATAAGGATTTCCGGCTTACAATAGTACTAATAGAATATGGACGCTAAAAGCAGATTTGACATGCAATGGGAGCATCCTGATTTATTTGTGTGCAAGTGCATACAGCACTAGAGCACACAGAAGGGAGTTATCATGAAAAGATTTGGTACGTTATTGATAAGTCTTTTATTAAGTGCCGTTTTACTAATGAATGCCATGGGAAGCAGCAAAGTATATGCGCAAACCAATGAACCTAAATTAGAGATCACATCATCTTCGGCAGTATTAATTGAAGGTTCTACCGGTTCCATAATTTTTGAGCAGAATAAGGATGAAAAATTAAAGCCGGCCAGTATTACAAAGATTATGACCCTGCTTTTAATTTTTGAAGCCATCGACAGTGGTAAAATCAAACTGACAGATCAGGTAGCCGTTAGCGAGTATGCAGCTTCCATGGGTGGTTCCCAGGTTTATTTAGAACCTTTTGAAACGCAGGACGTAGAGACCATGATAAAGTGCATTAGTATATCCAGTGCTAACGATGCATCGGTAGCTATGGCAGAATTTATAGCAGGATCCGAGGCAGAATTTGTTGTGCAAATGAATGCAAAAGCAAAGGAACTGGGTATGTTAAATACTAATTTTGTAAATTGTTGTGGTTTGGATGTTGATAATCATTACTCAACAGCTTATGATGTAGCGCTTATGTCCAGAGAATTAATCACCAAGCATCCGGAAATTAGTAATTATTCTACTGTGTGGATGGATACGATTGTACATACTACCAGAAAAGGGCAAAGTGAATTTGGCTTAACAAATACAAACAAACTCATTAAAAGTTATAACGGGATAACCGGACTAAAAACAGGATCTACCAGCCTGGCAAAATACTGTTTATCTGCAACAGCAAAAAGAGATAGTATGGACTTAATTGCCGTTATTATGGCAGCGCCTGAAACTAAGGTCAGGTTTCATGAAGCTGCAAGGCTTTTGGACTACGGATTTGCGAATTGCAGTATCTTTCGTGATGATAATAAAGATTTGGCAGCGACGCCCTTAACGGTGAAAAAGGGAGTTGCCAATGAGGTTAGCTATCGGGTAAATGATACCTTCTCATATCTTTGTTTAAAAGGAACCAATCCTTCTGATATTACCAAAAAGGTTACTTTAAATGAAGATGTGACCGCGCCTATTTTAGAAAATGATAAGGTGGGTGAAATTGTATATCAACTTAATGGTAAAACCTTAGGCAGTGTTGATATTGTAGCGTCAGAAAATGTAGAAAAAGCTAAATTTGGTGACTATTTTAAGCGGGCGTGGTTAAAGCTATTGCTTTAGTAACCGGTACATATTGAGGATATCTATAGACCCTGGGAAAAGACTGTGTTATAATTGATAACATACTTTTTTCCGGGGTTTTTCTTTTTTGATAACTTGGGAAAAGTTTAAAATGATTTAACTGGAAAGATTTATAATTATTACAGACAAGCAAAGAAAGGATGTCACAGGACCTTGTAAGGAATTATATGAATACTTAATTCGAAAACAGAGGGATGTGGCAGGTATAACATGTATTATATACTAATATGTATTGTGTTGCTCTTATTATTTGGTTTATATATTATATATGAGAATAAAAATTTAGAGGTCACTGGATATGAAGTAGTATCAGAAAAATTACCGAACGCTTTTCATGGGATGAAAATCGTTATGTTGGCTGATCTTCATAGTAACACCTTTGGTGTAAATAACGAAACTCTAATTAGGAGAATACAAGAAAAATCACCCGATATTATACTGGTAGCAGGAGATTTAATTGTAGGAAGAGAGACTGAAAATATGGATATAGCCTATCAGCTTCTTCATAGACTCTCAAAAAGCTATCCCATATATTATGGAATCGGCAATCATGAACAAAAGTTAATTTTAAACCATTCCAGATCATACGAGGAATATCAAAACAAATTAAAGTCATTAGGCATTAGATTCTTGGAAAATCGTTCCGTTACGCTGAAAAAAGATAATCAAATTCTGTCTATTACCGGAGTAATGATAGGGAAAGAATATTTTAAGAAATTAAAACAACCCATTATGACGAAAGAATATCTTCAAAATTTAGTAGGATTTCCGAACAATCAATGGTATAATATATTGATTGCCCATAATCCGTCCTTCTTTCCTGCGTATGCTTCCTGGGGTGCTGATTTGACGGTATCAGGTCATAATCATGGAGGGATTCTCCGCCTGCCATGGCTTGGAGGAGTGGTATCACCACAGTATAAGCTGTTTCCTATGTATGATGCAGGGAAATTTTATAAAGACAATAAGATAATGCTAGTATCCAGAGGATTGGGACTGCATACCATTAGAATACGGATTTGGAACCGTCCGGAATTAATGGTTATTACTTTAAAGAATAAAGACTAGCCTGAAACCAGCAGGCAGATTGGAGTGAATCTTGTATGAAAATACAATTAATTAGGCTGTTGGCTGCTTTTATAGCTGGTGGAATCGTAATGATATTACATGAATTCCCGAAAGCTCTGCTATATAATAAATTTAATCCGAATCAGGATCCAAAGAAAAAAAGAAATATATATAAATTGCATCATTATATTGACCCGATTGGTATACTGCTTTGTATAACCAATCAAGCCGGTTTTTCAAAGCCCTATATGTATCGCATTAAAGACAGAAAAACAAACTTTTGTTTAGGCATCACCGGAATGGCAAGTTTACTGTTTACTTTCCTTACAAGCCTTTTAGTACTCCGCTTTGTTTTAGGGATTAATTCAGGTCTTAATTATTCCCGTACGTTGGGAAATGCCCAGCTTATACTCCAGTTTGTTCTGGTATATATTGCTTTAATCAGTCTAAGTATGTTTATGGTGAATTTGTTTCCGGTATCAACTTTTGATATGGGACTTTGCATCGCCGGTAAATCGCCGTCAAAATATTTTACTATAATAAAGAATGATTACTTTATTAAAGTTATGCTGATTCTGGTTATTATGTTTCAGTTTATTACAACCTTTAGTACCCTTATACTTACCTCTTTATTGGGGTGATTCGAGAGGGTGCTTGTAATTCATTGTTTTAAAATTACATTGCAAGATTCATAAATTAAGTAACCGTAAAAAGAAAGTAGGATGGTATATATGAGCATACCTGTTAAGCTGGAAGCTTTTGAAGGCCCATTGGACTTACTGCTCCATCTGATTGATAAGAATAAAGTTAACATACATGATATCCCCATAGTTGAAATTACGGAGCAATACATGGAGTATATTCGTGGTATGGAAACGAAAGACTTAGATATTATGAGTGAATTTCTAGTAATGGCAGCTACCTTGATTAAAATCAAGTCCCAGATGTTATTGCCTAAGGATGAAACGAAGGAGGAAGAAGAGGAGGATCCAAGAAAAGAACTGGTTGAAAGATTGCTGGAATATAAAATGTTTAAGTACATATCCCTGGAATTAAAGGACAGGGAACTAGACGCAGGAAAGGTACTATATAAAAAACCTACTATACCTGAGGAAATTTCAGAATATGAAGAAGAGGTTGATACAGCAAGCCTTTTACAAGGGTTAACTTTAGCGAAGCTTCACCGGATATTTGAGTCTGTGATAAAACGTCAAACAGATAAGATTGACCCAATCCGCAGTAAATTCGGAAGAATTGAGAAAGAAGAAGTAACCTTAAGTGACAAGATAGAAGCCATACAACAATTCGGACTTTTACATAAAACTTTTAGTTTTCGGAAGCTGCTTATGGCTCAGTGCGGTAAGATGGAGGTTATTGTTACCTTTTTAGGTGTTCTGGAATTGATGAAAATCGGACAGGTTATTGTGAATCAGGATAGTCTCTTTGATGACATAACCATAACCTTTGTTGGGGATGAGATAAAGGATATGGAAGAAGATTTAATATTGATATAAAACGGAGGAAACTATGGAGTCAAAAAACATTGAGGCTGCAATAGAAGCTATCTTATTTACTATGGGTGAAGCTATCGAATTGGAAAGGATAGCAGCAGCTGTAGGACAAGACATAGAAACCACACGTAAGGTTATTAACAGGATGATGGAACAGTATGATTTGCCATCACGGGGGATAAAAATAATTGAGCTGGAGGGTGCTTATCAATTATGTACAAAGATTGAAATGTATGAAACCCTAATCAGAATTGCCCATATACCTAAAAAACATTTCTTATCCGATGTTCTACTTGAAACGTTATCAATCATTGCTTATAAGCAGCCGATTACCAAGATAGAAATTGAAGCAATACGTGGTGTTAAGTCTGACCATGCTGTGAATAAACTGATAGAATATAATCTTGCCTGTGAAGTAGGACGTATGGATGCTCCGGGACGTCCTATATTATTTGGTACAACAGAAGAATTCCTTCGAAGTTTTGGTATCCAGTCTTTGGAAGATTTGCCGGTGATAAATCCCGAAAAAGTAGAAGATTTTAAACTGGAAGTAGAAGAGGAATTGCAGTTGAAATTAGATATTTAGAGTAAGCGAGAATATAAAAAGATACAAATGGTTTTAGAAAAACCTAAACTACATAGAGAACATGATAAAACTTACCAATCTCTTTACATTTAAAAGAGATATGGGTAAGTTTTTTGTTTTGGAAATTAGAGGTATATTTATATTGATAATATAGTAGCAGAATGCAGGTGATGAAATAAATTTATAGAAAATGGTTATACTATGAAATGAATTCCATCTACGTATGTTTTTAATTAAACCAAAGAAGGAGCAGGTGACCTTTATGAGTCTGTTACATGATGAAGAAAACCGGATAACAGCGGTAATGTATAAAGATTTGCAGGAAAATATAGATACAATTGGTGCACTCTTTAAAGACTGTGCAGATGTGGTGAAGCGTAAGTTTACCCTTGGTACGGATAATAAAGTGGATATCTATGTAGTTTATGTAGATAATATGGTTAATAAAGAATTGTTGGAAATGGCAACTTTACAGCCACTATTTCGTAAATTGGAACAGATGCCTTCAGAAAATCAAATTGAATATATAAAAGAATGTGGGCTTCAAACGGTTGATTTATCTGAACTTATTACCATAAACGAAGTGATTGATAAAGTACTTTCCGGTGACACAGTAATTCTAATAGACGGATATGATAAAGCGTTGGGAGTCTCCATTCGGGGTGCCGCAAACAGGGGGGTTCCTACCAGTGAAAATGAAGTGTCTGTAAGGGGTTCAAAGGAAAGCTTTAGTGAAGCATTTCATATTAACCGGGTATTGTTAAGGCGCAGAATCAAAGACACTAATTTTAAGATAAAGCAATATGTAGTGGGAACCAGAACAAAAACGAATGTTGCCGTTTGCTATCTTGAAGATGTAGCAAAGCCGGCGATAGTTGCAGATATAGAAAGCCGCATACAGAATTTTGTAATTGACGGAATATTTGACAGTGGTATGCTGGAGCAACTGACAGAAAGGAATGTGTATTCTCCCTTTCCTGAATTTCAATCCACAGAACGTCCGGATAAAGCAGCATCAGCTATCTTAGAGGGCAGAGTTGCTGTATTAGTTGATAACTCCCCTTTAGCCTTACTACTTCCTACCACATTAAATTCCTTCTTTCAGGCTTCAGATGATTCCTATAGCCGTTGGGAGGTAGCGACTTTTACAAGGATACTGCGCTATCTAGGAGCCTTATTGTCCATAGCCCTGCCTGGTCTTTATATTGCAGTTATTAATTATAATGCGGAGGTATTATCCTCCTCTATGGCTTTGTCTTTTGCGGCAGCCAGAAGCGGGGTACCTTTTTCCGTTATGTTTGAGGTAATAATGATGGAGGTTGCTTTTCAAATGCTGTTAGAAGCAGGCATAAGGTTGCCGGGACCAATGGGAAGTACGCTTGGTATTGTAGGAGGTCTGATAATAGGCGATGCGGCTGTCAATGCCAATCTGGTAAGCCCTATTGTTGTGATTGTCATAGCTCTGACGGCTATATCTGCTTTCACAGTACCCAATGAACCGTTCTCATCTGCTTTTCGGGTGGTTCGCTATTTAATTATTATATTGTCTGCGTTTTTAGGCCTTTATGGTTTTGTACTTGGAATCATGATTTTATTAATTCATTTAGGAGGCTTAAAAAGTTTTGGTATGCCATATATGGTACCTTTTGCAGCTTCCGGGATCAATGAAGGAACGGATACTAAGGATGCCATTGTCCGATTTCCGTTACGAACATTAAAACGACGTCCGATTTTTGCACAGAAAAGTGAAAGAACCCGTTTTGTTTCAGCTGAAACGGAGGATAAGCAAAAGAATCCTTAGAAAGGTGTCTACTTATGTTTTCAGATAATGATAAGATATCCCTTAGACAGTTAAAACGTTTACTTATATTTGATTTGTTTAGTATTTCAGGTATTATTATACCAAGTGTAGCATCTGCAAAAGCAGGTAAAGACGGCATTCTGTCCATTATTTTAGCCACATTATTTGCCTTTGTTTATGCATGGATAATACTGTCATTTGCCAAGCGTACGGGGGGAAAATTTCTTGATTACAGCGATAGTAATGGAGGAAAAGTCTTAACCTTCGTAATTGGTTTATTCTATGTCATGAAGCTATTTGCCTGCTGTGTATTTGCCGTTCGACTCTTTGGAGAGGTAATTGGGGAGACGCTGTTAAAGGAAACCGACCCCCGGATTATACTGCTCTTACTTTTAATTGTGTCTGCCTATGCTGCCTCTAAGGGCTTTGAGGTAAGAGCAAGAATTACTGAAGTTTTATTTTTTATCGTTATCGTACCAATTTTTATTTTTCTTTTAGTTGGCTTAAATAAGGTCGAGCTTTCTAATCTAATGCCTCTGTTAACACAGTCCGCCGGAACAATTGCTTTAGGCGGGTATGAAGTGTTTTTAACTTTTAGTGTATTGGAGTTCCTCCTTTTTACAGCTCCTCTAATTCAGTTTAAAAAAGCAGATATCAGCCAGGGAAAGCGGCTCTATCGTTATGTTGCCCAGGCTTTAATAGTTACCGGAATTATGAATCTATTACTGTTTATACTAACAACAGGAATACTCGGACAAAGTGAAACCAGACAGAAATTGTGGTCTATGGTAACAGTTATACAGGTAATCAATTTGCCCGGAGGATTTATCAGGCGTCAGGATGCTCTTGTTCTTGGCTTTTGGATGTTAAGCATCTTTACTATTATCAGTGCATTCTTTTATTATATGAGTTATATCAGTAAACACATATTTCGTATATCTGGGCAAAATTATCTATTGGTACCATATATATTGCTTATATTTGGAGCTTCAGTTATTCCGATGGATACGGAACAGTTTTACTTTTATTTTGAAAATTATATGAAATACATTGGAATGCCCCAATCTATACTTTTACCTCTCATCATTCTTATTATAGGAGGGTTACGAAAAGTGAAGGTAAAAACAGCCGTAAAATCCCTGCTATTACTATTTTCCTTTACGACAGCCTTAACGTTAACCGGATGCGGAGATATGGCTGAGATTGAAGACAGAAATTTTATTCAGGCATTAGGTATTGATATAACCGCTGATGATAAGATATCGGCATATTATGTGCTACCGGATTTAAAGGCTTTAACGGAGCAGGGAGCAGATGATCCTAAAAAACTTTTGCTGCATCTGGAAGGATTGGATTACTGGGAGATAGAAGAACAGTACAGTCTGGAGAATAATAAACGGCTAGATTTCAGCCATTTAAAAATGATTGTTCTTGGCAGGAGTATTGCAGAAGATAAAGAACTACTGGCAGAATTTTTGTCTTATGCAGAAAATAAATATGAATTGGGTAGAAATACACTTGTTTTTTTGTCTGATTCCAGTGCAAAGGATATTATAACTATCAGTGGTGACTTAGAGGGTGGTGTTGGTGATTATTTAGAAAAACTTTATAAGATTAATTTAATAAATACAGGGATTGCGGAAGTTACCATTGGGAATCTGGTGTTAGCTAAGAATGAAGGAGATTTAACTGTAAATGTACCTCTTATAAAGGCCATAGATAAAAAAGTAGAGCTTGCCGGTATCGGAATTTTTGAAGATAATATATTAACTCATGTTTCAAATCAAAAGGATAGTGATTATATTGACATTGCCAATGGTTATGGTAAAAATAAAGTTATATTTTTAACAAAAGAAGGCAACGAAAATGTTACAGAGCATGTAGTCAAATTAAATAATATTACACGAAGTATGGACTTTTACTCAAAAGACGGGAAACCTTACCTGGTGATAGGCATTGAAGGAATTGGATTTGTTGAAAAAGGTATCAAGGATTTTGCTACTATATCTGATAGGGCAAATGTTCAAAAGATGGAAGAAATACAGAACCGTCTCAATGCTTTGATTGCGGAACGGACAGAAAAAACCATAGAGGTATTAATGAGAGAGAAACAGATTGATTTTATGAATTTATACCGTATGACCAGCTATAAGGATAAAAAAATATGGTTGAAGTACCGGGAGAATCCCAAAGCATTCATTGAGAATTTGCAGTACTCCGTCGAGGTCTCGATTAAGTTGGAATAAAAAGTATAGACTCTTTTTCATATAATGATACCGTCAAAACCTGCTTTACTGGTAAATACAGAGGTGGGAAGGTATCTATATTTAACATAACCTTCTCTTTCCCCCGACCCTTTACCCCTGACTTCTTCTGATACTGCAATGGGATGAATTCTGGGCTGACGGGCATGTGCCTTCGAATGTACAAATAAATCCTCTCCAATATTTTTAAGATACCGGTACAGACCTCCAAAGAATCCAAAGGTATCAGTAAAGGCAGATAAATTCAAATCTAAAAAGCTTGAGAAGAAACTTTTTAGTAAATCCATGAATAAACCGTCAAGGATTGAAGTTTTGCCTTGATGGGAATTCATGGATTTTGTACTTGCTGTTAAACCACGTATGCCGTATTATGCAACATCTGTCTGTACCGGTTGAATAGTCCCTAATTAAATCTGGACGATACGCCCCCTTCAGATTATTTGATTTTAAATTATATTTTGATGCTTGTATAATATGAAAATATATGTAAGAAAATATACAATATATTTACAAGGAAGTTACATCGGGGAAGAGTTATAAAAAATTATATATTTAAGTAACTAACGATAAAGTACTCTTTGACTTTATTAAATATTCTAGTTAAAATATGATTGATAAATGAATATTGATTTTATCCATACATACGAAGGAGAAGGTTTATGAAGAGGAAAGCTGGAATAACCATTGTAGTTTTAAGTGTATTGTTTATGGTGTTTTTAACACAAGGTACGGCGAATACGGTTTATGCAGGTACTACCCGTGAAAAAGAGGTTACGGTTACAGAGATTTATTTGGAGTATAATTATGAGTATGCTATTTTAGAGGAACTAGAATCGAAGAATTATGAAGCTGAGGATATTACAATAATAAGTCATCAATTTAAGGAGATAACTCTTAATATATTGTATCGGGGAGAATTTAAGGATTCCAGTGCAGTAGGCGGCAGTGTTGAAAAGGAAGAGTACATAGACATATCACTAAAGGGAAATTATGATTCCATAGAAAGTGTTATAAAGGCTATAGAAGCGGATATATTTAAGCAAAGGGAAAACCTTATAAGCATAGTAGCGTTCGGGGATGATTTTGTCGCATCAAAGGCAGTGATTTTAGTAAAGTATAAATATCCAGAGGATTTTGTTATAGGCGAGGAACTGGGTCTGCCATATACGAAAGCTGACGGAAGTTATGAGTTGTCACCGATGACACTCTATATTTCAAGGAGCAGAGTTTCTTATGCCATAGAGGACGGCGGAGAATTCTTTATTCCAGAGGATGACTACGAGTTTTTAATTTTTAATAATGGTATGTATCCATTAGGTGAAAATAGAATTATAGATCTTAATCAAAGAGCATATTTTAATGTAGAATGGAAAAGTTTTAAAAAGGCAGGTACCATCGTTGGAAAAATTGACAAGGTTGAAAAAAATTATTATATCGCAGACGTGATTAGAAGGAACAGATATACGATTGGTCATCAATATTACTATAAGCTTTCTGATATCATAGAAGATTGGAATGGTGATAATAGAGAGTTATTTGAATATGACAGTAAGACAAAAACCTTATATTTTCGTAAGAAGCCTTTAGCAAAGGATAAATTACAAAAGGATGAAATCTATGAATTTGTAAAAAAAGCAATCAAAGGCTGCAATACAGATAAAGAAAAATTAAAAGCCATTCATGATGCAATTGTGACAAAGTATAATGTGTATGAGGATATCTGGTATATGGATGCCTTTCCTAAGTACGTTATGCGAGATAACTTATATGATGCAAAGCATTTAATGGTGGATAAGGAGTATAAGAGAAATGCCTTTGCTGATTTATTTAAGGAGTGCTGTAATCGTCTGTTAATTCCTAACAATATCATAGGTGACGGTGAAGGACTTGACTGGAATAGAGTATACTTAGGCGGAAAAGTCTATCATGTAGATACAGCAACAGATGCTGTCATTACACACAGTACAAAGGATTTAAAACCTTACAGAAGATTTTTCTTAAAGTCTGCCTATGAGTTTATGGGGACACATTATTGGGAAGAAGAGGATTATACTCCTGAGAAGTTTAGTAAGAACTGGAAGTTAATTGACAGAAATAATATAAAAACGACTGATGATTTAAGGAGAGCCGCTACTTATGCTGCTTACTTAAGCAAAGATGGTAAGAAACGTACATATACTTTTAAAATAAAAGGAAGTAATGTGAATACGTATTGTGAAACATATATATATAATTATAATTTTGTATCAAATATTAATGCCAGTTATAAGAAGAATGTACTTACTATAACGTTTAATTAAATAGAATAAATAACTAAAAAATGGTAAATGTTCAGTAAAAGAGAGAACATTTATCATTTTTTAATTTGGATAAAATAAATTTAATGTAGTTTATAAATTTTATGTTAAAAGCACTTGAAAATGTAAAAAAATAGAATTATAATACAGAATATACCATATTGAGACGAGGGAAGATATGTACACCATATATTTAACAACAAAATGTAATTTTATATGTTCTTATTGCTATGAAAATTATAACCATCATATTGAACTAAATGAAAATAGGTTAATTGATATTATAAGATTTATTTTTAAATATGATAAATCCCAAAAAATATTAATTGATTTTATGGGTGGTGAACCATTATTGAAAAAAGAACTTATTTTTATGGCTTTGGACTACATTGCTAAAAATTATCCAGAAAGAGAAGTTAAGTATTATATGACCACCAATTGCTCTTTATTGGATTCTTCACTGATTGAATTAACAAAAAATAATAATTTTACCCTTAGACTTAGCTTTGATGGATGCAAAGAAGCACATGAATTAAATCGTGTAACGGCTAATGGAGAATGCAGTTATGACAAAATATTTGAAAATATTATTAAAGTACGGGATAGTGGGACACCGTATTCTGTCCGAATGACAATAGCGGAGAATACTATACCATTTTTATATGAAAATGTAGTTTTTTTACATGAAAATGGGCTGGATTATATATGTATGATACCGGATGTCTATATGGAGTTTTCGAAGAAATCATTAGAAGTATTTAAATCCCAGGTAGAGTCAGTCGCTCATTATTATATTCATGAATATAATAATGGAAGGAAATTTTCAATCGATCAATTTGATGGTAAATTCTTTAGTTTGTTATGTGATTATGGTAACTGTTTCTCTATGTGTGATGCAGGAATAGGGTCTATTAAGATTATGCCGGATGGTTCTATATATCCTTGTGGATTTTTAACTGATAATACACAGTATATAATTGGAACGATTGACGAAGCGGTGGATGTGAATCGTGCGAAAAAAATTGCTGTTTCACTATACAATAAGCAAGACAATAAATGTGCGGAATGCAAAATTAAAGATTTTTGTCATGGAATGAAATGTGGCTATATGAATTATATTAGAACGGGAAGTATTAATATTCCTGCTGATTCAACCTGTGAATATGAACATGTATTTTATCCTGTAGTTAAAAAAATATTAAACCATTTTAGTTCACAGAACGGTGAAAAACTATATCAAGCACTTGGTAAGCACTACGAATACATAAATATTTCTCATCTTAAATTGAGTAGTCTGGGTAGTGAGATTAAAACAGCGATTAATAGACAAGGAGCTTAGACGTATTGGACAAGAATTTTATCCTATTTATAAAACAATATGCGATGAAAAAGACCCTGATACCATTGTATTTTATTATAACGTTATTCATTATTTTTGATGCGGGTATTTCATTGATAAGGCCAAAACTGCAGGGGCAGATTGTGGATGAATTAAGTGTACCGGACAAATCAACATTTACATATTTTTTAATTAGATTGGTGCTTTTTCTGATTATGCTTTTGGCCAATTATATTATTACATATTTACAAAGATATATGGCTTCTTTAGCCTCAGAAGAAGTAGCTGCTGATGTTCGGCAAAGTATACATGATAAATTAGGTATAGTATCTCCATCATTCTTTAAGAAGATGAAAATAAGTGATATTTTGTTAAAAACGGATAAAGATATTTCAATAATTAAGCAGTGTGGAATTACTAGTATAATTACTCTGGTGTCAAATGTCGTAACTTTAATTATTATAATACCATATATGTTTTTAATACATATGAAAATTGCTTTAGCTGTTGTATTGCTGACGAGTAGTATACCCTTTATAAGCAGAATAGTAGGAAAAAAAATTAAAAAAACTAGTGAAAAAGTTCTTCAGGGATATAATGATATGACAAATGTATTAAATAACAGCTATAATAACTGGTTTATGGTTCGATTATTTCAATGTTATGAGTATGTACATTTAAGATACTATGATGAAAATCAAAAATATAAAAAATGCACTAATCATCAAAATTTTATATATTTTTTGAATACAATTATAACACTGGTTGTACAATTTATAGGGACGGTGATTATATGGCTTGTTGGAGCAAAAGAAGTATTCGAGAATAGAATGACGATTGGTACAATTATGATACTAATGAACTACCAAGCAATTATTATGAATCCTATAATTAATATTGCATCTTTTTCTAACGAGTACCACACTTCTATAGTTGCTCTGAATGATGTATTTACAGTCTTAAGCTATCCGAATCTCTCGAATCATAAATTATTATTACAAGGAGAAGTCAGTACCATTGAGTTAAAAAATGTTAATTTTGGATTTGATAATGTAGAGCACAATATTTTAAATAATATTAACGGGTATTTCGAGACAGGTAAAATTTATGGTATATCAGGAAAAAGTGGACAAGGTAAAAGTACTCTGTTTAAGCTGTTAGCTGGAATTCTGGAGCCTAAAGATGGTAGTATATTAATTAATGGGATTAGTTTATGTGAATATAATTTAGAAAGTTATTGGAATAGACTGGGATATGTAATGCAAAAATCTATGTTTTTTGAGGACACCATTATACAGAATATGAACTTAACCAATAAGGCAACCTTTGAGCAAATACAGGCCATATGTGAAGACTTAGATATTTATGATGATGTGAACTCTTTAGAAGATAGGTGGAATACAATATTAAAAGTTGAACCACCTAATTTTTCAGAAGGACAGATGCGTAGAATAGATATTGCCAGAAACATACTAAAGTTTCCTCAGATATTAGTGTTCGATGAGGCAGTTTCAAATATTGATGGGATAAGAAGAGAAAAATTTTATAAGTTACTGAAAAAAATTTCAAAAGATAGGATTATTATTATGTCAACACATAATCAGAGTGAATTAGAGCAAGCCAATGTTATTTATGAATTAACTGATAAAGAAATGGTGTTGGTAAAATAATATGACCTTGATACGGGAGTCATTATGAAGATAGGAGTCATAGATACAGATGCACAATTAAATCATGATTTTTTTAAGGATAAAAAGATAGAAGTAAGAAGAATAAGACCGGGTATAAAAATAATATCTGAAGAAAACTATCCATTCACTCATGCAGAGTATGTTTGTGCCGCTATCTTAGCCGAAAATCCGTTAGCAGAAATAATTCTATATAATATTATAGGAAATGAAAATCAAAAAAATGGAATACTTATGGCTGATAGCATCAATGCGCTGGTGGATGAGGGGGTCGGCATCATAAATATAAGTTTAGGTATAGAAGAGTTATATTCGGATTATTTTTATAAAATATGTGAGGAGGCTAAGAGTAAGGGAGTATTATTAGTAGCAGCACATAGTAATGAGAACTATGTTGCATACCCTGCAAGCTTTGATAATGTTATTGGAGTAGATAATAATTTTGGAAAAGAAGTAAATAAATTCTTTAGATACGACACAAAAAATAACAATATTAGTTTTGCCTTTGATAGTATGGTTTCATATTATCAATTAAATCAAAAATACTTAATGGGTGGAAATAGTTTTTTAGCAGCAAGGATTACGGGAATGTTAAGTGTTTATTATGAAGAAATAAGAAATAGTACTGTATTAGAGTATATTAAAAAAGTGGAGAAAAACAGAGTTAATAGCATACCTGATTTTGTAGATTACAAAAATAATTATGTTATTTGCATGAGTAACCGTCCAAAAGATTTGTTGCAAAGAAGGTTTGCAAAAGAATGCTTTTTATGTAGTGATATAGTAGTGTTTAATGAGGTAGAGAGCTTTTTGCATACAAAAAGCAAAATTTCTTTAGAAAATGGAACGTTTTTAATTGATATAGATAACTATGGCTATTATACAAATAATAAAAAAGAATTAGACAGAATTATAATAAACACAGGAATTCTCTTTAGAAAGATATATACAAGGTATCCTATCTATTCAATAGAGGAGAGAATGAGTTTACAAAAAGAGTATGGTTTGCTGATTGAGCAACCTTATTTGTAAAACAAGGGGAGGATTACAATGTATACGTTATCATTGGAAGTTGTAAATCAATGTAATTTAAACTGTAAATATTGTTATCTTGGTGAAAAGAAAAACAGAAAAATGCCAAAGGATACCGCTAAAAGTGCAATGGATCTTTCTATTCATGAAGCAAGAAAGCAGAGGGATAAAACCTTAGTGATCTATTTTATTGGCGGGGAACCAATGTTGGCATTTGAATTAATAGAGTTTTGTGTTGATTATGCCTCTAAGAAAGGTTTAGAAAGCGGATTAAGCATATTATTCAGTACCACAACCAATGGGACATTACTAGATCAGGAAAAAGTCAGATTTTTAATTCAGCATAATTTTGATTTAAAAGTTAGTATTGATGGTACAGAAGAGGTACATAACCTAAATAGAGAATACTATCATCATAAGGGAAGTTATAAAGATATTATTTCAAAATTACCCTTAATATGGGAATATGAGAAAAAAACAGAGAAGATATGTCATGTGGCAAATGTAATAACAACAAATAATTGCAATTCATTATATGAGAATATGTTACATTTAACAGATTTGGGATTCAAAATTGTGGAAAGTACAATTAATATATATTCTACTTGGTCAGAAGAGGACTTTAATAGGTTATGCGTACAGATGGAAAAAGCTTTTGTCTTTTATAGTAACATTCGAAGGCATGGTAAAAATATATATTGGAAGTATTTTGAGGACCGTATCAGTAATTTATTCACATTATCACATTTTTTTGGCTGTAAGGCAGGACTCATTTCAATTTATGTCACGGTAGATGGAATTATATACCCTTGTACAGAAATTGATGAGATGGTAAAAGTAGGCGATGTATCGGAAGGGTTGGATGTTGATAAAATACGAAGCTTTGTTAAGTTAAATTGTAGTACAAATGAAAGTTGTATAAAATGTTCAGAGTTTACACATTGCAGGGTATGTGGTTGTATTATGAATAACTATGAGGTGCATAGAGATTTTTATAAACCAATAACAATCAACTGTAATATGACGAAGTTTATATTTAATTTACTAAGAAGCAACCTAAGTTCGACACAACAGGAAGCATTCAAACAGTATTATCAGAAAAGGAGTATTGGACATGTCTAAATTAAAGGATATCCATACGGTAGAATTGGGAAAACGTACTATACTTATAGACTCGGTGGAGGAAATCTGCATTTCTGTGAATACGGAATACTATAAAGAGTGTGAAGTGGAAAATTCATATAGTATTATTAATAGAATTTTGAAAGAACAAAGTGAGTTAAAAAGAAAACGGGTAGCTCAAGTAAATACTGTCTATCTATTTATTACAAACAATTGTAATTTGTCATGTACATTCTGCTCAATGCGATCGAATAAGAAAGAAGAAATAAATTCTTTTGAGTTAACAGTCGATACCCTTATGAATAATATAGTTCCAATGATAAATGAAATCAAGCCAAGAAGAATAATCATAAGTGGGGGAGAACCCTTTATACATAATGAAATAGCAGAGTTAATAGACTGCATATATACTAAAACAGAAGCGCAGGTGATTGTTCAGAGTAATGGGTTACTATTAAATGATACTATCATAAATCGAATAGCAGGAAGAGTAAATCGGGTAGAAATAAGTACAGCACATTTTTCTAATTGTACTGAAAATTTAATTACGTTCATTCAAAGAATGAACGTAATTAAGACAGAGGTAACGTTATCATTTGTTTATAACAATAATGATTCAGCAATGTATCAGATTCTTGATATCGCTGCAAATCAAAATACAGATTTTATTTTTAATTTTGTTTCATCAACTGGGAGTGCCTTAGACGATAATATAAAGATAATGAGTTCGGAAGAAAAATTGCAGGTATATTTATGTATTGCAAAATATATCATTGCAAAAAAATATACATGCACTAAATTAGCGCAGATTTTTTTTAGAAATATTCAGGTACAAAAGCAGTGCAGTGCCCTTGGAAGAGCACTAGTTATTTTTCCGGATGGGAATATATACATTTGTCATTCATTAGCAAATAGAGAATTTCGCGTTGGTGATATAAATACAGATTCTACAAAAATGATACTAAAAAAATGGAATGAATTAATCAAACAAATGGATGTTAAGAAGTTGTTTCATGTTGAATTAAAAGAATACTGCGAAGATTGTAAGTTTAAATATTTGTGTGGCGGAGGTTGCGGAGCGGAGCAGTTTAATCATGTAAAAATAGATTGTATGCTTCAGAAAGTTATAATAACGTATAACTTATTAATTTATAATTCAAAATGCAGTAATTTACAAAATATAAATTCGTTTGTTAAATTTTGCGAGGAAAAGCAGTATCTGAAATACATAGTTTAGTGTAATTATTGAAAAAATAACTTACTAAGGAGGAATTAATAATTGCTATAGAACTATCTTCGGATATTTTTAATAGTGAAGATATCTGATTTTAGTTTTATATAGAAAATAAAACGAAGGGAGGAGTACGAAATGAATGAAAACAACAAAACCACAACAGAACTTCAGGAAGCAGAAGTTAACGTTTATACATACGGTTGTGGAGATCCTAAATATGGTTGTATGGTTGATTGTATTAATTTAACTCCATGGATTACAACAGAAAAATAAGTACGTAGGATATGATTAGAATGAGGAGTCATTCCAGGGAATCAATTTTAAAGTAATTATGTGCAATAGGAGTTTTCACCTTAGCATAAAGAAGGAGGATTGTAACATGAATGATGAGATTGTAAAAGAAAGAAAAGAGCTTGAGGAAGCAGAAGTGAATATATATGGCTGGAGTGAAATCTGTGGCACCATAAAGGTTCATTGTATGTATGACTGCTGGGGTGATACTGCCTGGCTAAGTACAGATAACTAATACTTGTAAAAGATTTAGTAAAAATAGCCGCTTGAAACTTGCGTATGCAAAGGATTAGAGCGGCTACTTTTAATGAATTAATCAATCATCTTAATCCGTTGAACTAACGGCTTCTTTCTTAGTATATTCATAGCAATATATGAGAATAAAAATTGAATCAGCAGTAGGAATGTAAAGTATAATGCTAATTCCAATACAGGAAAATGATAAGTTAGCTTACCGTAAATCCCAACTTGATTAAAGACAGAACATAGAAGATAACCACATATACTTCCTATCGTTAAGGTCAGGAACAATGTTCCTAGTATATATAACAAACACTCGGATTGGATAACATGT
This sequence comes from Anaerocolumna cellulosilytica, assembly GCF_014218335.1. Taxonomy (GTDB): domain Bacteria; phylum Bacillota; class Clostridia; order Lachnospirales; family Lachnospiraceae; genus Anaerocolumna; species Anaerocolumna cellulosilytica. The sequence goes on along the minus strand of NZ_AP023367.1, from coordinate 2,896,003 downwards.
GAAAGCTGTTTATTACTCAATCCTATTGATTGTAACATACCAAACTCCTGTTGTCTGGAAATTAAGTTTGTCATTAATGTATTTATCAAATTAATTAATCCAAACACCGAAATAAATATGATTAGTCCATAAAGGGGCATTTTGTAATTGTCTAATAGATTTTGTAAGGAATTTTGAACGTCATTAATGGAAGTTACTTCTAAACCTATATTTTGGGAAGCAAGATTAAATATCTGCTTTTCTACAGGTTTAAGCTTTATATTATCCGCACGTACAAAAAAATGCGTATTAAAGTTGGATACATTACTTTTTAACTTGGGGACTAAGTCATCAGGGACGAAGTAAAAAGCCATATCAATACCAATATTCAAATTCTTCATTATACCCATTACCTTAAACTTTTTATAGGTACCCTCATCTGTTTCTATGGATATTATATCATCAAGCTTTGCAGTGTAGCCATAGAGTTGATTAATAAGTCCTCCCGGATCAGCAACTAAAATTCCGTTATTTTTTATTAGTTCGTCATAATCGGCTGTACCTTCTAATAAATTGGCTTTGTATTCATTAAGCTGCTGTTGTGTTAATCCTATTACGCGGACTTGACTTTTTTCACCATTTGGGTAGATAAGTTCAGACTTACATCCCACAAATTTTTCTATATGATTTACACCCTCAATGGCCAACAAGGCATCTTCTAAATCTTTATTGAGTGGATTCATACTCTGCAATTGCGTATAATTTTCTATAAATGAATCAGTGACAGCTGTTGGATTCAGCGTAATATTAAAATCTCCACGGGGCATTGCTTGCTTTGCCATCTCAGTTGTATCAATAGAATTCAAATAAGCAGAAGCACACATTAATAGTATACCGGAAAAACCAAGAGATAGTAATGTTAATGTTGTCTTTTTTTTGTTTCTCACAAAATTCATTTGCGCTAGTCGAATGGGGGTAATAGGATGATGTAACTTTTTTGAGTACTCACCCTTCACTAAGCCAGTATAAGGTGTAATACGTATTGCTTCTATAGGTGAAACAGAGGCGGCTATCTTTACCGGTGTATGTATTGCGATATAAATTGTGATTTCTGTTACTACAGTAATTAGTAAGATACTTATTATCGTTGTGGGCAAATGCCAGCCTTTTGGAACTAACAAATAACTAATGATACATCCAACTATTAATCCAACGGGAATAGCAATAGAGGCTAGTTTAATTCCTTCTTTTCGTACCATTCTTTTGATTTGTTTTTTGGTCGTTCCGATTATTCTAAGTCGTCCATATGCTTGAGCTTTCCCTATTACTGAAATATAGAATAAGCTATAAATTACTAATGAACAGGCAACTACAATCATAATGCTTGCTATGACTATAGCGGCTATCTCCAAGGTAGAACTTTCTTTTGCAAGGTCAAAATATGTGGAGCTATATACAAATTCCTTTTCAGATATATTAAACTCTTTTGCAAAATTCTTAATTTCTGTCCTTAAATAATCGGTTGGTATATTTTGAGTATCTTTGAATCGCACTAAGGTGTCATATAAAGGCATTCCGTTTGTGATGGCTTCCACAAGCGCTTCAGAGGGAATCACTTGATAGCTTCTGCTGTCATTTTTTCCTTTAAGTATACCGCATACTGTGTATGTTGTCTCATTATTATCTCCTAAGTCCAATTTAATTTGTTGATTGAGTGTGGGTGTAAGACCAATATGCTCTAAATAAGATTGTTCTACTATGATTTCATTTGACTTTTCTGGCATGTGTCCGATTAATTTTGGTGAACTGAGCAGAAGAAGTGCAGCACTATCTTTAAAAACAATATTTAACGTATAATCATCCACTCGTTGTGTTGTTATATCAAGCTTCCTGCCTATTTTTTCAACTGAATTATGCATTTCCATAGAATTAATGGTTGCATTATTTAATTTTATGAAAGATGCTTGATATCTGCCTTGTAAAAATAATTTATTTTCGCGAGAACGACCTAGGTTACTAAGAGCCAAAACCAGCATTAGGCAAGTTGCGAATGCAATGGTGAGAATGACAAACAAATTACGTCTTTTATCCGCTTTAATACTACTATTTGATAACTGTTTTATAATTTTAGTATTTTTATTTTGGAACATTACATCACCGCCTGTCTATAATCTGTCCGTCTTCAATTCGGACGATTCGGTCTGCAAGTTGTGCAATTTCATTATTATGAGTAATCATGACAATGGTTTGCTGGTATTTTTTACTACTCATTTGAAGTAATCCAATTACATCTGCACTTGTTTTACTATCCAGATTACCCGTTGGTTCATCTGCTAAAATAATAGCCGGTTTGGTAACCAACGCTCTGGCAATAGCTACACGTTGTTGTTGTCCACCAGAGAGATTGTTTGGCATGCTTTGCAATTTTTCTCTTAATGACAGCATGTTAATAATCTCATCCAAAAAAGCTGTGTCTACGATTTCACCATCTAAGTCAACTGGAAGGACAATATTTTCATAGACATTTAGGATTGGAACAAGGTTATAATTTTGAAATATAAAGCCTATATTTCGGCGACGAAAAATAGTAGCCTGTTCATCATTCAATTTAGTTAAGTCGTTGTTTTTAACGAGTACAGTACCAGATGTCGGGGTGTCCAATCCACCAATCATATGTAACAATGTGGATTTTCCGCTTCCAGAAGTACCGACCACAGCAACAAATTCTCCTTTTTCAACAGAAAAGCTTATACCATCTAGTGCCTTTGTTATATTCGATCCCTGACTGTAATATTTTTTTAATTCATTAGTCTGTAAAATATTCATTTAACCCTTTCCTCTCTATAAGATAATACTATTATAAATGCCAAATGTTACAGAAATGTCCTAACAGAAAACAAATTCATTCCTTTGTTATAAAAAAAGTAACTTAAAATAAAGAAGGAAAATATGGAAAAATATTGAAAAATTTTCAAACAAGTAGTATACTAATATTTGAAAATTAAATAATCAAGTAATTCATTTTTATAGGTTTTATAAAACCTAAATATCTAATTGAAGGGAGTTATTATGAAGAAGGGATTAAAAAAATTAATTTGCTATGTGTGTATGCTGTTGATGATTAGCAGCAGTGTTACCGTATTTGCCTCAATTGAGGAGAAGGAGTTAAATGGATTACCAGAGAAGGTAATCGCTATTGCCAATGGATCAGATGAAATCTATGAATTGGATGCACCAATACTGCGCGAAGCAATTGATGAAAGCAGTAGTGTATTGGATGGAATATCAGTTCAATTTGTAAGTGGTGGTAATGACCACACGCATCAATATATTGTGGCATCGGCGTTAACAATATTATATCGAGATCAGGGAAATAGTGTAATGAACAGTGAAGCAAATGCTCTTGAAATGATGGCGAACACAGATTGGCCAGACAAGTTAGGAAATGAAACTGACTATGGAACATTTGCGGGACATTTCTATAATCCGAAGACAGGAGTAAATTGGTTAGGTCAATCGTCTCCAACAGCAAAAACTAGAGCAGTAGAATATTTTAATCGTGCGGTAGCAAGCTATAATGCTGGGAATGTTACAGAAGCATTCAAATACATTGGACGTGGAACGCATTATGTATCAGATGTGAATGTACCTCATCATGCCTCAAACCTAACTGCATTAAATAGCAACCATTCAGAATTTGAAAAATATGTTGATGTAAACAGAACGTCTTTTTATATAAATGGAAATACTCTTGCCAATGGTATATATCAAACAGCAGTAAATAGTTCAGTTGGTGATTTAATACATGGAGCGGCACTGAAAAGTTATGCGTTAGTTGAACAAGCACAACAAAAGGATACATATGAGTCAGCCGCAAGGCAATCGGTTCAGAATGCCATTACTACAGTGGCTCAGTATCTCTATAAATTTGGAAAAACTGTTGGGATTTACTAATATAATAGTTAATGAGGCAATATTCCTAAGTATATAGTTAAAAGGAAGGAGGGAGTTCACACCTCCTTCTTTTTTGTCAAGTGAAGTTCCCTTTAATGATGTTATATATTTAGAAGAATCTTTACTGTTTTAAATTAATTTCTTGCTAAAACATTGCTAATATATGGAACTTGGTATAAAATTTATTAAAAGTATTTTGCCAAAATGAAAGAAAATAATATGTAATTTCTTGTTTAATTATGATTAGTATTTTGTATTTTAACAGGAGAGAGGTATGAAACAGATGACAGAGAAAATATTAATTGTAGAAGATGACCTATTATTGAGCAGGAATCTATCTTACTGTCTAACCCATAAGGGATATTTGGTAGAATCAGCTTCTTCAGCTGTTACCGCACAAAAGCTTATTAAAGATGAGGAATATAAGTTGATTATTCTTGATATAAATTTACCTGATGGTAATGGGTTTGATTTATGTGAGAAAATAAAGAAGAGTTCTACAAATACAGCCATATTTTTCTTAACAGCAAATGATATGGAAAGTGATATGATAAAGGGATTTGAATTAGGAGCAGATGATTATGTGACAAAACCGTTTCCAATTCGGGTATTACAAAAGAAAATTGATGTTTTATTTCGTCGAATGATTAGACAAGCTTGGGATGATTGTTATGATGATGACAATCTGTTAATTAATTTTTCTAAGCTCACTTCCTTTATAAATGGACAACTAATAGAATTTACGCCAATGGAATATCGCACTTTGAAAATATTTACAGCAAATCCTAAAAATGTTTTGACTAGACAAACCTTGTTGGAGAAACTGTGGGATGTCGATGAAAATTTTGTTGATGAACATACTCTAACCACAATGATATGCCGAATTCGTAATAAAATAGAAAATAATAGATATAAGTATATTAAAACAGTATATAGTATGGGATATATGTGGATGGGGGAAGGAAAAAATTGAAGTCTAAAGAGGTGTCAATCAGAAATATTTACATTTTTATGGGCATTTGTGTATTTATCATAGACACTATATTTCTTCTTTGTATATTTTTATTTACAGGTAATATAATAGTATCATTAATAATTGCTATGTTTTTTTTAATTAACTTAGCCTGGGTTGTTTGTTTTTTTATCTTATTACATAGAAAGCTCGTACAATTTACAGACGATATTTGTCATAGTATGGATTTAATGATACGTGGAGAAGAACAGCCTAAATCTGCACTATACGAAGAAACATTGTTGGCAAGAATTAACCATCGACTGATTCGGTTATATGAGATTAGTAATGAAAATCGTTCTATTATTAGTAATGAAAAAAACATTTTACAAGAATTGATTTCTGATATTTCACACCAGACTAAAACACCTATAGCAAATCTGAAATTGATGTATTCAATTATGTTAGAAGGGGATTTGTCCAAAGAAAAAAGAATAGAATTATTGAGGTCAATGGCAGGACAACTTGATAAGCTTGATTTTTTAATGCAAGCCATGATAAAGACTTCGAGGCTGGAGGCAGGGGTAATTGTATTAGAGAAAAAGAAATATTCCATATATGAGACATTGGCAGATGCGCTGGGAGCTATCGTTATGCAGGCAGAAAAAAAGTGTATAACAGTTACAGTAGATTGTGATTCAAATTTAATGGTACCCCATGATACTAAGTGGACAGCAGAAGCCCTGTTCAATATTCTTGATAATGCAGTAAAATATACACCTATAGGTGGAAGAGTAGATGTAAGCGTAACCAGGTGGGAAATGTATACAAAAATAGATATAGTGGATAATGGAAAGGGAGTTTCAGAGCCTCATCAAGCAGAAATATTTAAACGTTTTTATAGAGAAGAAGAAGTACATGAAGTTCCTGGTATAGGTATTGGGTTATACATAGTACGCAAGATTATTACACTACAAGGCGGCTATATAAAAATAGCATCCGAAGTTGGTAAAGGAACAAAATTTTCCGTATATCTATCTAATGAACAAGTTTAAAACTATTAAAGGTCATTACAATTTTTAATTCGCCAATCGTTCTTAGAGGACTGTTGCAAGCATTTTCTATTTACAGAATTGCGACAGTCCCTTTTCCAGTACTTACAACGAGTCATGTTGTTCCCACGTAAAATCATAGAACTCAGCCCATACATTGCATATAGGAGCGGTTTTAATGACAGTAATTATTTCTCAAGGCAATTTCAAAAACATATGGGTTATTCTCCAAGGCAGTATCGTAATGGGAAAAGATGAATTCATTCTTTCCTATCTGTATATGTTCATATATTGAATAAAAACGTACATGCTTTACGATTGAAACTGTAGAAAAAGGATGGTATTATTTCATATAGTATATCTCTTAGATATAAGTAAAACCAAAAGGAAGTAGTGTAATTGATTGATATTTCATAATAGGAGGGTTATTAACTCGTATGCTCAAATAACTTGCATGAAAGGAGGAATACAAGTGAAGAAAATAGCCTGGGGCATCATAGGACTTGGTAAAATTGCTGATAAATTTGCTCAAACGTGTGTGCAATGGTTGAAGTTGAACTTAGAGGTGCAGCTTCAAGAAGCAAGGAAAAGTCGGAGAAATTTGGTAATATGTATGGGCTTCATGCAGATATATGAATGTTTAAAACGTACGGATTCATTTGCAGAAATAATATTAGAGTCAATAAACTGACCGTAGGTTTTATGGTTAGTTTATTGACTTACTTTTGGAATGAAATGTTATGAAACAATACTTTTTTAGCTGAACCGGAATGAATGATTGAAAATTTAATAGTAAATATTGTGCAAAAAAGGTTTCATATTGAGAAAAATTATTGACAAATCGGTGTATTGAATAAGTATATCCTTAATGATAAAATTTGTGCTATAGAAATTACAGGTTTTCTATAAGCAAGTACTCTATTAGACAGAGACGTCATTACTGAAAAGTAATGGCGTTTTTTTGTTTATATAAGAGTGCAAGGGCAAGCTTATTACAACCTTGTTACTTGCAGGTGGAATAACAATTAACTAAGCTGTGAGCACATTTTAAAGGAGGAATTATTTATGAGGCAGGTTGCTATTTATGGTAAAGGCGGTATCGGTAAATCTACTACTACCCAAAATTTAACCGCAGGTTTGGGTGAAATGGGAAAACAGATTATGATTGTAGGCTGTGACCCAAAAGCAGATTCAACCAGACTTGTACTTGGTGGTCTGGCACAGAAGACGGTACTGGATACGCTCCGTGAGGAAGGTGAAGATATTGATCTTGATTTTATCTTAAAAGAAGGCTTTGCAAAAATCAGATGCGTAGAATCCGGTGGTCCAGAACCTGGAGTTGGATGTGCGGGGCGAGGCATTATTACATCTATTAATTTGTTAGAGCAACTTGGAGCTTATACGGAAGATTTGGATTATGTATTTTATGATGTACTTGGCGATGTTGTATGCGGCGGATTTGCAATGCCTATCCGCGAAGGAAAAGCACAGGAAATTTATATTGTAGCATCCGGAGAAATGATGGCATTATATGCGGCTAATAACATCTCAAAAGGTATTCAAAAGTATGCTAATACCGGAGGTGTAAGACTTGGTGGTATCATCTGTAATTCCAGAAAGGTTGATGGTGAAGCCGAACTGGTTTCTGCATTTGCGAAAGAACTTGGTTCTCAAATGATTCATTTTGTACCGAGAGATAATATGGTTCAAAGAGCAGAAATTAATAAGAAGACAGTGATTGACTTTGACCCGACGGTGAATCAGGCAGATGAGTACAGAGCTTTGGCAACTAAGATTGATGGTAATGATATGTTTGTAATTCCTAAGCCTATGAAGCAAGATAGGTTAGAAGAACTGTTAATGGAACACGGATTAATGGATATTTAAAATCACATTACTGGAGGTGTATTTATGTTATTAGTAAGAGCAATTATCAGACCCGAAAAAGTCGGAACAGTTTTATCAGAATTATTATCTGCCGGATATCCTGCTGTAACCAAAATGGATGTATATGGCCGTGGTAAGCAAAAGGGGGTAAAGGTCGGTGAAATCTTCTATGATGAAATCCCAAAAGAAATGTTATTAATTGTTGTGGAAGACACTGAAAAAGACGATGTTGTAAAGATTATCATGAAATATGCCAGAACCGGCGAAAGCGGACACTTTGGTGACGGAAGAATTTTTGTAAGTCCTGTAGAAGAAGCATATACCATCAGTACAAAGAAAAAAGGATTATAGGATGGAGATTTGCTCCATTTGGGCAGTATCAAAGACTGGTCGGCCTTATGAAGGGCCTGTGGTTAAAGTTGCAAGTAGTGGAAAGGGGATGGTTAATTATATGAAGGAAGTTATGGCAATTGTCAGACAGAATAAGGTCAATGTGACAAAAGAAGCTTTAGCGCTAGCCGGCATACCGGCTTTTACCTGTAGGAAGGTACTTGGACGAGGGAAAAAGTTAATTGATATGACCTTGTTGAGAAACATTGTTGAATCCGGAGAAATACCAGTTGATACCTCCGGTGAATATTTATCTGAAACGACACGTTTGATACCCAAAAGAGTTTTTACCATTGTTGTAGAAGACCATGATATAGAAAAGGTAGTAAATGCTATAATGGAAGTTAACTCCACTGAAAACCCTGGAGATGGAAAAATATTCATTCTTCCGATTAACGAAAATTACCAGGTACGTAACGGAGAGGCAAGTTTAGATGCATATTAATATTAGGAGGTGACAACATGAGCGTGTTAGAGAATGTATTAGACCAGTATAGTTCCAGAGTTTATAAAAATCGTAAAGAGCATATGGTTGATGTAAACAATAATGAAAACAATAATCAGATAGCCGCCAATGTACGTACAATTCCGGGAATAATTACGCAGCGAGGATGTTGTTATGCAGGTTGTAAAGGTGTTGTATTAGGGCCTATCAAGGATGCATTGCAGATAGTACATGGACCTATCGGCTGTTCCTACTATGCATGGGGAACCAGAAGGCACAAAGGCAAAACAGAAGAAGGTGTTGATAATTACTTACAATACAGCTTTTCAACAGATATGCAGGAACCAGACATTGTTTTTGGAGGCGAGAAAAAACTAAAAAAAGCCATTGCAGAAGCAGTTGATTTATTTCATCCTTCCACAATCTTTATCTGTTCTACTTGTCCGGTGGGATTAATCGGTGATGATATACATGCAGTAGCAAAAGCAGCAGAAAAAGAATACGGTATTAAATGCATTGCCTATAGTTGTGAGGGGTATAAAGGTGTAAGCCAGTCAGCAGGGCATCATATAGCGAATAACCAGATTATGAGATATGTAATTGGTGAAGGAGACAGAGAAATTAAAAGTAAATTTGCCGTGAACATATTAGGTGAATACAACATAGGTGGTGATGGCTGGGAGACTGAACGTATCTTAAAACGAATCGGTTATGAAGTCGTATCAACGTTTACCGGTGACAGTAGTATTGAAGATTTAAAAAACGCACATAAAGCAAACCTAAGCCTGGTGCAGTGTCACCGTTCTATAAACTATATAGCAGAAATGATTGAAGAAAGATATGGAATCCCCTGGATGAAGGTTAACTTTATTGGTGTGCAGGGAACCATTGAAACTCTTCGCAATATTGCAAAATACTTCAACGATGAAGAACTTACTGCAAAAACTGAAGTTGTAATTGCAGATGAAATAGGATTAATTGCAGATGACATGGCTTATTACAAGAGTAAGCTGAAAGGAAAAACGGCTGCTATTTATGTAGGCGGCTCCAGAGCACACCATTATCAGTTCCTGCTTCACGATTTAGGTGTTAGTACAATCTTAGCAGGCTATGAATTTGGTCATAGGGATGAGTATGAAGGCCGTGAGGTACTTCCCTTTATTAAGCCCGATGCAGACAGCAAAAATATAGAATCTATTACTGTAGAACCTGATAAGGAAAAGTATCATTTATATCTACCGGAAGAAGAAATAAATAAATTAAAAGAAGAAAAACTAATTGACTACTATGGCGGTATGATTAAAGATATGGCCAATGGCACTTATATGGTGGATGACTTGAATCATTTTGAAACAGAAGAATTTTTAAAACGGTTGAAACCAGATATCTTCTTCTCCGGTATAAAGGATAAGTTTGTGGCACAAAAAAGTGGTATTTTATCCAGACAGTTACACTCTTATGATTACAGTGGACCGTACTCTGGATTTAGAGGTGCCGTTAACTTTGCAAGGGATGTAACAATGGGCATTTACACTCCGGCCTGGAGTTTTGTAAAGGCTCCTTGGAAGAACACACCCGTCTTAGAAGGAACTTTGGGAGGTGAATAAGAATGCTAGATTATACAAAAAAAGAAAAATATGATAGAACTGCCCTGAGAGTAAATCCTGCAAAAACCTGCCAGCCGGTTGGTGCAATGTATGCAGCGTTAGGTGTTCATGAATGTATGCCTCATAGTCATGGTTCTCAAGGGTGCTGTGCTTTTCACAGAATGTTTTTAACCAGACACTTTAAAGATCCGGCAATGGCTTCCACAAGTTCCTTTACAGAAGGTGCCTCTGTATTTGGCGGGGGCAGTAATTTAAAGACAGCAGCAAAGAATATATTTGATATCTATAATCCTAAAATCATAGCTGTCCATACAACTTGTTTATCAGAAACCATAGGTGATGATCTAAATGCTTTTATTCAGGATATTGATATTCCGGAAGGAAAATATATGGTACACACTAATACACCAAGTTATAAAGGTTCACATATCACCGGTTTTAGTAATATGGTTGCCAGTTTTATCAGTTATTTATCCGTATCCTCTGGTAATAAGAACGGTAAAGCAGTGTTAATGCCAGGTTTTGTTAACCCAGGGGACATGAGAGAATTAAAGCGTCTGGCAACCGCCTTAGGGGTTTCCTATACCATGCTTCCGGATACCAGCGGTGTATTGGATAGCCCTATGACCGGTAAATTCGAAATGTACCCAAAAGGAGGTACAACAGTAGAAGAGATTATTGCTCTTGGTAATTCTGAATTGACTCTGGCATTTGGTAAATTTGCAAGTGAAGCAGGAGCAGAGACATTAAAGAAAAAATGTGGTGTTCCATATAATTTATTACCTATACCAATTGGTATATCCAGAACAGACGAATACATTATAGCGTTGCAAGCATTTTCAAAAACAGAGGTGCCCTATGATATTGAAGAAGAACGTGGGCAATTAGTAGATATTTTAATTGATATACATCCCTATACTTATAATAAAAAAGTTGCCATATTTGGTGATCCCGACACGGTTCTTGGAATTACAGAGTTCGTATTGGAGATGGGCATGATACCAAAATATGTTTTGACCGGTACCCCGGGGGATGCTTTTGTAAGTGCTGCTGAGGCGTTATTTACGAAGTTTGGAGTAGATGGCTGTATAGCCAAAGCCGGTGGTGATTTATATGAGTTGCATCAATGGATTAAGGAAGATGGCATAGATTTAATTATTGGCGGAACCCATGGCAAGCATATAGCCAGAGCAGAAGATATTCCTTTTATCAGAGCGGGCTTTCCTATTATTGACCGTTATATTCATTCTTATATGCCATTAGTAGGCTATAAAGGCGGTATGAGACTTGCAGAGATGATTACCAATGCGTTGATGGACAGACAGGACAGGGATGCTTTAGAAGAAGATTTTGAAATGGTAATGTAAAGAAACCCAATAATACAGTAATACATAATTCTCGCAAGGTGGCAAAGCAGCCGTTTTGCGGGAATTTATATTATAAAGATTGGTTCTCTAACTCTATACAGGGAGTTTCGCAATCTAAGTAATTAACGGTCGAAAGGAAGTGCAGCGTATGGAAAATGCAAGAGTTTTAGAGGAAAGAAAAGAGTTCATTTTACACAAAAGTGATGGCGGGTGCGGCGGAAACGGCATGAAATGTGACGCAAACAGTGTCTCCGGTGCTGTCAGTCAAAGGGCTTGTGTATATTGCGGTGCCCGTGTAGTTCTTAATCCTATAACGGATGCTTTTCATATTGTGCATGGGCCCATCGGTTGTGCTAGTTATACATGGGATATCAGAGGAAGTTTATCCAGTGGTGAAGATTTATACCGAAACAGTTTTTCCACTGACTTACGGGAATCAGATATAATCTTTGGCGGAGAAAAAAAGCTTGCGGCGGCAATTGAGGAAATAGCAGAAAAATATCACCCTAAGTTAATTTTCGTTTATGCGACTTGTATTGTGGGTGTGATTGGAGATGATGTAAATGCAGTCTGTAAAGGTATGTCTGAAAAATATAATATGAGAGTTATTCCTGTTAAATCCCCCGGATTTTCCGGAAATAAATCGGTAGGCTATAAAATGGCCTGTAATGCTATAATGGAGTTGATATCAAAACATAATCAACCTAAGCAGGAGGGGGTCAATATCTTGGGAGATTTTAATTTGGCAGGTGAGCTGTGGATTATTGAGGATTATCTTGCAAAGCTTGGAATTCAGGTGGTCTCGACCTTTACTGGAGATTCCAGTTATGAGAGCTTACTTAAGTCGCCAGGTGCCAGGTTAAATATTGTTCAATGTGCTGGCTCCAGTACCTATCTGGCAAACCGAATGGAAGAAGAAATGGGAATTCCTTATATTAAAGTAAGCTTCTTTGGCATTGAGGATACTACGAACTCCCTTATTCGGATTGCAGAAGCACTAAACAATACGGAAGCAAAAGAAAAAGCACTTGCCTTTACAAAGAAGGAGACAGAAAAGCTACAGGAGTTCTTAGCTAAATATAGAAAGAATCTTGAAGGAAAGAAAGCGGCTATTTATGTCGGCGGAGGCTTTAAGGCTATTTCTTTGATTCGTCAATTTCAGTTAATGGGAATGGAGACAGTAGTAGTCGGAACACAGACTGGTAAAAAGGATGATTATGAAATCATTGAAAGCTTGGTTGGCAGTAATACAGTTATACTAGATGATACCAATCCGGCAGAACTTGAAAAGTTTATGAAGGCAAAGAATGCAGACATATTGGTAGGAGGCGTGAAGGAAAGACCTTTAGCCTATAAGCTGGGGATTGCTTTTTGTGACCATAACCATGAAAGAAAGCATCCTTTATGCGGGTTTGACGGAGTTGTGAATTTTATAAAGGAAATTAATAGGAGTATCAATAATCCGGTGTGGAAATATATGAAGGTGGAAGGTTGAAAGAAAATTCAATAAAGAAAGGAATGCCACGCAGTGATTCTTTCAACTATTTTTATTTGTGGCAATACCGCTGTAAGGTCTGCGGTATGCAATGGGTGTAAATTATGAGAGGAACGTTAGTAAATCTGAATGTGAATCCCTGTAAGATGTGTATGCCAATGGGAGCGGTTACCGCTTTTTATGGCATAAAGAAATGTATGTCCATTCTTCATGGTTCCCAAGGCTGCAGCACCTATATCAGACGCCATATGGCAACGCATTACAACGAACCGGTTGATATTGCTTCTTCATCCTTAACGGAGGAGGGTACTGTTTATGGTGGAGAGCAAAATCTGATGAAGGGTTTGAAAAACCTGATAGCCATATACGAACCGGAAGTTATAGCAGTTGAGACCACTTGCCTGGCGGAAACCATTGGTGAGGATATAGAGCGAATTATTGATAAATTCTATGAGGAGAATACGGCATATCAGGGAATTGAAATCATTCCTGTACCTTCCGCAGGTTATGCGGGGACACAATTTGAAGGTTATATGAAAGCACTGTACCAGCTGGTTAAAAAGGTTACCGTGCCAACAAATAAACATGAAAAAATTAATGTAGTTACTAGTCTTTTATCACCGGCGGATACCAGATACTTAAAAGAACTTTTAGACAGCTTTTCTCTTGATTACATATTGCTCCCCGATTTATCAGACAATTTGGACGGAGTATACAAGCCACAATATGAAAAACTCCCTTCAAAAGGTACGGATATTAAAGAAGTTAAAATAATGTCTGGTTCCAGATTCACCATTGAATTATCAAGCTTTACGAATTCTAATCCTTCTGTAGCAGAATATCTTTATGATACTTATGGTGTACCTTATAAAAAATGTAATCTCCCGGTATCATTAAGGGATAATGATTCCTTGCTAAAGCTATTAGCTGCTTTATCCGGCATGCCAATACCAGATAAGTTAAAAGAAGACAAAGGGCGTTTTTTGGATGCCATGGTGGATGCCCATAAATACAATGGAGAAGCAAGGGTTGCGGTATATGGTGAACCTGACTTTGTATATAGTACGGTTCGATTATGCGTGGAGAATGGTATCATGCCCATACTGGCAGCAACCGGGTCAAAATGCGGAAGTTTTAAAGAAATGCTAAAAGTAGAAATACAGGAGGTTGCAGATAGCTATTTTATTGAAGAATATAGAATTCTTAATGATGTGGATTTTCAGACAATTGAAGAATATTCCAGGGAATTGGAAGTGAATGTATTAATCGGAAATTCTGACGGAAGGCGTATCTCCGAAAAACTAAACATTGGTCTTGTGCGCCGTAGCTTTCCGATTCATGACAGAGTAGGTGGCCAAAGGTTGCGTACGATTGGCTATTCGGGGGCATTAAGCTTTTTAGATGATATCTCCAATGTAATCCTTTCTAAGAAAGAAACTAGCTTTCGGGAAACCTTGTATGAAAAGTATTATAAAGGACGAATGGATAAAAAAGATACCAAAAGCAGTGTTTTAAACAGAAAAGGAGCGGATCAAAGTATGGTTATAGAAGTAAGTGAAGCAGAAAAAACAATAGCAGAAAAAACAGCCACTCATCCGTGTTTTAACTGCGGAGCGAACGATTATGCCAGAATGCATCTGCCCATTGCACCAAAATGCAATATTAGCTGTAATTATTGTGTCAGAAAATATGACTGCCCCAATGAAAGCCGCCCGGGTGTTACAACCCAGGTGCTAAATCCCAAAGAAGCATTTATAAAATATAAGGAGGTTAAGAAAAGGGTTCCGAACTTATCGGTTATTGGCATAGCAGGACCCGGTGATGCTCTTGCTAATTTTGATGAAGTTAAGGAAACACTTCAATTAATCAGAGAGCAGGATAAGAATGTAACCTTTTGTCTATCCACGAACGGGCTTATGCTCCCTCAGTATGCTACTGACTTAGTAGAACTTGGTGTATCCCATGTTACTATAACCATGAATGCAGTAGACCCGGTTATTGGAGGGAAAATATATAAATATGTTAACTTTATGGGTGTAAATTATTTTGGTGAAGCTGCTGCCGCCATATTACTGTCAAATCAACTGACAGGTATTAAAATGCTGGCATTAAAAGGAATCGTCTGTAAGGTTAATATTGTTATGATAAAAGGGATAAATGATACCCATATTCCTGAGGTGGTAAAAAAAGTAAAAGAACTGGGAGGTTCTATTACCAATATAATGCAGTTAATACCGGTAAAGGACAGCGTATTCGAAGACCTTCCTCTGGTTAGTAACCAGGAAATCATGGCAATGCGTAAGCGGTGCGGTGAAACTATGAAACAGATGTATCATTGCAAACAATGTCGAGCAGATGCCATTGGTACTCTTGGTAATGATGTCTCCTTCGAATTTAATGCCTGTCATAAGACAGAAGGGATAAATCAAAGTGGGGCTAGTTCTGAGAATAAAGAGAACAATTTTCAAGTGGCTGTAGCAACTAAGAGCGGTATGCTTGTTGACCAGCATTTTGGCCAGGTCTCCGAGTTTTATGTGTATGAATACTTAAACGGCGCTGCCATTTTCAAAGAAAGACGAAGCATTGAAAAGTATTGTACTGGTGAAGAGGAATGTGATGCAAAAGAAGATAAAATTACAACAATTATGAAAGTAATCGGAGACTGCGATGCTGTGATTGCTATGAGAATTGGAGAAGCCCCTAAGACAAAGCTAATGAATAAGGGAATTCAGGTATTTATAACCTACGATAGAATTGAAGATTCTGTGAAAAAAGCGGCATCGCAATTATCTAAGTTCCGGTTGCAAAAACATTAGACAAATTCAAAATGTCTCTCAGTTCCTAAATTATAAATAATAAAGGAGTATAAGCATATGGTGAATCCAAAATATCATATATTTATCTGTACCAGTTGTAGAGTAAACGGAGTTCAAAAAGGCTTTTGTTTTTCCAAGGATTCTGTAGATATTGTACAAAAATTTATGGAAGAAGTAGATGACAGAGGGCTTTCAGGTGATGTTATGATTACCAACACAGGATGCTTTGGTATTTGCGACAAAGGACCAATAGCTGTAATATATCCGGAAGGAATATGGTATGGTAATCTGTCAGAAGATGATGTTGAAAAAATTATAGAGCAGCACATTGAAGGTGGAGAGCCGGTAAAAGATTTAATGATATGACATAAAATGGAAAAAAGCTGCATACTTAATAAAACTATGGTATTATAAACAAAGAGGGAACAGATATAAATCAAAGTATACATGGCCGTAACTACAAGACAAGTTACATTGTATATGCCAGAATAAGGGAGAGGTGATGGCAGATGATTCGTATTATAGATAATACTTTAACCGGATTTGATGGAAACCTGCCATCAAAGGAAGAATTGCAAAGATTTTGTAAGTTGCTATTTACTATAGGTGTAGATGCTGTGGAGTTATCCATGGCAGCTTATGAAAAATTGGAAAAATTGCCGGAAGAAGGGAATTATATCCTTCAAATTGATTATGTGGATGATATGCGTAAATATCCGGGATTTTATCGATATACCTGTCGTTTTGAGCAGAACATGGAACACATGATACATGAAGTACAAATAAATGATGCCAGAGAAATTGTCAGGTTAAGAGCTTTACAGCACTGTAAAGAAATACGTATAATTGGTCTTGATGATTTAATGTCTGGGACGTATGAAAAAAGTATGCATGAAATAAAGAAGTTATTACCAAATAGCAGAATAAATTTATGCCCTGAGAATACCTTCCATTGTGCAAGTGCATTGGCAGTGCAATGGCTCCTTCAGTGTGGAAGTGATGTTACCACAAGCTTTGCGGGATTAAAAAACAATGCTGCAACAGAAGAAATTATAATGGCCTTGCGACTGGCTGTTAGACATAAGCCCAATCGGGATTTAACAATATTTCCTGATTTAACCAGATTGTTTGAAGCTATCTCAGGGAGTAGAATTAGTAATAAAAAACCTGTTATTGGCCGGGATATTTTTAAGGTGGAAGCAGGAATTCATGCAGATGGAATCCTTAAAAATCCTGCTACTTATGAAGCGTACGCACCAAGCTGTGTGGGAGGCAGGTCTGAGCTGGTAATCGGAAAACATTCGGGAACTAAAGCCATTAAATTAAAATTGGGGGAGCTTCAATTAAACATACCAACAGAAGAAACCGTAATGAAATTATTAGAAGCGGTCAAGGATATTTGTACCGAGTACCGGTCAAGCCTTAAAGATGATGAATTTGCAAGACTTGCTGCTGAGGTGATTGCCCATGAAAGAAACTAAATATATCGTTGATACTACCTTGCGGGATGGGGAACAGAGCCCGGGTATTGCTTTGCGGATGGAAGACAAGGTAAAAATTGCCAAGATGCTGGATGAAATCGGTGTCTATGAAATAGAAGCAGGCGTTCCTTGTGTCAGTCAAAAGGAATCAGACAGTATTCAGGAAATAATTAACAATACAAAAAAATCTAAAATATCAGTGTGGAGCAGAATGAATACCGCAGATGTAAAGCAATCCATACTTTGTAAGCCTCATATTCTGCATATTGGCACTCCCGTATCATATATACAGATATACAGTAAGCTTAAAAAGAACAAAGCCTGGGTACAAAAAAATGTTTTGGACTGCGTTGAAATTGCAAAGAATAATGGAATTGATGTAACCGTTGGCTTAGAGGATGCATCCCGATCAGATATTGGGTTTATATTAAGTCTAATCAAGGATTTGAAAAAAGCAGGTGTAGATATTATCCGTATTGCGGATACGGTAGGCATTCTGACCCCTTCCAGAACAAAAGAGATTATAGAAACCATAAAGGCATATTCAGATATTGAGATAGAAATGCATATACATAATGATTTAGGAATGGCTGTGGCTAATTCTCTTGTTGGGGCAAAAGCAGGTGCATCATATATTGATTGTACCTTATTTGGAATTGGAGAGAGGACAGGTAATTGTAACTTTTATGATTTTGTGCATGCCAGTGAATCCATATATCAATTTGCCATGAACAAAAAGCAAATCCGGCGAATTGAAGACGAATGCTATCCCCTCTTAAAAGGGGCATTATAAATGTTTACCAAACCCCTGAAATATAGTAGAAAAAGGCAGGATGAGAGCTTTAAGATTTTCCTGTCTTTTTAGTAAGGTATGCGAATACATAGTTGTATTCTGTATATAACATAAGCAATTGTAATAGATTTCATTCTAATTTAAAATTAAAAATATAGCATATTAGTGGAACCCATGTCTATCTATAATCGTCTAATCAATGTAAAGCTATAAGAACTTATTTTTACACATAGACAGAACATAGATTAGAAAGCAGGGGTATTTGATATGATCCGAAAAAAAATAGTCAAAACCATTATACTGGCCATGTGCCTGTCCTTATTATCTGCCGGAGGAGCTTTAGCAGAAACAAAAGATTTAGCAGGTATAGTGGCTGATAAAAGCATAAAGGCTCAGGTGATAGATGAGTCACTGGTACAACTGGCAGGTGAAGACAAGATGCAAATAGGTGAAGATGCGGAAGTTGAATTAATGGCTACATCTGGTATGCTTGAGGAAGCAAAGTTTTATAAAACAACTTTCTCTGTTAAGGATACTTATGATACAAAGAACAGTGGCACTCTTCCTGTCGTGATAGTTGGAATTGGTGGTGTTGTCGTATTACTGTTAGCTATAGTTTATGTTGCTGAGCGAAAGAAGAATGTTGACTAAAGGTAGTATTCGTATCCTAAGAAGTATGACAGACATAATTCCTAATTGTTTGACAGCAGACAGTAGTGAATAATACAGTTTAAAGGATATTTTGCGGTGGTTATAAAGCAGCAAAATATCCTTTTTTATTTGTCTAAGAATTCGATTCCTTGATTTAGAATAATTTTTAATATATTTTCATCCTAAAAGGTTACATTTTTCGACAGTTATTAATATATTAATAATGCAATGAAACATTTTCGGAAGAGATATCCGGATATTAGCATTGCAAATCCAGTATCGGCTTTCTATCTGTTTCATTGAAATAATAATAGAGGATGATGAGAATGAAAAGAGTCGGTAAAACTGATGTGAAACTGTCAAAGGTGAAAGTAGGATTGATTCCTTATACGATACAAAAGATTTATCAAGAAGCCAATGAAATACCTGAAGGTGTGCAGCTTATCAATGCACCTTCCTTGTGGGAAGAAGGAAAAAAAGGAGAAGGAGTTGTAGTGGCTGTCTTGGATACCGGAGCTCAGACTACACATCCTGAATTGAAAAACAGAATTATTGGCGGAAGAAATTTTACGTCGGATTATAGTGGTAATGTTGATAACTATAATGATAATAATGGTCATGGAACCCACGTAGCCGGTACAATTGCAGCAGCTGAGGATAATGCAGGTGTCTTAGGTGTAGCTCCTCTTGTAAAATTATTGGTGCTAAAGGTTTTAAAAAAAGATGGCGGCGGCACTTATCAGGGTATTATTGATGCAATTAATTATGCCATTACCTGGAGAGGTGCTAATGGCGAAAAAGTAAGAGTTATTTCTATGTCATTAGGTGGAAAGGCGGATGTTCCTGAGCTTCATGCAGCTGTAATCCGAGCAGTAAATAACAATATTTTAGTTGTTTGTGCAGCAGGTAATGAAGGTGATGGGAAGCATACCACGGATGAATATAGTTATCCGGGTGCTTATGTAGAAGCAATATCAGTGGGTGCCGTCGATTTGAACAAGAAATTGGCACCTTACAGTAATTCTAATGAAAATGTAGATCTTTTAGCTCCAGGCAGCAATATTTTATCAACTTATTTAAACGGCAAATATGCAAGATTATCAGGTACGTCTATGGCAACACCGCATGTATCTGGTGCTTTGGCATTAATCATTAATAAAGAAGAAAAGGCTTTTGGAAGAACCTTATCAGAAGCAGAATTATATGCCCAGCTTATAAGAAGAACCGTTTCCTTAGGCTTTAACAAAAAAAATGAAGGGAATGGACTTTTAGATTTAAGTAAAGAATAAAAGCAGAAATTAATAAAAATTCCTGCTTTTATCTTGTGTCTCATTCGTTATTCAGTTTTTAAGAGTACTTTTGTAGCAAAACTTAATTACCAATTACTTCGGGAATTTAAATCATCATGACACAAAGCCAGTCCAACTTAACCATCTCCTAATATTGTTGGTGATTTAGCTGCTTTCATTTGCAACCGAGACAAATTACAAATTTCCATTTTCATCTTAAGTGGATTACAATTATGAATTCAAACTATAAATTTGAATTTATAATATGAACTCTTCTTTTGTATCCGAGAATAGTATGTGCAGTCACATGTTTTATATTCGGATAGAATGAAAGAAATTTTTGGTAATTAGTATTGGTCAGCACTTGTAACAGTTATATTGGCGGTTACTATAATCTCTTTCATGCAAATAACTTCAATAAGTCAAATATAGACATGACAAAAGCAGGGTTTAAACCCTGCTTTGTCATGTGTGCCTCTTTTTTAATGAAGTCAGTATAAATACTGATTTCTTGCTGTTATGAGACAATAACGGCAATTTCTTTTTTATTTGAACGGATACTTTTGTGAAACTAAATTCAGATTTCAAATTTTAATTCAAAATGATTTTGTTCCTGTATCCATTCATTATTATGACCATAAGTGTAAAATAAATTCGTAGTTCAGATGGTAATATTAGGCTTATTAAGCTTGTATTTTACAACCAACCTTTTCTATACTGTTTTCTATTACCTCTGCCGATATAGTATCCTTACAGCCTACTTCTATGGTGCTTCTACCAAGATCCACATTAACATTCTGAACACCTTCAATATTATTTAAAGCATTTTTAACCTGTGTTTTAATCTGTTCATTGAGCAATCCGGAAACATTATAGTGTAAACGATTCATGCTATAACTCCTTTCGATAATCTGAGTCAGTAGTAGCGGCGGCTGAATTTAAATAAATACAGCTGTATTAGTATTTGCAATATGGTTTACTATAATTAGAGAAAGTTTAAGGAAATTGAGCATACTATTATTACACAAATAAAAAGTAATTCTGTGTAATTTTATTACAAATAAGGTCTGTAGTTTGGTATTGTAAATCAATTTCAGATATTATATAATAAAAACACATCATGTTACTTAAACATTATTAAAAAATGCATTATTTTAATAAAATATAAGAAGAAAGCCCTAGAAAATTTTATATGGGTGAGAATTTGATTAAACTATGAATATCTCACAAAAAACAATGTTCCATACTAAAACAATGCATATTATTTTGTACAAAATTAACAAAGTGGTTAAGGGAAAATTATATGTAATTATTTATTTATTTTTATTAAGAAAAGATTATTAAAAACGTAATAATTGCAGTTAGAATTATTACCAAACTCTAGAGCAGACTATTTATTTTGTTGAAAAATGTTGTAAAATGGTTTATAATGGCTGAGTAACTAAAAAACGCCATTATCTCAAAATCGGAGGTGAAAAAATGGCAAAAGAAACAGTACAGGCTGTACGCCAGGCAGAAGAAAAAGCTGCTCAAATTGAAAAAGAGGCGTTAGCTAAAGGAGAGATGATTATTCAGAATGCAAGAGAGGAAGCTAAAAATATACAATCCTCTATGAGCAAACAAGTTCTTTCCAAAGCAGAACAAGATTTAAAAGATGTACAGCTTCAAGGCAATAAATTAATGGAAGCAGCGGTACAAAAAGCAGAAAAAGAAATTATTCTGTTAAAAGAAGTAGCAAAAAGCAAAGAACAGGCAGCAATTGACCTGGTTCTTACAGAAGTGATTTAATAATATAACATAAGGAGGTGTTTGTAATATGGCAGTGCTGCAAATGCAGCGAATTTGTATATGTGCACTTAAGGAGAATCGAAAACCTATTCTGGAATTATTACAACGCCAGGGAGTCATTGAAATATGTGACATCATGCCGGAGGATAGTGTATTCAAAAAATCCAATGTAAGCGTAGCAGAAAACCTGTTATTAAAGAATGTAGCGGCAGCTAAGGATGCTTTAGTGGTATTAGATACTTATGCCCCTGAAAAGAAATCAATGCTTTCATCCTTAAATGGCAGAGCTGAAGTGATGGTACAGTCGTATGATACATTTACTGAAAAGTATAGTGCAGTTGTGCATACAGTAAACCGTATACTGGCTCTTGTAAAAAGTGTTGCTGAAAATAAAGCTGAAATAATAAAGCTTGAATCACAGGCTGAAATGCTATCCCCTTGGAGTACACTTGATATACCGCTTAATTTTAACGGTACAAAGTCAACAGGTAGTTTTATTGGTACTTTACCAGGTGCCTGGACATTAGAAATGATTTATGAGTCCTTGGCTGATTTGACTCCTATCAACGTGGAAATTATCAGTGATTCCAAAGAGCAGACTTGTATTTTTGTACTTTGTACAAAAGATAAGTTAGATTTCGTATCAGAATCATTAAGAGCTATTGGTTTCTCCTATCCAAATTCAACTGTAGATAAGAAAACAGCGGAGCAATTAAAAAATATTGAAACGCAGATTAATGTATTAAAGAAAGATATTACAATAGCGCAAGAAGAAATTATATCTTATGTAAAGGACAGGAATGATATTCGCTTTTTAGAAGATTATGAAACAATGCGAACCGAGAAATATGAAGTTATCAGTCATTTGCTTCAGTCCAAAAAAGTATTTATTTTAACCGGATACATTCCAAAAGTTGAAGCTGAGAATATAACAAACCTCTTAAACAGTAAGTTTGAACTTTCCATTGAGTTAGAAGAACCCCAAGAAGATGAAGATGTTCCGGTTTTACTTAAAAACAATAGTTTTAGTAACCCTTTAGAAGGAACTGTTGAAGCCTTTAGTCCTCCGGGAAAAGGTGATATAGACCCTACTTTTATAATGTCTTTATTTTATTATTTACTCTTTGGTCTTATGCTTTCAGATGCGGGATATGGAGCTTTAATGGCACTAGGATGTGCCTTTGCATTACTTAAGTTCCGTTCAAGGATGGAAGAGGGCATGAAGAAAACCCTTAGAATGTATTTGTTTTGTGGGATCTCCACTGTTTTCTGGGGTGTTATGTTTGGAAGTTATTTTGGCGACCTGCTAGATGTGGTGACTGAAAATTTCTTTGGAAACAAAATAACAATACCACCTCTATGGTTTATACCTGTAAATGAGCCAATGCGTATGCTTGTTTTTTCCATGCTTCTAGGTATTATTCATCTTTTTGCAGGACTTATTATTAAGCTTTATCTTTGTATCAAGAAAAAAGATATTCAGGGAGCTGTTTATGATGTAATTTTCTGGTTGGTGTTATTGACCAGTTCCATTTTTATGTTATTAACAACACAGATGATTGGTGATATATTCTCAATTCGTTTGGAACTTCCAGCAGCGGTTACTTCAGTATTAAGCTGGCTGGCAATCATTTCAGCTGCTGGTATTGTATTAACTAATGGCAGAGAATCCAAAAACCCCTTTAAACGTTTCTTAAAAGGGGCATATGCACTATATGGCATCTCTGGATATTTGAGTGATGTTTTATCTTATTCAAGGCTTCTAGCACTTGGACTTGCAACAGGCGTAATCTGTAATGTAATTAATAAAATGGCTGGAATGGCGTCGGGTGGTCCGGTTGGCATCATCTTTTTTATTCTCATTGTTGTGGTTGGACATACAATGAATTTAGGAATCAACGCTTTAGGAGCCTATGTGCATACAAATCGTTTGCAATATGTGGAATTTTTTGGTAAGTTTTATGATGGTGGCGGGCGTATGTTCAAAGCATTCAGTGCTAAAACAAAATATTTTAAATTCAAGGAGAACACTACAAATGGAAATGTTTAATAACTTAGGAATTGTATTTGCATTATTAGGAGCAGCATTAGCTGCACTTTTAGCGGGAGCTGGTTCAGCTGTTGCTGTTGGTATGGGTGGACAGGCAGCCGCCGGTGTTGTAACCGAAGATCCTGCAAAATTTGGTAAAGTTTTAATTCTACAACTTCTTCCAGGTACGCAAGGTATCTACGGTCTGTTAATTGCTTTCATTACCTTATCTCAAATTGGTGTTTTAGGCGGCAGCAGCGATATTTCAGGAGCAAAAGGTTTATTATATTTAGCAGCGTGTCTCCCTATGGCTTTAGTTGGTTACTTTTCAGCAATTGCACAGGCAAAAGCTGCGGTATCTAGTATCGGTATTGTAGCAAAAAAACCGGAACAATTCGGTAAATCAATGATTTTCCCAGCCATGGTTGAAACGTATGCTATCTTTGCATTACTAATTTCCATGCTTGCTGTAAACGGAGTGTCCGCATTAAACATTTAACAGTTAGGAGAGTTAAACAATGACTGGATTAGAAAAGATACTTAAGCATATCGAGGAGGATGCTGTTTCCGCTGCCGATAAGATAGTGGCAGAGGCAAACATAAAAGCCGCCGAGATATTGGCAGAAGCCCAGACAGAAGGCGAAAAAAGGTGTGCCGAGATTGCAGAGCGCTCTAAACTGGAAGTTCAGTCATGTTTAAGCCGTGCAGAATCTGCTGCGAGACTTCATGAAAAGAAGTTGATATTAAGCACGAAACAGGAAATCATAGGTGATGTAATAGCCAAAGCCAAGGAATCACTTATAAAATTACCGGATAAAGAATATTTTAATATTCTTCTTAAAATGGTTCAAAAACATGCATTGGCTCAAACAGGGCAGATACTCTTTTCTCCTGATGATAAAAAACGTCTTCCGAATGATTTTTCCCAAGCAATAGAAGACTGCCTTAAAGGTGTAGATGGTGCTGCTTTAAGCCTCTCTGAAGATACCAGAAATGTTAATGGTGGTTTTGTTCTGGTATATGGTGAAGTAGAAATTAACTGTTCCTTTGATGCTTTATTTGCCTCTGCCAGAGAAGACCTGCAGGATAAGGTATGCCAGATACTATTCATTTAGTATTAGCAGATAGAAAGGAATGGTGATGAGCATGGCTGATAACCAATTTATTTACGCGGTAGCACGAATAAGAACCAAGGAACTTTCTCTGCTGGATAATTTGTTTTTTGATCAGCTTTTAGCTTGCAAAAGCTATCAGGATTGTCTGCGTCTTCTTGCTGAAAAAGGATGGGGCAGAACAGGGGAGGAAACGGCTGAAGAGTTTCTGACAGCAGAGCGGGAAAAAACTTGGGAGATTATGAGAGAACTGGTAGAAGATATGTCTGTTTTTGATACCTTTTTACTAGGGAATGACTATCATAATTTAAAGGCAGCTATTAAAACAGTGTATTTAAACCAGGAGGTTCCTGGAATATTCGTTACCCGCGGCACAATTGATACGGAACTAATAGTAAAAGCTGCAAGAGAGCATGATTTTGCTTTACTGCCGGAGGAAATGAGGGAGATTGCACAGGAAGCGTATCAAGTATTATTCCATACCGGTGACAGTCAATTATGTGATATTATTATTGATAAGGCCTCTTTAGAGGCCATATATCGGAGTGGAAAAGCTTCCGGTAATGACTTATTGTTAACCTATTCTGAATTAAAGGTAGCTGCTGCTGATATTAATATTGCTATACGCGGTGCTAAAACCGGGAAGAAAAAAGATTTTTTTCTGCGTGCATTGGCGCAATGCAGTACACTTGATGTAGAACGCCTATCTGAGGCGGCATTGAAAGGACCGGAGGCTATCTATGAATACTTGGATAATACTTCCTATTATGAAGCAGTGCAAGCTATTAAAGAATCTCCCTCCAGTTTTGAAAAATGGTGTGATGATAAACTAATACAGCAAATTAAACCTCAAAAATACAACTCTTTTTCCTTATCGCCATTGGCGGCCTATGTATTGGCTAAAGAAAATGAAATTAAATCTGTTCGGATTGTGTTGTCTGGAAAATTAAATAATCTTTCAGAGGGTTCAGTTCGGGAAAGGTTAAGGGAGATGTATGTATAAGATTGCAGTGTTAGGAGACAGAGACAGCATATACGGCTTTGCTGCATTAGGTCTAGATATATATCCGATTCGTGAGGATGAGGATGCCGCAAAGAAATTGAAATCTCTGGCAGATGGGCGGTATGCAGTTATCTATATTACTGAAGCTTTACAGGCCAGATTAGATACAGAACTTGACCGGTACAGGTCGCTTAAACTGCCGGCTATTATACCGATACCAGGTGTTTCAGGAAATACAGGTATGGGAATGCAAAGTGTCAAGAAGTCAGTTGAACAGGCAGTTGGTTCTGATATCATATTTAATGGCAATTAAGTTATAGCCCATAAATAATTAAAATAAAAAGCAGGAGAAAAAGCAAAATGAGTAAAGGCACTATAAAAAAAGTTGCCGGTCCTTTGGTAATAGCTGAGGGGATGCGTGATGCCAATATGTTTGACGTAGTTCGTGTTAGTGAACAGAGATTAATTGGCGAGATTATTGAAATTCATGGCGATCAGGCATCTATTCAGGTTTATGAAGAAACCTCCGGCTTAGGACCGGGTGAACCGGTGGAATCAACAGGAGCACCATTAAGTGTTGAACTTGGACCAGGATTAATCGGAAGCATATTCGATGGTATACAAAGACCCCTTGTTGATATAATGGAAGCAACGGGTAATAGCTTAACCCGTGGTGTTGAAATTCCGTCTCTTGGAAGAACAAAAAAATGGCATTTTATTCCGGCAGTTGCCGTTGGAGACACCATTGAACCAGGAGATATTATTGGTACAGTAAATGAAACAGAAATTGTACTGCATAAAATTATGATTCCGAAAGGAATTAATGGTACAGTAAAATCTATAACAGAAGGTGATTTCACCGTAGAAGAAACGGTCGCTATCGTTACGGATAATAATGGCAATGACATTCGTGTGACGATGCTTCATAAATGGCCGGTACGTGTCGGAAGGCCTTATAAAGAAAAATTACCTCCGGCTATGCCGCTAGTGACAGGTCAGAGGGTAATCGATACACTCTTTCCCATTGCAAAGGGTGGTGTTGCCTCAGTTCCCGGACCATTTGGCAGTGGAAAGACCGTTGTACAGCATCAGCTGGCTAAGTGGGCGGAAGCAGATATTGTAGTTTACATTGGTTGTGGAGAACGCGGTAATGAAATGACCGATGTTTTAAATGAATTTCCTGAATTAAAAGATCCGAAGACAGGTCATTCCTTAATGGAACGTACTGTTTTAATTGCTAATACTTCTGATATGCCGGTTGCAGCTCGAGAAGCATCCATTTATGTAGGTATAACAATTGCAGAATACTTCCGTGATATGGGTTATTCCGTAGCACTGATGGCGGATTCTACATCCCGTTGGGCAGAGGCACTACGTGAAATGTCCGGTCGTTTAGAAGAAATGCCTGGTGAAGAAGGATATCCTGCTTATCTTGGAAGCCGTCTTGCACAATTTTATGAAAGAGCTGGAAGAGTAGTATCTCTTGGAAAAGAAGGCAGAGAAGGTTATCTCTCAGCTATCGGAGCAGTATCTCCTCCGGGCGGAGATATATCAGAACCGGTATCTCAGGCTACACTTCGTATTGTAAAGGTATTCTGGGGACTGGATGCTAATTTGGCTTACCGCAGACATTTCCCGGCTATTAATTGGCTAACAAGTTATTCTTTATATGTAGATAATATGGGAAAGTGGTTTACTCAAAAAGTTAATGATAGCTGGATGAGTAATCGTACACGTATTATGCGTCTGCTTCATGAAGAATCGGAATTGGAAGAAATTGTTAAATTGGTTGGTATGGACGCCTTGTCAGCACCAGATCGAATTAAACTTGAAGCTGCACGTTCTATCCGCGAAGACTTTTTGCATCAGGATGCATTCCACGAAGTGGATACGTACACGCCGCTGGTAAAACAATTCAAAATGATGGAATTGATGCTGCATTACTTTGATTATGCCACAGAAGCTCTGGGCAAGGGTGCAGATGTAGAAGAACTTGTAAAACTGCCGATACGTGAAAAAATCGGTCGTTTTAAATACATTACTGATGACAAAGTAGATAAAGAATATGATGACATTATAACAGCACTTAGCAGAGAAATAGAAGCAGTGATTAGGAAGGAGGAAGCCTAATGCCAAAGGAATATAGATCTATTCAAGAGGTTGCAGGTCCTCTTATGCTTGTACAAGGCGTTGAAAACGTTACGTACAACGAACTTGCAGAAATTGAGCTTGTAAATGGCGAAAAACGCCGTTGTAAAGTTCTTGAAATAGATAAGGGTAATGCCTTGGTTCAGCTGTTTGAAAGTTCAACCGGTATAAACTTATCCAATAGTAAGGTAAGATTCTTAGGCAGAACCATGGAGCTTGGTGTATCTGATGACATGTTAAGCCGTGTTTTTGATGGTTTAGGTCGCCCAATTGATAATGGTCCTGACATACTTCCGGAAAAACGTATGGATATTAATGGATTACCAATGAATCCCGCAGCAAGAAACTACCCACAGGAGTTTATCCAGACTGGTGTTTCTGCGATTGATGGATTAAATACTTTAGTTCGAGGTCAGAAACTTCCTATCTTTTCTGCCAGTGGTCTTCCACATGCAGAACTTGCAGCTCAGATAGCACGTCAGGCTAAAGTTAGAGGAACGAGTGAACCTTTTGCCGTTGTATTTGCAGCTATGGGTATTACTTTTGAAGAAGCTAACTTCTTTACGGAAAGCTTCCGTCAGACCGGTGCCATTGACCGTACAGTAATGTTTGTAAACCTGGCTAATGACCCTGCGGTTGAACGTATTGCAACACCTCGTATGGCACTTACAGCAGCTGAATATCTGGCTTTTGAAAAGGATATGCATGTGCTTGTCATACTTACGGACATTACAAATTATGCGGATTCTCTTCGTGAAATTTCTGCTGCACGTAAAGAAGTACCCGGACGTCGTGGCTATCCTGGCTATATGTATACCGATTTAGCTTCTATGTATGAAAGGGCAGGCCGTCAAAAGGGCAAGGCCGGAAGTATCACAATGATTCCTATATTAACCATGCCTGAAGATGATAAAACCCACCCTATACCGGATTTAACTGGATATATTACAGAGGGTCAGATTATTTTAGGCCGAGAATTATTCCGGCAAAGTGTAACACCTCCCATTGATGTGTTACCTTCCCTGTCTCGTCTTAAGGACAAAGGTATCGGTGCTGGTAAGACACGTGCTGACCATGCAAATACCATGAATCAGCTATTTGCTGCTTATGCAAGAGGTAAGGAAGCAAAAGAATTAATGGTAGTTCTTGGAGAAGCAGCATTAACAGATATTGACAAATTGTATGCACAATTCGCAGATGCCTTTGAACAGGAATATGTCTCTCAGGGTTATACCACTAACCGTGATATCGAAGAAACCTTAAATCTTGGTTGGAAGCTATTATCCATACTTCCCAGAACCGAACTTAAGAGAATTAAAGACGAGTTCCTCGACGAATATTATGGAAAACAATAGTAATAGATTCCGTGTGGCTATCCAGTCACTCTTAAGTTGGGAAGGAGGTGCAGTTCTTGGCTAAAGCACAAATTAACCCTACTCGTATGGAGTTAACGAAGTTAAAAAAGAAATTAACGACAGCCGTTAGAGGGCATAAGCTTCTAAAAGATAAACGTGATGAGTTAATGCGTCAATTCCTAGATTTAGTGCGGGAAAATAAGGCACTCAGAGAAAAGGTTGAAACGAATATAGCTGCTGCGAATAAAAATTTCTGTTTGGCTCGTGCAGGAATGGACGACGAAGTAGTCAATGTAGCATTAATGGCTCCTAAACAGGAGGTATATTTAGAAGCATCTACTAAGAATGTTATGAGTGTTGATATTCCTGTGTTCGATTACAAAACCAAAACGCCTGATGCCAATGATATATATTCGTATGGTTTTGCATTTACATCCAGTGATTTGGATGATGCCGTAAGCTCTTTACAGGATATTTTACCGGATATGTTACGGCTTGCAGAGTGTGAAAAAGCCTGCCAGCTTATGGCTGCTGAAATTGAAAAAACCAGAAGACGTGTGAACGCCTTGGAACATGTTATGATTCCAGAAATGCGTCATAATATTAAATATATCAAGATGAAGTTGGATGAGAATGAAAGAAGCACACAGGTTCGCTTGATGAAGGTAAAGGATATGATGTTAGAACAAGCGCATCAATATAAGGAAAAGGGATATTACTAGTAATAAAAGATAGAAAAGAGGCTGCTGTAGGTATTATTTTTGATATACTACAGCAGCCTCTTACTATTGGATTTAATCTAATATGATAACTATTAACATAGTAAATATCTGTTATTTAACAGATATTAGAATGTCTTATCTTTTACGATAAAAGATTCACAGTCAGTATCAGCAGATGTTGAAGAAAAGGAATCCGTTTTACCTACTCTGATTTTTTCAAGAGTACAGTAATCCTTGTTACCTGCATGGTAGCGACATTCAGAAACAATACATTCAATACTGGAATTAACTTCGCTCATTTTAGAGTCCTCCTTTTTTATTTCATACATGCTCTTATTATCACAGTTTAATTCGTGACAGTTTCATAAAAGAGCGCAAAAGCAATACGACAAACGAATTTGTAATATTACTTTCAATCTTAGAATGTGCTTAAAAGCCCTAATTTATGCATTGTTAAGCCTCTGAGAAATATGGAATAAGAAAGAAAAAGATTCATTTATCAATTCATGTCTGTTAGCATTCAAAGATAACAGTTCCATCCTTGTAAACTTTTTCAATGGAAGTATCTGTCTTTAGTATTATAAAATCACCCCGTTTTCCGATTTCAATGGAACCAATTTCTTGCTCTGCTTTAACCGCTTTTGCAGGATTTAATGTAGCGCTTAATACTGCATGTTCAAGGGGTATACCATAACTTGTTAAATTTAGAAAAGACTGGAATAAATTTGTGGTAGAGCCTGCAATAGTACCATCCTCTAAGCAGGCTTTGTTATTACTTACATATACTTTTTGACCCCCCAGTTCATAAATTCCGTCAGTAAGGCCAGCGGCACTCATTGAGTCGGATACTAGAATCAATTTTTCCGGTATAGCTTTGAATATGAGACGCAGTACAGAAGGATGAATATGGATGCCATCACATATTATTTCTGCAAATACATTACTGTCAGAAACCGCACCGATAATTCCTGGTTCTCGATGATGAAGACCGTTCATTGCATTAAATAGATGTGTAACATGACTGGCTCCCGCATGTATTGCTTCTAAGGCAGTATTATAGGTACAACTTGTATGGGCAAGGGAGAGAACCTTTCTATCTTTATGTTTTCTAATAAAAGCCATGGAATTTTCTAGATTAGGATCAAGATCTATAATTCTTATGTTGTCACCGGATAATGCATTTAATTCTTCATATTTTTGTTCATCAATGGGCAGAAGATACCTTGTGTCATGTGCCCCTTTTCTATCAGCACCAAGAAAGGGACCCTCCATATTAATGCCAAGAATACGGCTTCCCTTCTTACTGGTATCCATAGTATGTTTAATGGTGGTCATGGCCTGTTTGTACCTTGGGTAATCGATAGTCATAGTTGTAGCTAATATAGAAGTTATTCCTTTGCTAGCGTAATAACAGCACATCTTTTCGATTTCCGTGGCGGTGGCAGTTGTAAAATCTAAGCCCATACAGCCGTGGGAGTGAAGTTCTATAAAGCCCGGAAGTATTTTTTTTCCTGTACAATCCACAACAAGGTTTGAGTCTGTATACAATTGCTTAGCATCAGGCCCGTTCCGGTAAATGGCAGCAAACTTTCCGTCTACCACCTCCAAATCTGCTTTTATAAATTTTCCATCTAGAAATACTTCGGCATTGGAATAAATCATAAAATCCCTCCTTCAAAACAATAGACCACCGTTACATTAGGATGAAACTGAAGAATAGAAGCGGGTACCTTCGGAGTGACAGGTCCGGTCAGTGCTTTTCTGACAATTTCCTCCTTATCAGCACCGTTTGCTATCAGCAGTATTTTTTTTGACTGCATAATGGTTTTAATACCCATTGTAATTGCTTTTCTTGGAACTTCCTGTAGGGTAGGAAAAAATCTTGCATTTGCCTTTATGGTTGTATCATCAAGCATTACTATATGAGTAGTCTTCTCAAACGAGGGATTTGGTTCATTAAAACCGATATGACCATTATGACCAATACCAAGAAGCTGTAAATCGATGCCACCAAGTAGGTTCACCAGATTATCATATCTCTGGCATTCTTTTGTTTCATCCACAGCCATGCCATCAGGCACATGGGTATTATGTATATTAATATTTATATGCTTAAATAAATGTTCATTCATAAAATAACGATAACTCTGGGTATTATCAGGAGATAGACCACAGTATTCATCCAGATTAATTGTAGAAGTATGAGAAAAATCAATATCTCCTTTCTCATACCATTCAATTAACTGCTTATAAGTACCGATTGGAGTTGATCCGGTCGCCAGACCTAATACACAATCGGGTTTTAAGATAATTTGGGCTGATAGAATATTAGCCGCTTTTCTGCTCAAATCCTGATAACTCTCTGCTTTTATTATTTTCATTTTATGTCACCTGTACCTTTCTGTTTAATCACCTTTGAACCTATAGACGTTTGGCACTTTTTCCTTTACAATTAGTATATATCTTGTTATAGAAAAATCAAGATAAAAAGGAAATAATTTTTATTTATATTTAAAAGCAAAAGAAGCAAACCATAAAATGGTATTGAATAGTAATATTATTAGGGCTCATTCATATTTTGTAAGTTTAAAAATAAAAATAATTTTTATTTTTCGTAATTGAAATGCAAAAAGAAAATATATTTTCTGATGGAAGATACCTTATGTTATGGAGGAAAGATGGACAAATTTGATAAAGTTTTGGAAAAAATAAAGGGAGGTCTAATAGTATCCTGTCAGGCATTGGAGGATGAACCGCTTCACAGTTCCTATATTATGGCAAGAATGGCATATGCTGCTTGGGAAGGCGGCGCATGTGGTATTCGGGCGAATTCGCCCGAGGATATAAAAGAAATCAAAAAAACAGTACCTTTACCGGTAATCGGATTATATAAGCAGGTATATACCGATAGTAAAATATATATAACTCCTACACTTAAGGAGGTGGACCGGCTTAGCGATTCTGGAGCTGATATTATTGCCATGGATGCCACCAATCGTCTGCGGCCAACAGGTATTAGCTTACAACAGTTCTTTAAAGATGTAAAAAGCAGGTACCCCAAACTACGATTCATGGCAGATTGCTCAAATGTAAAAGAAGCTGAGTATGCCCAAACCCTGGGATTTGATGTAGTGGGTACTACGTTGTGTGGCTACACAGACAACACAAAAAATGTAAAGCTTCCAGCTTTTGGGCTTTTAAAAGAAATGACTGGAAAATTAAACATACCGGTTATTGCAGAAGGAGGAATATGGACACCGGAGCAATTGAAAACGGCTATGGATAACGGCGCATATGCAGCTGTGATTGGTACTGCGATAACAAGACCAAGAGATATAACAAGACGATTTGTAGACATATTATAAAATGTAGCTATTTAAAAAACTGTCATTGGGAGAGTGAGTTTTTCACACATAAATTTGTGCCCGTGGCTCAAAGCTTGCGGGAATAGAAAGGGAATGATATTAATATGAGCGGCATCTTACAGACTATAGAAGAGAACTATAACCAATTTACGAAGTCAGAGAAAAAGGTAGCGGATTACATATTTAAAAACTCGCAATCGGTATTATACACATCTATTACGGATTTGGCTGAATTGTGTGGCGTTGGTGACACAACGGTTTTTCGGTTTTGCAAGGATTTAAAATTAAACGGTTATCAGGAGTTTAAAATGCTTTTGGCCCAGGATGTTACTGTAAGTAATACAAAAGATGGAGGACTTCGTGCTGTTACCGGAATGATTGAACCGGGAGATACGGTTGAAACCTTATGTAAGAAAGCTCTTGCGGCGAATATAACAGCTTTGGAAGAGACCTTTCATGGGTTAGATTATGAAGCGATATCGAAAAGTGTTGATATGCTGTCCGCAGCTAAAAGAATTCATTTTTTTGGCGTTGGCTCATCGGGTGTTACAGCTTTAGAAGCAAAACAGAAGTTTATGAGAATTATGCCTAACGTGGATTATGTAGCAGATGGACATATGCAGCATATGGCAGCTGCCCTTTTAGATAGTCGGGATCTGGCAGTTATTTTTTCTTATTCTGGTTCAACTAAGGACATGATTGAAGTACATAATCTATTAAAAAAGAACGGTTGTAAATCCATCTGCATTACAAGACATGCTAAGAGTGTATTAACAGCGCAGGCGGATATTGTCTTAAGCTGCGGTTCTAATGAAGGTCCCTTGGATGGAGGAGCAGCTTCGACCTCAATTGTTCAGTTGTATCTCCTAGATGTACTGTACTTGCAGTATTTCATCAGACATTATAACCTGGCTTGGGATAATAAGAGCAGAACAACAGAGGCAATAGCAGCAAAGTTGCTATAACACAAATTCCATAGGTACATTCATTTCTTTGCTTTGTGTATTGGCATCCTTTTAGTAATTATTTATAAAAATAATCTTTGAGACGTCTATATTTTCTATAAAAGTAAATAGTTACGTATTTTAACAAAAATTTTTGTAAAAAATAACAGTTTTGATTTAGATTTATGGATTGTTTTTTTGTATACTTTTATGCAATTATCTTTTAAATAGGATATTATGTAAATATTCTAATCCTTTAACGCTTTACTTGTCTAAAAAAGTCAGGTTGACAGTGATTTCAAAATACGGTACAATAACTGGGAAAGTAGGTTTTTTTAAGACAAAAGAACAATAGAAGAGAAATTAAGCAATTGCTATATGTATTTAGATTTTTCTTAGTAAAATAAGTGGTATATTCATGTAATTGGTGACATGATTGTATCTGTTTGAAAATAAGTATAAATTAACATATCTTAGAAAGTTTTCGGTTGTTTATTTGTCCTAAAAGGCCTTGCTCAATAAAAAGCAGAAAGGATGTTTAGGTGAAAGAATTGTTACAAAAATTTAGATTGTCAGAAGAAGTGAAACGTATTTTAACAAATTGTAATAATGTAGTCATTCCAGCCACAAGAGAGGAATTATTAGCATTATCATTTGGTCCGGATGCTAGTGATAACTACGAGGTTAGGTATGAGGTTGAAGGTAAAGGTTCCATACTTGAAGCTACGGTAACACGTTGTAAAAACGGTGTGGTTGCAAATTATCCGGAAGACTATATGCGCAGACGTGATCCAGACTGCTTATTAGTAGCAGATGAACTTGGTACAGATAAACCAAAATATGACGACGTTTATAAGGATGACTTTGAACCATTACGTAGTGCTACTTTTACTTGGTTACAAAACCAGGATTTAATGATTGTACCTTTTATGTCCGGCGGTCCTGAATATGGTTATCCCTCTATACTTATAGCACCTGTCAACGCTGCTTTCTTCGGAGCTGCATTAGCTGATTTGCAGGGCTTTGTAAGTATCAATGATATAAAAGGAGAATTTGTACCAAAAGCTATTGTTTATTTAGCACCTCCTTTCCGTCATACACATTTCAATGGAAAACAAATCGTTGTTCATAACAGATTAACAGATATTCACGAAGTATTTTCTTACAATCTTTATCCAGGTCCAAGTGCTAAAAAAGGAATATATGGTGTACTCTTAAATATAGGTGAAAATGAAGGCTGGACAACAGTACATGCTTCCACTGTAAAAGTAATAACACCATATGATAATGAAATAGTTATTATGCACGAAGGTGCTTCCGGCGGTGGTAAAAGCGAAATGGTTGAAAATATTCACCGTGAGCTTGACGGCAGAGTTGTACTCGGAAAAAATACCGTAACCGGTGAGAAGACATATATTGAGCTTTTAGATACCTGTGAATTAAGACCTGTGACAGATGATATGGCTCTTTGTCATCCTGCAATCCAGAATGACAGTCAGAAGCTAGTGGTAAAAGACGCAGAAGCCGGCTGGTTTTTACGTTTGGACAATATTAAGAAATACGGTGAATCACCACATTTTGAAAGCATATTTATTCAACCGCCAAAACCTCTTGTTTTTATAAACCTGCAAGGTATTGCCAATGCCACCTGTCTGCCTTGGGAGCACACGATTGATTCCGATGGTAAACCTTGTCCGAATCCAAGAATTATACTACCAAGAGAATTTGTTCCTAATATTGTCAGTGACCTTGTAGAGGTAGATGTCCGTAGTTTTGGTGTAAGGACTCCGCCTTGTACGAAAGAAAATCCAAGTTATGGTATTATGGGACTTTTCCATGTACTTCCTCCAGCGCTTGCATGGTTATGGAGACTGGTAGCACCTCGCGGATACAATAATCCAAGTATTAATTCAACCAATAAGATGACCAGTGAAGGTGTAGGTTCTTATTGGCCGTTTGCTACCGGCAAGATGGTTACTCAGGCAAATTTATTACTGGAGCAGGTAAAGAAATCCAGTCATACCAGATATGTTCTGATACCAAACCAGCATATCGGCGCATATGAAGTTAGTTTCATGCCTCAGTGGATTGCAAGGGAATACATTGCAAGAAGAGGCGGTGCTAAATTTAAACCGGAACATTTGGTTGAAGCCCGTTGCAAACTATTAGGTTACTGTCAGGATTCATTAAAGATTGACGGACATTATATCAGAAAAGCTTTCTTACAACCCGAAATGCAATCAGAAGTGGGCATTGAAGGCTATGATAAAGGTGCCGCCATGTTAACGAATTTCTTTAAGTCAGAATTAATTAAGTTTAATACAGATGATTTAGATCCAATCGGTAAGAAGATTCTTGAGTGCTTCTTTAATGACGGCTCTTTGGATGATTATAACGAGATTCTACCTATGAGATATTAATTACTGTATTTATAAATTATAGATAGATAAGAAGAGGATATCCAGTGGATATCCTCTTCTTGCAATACAAAGTTATTTCAAAATTTTTGCAAACAGGTAAAATAAGATTCTGCCGTATATATGTATACAGTAGCCAATTTTACATATATTTTATTATGTAACTTTAGGCAGGAGGCAGCGTTTGTGACAGAGGAAGAGAAGCAGAAAATATTCAGCGAAGAGTATGCTGATCTATTAATAGAGTATGAGGTAGATGAAAACCGTTTAGTTGAATTTACAGAAGACACTATTAATTACATGGATGATACATATGCAGTAATACATTTTCCGGTAAGCAGGGTCACAAACCGGCTTCGATTCGAAAGTGGATATGCGGTAATACCTAATCTGTATGGTTTATTAGATACTTCAAATCTTGAGGAGATGGGCGTAAAAAGGATTCAAAGCACACCTGCTCTGGCGCTTAGAGGTCAGGGAGTTCTGTTGGGATTTATAGATACAGGGATAGATTACACCAATCCGGTTTTTTTAAATGCAGATAATACAACCAGAATAGCAGCCATATGGGACCAAAGTATAGAGAATCTTCAAGCAACAGAAGAAACCTTTAACTACGGTACACAATATTTTGCTGAACAGATCAATCTTGCTTTGCAGAGTCAAGATCCATTATCTGTGGTGCCAAGTACGGATGATATTGGTCATGGCACCACGCTAGCAGGCTTAACGGGAGGGAGTGCCATTGAAAATGCTGATTTTGTAGGTGTTGTTCCTCAGGCAGAATATGTGGTAGTTAAGCTAAAACCTGCCAAACAGTATTTGAAAAATTTTTTCTTTATTCCGGATGGTTCAATCTGTTATCAGGAAAATGATATAATGTTTGCGCTATATTATCTTTTTCATACAGCGAGGCGTCTTAATCGGCCGATGGTTATTTGTATCGGATTAGGCACTAATATGGGGGGACATGACGGGAGAAGTCCTCTGGAGCTGCTTTTATCAAATATCGGTGAGCGAAATGGAATAGCTATTGTGATTGCGGCTGGAAATGAAGGAAATGCAGGGCATCATTTTTTTGGAATAGTCGATCAGGCTACCGGCTTTGAAACGGTTGAACTGCGGGTTGGTGAAGGAGAGAATGGTTTTACAATGGAGATATGGGGGCAAGTGCCGGGAACCTACTCTATTGATATGATATCTCCTACCGGTGAATATATACCAAGAATACCGGCCAGACTTGGGGAGAGCAGAGAAATTCGTTTTTTGTTTGAACGTACTACTGTATATGTAGACTATTTAATAGTTGAATCCCAAACAGGAGATCAGCTGATATTCTTAAGATTCAATGAGCCGGCACCGGGAATCTGGAGATTCCGCGTATATGGCGGAGGAGATATCACTACCGGATTTCATATCTGGCTGCCTTTAACCGGGTTTATTACAGAAAATACAGCCTTTGTACGCCCTAATCCTGACACTACGGTAACCTCTCCTGGTAATTCATCCATTCCTATTACGGTTACGGCCTACAATCATAAAAATCAAAGTATTTACCGGAATGCAAGCAGAGGCTATACAAGAGAAAATATTATAAAGCCGGAATTAACCGCTCCCGGAGTAGATGTATACGGACCTGATGTGGGAAATACTTTTTCGAACCACACAGGCACCAGTATTTCTGCGGCGGAGGCGGCCGGTGTATCTGCCATGTTGATGGAGTGGGGAATTGTCAGAGGGAATTTTGTTTTTCTTGATAGCATTGCAATAAAAAAATTTCTTATTCGGGGTGTAAAACGAAGTGATAATACCACATATCCCAATAGAGAATGGGGTTTTGGAATTATTGATATTTACAGAACTTTTGTTAGTTTGCGCGGAGAATCTTAAATTCAAAAAAATGTCAGCTTTGCAGCGTATAATAAGACCCGTTATGAAACATAATGATTTGGTATAATACTTTTTAGGTATTGTGAAACTCGAAAGCACCAAATAAAAAGGAGATTAGTATGCCAAAAGATAGTCAGCCAGATAACAAAAAAGCAAGAATGGAAAAAGCAAACGGGCAAACCCCTATAACCAGAGAAAATCAAAACCAAAATAGAAATAGCAAGAAGAAATCAATTCCAAATAATGATGTTTAGTCTTTGATAACTTAGAATAAGGACAGCGGTGTAAGATTGAAAGAAAATATAGAAATATGGAAAGGATGCCACACAGATATTCTTTTAATCGGTTCTATTTTGTGGCAATATTGCAGGCAGAACTGCGATATGAAATGGGTGTAATAATGGCAAAAGCAGGTATGAGAAGACCGGATCCGGGCGAACCCCACGGTACGGAGAGTAATAAGAGAATGCATAGGACGAAAAATGAAGCAGGACCAGTACCTGAAATTCAGGGTAAAGCAAAAAGTGGTCATGAAAAAGCAAATCCTATAAAATATGATGGCAAATGATAGCCTATCATTGATTTTGTTTCTCTGGGATAGAAAAAGCAGTGTTAAAAGACAAATTTAAGTTAATACAACGAACTGCTTTTCTAACCAGAATCCTACATAAAAAATTCCACATACGAATCTACAAAGAAATCAAATGATAAAGGAGAAAATGCTATGAAAGACAGAAAGGCAATAAGCGTAATTACAGGTATTTCTATAATGATAATTATATATATCCTTTTGTATGTTGGAATTGTCGTCTTGCTAAAACAAAAAATAAATAGTACAAATCTGCTGGCATATTTTATTTTCTCTC
The DNA here is from genome assembly GCF_014218335.1 of Anaerocolumna cellulosilytica. Lineage (GTDB taxonomy): Bacteria > Bacillota > Clostridia > Lachnospirales > Lachnospiraceae > Anaerocolumna > Anaerocolumna cellulosilytica. Next base: position 2,856,206 of record NZ_AP023367.1, on the reverse strand, counting down.
TTATAGTGGGAGTGATTGCCGGCTTATATATTTTTTTTAAACTAATGCCTGCTTTTTACTGTTTTATCGCAGGAATCATCATAGGATTTTATGAAATGTATCGGATGTTTTTAAATGGCATGGATGGCTGGGCTGATTTAACGGGTTTTATATCTATGATTGTCTATATTATTTTTGGATTTGCTATTGGCATTGTGGCACAACTCATCCGTTTCTTTTATAATAAATCAAGTCAAAAACGTGGGATTAGATAAGTGAATAAGCAAAAGAATATAGAGGCTGTTGTAACATTCTATGGAATGATAGAATGTTACAGCAGTTTTTCATTTTTAGGTACTAGAAGTTTGTATAACCAATTTCATAACCTCTTTTATAAACGATTTTTAGGCATACCATAGTAAAATATGGATAAGTTATACTAAATTTATTGGATAGTACTTGCAATTTTTAATTCCGAGTATTATAATTGGAATTAAATTAGTGGGAATTAATTTGGTAGGAATTAATTTGATAAGATTTAATAAATCAAATTTTAAAGTGGCTATTATCGCTTAAACCTTAAGCGTAAAATTATATTAGGAGGCAGTATCGCAGTTTTCCTGCGGGATGCAGAATAGGAGCTAAAAATGAAAAATACATTACTGGAGATACAGAACTTAAATGTACACATAGAAGAGAAGGAGATTCTTAAATCTTTTAATATAAAAATTAATCAGGGAGAAGTGCATGTTATAATGGGACCCAATGGAGCAGGTAAATCCACTTTAGGCTATACCATTATGGGTCATCCAAAGTATGAAATTAAAAGCGGAAGCATTCATTTTGAAGGAGAAGATATTACAGAAGAAAAACCGGATATCAGAGCAAAAAAAGGAATCTTTTTATCCTTTCAGAACCCAGAGGAGTTATCTGGTGTTACTTTGGAAAATTTTATACGTACAGCTAAAACAGCAGTTAGCTCTAAGCCGGTACGTATTATGGCCTTTAAAAAGGAACTTCATAAGACAATGGATAATTTGGGAATGGATAAACAGTATGGGGATAGATATCTGAATGTTGGTTTTTCTGGTGGTGAGAAAAAGAAAGCAGAAATATTACAGATGTTAATGTTAGAGCCAAAGTTGGCAATTCTCGATGAAACTGATTCCGGACTTGATGTGGATGCAGTTAAAATCGTATCACAAGGTGTAAAAAACTTTAAAGATAAAAAGAATTCACTGTTAATCATAACCCATAACACAAAAATATTAGAATATCTTCATGTAGACTATGTACACATACTATTGGGCGGTAAGCTTGTAAAAACAGGAGATGCTTCTTTAATAGGGCAGGTCAACAAAAATGGTTACAAAGAATTTTTTGAATTAGTATAGATAGGAGGAAGCAGATGGAACAGGCAATAAAAAATAAAACCTATGTTTCGGACATAGACAGAAGCATATACGATGTAAAGGATAAAGTTAATGCCTCCTATAAATCAGCAAAAGGATTAACAGCGGGTATCGTGAATGAAATATCCCTCGAAAAAAATGATCCGTCCTGGATGAGGGAGTTTCGACAAAGGGCATTAAAAATATATCAGGATATAAAACCTCCCATTTGGGGACCAAGCTTAGAGGGCTTGCATATGGAGGATATTGTTACTTATGTAAGACCAAATACTAATATGAATCTTACTTGGGAACAAGTGCCGACGGATATTAAAAATACATTTGAAAGACTGGGTATTCCGCAAGCTGAGCGTACTTCTCTGGCAGGCGTAGGTGCACAATACGACTCAGAAGTAGTATATCATAATGTGAGGGAAGAAGTAAAAAGTCTGGGTGTTATATACACGGATATGGAAAGCGCACTGGTAGAATATGAAGAAATGGTTAAAGAACATTTTATGAAATTGGTGACGCCATCCGACCACAAATTTGCAGCTCTTCATGGTGCGGTCTGGTCAGGAGGTTCCTTTGTCTATGTTCCTCCGGGAGTGAAGGTGGAGATACCCTTACAATCGTATTTTAGGCTTAATGCACCGGGTGCAGGACAGTTTGAACATACTCTGATTATCGTTGATAAAGGGGCTGATCTTCATTTTATTGAAGGATGTTCTGCTCCAAAGTATAATGTAGCCAATTTGCATGCAGGCTGTGTAGAATTATTCGTGGGTGAAGGTGCCAGACTTAGATATTCGACAATTGAAAATTGGTCAAAAAATATGTTCAACTTAAATACCAAAAGAGCTGTAGTAGAAAAAAACGGAGTGATGGAATGGGTTTCTGGTTCTTTTGGTTCACGGGTATCTTATCTGTATCCGATGAGTATTTTAAAAGGAGAAAACGCCAGAATGGAATACACAGGAATAACCTTTGCTGGGAACGGTCAGAATCTGGATACCGGTGTTAAGGTAGTACATGCAGCCCCTGGCACTTCTTCTCATATGAGTTCGAAATCTATCTCAAAGGATGGTGGCTCTTCTACCTTCCGCAGTGCTGTAAAAATTGCGGCAAATGCAGAGAACAGCAAGTCTTCAGTATCTTGTGAATCTTTAATGTTAGATGACTCTTCCAGATCTGATACTATACCGGTTATGGATATACGTAATGATAAAGTTGACATTGGTCACGAGGCAAAGATAGGAAGGATAAGTGATGAGACTATCTTCTATCTTATGAGCAGAGGAATGAGTGAAGTGGAGGCAAAAGCTATGGTAGTAAGCGGATTTGCAGAGCCCATTGCCAAAGAATTGCCTTTAGAATATGCCGTGGAAATGAATCATTTGATTCAACTTGAAATGGAAGGAAGCATTGGCTAAAGGAGGAAGAGTTATGAATTTGGAATTAAAACAAGCCAATCAACTTCCGGTACGAACCTGGAGTTGGCTTAAGGTAAATGAATTAAAATTACAGCAGGATATACCTGATAGTAGTCCTTATGATAACAATCCGTTGAAAAATAAGGCATTACCCAAAGAGATTCAATTACAATATAGGAGATGGCAGGATAATATTGGAAAAATTTCTACCGGTATGGGTAAGGAGGCAGAAGAGTTCATTAAAAATCACAAAAATGCCGGGATTTCACTTCATCTTACCCAAGGAACAAAACAAATAGAACCGGTATTGCTTCAGTATTGCATAGATGAAGCAAATCCTTCCATCCTTGAGTATAACGAAATTATATTGGAAGAAGATGCAGAAATAACACTGGTTATAGACTATAAAAATAAGACGGCTTGCTCCGGCTTTCATGGCAGCTTAACCTATATAAAAGCAGGGAAAAATGCAGTTATACATCTTGTGCAGGCCCAGGTGTTTGATGATAGTATAACGCATATGAATAATATTGGGGCAGTTTTAGAGGATGGCAGTACGGTTCAGATTACGCTGGGTGAACTGGGAGCAGGTACTCTGGCCGGTGGTGTTATGGCAGATCTTGATGGGAATAACAGCAACTTCTCTCTTAATACCATATATTTAGGAGATAAGAGCAGAAGTATTGACTTTAATTATGTTATGAATCACTATGGAAAGCATTCTGTCAGCGAAATGAATATAAATGGTGCGTTAATGGACACCAGTAAAAAGTTATTTAGAGGTACCATTGATTTCAAAAAAGGGGCAAAAGGTGCCAAAGGCCAGCAAAGTGAAAATAATCTGCTGTTTAGTCCCGGTATTAAAAATGTCTCTGCACCTTTAATTTTATGTGGTGAAGACGACGTAGAAGGAAAACACGCTGCTAATAGCGGCAGGATTGACGAAGATGTATTATTTTATATGATGTCCAGAGGTCTTGATGAACTAACGGCAAAAAGGGTAATACTTGAAGCCTGGTTTGAACCAGTTATTCAGAAAATTCCAGATGAAATATTACAAGGACAACTGTTAGAATACGTAAAAGAGAGGTTAGACCATGTTAAATCCCTATAAAAAAGACTTTCCTTTACTTGCAAAAACTTATCAAGGAAAACCACTTATATATTTTGACAATGCGGCTACGACACAAAAACCGGAAGCCGTGCTTAAGGCAATGGAAAGATATTATATAGAAGAAAACTCCAATCCTTACCGGGGGTTATACGATTTAAGTACTAAAGCTACTGAAAGTTATGAACATGCCAGAAAAAAGACCGCAGAATTTATTAACGGAAAACCGGTAGAAATAATCTTTACCAGAAACACCACAGAAAGTATAAATCTTATTGCCTACAGTTATGGAAGAGAATTTCTTACAAAAGGAGACGAGGTGGTAGTAGCCATATCAGAGCATCATAGTAACATTCTCCCTTGGCAGCAAATTACAAAAGAAAAAGGGGCGAAGCTGACGTATCTATATGTGAATGCCTTAGGACAAATCCCTGAGGAAGAAATTGAAAAAAAGATTACAAAAAAGGTTAAAATTGTCGCTATTGCACAGGTATCCAATGTACTTGGTACAATCCACCCTGTAAGATATATTATTGAAAAAGCACACAAAAAGGGGGCTGTTGTTGTACTAGATTGTGCCCAATCCATTCCGCATTATCCGTTGGATGTAAAAAAACTTAATGTAGATTTTGCAGTATTTTCTGGTCATAAAATGTTAGGACCTATGGGTATTGGAGTGCTGTACGGGAAAGAAGAACTCTTACTTAAAATGCCGCCGTTTTTAACCGGCGGAGAAATGATTGAATCTGTAAGCGAGCAGGCAGCCACTTTTGCACCATTACCCCAAAAATTTGAAGCAGGTACCGTTAATGTAGGCGGAGCGGTAGGACTTTCTGAGGCTATCAGTTATATAAACAGGGTCGGTTATGACACGATACAAAAGATAGAACATGAACTGACGGATTATGCACTAAATCAACTGGCTGGTATACCGGAAGTAACGGTTTATGGAGAATCTGTAGTCAGCAATTATAGAAGTGGTGTAATATCTTTTAACGTTAATGGTATTCATCCACATGATACGGCTTCCATTCTGGATGCAGATGGTATTGCAGTCCGTGCCGGCCATCACTGTGCTCAACCCCTTATGAAATATATGAAATTAGCAGCAACCTGTAGAATTAGTTTCTATTTTTATAATACGCTGGAGGAAGTTGATGCTTTTGTCAAAAGTTTAAGCAATGTCAGGAGGTGGCTTAATAATGGGAATTGAACAAATTTATTCTGAGGTGTTGCGGGAACATACCAGTTCCAATCGTAATAAACATCATATTGAAAATCCAACGATTGTACAAAAAGGAATTAATCCCAGTTGTGGAGATGAAATTGAATTGGAACTACGGATTAAAGACGGGAGAATCGAAGCGGCGGGATTTACCGGTAGTGGCTGTGCTATCTCTCAGGCGTCAGCTTCTATTATGGTAGACCTTATTAAAGATAAGCCTGTTGATGAGGCATTAGTACTGGCTGACCGTTTTTTTTCTATGATAAAACATGAAATAACGGAGGAAGAAGAGCTGGAAATATTAGAAGATGCGATTGCATTAAAAGATATATCCCATATGCCTGCAAGAGTAAAATGTGCCGTTTTGGGCTGGCATACGCTAAAGGAATCTGTTCATAGAAAGTGAAAAAGGTCTGTTGCTAAATGATTAATTTATGAGGCAACAGACCCTTTTATTTTCATTTGGTATGTACGAATTTAGATATATAATATAATCTAATTTAAGATTATTACTGATACGGGGCAGTTGATTTCTGCCTCTAAAACATCCTTTTCTTTATCAAACGGGATTTCTTTGGAGGAAACTTCAGCATAAATATTTTTATTCATTTTAAAAATTGTTGGACAGATATCTGTGCATAAACCGCACCCGTTACACCCTCTTTTTGCAATAGCTACTTTCATAATTCTCTGTCTTTGATATAATCTGATTTTTTACCTCAAAGTTATATCAATACACTCCTTTCTTCGGTAATAAATAACCACTTCCGGTATATTACCAGTAAATGGATTGAAAATACATAAATCAACTGATTTTTACAATTTACAATAGTATTCTATCAGGTTTTCAAGGATTTTACAATAAACCACATTTTGGTATTTATTAACCGAATTCACTAATTCATACGTCCATTATTTAAAAAGAATTTTTACAATTCAGGAATAATTCTGGATATTCTGAGTAAAAGCGGATATTTGGGATAAGAATATAACAGATGAATGTGTAAAAAAGGAAAAGGAGTTACTATGACAACATTTGAAGAACTGTATCGAAAACTTGTTAAACAATCTCTTGGAAAAGAGGACAATAGCAGTGAGATTGCTGATTATGACCCACACCATTTAGATTGTTTGCTCCACCCTGATAAATTTGCACCGGTTTTAAAAATCGGTGACTGTAATTGTCCTCCGGACAAACCTTCTGCCTGTCAGAGAAGTTGTATTTTTGATGCAATTGTCCAAGGAGAAGACGGCGTAATACGTATAGATAAGGATCAATGTGTCGGTTGTCATGCCTGTATCGATAATTGTAAATCTGAAAAATTAACAGCCAGTCGGGATATTCTCCCTGCTTTAAATGCGATACGTTTAGCAAAGGGGCCCGTTTACGCACTCATTGCCCCTGCATTTTTAGGACAATTTAGTCAGGAGGTAACACCCGGTAAGTTAAGAAATGCTTTTAAAAAATTAGGTTTTTCGGGAATGATTGAGGTGGCATTATTTGCTGATATTCTTACCCTAAAAGAAGCACTGGAATTTGATAAAAATATACTCACCGAGTCAGATTTTCAATTGACCAGTTGCTGTTGCCCTATGTGGATAGGTATGATAAGGAAGGTATACAACGATTTAATGCCTCATGTACCAGGTGCTGTATCACCTATGGTGGCTTGCGGACGTACTATCAAAGTGCTGCATCCGGATGCCTTAACGATTTTTATTGGACCTTGTCTGGCAAAAAAAGCAGAAGCTAGGGAAAAAGATATTTGTGATGCTGTTGATTTTGTATTAACCTTCCAGGAAGTAAAGGATATCTTTGAGGTGGCAGAAATAAATCCCGCGGACATGGGGGAAAGTGAAAAAGATCATTCCTCAAGAGCAGGCAGAATTTATGCCAGAACAGGAGGGGTCAGTGAGGCAGTAGAAAAGACTCTTGAAAGGTTGAATCCTCACAGAGAGATATCTATAAGAACCACCCAGGCAGATGGTGTACCTGCCTGTAAGGAGATGATTAACCGTTTGAAAGAAGGAAAAATTGAAGCAAACTTCTTTGAGGGGATGGGTTGTGTCGGTGGTTGTGTTGGAGGTCCCAAGGTTATGATTAACAGGGAAAAGGGGCGTGAAAATGTAATCGAGTACGGAGAAACGGCAACTTTTAAAACGCCCATTGATAATCCATATGTTATAGAATTGCTTCATCAGCTGGGCTTTGATACGGTTGAGAGTCTCTTAGAGCATAGTGACATATTTACCAGAGATTTCAGCAGCTAAATCCTATGGAATTATTGTGAAATAAATGAAGAAATATAGGTTTTACACCCACTCTTGTGTTAGAATAAACTATGTAAGATTAAATACTTCGTATATTCTTACATAGTTACGGCTATAGTGGAAATACTAATTTTGTATTGAATAACAAGGGAAAGGATACCGTATATGATATTGTCAGCACTCTTATAATGGCGGTATTTTACAGGTGTATAAAGTGGAAAATGCAAAAAAGAAAAAACTTTTTGAAGAGATTCACCTGCATTTATTAGAGGATCAACGTCCTTCTGAATACCTGAGTACTATTTTGTTAGAACCGTTGTTTAGCGAATATCCTTTTTCTATGATAAAAAACCTGACAAAAGCAGAGCAATCACCAGTGCATCATCCGGAAGGGAATGCCTGGAAGCATACTTTACTGGTAGTAGATGAAGCTGCCAGGAGACGTAAGGATAGTAAAGAAGGGGAAGTATTTATGTGGGCCGCACTATTGCATGATATCGGAAAGCCGGTCACCACCAGAGTCCGAAAAGGTAAAATTACTTCCTATGACCATGACCGGGTTGGTGCTAAGATGTCAAAAGAATTCCTTAGCTTTTTTTCTTGTGAAGAGAACTTTATAGAAAAAGTGTCAGCCTTGGTACGCTATCATATGCATATACTCTATATAGTTAAGGATTTATCCTTTGGAAACATCAAGGATATGAAAGAAAATACCGATGTAAATGAGCTTGCACTTCTTGGATTATGTGACCGCCTGGGACGACTAAAGCCGGATAGAGAAATCGAAGAAGAGAATATCAAACTTTTCTTAAATAAGGTACAGAATAGGAGATAACTTATGGCAAAAAAAGATAATAAAGGCAGAAATAATATTAACAAAAAAGACCATCAATTAAAAACGGAAGCAGTAACCAGTTCCGCAGCATCTAATAAACAGGAGACAAAGAATGGTAAGTAAAAATAGAAATGAATAGATATAAAAAAGAGCATACGTAAATTGAATTCAAATACAATTTAGTTTATGCTCTTTTGCATATATATTTATTTATGCTTCAGCGATATTCATAAGGTGATCAGCAATGCGTTCTAAATCCGTTAAGATTTCGTCAAAAAGCATACCGGCTTCAATATCACATTCACCATTTGTTACTCTGTTAATATGAGTTTTCCGATATTCTTCCGTATAATGATCCACCTGAGCTTCTAGATAGTAAACTTTTTCTTTACGCTCTGCGGGTGAAAGTGCTTTGTTATTAGAATGTGTAAACATTTCCTGAATTGTATTTCTAATATCACCTAATTCTTTTAGACCTGCTGTTGAAAATGAAAGCTTACGTTCCACACAATGCTGTGCATGCTCTGCTATATTTAATGCATGGTCTCCGATACGCTCATAGTTACTAGTAATGACTAAAAGTCTGTTTACGGCTCTGGCAGATTCTTTGGATAAATTTAATTCATTGGTTTTTATAATATACTTTTTAATTTCTTTATTTAAAAAGTCGATTAAATCTTCCTGATAATTTACCTGTGCAATTGTCTCTGCCGTCGGAGCACAAAAATCAGATGTTGCTAAAAGAAAGTTGTCTCTTGTTACATTTTCCATACGATGAAGTTCAGCATCCATACTGATTAAGGCAACAGATGTATCAATTGCCTTCGTTTTATCAATAAACTCTAACTTAATTTGGTTTTCAATCTTGTCTTCACCCTTTATAATTTTTAAAGCAATTTTAACAAGTATGGAACCAAAAGGCAGCAATAATACGGTTGTTACAATATTAAAGATGGTATGAAGATTCGCAATCTGTCTTACTGTATTGCCCGGAGCCAACAATTCCATCCAGTGGTCAAAAGGTAGAATAAAGCTGACGGCTATAAACAAAGCAGTACCAAGTACATTAAATAGAACATGGCACAGAGCAGCACGTCTGGCATTTTTATTACTTCCGATTGAAGCAAGCATAGCGGTTATACAAGTTCCAATGTTCTGTCCAAATACAACATACATTGCACCGCCGATACCAATAAGACCCTGACCCGCCAATGCTTGTAATATACCAACGCTGGCAGAGGAACTTTGTATAATGCAGGTAACTAAAAGACCGGTTAATACACCAATAAATGGATTGGTGAAGTTTGTCATCATATCACGAAATGCCTGTACCTCACGCAGAGGCTTCATAGCGTCACTCATGGTACCCATTCCGATAAATAACATTCCTAAACCGATGATAACCATTCCGAGATAATTAATCCGTTTTTTCTTAGCGAATAAAATAAACAGAACTCCGATAAAAGCCAGCACTGGTGCAATTGCACCAATATCCAGCGCTATTAACTGTCCGGTAACGGTGGTTCCAATGTTTGCACCCATAATCACGCCTACAGCTTGGGACAGATTCATAAGACCTGCGTTTACAAATCCAACAACCATAACCGTAGTAGCGGAAGAACTTTGTATAACTGCTGTAACGGCAACACCCACTAGCATACCAAGCAATCGGTTAGTTGTTAATTTTTCAAGTATCTTTTGCAGTTGAGACCCGGCTACCAGCTCAAGCCCATCTCCCATAATTTTCATGCCATATAAAAATAAAGCAAGTCCCCCTAATAGTGCAAATAAATCTGTGATTTTCATTATATGAAAACCTCCTGTTAAAGTTTAAGTAAATCATTATGTTAGAGCAGATGCTCATACACGGTTATTTAAAATATAATACTTGGTACTACCAGCGGGTTACTTCCTGATAATGAGGGCAAAGAACAGCAAAAAATGGTTTTAGTGCTGTCAAAATATTCATATCCAAGCATTATTTTGTCCTCCTTTCGTTCTAATTGTAAACTAGTATTAAGAATTTATCAATAATGAATTAATTCTTTGTAAAATTGCTGTATAGACAAATTCCTAAAAATAGAATAATGTATGTATGTGATTAAAATATGAATATTTTGAAATATTTCTATAGATTTCTTTTGGAAAATGGTGTATCATTAATCCCGTGGTTTTTTTTATTAGAATATCAAAAATATTTTGTAGCATGCTCAATGCATATCCAGTCAATCTGGAATGTGCTGTAATAAATAGATTGGAAGAATCAGAATTAGCGATTTTTACAAGGTGCATAAATTCTTTTAATCTTCAATCAATAAAAATTATTTAGGATAAATTAGTTGCAGCAAGAGTGTTATGATAACTTTTAAGGAGGAATGACAAGATGAGAAAGACAAAAATAGTATGTACATTAGGACCCTCAACGGACCGTGAAGGTGTATTAAGGGAATTGGTAATAGCTGGAATGGATGTGGCCAGATTTAATTTTTCCCATGCTGATCATGAGGAGCATATGGGGAGATTAACAAAATTAAGAGAAATCCGCAAAGAATTGGGACTTCCTATTGCGGCACTTTTAGATACTAAGGGACCTGAAATCCGTATTGGTAAATTTAAGGATGACAAAAAAATACAGTTAAAGAAAGGCCAAACATTTACTTTAACTGTGAGGCATATTGAAGGAACAGAGACTTGTGTATATGTTAATTATGAAAAGTTAATTCAAGATATACAGGTTGGTTCCATCATACTTATTGATGACGGTTTAGTAGAACTTGTTGTTAAAGAGCTGACTGACACAGATATTATTTGTCAGGTAAACAATGATGGCGTTGTTTCCAACAATAAGGGTGTTAATGTACCTGGTTCAAAATTATCAATGCCTTTCATCAGTAAAAAAGACAGAGACGATATTATATTTGCTATTCAGCAGGGATATGATTTTATTGCAGCATCCTTTACAAGAAATGCGCAGGATATTATGGATATCCGTAAAATTCTTGAAGAATATAACTGCAATACAATTAATATAATTGCAAAAATTGAAAATCTTGAAGGTGTAGAAAATATCGATGAAATCATTGATGTATCTGACGGTATCATGATTGCCCGCGGTGATATGGGTGTTGAAATTCCCAATGAAGATGTTCCTGTTATTCAGAAGATGATTATTAAAAAAGTATACAATGCCGGAAAACAGGTTATTACTGCAACACAGATGCTTGATTCTATGATAAAAAATCCTAGACCTACAAGAGCAGAGACTACTGACGTTGCCAACGCAATTTATGACGGAACCAGTGCAATCATGCTCTCTGGTGAAACTGCTGCCGGCGCATATCCAATTGAAGCTGTTAAGACTATGGATCGTATTGCTGTCCGTACAGAACAGGATATTGATTATAAGAAGAGATTCCGTGCATTGGAGTCACAGGAAAATCCTGATATTACGGATGCAATATCTCATGCTACCTGCACTACAGCTCATGACTTAAATGCAGCCATGATTATAACTGTTACAAAATCCGGAAAAACTGCAAGAATGATTTCCAGATATCGTCCAGCTTGCACAATTATCGGTTGTACAACGGAAGAGCATGTAAGCAGACAATTAAATCTATCATGGGGTGTTAAGCCTATGATGATTCGTGAAGAAAAAGATACTTTTGAACTATTTGAGCATGCAGTTTCTCTTGTAGAAGAAAAAGGATTAATCCAAAAAGGCGAATTAACTGTAATTACAGCAGGGGTACCGTTAAGAGTTTCTGGTACTACTAACTTAATTAAGGTTCATATTGCTGGAAACCAATATTAATTATTGAAACATTTACCCGGTATTTATAAATCCTTTCCTTGGAATACACATTTGTTCCAAGGAAGGCGGTTATACTACCGGGTTCTTTTAATGTAGAAAGGTTAAATACAATGAAACTGATAAAGCTCCATAGTCTAAGTATAGGTCAAAAAAAAGCAGTTGATGAACTTGTTGCGGTATGTCTCAAATTTGATAAACTAAAAAGAACCTTATACTTGGAAAATGACTTGAACTTCTATGAGAATCTGGACAGTTTTTACCTGCTTTATGAAAAAGGCAGATTGATTAGTGTACTTACCATTCTTGAGCCTTATATGGATACAGCTGAGATATCAGCTTATACATTGCCGGAATATCGAAGAAAAGGCTGCTTTACAAAACTTTTTTATAGAGCCGCAGATGAGTTGGAAGGTTATGAAATTTCTCATGTTCAATTTGTAATTGAGCCTGAGAGTAAATCAGGTATTTCAACTGCAAGAGCTTTTGAAGCAGCCTATGAAAGATCTGACTATTTACTGCAATTAAAAATCAACACTGTAACTGAAGGATGGAAAAGACATCAGAAAGAAGAAATATTAACAAACCAATCTAAAGGGTGGGTGTTAAGAGCAATAAAGGAAGAGGAATCTTTTGAAGCTGTAAAACTACACCAGAATATATTTAAAAATTCTATGGAAGAGGCAGAGCATATCATTCGCAGTGGACTTGATTCTGAGAATATGGAGTGTTACGGTTTCTTTATAGGAAACAAACTTAAGGGGCTTTGTAGCTTAAGTTTTCATTCAGAAACTGCATCAATCTTTGGACTTGGCATTACGTTATCTGAAAGAGGCAAAGGTTATGGTAACGCCTTGCTGTATCAGGTTATAAAACAGGCAGAAGAGAAAGGGAAAAAATCTATAACCCTGGAGGTTGCCAGTGAAAGTATCGAAGCTTTTGCCATGTATAGAAATTGCGGATTTGAGATAGCGACACAATACGACTATTATACTTGTGCGTTAGATAATATATAATGATAAATGGAAGGTATCTCTATTATTATTCATGAATAGAATCCTTGCAATTGGCCGTAACAATTACCAAAAGAGAGCATATATTATAAAAAAAGTATATCCATTAAGGACAATATGGCATATAGAATCGTAGTTGACGCGGGACATGGCGGATATGATAGTGGTGCTGTCTACAACGGACGTCTGGAAAAAGAAGATAATCTGGATCTTGCCCTGGCGGTCGGTGAGATACTGGCTAACAACGGCATAGATGTATTGTTTACCAGAATCGATGACACATATGTATCACCTTTGGAAAGAGCATATTTGGCAAATGCAGAAGATGCCGATTTATTTGTCTCTATACACAGAAATTCAAGCGCCACCCCAAATACTTACAGTGGAGTACAAACCCTTATTTATGATGAAACCGGCGTGAAATATATCATAGCCGAAAATATTAATCAGGAGTTAGAAGCTCTTGGATTTACAAATCTTGGGATTGATGTGCGGACAGATTTAGCAGTACTTAGAAGGACAAATATGCCTTCGCTTTTAATTGAGGCAGGGTTCCTGAACACGGATTCAGATAATCAGATATTTGATGAAAGATTTAATGACATAGCTTATGGAATAGCCTCCGGTATTTTAGATGGCTTAGGGGCAGAACAACCGGAAGAAGCGCCTATTTACCGTATCCAGGTTGGATTATTCAGGGTATTGGATAATGCCAGAAACCTTCAGAATAATCTGAATGCAGCGGGATATGAAACATATCTGAGTAATCAGGGAGAATATTATGCCGTACAGGTTGGAGAATTTGTAACAATGGAAGACGCAGCCGAACTGGAGAGGGAGTTACGCCAGCAAGGATATAGTACCTTAATAGTACGAGAGTAAAGAATCTAACATGTAAAGTACTAAATCCTCGGATATAGTATGCTGATAGTACGAGAACAAAGAATAGTATAGTGTGTGGTAAAGAGGAGTGGCTGTGTATAAGTCTGCTCCTTTTTTGTTGCTTTATTTGATTTCTTTTACTTGACAATCTAACAGTTGTTAGATAAAATAATTCTAACAACTGTTAGAGGAGAAAGGCATGGAACGCGGGACAAAATTAAAAATACAAGAAACAGCGCTAGATTTATTTTCCCAGAGAGGGTATAGCAATGTATCTATTCGGGAGATTGGGAAGATAGTTGGCATTAAAGAAAGTACCTTATATTATCATTTTAAAAATAAACAAGAAATATATGATGTTTTATTGTCAGAATTTCGGACATTAACGCAGAACATACTGAAAGGTTTTCAGCAGGAACTAGGCAGGGTGGCTGAAATACAAAAGGCAGCTTTTGTAGATGCAGGTCTTGCTTACTTTTTTCAATATTTGTTAGAGAATACGGTATTAAAATTTTTACGGATGCTCATGATTGATCAATATACCAACAAAGAAGCAGCACAACTATATCAGTTACTAATGTTTGAAAACCCCTTAGAGCATAATCATCAGGTATTTGAATATTTAATTCATAAAAAATATTTTAAACAGGAAAACCCAGAATACTTGGCTTTGCATTACTTTAGTCCTTTTTTTGTACTGTTCCAAAGATACTTTGCAACCGGAGAAGTAAGGGAAGAGATTAAGTTAATTGCCAAACACGAGTTGTGTATACATTTAAATACGTTTTATGACACATATAGTATAAGTTCAGCAAAAGGAGATAAATATGAAAGTATTTAAAAATGAACGTGCTAAACAAAAAATATATAACTCCTATGACCTGCTTTTAAAGCATTGGGAGGTGGAAATAGAAGAAAGAGAGGTGCTTACACAGTATGGCAGCACTCATATAATTCAATTTGGAGATAAAACCAAACCGCCTCTGGTTTTGTTTCATGGTGTGGGAGATAATTCAGCTTTAATGTGGTACTATAACTGTAAAGCTCTGTCTGAGCACTTTAGTATTTACGCGGTGGATACACTTGGCGGACCGGGGAAAAGTGTACCGGGACATACATATAATAAAGATTTTAAAACGATTCTTTGGCTTAAGGAGGTAATGAAGGGTTTACAACTAAGACAAGTATACATAGCCGGAGTTTCTAACGGCAGCTATCTTGCACAGCTATTTGCCATAAGAGAGCCCGAGCGGGTAATTAAAGTAATCAGTATGTCGGGTTCCATTCTGACAAATAAGCAGAAAAGCCCGTTGAAAAATATGCTTAAGGTATTTCTGCCGGAGGCGCTGTTCCCTACAAAAAAGAATGTCATAAAACTGATTAAAAAGCTTACCGGTGATAATAGTTTTATGTTTACCGATAATACAGATATATTAAATCATTATCAAGATTTGTTGCAGGGATTTCAGACTATGGCAATGTCTTATCATAAACTGGAGTATTTTACAGAAGCTGAGTATTACAGCTTAAAAAACAAGGCATTATTTTTATGTGGTGAAGATGATCCCCTTGGCAGCAGAGAGCGAACGGAGGGAGAATTTCAAAGATTGGGACTAAACTATCGGTTTTATAAAGGGGTGGGTCATGGAATAAACCATGAGATACCGGATGTGATAAACAAGTGTATTATCGAATTCTTTCTAGAGATTTAAGGATGCGTTTTATCTAAAAACTGTTTATCCTGAAATAAAGAGCTTTCAGACATAACAAGATAATAAAACCGGATAGCCTTTTCAGTAAAAGTGCATACTTGTAAGGCTATCCGGTTTTATTACTATTAGCTTAGCGATCTGTCATGCTTATGGATTCAATAGCAACACTGCCTCCCCTTACAATCTCTAATTGCTTAAATTGTCCGGTTAACAGTCTAATAAGGTCATCATTCTTTGTTTCTGTCTGAACACATTCCAATAAGACACTATCTAACCCATAATCTGTTACAGAAGCCTTAAACACACATGCAATTTGAAAAAGCTCCGTTTTTTCTTCTTTTGTACAGCTTTTTACTTTAATAAACAATATTTCCTTCATGTGGGTTGGAGTATTGGTAAAATCCAATACTTTTATGACTTCTACAAGTCGGTTTAACTGTTTTTTTATTTGCTCGAAGGTAATGTCATCACTTACCAGACCAATAGTCATACGGGAGATGCTTTTATCTTCCGTGGTACCCACGGTAAGGCTTTCTAAGTTATAGGATTTGCCGGAAAATAATCCGGATATCTTTGCTAATACTCCAATATCATTTTCTACAAACAAGGAAACCCATCTTTTTTTCATTGTATTGTACCTATTCATTGCCACCATTTTATGTTTGATACTTTTGTGGCATCCCTTTCTAATTTTTTAAATAGCAAGTAATTGAAAAATTATTTATGCTAAAATAAGAATATTTTTTAAAGATTGTTTCTCAATCATCTCAAAAAATCAATCCCTAGCACTCCAAAATCATATTACTTAAGGGTTTTCCGCCCTGTACCATCGGGAGTACAATTTCTTCACTATCAATCATAAACTCTAAGATGGTGGGAGCTTTCTTATTCTCAAGTGCATATAAAAAGGAGGCTTCGATGTCTTCCTCACGCTCAATGCGGATTCCGTAAGCACCATAACTTTCTGCCAGTTTCAAAAAATCCGGCGAGTAAGGCGGGCAATTCTCACCTGGTTTTTTACAGGTTTTACTACAGGATTTTCTGGATCTTAAGCAGGTAGAGGCATAGCGTTTATCATAGAACAGGGTTTGCCATTGTCTAACCATACCTAGAACACTGTTATTAAATACACAAAGAATAAGCGGTAATTCTTGCCCTACAGCGGTAGCCATTTCCTGAATATTCATCTGAAACCCACCATCCCCGGAGATACAGATTACAGGAGTATTCGGATTGCCAATGCTTGCCCCCATAGCAGCGGGAAATCCATAGCCCATGGTACCAAGACCTCCGGAGGTTAGAAGCTGCTTGCCTTCATCCATTTTAAGATATTGTGTGGTCCACATCTGGTGTTGACCAACATCTGTAACAACAATAGCTTTTGGAAAGAGAGTATTTATTTTTTCTATTATTTTCTGAGGGGTAATCCCCTTATTTGCTGCCATTGAAAGAGGATGTTCCTGCTTCCAATTTTGTATTCGTGATAACCATACCTCCGTATTGCAGGAAGCGGCATCCTTTAGCATTTGTTCAACAGCTTGTTTGGCATCTGCTACAATAGGAACATCAACGACTACATTCTTAGATATAGCAGCAGAATCAATATCAATATGAATTATCTTTGCCTTAGGTGCGAATTCTACCAGCATTCCGGTTATGCGGTCATTGAATCTGGTTCCAATGGAAAAAAGAAGGTCACATTCGCTTACAGCCTGATTTGCAGCATAACTGCCATGCATTCCGATATTACCGATAAATAACGGATGGTTTGTAGGAATTGCACCACGCCCCATGATAGTGGTTATAACCGGGACCTTTGTTAATTCTGCGAGCTCGGTAAATTCCTTGTTTGCCCTTGCGATAGTAACACCCCCACCGGCAAGAAAGATTGGTTCTTTGGCAGACTTAAGCATATCAAGAGCTTTTTTTAACTGTCCGCTGTGAACCTTAAGATTCGGTTTATAGCTTCTGATATTAACTTCTTTTGGATAGGCTGTACTTCCAAGAGCTAACATAACGTCCTTTGGAAGATCGACTACAACAGGACCTGGTTTTCCGGTTCTTGCAATATAAAAAGCTTCTTTTATGATTCGCCCCAAGTCTTCGCGATTACGTACAGTAACACCATACTTACAGATACTTCTTGTTATACCAATGATGTCAACCTCCTGAAAGGCATCGTTTCCAATTAAGTGGGTTGGTACCTGTCCTGTGAAGCATACAAGAGGCACAGAATCATAATTTGCAGTGGCTATACCGGTTACCAGATTGGTAGCACCAGGGCCGCTGGTTACAAGACAGACACCGGTTTTTCCAGTTGAACGAGCATAACCGTCAGCGGCATGAATAAGTGCCTGTTCATGTCTTGGGAGTATGACTTCAATATCATCCTGTTTGTACAACTCATCAAAAATATCAATGGCATAGCCTCCCGGATAACCAAATAGTGTAGTTACACCTTCTTCTTTTAAAGCTTTTACAAATAAACTTGTTCCTGGTATCATAAAAGACTCCTTTCTTTGCATTAAAAAAGCCCTAAGCTGAATATCAGCTTAGGGCGAACTATCTGGTCCGTGTTACCACCTAAATTCAGAGATTTCTCTCTGCTCTCTGTCAGTACGGGATAGAATACAACTATCTGATACTGCTTTCCTTGTAACGGCGGAAACTCCGATGAAGCCTACTAAAGAATTTGTTCGGTTCACAGCTCCAAGGCTACTTCCAAGGCACCTGCCTAAGCCGTACGCCATTCTAAAACATACTTTAGAATAACTTAAGCTTTACTCCCTCCATGAAGATTCGCACCATCCATCTTCTCTCTGTGCTTTTGGTGAGTATGTACTACTCCTTTTCAACGCTTTTCTTAGATGAAATTTTTATTATTATAACAACTGGGTTAAAAGATGTCAACAGGAAAAATATAGAAAATATATGTAACGCAGATTTGCTCAGTCTATCGATATGGAGAGATGAATATTAGGTATTTTAGTATCAATTCCGCATGCCTATCATAAATTACAATAAGAATATTTAATAGGATATGTTAAGCGGGGATGATATGAATGATAATGAGCGGTTTAAAATTATTAGCGATGATTTTGCAGATATAGTTATTGAATATAATAATAATATGTCATACTTTGAAAGATTCGGTGAATATTCTTATAACCTGATAAACGATAAATATGCAATTATTCATATTCCTGCGGAAGCTTTAGATGAAAATGCCATTAGAAATTTCGGGTATTTCGCTATTCCTAAATGCTATGGTTTATTAACATATCTAAAAGAGCAGGTAGAGAGAGAATATACTGTTCGAAGCTTTCCGGAGTACAATCTTACCGGAAGCGGCGTACTGGTTGGAATTATTGATACAGGTATCGTGTATACAAATCCAATATTTATAAATGCTGATAATACCAGTAAAGTGAAAGCCATTTGGGATCAAACCATAGACAGCGGCAGATATCCGGAGGGAATGTTTTATGGTACTGAATACAGTCAGGAGGAAATAAGTCATGCCTTGGCATCGGAGACACCCTTACAAATAGTCCCCAGTACGGACACCATTGGTCAGGGAACAGCTATGGCAGGTATAGCCGCAGGATATCAGTCAGAGGATAATGGATTTTCCGGAGTAGCGGTTGGGGCAGAATTGGTTGTAGTAAAGTTAAAGCAAGCAAAAAATAATATTATGGATTTTTATGGCATACCACAGGATACGTATTGTTATCAAATGAATGATATTATGATGGGGATTCAGTATCTTATGAATCTATCCAGAAGGCTTAATAGGCCCATAGTAATCTGTGTGGGTCTTGGTTCCTCACAGGGGTCTCATAAGGGCGAGGACATTATGAGTAATTATTTGACTGAAAGCGCAACTGCCGCTGGGATAGCAATAGTAGTAGCAGCAGGAAACGAGGGTGATACCAGTCACCATTACTTTGGTGAAATTGTACCTCCGGAACCATACGATTTAGTTGAGCTTAAAGTTGGTCCACTGGACAGATATTTTTCAATGGAATTATGGGGATATTTGCCCAATGTAGTTACTGTGGAGATTATAAATCCTGATGGCGATTCCGTGGCAGTGCTAAGGCCTGATTTTGTTGGGCAGCGTAATTACACCATTGAATACCAAGAAATGATAATATATGTAGACAGCTATATTAGTGAAACTTACTCAGAAGAGCAGTTAATATTATTTCGTTTTAAAAATATTCCAGAGGGAATCTGGCGTTTCCGCACTTCAGGTACCTACGATTTAATTAGTCAATACCACATCTGGCTTCCCATTCGCAATTTTTTAACAAGTGAGACGTATTTCCATTATGCAAATCCATTTACAACCATATCCATACCAGGAAATGCCTTGAATATACTAACAACAACCTCATATAATCCCATAAGTCGTGAATTATCTGAAAGTGCCGGCAGAGGGTTTACGGCTTCCTTTGTACCAAAACCAGATATTGCGGCACCTGGAGAACACATATTAGTTCCTACAATAATAAATACCTTTATTCCCTTATCCGGTACCAGTCTTGCCTCTGCCTTTGCAGGCGGAATATCTGCAGGGCTGTTGGAATGGGGAATCCTGCAAGGTAACATGCCCGGTATGAACAGCATCTCCATAAGATATTTTTTAACTAATTCCGCTGTACGTAGTAATGAACACTTATATCCGAATCCGGGCTGGGGCTATGGACTAATAGAATAATGCCCTGCAAATGCATATAGAGTCTATTATTATAATAAAATGTATATATATTATTTTACAAAAATATAAAGTAAAAATTATATCCGCAAAAATCAAAGCATTTCACACTAGTAATCTTTTGGACTATTATAAATACTATAATAATTTAATATAAAGTAAAATATATCTTGATGTATTTCGCGGTTAATAGTATAATCAAAGTAAGTTATGCATTTAACACCGGATGTTGCTACCGGATACTAATAGTAAAAAACAGGAGGGTTTACAGTATGGCAAAGAAATATGCTAAAATGGTAGTGGATAAAGATTTTAAAATTGCAGAGATTGATAAAAGAATTTATGGTTCTTTTGTTGAACACCTTGGAAGGGCGGTTTATGAAGGAATTTATCAACCTGGCCACAAAAGTGCGGATGACCATGGATTTCGTAGGGATGTTATGGATTTGGTAAAGGAATTGGAGGTACCCATTATTCGTTATCCCGGCGGTAATTTTGTTTCGAATTATTTTTGGGAAGATGGTGTAGGTCCGTTAGCTGAGAGACCAAAAAGACTGGAACTTGCTTGGAGAAGCCTTGAAACCAACGATGTGGGACTTAATGAATTTGCAAAATGGTCAGCTTTTGTCGGAAGTGAAGTTATGATGGCTGTAAACCTTGGCACCAGAGGAGTCAGCGATGCTTGTAATCTCTTAGAATATTGCAATCATACCGCTGGAACAAAATACAGCGATTTACGTATTAAACATGGTGTGAAAGAACCCCATAAAATAAAAACCTGGTGTCTTGGCAATGAGATGGACGGGCCTTGGCAGCTTGGCTCTAAAACACCAGTTGAGTATGGTAGGATTGCTTATGAAACTGCCAAAGCCATGAAGCTGATTGATCCTGACATAGAACTTGTTTCATGCGGAAGTTCAGGAACCTTTATGAAGTCCTTTCCGGAATGGGAAGCTGTAACTTTAGAACATACCTATGAACATGTTGATTTTGTATCCCTGCATCAATATTTTGGTAATGCCGATAAGGATACTTCGAATTTTCTAGCTAAATCCATGGAGACAGACCATTTTATCAAGACAGTAATTGCCACCTGTGATTATGTGAAAGCGAAGAAACGTGGTAAAAAGAACATAAACTTAAGTTTCGATGAATGGAATGTATGGTATCATTCCAATCAGGCTGACCAGGATATCATGAAGAAGAATCCATGGCAAAAGGCACCAGGGTTGTTAGAAGATATTTATACCTTTGAAGATGCATTACTAGTAGGTTTAATGTTGATTACATTTATAAAACATGCGGACAGGGTTAAAATGGCTTGTCTGGCACAGCTTGTGAATGTTATTGCACCAATTATGACAGAAGCAGATGGTCCTGCCTGGAAACAGACTATTTTTTATCCTTATCTCCATGCCTCCAAATTCGGAAGAGGGATTGCCCTACAGCCGGTACTTTATTCAACAAAACACGATACAAAGGATTATACAGATGTAAATGATGTAGAATCTGTAGCTGTTTATAATGAAGAGAGAGATGAAGTAACCATATTTGCAGTGAATCGTGACCTGCAAGATGCCATAGACTTTAGTTGCGATGTACGCAGTTTTGAGAACTTTGAAGTAATAGAACATATTATGTTGGCAGAAGATGACTTGCTTTTAGTAAATTCAGCGGTAAAACAAGCGGTTGCGCCAAAACAGCAGAATACTACCACAGTAGAGGGAGGAATATTGACCACTTCCTTAATGAAAGCCTCCTGGAACGTGATACGACTTGGTAAGAAGTGATTTACTATGTTGTTGCGTATAGAACATAGTATTTTAATGAAATAAAGAAAAAGGCACTATGCTTTTCTTATACACAGTTTTAGATTCCTGTGTATAAAAAGCTTTAGTGCCTCTTTTTATTAAGCTTAATTAATATCATTTGCAACAGGGAAATAGTACCAAAAATAAAATAACTCTTTATGCAGTTTTTTATCATTTTCTTCTTTTCAAATTAAATTATGCGTGCTACAATTATTATAACAGAAAAATAGATTCATAACAGAAATTCTGGTATGAATAAAAACAAAAGGAGCGATGCTTTGAAAAAGAACATTCAACTGAATTTGGATGATACAAAACAATTGGCACTCCTGGCGAAGGCCCTGTCCTCGGAGATTAGACTTGAAATATTAAGGTTACTTTGCAGGTATGACCTAAACATTAATGAGATAGCAGAAATACTGAAACTTCCCCAATCCTCGGCAGCAGCTCACGTAAAAGCACTTGAAGAAGCAGGATTAATCGCAACCACTCTGCTTCCTGCGGTAAGGGGTTCAATGAAGGTATGCAGCAAGAATCTTGATGCCTTAAGCATTGATTTGTGTGCAGATATCGGTGACGAGATGGAGATTATAAATATGCCTATCGGTAACTTTGTAGACTACTATGTTGAGCCAACCTGCGGTATTGTAAGTGAGAAAGGGCATATAGATGAAGAAGATGAACCCCGGTGCTTTTATAACCCTAATCGGACAAAAGCAAAATTATTGTGGTTTGGAAAGGGATATTTAGAATACCGTTTTCCCAATCATGTCTTGACAAATCGCAAAGAAAAAAGGCTGGAATTATCTATGGAACTCTGTTCGGAGGATCATGAATATAATCTTGATTTTCCCTCGGATATAACCGTATGGATTAATGGATTAGAAGCTGGAACATTTAGGTGCCCCAGTGATTATGGCGGTAGAAGAGGCAAGTTAAATCCAGCCTGGTGGCCGGATAAGAATACCCAGTATGGGGATTTAAAGACTTGGAAATTAACCGAACAGGGCACTTATATTGATGAGGAAAAAGTAAGTGATTCATGCATTCAGGACTACCGATTGTCAGAGAAGGCTTATATATCCGTACGAATTGGTATTAAAGAGGATGCAAAACATGCAGGAGGGGTCAACCTGTTTGGCAGCGGCTTTGGTGACTATTCGCAGGATATCCGCATGAAGGTGTTTTTTTAATTCGATTAAATTCATAAATACACACCATAAAAAAGCCTAAATAAGGCAGAAGGAGAGCAATATGAAGGAGAAATTGTTACAGGAATTTGCTAAAATATTTGGCGAAGGTAAAGAAGCACAAGTCTTTTTTGCACCGGGAAGGGTAAATCTTATCGGTGAACATACTGATTATAACGGAGGCCACGTATTTCCCTGTGCATTGACCATCGGAACCTATGCTGCGGCCAGAAAAAGGGACGATAAGACACTGCGGGTTTATTCCATGAATTTTGAACACCTTGGAGTTATAAATGCAAATATTACAAATCTAGAATATAAAAAAGAAGATGACTGGGCCAATTATCCCAAAAGCATGTACTGGGCATTAAAAGAAAAAGGCTACACGGCAGAACAGGGTATGGATATACTATATTTTGGTAATATACCCAATGCCTCCGGACTTTCCTCTTCAGCTTCATTAGAAGTTTTAACCGGTTACATTATAAAAGAGTTTATGGGATTTGACATCTCACTAATTGATTTAGCTCTGGTAAGTCAATTTGCAGAAAACAACTTTATCGGGGTCAATTGTGGCATTATGGATCAGTTCTCTGTTGCCATGGGTAAAAAAGAGCATGCTATTTTTTTAGATACCAGCAATCTTTCTTATGAATATGCACCGATAAAATTACAATCAGCCAAAATAATCATTGCTTGCAGCAACAAAAAACGCGGTCTTGGTGATTCAAAATATAACGAAAGAAGAAAAGAATGTGAAGATGCTCTGGAAGCGTTGCAGTCGATTCTAAAAATTCAAAGTCTTGGTGATTTAAGTGAAGCAGAATTTGAAAAGCATAAAGATATTATAGGTGATAAAATTCGTATAAAACGTGCCAAACATGCAGTCTATGAAAATCAAAGAACCATAAAGGCAGTAGCAGCATTAAAGGCAAAGGATGTTACAGCCTTTGGACAGCTAATGAATGCTTCCCATGTTTCCTTAAGAGATGATTATGAGGTAACCGGTATCGAACTGGATACTCTGGTTGAGACTGCCTGGGGACTTGATGGTGTGCTTGGTTCACGTATGACAGGAGCAGGCTTTGGAGGTTGTACGGTAAGCATTGTTATGGATGATAAGGTGGATGATTTTATTGAGAAGGTTGGTAAAACCTATGAAGACAAAATTGGGTATAAAGCAGATTTTTATGTAGTTGATATTGGGGACGGTCCTAAAAAATTATAACTTTATTCGTAAAGCATACAGATTAGAGTTAAGTTGAAGAAAACATTTTTCAACCTCTTGATTAGCACGTGTGCATGTGCAATCAAGTTTGCACTTAAGCACACAGATTGGAGTTTAATATGACAATATTAGTATTAGGAGGAGCAGGTTATATCGGCTCCCACACAACGTATGAATTGATTGACAAAGGAAATGATGTTGTAATTGTAGATAACTTGGAAACCGGTTACAAACAGGCAGTACATCCCAAAGCGCGTTTTTATCAAGGAGATATTCGTAACAGAGAATTTATTGACAGCGTGTTTGATAAAGAAGAAATAGACGCGGTCATCCATTTTGCAGCGAACTCACTGGTTGGGGAAAGTATGGAAAATCCTCTTAAATATTATGACAACAACGTGTACGGTACCAAAGTATTATTAGAATCCATGGTGGCTCATAATATTAATAAAATCGTATTTTCCTCAACCGCAGCCACTTATGGAGAACCAGAAAGAATTCCTATCCTTGAAACAGATAAAACAGAACCCACCAATACTTACGGAGAAACCAAACTGTCTATGGAAAAAATGTTTAAATGGACAGATAAGGCACATGGCATCCGTTATGTATCTCTGCGTTATTTTAACGCCTGCGGTGCACATAAAAGCGGAGAAATCGGAGAAGCACATAATCCTGAATCTCATTTAATTCCACTGATTTTGCAAGTACCCAATCATAAGCGGGAAGCCATTAACATATATGGTGATGATTATGATACGAAAGATGGTACCTGTATTAGAGACTACATTCATGTAACAGACCTGGCTATGGCACATATACTTGCCGTAAAATACTTAATGGAAGGGAATGAAAGTAATATCTTTAACCTTGGTAACGGTATCGGTTTTACCGTAAAGGAAGTAATCGAAGCAGCCAGAAAAGTAACAGGTTCTGAAATTCCTGCT
Source organism: Anaerocolumna cellulosilytica (assembly GCF_014218335.1). Classification (GTDB taxonomy): domain Bacteria; phylum Bacillota; class Clostridia; order Lachnospirales; family Lachnospiraceae; genus Anaerocolumna; species Anaerocolumna cellulosilytica. The sequence goes on along the minus strand of NZ_AP023367.1, from coordinate 2,830,647 downwards.
ATAGTTGCCCCCCGAAGAGCGGGTGATCCTGCAAAGTTAATTGCCTCCAGTGAAAAAGCTAAGCGTATATTAGGATGGAAACCACAGTTTGAAGACATTGAAGATATTATTGCTTCTGCCTGGAAATGGCATCAGAGTCATCCAAATGGTTTTAATGATAATAGTTCAAAGAATTGAGTGAGTAATAAACAGCCGACGATAGAGTAAGGACGGAAATAGATATGATTAACCAATATATAACGGCATTGATAGAATATGGTCTTAAAACCGGTTTGATTACACAATACGATGAAGTATATACAGTAAACCGGATTTTAGAAGTACTGCAACTGGAAGATTATGAGAAGACTAAAGTACAGGAAGAATTGTCTGATAACCTTGAGGAAATTTTAAAGGGAATTCTTGATTTTGCAGTTGAAAAAGGTTTATTAGAAGACAGTATTGTATACCGGGATTTGTTTGATACCAAGCTAATGGGGCTTCTGGTACCAAGACCTACTGAAATAATAACACAATTTGATGCATACTTTAATGATAATCCCCAAAAGGCAACGGCATATTATTATAAATTAAGCCAGGATTCTGATTATATCAGGCGTTACCGAATAGCAAAAGATAAAAAATGGATTACATCCACAGAATATGGAGATTTGGATATTACAATTAATCTCTCCAAGCCTGAAAAGGATCCAAAGGCTATAGCCGCTGCAAAGTTAAAAAAGCAAACCGGTTATCCAAAATGCCTTCTGTGCAAGGAAAATGAAGGCTTTTATGGTAATGTAAACCACCCTGCAAGACAAAACCACAGGATAATACCAGTTAAAATTCAAAATCAGAATTGGGGACTTCAATATTCACCATATGTATATTATAACGAGCATTGTATCGTGTTTCACTCAGAGCACACCCCAATGAAGATAAATAAGGATACCTTTATTAAATTATTTGATTTTGTAAAACTGTTTCCTCACTATTTTGTTGGTTCTAATGCGGATTTGCCAATTGTAGGCGGTTCCATTCTGACACATGACCATTTTCAAGGTGGTAATTATGAATTTGCAATGGCAAAGGCACCGATAGAGAAGGCACAAACTGTAAAAGGGTTTGAAGGAGTTAAGGTTGGCATTGTAAAATGGCCTATGTCAGTTATAAGACTTCAGGCTGAAGATACGAATTCTCTTATTGAACTTGGAAGTCATATCCTTACTTCGTGGAGAAATTATACGGATGAAGAGGCTTTTGTATATGCTTTTTCTGATAAGGAAGGCAGACTACTTAAAGCGGATGAAGTAAAAGCCCTTGCTTTTGATACCCTAACAAACTATGAGGCTCACAATACTATAACCCCTATAGCCCGAAAGGCTGGTAAGTTTTATGAGCTTGATTTGGTGCTTAGAAATAATGTAACCACCAAAGAACATCCTTTTGGTGTATATCATCCTCATGAAGAGCTGCATCATATTAAAAAAGAAAATATTGGTTTGATAGAGGTGATGGGGCTTGCAGTGCTTCCTTCACGTCTTAAGGAAGAAATGGAATTATTAAGAGAAGCCTTACTTTGCAAAAAAGATATCTCATTTGATGAAAGAATTGGAAAGCATAAGCTGTGGGTGGAAACGCTGCTGCTTAAGTATACGCAGATAACAGAGGATACTATAGATACTATATTACAGGAAGAAGTCGGTATTGTATTTTCAAAGGTATTAGAGCATGCAGGTGTTTATAAACGGGATGAAAATGGTCAGAAGGCTTTTTGTAAATTTCTATCATCCTTATAATAAAAGATTATCTCTGTTAAAAATAAATTGAAACTGTTGTTAGGAGTTACAGGTTGTAATGATACTGTAAAGCCTGACAGCAGTTTTCTTTCGTTTATTAAGTAGAATGCCGCTATTAATTTCATTGATAAGGTTCTGTAAAATCAATTGCTTTCTGGTAGAAAATTCAATAAAGTATGCTATAATATGACTTGGTTTACAAGCAGGTCAACAAAAGGACAGGTATTTAATTCTAATTATTACGCAATACTATCCTGAAAGAAAGTTTTATAAAACCTTAAAAATAAATAACTAAAAGTGAGGATTTTTCATGTATTCAACGAAAGAAATGAGTGTGTTTGACATAATCGGACCAAATATGATTGGTCCTTCCAGTTCGCATACGGCAGGCGCTTTACGAATTGCCAGGCTTGCAAGAAACATGGTAAAAAGACCCATAGAGGAAGTAACTTTCGTTTTATATGGTTCCTTTGCGATGACATATCAGGGGCATGGTACTGATAAAGCTTTAGTTGCAGGTATGCTTGGTTTTGACACGGAGGATGAAAGGATAAAAGAATCCTTTACGTTTGCCAAAGAGGCAGGGCTGAAATATCAGTTTAAATTAGATACGAACAAGGTGGATGTACATCCAAATACTGTGGATATTCAGATTACGGTAGAAGGAGGAGAAACCACTACCATAACCGGTGTATCCATTGGCGGGGGAAGAGCCGTTCTAAAGAAAATAAACGGTGTCGAGATTGATTTATCAGGTGATTATTATACGGTTGTAATCCGCCATAGAGATTTACCGGGTGTAGTAGCTGCTGTAACAGATATCCTTAGTAAATATAATATTAATATTGCATTTATGAAACTATACCGTGAGAATAGGGGAACTATTGCTTACTCAATCATTGAAACGGACGAATCTCTTATTGAAGAAATTATTGATAGAATTGAAGAATTAGGTAATGTGTTTCAAGCCTTTCTTATTGAAAAATTGTAGAATTATGAATAAAATACAGTTATCTTTTTAACCATTAACATGGTAATTTAAGAAATACGAAATTGAAGGAAAATATAGATAAAGGAAGGAACCACAGAAATCCTTCAATTAAAAAGTGGTAATATATCCATTATTGTGGTATAGATGAGGACTCAATTATGAATTTTAAGTCAGGTCAGGCTTTACTGGAAATCTGTGATGTGAAAAATATATCCATATCCGACGCTATGCTTTTAAGAGAAGTACAATTTCTGGGCAGTGAGGAAGCAGAAGTGATTAAAAAGATGGAACATGCCTGGGAAATCATGAAAAAATCTGCCAGGCATGCCCTTGCTAAAAAAATCGAATCTATGGGCGGTTTAATCGGAGGAGAAGCAGCTAAAATTAATAACAGACGTTTAACAGGAAATGTATCTGTATGCGGTAATCTAATGTCAAAGGCAATTATGTATGCTATGGGAGTGCTGGAAGTTAACAGTTCTATGGGGCTGATAGTCGCAGCACCTACCGCAGGTTCTTCCGGTGTAATACCGGGTGCTCTTCTGGCGATACAAGAAGAGATGCATTTCTCTGACAGTGATATGATTAAGGCATTATTCCATGCCGGCGCCATTGGTTATCTAATTGCACATAACGCTACGGTAGCGGGAGCAGAAGGTGGGTGTCAGGCGGAGGTTGGCTCTGCTTCTGCCATGGCCGCCGCTGCAATAACTGAGCTGTTAGGCGGAAGTCCAAGACAATGTCTGCATGCTGCAACCAGTGCCTTGTCCAATCTATTAGGCCTTGTCTGTGATCCCATTGGAGGGCTTGTGGAGGCACCTTGCCAACAGAGAAATGCCATGGGAGTATCAAATGCCTTAGTCTGTGCCGAGATAGCTTTAAGCAGTATAGAGCATATTGTTCCTTTTGATGAAGCAGTGGCAGTTATGTATAATGTGGGGCGCAGTCTTCCGAATGAATTAAAGGAGACAGCGCTTGGAGGAATGGCAGCAGCACCCAGTGCATGCAGCCGTTGTAAAAAGTGCCCTTAAAATGTAAAATATATAATATATTAGAATATAATATATTATAAAAGCGATGACATGTCCGCTATAGGAGGTTCTGTATGAACTCAGGTTATATACAAGAGCTGTTAAATAAGAAAGGGTATATTCTCTTACCGGATGGCGATTACACAATTACCGAAACCTTATTCATAGGCTCAGATACTATGCTTGTAATGTCTCCCAAGGTTAGGCTTATTCGTAGAGCCAATATACCTATATTCGGGACTATTCCATACTCTAGAAACATATGGATAAAAGGCGGTGTATTAAACGGGCAAGGGCCGGGATTAAGCAGCGATAGCTATGCTAATATAAGCTATATCTTTCAGTCAGAACATATTACTCTGGAAAATGTAGTATTTTTAGACACCCTTGGCTCTCACAGTATTGATATCAACGCCTCAAAGGATGTATCAATACTTAACTGCCGTTTTCTTGGATATAAAGTAAATACACCGGAACCATTTCGGGAGGCAATACAAATTGATTTTGCTTCTGCCAATGCCTTGCCGATTTTCCCGCCAGATTCTCCTTATTATGACCTGGCATGCTGTGAAAATATCCGTATACTAGGTTGTACTTTTGATAAAAGTGAGAGATATCCTGCTCCCTTAAACGCCATTGGTACCCATTCTCAACCTAATAGTACAGAAAAATCCAGAAATATCTTAATAGCAGGAAATGTGGCAAAAGGCAGTGGAGGCGTAGGTGCCTATGGATTTTTTGTAAACTGTGTTAATTTCCGGAATGTTAAAATTATTGATAACCTGGTGGAAGGCTATACCCGATTTGTAAGAATTTATTCCAACAAAACAGAATTTAGAGCAGATGGAACCAAGATAACGGATGGAACAAACTCCTATTGTGATAATATACAGATAGCAGGAAATACCGCTACCTTATACGAAAGATACATGGCGAACGGTGTTTATGGAATATCTTACAATGGTGTGCCGCATAGAAATATTCAAGTAATGAACAATATCTTTATCAGCAATAAACTAGATTCCTTAAAAACTCACTACATGGCTGATTTTAATCTTGTAAATAATGTGGTTGTAACCAATAACACCAATAATATGGTATTTGAAAATCCCATAAGGATTACAGACTGTACTTCCTATTGTGTATATAATAATAATTATTTTTCCAATCTTTAAATGAATGCTGCATCATTTATTATGAATAACTGTTTAGTTATTTTATAAATGTGCAGCTCTTATTCTATTTTTAATTTTCTTATCTCTAACAAACCTACCGAAATGTAATTGGTTGTAGGCATACCGTCTGTACTTTGTAATCATAGAAAAAAATAATTGACAAATATAATCCTTTCGTATATATTATATTCAACACATAATATTATACATCATATAATATAGTGATGAATACATTATTATATATAAACCATACATGTTCTCCAGATATGACGGTAGTATTGAATAAGTATGTTTTGGAAGGGAGTAGATCGAATGGTATTTAATACAGGTGCAGCTTTACTCGATGCGATTGTTCTTGCAATTGTATCCAAAGAAAGAGAAGGTACCTACGGATATAAAATAACACAGGATGTCCGCCAGGTAATTGAAATATCGGAATCTACCTTGTATCCTGTTTTAAGGCGGCTGCAAAAGGACGATTGCTTAGAAGTTTATGATTTAGCTTTTGATGGACGGAATCGCCGATATTATAAAATAACGGATAAGGGTAAAGTACAGTTGCGATTGTACATCAATGAATGGAAGATTTATTGCGGTAAAATTAATAATATGTTTGTGGGGGTGAACACTTAAATGACAAAACAAGATTTTTTAAAGGAATTAGAGGACTTATTACTAGATATCCCCCTAGAGGAGAGAATGGAGGCATTGGCTTACTATGAGACTTATTTTGAAGATGCCGGATGGGAACATGAAGACGAAATTATTAAAGAACTTGAATCCCCTGTTAAGGTAGCAGCCAGTATTAAGGCCTTATTAAATGCCAATGAGCAGGATATAAAAAACAGAGGGTATTTTACTGAAAAAGGTTACGAAGATGATGGTCTGAAAGGGCCTAAGTTAGAGCTTTCCAGAGACAATACTGAGAGACAGCAGACTTACAGCAGAAGTAGTACAGCAGATGATAAACAGAGCGATAGCGTCAATGAGGGAAGCTATGACAGAACGAATTACCAAAAAAATAACGCAGCGTCCAGAGTTATAGTAATTATACTTTTATGTATTTTTGCCATACCTGTTGGCATACCTGTAGTAGCCACTATATTTTCATTCATTTTGGCTGCGGTTATAACCGTTGGTGCCTTATGGTTGGCTTTTGCTATATTATCAGTTGTTTTAATAATAACAGGCATTATACTTACTATTGTAGGAGTTATTAAGGTAATAGGGCTTCCGGCAGTTGGGTTTTTTATGACGGGAAGCGGAATCTTTGTACTGGGAATTGGTATATTATTTAGCCTGGCTACGATTGGTTTAAGCACCAAGGTATTTCCTGTATTATACCAGTGGATTGTGGATTTATGTAAACTTCCTTTAAAGGGAAGGAGGGTATCAGCATGAGAGTTTTTATGAAAAATCTGCTAAAGATTGCGGGTATTGCGTTATTAATCGGTATAATTCTAATGATTGCCGGTTTTAGTATGGATACTACAATGTTTGAGCGGCCAGAGGATTTTTCTTATAGCATCTTGGGAAGAAATTTCCGTAATAGAGCTGGTTTCTGGTTTGGGGAAAAGGCAACAACAGAGACGGCTAAGAAAGATACAGTTCCTAAAACATCTTACAAGGATGAGAGGGATTGGGATGAGGATGACTGGGACGAATATGAAGATAATGAAGGTATAGGTTCTTGGGAAGAAGCAGATAGAAAAGATATATACAATGACAGCCTTGATTATCCCATATCCTATAAAAAAGTTGATTCACTGAAACTAGATGTTTCAAGCGGAACTGTTACGATAAAAGAAGGTGAAACATTTTCTGTGGATGTAAACGAAGCCGGTGCGGACTATGTGAAAAGTGAAGTTAGTGATGGTATATTGAAGATAACGGACAGCGGTTATTTCAATGCAGACAGAAATGATGAAGTCCATGTGATTAGCATATTTGGAGTCAAAGTGAGAACCGACAAGAATAATATAAGTTGGCCTGACAATACCCGTATAGAAATTACACTTCCACAAGAATTTAAAGCAGATAAATTAACATTGTCCATTGGAGCCGGTGCTATCCAAGCAGATTCTCTAAAGGCAAAGACCGCTATTGTTAATGTGGGGGCCGGAAGGATTCGAATAGATGAACTTAATGTGGAGAACGCTTCCAGTTATTCAGTAGGAGCCGGAGAATTAATAATTGAGGACTTTACAGGCAGGGATATAGATGTGGAATGTGGGATTGGAGCTATTTCTTTGTCCGGAATAATAAAAGGTGTTAATGAAGTAAATTGTGGTATCGGTAGTGTTGAAATGGATATAAATGGTAAGGAAGAGGATTATAATTATGATGTTAGTTCAGGGATAGGAACTGTCCGGATTAACAATAATAAGTACTCAGGAATCGCTTCTGAAAGTATAAAGAATACTGGTGCGAAAGATTCCTTTTCACTAAAATGCGAAATTGGTAAAATTGACTTAAAAATAAGATAATATAAGATATTGCTATGTTACTAGGTATTTTTAATAATTTTAATGTGAAAACAGATAATAAGTATTATACTATAAATAATATAAGTAAAAATTGATTTAATAGGAGGAAATTGTTATGGAACCAAAAAAATTATATCGCTCTAACACAGACAGAGTAATTGCAGGTGTCTGTGCAGGGATAGCAGAATATATTAATTTAGACCCAACTGTTGTCAGACTGCTATTCGTTATATTCGGTCTTACAGGAGCTGGTATTCTGGCTTATCTAGTTGCAGCCGCTGTTATTCCGGTAAAATTATAAGATAAGGAATCAAAGGCCTGAAGTCTAATGAAAAGAGAAATAAACTGTCGTCTTTATGCGGTGGATACTTACAGAGCATCCAGTCCGGGTAAGATACGGCAGTTTTTCTGACGTTACTATATTTACATCCATGTCTAATTATGGTAGAGTTATTTAAAATAGGAATATTATATACAGATAAGAAATAATTGGAGGACAGAATGAAGAAATTAATTGATTTGATTACTGACGAAGTAAAGCAGGCCTTTGAAGATAAGGGATATGAAAGCAAATTTGGTATGGTTACTTTATCCAATCGCCCTGATTTATGCCAGTATCAATGTAATGGAGCTTTAGCAGCAGCAAAAATATATAAAAAAGCACCTATTATGATAGCAAATGAAGTGGTAGACAGCCTAAAGGGGAGTAAAGCCTTTGAAAAAATGGAAGCTATCATGCCAGGTTTTATTAATATAACACTTAATAATGATTATTTAGTAAACTATTTAAATAGTATTAGTCAAGAGGAACGATTCGGTTGTGAAAAAGCAATACTACCCAAAACGATTGTAATTGATTATGGCGGTCCCAATGTAGCAAAACCATTACATGTTGGTCATTTGCGTTCAGCAGTTATCGGTGAAAGTATAAAGCGCATCAGCCGCTTTTTAGGACATAATGTAATTGGTGATGTCCATTTAGGTGACTGGGGTCTACAGATGGGATTAATTATTACTGAATTAAAGAAAAGACAGCCCGAGTTGGTGTATTTTGATGATAACTACACTGGTGAATATCCGGTGGAACCTCCGTTTACTATAACGGAATTAGAAGAAATATATCCTGCAGCCAACGAATATTCTAAATCTCATCCTGAGTTTAAAGAAGAAGCAAAAACAGCCACTTACCTTTTACAAAACGGAAAAGCCGGATATGCAGCACTATGGAATCATATACTCAATGTATCCGTAAATGATTTGAAGAAAAATTATGAAAATCTTAATGTTAGTTTCGATTTATGGAAAAAGGAAAGTGATGCGCAATCGTATATTCCAGGCATGGTAGAATATCTAAAAGAACATAATTATACACGTATTAGTGAAGGGGCCTTAGTTGTAGACGTAAAGGAAGAGTCTGACACCAAAGAAATTCCTCCCTGTATGATTCTAAAAAGTGATGGTGCAACACTTTATAATACGACTGACCTGGCTACTATGATTGAACGTATGGAGTTATTCGGACCGGATGAAATTATCTATGTGGTAGATAAGAGACAGGAATTATATTTTGAAACGGTGTTCCGTTGTGCTAAGAAAACAAAGCTTGTAGAGGAAAATGTAAAACTCACTTTCTTAGGCTTTGGTACGATGAACGGAAAAGACGGAAAACCATTTAAGACAAGAGACGGCGGTGTTATGCGACTTGAAAACCTTATTGGAAGTATTAATGATGCGGTTTATCAGAAGATGGTTGAAAACAGGGACATGACAGAAGAAGAGAGTCGTACCATCTCTAAGAAAGTCGGACTCGCTGCTTTAAAGTATGGGGATTTATCCAATCAGGCTTCCAAGGATTATATCTTTGATATTGACCGCTTTATCTCTTTTGAAGGAAATACCGGCCCTTATATCCTCTACACGATTGTCCGTATTAAGTCTATTATAAACAAATACAATGAAATGAACAAGACATCGGATAGGGGAGAAATACTACCATCTGTGATACCAAGTGAAGTAAATTTAATGTTAGAAGCTGCTAAGTTCAATGATGTGATTGAACACAGTTTTTATGAATATGCACCCCATAAGATTTGCCAATACATTTATGATCTTGCCAATGCTTTCAACAGCTTTTATCATGAAAACAAAATTATTTCTGAAGAAGACAAGAAAAAACAGCAGTCCTGGATTACACTTATTACCCTTGTAAAAGGAATCTTAGAACAATGTATTGAACTTCTTGGCTTTGATGCACCGGACAGGATGTAAGAAAATTAACAAATAGCAACGATTTTTGCTTCATTTGAGAAAAGAGTCGTGGAGCAATCCGAAAGGGCGGCTTTTACGGCTCTTTTACAGATTCATGGGCAAGGGAGAGATAGAGGAATGTATAATAAAGTAGCAAGATTGATACTTTATCGCAATTTAAAAGAAGGCAGTATATTATATGCCTTAAGCAATATTATAAAACGCATGGAAAAAACTTTGGAGACTCAAGCGGCAGATAATAGCAATCACGAAGAAATCATTTCAGATATTTATGAACAAATCCATAAACTTCTGCAACTGGCAACGGACTATGGCTTTGATGATAATTTATGGCAAAACTATCTGGCATACTTACTTGCTGTCAGTGAAAATCCTTTTAGTATAACCTGCGAAAAACATGGAGGGTTAACAGGAAGTGTAAACCAGTTTGCTAAGAACGACTTTAAGGTATTTATGGAGCTGTTTCATTACGATTTTTCGGCTTTGGAAAAAGAACTTTCAATCAATTGTTTTCAGGTTTTATTGCAGTATAAAGCGGTTGAGAAAAATGGCAAACGCTACAATAGAAATGTCAGCGAAAAGGTTAGACTTCTAAGTACAAAACTTGCAGCAGCAAAGGATGAGGAAGAAATCCTAACGATAGTAACTGAATTTTACAAAGATTATGGTGTTGGTGCGTTTGGGTTAAACAAAGCGTTTCGTATTCAATCGATAGATGATGCATTGATATTGCAGCCCGTAACCAATACAGAAGATATTCATTTATCTGATTTAATCGGCTATGAGCTTCAAAAGAAAAAGTTGATTGATAATACGGAAGCTTTTGTAGAAGGACGCAAGGCAAATAATGTTCTATTATTTGGCGATAGTGGTACAGGTAAATCTACCAGTGTTAAAGCGATACTAAATGAGTATTATGGCAGAGGACTTCGAATGGTTGAAATATATAAGCATCAGTTTAAAGATTTGTCAGCCGTGATTTCACAACTGAAAAACCGTAATTATAAGTTCATTATTTATATGGACGATTTATCTTTTGAAGAATTTGAAATAGAGTATAAGTATCTGAAAGCTGTAATTGAAGGTGGTCTGGAAACAAAGCCTGATAACATTCTTATCTATGCAACCTCTAACCGCAGACATTTAATTCGTGAAACCTGGTCGGATCGTTCTGACATGTCTAAGGATGAATTACACCGTAGTGACACTATGCAGGAAAAATTATCTCTAGTAGCCAGGTTTGGTATAACTATTAATTATTCTGCACCAAACCAAAAGGAATTCTTTGAAATAGTAAAAGGACTTGCGACTGTAACAGAAGGCATTAAGTTAGATGAGACAGAGCTGCTTGCGCAGGCAAATATTTGGGAAATGAGTCACGGGGGACGATCCGGACGTACTGCCCAACAATTTATTAATTACTTATCTGGTAAACATATTTCAGAAACAAAATAAAGTTTGTAATACCCTTTGGTGTCGGAGATAGATAGCTCCGGCACTTTTTTGTCAAAGGTTTCATGGTAAAATTCACCTTTTTATCACAAATAATACACAAGTTAATCATATAGAAATATCAGCTATTGCGTCCTAAAACAATCGTTGATTATGTGAAAAAAGTGATTTCGCACCCTGATTTGAGGCAGTACACCATCTACAAGCAGATGATTATGTTATGAGGGCTGGTGTGAAGGAAAAATTAAAAAGGAAAGAAATACCCTTACAGCTTCTAAGGAAGACAATACAAAGGAAGTAATTATTACAGGTATTGGACTGGTTTTATTCCTAGCCGTACTATTATTTGTAAAAAAATTCCGCCGTCGAAAATATACGGTATAAGGTAAAAAAGAGTGTCTAATTGATAATTAAAAGTATCAATTAGATATTTTTTTGTGGTGTCAATCGTATTATTGATAATTATTTTCAATAAGGTTATTGACAAGCAAAAATGATAGGCATATAATAATTGCAAATGATAATCATTCCCAAAAAAGAAGGAGAGATAGACATGTCACTGGCATTAGCAGGCATTGGTGAAACAAGAGTAATCGTTGATTTTACCGGTAAAGATGAGATAAAAAGACATTTACAGGATATGGGTTTTGTGAAGGGCGAAAGTGTAAAACTCTTATCTGAAAATGAAAGTGGTCTAATTCTTTTGGTTAAAGGAGTTAGAGTGGCTATAAATAAAGGATTAGCATCTAAAATAATGGTTGCTTAGGAGGAAACAGGATATGACATTAAAAGATTTAAAACCTGGTGAAAAAGGTAAGGTAGTAGGGATTGGTGAAAAAGGACCTATGAGACGCCGAATCATGGATATGGGTGTAACGCCGGGTGCAGAAGTTAAGGTTATTAAAGTAGCCCCTTTGGGAGACCCCATAGAAGTTAATATTCGAGGCTATGAACTTAGTTTAAGGAAGGATGAAGCTGCACAAATAGAAGTCAGCAAATTTTAATAGGAGTGAAGGAGAAAGAACATGAACTATTCCATAGCACTAGCAGGTAATCCCAATAGTGGAAAAACAACATTGTTTAACGAGTTAACAGGCTCAAAACAACATGTCGGCAACTGGCCAGGCGTTACAGTTGACAAAAAAGAAGGTACCTATAGAAAGAATAAGGAAATAACAATACTTGATTTACCCGGTACCTATTCGCTTTCACCCTATTCGGCGGAGGAAATTGTAGCAAGAGATTACATAGTAAAAGAAAAGCCCCATGCGGTTATAAACATAGTTGATGCTACTAGTATTGAACGTAACTTATATTTAACACTGCAAATCTTAGAAACTCAGATTCCAACGGTAATTGCCTTAAACATGATGGATGAAGTTGAGGCAAGAGGCGATATCATAGATATTAATAAATTATCAAAGCTCCTGGGCGTTAAGGTGGTACCTATCGTAGCTCGTTCCGGCAGAGGTTTAAAGGAGTTAATGGAGGTGGCTGTTGATGTAGCAAAAGCTGCAAAGAAGCCGGAAGTTCTTGACCTGTTTGATGATAATATCAGTTCAGCAGTCAGCAAAATTGAAGAACTTTTAGATGATGCAAAAGCAGAAGAACGTTTGTGGAAAGCAATTAAAATCCTGGAAGGTGATGAAATTGTAACGAACAGCCTTTCAGAACCGGTAAAAGTTTCTGCTGAAAAGGTTGTAAAAGAAGCAGAGAAACATGCGGATGGTGATACCGAAGCTAAAATTGCGGATTTGAGATATCAGTTTATTTCAAAAACTGTAAAGGTTGCAGTTAAGAAAAAAAATACCGGACATGTGGAAACCACTTCAGATAAATTAGATAAGATACTAACCAATCGTATCCTTGCCATACCATTATTTGCAGGAATTATGTATTTAATTTTTGCTATTACTTTCGGAGAAAGTCCGATTGGTGTGGGTGTATGGCTTCAAACGATTGTAACAGATTTTTGGGATGGCCCGCTAACAACTGCCATAGAAGAATTCCTTGTGAATGCAGGTGCGGCAGACTGGGCTTTATCTCTAGTCATTGATGGAATTTTAGCAGGTCTTGGCGGTATTATTTCCTTCCTGCCTCAAATACTTGTTTTATTCCTGTTACTATCCTTTATGGAAGATAGTGGATACATGGCGAGGGTAGCCTTCGTTATGGACCGAATTTTCCGTAGATTCGGCCTTTCCGGAAAATCATTCATTCCTCTTTTAATGGGCTTTGGTTGTTCCGTTCCGGCATTAATGGCTTCCAGAACACTGGAAAATGAAAAAGACAGAAGATTAACCATGATGATTACACCTTTCATGTCTTGCGGTGCTAAATTACCGATATATTTAATGTTTGCCGCAACTTTGTTCCCAAATGATAATCAGACTTTGGTGGTTTACTCTATTTACTTCCTAGGACTTGCGGTAGCTATTTTAAGTGGTATTATTTTGAGCAAAACATTGTTTAAAGGTGATATATCCAATTTTATAATGGAACTTCCTCAGTATAGAATTCCGACACTTAGAAGTGTATTAATTCATGCCTGGGATAAATTAAAAGGCTTTGCTATTAAAGCCGGTACAGTAATTTTTGCATCTACTGTTTTGATTTGGTTATTGAGTAACTTTAATTTCAGCGGTATGGTTGATATGGAAGACAGTTTCTTAGCTTCTATCGGAAATACATTTGCATTTATATTTGCACCGCTTGGTTTTGGTAACTGGAGAGCAACTGTAGGTACTTTCACAGGTTTTATTGCAAAAGAAAACATTGTATCTACTTTTGGTGTACTTTTTGGAGCTTCTGAAGATGTTGCTACCGCAGCAGCAGAAGGTGCCGGAGCACTCCCGGGTGTTACTGAAATTTTTACTAAGGTCTCAGCTTATTCCTACATGGCATTTAACTTATTGTGCATGCCTTGTTTTGCGGCAGTAGGTGCAATCAGAAGAGAAATGGGTTCCTTAAAATGGACGCTTAGAACGGTAGGATTTCAAATGTTAACAGCCTGGGTTGTAGCGTTCCTTGTCTACAATATCGGTAATCTTATCTTTTAATCATTAATAAAATTGGTTTGGTTCTTCTGTCCCTTAATAATTACTGTAATTTATATGACATATTGAAATGATGAATTACAATTTGATACCTTGCAACAAGGCCTCTCAGAAAGGAGACACTATGAACGTAACAATAGAAAATGAACCTGTTTTGGTAAAAATACACAAACGAGAGATTATCTTGGAGCAGCTGCGTAAAAAAGGATTTCGTATCACAGAGCAACGCAGACTTCTTATAGATGTAATATTGGAAGATGAATGCTCCAGCTGTAAAGAGATATATTATAAGGCAATAAAAAGAGATTCTACTGTAGGTATAGCTACTGTGTACCGTATGGTGAAGACCCTGGAAGATTTAGGGGTAATAAATCGTAAAAATCTATATCTGATTGACTATGAAAACCTGGATTTAAAGCAGGACCAGCAAGTATTATTTGTTGATGCCAATTCGGATAAAGTAGTGGAGGTTGAAAAAGGCAGCTGGTTTAAAGAATTACAGAAAGTTTTAGCTAGCCAGGGAATTACTGACATAGACAATATATCTATTCTTATTAAAAATAAGAATAAAGAGGAGGATAATTGCGATGATCAATTATATAATAGCTGCAACTGTAACAATTCTGGTTGTAAGTATCATTGTAAGAAGCGTAGTGCGTCTTAAAAAAGGAAAAAGTGCAGGTTGTGGCTGCGGCTGTGATGGCTGCAGTACAGGTTGCGGTCAGGAAGAACAGTCTTAAGACTTACAATAATATATCGTTTTTAAATCATAGTATAAGAAAAATGGTTCTAGAAAGTACATCCTAGAACCATTTTTTATATTCTTTAGGTTGCCAATTGGCAACCTTTCTTTTAGTAATTTTTGTTTCCAATTGTGTACGATTATGTTAAAATAAATCTACATATCGGGTAACTATCTACTAAAATATGGATATAAACCGAAATAGAGGGGAAAATGTAAAACATAGGAAACCAAACAGAAAAATAGAAACACAATATAATATAAAGATAAGGAAGTGAAAAACGTATGAATTCAATTATTCAGGTGAAGAATTTTACCAAACGATATGGTGATTTTATTGCGGTAAATGATATTTCTTTTGATGTGGAAGAAGGTAGTATTTTTGCATTTTTGGGTCCAAATGGTGCTGGAAAAAGCACTACGATTAACACCTTGTGTACCATATTTGAAAAAACATCCGGCTCGCTTTTAATCGACGGAAAAGATGTAACAACCCAAAAAAGTGAAGTTCGATCTGCAATCGGGGTAGTATTTCAGGATTCAACTTTGGATGCGAAAATGACCATAGAAGAAAACCTAAAAATGCATTGCGTCTTTTATAATATTCCAAGCAAAGAAGTAGAAGAGCGAATCGAATTTGTCCTAAAGCTAGTAGATTTATTGGGTGAAAGAAAAAAGATGGTTTCTGCTTTGTCAGGTGGTATGAAACGGCGTGTAGAGATTGCCCGTGGTTTAATTCATTATCCGAAGGTTTTATTTTTAGATGAACCAACAACAGGACTTGACCCTCAAACCAGAGCGCACATTTGGGAATATATAATAAAACTTCAAAAAGAAAGAAATATTACAATCTTTTTAACAACCCATTATATGGAGGAAGCAGAAATATGCAACAAGGTAGCAATCATTGATGGTGGTGTGATTGTTGCTTATGATACGCCTTTTGCCTTGAAGAAAATGTACACGAAGGATAAGGCATATATCACTACAAATAATGAAGAGGAACTGGAACGCTTGCTGGCAGCATATCATTTGGATTATATGAAAAAAGATGGATATTATAAAGCAGAGGCAGAAGATTTGACTAACTTGCTGGAGGTTCTTAGTCTTCATAAAGAATTTATTACTAATATAGAAATTAAAAAAGGTACTTTTAATGATGTATTCCTTGAAATAACAGGAAGAAAAATCAGAGAGGAGGCGTAATATGAATACTGTATTTGCATTGTGGAAAAGAGGACTAAAAGCTTTTATAAGAAATAAAACAGGGCTCATTTTTTCATTGATATTCCCTTTTTTCTTTGTTTATGTTTTTGGAGCAATCTTTAAAAATGATTTTATAGAAAATCCGATTGCTTATATGCTTTCAGGTGTTATTATAACGACAGTGTTTGAAAGTGCGCTTAATCTAGCTTCCTCCACAGTAGATGACATGGTTAGCGGATTTATGAAAGAAGTGTTAGTGTCCCCTGCTAAAAGAATATTTGTTGCATTAGGGCAGTTATTATCTGCCGCAACAGTAGCTACGTTACAGGGAGTATTAATATTAGTGATTGGTTTATTTATCGGAATTAAGTTTACTGAATGGACTACACCGTTTCTTATTCTCTTTTCTATGGTCTTTATAGGTATTGTATTTTCTGGAGTTGGATTATTTTTAGCAACGAAGGTTCGTAACGGGCAAACATTTCAGATTGTAAAGACAGCGGTGACAATGCCTCTTACGTTTTTATCAGGTGCCTATATTCCTCTGTCCATGCTGCCTGGTACGCTGAAATTTGCGGCATATTTTAATCCAATGACCTATGCCACTGCTTTCTTTCGTATGATTGTATTAGAAAAAGCCAATCTTTCCATTCCAGAGCTAATAAGTGAGGAATTGGTAGTTGTGATAAACGGCTATGCAGTTACTCCTTTTATGACTTTTGTTATTATATTAATCATTGGAGTGGTGTTTTTATTATTGTCCACGATTTCTTTTATTAAAACAGATTTTTCACGTTTAAACAGAAGTGCTACGGATGCAAATGCTATTTGGGGATAAGAATAAGTCTTTGATACGTTATACCTAAATAAAATTATATAAAAATTACCAAATTAATTGATAATAAAAATTGGCATTATAAAAAACATTAATACTCGTGAAAGAGTAATTTACGCAACATATGCGTGTCAATCAACAGAGTGACTCGTGCATAGTGATTCTATGCACGAGTTTTTTATTATTTACTGAATTATTTGATTATTGAACACCCTAAATATAACAAAATTATTGACAATAACATAATAATATGATAAATTAAACAGTGTTCAATAAATAAACACTGTTTAAAAGGGGGTGTCTATTATCAGTATTGCAGAACGAAAAGGGCGAGAGAAAGCAGAAATGCGTGAAGATATCCTAAATGCTGCCCGCAAAATATTAGCCGACAACGGAGTGGACGGAATATCCGTACGCAAAATTGCAGGAATGATTGAATATTCGCCAGCCATTATCTATCACTACTTTAAAAACAAAGAGGAAATCATTGAAATCCTAATTGAAGAAAAGTATCGAAAGATACTTGCGGATTTGTCTTTGCTTGATGCCTGTGAAAAAACACCGGAAGAAAAGCTGAAGGAAAGTATTATAAGTTTCATTCGATTAGCTGTGCAAATGGGTGATGCCTATAAAAGCATAATGTTAAATAACTCAGTCACAGTACTCTCGCATACTTCTGTATTACAGCAGGGAGCTGCTTGTGAACGTCCAGCAATCGGCATGTTATGCAAGACCTTGCGGGAACTGCCGGGTTTTAATAAAAAGGCTGATACCCAAGTGGAGCTGACAGCACAAACCATCTGGTCACTTTCCTTTGGACTCTCATTACGACTCATTGTTGAGCAAGTGGATGATGTACAGCAACAGCGGTTAATCGATTATACAACAGATTTTATTTTAAGTGCACTTAAAAAGTAGCGGATTAGAATCAGGAGAGAATTGAATGAAGTATCAGAAAAGTGTCAATGTACTTATTGTTTTAATTGTATTACTGTCCCTGCTGGCAGGTATCATCGGTATTCTGTCTATGGGAGGTTCCGGGACTCAGACTTTTCTATCTATTAATAGTGAAATTGTCCACCTCTATGGCAAAGGCATATATGTAAATGACTCGGTTGCTGCGGCTGCACAAGCTATTGCACAAGACTGGGTTACAGTATTTCTTGGAGTTCCCTTACTTATTTTTTCATGTATTTTTTCAGGAAAAAACTCACTAAGAGCTAGAATATTATTAGCCGGAACACTTGCCTATTTCCTATATACATATATGTCCTATTCATTTCTTTGCATGTATAATCATTTGTTTTTTGTTTATGTGGCTTTAATGTCCATGAGTTTTTTTGCTTTGACTCTGGTCATGGTTTCATTTGATTTACTAGAACTCAAAAAGGCGTTTAGTGAGGACTTGCCAGTTAAAACAATCGGTATTCTCATAATTATATTTGCCTGTGCAATTTCACTCATGTGGCTGGGGAGAATTGTACCGTCTTTGGTTAATGGAGGTACTCCATCTATCTTGGAACATTACACGACCCTTGTCATACAGGTGCTGGATTTGGGCTTTGTCATCCCAGTATCTTTTTTGTCAGCTATATTGCTCATACGTAGAAAGCCTATTGGATTACTGCTTTCTTCTGTCATGTGTATGAAAGGTGCGACCATGTTGACCTCACTTACGGGTATGGTAATTAACCAAGCACTTGCCGGAGTAAAAATGTCCATTGCCGAAATTGTGATTTTTCCTGCTGCAAATGTTCTTGTTTTGATTGGTGTATTTGCATTTATGACAAAAATTAAAGAACCTGATGCCGATAAAGCTATCAAACAATGAAAGGAAGAAATTTATATGAAAAGCATAATCATATATACAACACGTTATGGTTGCACTGCTGAAGTAGCAAGACGAATACAAAAAGAGCTTGGGGACGAATGTACGATTATTGATATCAAGAAGGAAAGTGTGCCACTGCTAGACACATTTGATACCGTTATTCTAGGGGGATCTATTTACATTGGTAAAGTTCAAAAAGAGATGACTTTGTTTTGTACAACTAATTTAGAACAGTTGCTTACAAAAAAGATTGGTCTGTACATCAGCGCAGGTGCACAAACGCAAGAAGAATGCTACAAGGAACTGCTCGGAGCCTTTCCGTCGGAATTGCATGCTCATGCCACTACAAAAAATGTACTTGGATATGCTTTCTCGTTTGACAAGATGCGTTTCTTTGATAAATTAATTATGAAAAAAATTAAGGGTAATGCTGTGAACACCGCTACCTACTTTGAGGAGCGTATTGCACAGTTTGCAAAAGGAATCACAGCCGGTACAACGTATAATGAGACAAGTCAGGCGTTTTAATCAACGGGTCAAAATGGGTTTTGTATTTGTATAATAGGGTAGTACATAATAGTAGAACGTGTTTTTGAAATATAAATAAGGTTATATTCATGTTTAGCATAAGCTTTACAGAGTATAACCTTATTAGTTTTTATCGCGTTTGCAACATTATATAGTATGTATTAAATTTTAGTTGAATCTATCATTTATTCGCCGATCGCCTCATCAAACTGTGTGTGGTATAGCCTGGCATAAGCACCGTTTTGAGCCAGGAGTTGTATATGACTACCTTTCTCAATGATTTTACCCTTATTCATTACGACTATTTCATCTGCATTGACCACAGTAGAAAGTCGATGGGCAATTAGGATGGTAGTACGACCAACCATAAGCCTGTCCAATGCCTCCTGTATTAATCTTTCTGATTGCGAATCCAGTGCAGAAGTTGCTTCATCCAAGATTAAGATTTTAGGATTTTTAATAAATACCCGGGCAATAGCGATACGTTGTTTTTGACCGCCGGACAGTTTTGCTCCTCGCTCGCCAAGTACCGTATCAAAGCCATCCGGCATGCCCTCAATAAAATCATATGCATTAGCAGCTTTTGCAGCTGCAATGATATCCTCTTCAGAAGCCTCAGGGTTTCCATAGAGAATGTTTTCACGTATAGAACCACTGAACAAAATTGTTTCCTGAGGCACAATACCGACCTGCTGCCTTAATGAATGAACCTTGTATTCTCTGATATCCCTGCCATCCAAACAGACACTGCCGCAGTCTATGTCATAGAATCTGGGAATTAAGGACACTAGGGTGGATTTACCAGAGCCACTGGCCCCCACTAGCGCAATACGTTCTCCAGCATGAATGGAAAGATTCATATTTTTGATAATCTTTTCGTTTTCTTCGTAACTAAAACTAATGTTTTTCAGTAGTATTTCACCACGAACATTTGTACATTCTACTGCATTAGGGGTATCCTGAATATCAGGGGTTTCATCCATTACATGTAGTACCCGTTCCAGAGCAGCCATAGAGGTAGAATATACAACGTTTAATTCGGCAAAGCGGTTAATGGGAAGATAGAAACTTCCAAGATAAGCATAAAAGGTAATTAATTCACCTATGGTAAGTACACCGCTATTAATTCGCTGGCATCCTACCCATACTACAATAATAGGTGCGAGAGCTGTCAGATAACCGGTAACAGTAGTATTAAGAGAAGATAGCATTCCGCTTTGCAATTGGAAATTTAGTAATTTGGCGGCTTCATTACGAAAGCGTTTTCTTTCAAATTCTTCATGGGTAAAAGCTTGCACAACAGAATAGCCACCTACTTTCTCCTGTACATGGGCTGACATTTCCTCTGTCTCATCCTGTACCATATGGCTGTTACGCTTAACCTTACGGCCAATTTTTTTACTGACGACCAGATAAAAGGGGAAAATAGAAAGGGAAGCCAGAGTAAGCACCCAGTCCATCCGTAGTAAAATAAATAGCAGCGCAATCACCAGCACTCCATCCATCCATATATTGGTTAAAGCATTGCCCACTAAATTAGAAACAAGGGCAATATCATTCATTAATACGGATACAATACCTCCCGATTGGTGTTTACTGTAATAGGAAGCGGACATCCTTTGCATATGCTTATATAAATCATAACGTAAGGCAAAAGTCACCTGATTACCTGCTTTTGATGTAAAATAATGCCTGACATAAGTTCCCGGAATCCAAAGAAAGGTATAAATTCCAACAATAATGAGTGTCCAGTAATTCAACTGATATATTTTTTCTGAAGCACTGAGAACACTGTTTGAACTAAATACATCATCTATAAAATGCTGCATAATACGAGGGAATATAAGCGGCACAGTAAACTTAATGATACCCCCCGCCGCTGCGATAACAATAAGCCAGATATGTGGCCTGACGTAACGCAAAAAGCGTTTAAACGAACTTTTTGTACCGTGACGCTTCGATTTACTACATGTTGCTCCTTCTGTCATAATTAATTTCATCCTCCTGTTTGATTCATGTAATTATATAATAGCATTGATGCGTAAAAAACTAAATGTATTATCTTTCATTCCTAAAATATATATTTTGTTATTTATATACGATAAAAACTAAAATAGCAAAAAGAAAGAATTGGAGATAAACAATGCCTATTATAGAGGTTCGGATAGGCTTCCAATTCATAATGTTAGCTATGCAATTTACATATTTTATGCTATTATAGAGACAATAGAATTCCAGTAAAGGTCGGAAAGACGCTGCTCTTGTTAAAAGGATAAGGTAAATTGTATTCATAGTAATAGAATAAATTATAGTTAGTAGTCTTATTTCGGGCAGTTAGGAGTGTATCTAGATATAAGTCGATATTATGTTGACACATTATAGCGTATAGTACATAATTTTTTAATAAAACATAAAACTACAGGAGGATTTTATAATGAAATGGTCAAAAAAAGTTATTTTACCGCTGTCACTTTTACTCATCTTGTCTTTTGTTACTCCAGTTCCTTATACTCATAACTATGTTGCAGCAGCGACTGTAAGGATTAGTAAGACCAAAATCACCATGGGGGTAGGAGAAACTACTACACTAAATGTAAGTGGAACAAAGAAAGCTGTAAGATGGGCAACCGGTAACAAAAAAGTAGCTACTGTATCATCTAAAGGATTGGTAACGGCTAAATCAGCTGGAATTGTTACTATAACTGCTACTGTTAATGGTGAAAAATACACTTGTAAAGTAACAGTAAAGTCAGTTTTAACCTCTGAACAAGCCACAGAAAATATTCAATACGTAACCCAAGAAACAAATGACGGATTAATAGTCATACTGCAAAATGATAACACATTAGATGTAGCAACCGAAGTGAAAGTTGTGTACTATGGTAAGAATGGAGATATAGTATCAACGGACAATTATCATATTAAAACAATGAAATCCGGTGGTCTGGCAGTAGTGGATTTTAATTACCCACGCAATAAAAATAATAAAAAGATAAAATACGATAGATTTGAGATAATTCCGACTGTTACTATGGATTCTGTGCCGCAATTAAAGAGTTATGTTAACGAAGTATCGGTTTCGTCTACTATTGGAACAGATGGAATAATAGCAAAAGTAACAAACAATTCCAATGTAACTTTGAATGAAATAGATTTAATAATATTGTATTATAGCAATAATATTCTTGTGGGTTATAAAAAGCAAAATGTCAACAATTTAAAATCTAAAAAAAGTAAGAAGGTTGAGTTTGCCATTCCTTTGGATAATAATAATTACGACATTTTATATGACAATTATAATATCATAATTAATGAAGCCTATACTCTTGATTAAGTTTATTAAAAGACCATCACTGCTGCAAACCGAAGCAATCTTATAATTGTTTCAAAGCCTGTATACCTTCAAAAGTCATTATAATAAAACATCCAGAAAGAAAAAATATTAGCACTCACAGATTTTGTGAGTGCTATATCTCTTATAAAAATAAAATTTATTAACTTTTTCGTATGTAATTACTCCATTTTTTCCCTTAACTTAACCTTATTAGCAGCACTTCTTCTTCTAGAATCTTCTATTGCTGCATAGTGCTTTTTGGTGGTATTAACATCCTTATGTCCTAAAACATCTGCTACTAAATAAATGTCTCCTGTTTCACGATAAAGGCTGGTACCATAGGTACTCCTTAATTTGTGGGGTGTTATCTTTTTAAGCTTCGTAACCAGACCAGCATACTTTTTAACTAGGTTTTCGACAGCTTTAACACTAATTCGTCTTTTCTGCAAGGATAAAAATAGTGCGTCTTCATGTCCTTCCGCTATGAGTACCTGTTCCCGTTCCTTAAGATAATCCTCTAAAGCTTCCCGTACTTCCTCCCCAAAATAAATAATTGATTCAGATCCGCCTTTTCTTCTTATCTTTACGCCGTCATTGTTAAAATCTATATCATTTAAGTCTAATCCGACACATTCGGATACACGAATTCCAGTCCCGAGAAGAAGCGTAATAATCGCAAGATCCCTAACTTTTGTTTTACCGTGAAATTTCTGCTGGGATTTTGTCATTTTCTCACCAGATTCTACTTCATCCAGCATTTTAGCAACTTCATCAATGTCTAGCCTGATAATTTCTTTCTGATGAAGCTTTGGTATATCAACCAGTGCCGCCGGATTGGTTTGAATCATCTCTTTTTTAAAATAATAATTATAAAAGCTCCTTAAAGAGATTAACTTTCGCTTTTTTCCATTTTCCTGGTTTAGGTGTTCTGAAACGCCTTTTTTGTAATACGTTAGATAATCTAAATATTCTTCTAAATCAATTGCTTTAATCTGATCTAATATTTCAACTTTTAATTCTCTAATTGGTGTGCTTCTTAAAGACGGATTCATTTGGTACAAGAAGTTGAAAAACACCCTAAGGTCATATGCATATGCTATACGTGTCAGAGATGATGTAGTAGGTTCAATGCCACGAAAAAAATCACTGCAAAAACTGGGTAACTCCGCCATTATTGAGCGTAAACGCATGGTATTTTCTATATTTTTTTGTTCATGATATGTACGTTCTGCCATAAATCATTCCTCTTTGTATATTAGTTCTTACACTTTCTTAATTATATCTAGTCTTGTGAAACACTTTGTTTAGAAGGAGAAAGTGGATAAAATCATCAAAAGAAAACGGGTTTCCAATAATTGTAATCCGATTTGGCGATTTCGATTGGTTCCTCCACAGGAAATGACTGTTTCACAATTCTCTATTTATTATATCATTAAAATAACAATATGACCATAATTTTGCAAATAGTATATGTACGTCCTATAAGTAGATGACTTATGATATGACGTATATTCCAGTTTTACTAAATAATCATAGAGTAAAGATATTACTAAGCTTGCAGGTAAAAAATGTCATGTATATAAAAAATGAAAAATATCAAAAAAGTGACATAATTTTAACACTATTTAACATTAATGTTAGTCATGTATTAAGTGTAATAGGAAATATATACAAAAGAAGAGAAAACTAAAAAGTCAGGAGGTGTTGCAGGTAACTCGCTAACAAAAGATGAGGGAATATAAAGTACATAATTCATAAGAATGAGACTTACTGTATTTACCCATTGACTAATGGAACTAGTAGTTTTGGAAAATAGCAGAAGTCCAAAAAGTAACTTGTAAACGAGGAAAGCTAAGTATAGCATGATACATTATTAGTTAATATTACTAAGTAATGATAAAATACAAAAGGATGATTTCAGTATGTTAAAAAAATGGGTCAATGCGAAACATTTGTTGATTGTGTTTATTTTAGTCTGCCTGCCATTTACAAATGCCCTGGCTGCCTCTAAATTAAATTTATATTATCACACAACGAAAAAAAATGTAACATATACCGGACAACAGGTGAAGTATACCTACGACGGTAAGGCGATTAATATGAGGAATACACCGGGTATCATTATTGATGGTACAGCTCTTGCGTCCTTTAATGATGTATTCGTTAAATCGCCTATAAAACTAAAATACACCTATAATGAGGCAAAGGGAATTCTAACTTTATCCCAAGGCAGTACAACCTTAGTACTGACCACAGGTAGTAAAACTGCTACTTTAAATGGCAAAAAGGTCAATATGTCGGTTGCACCCATGAAAGTTAAATTTAAAGATGCCAAATCTACAAAATTGTTGGTACCAACAAGATTTGTAGCGGAATCTTTCGGTTATTCTTATGTATGGAACAGTCAGACTTCAACCGCAGCTATATCACAGTCTTTAAAATTGTATTATAACAACAAAACGGTATCCTATACAGGAACCCAAGGTGCTGTTACCATCAATGGAAACAAAGTAAAACAGAACGATATGCCAAGTATTGTTATTAATGATACCGCTATGATAAGGGCGTGGAAGGTATTTGGAGCCACCTCCATTAAAGCCGGCTATCGATTCAATTCCGCTACTAAGGAATTAACCTTAACAAAAGGAGATACAGTAGTAAAACTTACAATGGGCAGTAAAACTGCTTATGTTAATGGCAAGGCAAGGACTATGTCGGCAGCGCCTTTGGTAGTTGACAATCTGGAAACAGGTCTTTCTTATGTTATGGTACCGGGAAGTAATGTATCATCTTATCTTGGGTATGATTATTCCTGGAATTCAGCTACAAAGACATCTCAGCTTACAACCAGAACAACTCCGGTAGAGCCAGATCCAGACAAAGATGATGGTCCTGATTTGGGTGGAGATTCATTACCAGATATAATCGCGTTTAACTGGGGATTGGATTCTGACAATGTAACAGAATATACTGATTTAAGCAACATAACAAGTATTACTGAAGTTTCTGATGATACCGGGTCAACAGCATTTATTGATGGGATAGCAATAGAAACGGTTGCAAGTATCAATAAAGAAGTTTATGCAATACGTTCTAGCATTCCGTTCAGTAAAGCGCAACTTACCCAAAATGAACAGGTATTAAATTTACATATCAATAATTCCACCATCAATGCCAATGAATATACTTTAGGTGGAAGCTTAATAGGAACGATTACTTCGGCAGCAACAGCAGAAGATATCTCCACCAATATCAGCTTTCCGCTTTTATATGAAAATACTATGTATACTCTATCTTTATCAGAAGATAAGTGCACTATATATGTAACATTGTATTCAAACTCACTTAATACGATTACAGCAGGACATAGTGGCGGCAATGATTACATTGAAATAACGGGAATGAAAAATTTAATACCTGTAATAACTGAAACGGATGATTTAGTCACTTTACAGTTTACCAACACAGTAAATGGGATTGGTGATAACTACATCGTTACCGGTTTAGATACACTGAAATCTGTTACTGGTACAACGAATGGCAGAACGGTTAGCATTATCTTAGAAAAATCCGCTGCTTCTGAATACAAAGTGGAACAAAACGGAAACAGTATGAAAGTTATTTTTATGGAAGAAGAAGTGGAGTCATTAGATTATTCCGTTCAATTCGACCTGCCAAGTGATATCTTATATTCTGATATTACAACAGAAGACCGTTACTACAAGAATCAGATTGCTATAATGGTTCCCGGTAATCAAGTTAGCTACTACAAATCAAATCCGGTGAAATCCGGAAATCCGGTAGTTAAAAGTATTACTGTAAATTATGCCAATAGCAGAACGGAAATTGTGATTACCACCACTAAATTACAGGGCTATAAGCTGGCCAGAATAGATAAAAAGGTTGGTATAGCTTTGGGTAATCCAAGCGATATTTACAAAAACATTGTTGTATTAGATGCAGGTCATGGCGGAACTGACCCAGGTGCTGTTCGTACCTTAAATGGTAAAACCATTTATGAAAGAGATATTAACTTTAAAATAATGTACGATTTGACACAGAAATATTTTAATGGGACAGATTCACCAGTTAAGGCTTACTATTCAAGATACGATAATACAAAGGTTGATTTGTATGAACGTGCCGCCTTTGCTAAAAAGGTTGGTGCTGATATCTTTATAAGCCTTCATATGAATGCTAATAATAACACTTCGCCTAATGGTACAGAAATATACTACAGTAATACCAATAATTCTGTTACTGAATCCGGCTTAACCAGTAAAAATCTGGCTAACATTTTTTTAAATTCCCTGCCAGGTAAAATTGGTACTAACAAACGCTATATATCAGCTCAGAATTATGTAGTTATACGTGAGAATACAGTACCGGCTATTTTAATTGAGTTAGCTTTTATGTCAAACAAGGGAGATTTAGCATTAATGACATCTTCCAGTTTTCAAGAGAAAACCGCAAAAGCAATCTACGAAATAACCTGCAGTGTATTTGATTCTTACCCAACCGGTAGATAAGCTGTAAATAAACAGAAATAAATAGGCCTGCCATAATAGTAAAAAAATGATTTAACCAGATATTAGATACTATGGCAGGCTTATATTTCTATCTGTTTTAATAACCATATTTTTACATTTAGAAATTGAAATATTATGTATCACGTTAACCGAGTTCGTACCCAAATTTGTGGCGGGGCAACAGCTAATGGAGCAAAAGGATGGTTCCAAATAAGTTTATATATTTGAAAGGATTCAGACAAATGATGAAAAATAAGAAGATAAGATGGTATATACAGGTGTTCCTCCTGTTATTCCTCAGTATTTTTACAATAGGTACAAACCATGTACTGGCCGCTGACACTACAAAGCCTAAGATAACTTTGACTGCGGATACAGTCACTCCAACCAATGAGAAATTGGAGGTCTTAGTGAATGCCACCGATGCTTCTGGTATTAAGACCGTCAAATGGGCCACTGGAAACAGAAAAGTGTCCTATTTCAAAAGCAATGGAACAAACCTCACATTAAGTAAAAACAATGCCAGTGTAACTATAGCTAAGAACGGTACTTATACTTTTTATGCAATAGATAAGGCCGGCAATGAAGCAATAAAGAAACTCACAATTTCCACCATAGATATTATTGCGCCTTCATTAAATGTGACAAAGAGTACAGAAGATTTAACAAAAGGGAATGTTGTATTGAATTTTACTGTAAGTGACGAGGGACTTGGCATCAAAAGTTTACGTTACTTAATTGGTTCAAAAACGGAGAATGATTTTAAAAATGCAGGTAAAGTGATAAAATTAACTAGAACCAGTACCGAGACAGAAGAGGCAAAGAACATCTTTTTGTACAGCGGCAGGCTTACGGTTAAAACAAACAATACTTTTACCTTCTTAGTTATTGATAGTGCCGGAAATACATATCTGACGACTACAAACGTCGAAAATATTGATAAGACAGCACCAACTCTTACCTATACACTTAATACAAGCAAACCAACCAATCAACCGGTCACTGTAACAATTACGGGAACAGATAATGGTTCAGGTATAGCAAAGGCACAGTATTTAACCGGAAGTAAAACCATAACAGATTTTGGGGACACAAGTGACTCTGCGCCCATAGACCTTAAGCTAGATGCAAATGGAAAAAGTAGTTTTAAAACAGATACAAATAATACTTTTACTGTGTTATTAACTGACAATGCCGGAAACGAAACGCTTCAGATGATTGATGTAACTAATATTGATACAAAGAATCCAACTATTTCTTTGAATTACGCTGCTATAAATCAGGCAGCCACTATTACCTATACGGTAACGGATGCGGCAGGTATAGCAAGTGTACGCTATCTAAAAGGCACAAATACCGATATTTCTTCTGATAAATGGAATAGTGCTAAGGATGTTACAAAGAGCAACAACTTTAAAGTAACGTCAGCCGGCAATTACAGCATAATGGTAGAAGATTTAGCGGGTAATCGAACAATCCAAGAAATATATGTGGAATTAGAACTGAAAGCTGTCTGGATTTCTTTTCTTGAATTTCAGGCATATGGAAAGAATGGATATACAGAAGCGAACTTCAAAAAAACCATTGATACGATGTTTGACAATATTGTTGATTTGAAAATGAATGCAGTAATCGTACAAG
This sequence comes from Anaerocolumna cellulosilytica, assembly GCF_014218335.1. GTDB lineage: Bacteria > Bacillota > Clostridia > Lachnospirales > Lachnospiraceae > Anaerocolumna > Anaerocolumna cellulosilytica. The sequence continues at coordinate 2,801,764 of NZ_AP023367.1, read as the reverse complement.
TACGCCCTTTTGGAGATGCCATGTATCCATCTGCATATTTTCCGTGGTCAAAATATATCTCCGGAACACAAGGCAAAGATCCCGGCTTTGACCCCTTGAAATATATGGTAACAGCTGCACATGATAGAGGTCTGGAAATTCACGCCTGGTTAAATCCATATCGTGTAACTACATCCAGTACGGATTTCAAAAGTCTTTCTAAGGATAACCCTGCCAGAATGTGGAGGGAAGATAAGGATACCTCCAATGACCGTAATGTATTATCATTTGGAGGCAACCTATACTATAACCCCGCAGTTAAGGAAGTGCAGGAGTTAATTACCAACGGTATTAAGGAAATTGTCACAAATTATGATGTTGATGGAATCCATTTTGATGATTATTTCTATCCTTCTCTGGGAAGTAAATATGCATCTAATTTCGACTCCGTTGAATATAAAGCCTATACAGCAGAGTGTAAGACAAACGGAACGAAGGCTTTGGGAATAGCGGATTGGAGAAGGAATAATGTAAATACTCTTGTAAAGAATGTTTATTCTTCTATAAAAGCTATAAACCCCAATGTGCAATTTGGAATTAGCCCGGGAGGGTTTATTGATTCATTAGCCAGCGATCTGGGCTACTATGTTGATGTTAAGACTTGGTTGTCTTCCGATGGCTACATTGATTATATCTGCCCGCAAATATACTGGACTTTTTCTCATAAAACCTATCCATTTGACAAAACATTGGATAAATGGTTATCATATCGCACCAGTTCATCTGTAAAAGTCTATGTGGGAATTGCAAATTACAGAGCTGGCTCGACCTTGGAAACGGATTGGAAAAACGACCCGGATGTTTTGAAAAAACAGATAGAATATAGTCGTAAAACAGGTAAAGTAGATGGTTTCATGTTCTTTAGATACGATTTCTTTTATAATAAGGTGTGCAAACCTGGAGTTGATAGATTATTAAAGATATTATAAGTTTTAACCGAATCTATATGTACCAAAAAAGCCAGCAGTTTTCTGCTGGCTTTTTTTAGTACATACATAAGAACCGAAAAATCGCTATTTAGTTTACATAATAATATTATGTATCTGAAATATTTAACTTGCTATCTAATAAAAAGATGCTATACTTGAATTTGCAATATTACATTAAATCCTTAGGAGCAGTTTGGAATGAATCATACAATAACATTAAGAGAAATGCAACCAACAGACTGGGAACAGGTTGCAGTGATATACGAGCAAGCTTTAATCACAGGCGAATCCACTTTTCAGACAGAGATACCTGAGTATAAGGAGTGGGATAGTGGTCATCTAAAGGAATGTAGAATAGTAGCAGAACAGAATAATAGGATAATCGGCTGGGTTGCCTTAACACCCTTTAGTAATCGCCTGGTATACAAGGGGGTTGCTCAAGTAAGTATTTATATACATGAGGATTATAGAGGAAAAGGCATTGGCAGCCTTTTAATATCAGAATTGATAAACAAATCCGAAGAATTCGGTTTTTGGACGCTCCAATCTGCAATCTTTGAGTCCAATATGGCCAGTGTGAAACTCCACGAAAAGCACGGCTTTCGAATAGTTGGTTATCGTGAAAAGATCGGAAAAACCTTGACTGGTGAATGGATTAATACCTTACTGCTCGAAAGGCGAAGCCAGATTATATATTGATTTTCTTATATGAAAGATTATACTTCTCTAAATTTAGATTATATATACAGCAAATGATTAATGCCTCAAATTTATAAATACTACATTATAGATTTGAGGCATTCTTTAAAATAATAGTTGTATATTACAACTGTTGTATGTTAGTATGATTGCGAGGTGATTGAAATGGAAACCAGAGGAAATAATGTATTAAGAGAACTTCTAAGAATTTTAGTCAGAGATTTAGGTATTTTAGAAAAAAGTGATGCCTCTTGCTGTGGTATAAGTATAGCGCAGTGTCATGCCATTGTTGAGATTGGTAGAAGAGGAAGAATAACTTTAGTGGAGTTAGCTGATTTATTGGGACTGGATAAAAGTACTATGAGCCGAACGATAAACAATCTTGTTGAAGCTGATCTAGTCCTTAGGGAATTGGATATGGAAAATAGACGGTATGTAATCATTCAGTTAACGGATAATGGAAGAACTGTGTTTAAAAACACAGAAGAAAGTATGAATAGCTATTATCAAAGCATTTTTAGTTCCGTTCCGGAGGATAAAAGGAATCAGGTATTAGAAAGCCTGCAACTACTAACGTGTGCAGTTGAAGCAAACAGGTGTTGCTAAGTATTCTATAAAATGAAAAATAGTAGGAGGTGCTTGTATGTCTAAAAGCAAGAAGGATGAAATCAACTAGTATTACGGTGGTATTACCAGGAAAGTAAATAAAGATACTGATAATTCCTGTGTATGTGAAGAGTCTTGCTATGGAGATATTACTAAGGAATCTGTTACTTATTCAGAAGAGTTTATCAAAGGGTTGCCAGTGGAAGCCATAAATGTGTTAGGCTGTGCAAATCCTCTTGTGCTAGCTAACTTACAACCATGTGAAGTGTTTTAGATTTAGTTAGTGGCGGAGGCATAGATGTACTTGCCGGTGCGCATGTTAAGACATATAAATAAGGAGACAAAGAAGATGGACTATATTATAGATGAGATGAAGGATACTGATTGGGACCAAATTGCTGTTATCTATATGGAAGGAATCAATACGAAAATAGCAACATTTCAAAATTTAGCGCCAAGTTGGGAAGATTGGAATAACGGACATTGCAGGGAATGCCGGTTAGTTGCAAGAAAAGGAGATACAATACTTGGGTGGGCTGCATTATCTCCAGTTTCCAGCCGTTGTGTGTACGCAGGGGTGGCTGAACTTAGTATCTACATATCTCCTGAAAGCCGTGGCCAGAAAGTTGGGACAGTACTTTTAAATAAACTTATTAGATTGTCTGAAGATAAAGGCTATTGGACACTGCAATCAGGTATAATCAGAGAGAACGTTGCTAGCCTAAATTTACATAAGAAATGTGGCTTCAGAGAGATTGGTTATAGAGAGAAACTTGGTAAGATGGATAATGGTAAATGGCATGATGTTGTATTAGTAGAAAGAAGAAGCGGCAAAGTAGGAAACTAATCGTTTAAAGATAGACTGCATTGAAAGTCTATTTTTCTCTAAACACATTGACATTTATCGATATGAGTATTATGATATAACATATCGATAAACATAGATGTGAGGTGACATTATGGATGATAAAATGTATGAATATGAGCAAAATGCTATTGTATTTAAAGCATTGTGCGACTCCAATAGATTAATGATAATTGGCCTATTAAAAAGCGGAGAAAAATGTGCATGCGATTTATTAGAGGAAATGAATATATCCCAATCAACCTTATCTCATCATATGAAACTTTTATGTGAATCAGGATTAATAAATTGTAGAAGAGAAGGTAAATGGATGAATTATTCTCTCAGACAAAAGGGATTTGCAAAAGCTAATAGTTTATTACAAGACATCATGCAAGCAGCTATATTAATTGACATGGATGAATCATGTGATTGTGAATAGTGAAGGAGGAAAATTAATGCGAATTATTATAATCGGTGCTGTAGCTGCTGGAACATCCGCTGCAGCAAAAGCCAGAAGAAATAGTGAAGATTCAGAAATTATAATATATGAAAAGGATACCTTTATATCTTACTCCGGTTGTGGTATGCCTTATTATATCGGGGAAGAGATTGAAAATGCTGATACACTGACTCCACGTGATCCAGCTTTCTTCAAAAGTAAATATAACGTAGATATCTATACACTTCATGAAGTTTTGTCTATCCATCCAGATGAGAAAGAAATAACGATTAGAAACCTTTTAACGGATGAGGTGTTTACAGATTATTATGACCAGCTGGTACTTTCTACAGGAGCAAGAGCAGTTATTCCACCTATAAAAGGTACTGACTTTAAACATGTATTCGCATTACGCAACATAAATGATATGAATCGTATTAAGGATTATATCGATAGCTATCATCCACAATCCGCAGTGATTGTTGGTACCGGATTTATTGGTTTAGAAGTGTGTGAAAACTTAAAAAATATTGGAATGAGCACAACATTAATAGAAAGATTATCACAGGTTACTCCTGGGTTGGATTCTGATATGGCTGTCTATGTTGAAGAACATCTAAGACATAAAGATATATCCGTGATGACAGATATCTCGGTAAAAGAGATTTCTGAAAACCATGTAATATTATCAGATGATACAAAGCTAACAGCTGATATGGTCCTGCTATCTACGGGCGTTCGGCCAAATATTGAACTGGCAAAAGCGGCAGGTATCGAACTTGGAGTAACGGGTGCCATTAAGGTAAATAGCAAAATGGAGACCAACCTAAAAAATATCTATGCCTGTGGAGATTGTATTGAGCAATTTCATGTAGTGACCGGTAAACCTGTTTATAGACCCTTAGGTTCTACCGCCAATAAAACTGGAAGAATAGCTGGAGATAACATAACAGGAGGCAATCTTGAATTTAGAGGAGTTCTCGGTACAGGAATCTTTAAAATATTTGATAAGACAGTAGCACAAACAGGTCTTTCAGAACGAGAAGCACACGAACTAGGATATGATGTTGTAGTATGCCATAATATAAAACCAAATAAACCGGATTATATGGGTGGCAAAGAAATGGTAATTAAGGGGATTGCTGATAAGGTAACCGGCAGACTTCTTGGGGCACAAATTATTGGATATGAGGGTGTAGATAAAAGAATTGATGTATTTGTAACCGCAATCACATTTAAAGCGAATGTAGAAGATCTGTTCCATCTGGATTTAGCATATGCACCACCTTTTTCAACAACAAAAGATCCGGTAATGTATACTGGTATGATACTTGACAATGCAATTCATAATGGCAGAGCCTTGATGACTGCACAGGGATTGGATGAACTAATTGAATCCGGCGAAAAGTATACCTTGATAGATGCTAGAGTAGTAAAACAGTATGATAAGAACCATATTGAAACTGCAAAAAGTATTCCCCATTCCAAATTAAGAATCGAATTATCTGAGATAGATCAAGAAGAAGTAGTGGTAACTTACTGTAATAAAGGTGTGACAGGTAATGCAGCCCAAAACATTCTCATAGGCAGAGGCTTGAAAAAAGTATATAACCTATCCGGCGGCCAAATGCAATACAGCAAGATACATACTAAAAATAAGAAATAATATTGTGGAGTATTGTAACAAAAGGTTTTTATTATCATATATATGCTTATATACATATATGCTCATATATTTAATAATAGGAGGAATATACCATGGTAGAAATCTTTAAGGCCTTATCTGAAGAAAGTAGATTACGGATACTTTCGTTAATATGGGACGGTGAATTGTGTGTTTGTGAAATTGAATCATGTCTTAAAATGACACAATCCAATGCTTCTCGCCATCTATCAGTATTAAAAAGGTGCGGAATACTCAACAGTTACAAAAATGCTCAATGGACCTATTATCGGGTTCATAAAGATTTTATCCAGGAGAACAAAGAGCTATGGGATTATCTGCAACAAAAGCTAACTAAGCTTCCAACTTTTATATCGGATCAGGAAACGTATAGAAAATTCAAAGCACAGGAATTATGCAATTGCAGTAAAGAACCACATTAAAGGAGTTATAAAAATGAAAAAAGAAAAAGCACAAGATATTGGTTTTTTTGAGAAATACCTATCTATTTGGGTACTTCTCTGTATGGTATCAGGTATATTAATTGGACGATTTTTACCTGGTATTCCTGAAATTTTAAGCAAAATGCAGTTTGCAGGGCAAAACATACCCATCGCAGTACTCATTTGGATTATGATTTATCCAATGATGATAAAGATTGATTTTCAATCACTAAAAAACGTTGGTAAACATCCATTGGGTATTGTAATATCTAGCGGTAGTAGTTGGTTGATTAAACCTTTTCTAATGTTTGGGCTTGCATCATTATTCTTTCTTGTGATATTTAAAGCGCTTATACCTGCAGGTTTAGCACAAGATTTTGTAACAGGTGCGGTTCTATTAGGTACCGCTCCTTGTACTGCAATGGTATTTGTATGGAGTAATCTGACAAAGGGTGATCCGGCACATACCCTTGTACAGGTATCAATAAATGATCTTCTTATACTGATTCTTTTTGTACCGATAGTTCGATTTTTATTAGGTGTTAACAATGTTCAGATTCCTTGGGATACGCTAATATTTTCTATCGTACTATTTGTAGTTGTTCCATTGATTGGAGGCTTCCTTACACGCGCTTTTATGATTAAGAATAAAGGCCTAGAATACCTCAATGAAAAATTTGTTACCAAATTTGACGGTATTACGACCTTGGGCCTACTATTGACACTTATAATTATCTTTACCTTCCAGGGAGATATTATTTTAGCACAGCCGTTATTTGTTCTTTTAATCGCTGTACCACTTATTTTGCAAAATGTTATATCAGCTACTTTTACGTATCAGATATGCAAATGGACAAAACAACCCCATAACATAGCCGCACCTGCAGCTCTGATTGCAGCTTCTGATTTTTTTGAACTTTCTGTGGCAGTAGCAATTGCGATTTTCGGACCAACATCTCCGGTAGTACTTGCCTGCACGGTAGGAGTGTTGACAGAGGTTCCTGTTATGTTATTACTTGTTAAGTTTGTTAATAAAACAAAACATTGGTTCCCACAGCCAATACAAATAATTGATAAGAAAAAGGAGTATTAATCAATGAAAAATGCTTCACTATATCAGTCTGGAACCACTAATCAGCTGTTGGCTACAAAAGCAAGCAACGAAGTCGAGTGGATTCAAGAAGTGGATGCACATACCGGGGGGCAATTCGCCATAAAAGGTTGGATACCAGATGAAATCGTATATAAGAACAATAAATTATAAGAGTATAAATAGAAATATTTTACACATTTATTAATATAGAAAATGAATTAAATTTGGTTCACATCACATTATGAATTAAATCTGGTTCACAAAACAAACTATGAACCAGATTTAATTCATTAATTTTATAAGTTACCTAGAGTAATATAAGATAAAAAGAGTAAGTTGTGAACCTAAATAATTCATATTATGAACCAAATATAATACATTTGACAAATATTTAATTTAACATTATTTTTTTTTTTATATGAGTAACAGTAAGAGGCAGAAAATCACTTTAACTATTCGTTAAACTTGCGTTTCGCGAATAGTTACATGCCTCTTTTATTTACAATAACCCCCAAATAACCAAAAAAAATTTGCTCTTTTCGAGGGACATAAATGTTTCTAAATCAAGGACATAACTCTTTCTAAACGAATTATATTCACTATACTCCGTACGCTCTAAATAATGATATGGACATTAATTGGTCTAATTGTTATAATGCGGACATAAATTTGTCTAAAAGTATCTTAAGATCTACTTACCAGCATAAAGCATATACTTGATTATGAATATTAATTAAAACATCCTTGTGATTTCTTTCAATGTCTCTTTCAAACTTATAGGATATATTCCTGTTTTGCTTTTCTCATATGGTATTAACTCTAAATTCCACATACTTTTTTATATTTTTTGTTAATCAGTAACTTCTGGGTCTCCAATTCCTTCATTCCCTAAATATACCTTGTATTCTTTTCCCTCATATAAGTTCATAATCTGTCTTCGCAATCTTGAGGGGTAAAGGGGTAAATGATTCAGCGTCTTTATCTCAAGCCAATCAAATCCCACTTGGTTCGTATCACTATGTAATACAGAGTTTTTGATTTCTCCAATATATTCACATAAAAATACCATGTCTACTCTATGAAATCTTTCTCCATGTACACCTTCAATAACAAAAACTAATTCTTTTGCTTCCACATTCATTCCTAACTCTTCAGCAACTTCTCTACATACTGCTTTAGAAAGGAGTTCTTCTGTTTCCTGTCCACCACCAGGCATAATGTACCACTCTTCATTTTCGTCCTTTATTTTAATTGCAAGCATCTTTCCGTCTTTGATAATTAATGCCTTCGCTGAATTTCTAATCATTCTATCCATAAAAACCTCCACATATATTGCCCTACAAACTGCATTTTGTTTAATGCTTTAGAAACGCCATATAAGAATATTCCAGTTAATTACGCCATTAATAATTTGATACAATAACTTAACTTTTATTTTTGGGCATGTGTCTTACAGTAATGCTACTAGCCTCCAGATAAGTTATAAACTTTTTTCATTCCGCTACCCAGGAGGATGTTTTGGGCCGCATTACCTGTCACACCTTTGTTACAGTAAGTTACTACTATTTCTTCATTATCCAATTCTGATGATTCGTTTCTTAATTTGCCTTGTGGAATACTCTTTGCAGTTTCAATATGGCTCTTTTCGTACTGCTTTAAATACAATAGCATTTTGTTCATATTCATATATTTTGTCCATAATGTCACCTCATATCTATTTTAATGGATATGTTGAATATAGTATACATATCGATATGAGTCGGATGTGTATACTTATTAAAATAGACTGCCATTCGCAGTCTATTTTAAATCCCTTAACTTCTGATAATCCTCATTGGCTTTATCAAAATGCAATCATTTCTCATTCGATAACAATAGTGAACAAAAATAACTGCACATTATGCTTTTACTATTTAGCGGAGTATTCATCTGCAAGTTGTTTTATTTTATCAAAAAACGCTTGTTTACCTTCTGTGTATTTATTTCTATCATTGGAATAAATCTTAAAAAGCTCTTGCTTTAATAATTCATACTCCTTTGCATATTCCGAATGTGAACGGATAAAATCTCTAAATTTTATCTGGTCATGAAAAAGCTCAAGGTGCTTTTCTTCATAACAATGTATATGTTGTAAAGAAACCTATAATACTCATATCCACTTTTCTTCATTGCATTAAAAACGGGGTCTGATATTTTTTTAAATAGAATCGCTATATCTAGCATGGGTTTAGCAATTATACCTTTTATCGCAGTGCTACCTACATGTTGAATATCGACTATATTATCACCGTGAATATTTATTAGAGCCAGTTTCGTTTTTTCGAACACCTCTGCCCATTTTTCATCATGTTCTACTAAACGAACCTTAGATTTTGGAACACCTAACATACAGCACCTCTCTGCATAAAATAATAATAGCTTTCAGTTCGCAACTGCCACCAATTGTGACAGACATATAAAGATTATACCACAATTTTACACTTATTCAAACATTAAGTCAGTACAATTTGAGAGCAATAAGACATCATAAATTTATAGAATTTGATTCAGTTCATGTCCCGCACCCTCGAATATGTTGTACATGTGCGGAATATGCAATGAATCCAAGTATAAATGCAAAATCTCATTATCACAAAACAATATATCAGCCGTTCCTATATGCATATTTATATTCAGGCTGCCGCGAATCTTTTCTGCATTTTGCCTTATCAAGCACAAAATATTGCCATCGTCAAAATATCTTTCTTCTGCCATCATATCTGTATACAGCTCATTGGCCTTCTTCGGATCTGCACCCACAGTATTAGAGTCTTTGTGATAATAATGGTGATATGTGCCTGCGTAAGCTGTTACCGAAGAAAATAAATCAGGATATTTAACAGCATAGTTAAGCGCCATACCGCCACCCATCGAAAAGCCTGAAATTGATCTGCCTCTGCGGGCTGTTATCGTTTTGTATTCTCTTTCGATATGTGGTATTAACTCGTTAATAAACATGAACTCAACAGGCAATTTTTCATATTTTTCAATAACCGGGGAATTATTAGGAAACACAGTAATCTCTGATTTGGATTTGTATATTTTTTCCATCGTCCACACTTCGGATGATTCATTGCCGGTCCATCCATGTAAATGATACAAAACTGAAAAATTTTCGTCAGTCTCATTATAACCCTGTGGTAAATAAATATTATAGCCGATATCGCAAGCCATAAACTGACTATAATATGTTTTGTGTATAACATTTTCCGGTGACTCAGTTGGTGAATTTATGAACTTCATTTTCTACTCCTTTTTGCAAAAAGTCATATGCTTTAAGTAGTTTGTTTTGGTAATCATAATTAGTACATATTTCAACTATGCTTATTGCATCACATATTTTTAGACTCTTAATTTTATAAATCGATAAGTGAATTGGACTAGATTCCTTTTTATCCAGAATTATTCTCCACAATATAGCTCAATATGAATATTTTGATTTACTCGGACCCAATATATGTATCTTACCTGGAAGGTAAGTTCCTGTGTACATTTCGAGTGTCGGAATTTATCTATTTCGATGAATGTACATTCTAGTTTGTTCTTCTTCTCCATCTGGATGAACCATACATAAAAACTCCCAACCATAACGCTCATAAAAGGAAGTGTGATGCGTTATGAGATAAAGTGTTTTTATATTTTTTTTATTCATATCCTCACATGTAAATTCAAGCAATTTACCTGCTATACCCTGACAACGATATTCTGCTTCAACATAGACAGCACAAATATTCGGTGTTAAATCTTTTCTATCATGAAAATCATTTTCTATTATACCTAGTCCACCTATTATTTCATCTTCTAGCATTGCAACATACCATTGTGGTATGCTATTCTCAGATTTTATACATATATCAATACTTTCCAGATATGCTTCGACTGGAACTTTCCACTTTTCATGAAACCAATTCGCAACTTTATCTCGCAACAATGGTTGTTCCTGAACCTTTACCATTTTATATTCTCTCATAATAAAATAATCTCCTTTGCAAATTTTGATTTATTTTCCAAACTTCCCATTGGTATAATATGTATTTCCAATAGATCACTTATTTGATTATATTACAAAATACATAAACTAAAATATTATCTTTTATTACATTTTTATATGAAAGCGACAAAACTAATTACTGCTAAGCCGTTTATTTTTGGGTTTTGTCCATTGCTAATTTAACCCAAAAAATTTATTACATTCTGTAGATGCTCTACGAGATTATTGATAATAGGTAAGTCACTCATCATGCAATATGCATTCATCAAGTCTACGAATGTTCAGATAACATTTGTCGCATTTTTCTAACTCTGATTACATCTGCTTTATTAAGTTCTTCAAAATAAATTCCATCACATGGGTGAACATGTTTCTTCTCAAAATCTAAAATATTCATATAAATCCTCCATTCGAATGTGGAGGGTTATTTTACGTGAGCCCTCCTTACACGTTTATCAGTAGTTACATTTTTCTTAATCATACGCAATCGCTCCTTTGACTAACTATTTATCACAACGCAATGCGCGCCATCATACATAGTTTATAAATAACTTTGATACAAATACATCAATAAGAGGTTTTGTATCTATATCAACTCACATTATACCTCAATCTAGTAAAAATAAATATCTTTTCTTTATTATATGTAATAATTAATAGTGTAGGTTTAACATGCATTAGTCATCTCCTATTTTCTTCCTCATGCCCTCTACTTCCGATTTCAAGCAAATTACCTTCAGGATCTGCAACATAAAAATTTCGTATACCAAATGGATAGGTTACAGGCTCACCTGTAAATGACTTTACTCCAAGTGTCATTAATCGCTCATATTCTTTGTCAACATCAGAAAAATTTGGAAGCCAAATACCAATTTCCATTGTCAGGTTAATTCCCTTTGGCGGGTAATGGGGCTCACCTACAGCTTCTGCAAAAGCTTTTCGATCATACATAAATAATGATAAAGGACCACTGTTTGTTTTAAACTCAGCAAATAATCCACCGTCCCAATCGGTCTCAAATTCCATGATGTTTCTATAAAACGAAACCATCTTTCCTATATCTTGAACAAACAGACCCACACCGACATTAGCTTTCATACCATTCATAACCTATTCCTCCAGTAATCATATTTTTATTTATCATAACACGCAAAAATGACAACAGCATGTCCTGTTCAAGTTATAAATAATCTGTAGTTTGCCTTGATAAATTATAGCGAACCTATCGCATATTTGTTTGATATTTTTTTCAGCCTTGTCTTTACTTTATTAGCAGGTTTATTGCTACAATAAGTACTTCCAATATATCACTTTTTGGATAATATTACAAATATATGCTAAAATAATATCTTTTATTATTTTGTCGTTTTATCAGATTATACAAATAAAAGAATATATAAACCAAATCATTTGATTTACATATTCTTTATTTTCTTAAGAACTAATATACCGGTTATAAAAATATAATGGGAAGTCAGGATTTACCCTTCTATAAATTGATTTTATCTATTTTACCTTCTAGAATAAAATATTGTTAGTACTGAAGTACATATTCCCTTTTATTTTCTATATAACTACTTTTTATTGGTATTGTGGTATTTTTTGATTTGACTGAAGCAAACATAACCCCCATGTCTCCCACAATAATAAATTTCTTGCCATCCCAAAGTCCGCCTGCTAATTTTTGGTTGGTCATTTTATTCTTCTTTGTGTATTTTACACCATCCGCAGATACATATATAGATCCATCATTATCGAATGCCAGAAAGGTTTTATTTCCATAGGTACCTGCTACAAAATCTTCTTCGCTGTCTTGTATGATCCAATTTTTACCATCAGAGGATGTTGCTACTACATATTCATCGCTAAAAATATCTTTATCAAGTAATTTTCCACCAATGGTTACAAATTTCTTACCCGTCCATACTACATCAGAAGCTGATAAATGGTAGCTTTTACCTCCTTTTTTCACCTTCACACTCGTCCATTTATTATAATTAGTTGCAGTATACAAACTACCTGCCCATATATTCTTGGAGAAATCATGTGTTGCTCTGATTCCAACATATATTTTCCCATTGGTAACAATTTTTTGAGGCATTGTATCTGTTAGACTATAACCACTCCATTTTTTACCATCCTTCGAAGTAATTAGCCCATGTCTGGTAAAAATCTGATATTTACCATCTAAATATTGTGAACCGTATGTATAGGAAAACTCATCAGAAAAGCTCATTTTTTTCCAATCCCCTACTTTATTCGAATAATAGTAAAAGCAATTACCATCGTTTGCACTTGTATTACCGACAATCAGCGCTGTTCCATTATGTGCTACAACGGTTTCTGTATTCATTCCTTTTATATTATCTCCAAAATCAACTTTTGTCCAGCTGTAACCATCAGCGGACTCTAATACCCCTTCACTTTCTTCAGTTCCATACGCAAAATACCTACTTTTACCATCGTATACAACATTGGTATAGTCTGCCGGCAGTCGCTCTCTGACAACCGTTCCCTCTGTCAAATCCTTTGTTACAAGTATGGTTCCATTATTTCCAACTTGTATATACTGTTCTCCATCATAAACCATTTTATTAATATTAGCGGTTTCTCCTGCTTCATCTGTATACCCCCATGCCTTGTAATAGACTTCCCAACGATTACTCAGCATTTTCCATGCAGCTCCATTTTTTGATGTTAATATCATCCCTTTATAACCTGCAATAACATACTTACTGCCGTCCCAAATCACCGTTCGCATGGATAAATTCGCAAATCCATTTGCTTTTCCATATTTCTTTATAGTATCATCTACTTCATGAGTTAATGATCCCAAATTAGTAGGATTAATAACAGATTTCCATGTTGTTCCATTGGTCGAGGTATGTATCGCAGCTCCCATAGAATCTACGCTTCCATCCCAGTTAATCATCATGTATTTTCCATTTTCATAGATAATATCCATTATGCTTCCACGTACTTTTGGTGTTGTTATCTTCCATTTTTTTAAATCTGTTGAAAATGCTATTTGTGTTTCGGATGTAATGAAATATTTTTGACCAGTATATACCACTGTCTCCATGTTCTCCATACCAGTGTAATCAGCCTTCCACTTCTTCCCATCAGACGATGTTACCACAAAATCGCTATACAAACTGGCTTGTTTAAAGTCGGAATATTTTCCTGCTCTAAGTGTACCTGTATTAACCTTCCAGTGACCAACTGCAACGTATTTCTTTCCATCCCATATTACATCTCGAAATTCCACTTCGCTCTGCTTAGGTTGTTTTTTCCAGTTAATACTATATTTTTCATCGTTATATTTTTGGTTCTTTCCAGTTATACTTTGATATGTTAGTTGCTTATCAAAGGTTACAGCTGCCTTAATCCATGTGCTGCCATCCTTTGATTTTATAATGACACCATCACTTCCAACCACAATAAACTCATTTCCATTGGTTGCAATTGACTTTAAATCAGATGTTGTCTGTAAGGATACTCGTTTCCAGTCCAAACCATTGCTGGAACGCAGTATCGTGCCCTCATCTCCAACAGCTATGTATATTTTTTTCTTATTATAGGTAATATCCGTTAAATTTCCGCTTTCTGACTCTTGACTTATTTTTTTCCATGTTATGTCTTTCCCTGCTGTCGCTGCACTTGATATTAACGGTTTGTACCCCATACTTAACAAGGTTATACATAACAAACCTATTAATACCCTCTTCCTTCGCATGTGCATTTCAATATGCCTCCTATTATATTCGCCCTTTTTACTTTTTGCTATAAATATGGTTCATGTATTAACACATGATTGTATTTACTAATTAGACATTATACTATTGTTATATTATTAACTCAAGAAAATAATGTATAACATCGGAATCACCTGACATAGATGCAATGAAAAATGGTATATTAATTCCGAGGTTTAATTACAAAATGCCTGTGTTTAACATTCTAATATACTTCACAATCGCTCGGTGTTAACATTTAGCTATACTACCATTATATTATTCTGTATTCGGGAACAATTTTATAATCTACTAAATTAAGTGCTTTATCATCTACCATATCCGGCCATTTGTCTAAATAAATAAAAGCCTCCTTACTTAATGGACTAATGTCTAGTAACCAATTACCTTTACACAAATCTTTCTCAAATCTTTTTAATCCAATCCTCCAAGTTAAGCCTGTATAAAACCAATCAGCCTTTAATTTTCCATCTTGAGTTAATTCTGCTATATCGCCTTCAAAATTAATCTCTAAAAATACATCGGTACAGCCAGCTAAATACTCCTTTTCTACTATAAGTGCATATTGTAAATGTCCGTTTGTTAATACTCCAAGCTTATTTAATTTTATTGCCGGCTTTACAGGTGTCCATCTGACACTGTATAAGTTAAAAATGCCATTTACAGAATTCGAACTATATTTATCTAATTTTTGTTCAGAAGGCAGGGCTGGAAATGTTAAAACTGTTACTTCTTCTTCACCTATTGAGACAACTTGTACTTGTTGGTCATCTACATAAGTGTCCGCTTCAGATATTATAATATATGAGTTATTATTAATATCAACTTTATTTAATTGAGTGGCTTGTTGTTTTGTTAAAGTAACTATATTTATCGTATCGCCGTTCTGATTCTTAAGTATAATTGGATCTAGAATTGTATTATCTCTATTAAAGGTTTGTTTGAGAATGGTCACACCATTAGAGTTACTACATACATTACCGGACAAAATTGCTTTTATTGTTAAGCTATCCATCCTATACTCTATGTCATAATCCATATCACCATAATAAAAATAATAATATTCATTACAAACCTGAAGACTTGTCAGTGGTTGCACTGTTGCACATATCATTCTAATGCCATTCAGATTTTGATTAAAAGGTAATAATCTCCATTCTCCACTTTTTAAATCAACTCGTGGAAATTGTATTGTATCATTATCAGTTTTAATTTTAAAACATAAATCTTCATGAGGGCTCATAGTAAGATTGTGCTGATAATTATTTATAAACAGAAATCCACTATTTCCATAATAGCGTACAGCATATCTTAACGTTGAGGAGTCATCTGGTCGGATTTCATTGTCATTTGGGATAAAACTAGCGGCCTGTGTAAGTATTGCTTCTTGATCTTTTGCGAATAAATGTAATCGTCTTAATGCATGATAAGATGGATTACTTTGGCCGTATTCCCCTAAAGGTGCCTGGTAATCATATGAAAGTTTAGGCAAATCATTCGGATAGCCTGTTGCTCTTGACTCTTGAAGTGTTGTTAACTCTCCGATTGGATTTGTACCTCCCTGATACATGTAATAACCAAGCATGATTGCTCCTGAACCCAATTTTACAAAGGCCATGGATTCCGTATCTTCCTTAGTTATTATAGGACGTCTCTGATAGTTGGCTTGCATTCCGCCTCCTAATTCACAGGTGGCAAAAGGATAGTTATTAATATCATATGAACTGCTAAAATGCTCATTTTTCGATAGGTCAGAACCAACTGTTAAGTCATCTCTTATTGACGTAAATACAAAATTGATATTTGGAGGAACTACGTCAATGTGTTGTTCCCAAGAGCCTTCTACATATGCTGCCATAAGAGGAAGAAATTCTCCTTCAACAACAACCGACCCTCCCCACCCGGTAGATGTATAAATAGGAATATCAAATCCAATCTCAAGTGCCATTTTTTTAAGTATCATCATATGCTCCCGGCCTTCGTATCCTCTTAGACCATGGCAAAGCCCATATTCATTATCAATCTGAATTCCTATAATTGGCCCGTTATCCTTGTAAAACAGATCTTTTACTTGTTGATAGATTTCTTGATATAATCTCCTGCTATATTTAAAATACTCCGTATCATTTGTACCAGGCGACTTTGTCTTTTCAAAAAGCCAATCAGGATATCCTCCATTTCTAACTTCACCATGATCCCAAGGACCTATTCTTAAGATAACATTCAGACCAACTTCTTTACAAAGAGTAATAAATCTCTTAACATCAAAACGTCCACTCCACTTAAACGTGCCTTCTATCTCTTCATGATGAATCCAAAATACATAGGTGGCAATGGTATCTAAACCACCAGCTTTTGCTCTATATAGTGCTTCTTTCCAGTATTCACTTGGATATCTGGAATAATGAAACTCTCCTGTAATTGGAAACCATGGGGCATCGTTCTTAAAAAAATGAGTTCTATTGACTCCAATATTTACACCATTTAAGTTATTTCCGCTCATTATAGTCTCTGATTTAATTCCCTCTGTTGAGGGTAAATTGATATTGATTTCCTTCACTATTTTCCTCCATTGTTTTATTATTAAGTAAATTAGATTATACCATCTACAAGTAACTGTCTTCGTTATACCGAATTAAAAAATGTTTTAATCTATATAAATTATATAGTATAATACAAATGAATAAAATTCAGTGGATTGCTAATTTAATACACAATATTGCTATTTGGAGGCATTATGTATAAGGATAATTTAAAACTTACAAGTTCGATGGGAACAACTCTATATATTCCTGAAAATATTATAGAAAAAGAACGTAAAGATACATTTTTAGAGAATATGATAATCACAAAAATCGGGTATTTTAAAGAAGCCAAAAGGCATGCCGTTGAGAGACCTGGGATTAACGAATATATAATGCTTTATTGCATAGAAGGGAATGGCTGGTTAAGAACCGATGAAATGACGAAGCTTATTTCTAAAGGTAATTTGGTTTTATTAGAATCGAACACTCCACATGCGTATGGAGCTGCACAAGATAATCCATGGTCTATTTACTGGGTACATTTTATTGGAAAAGGAATAGCTGATATTTTCTACAGGCTGGAAATTTCAAAGCAGTCTCCCATTGTACAGGTTGGTGTAAGAGCAGAGTTATCACTGTCAATGGAAGTGGCATTGCGAACCTTATCAAACGGTTATAGCTTTTCAGATCTTTTTCATGCTTCATCCACTTTGCAAAACTTTTTTTCAAATATATTGCAAATAAAAACGTATTCACATCTTCAAGCTACAAATAATATAAATCTTGAAGATTTGATATTATTTATGAAAAGTAACATACAAGAAGTGTACACATTGGAGCAACTTGCGGATAAGATGTGTATGTCAAAATATCACTTTAGCAGGAAGTTTAAAGAAAGAACCGGTTATTCCCCAATTGACTACTTCACAAGAATGAAGATCCAAAAAGCCTGCGAACTTCTTGAAACTAGTTTGGTAGAAATAAAAGTTATAAGCGAATACCTGTCTTTTAGTACTCCATATTATTTTTCAGAGGTCTTTAAGAAAATAACAGGATATTCTCCAAAAAACTATAGAAAGAAATATGGATTAGTTTTATAATTCCTAAAATAATACTTTTAACTGAGGAATAGTCATGGAAACGACAAATCTAATTATAGTTTAATGGGTGTTTTGTGTTGTAATAAATACCAAGACAAATCAGTGATATAGTCCTCATTGTGCTATTTTTTCTTTTTAAAGAAATTTGTTATTAAAGCGACATACTTTTCTGGATATAACAGACTAATTCCCCCATGTCCCATGTGGGGAGCAATGTACAATTCACTATCAGCTATTAGCTCATGTAATCTTAAACTTGATTTTTTCATGATACGAAGTTCTTTCTCGCCTACAATGACCAAAACCTTTGCTTTTGTATGACAAATAGAGTCGTTTAAGCAATAATTCCCATTGCTTAATGTTATGTTTATAAGTGATTCTTTGGTTATTTTTAGGCTCTCATCATAATACTGCTCAAACATATTTTTAGGGACACATAATGTTTTTGCTTGTAATTTTGAAAACCATCTCTTTTTAATTAATCCATAAAACAGCTTATAAGTAGGAACAGTTATAAAAGTCATACCTTTAATTGGATAAATCAGTGCACTTTCGATGATTGCATACTCCGTAATGTCATTTCTAAACGATATTATTTCCGTTACAATTTGTGCACCTATGGATAATCCTCCAATTGCAAAAATTTTCCCATTATACTGTTTATCAATAAATTCTATCAACTTATGTGCATAATTTTCTATACTTACAAAAGTGTCCTTTCCGGCTTCTCCGTGTCCTTCAATAATTGGTGTTACAACATGAAAATTCATTTTTAGCTGTTCAATAATAGGTTTTAATGACCACCAAGATAGTCCACCACCGTGTAACAGAATTATTGTTGGAAGTTCTTTGTTTTCTGTTTCTTTAATAATCATTTCCTTGTCCTTTCATGAATTTTATCTTGATGTAAAAGTACTGTATTCATCATATATAGTTTAGGCTCACCTAGAGTGTAAGTAATTGCAAACGGAAATTCAAATGTTTTCTTAACTTTTCCATTCTTCCGCCCCAACAGAGCTTAATAGTGCCATCAGTAGGTGAAATAACCATGCTTTTGGTCGTTCCAAAAAACTCTTCAAAATAATGACAACAAAGACCATCAGGGTACTTTGCCATTGTTTTTTCAACGCTTATAAAGTAATTGTACTTTGTAACAAATCTATATCCCTCGAACTGGAGCCAACCATTAATATAAATTCGCCTGGCTCCGTGACACGTTTCTCATCAGAATTTACCAGTGAGAAGTCTTCCTTTGAGAAGGTAAAGCTTACATTTTTTGTTTCATTTGCTTTTATATATATTTTTTCAAATCCTATCAGCTGCTTCACAGGGGTTAATACAGAACTTACACAATCTATAAAATATACCTGTACGATTTCATAACCATCCTGTTTTCCGGTATTACTTACATCTACCTGAAGGGTTAAGTTGGTCTCATCTACTTTTAGATTGGAGTATTTAAAGCTTGTATAGGATAGGCCTTCACCAAAAGCAAATAGTGGAGTATCAGGTAAATCCAAGTACCTGCCGCCATGCCATCCCGGCAGATTGTTATAATATACCGGAAGCTGTCCGCTGTGGCGTGGAAAGGATATTGGAAGCTTACCGCTTGGATTTAATTTGCCGAAAATGGTTTCAGCAACGGCGAGACCACCAAACATGCCGCCATTAAAACCAACAATCAGGGCATCCGTTTCTTCTGCTATAGTATTAATACATAGAGGTTTTGAAGCTACAAAAACTGTAATAAGAGGTTTTTTCAAACTGCGAAGCTGCCTAAACAACTCCATTTGTTTACCTGTCAAAGTCAAGTCGGCTCTATCTCTGTACTCTCCTGCCTGCTCCACAATATCGCCTATTACTAGTACAATCACATCACAGTGATTTGCAATTTGTACAGCACCTGCAATATCCTCCTTCTCGCTTTCCCTGATACTACAGCCTTCATGATATTCTACTGATAGTTCATTCTCATCAGCAAGCTGCTGTATTCCTTCAAGAACAGTGACATATGGTCTGACAGGCGGATGCTCCGGATTAGGTTCCGGGTGCGAAAAATATGTCCAGTCTCCATACTGTGCACGGATATCATCTGCATTGGGACCTATAACCGCAATGCGCTTCATAGTATTTGCAAGCGGCAGAATTCCCGTATTTTTAAGTAGTACAATGCTCTCCTGTGAAAGCTTTTCGCTGGTGTTAAGGTGTTCCTGACAGCCAAAGCAACCGGGTATTCCTTTCTTCTCGGGATGTTCAAACAAACCCATGCGAAACTTTGTTCTTAAAATATTTCCCACCGCCTCGTCAATTACTTTTTCATCAAGCAGACCATCTTCTACAAGTTTTATGGTAGCTTCATAGAAAGCAGGACTATTCATAATCATATCATTGCCGGCCTTAGCAGCCATCTGTGAGGCTTCTCCGATATCAGCGGCCACATGTTGTATGTGAATCAGGCTGTTAACGTTATTCCAGTCTGTTACTACAAAGCCGTCAAATCCAAGGTCTTCCCTTAATATATGACGTAGTGCTTTTTCATTAACAGTAAGAGGTGTACCGTCTATGGAGCCATAAGCACTCATAATTGTGGCACAGCCTGCCTTTACAGCCTTTTCGAAGGGAGGAAGGAATACTTCACGCATTTTTCGGTAGGTGATTTCAGTATCACAAGAATCACGGCCGCCGACTGCTTCCCCATAACCTATATAGTGTTTTGCACAGGCTAGTATACTTTCATCGCTGTCAAGACTTTCACCCTGATAGCCCTTAATGATAGCAGCACCTAATTCTCCGGCAAGATAAGGGTCTTCACCAAAGGTTTCATTAATACGTCCCCAACGTATATCACGACCAAGGCAAAGAACAGGTGAGAATGTCCAGTGCAGACCGTCAGTTGCTACTTCTCTGGCGGTTACCTGACCCATTTCTTGTATAAGTTCCCGGTTCCAACTACAAGCAGCGGCAAGCTGGGTAGGAAAAATAGTGGCATTCTCATTGAGTCCGTGTCCATGAATTGCATCTATACCAAATAGAAGGGGGATTCCGTGCTTTGTTTTTAGAGCAGCAGACTGAAGTTCTCTTGCGTTATCGCCAAGAACGTGTAAGAAGGAACCGGCACCTTTGTCCACCCATGCAAGTGCTTCTTCTCGTGTGACTAATGAATATGGAATCTGAATCATTTGACCTACTTTTTCTGGCAGGCTCATACACGATAATAAGTCTTCTACTTTTTTATTTATTATTTTCACATCGTATTTCATTTTTATTTCATACCCTCCTGTTTCATTAGCTAATAAATCTACGTTATTAATTCTCTTATGTAAACTCTCTAGTAATCCTTTTTGCCATCTATTCACACAAAAATGGTTTTTGCTCCTTGAAATATAGAATGTTATTTGAAAAATAAGCAGTATGAATATACTTTAATGGCTAATATAGGAACCGTATAATAATTGTATCACATGAATACCCAAATTTGGAATCCCTTTCCTATAAAAATTGTCTCATATTAATTTGGTTATAAAGAGTTTGTCTATTCATATATCATTTTTAGGAGATTCAGTTCTTCAGGATAGGTTGGAATCGTTTGACGTACATGTTTTACTATAAAGAAAGAACTGCTGTAACTCACAGAATTTTTAAGGAAGTATCTACCCAGCATTGTTGATGCGGTAGAGATTGTTCCATGTATTCCATGATTATACAGCAGTTTATTTATTATAAGTTAAGGGTTTGATAGCTTCTCTCCCAGTTGTAAGTAAAAATTCACATGAATTATCTTACGGTTCTATTCCGTAACTTAAAACACCATTTATATATGCAGTAACTTTGTTCCAGTCTTCAAAAGAAGAACCGGTTGCTTTATAAGAATAATCATTGGTTTGGGTATAGGCAGACCAGTCAGATTTTGCAAAACGAGTATGCACATCAACACTTTGGCCGCCTTCTAGAGTTCCTGCACCGGAGGTGAACCCAATCTCTAGATAATAGTCAGCGGTAGCCTTTGCTGGATTCAGCGCCTCAAAGGTACCGGTTATATTAGCCATACCAACATTGGTCCAGTCACAGTAAAAATTCTGACTGGCAGCAGTATCTACGGTATAGTAATAACGGAGCTTAACATCGGATAAGGATATGGGTGTATTGCCGGTATTAATTATCCGAAACTTAGCTCCAATACCTTGAGTACTGGCAGCATTTGTTCCAATGAACTGAACTTGAATATCACCAATTTCTACGGGTGTAGTATCAGTGATTTGAATAGATAAATCCTTGCTGGCACCGGCACTGAACACGAAA
This sequence comes from Anaerocolumna cellulosilytica, assembly GCF_014218335.1. Classification (GTDB taxonomy): domain Bacteria; phylum Bacillota; class Clostridia; order Lachnospirales; family Lachnospiraceae; genus Anaerocolumna; species Anaerocolumna cellulosilytica. The sequence continues at coordinate 2,779,297 of NZ_AP023367.1, read as the reverse complement.
GTCAGGTTAACTGTTCCATTGTTTAACTTCTCTAGATATTCTTTCCTTACTACAACTGTAGTTCCTGTTAAGGAGTAATCTTCATCCATTTTTAGAACAGTGGTTTCATTTTTAATTGCTGTCAGGGTGTTACCATTCAAAGTTAATGCAATGCTAATATCCTGTTGTTTTTCTGTATTTTTATCAAAATTTGCCTGTACCGGAGTGATATCTGCGTTATTTGCAGCCGTTGTATCAACAATAGTCAGACTTAAGGTTCTATCAAGACCTTGGCTAAAATCAAAGGTCAAGGCAGTCAAACCAACACTTAGACCAGCAAGATAAGATTTTTTAATGGTTACTGTATTACCGGAAACAGTATAATCTGATTCGTTTACTAATGCAGTACTTCCATTCTTAATATAATTTAAGGTATTACCGTTTAAAGCTAATGTAACCGTAATATCAGCCTGACTTGCAGTCTTTTTGTCAAAGGTTGCAGTTGTTGGGCTAATAGATGCATTATTAGCAGGTATCTCTCCTGCGATATCAGCATATAAGATACCTCTGCCATTTGTACCAAGGTAAACGCGGCCATAAATCCTTGGGTCACCTGTAATACAGCTATTGGTTACACCATATTGATGGGCATCATCATTAATACGTACCCAGGTCTGTCCGGCATCGTCAGAACGGAAAATGCCTTTCACACCATATATTTTAGCAGATGCATATAAGGACATATAGGTTTCTCCCGGTGCAGCTTTACCAAAACCAATCACATAACCTTCTTCTACATCTGTAGACTTAGTAAAGCTTTGCCCGGAATCAGTGGTATGGAAGATTCCGCTGATACCATTATAGGTTTCACCGGCTATCCAAACATCTCCTTCGATACCTGGCATTGCTTTTATGTGTCCGGAATATGGAAGGTTTGTAACAGTTGCTGTAAAGGTGGCACCTTTATTGGTACTTACATAAAAGCTTCCATTGTGAAAGGCATAGAATTTACTTGGATTTACTCTGTCTGAGGCAACCTTGGCACCGGCAGGTACTCCGGCGCTTAATGACCAGGAAGAACCGGTATTGGTGGAATAATAAACAGATTGTCCGTTTGGAGCCCATACAATACTAGTACCATCGGCTGACATGGCAACAGTGCCGCCGCCGGTTGTATCTTCGCTGTTTGACTGCCAGGGATTATTCAAGGGAAACCAGTTGGAGCCTACATCATAAGATAAACCAATTCTTGAACCGGAACCTTTATCGGTATTACCTACACGAACATAGCGGGTTGGGCTTAGTTCTGCGTAGTCAATAGAGGTATTTCCTAAAAAGGGTGTCCGCAGCATCATGTCCGGAACGGAATCCAAATCTTTGTGGACAAAACCACCGAGATCATACATTCCGCTGACTAAATGGGCAGATCCCGTGGTAGGACTTATTAAAGATTGTACTGCTGTTTGCTCAATTCCTTTCGCATAAACAGATAAGTGCACCTTACCACCATTTTCAAGGTCAGTTAAATTATTGGTTCCGTATACAGTAGCACCGGTTCCATACATCATTCTATCGGAATTAAATGGGTCAATTGAAATATTTCCAATCATCCAGCCCAGCTTTAATGCGGGTTCCGGTGGTTGTGGGTTATTACCAAAAGTTAACCAGGGTGAATCAGTGATGTCCTGTGTATAACGAATTGTCCTCTCAGGGTAACCATTCCAATCCCAGAAGCGAATCCAGGTTGCGCCTCCATCTGTACTTCGGAAGAAATTTGCGTCCGGCCACCAAGAATTAAGAGTGGATACAATTAACACGTCGGGATTTACAGGATCCACGGCAAGACCGCCAAATCCAAAATAATTATCACCGCTGGAGGTAGGTATTGGAGTTATATCCGTCCATACACCAGTTTTTGTGTTATATTTAAAGACCTCTCCTTTATGTCCGTCATAAGGACCCACTCCGTCACTATAAGGTATGTATAATACACCATTAGAGGCCAACACTCCATGGTGGGGAAACAGACCTGTTGTTTTGGATGGATTGGTTGAATCTGGAACCACAATGTTTTTTGGTTGTCCCGGAACAGCTTCCCAGGTTAAACCGCCATCCAGTGTCTGGTATACAGTCGCCTGTCCTTTTTTATTAGCAACACCAATGTAAATAGTTTTACAGGGAGTGCCGGGAGCACTGGAGGAGGGATCAGGAGTAACCCAAACTACACCAGTCAATGTACTGTCATACGAACTGGGGTCATCCTCACTTGGAGCGTAGTTTCCTACATGGGTCATGGTGGTTACTTTATTCCAGGTTGCACCATAATCTGTACTTTTCCATAATCCGTTGCCGCTTCTGGCACCTAGATATAATACATTATTACTATTAGGATCAATAACAAGGCGTTCCCCCATAGAACGTCCCAGCATGTTTGCACCTAATTTAAAGGGTAACTCCGCTAACTGCCAGGTGTCTCCTTTATCCTCAGAACGCATAATGTAACCGTTAGCGGATGTCCATTCATTCGTGTAGGTTCCTGCGGCGATATAGACCCGGTTTGTTTCAATCGAATCCACTGCCAGGCTTTCGCAGCCTAAGTTATTCCAGTTATCAGCACCGATCCAATCGGTTAAAGGTATCCAGGAACTGTCAGCAGGATTCCATCTGTAAGCACCTCCCATGTCAGTTCTGGCATAAATTAAATCCTGTTCACCCGGATTGAATACAATATTATCTACATAACCTCCAGCGTAAATCTGAACATTTTTCCAATTATACTCCTGACTGGGTACAGCTCCTGTTTCTGTTGCTTTCACCTGCTGCGTGTTTATTTGCGGATTAAAAGCAATACAAGAGACCGCCAAGACTATACTGAGTACTTTTTTAAGCCCCTTATTTCCCATAAAAAACCTCCTTCTCGTATTTTACTCTTCATATTGTCCATTAAGATAATAGGTTACACTTTAACTAAAATATCACCAACTTTCCATTTGTAATTTACAGCTTTTAGTAATTTTTACTAGTCTTCCGTAAATTTTACAGCTTAAAAAAATTATACAGCCGTTGTGAATGTACGGATTGTGTAAAGCCCCATGAATTGTATTATGTAAAATGATATGTCCAATGCTGTAATTTATAAATAACACAGATGGTAAAAAATGTCAATCACTTACATAAAATTAGTTTGCTAAATATAAATATAGTTCGAAATTATCTATATGCAGCAGACAAAAGAAAATAAAAGATTTGAAAAACTTTTATTTTCGCCATACTATGTGGTTAATAATCCCTGTATAACTTTGAATCAGCTTGACTATCTTGGTGCTGACGTTCTCCTCAATATAGTCAGGCACATCACTGCCAATGTCCATCTGCTGCTGCAACCTAACAGCAACATCCACAGCCTGAAGCACTTGTTTAGGTGTTATAGAGCCTAGAATGAAATTACCTGTATCGAGCGCCTCAGGCCTCTCGGTGGAAGTCCGGATACACACAGCCGGAAAAGATTTAAAGTAGGAGGCTTCCTCAGGTAGTGTTCCACTATCTGAAACCACACAGTAGGCATGCTTTTGCAGATGGTTGTAATCCGTAAAATTAAAGGGTTTAATAGATCTTACATTATAATGAAAGTGAAATTTCCGTTCTTCTATTATTTTAGCAGAACGCGGATGCGTTGAATAAATCACAGGCATATCATAGACTTGTGCCAGAGTATTCACAGATTCCATAAGTGCCATAAAATTATCAACAATATCAATATTTTCTTCCCGGTGAGCAGACAGTAAAATATAATTTTTCTTTTTAAGCGCTAGGGTTTCTAAGACAGGACTTTTATTAATCTTCTCATAATGTGCCGTAAGAACTTCTGCCATGGGTGAGCCAGTTACATAGGTTCTTTCTTTGGGTCTGCCTTCAGCCAGCAGGTATCTCCTTGCATGTTCGCTGTAACACAAATTTACATCAGCAATGTGGTCTACTATCTTCCGGTTTGTTTCCTCCGGAAGATTTTCATCAAAACAACGGTTTCCGGCCTCCATGTGAAAAATAGGAATCTTAAGTCTTTTTGCAGCGATGGCTGATAAAGCCGAATTGGTATCTCCAAGAATCAATAGTGCATCCGGCTTATGCAAAAGCATGGTCTGGTAGGATTTGGCAATAATATTCCCGATTGTCTCTCCTAAGTCATCTCCTACAGCTTCCAGATAAATATCTGGCTGTCGCAAGTTTAAGTCCTCAAAGAAGATTTGATTCAAGGAATAATCCCAGTTCTGCCCGGTATGTACCAGGATATGATTAAAATATAAATCACACTTTTTTATAACCTCGGATAGCCTGATAATCTCGGGGCGGGTGCCAAGAATTGTCATCAATTTTAATTGATTCATTATTTTAATCCTTTCTGGTTTGATTTAAGTCTAGAGGTATCATATCTTCTTACGATTGAAGGATAGTTTGAAAAAAACATGGGAAGAGAATGAAAGAGACTGTCAGTACTATACTTTAATTTTTTTATGTCTGCATTGTGTGGGGAAACAAGCCGGATAAAGGATTTTTTATCCTTATGAATTACAGGGGAGGTCTCTACTATAATAGCCTTTAAGCCGGTCTTTGATAAGTAAACTGCCAGATTAATCTCTTCCCAGTATAAAAATGTTTTTGGATATAACTGTTGATAGTATCTAAAATAAGCGGGGGTTAAAAAATAAGAGCAGCCCTGAATGTTGTAAGTGAATTCTTCATTATTAAAAGGATATGCGGCTTCTATTTGAGAATCTTTGTGAAAAAGGTGTACCAGTTTATTTATGAGGGGAAGACACATAAGCCAAGCGGCAAAGATACCCGTTACTGTACTTAAAATCGTTTTATAGATAGAACTGGTTTGTAGGGAGACAGGCTGCTTCGTACCGTAGGGATAATAGACTGTTGGAGATATAACTCCAATCCCTTTATAATTGGTCTTTAGTATAGTTTCAAACAAATCTGGCTGAAAGGTTATATCACTGTTGCATACAAACACATAGTCAGCATTTAACCGTTCTTTTGCATAGCGGATACCAAGATTGTTTCCTTTTGCATACCCCAGGTTTTTATTGCTTTTTAATAAGGTAATCTTTTGATTTCTTTTCAGGTGTTGTAATAATGCCTGATAAGAATTGTTTGGCGAGCCATTTTCCACAACAATAATGTCGTAATTACGATAGGTTTGTGATAATACACTCTGTATGCATTCCAAAGTATCTTCATAATTCATATAATTTAATATAACAACAGCAATTCTAAAATTCAATCTTGCTCTCAACTCCCTTTCAGATAGATACCTGCAAACTTTGAAATACGCAGGTAACTATTTACTTTATGACGTATTAATTTTTAAGTATTTTTTTTATAAGTTTTCTTCCGGCAGAAAAGAATAGATTTTTTTCATACGTATTTAAGGCGAGAAACCACATGAACACAATGTAAACGGCAGTGATTAATAGCCCCTTGATTCCAAGGGTCAGCCAGCCATTAACGGTAATGAGATTTGGCAGTAAAAAACCGGTAAGTATGGAAAGAATAAAGGCAAGACTCATTTTTACATGGCATTCTTTAAAAAATGTAAAAATATTAAGGTTTAACTGTTTATAATAAAGCACATTCATAGCCGCAGTACGTAACAGATAAGCGGCACTAATTGAGACAGCCGCTCCCAGTACCCCAATTTGGCGTGTAAGAAAAATGGACAGTACCACATTAAGGAGGGAGGTAAGAATAAAGATAAAGGATTTACTGCGTACCTTATTAACAGCAATGACGGCTAATCCGGCTATATGCTGCGGCAGTTCTATCAGGCTTGGAAGCATTAAAAATAGTGTGCAAAGATAAGCACTCTCAAAGCCGCCTCCAAGCCAGAGATTTATAAAATCCCTGCCAATCGTAAAAAAACCGGTAAACAAAAGACCGATGACTACAAATTGGACACGTCCGACCTTAATCATGAGTGTTAACAAGCTTTGGTTATCGTCTTTTAAGACAATTCTTGAGACTTTTGGCAGGAATAAATCATTGATTCCGGTGGAAAAGGTATATACAAATCCTTCTAATGTTGAAGCTGCTCCAAAGACTGCAATGCTTATACTGCCGGAAAATGCCCCCAGTATTGTTGGTATGATATTAAAAATAAGTCTCTGGGCAATGGTTATAATCATAGACCATATAGAAAAACCCAGAATTTCTTTAAGCATTTTACGGCTTTTATGTTTAAGGTGTATCTTTACGGGTGTGATTTTCCTTACTATTCCTAGCTTTATGAGTATATTGATACCTCCGGTTATGGCATTAATGGTTACCAGAGTGTAAAGTCCATAGCCCATACTTAAGGCTAGGATGATAAGTGCCATATTGAGCATACGGTTTAATAAATCACAACCCTTTTGATAAATAAATTTTTCATAAGACGTCAGAATTCCGTTTAGGGTTGTAAATGGAAAGGAAATTACACTAAAGGAGGCGGTTATAACATAGATTACTTTAAGCTTTATAATCTCTTCAAAGGTAAGTTGTTGATAAATTGATCCTATCAAAAAATATACAATAACTAAAACAACACTAATAATAATATCAAGTACGAAAAACAATTTGCTTACAATTCCTAAGAGGTTATTGATACTCTCCTGGTCATTATCAGAATTGTATTTAGACAGAAAGCGGGTGACGGCTGCCCCAAGTCCAAAATCTAGTACAAACATGCTAATTAAAGAAACAGACAGAGTATAGAGGCCATAGTCTCCCTGCCCAATGGAGCGAACCATCCAGGGCGTATAGATTAAACCTGCAACAATATTCACAGCGATGCTGATATAGGCCATTATAGCGCCTAACTTTATTTGTTTTGAACTATACTGTTCTCCGCTTTCATTCATATTCTCCACTCATTTCTGTTCTATTTTTGGCTTTTCTTAAACAGTTCATTTTTATAGAAGAATTATGTTATATAAATATATACGGTATTAAGTTTCTATCTCTGGCAGTACGGTATAGAAAGAACAATGCAAATAAAAATAAAGAAGATATTACTAAGATTTTTTGATTGGTTGCTTCTGTTTCGTTGTCAGCCTGTAAATCTAGAATCTTGTCAAGTAGAATGATTGTAGAGTATAAATAATAAAAAGCAGGGCGTTCCACGGTTCTGGTAAACATACGGAAGAGCCAAAGAGCCAATACACCAAAATGCAAATTTATAAAGATTAAATTGTCAGGATTCTTAAGCAGTAGTTTGTTCTTATATATAATGGCTAAAGCACTTATAATCAACAAAATGGCTAAGAAGATTCCGCCATTACCCGTTCCCTCTATACCATAGCTGTAATCCAGCCAGTCTGCGATATACTGGTATAAAGAATTAAAGGTAATACTGATAAAGCCATATACTGCCACAATTCCTAGGACATTCATAGTTTTCCATCGAATCTTAGCCAAAAGATAGGCAGGAAGGAAAAACACAGCAGATTTATGGAATAAAAATGCAAGACAAACTAGCAGTAAAAATCGCAAAGGCTTTCTTTTTCGAATTGCTTCATGAGCAAACAAACAAACAGACATGGCTAAGGACTGTCTAAGTCCCGCCATGGTGAAAGCAAATAATCCAATGGTATAGTAAAAATAGATGGCATATTTTTTGTTATCACTGTACCTGTTTATAAAGATTCCGACAGATATACAAATAACCGCCGAAGTAACTGCAAAATACCAGAAGGTGCTTAAGGTATAATTCGTCATAAATTTAGTAAGTACGTAGAAAGCAGGTTCCTCCATAATATTTAAGAATTTGTCCATAGGTCTGTAGACAGAGCTTAAAAAATGAAGGGCATATTGTCTGTAATCGCCTACGGCAGGTTGTTTTAATATCATTATAAAATAAATAAATGACAGTAGTAAAAATACAAAAAAAGGGGGGGTTTTGGCGGTTGCCCTACTTTCATCAGGCAGTATTTTATCAGGCTTTGTTTTTATTAAAGCAATCATAAACAGCACTGTAAGCACAAATAAGTAAACAAGCATTTTAAAATCCTCTCTTTGAATAATGGATTTTGATGGCTTTTAAGATGTTCGTTTTCAACATCTTGAATTGTATGTGTATAAGTGCTAATAGCACTAAAATACACATAGGGGAGTTTACTATAGAATATGTGACTTTTTACTATTTGTGACTGTTTTAAGACTGCCTGCTGTTTTCTTATAAAGTAACGCTTCATATATTTTAATATACTCTTTGGTACATTCAATAAGGTTAAAATTCTTTATGGCATATTGGCGGCAATTATTAGTATAAGATTCTTTTTTGCATTGTTTTACTTTATGTATTCCGTTACATATGTCTTCTAAGGTATTTGTTATAGCTGTATAGCCACATTCCGGTGTCACTAGCTCAGCAGAAGCGGTAGAATTATATGCGACAACCGGAGTGCCGCAGGCACAGGCCTCTGCAATTATTTTACCAAAGGATTCCTCCATGGACAATGAGACTAGTACGTCACTGGCGGAATAGATTCTGGAGAGAGCTATAGGATTTAAAGTTAACGGGATTGATTTTATATTATCCGGAAGTACCATGTCTTTATCTAAAGTTCCAACCAGCAGTACAAGGCAGTCAGGAAAGCGTTCTGCTATTGTTATAAATTCTAATAATCCTTTTTCTTGTCCCCATATAGCTGCTACACCAAGGATAATAAATGTATCCTCTGCTTTGAAAACAGTACGAATATAACTATCTTCTCTGGGGGTAAAGGAATTTAAATCTACCCAGTTGTAGATTCTGTTAATAGTTGCATATTCAGCTAAATAAGACCTTCTAGCCTCCCTTGTAATCCAATCAGAAACACCTACAACTGCCAGATATTTAATCTTAGAAAAATACTTTTTTTTGTCTAAATACATTTTTTTAGACTTGTCGAAAAACCAGCTTGGCATTGTATTACGGCTGTTTGGACATTTTAAGCAGCAGGTTTGCCACTGGTAGCATTTGTTTACTGTATAATGAGTACACCTTCCAGTAAAATACCAGCAGTCGTGTAAGGTGATTACAGTAGGAATATCCCTTTTTCCAAGGTATTTTAACAGCATATTTAAGTTTAGAAAATTACCATGAAGATTCCGAAGATGAACAATGTCTGGCTTCACTTTTCTTATATATCTTAACAGATGATAGGTTGGAAGATGGGAAAAGTATCCCTGGAGTCCCAAAAGACGAGAACCCAGAGCGTGAATTTTACGGTCTGTCTGATTACCAATGCAGTAGGTTCCGGGTAATTTTATCAAACCTCTTGAATATGCAATATAGCTTTTGTGTCCCATCCGTTTTAATTGCGAGGCAAGTTCTCTGGTAGTGCGTCCTGTACTTAAGATACCCTCTACCACATTAATTTGTAATATCTTCAACCTTTTCCCTTCTTTCCAAATGTATTGTAATTATTTCGGAATACATAATTTTTTGGCTGTTTTAATTGCATGGCAGACGTTACCTGGCATCCTGTGTATAACTTAAGTAAGTGGAATATAATTTATTTTCAAAAGTTTCTTTAGGGAACCGAAGTACTCTATCCGCTGTTCGAAAGGAATATAGTAAGTCGGCAATATCACCAAGAGAAGCATTGTAAATAAGCGGTATGGTATAAAAATCGCCCTCCCCTTTATGACCATGTCCTGTTAACGCTGCCACAAATTCTTTTATTAAATCCTCGATGTATACAAGATTCAGCATAAAAGCTTTATCATCAATATGTATTGGTAAGTCTCGTGCAATATTATGACAGAAGGTAGCTATCACACTATTGTAATTGGGTCTTGACCATCTTCCGAAAAGATTGGGAAGCCGGTAAATAAAAACCGGAACTTCTTTAGATTTACTGTACTCTGATAACAGCTCCTCTCCTGCTTTTTTACTTCTTCCGTATGGATTATCAAGGGAAGCATGTATGGAAGAGGAAAAAAGAACAGGACAGGTATTATTAAACTTTTGCAAGGTTTGAAGCAGTGTTAAGGTAAATCCATAATTAACCTGCATATAATCTTCATCATTTTTTGGTCTGTTCACCCCTGCTAAATGATATACAAAGTCACAATCGCGGCAATAAGTTTCCAAAGACATTTTTTCTGTATCTGTGTCATATTCATATAAAGTATTTTCATTGCTAGTGTGTAGTTCTGCTGTAAGATTTTTTCCGATAAATCCATTTGCGCCTGTAATTAATATCTTCATTCTGAAACCTTATATACTTCTATCAAAATATCCAACTAGGATTGGATTCTGATGCAGGTATACCCTTTCTAACTATTTATATCCTTATAATCTATAAATAGTTTCAATCTATAAATTGTATAAGCAAAACCACCATTTCTTGCCTTTTATACATTGTATTCAGACTAAGATTTAATTATTTCGCAAATTCTGTCTATCTGGTCAAATTCAAGCTCTGGATAAATAGGCAATGTAAGAATTCTTTGGGCAATATATTCAGCCACAGGGGTATCTCCCGTATCTGTAACACCTTTATAACATTCAAATTGACTGGTTAGGGGATAGAAGTATTTTCTTGAGTATACGCCATTTACCCGTAATTTTTGGTATATTTCATCTCTGGTGCAGGAATAGCCATCAAACAATACCGGATAATAAGCATAATTAGATTCTACCAAATCCGGTATCCGGTTTAATGTAATGCCGGATATACCGGATAAGTTCCTATGATACCTTTCATAAACAGCTTTACGTTTGTTTATTTCTTCTTTTAAGTGGCGCAGGTTACATAAACCCATAGCCGCCTGAAACTCATTCATCTTACTGTTTCCACCGATGTAGTCTATTTTTTCGTAATCGGTTATTCCAAAATTCTTAAGCCCCATAAGAATTGGCTGCAAAGTGGAATCGTGATAAGTAACGGCACCGCCTTCAATGGTATGAAATACTTTTGTTGCATGGAAACTAAAGACAGAGGCATCTCCGAATTCTCCGCTGCTCTTCCCGGCAATCCGTACTCCAAAAGTATGTGCAGCATCATATATTACTTTTAAATCATATTCTTTTGCTAACTCTTCAATTTTTATTGTGTCACATACGTTTCCATATACATGAACCGGGAGTATGGCAGAGGTTTTTTTCGTTATAAGCTTTTTAATCTGAGTTACATCGATTGTGTAATCCTCTTTATTAATATCGCAAAACACGGGGGTTAACCCTTTTCTCACAATGGCATGAGTAGTGGAGGCAAAGGTAAAAGGTGTAGTTATAACCTCACCGGTAAGGGAAAAAGCCTCCAAGGTATTCTCAAGAGCCATATGTCCATTGGTAAAGAGAGTTACATAGGAAGACTGTAGATAGTCAGCCAGAGCAACCTCCAGTTTCTGATGCTTTACGCCCATATTGGTGAGCCATCGTGTATTCCACAAATCTTTAATTTCCTCCAGGTACTCATTAAAATCCGGCATGGACGATCTTGTAACATTTATAGGTTCGGACATAATCAGCGCACCTCTTTCCACTTTTCTTCCAACTTAAGGAGTGCTTTGCTTCTGTCTTTTATTTTTATAAATGGTATGCCGGCATTTATACTCCAGGGTTCACTCGAACGGTTTATAAACGTCATGGAACCAAAGGAGCTTCCCTCTTTTAGGGTAACCCCTGGAAGTACAACACAGCCGGAACCAAGAATCACATGTCTTTCCATAAGTACAGGCTTGCTGGTAACATGTTTGTATTCCTCCGGTATCATGGGATTAGTCATGGTTTCACCGGAATAGTCATCACTAACGGAATAGACCGTTATTCTAGAAGATAAATTTCCGTAATCCATAATGGTAATACCTTTATCACCACCGTATAAAGCGGTATACGCTGCAATATGAATATAATCCCCAAGCTTAAGTTTTCCGCTTAATATACAAAAATCATCAATTCTTACATGGCTGCCAAGAACAATATCTTTACCACCGTAAATACTTGCTTTTCGACTGATGAACACTTGTTCACCATAGCTGCCAAGACCGAGTTCTTTAAGTTCTTCTCCGGAATAAAAACTGTTTTGATTTCCTGAACTAACCATTTTCAGACCACCTGACTTTACATCCTATTTGATTCTTTATTTTATTTCTTTGGTATTTTTTTGTGCCCTTTTATAACGAGAATGTATTTATGAAGGAGAAAGCTTCCAAGTTCAAGGCTAGACTGGAAGGTTACGATACTATAATACAGGAGTTTTAATAGATATTTACCAGCGCTTACTTTAAAGCAGGCACTTTTATCATAGTATAACCTACGAAAGAATCCTTCCGCTTTTCTTAAAGCTAACATAAGAGGGTGATTATTCGCTGTGATTTTATCCTGAAGCTGTTCATACTTTGCATCACCGATTACATAATCAGGGTGAGTCAAAGGAAAGGTTAACGGATATACTTTCATATTAAATACTTTCTGAACACTTAAAGGTAATTTTGCAAGATCTCCTGCTGAATGAGTAGCACCTTCCCCAAATCCTATGTTTTTAATAAGGTTTTTCTTAGGGATTATATTTAAACGGTTCTGGGAACAACCTGTAAAACGCAGATAAAATTCAGGACCGCCAAGATGTCCGTTAACGGTTTGATTCACGCAATACTCTCTTAAGTTCTTATAAAAGGGTTTACGGTTTCTCGTCTTTTCTTTAAGCCTTCCCATGGTATAGTTACTTTTGCCGTAACAGGCATCGTAAAAGCCTAAATAAGTTCGTTTCCACATAGCAAAACCCCAGATGGCAGCAGCCTCGGTAAAAAAATAGTCTGCCTCCGGCTCCTTATATATTCCTAAATGATTCATACCGCATATCATATTAATCCTTAAGTCATCCTTGTATTTCTCTAACAGTTCGGCGCAAAAGGGGAAGAAGCTTTGAGAAGGTACCACATCATCCTCCAGGAAGATGCACCGGTCTGTATAGTAGAACGTAAAGTCCAGGGCTTTTTGTACCATAACATAGAGTCCTTGGTTATTTTCAAAGTATAGTTTATATACCTTGCAATCCCAATCGACCTCGTTGACGATTTCCCTGCTTTTTAAGATTTTTTCCATATCCTCAGGGTGATTGTCTCTTGGTCCGTCTGATGCGAGTATCAGTATACGGGGTCTTGCTTTCTTAATTTCATTGAATACTTTTGTTAGAGTATCCGGACGAATGAAAACAAATAATAAGACAGGAACATCTACTAAATATGGCTTCAAGTTATCTGTCCTCCATTAAGCTCTTCTTTAATATATTTAAGACTGAGTAATTTCTGCTTTACCATTTGTACATCTAATTGCAGCGTATTATTAGAATTAAATTCAATATTAGGTGTAGCTTTCCGCTCTCCGGTTACAAAATATTTATCATAGTTTAAGCTGCGGTTGTCAGCAGGAATCCGGTAATAGTTTCCCATATCTACTGCAATAGAGCTCTCCTCATGGGTAAGAAGTGTCTCATACATTTTTTCACCATGGCGCATACCGATTATCTTAATATCCTTGGTATCTTCAAAAAGTTCCCGTACGGCCTGAGCCAGTGTTCCTATCGTACAAGCAGGTGCCTTTTGCACTAATATATCGCCATTCTCTCCGTACTCGAAGGCAAAAATAACTAGTTCAACTGCTTCTTCTAGCGTCATGACAAAGCGTGTCATAGAAGGTTCCGTTACGGTAATGGGTATACCGGACTTGATTTGTTCGATAAATAAAGGTACGACGGAACCTCTAGAACACATAACATTCCCATAACGAGTACCGCAGATTTGTATTTTTTTAACATCTACGGTTCTGGACTTTGCTATAAATACCTTTTCCATCATGGCCTTAGAAGTACCCATAGCATTAATAGGGTAGGCGGCTTTATCTGTAGAAAGGCAGATTACCTTTTGTACCTCTGCTTCCATACAGGCTGTCAGAACGTTATCTGTACCAACTATATTTGTTTTTACAGCCTCCATTGGAAAGAATTCGCAGGAAGGCACTTGTTTCAGGGCTGCTGCATGGAATACATAATCTACGTTATGAAGTGCATTTTTAATCGAAGGTAAATCTCTAACATCCCCGATATAATATTTTATCTTATCATGCTTATATTGATGGCGCATATCGTCTTGTTTTTTTTCATCCCTTGAGAAGATACGTATTTCTTCAATATCACTTCTTAAAAAACGGTCTAATACTGCATTGCCAAAGGAACCGGTACCACCGGTAATGAGTAAGGTTTTTCCGGAAAACATAGCAGCCTCCTTTCTTTATGAGATAATTAGACAATTGCGAAACACTTTGTTACTGGTTTTTGTGAATAAATTAATTATTCTACGGGTAAAGGATACGTATCCGGATTCTCTTTGTTAAATACTTCATTGGCCCATATTAGAGTCACTAAATCCTCTTCTCCGATGTTCATAATATTGTGAGTGTACCCCACGGGTATATCTATTACTTCCAGCTCTTCTGAAGAAGCATAATAATTCATAATCTCTTCAGAGTCTATTTTTCTAAATTGTATCAAGGCCCTGCCGCTTACCACCAGAAACTTTTCGCATTTGGTGTTGTGATAGTGCTCGCCTTTTTTGATGCCGGGTTTAATAACATTAACAGAAAATTGACCTCTTTCAGGGGTTTTAAAGATTTCTGTAAAGCTTCCCCTGTCATCTGCATGCATGGTCAGAGGATAATGAAACGTATGAATGGGAATATAGCTTAAGTAGGTACTGTAAAGTTTTTTCGTAAAGGAATCAGCCATATCCGGCAGAGTAAGGGTTAGCCTGGAGTCATGAAACGCCCGTAGTTTATCAGCCAGCTCTTTCAAAGTGGTTGTGTAGAGATACTTTTTATCCAAGTGGTAAAAACCATCAGAAGCGGGGGCCATATCTCTATACAGATGGCTAATAAAAGAATCTATGACATCATCAATGTAATAAAAATTCATGGGTTGGCCAGGATTGTCTATTTCAATCTCTAATTCCCTGGTAATATTATTACAAAAGGTTGCCACAACGGAGTGGTGATTTGGTGCTGCCCATTTGCCAAAGGTATTAGTAAGCCGGTAGATAATAGCTTTGCTCCCTGTCTTTTCGCCGTGATTTTTTAACAAATCTTCTGCTTCCCGCTTGCTCTTAGCATATTCAGTGTTTTGTACAGCCTGTATAGAAGATGTATATAGAATCGGACAATTGTTTTGGTTTTTTTCTAAAAGATTAATAAGGTCTTCAAAAAGCAGAACATTAATCTGATGAAATTCTTCTTCCTTCTTCGGTCTATGTATCGCAGCGAAATAAAATACAAATTCGCAATCTTTTGCATATTCGTTAAGATGCTCTTTTGAAGTATCCACGTCATATTTATAGATTATGTGATTCTCTTCTTTTTGTGCTTCCAGTCGGGCGATTAAATTTTTCCCTAAAAAGCCGCTGGAGCCAGTTACTAATATCTTCATAAAACTCCCGTCTGTGTGCATCGCACACTTTTAAATCAAGATGTTGAAAAAGTTTTGATTTTTCAACTTAACTCCCGTCTGTGTGCATCGCACACTTTTAAATCAAGATGTTGAAAAAATCTTGGCTTCAACTTAACTCATAAACTCTCCTGCTTTTTTCATTTCTTCTAAAAGCATTTGTTGAATAGAGTACTTTTGGTGATTTCTTTGTCCACAGGACCAAGCTTTTTTTTGATATTCCTGAACCAGGCTCTTCTTTTTACATAGTTTCGTTAAGGTACCTTTTATTTCATGAAGCGAGGATACACAGATAGCACTATCCTGTTTTTTCAGATAATCATAACCTGCATGGCTTTTTGGGCAAATCGCAAGAACGGCGCAAGAGCTTGCAAGACAATCAATAATTTTGGTGGAAAAGGAATATTTAGTTAAAAGTCTGTTTTTAATATCAAAACTTTCTACATGTAAAGCAATATCTGCTTTATAATAAATTTGTTTTAATGCAGCAGGACTTACTGGTGGATGTAAATATGAGTTTCGATTATCATCTAAGAGCTTTAAATATTTTTTAGAAACCTTATCTCTGGAATAGATATTAAGAATCATATGGACTTTATTTTTGTTTATGACCTTCAAAGCTTCCTTGATGGCAAGTAAGGTTTTGTATCGATGACAGTATAACCTGCCGGCATATACGAGAATAAGCGGTTTTTGCACCGGTTTTTTCTTATAGGTTTCAAAGCTGCCGCATTTAGAAAGAACACCGGTACGGATATGAAATATCTTGCTGTAAAGGGAAGACTGCTCTTCTGACAAAGTATAATACTTATAGTAATGTTCGGCGTTTCTTTTTAATGCCTTACGAATCAGGGTACGCCGTAACCAGTAGCAGGGTGAGAAGGATAACTGGGCCAACGTATATTCATCATCTCCGGTAAAGACAAACATAGGCTTTTTGGATAGGGATAAGAGCAGGCGTTCAAATCTTAAAACCTTTAAAGAGGCATATCTTAGACTGAATATGACATCCGGTTGAAAGCCGGCAACAAAATCTTTTAATCCTGTTATATCATAGTGTCCCAGTAACCAGATTCCCTCCCGAACCAGACGTAAACTTTCCATAGGAAGTTTATTTTTTATCAAGGTAAGAACGCGACCTTCATCATCCGGATAGGAGTCAGCGGAAGGAAGGGTTTCTTGCCGTTTGTTTTCAGGTAAACGAAAGGTTTGACCCGCTGTCGTTTTAGTAAAAAGGCTTTTTATCATCATACCGTCAGTTATCTGATAATAAGTTTGGCAGCATGTATTATCAGGAGCACCTCCTGCCAGATAGATGTTAGCTATAACTGCCGGAAACCCCTGAAGCCAGTTGGTAAGTACGTTATTTGGGTAAAGCGTATCATTCCAGACTTCATCCGTTAAAACAAGTATTTTCATATAAATAACCATGCCCTTTCCGATACCTGCATACATTAGAAGGCAGGCACAAAGTTACATTTTTGAAATTATCGAAGTTTTAAAAGATTGACAGCCTTAGCAGACAGCTTTGGCATATAATAAAAAGTAGAAAACATAATCTTATAAGTAAACGGAGTTATTTCATTATAAATAACTTTAAAGAAAGCTTTCCGGTACAAAGTCAAAATTTCATCTAAATCATTGGTATTTAGGGTATCTTTTTTACAATTCATAAAAAACAGCATAAGACAAAGCGCATAATATTCCCAGGATAATTCTAGGAGTACTTTTTCCTTATCAGCAAAAAATTTTATACGTTCTTCAAATACCTGAATAAAATCCGTTGTTTTATGATGATTTGTAATTCTAGTAGTACTGTCCGGACTTTGATAATAATAATATAATGGTTTTTCAGTTATTGCCATATGCTTGCAACGGTATACTAATTTATAATAGAGTGCTTCATCTTCATAGTTAAAATGATCACTCTCCGGGAAACGAAGCTCCTGAAATAAACTGGCGAGAAAGAGCTTACCTACAATGCCGGATTTAATTCTTCGGCTTAAAAAGGCATCTTTTTTTTCATAAATTTTGGTGTGGCCCTTTACAGATACTTTGTCAAATGAATAATCACTCCCCTTATACAATTCGCAGGTAGTTATTTGACAATCTTTGCGTAAAGCCAAATAGATTAGATAACGGATACAATCTCTATGAAGAAAATCATCACTATCAATAAAGGTAACATACTCCCCTGTCATAGCATCAAGACCTGCATTTCTAGCAGAGGATATTCCACCGTTCTTTTTATGAATTACCTTAATTCGGTTATCTAATAAAGCATAATTATCGCAAATCTGAGGACAGGTATCGGGAGAACCATCATCTATTAATAAAATCTCAAGCTTTGAGTAAGTCTGACTGCAAATACTTTCGATACACCGGGAGAGATAAATTTCCGTTTTATAGATTGGTACCACCACACTTACCAGTGGATTATATTTCATAATTTGCACCCAATACCACAGGCTTGCCTGTGATACAGCCACATATAAAAAGAGTGAAAGAACATATTGTGGCAGCCTTTCTTATTTTAATTTTCTTTCACCCATAGCCTTGGTTGAAAATTAAGGGAACCGGCTTTTAGTGGTTTTTCATTTGATTTACAATAAGTTGGAATTTTCCGCTGGGAGCTCTGTCTAGTGCATTTTCCCAGAGAATCTTATAGCGTATATCTTCCCCTAAGTAGGCCCTTACTTTTTCTAAGATTATTTTATTATATGCTTCTTTGGAAAATGGTGCTTTTGCAGAACATCGAATTACAATCAAATCCTTTGATTTTTGAAGGAATTGAACCTGTTCAATGGATAAGGGCAGTTCTGCAATCAGTACAGAAAGCTGTACAGGAGTGATATTTCCCCTGCCTTTTGTAACCAGATAATTGGTATCTCTTCCGATTATTCCTCCGATTATAGGGAAGCAGGAGCCGCAAGAGCATTCCACAGCAGGTGATTCCTGAATGTAATCACCAATATCATACCGTATTAGTGGCGTACCATAGGAATCAAAACTGGTGACTAAAAGCTTAACACCTTCCGGTGTTTTAATATGTTCGAATACTCCGGTATCAAGGGCTTCGTGATAATATCCTTCCCTACATTGGATGATAAAAGGAGCGCCTTCATTGGAAGCATATTGGTCACTTAAGGGACACGAAAATACTCTTTCGATTAACTCTTTTTGATAAGGCAAAACAGTTTCTGCGGTAGTAAAGATTGCTTTTGGCGTAAAGTTAAGTGAAAGGTGATTGTCATCAATGTATTTTGCTATAGTATAGATGGAGGATACAAATCCATCAATGGATTGAGGTTTAAAACGATTTAAATCCGTAATATAGTAACTTAAGTTTTCCTGTTTCAGATAATAGGTAGAATAAAGCCGCTGCTTTAAGAAATAATTCTTACGCCAGAATACCTTCTTATTAGAGGAGACCGGAATTATGTTCTTACCAAAAAAACGTGCAGAACGCATTTTTAGATTGATAAAGCCATAGCTCCTTTTGTAAGCATCCAGATATGCCATTCTTCTTTCTACATCCTGCTTACGCTTTCTGACGGCCATAGGGATTCCGGTAGTGCCGCCAGTGTAATGGCATTGGGACTTCTTTCTGGACACAGTATAAATCTTCTCCAGATTCTCTTTTAAGCAGGTTTTTGTTAGTATTGGCAGCAGTGCAATATCTTCTATGGTTTTTATCTTACTAATATCAATGTTTTTATAAAATTCCTGATAAAAAGGACTGTTCATTATGGCATAATGGAGTAGGTTTATGAATTGCTTATTCTGTCTGTACTTTTCCTTCTTTAAATCAGACGGTCTGTGTGAGGTATAGTAGTTTAGATATCTTCGATAGGTTTTTCCGTAGCGCTGCCCATATAACAGAAGCCCATAAATGGAAATAAATATATTTTGTAAGAAAATTGGACATACGGCATACATTTTTAGAAGTATTTTATTCCCCGTCATCTGCCGCCTCCTTTATCATAACCTCAGGGTTTTTAAGAAGATTTCATTAACTTGATTCACATCATATTTTTCTTTACATAGCAAGTAGGAAGACTCTGCCATTTTTGTCCTGAGACTTGAATGCTCTATTAAAACACTTAATTTATCAGTTAGAGTCTTACTGTCCCTGACCGGTATTAGAAAGCCGTTATAGCCATCGATTACAGTTTCTTTGCAGCCCGGAGCATGGGTCGTAATAATCGGTCTCCCAGTCGCCATGGCTTCTACAATACTTCTGCCATTGCCTTCATGATAAGAGGGGAGTACAAAGATGCTGCACTGCTTTAAATAGGGTCTTACATCCTCTGTATAGCCGTAATATTCTATAATACCCAGGCTTATAACCTCATCCAGCTCTTCTTTTTTTATCGCCTCCGGGTTTTCATCCAGTCCACCCACTAGTAGAAATCTAACATCCGGATAGCACAGTTTTATCTTTTCGGCGGCTTCTAGATATTCTCTAATGCCTTTGCTCCATACCAGTCTTGCTGTCATACATACAACCCTATCCTCCGGCAGCTTTTCCTTTGTAAAATATTCCATATTCACCCCGGAGCCATTGACAAAGCGGGCCTGTTCCCGCCGAACCATATGGTACTTTAGCATTAGTTTGTAATCATCTTGATTCATAAAAAATACAGTTTCACTTTTGCTGTGTACCAGCCGGTACATAGTTTTAAGAAACAGCCGGGTTAGCCGGTTTTTTATCCCCGGACTGTAAAAAGCCACTTCTAAACCAGTCACGAAAACTACAATCCTCTTTACACGGGTGAGAATTCCACAAATTCCGCCAAAGACGATGGGTTTTGACATATATAAAAAACACAAGTCAGGTTTTAGTAAGTAATAGGCTATAAGATAGCGAAAAAAGGTTCTTATATTTTCAAGTAACCCGATACCAGTTCTACTGCCGGGAATTTGATAATATTTAGCGCCAAGTTGCTCTACTTGTTTCGCCATGATTTCAACTGGCTCAATGGAGGTACAGATTACTTCATGGCCTTGCTTTACCATGGCCTTAATTAATTCTCCACGGAAGTTAATCAGGGAGTGGCCATAACTGGCTGAAACGATTATTCTCATAATTATACCCAGTGTCTACCGCATGCAGTTTACGATACTGCCAAATATTAATGGATTGAAAGAAGCAGATTAGGCATTCCTTTCCATAAGATTTTCTTTCAATCTTTACAATTACTAGTCTATTAAGTATTCTTCAATCAACTCCCAATGAAAGCCACAGTTAAAAAGAAAGTCAAGTATTGACAGGTTTTTAATAAACTCTCCCCAAAGCTGGGGATATAAAACAGGTTTGTAATCTGTATAGGATAAGCAAATACCCCTTTTTCGAAAATGCTCTTCTGTCTGATAGGCTTTGGCGCCTATTCCGGAGATATAGTCCGTACCATCCAAATGAGTACAGACATCCAGTACTTTCTCCTCTTTCGCTGATGCTATATTTAACTCAGAGGCTTTTATAAACCGGGGTACAAGACCCAGGCCGTAACAAATATAACGGTTTATGGTTATATTCATATCAGCCAGGCTATCATAATTACACAATAAAAGCTCCCGAAAGAAAGGAAATATTTCATTAAAATAACGGCTTTTCTTATAATTCATTTCTAATATTTTCAAGTGTTTTTCTTTCCAGCCCAATTCATCTTTGGTTCTAATTTTATGAATAGAATCACCAAAATGATAGGAAACGGGAATTTTTAACCGTAATTCCCCCTGAGGGGTTTTTATCTTATTCCAGTGATGCATATTGTCATTAGAGAATTGAGCATCGTCTAAGAATACAAAGACGTCAGCTTTTGATATTTTATAAAAGTAACCAATATATGGTATATAATCCGGCTGATGGATAGTTACAATCATGACTTGCTTGCTCCCGTCTGCGTCTTTGGACGCATTATATAGTAGCTGGTGTGAAATAATTTTATTTTATTTGACACTAGTATCCCGATGTATTTCCTCCGCTTGCTGTTTTTGGGACACCGGGTATATATTTTTTCGTTTTAGTACGTTAATAAATACTTTGCCAAATATCTTCATATCCGATAAAAAAGTTATATTTTCTACATATTCCGCATCCATTTGAAATTGTTGTTCTCTAGTAGCGGTTGCACGATAAGACATATCCACTGTACAAAAAAGTCCGGGCAAGGTATTGAATCTCTTTTCGTATACCGGATGCCCCTTAAAAGGTTTAAATTCATCCTGTAACACGGGACGGGGGCCGATAATCCCCATATCACCTATTAGTATATTGATTAATTGAGGCAGCTCATCCAGACTGGTTTTTCGAAGAATCGTGCCGATTCGGGTAATCCTTATATCCTGCTCTGAACGTAATTTATCGCCAGAATGATTTATCTTCATGGTTCGGAATTTATAAATAGTAAATTCCTTTTTTCCCTTACCAAGTCTTTGCTGGCAAAAGAGAACATTTCCTTTACTATCAAGGCGGATGGCAAGTGCAACAAGCAACAGTAGTGGCCACAGCAGAAGCAGTAAAATAACTGCCGCCATTTGTTCAGCCGTTTGTTTTAAGCCATTTTGATAGGAAATATAGTGACTTCGTTTCATCTTTAAAACTCCTTAAACCATCGCTTTATATTTCTCTGCGAAATACACTTTCAAAGCTTTCTGCATATACCATACCAGCCTGTGCACCTCTGTATGCAGCCAGACCTTTAATTGCTACCTGACTTCTGGGATGGGGGTAATCCCGCATAACGCCGCTGTATTCGGTCAGAGCCTGCAATTTTTTAGTAAGGAATTCTTCTCTTGTTTCGATATATACATTAGGTGTGAAAGGATGAACGGATTTATTTAAACTCCACTCTGTTGAGGAGGGGATTTCCATAAATAATAGTTCTTTCACTGGCAGTATGCCGTCTTTTCTCTGGAACAAGCGAATGGCAGCCTGACAGGCAAGGGATGTATGAAGGTGGTCATTATTTAAATCAGATGGGTGATGTGTGAATATGATTTCTGCTTCTGTATCTAGAATAACCTGTTCTATGAATTGAACCATAGCAAGGTGAGGAATGGTATTAAATTGGATATTTGGAAAATTTCCAAGTATCACTTGTTTTATCCCCAATATTCTGGAACTGCTTATAATATCCTTTCGTAACTTTGCAAGCTCCGGCCGATACCTTCTGGCAGTAACTTCACCGGATAAAAAACAGGCTATTACAGTGTTTCCCTCACTGGCAAGCTTGGCAAGTGTGGCTCCTGCTCCCAGAACTTCATCATCAGGATGGGCTGCAACAACTAGATACGTCATGCCGGACACCTCTTTTTTCATATACTTTATATTCCTTAGGACATGTATTCTAAGGCTATTCTTAAAAAGGGAAGTCTTTCTACTGCTCAATACCCTGATTTACTTCTTCCGGGTCGCAATAAGTAGGTACTACCTCTTTTAAAGTGGTCTTAATACTACTATTTGATTTTTCTAATAGTGCCGATTGTAATAATTCGAGCTTATCTATAAGTTCTTTATGTGATATATTCTTTTGCCGTTCAATAAATATCTTATGATTTGAAGTAGCAATGAGTTCCTCACTTTTGGTAAGAAGTTCTTCGTAAAGTTTTTCTCCGGGGCGTAATCCGGATTCAATTATAGGAATTTCTGTATAGGGGACGTACCCGGATAAGCGGATTAGATTTTCTGCCAGGTCTAATATTTTAACCGGCTGCCCCATATCAAGGATGTATATCTCAGAGGAACTAGCCATGGAACCTGCTTGTAACACTAATTGAGCCGCTTCTGTAATGGTCATGAAATATCTTACAATCCTTTTATCTGTAATAGTTACCGGACCACCTGCCGCTATCTGCTTTTGAAACAGCGGAATAACAGAGCCGTTAGAACCAAGAACATTACCAAATCGCACTGCCACAAATTCTGTTTTACTAATACCCTTCATACTTTGAAGAAGCATCTCACAGAATCGCTTGCTTGCTCCCATTACATTAGTGGGATTTACAGCTTTGTCTGTTGATATAAGTACAAACTTCTCAACCTGATACGTATCTGCCGCTTTTACAACATGATAGGTTCCAAGAATATTATTTTTGACTGCCTCCTCCGGACAATCCTCCATTAATGGAACATGCTTATGGGCTGCTGCGTGAAATACTATAGCAGGACGATACAACCGGAATAAATAGTTTATTTTATGAAAATCACGAATAGAAGCAATCTCTATTTTTACATCCAAGGTCATTCTATAGATTTGAAAAAGCTCCTGTTGGATTTCGTAGGCATTATTTTCATATATGTCCAGGATAATTAATTGTTTTGGTTCTGCTTTTGCTATCTGACGACATAGTTCAGAGCCAATACTTCCGCCTCCACCGGTTACCAAGATTACTTTACCACTTAAAAAGGATTTAACTGCCTCGTCTTCAAATACAATTTGTTCCCTTCCCAGTAACTCTTCTATTTGTATATCTCTAATGGTATTCCAGGGATTTTTCAGATTCTCATTTTGCAATAGGCTTAATGCGCCCGGCAGTATCCTTACCCTGCATTCTTGTTTGCTGCATAATTCTAAAATTTCTTTTTTCCGGAGAGCCGTTGCGGAGGGTATGGCAAAAATGATTTCTTTTATGGGAATTTTAGATAAGATATCTGCAATATCACTAATTGGGCCTTTCACTTCGACACCGTGAATTACTTTACCTATTTTTTCGATACTATCATCAATAAAGCAGATGATTTCATAGTTGCTGTTAGGATTATTGTTAAGGGCTTCTAAGAGCCTTACACCGGCTTCACCTGCACCTAGGATAGCTACTAGGTTACTGTTTGGTTTACAGCCATTTTGTCCATGCTCTCTAAATTGTCTGTAACCCAGACGGATAACGAACATTGCCAGAAGAGAAATGCCATAGGATGAAAAAATCTGGACTAAGGAGACTTTTAGTGGCAATAAAAATTTATAAGTAATTGAAAATATAAAGAAACCGGTTAATCTATCAAAAAACAAGGTTAGATATTCTTTACTTTTGGCATAACGCCAAAGACTTTCATAGGTTTTGAAAAAGCGATGGGCTATCATATCACAGATAATATACAAGAGAAAGACCGGCAGTAATGCCGTAAAAGATAGTTTTACTAGCACTGCCTCCGGTAAAATAAAAAATAAGAAGAAGAAAACCGTTGAAGTTAAAGTCAGATCTAGTAAAAAAATAATCTCTTTATGATATTTACGTAAGAACACTTCAAGGCCCCCTTGCTGTATGATTTATAATTAATTCTTTATTACTATATTCAAAGAGGAAAGGTTCGGTACCTTTTTTGCCATGAGTTTCCAAAATATTGTTTTTAGAATGATTATTTTCGACATGAAAAGTAACACATTTCTTATCTTTTCATATGATAAAGAAAGAAGTTATCATTTCTTTAAATTTTGAAAGGAGAAGTCATATGGAATTTATTGTTTTTTTCCTGTTGCTCATTGTACCGGGCATTTTTGCTGATAGAATTTACAATATAGTATCCAGATGGAGAGAAACTAGTAATGCCTATACGTCCTTAATTTTTGCATTGATAATTTACATTATCAATATCTTCTGGCTGTTTGTTTTCAAGGGTATACTGACATTTACAGCTTTAATAGCAGCCTTTGACTGTTTACAGTTTCAAAGAAGATATGCAATCTTTAGCTTGATTCTGGCTGCTATATTAGGAACTGTTGTAGGTTTTATAAGAAAGTTCTTCTTCTGGATTAGACGGTAATTTTTAGAACAACATGATTAAAAATTAGACGGATACACAAGATGTTTGGGCCGCAAGACAACTGTTGGTTGTAATTGCGGCCTAATTTTTATTGTATAAATGAAGAAAGATAGCATATCACATTGTTTAGAAATACAGAACATGCAAGTAACTATTGCTTTTGAGTCGGATACATCTGCTCCATAGACTCCTGAAAGGATACAACACAATAAGAAAAATTATGATAGTCCGATAATCTGCTATCATACAAATCATTACCAAAAGCACGATTTATCATCCGTATTCTAGGTAGCAGAAAGCGAATAACAGGGTTGGCTGCTCTGGTGAAATAGATTCGCTTCTGCTTTTGTTTTGCAATTGATTTTACCAATTCTGTAGTAGAGACATATTCCCTGTTCTGGGGATGAAAAATACCACTATCCTCCTGCTCTATTAATAAACGGATGAATTCGCACAGGTTGCTGATATAGAGGATACTTCTTTTATTTGGGAAGTCAGGAAAAACCGGCAGATACTTGGCCAGCTTCTCCAGTAAAGGATAATTCCCTTTGCAACCCTTGCCGTATACAATCGGTGGCCGTATACTTACAGTGTGAAAGGTACTGCTGTTAAGGCCCATGAGTATTTCATCCGCCTGTAATTTACTATTACCGTAAAAGTTCTTTGGCTGAGGTTTTGTATCCTTTGTTATAACTTCATTGATATCTCCATATACATTCATACTGCTTAAGTAAATATATTGTTTTACTCCGGAAGCTTCTGCTTTTTTACATAAGGCAACGGATAAGTCTCTGTTAACTTGATAAAAAAGCGGCTCTAACTTTGGTTTTATTTTACGATGCGCTATACCTGCTACATTAACTACTGCCTGATATGGTGAAAAATCAAATGTTTCCCAACGATTATCTTTCACAGAAATAATATCCGTCTGATAATCAGACGGATATTGCTTCAGCCAGTTATAAACAGCAGTTCCGATAAAACTTTCCTCACCGGTAATTAAAATTCGTTTCATATTTAGCTCCCATCTGCAACCTTGTGTTGCTGATAAATCAATGGCGGTATTAATTGGGGGCTTACAATCTCCAGAATTGATAGCCTTTTTCTACAAATTCCTCTTTATCTAAAATACTCTTTACATCTATGATAACCTTCTGAGCATTGTTGCCTTTTATAAAGAATTCATTAATTTCAGCAAATGATAATGCTTTAAAAGCATCATGTGCTACAGCAAAAACAAGGCAATCCGCATCGGTTATGTCTTTTAACGGAATCAGGCTGGTATTATACTTTTCAGAAACTTCTTTGGCATCTGCAACCGGATCGGATACAATTGGAGTAATACCATATTCCTGTAGTTTTATAATAATATCTTCTACTTTGGAGTTACGAATATCCGGACAATTTTCTTTAAAGGTAACTCCTAAAATAACTACCTTTGCTTCCCTTACCTGTTTTCCGGCTAATACCAGTCTTTTAATGATATTTTCTGCTACAAAGTTACCCATGCCATCATTAATCTTTCTTCCTGCCAAAACAATCTGGGAATGATATCCTAAACGCTCTGCCTCATAAATGAAGTAATAGGGGTCCACACCGATACAATGACCACCCACCAGTCCGGGATAAAAACCAAGAGCATTCCATTTTGATTGCATAGCTTCTACTACTTCTTTTGTATCAATGTCCATCCGGTCAAACACCATGGCCAGTTCATTCATAAAAGCTATGTTAATATCTCGCTGGCTGTTTTCCACAACTTTTGCGGCCTCTGCAACCTTTATGCTGCTAACCGGAACGACTCCGGCCTCTATAATTAATTCATACACTCTGGAAATATTTTCGAGAGACTCTTTATCCATGCCGGATACAATCTTTCTTATATTCTCCAATCGATGTACCTTATCACCCGGATTGATGCGTTCAGGAGAGTAACCCACTTTAAAATCAATTCCACAAACCAGACCCGATTCTTTTTCTAATATAGGAACACAAATATTCTCAGTAACACCCGGATATACCGTTGATTCATAAACAACAATAGAGCCTTTTTTTAAGTTTCTGCCAACAATGCGGCTGGCACCTTCTACGGGTGTCAGATCGGGAGTTTTATCCAGATTTACAGGGGTTGGTACTGCAATAATGTGAAAACGAGCCTCCTGTAATTTAGCTTCCTCACTGGTAAATTCGACTGTGGATTCTTGAATAGCTTTATCTCCTACTTCCTGAATCGGATCTTTGCCACTTATATATATATTGACTTTATCTGGATTTATATCAAAACCGATAACACGTACTTTTCTTGCAAAGGCTACGGCTATCGGCATACCAACATAGCCAAGTCCGACAACAGAGATGGCTTCATCGTGTGCTATAATTTTATCGGATAAACTCATAAATATATCTTCACCTTTCTGATACGATTTTCCATCCCGCGTTAGAATCATGTCCTTTTTGATGTCTACAAATGATTAAGACGCAGGTACCAATTAATGTGTGAAAAATCATGTTTTAATATAAGCTCCTGTCACCCCTCATTTATATCTCTTAGTAATTAATATAACTGAACAAAGATGGCATAAAGCTCTTACAATTATCATATGATATGAATCTAAAAGCGTTCATATATTCTTTGTTTGATATTGGAGAAAGGTATCATTAACGGATGGTTTTACATATAATAGGAATCATCTGCTGCAATAAGCTTTTTCATAAGAAAAGAGGCCACCTCAAAGGTTAGCCTCTTACTACATAAGTATCATAGGTATGGGAATATTCATAGC
The DNA here is from genome assembly GCF_014218335.1 of Anaerocolumna cellulosilytica. Lineage (GTDB taxonomy): Bacteria > Bacillota > Clostridia > Lachnospirales > Lachnospiraceae > Anaerocolumna > Anaerocolumna cellulosilytica. Next base: position 2,751,302 of record NZ_AP023367.1, on the reverse strand, counting down.
CTAATTGCTCCGCCAGCTTGACTGAAGACATATTAGCAGCATCCCAGCTGGGGTATAAGTCTTTTTCTATACAGGCTAGAAGCAGGGCTGCTCCGGCTGCTCTTGCAAGACCAAGTCTGCGGTAATTCTGATTGGTTACGATTTCTATTTCAATTCCATCATCATAAACGGTATAGGAGGAAGCACCACTCACTACTTTATCTTTATATATAACAATTCGTCCGATACCTTTTTTAAAAAAATCTTCTTTGGATTGAAAATTTGATACAAAATCTTTGGACCAAGGTTCTTTTACAACGTCATCATACCATTCTTCTGTAATCGGTGAAATACTAAAATCATCCGGAAGATTTTGGACAAAGGCTCTCAATTTCTCTACCGGAAAACCGGCAGTGTTTTTCTTGATAGCATAACGACTGATTTTTTCCACATCAGCATGTACCGATATGAGGAGTTCGGCAGTATATTTATTGTCTGTAATGACCAGAGCTTCTTTAAGACCCGTCAGAACAGGCATATGTCTAATAATATCTTTAAATCCTATGGAAGATACATCACCTGCCAGAAAGCAGAAGTCACCTGTTTGGATTAAGGCTCCGCCGGGAGTAGTTTTATTATCTGTCCACGCTCTGCCCATATGACCTTGTAAGCAGGAAAGGATAACAGTATCGTCCATATTTTTAAAGAAATCCTTAATAAGAAACATTTCACTATAATCTAGTTGTATCATAGAAATTACCTCATAAAGTTTAGTTAATTGTATATTCTTATATACTAACCCTTATGGGGTTAATATGCAATTCTTTTATTTCATTTATAAGACTTAGGCTTGATAATGAATATTGTAGATAGGTATTGCTCGCATATGTTTATGTGTAAAGTAAAACCTTGTATGTGAAACCCCTCGGTGGGTAACAGAGGGGTTTCTGGGAAATCAACTTACCGTCTAGCGGTATAGTAAGGGATGGTTATGTAATTACCTTCATGTATAACATCGGAAGTAAGGCCGTTACTTTTCTTAATCTCCTTAATGTAAGATTCCATATCTTTATATTCTTCAGATATGTAACGGCTTGCAATGCTCCAAAGAGATTCACCTTTCTCTATTTTTACGCAGGTCACGAGCTTAACTTTATTAAAAGATTTTTCTGCGGTTACTGTCGTTGAGATTACGCTAAATGAGATAAATAAAACTAGTAAAATCAAACTGCACAGAGAAATTATAAAAGAATTCTTCTTAATCATGTTATAAAATTTCTTTACCGATTGGTTTGTACGGATTAATTTTTTTAAGTTCATCATTGAGATACCTCCTAGAAAATCGAACATATGATACGAACACTTGTTTTGTTAGATTTATTATACTATCCAAACATTTGTTTGTCAACAAGTTTTGAAAAAAATATGTATAATTCTGTCAGAGGGTTGCAAGGAATAAATATATGAAAAAAAATATAAAATAATAAAACCTTATAAAAAAGCTTTTAGTTTAATAAAAGCTTTTTTATAAGGCTTTGGATAGTTGGGGTGGAATTTTGGCTAGAATTTGGCTTGTACGCGTTGTGTCAAGAATCCACGTATCTATTTCATCGGGTTCTAATATTAACGGCATTCGACTATGAATTTCTTCTATAGAACTATTTGCATTTGTTGTTAGAATAACAAAGCGGGGTTCATTCCTATAACAGTTGTAGATACCAGCCATATATAGAATGTCCGACTCATGTCTATGAAAAAAATATTTATTCTTACTACGGTCCCACTCATAGAAACCATTGGCAGGAATCACACATCTCCTGTTTAAAACGCTGTCTCGAAACATCTTTTTTTCCATTACAGTTTCTGCTCTGGCATTGATTAGAACTCCTTTATTATTAAATCCTGGGAACCCCCAGGCTGAAATGTCTGGTTCTATCTTTTTATGAGAGGCCGATAGAATCGGTACTGTATCGGAAGGAAAGATTTCACCGGTTTTTACCGTTTTTCTCTGAAATTTTTCATCCAGATAGTCCAGAATCTTACGGATTTCTCTGGAAGTTTCATCATCTACATAATATCTGCCACACATTGTACACCTCCTGTAATTAATATGCAAGCGTATGATTTGGGTGTTCAGTAATCATACGTAGTGCATTCGCAATAGCCTTGATAATCTCTAGTTCATATTCTGCAGAAAGTGCGGACACTCTGGCATATAAGGCACCCTCTTCTGTTACAACGTATTTTGGCATCATTTGATTTAATGCATACGCAATAATATCATTTCGGCATCGTTGGCATTTGCAGCAGTCAAGTGTTGCCCAAACTTCATCTAACTTCTCAATTACTAAGGTTTCCATAACATTATGATATTTATCCATTTTTATTACTTTTCTCCTTTTTCTTTCGCAGATTTATAAATGTTAGATTCCTATAACTTAAAATCCAATTAATTACAATAATATGTTGTGGTAGATTATAGATAAAGTATATCATGAATTGTATGTATTGTAACTAAGCTATTACTACTATTTAAGCCTAAAATAAGGCTTTATTATAGATTTTAGTGCATGTATTTTACAATATATTCTAAGTTTGATTCATTTGTATTTAATACTAATGTCCGGGTCTTTTCTACTTTTCGATAACCTATAGCAATGCAAAAACCAGAGGCTATGGTAGTAAAGACAACAAGTGCGGTAACTGCCAAATGCATACTGTTTTGACTTATTGTGATAAAACAATTGACAGGTTTTATCACCAATTACTTTATTAGTAAAATACTATTTTTTTCTCACCAAAAAAATATGCAAATCATTCTGTTTCATATCAACTTCAGCAGTATCTATCATTGCACCAACCAAATGTAACTCATTACTGCTATCATCTTCTCCGACCAATTGCCAATAATAGCCTTCCACCTCACTTTGTCTTTGGGTATTCAGATTATATTTCATTTTTTCTATAAACTTAGCATCATACTTACACTGGCGGTGTATCATCGTTATTTCTGAAGCATCTCCTTTACGCTTAATATTAACATCGATTTCTTCAGCTCCGTTTAATAGTAGTAATGTAAGAAGCTCATTAATGATAAGGGTTAATTTCTTTTCTTCATGCTGCATTTTATTACTCCTTCCGAAAGGCATCTACTACAGGAATTAATAAACCTGCCACTAGCCCTCCTGAAAATCCATTATTATAAAGATTAATTCCCCCATGAATCACACCTACATTAGTAACAAGAATCATATGGAAAACACCTGCAAAAAAACCTACAATTGCTCCATAATTTCCAGCGATAGGTGCTAATGTTGTTGAAAATAGAACCGATATAATAATACCTGTGGAATTTAATTCATACCCAAAAAACATTGCAGTAACAATTACGCCTACAACAATTGGAATGGAGTTTTTAAGATGCTTTCCAAAGGCACCAAAACCAATAACGGTAAAAATACCTGCTAATACAGGTCCGTTAACTATTCCACCGATTAGCAGCACATATGCTAAACTAAGGAAACCGATGAGGGACATATTTATAAAGGTTACACCATAGCCAACTAAATGGGTAAAGTCTGTAACCAATCGTCCTTTATAGGAAAAAATTTGTGGCAAATCCAGGATAGCACGTCTATTGATAATTAAACCTAGAAAAAGCAACTCAATAAGAATAATAATGACAATAACAACTATGATGCTGTGGTTTTGTTCTGATATAATATGAACGGGTTGTACTGTAATACCAAAGCTCCTTAAAATACTGGTAAGCACAGTTCCAATAATACCGGAGGTAAATCCGATATTATATAGATTATACCCATCGTGAAACCTGAGCATATGTGAAGATAATGGAACAATAACAAATCCGATAAAGATTCCGGTAATTATAGCAATACTTACAGCCGCAGCCGGATGTAATATTCCCGAAAAACTGATTTCACTAATCATAGGAGCCAATGCAGTACCAAACATAATAACAACAATGATATCTTTAAATGATATCTTTTGGTATTTTGTATACAGATAGCCACCAAGATATATTGGAAAAATATTGTATATATTTTTACCAAAAAATGAAAAACCTAGAACGGTAAAAAATGCTGCAATCAGAACCCCGTTAATCTTTAAGTGATACTTAAACATGAAATAAATATTAATAAGTCCTACGATTGCTACATTTATAAAGGTTGCTTCAACACCTCCGATTTTTATAAAGTCGGTTATTAATATAGTCGGCGACAAATTAATATCTACCAGACCAGATAATATGTCTGTAAAATCCTTACTGGCAATACCGGCACCAATACCAAATACCAGAAACAATACAGGGATTGATAATAAAATAAATAGTTTTTTAACACGACTTAAATCTTTTTCACTTGTAATACTAAATCCCAAGAAAGCACCTCTTCCATAAAATTTTTAGTAAATCTATTATTTCTATCCTAGTCTAAAATCTATGACATACTATGTATATCTCCTATCCCATGTTGGATGTAATCTTACAGCTTTAGGGATTTTTAATAGGTCTACATCAACTGCTGAGAATTAACTGACCCCAGGCAAGCATTTGTTACTAATGAAAAGGTAATTACTTGTTCTTCCATTTGTATTATTTACACATGTATCTGGAATCAGTTAATTTAAGACCTATTGATTGAAATAAACAGTCACCTTATTGTAACATATGTGCAAAGGTGAGAGCAAGAAATAAGGGATTTTTTAGAAAGGTTGCTTCCATTAGGATGGAAAAATTATTTCAACAAGATAGGGGTAAGTCAATTAACCAATAACCATGATGTTTCCGAAGTTGTTTAGTGACTGTGTAGACGGATGTATTTGTTTAATTAACTAGCCAAAGATCCTTACCACTGGTCCTTCATTGCTGTGTTCAAGAACTGCTGTTAAATCAGCAGTGTTAAACCATGCAAGATTCTTACTATCGGTTTCTATTATCGGTTTCCATTCTCCATTGACGTTTTGATTGATAATATGAACATTGCATTTTTTGCCTTCTATATCGGTACCCTGTAAGGTATAATCCGCTCTTATCCCTATAAGCTTATCTAGGTAATAATCCTGTGTATCACAGCCTCCCGGTAAGATAGTTCCGTGAAAATATTCTGTGTCACAATAACCGGTAAAATAAATCATAGATTTTCGATAATCGCCTTTTGATTCCGTTTCTATATTTGTAATTATTACACGAATCGTGAGTAGCTCTTTGCGTCCTAATAGGAACTGCTTTATAGAAGCAACTGCACTTCCTGTTTGTTCCTCATTCAAGTAATGTCCAACATTCCTAATAAGTTGAAGGTGGCACTGTCCTTTCTCATAGTTTTCCTTGGCACGTACAGCATAGGAGTAATTAACAATTTCATCTTCTAACCCATGCAATATTAGTACCGGTCCCTTATAGGCACTTAATTCAAGAAACACATCCATAGAGACTACTGCGTCATGAGAGACTTTTCCTAATTGGGTTCTATTACAGTCTATAATTGCAGGTACATCATTAACATCATATTGTGAGCCTCCAAGACAGCCCCTTCTGGCATGGTCTGGTATGCAAAGTGCCGGATAAATCATAATTAGCTTTTTAATTTCATCCTTACATTTGGCAGCTGTTAGGCCAGATACAAGTCCTCCCTGGCTAACCCCTGCCAGGATAAGTGTTGTTTTATCTATGTATGGAAGTTCTTTTACGTAGTCTTTTACGGCGATTAGGTCCTCTACCTCTGTAAAAATTGTGTTCTTAGTGGATTCACCATCGCTTTTTACACTGGTATCTTCATTCATAATACCGCCACCGCAGAAGTTAAAGCTAAATGCAGCATATCCCATTTGTGCAAATGCTCTACAATAATCTGCTGTGCCTAAATAATTACCTGTAAATCCATGACTGACAATAATTACAGGATAGTTTGTACTTTTTTCCTCTTCATTCGGCAAATACTGCATTCCCCGAATCCGCAAGTCATTTCTCGTACACAAAAAAGGTGTTTCAATTACAGTACTATTACACATTTATATAACCTCCAATACAGATTTGATATAATAAGGATAGCATATCTACCTGTATTTTTTAAGACATGTTATATAATAAAAGTGACAAATATTGACCTGCCTTGTTTCATATTGTATGATATATTTATGGAGGAATATTATGAAAGCATCTTATCAGAACCGTCTATGGCCCTTTACATGATATCATATTACAGATTATGAGTTTTCACCGCATTTGCACAATCAAATAGAGATTGTGTATGTGTTAACAGGTAATTGTGTTATCACTATAGAGGATATTTCATATAAGGCTGTAAGTGGAGATCTGGCACTAATATTCCCCTATCAGCTTCATAATTTTAGCCAATCAAGGGATTGTGAGCTGATAGTACAGGTTTTTGAACCGGAATATGCCACAGCGTTTATACCTTATCTTGACAAGTACATTCCGGAAACTCCTTTAATAAAAAATATACCTGCTGATTGTATAGATGCGATTAAAAAATCAGAATATTATCATATGAGCAATGCTAATAGTCGTATTATCCGTTCCTATGTTACATTATACATGAGCTTTATACAGGAAAAGATAAGATTCATTCCGGCATCTGTCTTCGATTATCACAGCGTACTGCATTCACTTTTAATCTATATTGATTGCCATATCACTGATGAATTGAGTCTTAATATACTTGCACAGAAGCTTCATGTTACAAAATATTATATATCAAGACTATTCAACCAAAAATTACACACTACCTTCACCCAATACATCAATCATCTTCGCATTGAATACGCTATCAATCTACTGAAAAACACGGATATGACTATAAGTAATATAGCTTACAAAAGCGGCTTTGAGCATGAACGTTCCTTTTTCAGAGTATTTAAGAAAAATATGAAAATTACGCCCTTGCAGTATAGGAAAACAAGCAATGAAGTGAAAGAGGCAGGCAAGTGATTTTTGAAAAGTTACTGCTATAGGTAGATAATCATTGCGTGACAACCATACTCATACCATATGGTAGCCAATAAATCCAAAGTAGATTGTACATTGTTGTTAATTATTTCCGCTTTGAACATATGCTACTCCTTTTTACTAATTAACAACTATTTTCATTATAAACCTCCTGAATTATATCGTTTTGAAGTAATATGAATGTGTAAATAACATTCATATTACTTAATAAATTCATCATACATACAGATAATTTCATTTATTGCGGCATCTGATTTATATATTTCATGCTTTAACTTCATCTGAATCCTCTTTATTTAACAAAATTATTATCGATAGCATCTCATTGATATATTCTATACTTCCCCACAAGAAAACTTTACACACCATAGCTGCTTCATCATATTTTATATGCATGGTTGAACCTCTTCCCATAAAGTCTTCCAAATCTTTTCACGTAATACGCCATTGTTTCCCTACCTTTATAGCTTTTAATTAGCCACTCGCGATAAATCCGCGAACAGATGCTAAAACATCTGAAACTTCATATATCGTTAAGAAATTGGTATTCATATAAATCACTCCATTTCAGTCAATTTTGTATATTAATATACAACAAAATCATAATTACATTAAATATTAATTTCTAATTAAGGTATTTTATTATACTTTAGTCAACCTGTCCTTACTTGGTTCATCTTTAATTCATAGTTTCTCACTCTCATTGGGTACAGTTTTGAGAAATAATCTTTTATTATAAATCAATTCGTACCACTTTGTGTCCTAAAAATTCCTCAAGTCTCTTATCGGAGTATTGGATATTAACTGTTTTGTAGATATGCTGGTATCCGCAGTCTAAAGGCCCTCGGTCAAACGGTTTATCCTTTTAATAATTCTGCTGAAATTCTCCGTCCTTTACAAAATGTGGAGTCAAGATTCGAAGCTGGCTCCTTTCAGTGAATGCCTTGCTATTAAAATGTTCCATGGCTTCAGGCTTTTTCTTCTCAGAAAATTTACTCCCATCTCAGCGATGAACTGTCTTCCCTCTTTTGTGTCAAGGCCTATAATCTGACCGTAGTCAGGCTGGTACATTCATGTATCTCTAAAATATTCGCTTCCGTAGCTGTGGTCAGGATTGCCATGAGTCAATACCAGCATAACTGGCAAACTCGTTATACTTCGAATGAAAGGCCTTATGTCCTCAAATCCATAACTAGTATCAATTAAGATCGCTTTTTTTGCCCTAGAATAAGATAACAATGCACAAGTCCAGCTTGAGTAATGACATAAAATCATCGTCCAGTTTAGATTTCTGCCATTAATTCAGGAGCAACCGTGATAAAAGACTTTATATTCTTCTATCTTTACTTTTGAATCATACTATGTATAATAATTACTAAGAAGTACACTATTATTTGATTGGTACTGTAAAATGTGATAGTAATGAGGTGGCATATGGGAAGAATGTCTGAAGAAGATTATGTAGAAAATTGTCCAATATCAAGTGTGCAAAAGATAGTCCGTGGAAAGTGGACCATGGTTATTGTGTTTTTTTTAAGCCAGGGTACTTTGAGATTTGGTGAACTTAGTAGGAAAATGCCACAGGTAACGCAGGCAAATCTAACGAAAGAGCTTCGAATGTTAGAAGAATACAGGGTTATTCACAGAGAAGTATATAAAGAAGTTCCCCCTAAAGTAGAATATTCATTAACAGAGTTGGGTGTGAAGTTTTTACCAGTGCTGAAATCCCTAGAAATATGGGCAATCGAATATGAAAAAATGTTAAAGTAATATCCTTCATCATCATTATGCCGGAAATTAGGATAGTGACCTGCAAAAAAGCAGTAAGGCACAAACCTGCAATCTGCTTGCACCAGCTAATAAAGCCGTCAATATACCCGCGAGGAACAGAAATTATGTATAAACCCTCAACGGAAATCTGACTCATTTCGAACGACTCTGCGCCCCTCCCCCCATGTCAGCAGAGAAATTCCCAAGAAAGTCTATAATCTGACCAGAAATCCGATTCAGAATTTGACCCAACACAGTGTCGGATACAGAGTCCCATATGAACAAAGCATCACCTAAAAAAAGAGCCCATTGAGGCTCTTTTTAATCAATTCATACCCAACAACATATAGGGTTTAAAAAGTCTCCAGCAAATTTATGCGAAAGCTTAAATATTTGCTGTTTATTCTTATCTAAGCAATATTTGCCCCATATCATCAATCCTTGATTTAAATGGTAATGATATACCTGAGGTTGTATTTGCAATAGAAAATAATAATGGATTTATAATTTAAAGTTCATCAGCATGTTCAACTATTTTGATATTGTTCATATTCAATTGCCCATTTTTCTAAAGCTTCTAATACTGGCAAAAATTTCTCACCTAACTCCGTTAATGAATATTCTACTTTAGGGGGAACTTCTTTATATACTTCTCTGTGAATAACCCTGTATTCTTCTAACATTCGAAGCTCTTTTGTTAGATTTGCCTGTGTCACCTGTGGCATTTTCCTACTAAGTCTCCAAATCTCAAAGTACCCTGGCTCAAAAAAATACGATAACCATGGTCCATTTACCATGTATTATCTTCTGTATGCTTGCTACTGGACAATTTTCTATATAATCATCTTCGTACTTTCTTTCCACACTACACCTCATTACTATTATATTTAATAGTATCTATCAAATATTATTGTACTTGTCAATAATTATTATACATAGTATTATTACGAATGTAAAGAAAAATGGAATTGGAGGCAATTATATGAAAATTATAATATTTGGTGCATCAGGTGGCATCGGTAAATTTGCCGCACAACATGCCCTAGAAAAAGGTTATGAAGTAAAAGCATTTCTTCGCAATCCATCAAAATTGACAATCAAGCATGAAAATCTAACCACGATACAAGGTGAAATAAGTAATTATAACGATATAAAAAATGCTATATTCGATTGTGATGCTGTCATTTGGTGCGTTGGTATTCCTATGAAAAGATATAAATATATGGATTCTCTTGAAGGTCATAAAAACCTTCTTAAAGCTATGAATGAACACGGAATTAAACGTCTCATTGATTGGTCTACTCCAAGTGTTCATTTTAAAAAAGATAAAAAGTCCTTTAGCACCGTTGTTCCAGGATTCCTAGCCGGAATCTTATTCCCGACGGCTAAAAAAGAACTAATTTCTATCGCAGATATTATTACCACATCTAATTTAAATTGGACAATTGTTCGCTTTATGGCTCCAAAAGACACATCATATACGGGTAACGTTAAAGTAGGCTTCGGTGAAACAAAAATGAATTTTAATATTTCAAGAGAAGATATTGGTGCTTTTATTGTAGAACAATTAAACAACAAAACCTACGAATATTCAATGCCAATCATAGGTAGTTAAACAAAGAAGCTGTCTTAAAAGCAAAATTACAGACCGTTATTTGATTGAAATATGAATAAATCTGCTGAACTTAAGACTATCAAATATTATAAATAATATAATGACAATAATTGTTGTTTATCCGAATCAAAATAGAATAAAATTAAAGGAGTGTTTAACTATGAAAATAGAAATTTGGTCAGATTTTGTTTGTCCTTTTTGTTATATTGGCAAACGTCACTTTGAAATAGCTCTTGAACAGTTTCAACATAAAGAAGAGGTAGAAGTCGTATTTCGAGGTTTTCAATTAGATTCATACGCGAAAAAAGATACAGGAATGGATATTCATCAAATATTATCTACTAAGCATAATATTCCATTTGAAGAAGCAAAAGCATTGAACAATGAACTTATACAAAAAGCGAAAACAGTTGGTTTAGATTACCAATTAGATACTATGATTCCTACTAATTCATATGACGCACTTCGTCTTTCTTATTATGCAAAAGAGAAAGGGAAGATTCAAGAATATATGGAGCGTATTATGAAAGCTCACTTTACTGATTCACTGAATATCGGTGACCACGCAACACTTGCTCAACTTTCAAGTGAAATAGGTCTTGATGCCGACGAAGCTTTGGATGTTTTAGAAAATGACAAATATAACGAGAATATTGAAGCTGACAGAGCTGAGGGATTGAAAATCGGAATTCAAGGTGTCCCATTCTTCATTGTGAATGGCAAATATACTATTTCAGGAGCACAGCCCAGTAAAATATTTTTAGATATATTACAACATGCATGGAAAGAAGATTATGACAACATTAAGACTAAAGCGTATATAGCCGACTCATCATCTGATGAGCATTGTTCCGATGAAACATGTAAATTAGATTAATCCGATATAATTTTTATGTTACTATCGTTCATTCACTTGTTTTTACGTGTAATTATTTGCGCGGGTATTTCACTTATTAACAAAAGCCTTGATGTCTTCTATTGACTTCTAAAGACTTTACCCATTGAATCGAGTAGGTAAACCTCAGAAGTTAGTTTTCTGAGGTTTTTCCTCTTACATAACCATGCATGCGGGCCTTACACACGGCTCTTTATACATTTCTAAATCACTCATAGTAGTGATACAAAACCTCAGTTACACCGAACCTCTGATTGTTCAGCGATTTTTGGTTATCTGCTATTTTAGCATTTTATGATTTATTATTTTTTTAGGTTAAAAAGTCCTATTCATTCGAATCTGGCAGCTCTCTTCAGTGAAAAAACGTATACCACAATTATGAGAATCTCATTTGGCTTCTTACACTATCCATTATTATCATTATTTCAATTGAATCGTTCCAACTCATAATTACACTTTGAATTTTCCCCTCATTCATGCACTTTAATACTTCTCTAACCTGATACTCCATATCGTTTATCTCAAAAGACAAGTGTATTTTTTCTTCAACTCCATTAGTAAGAATATGAGCAGTATCTGCACTTGAAAATTTGGGACATATCCTCCCTTTCGTTCCAAGAATATTGGCAGATTTTATGGTATCAATGTTTATAGCACTATAAAGTAATGCCTGCTCTCCATCTTTACAAGATAAAATAACGGAAGCGCTTTCATCTACTCCAGTTTCTCCGATAAATATATAACTACAGATATTTGTAGGAGTTTTGCCAAATATAAATGAACTATAAAAAATATTATATATACCTACATCTAATAAGGAGCCCCTACCTAATTCTTTCTATATTAGTTAGAATTCTTAAATACCCTTTCACGTCCTTTGCATTTCCGATATGGAAGGGTATACTTTTCAATGGTCTTCTGTAGTTTTATCATTTTTTTATCTCTGATATTCGGATCTTCCTCAAGCATTATCCCTATTTTAGTGTACCATGTTTTAATACTGTCGACTGGTAAATATTGACTGAAAGCCACTGAAATTCAGTAGAAAAGTCCAGGTGGTTTGACAAACATGACAGTATGCGCCAATCTACTTATTCAGCCCGAGTCAAATCTCCAAACTTATCGTTTTAGGTTCGTGAAGTTTACCCGTAGTCTTGCTGTCTTTAATCCAGAAGGGCTATTAAACTTAAAACATTCTATATTTCAGGAAAGACTCTTGTTGCTATTCTGCATTCTGCTGCTTACACGATCTTGATACAAGGTCCATGTCCAGATGCTACAAACACAGGACTAAGTGTTTTCAAATCAGCAATCAACTTCTTTTGCATATCAAGGGTGGGAAGAGACTCTGCGCCACTGACACCCACCGCATCGTCCCAACTGGTTTCTAGAACTTGTCCATGGTTTTCTCCCATTCCAAACATCAAATCGCTGCTGAAAAAAATTCTGTTCTTCTTTTCCATGAACAGAAGGCCTTCCCATATATGCACCTCAGAGGGATAACTAATTATTTCAAAGTCAAAGTTACTTCCGGTGAAGAAGTCTCCCGGTTTTTTAATTTCAACATTTGCTGCAATTCCAAACCCTAAGATTTGCCTTGCAGTCACTTCCGAACAAACAGCAATTGCATTTGGATACTCTTTTATAATCAGTGACAGACCTCCGCACTCATCTGCTTCAAAATGAGAAATTAAAATATATTTGAGTGAGCAGTCACCTAGTAACTCCTTAATCTTAGGTAACATGGCTTGAGCTTGTGTTACAGAGCCTGTTTGAATAAGGATTGGCTCATCCGTTAAAAGCAAGTATTGGTGCATAGAAAGTTTAATTGGCTCAACAACATCTGTGAACTGATATAGATTTGGATAAATCTGTGTCATTTTTATAATCTCCTTTATTACTTTTGTATTGTCAGATAACTGATTAATCCGCTTATCCTTAATCAGATATGGTATATATTTCTTCTGTTATCAAATCAATCAGTGGTGCTAATTCACTTTGTAACGAACGGTATTCTTTATTATTTCTTAGGGAATTAAGCGATTGTTGATTTTTCCATAAACTAATAACACCAAAATGTGGGTTGTCATCCTCATGGTTCGGCTCTAGGAAATGTACTTCGATACAGCCAGCTTTAACATTTAGTGAAACCAATTTATTCTTACCTACCCTGATTAATTGATCTTCCATTCCTGTAATACATTTTATTTTTACAATTCTCGCAATCATAGGTACCTCCAATAATCTATGCCTTATAACCAGCAGTAAATATTTACTTTATCTACTAAAGATTATTTAACGAATAATATTTACTGTTCCTTCCTTTCTTGGAGCCGGAGATGGCTGTGGCATGTCTTTATATCCAAAAGCTGCTGCGCCGACAAAGACATGATTGTCTGGGATTCCTAATTCGTTTTTCAATGTTTGTCCTTCCTCTGTCTGGAAAATCATGGTCAATGCATGAATCCAACATGAACCAATTCCTATTGATTCAGCAGCAATCAACATGTTTTCTAGCGCCACACTGCCGTTATTAAGATAAGCGGCTACCTCCTTTTCACCACATGCTATAACAAACGTCGGAGCACCATGATATACACAAAAATTATCAGCCTTTGCTCGATCCTCAAAAACTTTAATCCCTGAACTGAGGTAGACTTGCTTGCACACATCATTAATTTTTTTTAGCATCTTTTCATTTTGTACTACAGTAAAGTATGTAGATTGTTGATTCAAGCCACAAGGAGCGTATTTTCCAGCTTCCAGTATCATTTGCAGTTCCTCATCTTTAATCTGTTCATTTTTATACTTGCGGATGCTTCTTCTGTTTAATATGATTTTGATTGTCTCGTTCATCTTATCATTCTCCTATCTTGAAAATTAATTTTACACAGCATACTCTTTATACCGACATATTGTAGTCTAATTTGAGTATGATTATATTCTACTCCTGCATATTTAAAATAGATAGCCGTAAACTATTGCTTTTTTCAAGAAAACAAGCTACAATTTGTAGTGTTTATAAAGGAGGTATAATTATGCATCTCAATATTTCTATTCTTCTGGAACAATTATCAGATATTATTCTTTGTACAAAAAATGATAACTACTCCGATGAATTACATTTGAATCGACCAGAACATTATATTAATCAGGAGGTACTATTATGTGACCATATATATATTGCTTCTCAGCAATCATTACCGGCTTCTCTCAAGACAGAGCTCGGTGCTTGTTTAATCAGTGTGGGAAAGCCGCCAGAAGATTTTTTTAATAAGGAGCTTTCTATTATCTGTGTCAAGGATGAAATCAACATTCTTGCTCTTTTCAATGAAGTACAAGTATTATTTAATCAATATGACACCTGGGATCAACGTCTGCAACAATGTGTCAATTACAATACAGACTTACAAGATATTATTGATGTGTCCGACATTATATTCCGCAATCCTATTTACTTCAGTGATGCCGATTATCGTATACTTGCAGAGTCAAAAAATAACCCATTAAATATTAAATACAATTATATACCAGAAAAATGCTTGACTGATTTGAAGCAAAGTGAAAACTATGAGCAAATGTGGAACAACGAGATACCAACATTTTCAGATCACGATTACCGGCACCTATCCATCGTAGTTCGATCTCAGGGCAGATTTGTACTTTTTATTTCGATTATGGAAGCGCGCGCACCTTTCCGAGAGAGCGACCCAATTCTACTGCGACACATGGCTCATTATGCCCTGCTCAATTATGAGCAAAATCAAGTTCATGAACAAAACCATTTTACTTCGTTGAATTATATTCTAAAACAGTATCTAAATAAACAGCAAGTAACAGAACAGACACTTGAAAAAGCGCTCACATCCCATAGTTGGAAGGCAAACCATAATTTTAATTTCTGCTTCATTGAATTATCTGAAATGGACATCCGCTACAATATGATTAAATCCCAATGTGCCCAAATCGAAAAAATCTTTACTAACTCTGCCATCGTATTCGAATATCACAACAATCTCTGTACAGTAATCAACTTGTCCTTATTGAGCGATATTAAAACTGAAACAAAATTACACTCACTTCTTCAGAGTAGTAACCTTAGATTAGGTAAAAGTAAAGAATTTAGCGATATTAATAATGTGAGAAATTATTATATTCAGGCTTCCTCTGCACTGGAACTTGGAAAACATTTAAATCCGAATTTACATTACTATAAATTTGAAGACTATTGCCTTGAGTATATACTAAATAGTCCCTGCCAGAACCTTACACCAGAATCTCTTTGCCCAGATGGTCTAATCAAGATGAGAGAATATGATAAGAATCATAATACTCAATATGTCCTCACTCTAAAAACATATATTGATCAAAAATTCAATGCAACACATGCTGCAAAAAAAATGTTTATCCACCGCACCACTCTCTTAGAACGATTAAATAAAATCTCTACTTTTATAAATATGGATTTAGATAATCCTCGAAATTGTCTTTACTTGATGATTGCATTAGTACTTTTGAATTATTAACTATATTAGAGGTCTAAACTTAGGATATGATACAATAAGGCTTTGGCAGCCTGTTCGGTATTAAAGGTAGACAGTGTATCACAACAGAGGGTCTTGACACCAGATCAATTGATGTAAATGTAATCAACTATAAAAAAGGCACATTCCCAAAATGAAAGCACCCTCTTTACCTTTGATTTATCAAGTATCCCGTCCCTATGAGTTATAATTTAAGCCACAAGCTTTCCTGCCTGTGGCTTATTGTTTAAGTGGAGATAGTGGGACTTGAACCCATGACCTCTTGAATGCCATTCAAGCGCTCTCCCAACTGAGCTATACCCCCATATGTTAGAAATATCTCTATAAAAATATTTCCATTTTTATCAATTATTTAATCATCAATACCTATATAATTTATCACAAAGTAGTTAAATTGACAAGCTAATTTTTAAATAAATTCAATTACTTTTTTCGTTTACTTTTCTTCTCTTTCGCCCAGGCAACGTTTTGTATAGCTCTGTATCTTACTATTTCTGTAATCAAATCATAAGGGAAAGGATTATCAATAGGAAACTGTACAGTGCCCTTTGATACCTTATATCCTTCGAATCTATCCATAAATGCTTCGATACCACTGGAACCCGGATAGAAACCAATATGCTTTTGATGGGCGGCAAAATGAACCAGATTCCCATAAAGATAAAAAGTGGGCATACCATAGCTGATTTTTTCCGTTGCCTCTGGTACAGCAAGTTGGATGACTTTTTTTAACTCCATAAGCTTTTTTTGTAAATCGTCTGGAAACTGCCCAATATATTCATCAATGGATTTAACGGTTATTTTATTTTCTTCCATTATCATTTTCCTTTTCTTAGTAAGTCCATCTAATTGAGTAAAAAGAGTTTGTACATCATTATTATTACTTATTTTTAACAGGGAGTCAATAAATTTCTGCTTATGGAGGCAAACGAAGGGCGTGTTGCAAAACAGTTTTTACAAATGGTTTTGCAACACGTCCTTATACATTTATTCCATACTATATTTAATTTGAGACAGAGGGTAAGTTACTTAAATTGTTGCTCTCACTGCCATCCGGAAGAGACTTTAAATATTCATTTCCGTTTCTGGAAGCAATTCCCACACCCTGTATTCCGCCTTGTTTTGCCAGCAGGACACCCTCTTCTTTCTCTAGAACTCTGCCATCAGAAAGCTGGTAACCAGTGACACGTCCACTTTCTTTCACCAGAGCAACAATTTGCTGTGCGCCAGGCTTTGGGATGGGAATATCATCCAGTGCCATCATAGGCAAATTGTTTGTTAATTGATTCATATTGTTTTCAGGCATTATTTTTCCTCCTGTTTTATCCTAATAATTTCATTCTTCCAAAATCCTGCGAACTTGCTGGTCAGCACAAGCTTGTGTTAACGACCCCAGTTATTCTATACAGTTTTGCTATACTGCCCCAATATAGTGTTAGTGTTGCATTTTTTGTCAGAATTATTCAACGAATAATTAGGAGGACTAACATACTTTACTAATAAGACAGAGGTTAGTGAGGAATAAAGTTGTTAAAATATTTAATCAGTTGGTATTAATTGAATTAATTTATCGTCATTACTTTGGGGTAAACCTCTTGCATCCGTGTTACTAGTGAGAAGGTAGATGGAACCATCCTTGGCCTGAAACACATCTCTTAATCGGCCATATCTGCCATAGAGCCATGAATTTATTGCTTCTGCTGCTGTACCATCCGCCTCTAAGGAGACAGCAAGTAATCTGTTGCCACGCAAGGTGGCAGCAAGTAATTGACCTGTGAACGGTCCCTGCGTGATAAAGGCTAAACCGGAAGGTGCCCAAGTTTCAGTACTGTTGCTAACGAGTGGCTTTTGATAATCTTCGCTGTCAGAACCTTCATTACCTGTATATAATGGCCAGCCATAATTTCCACCTGGAATAATAACGTTTATTTCATCCTGAGCAAGTTCACCGTGTTCTGAAGCATACATAACAGCATTGGAATTAAAAGCTATACCCTGAGGATTACGAAAACCCAGACTATAGACCGGGGAATCGGGAAAAGGATTATCCACTGGTATACTGCCGTCTAGTTCTATACGGAGAATTTTTCCCCCAAGGCTATTTTTATCCTGGGGTAATTCTGTATTGTTTGCATCACCGGTTGCAATATATAATTTATTGTCCGGTCCGATTTTAATGCGTCCTCCGTTATGAGTGGCGCTTGCGGGTATTTTATCAAATATAACAGTCTCTTCCGTTAATTTATCGTCCTCTTCTGTAAATCGGACTATCCGGTTATATAAAGAGCCATTTTCACGATAGGTATACATAAGATATAGATAATGATTCTCACCAAAGTCCGGATCTAAAACCAGCCCCATAAGACCGCTTTCACCTTGGCTGATAAAGGGAGATTTTAAGCTTACTATCGGCTCAGATAAAAGAAGTCCATCTTTTATTTTTTGTACATTTCCGATACGCTCGGTAAAGTATATGGTTCCGTCTTCACTGATGTCTATTGCCCAGGGAACTCTTAAGTTTTCCGCTACAATTTCTGCCCTGTAAGGAAATTGACCGGTAACATCTGCCATACTATGTATACTTGCCATATAACATTTCGTCTGAAGCAGCTGGTCATTCCATATATGGTAAAAAGTATGAAATAGGTTCATAATGTGCCTGACATTGAGTTTGGTTGTTAAAATATATGAGAAGTTCTATACTTTATGCAAGCTTGAAGCCTTCTATTGTAGTTCCTTTTTGGTTGTTAAGATTTTATATTTTTATTCGCCAGCCCTTGAGGCTATAATAACCGGAAGAACATTAGAAATCTCATCTCGGGTAACCTTCATGTATTTTAGATAAGCATCTGCTAAAGCAGTTTTTAATTCCATTAGGGTTTCAACGTCTCCCGGAACAGACGGTACAGGAGTAAATTCTATTAAGAATACAGTTCTTGCAACGTCATAATAGTAATCGCCTGCACAGATATTCATAAAATCAATTACAACTGGTTTTTCAGGTGTCAATATTACATTTCCCGGATGAAAATCACCATGGCACAGGATATTACCTTTTGGTAAACCATGTAATAAATCTAATATCTTCTCTTTTTCTTTTTGGGATTGCCAAGATACCTTTTCTAAGTTATGACGTAAAAAATCTTTATAATCCGGAACCTCCTGTATATGATTTTGCAGTATTTCCTGATGAAGCTCAGCTAAGATTTTTGCACTCTCATTTAAATTCTGTGTTTGCAGTAATCTATCTAATAAGGATTCTCCTTGAATCTTATCATATACAATACCATACCTGTTATCAACTATAATAAAATCATAAACAGATGGTTTTGAGAACTTCTTATCTTGCAGCATTACTGCATTATGATATTCTCTTTCAACAGAAGCTTTCGGATAGCCGGAGTGAAAAAGTTTTATTACCTTTCCGGGCTCCCAATCATATACAGTTGCAGTATTACCTACTCCAATTATACTACCTGGAATCATTCGTATTCTCCTTCTTTTGTTTTCTGCGGATATTGATTGCAATTTATTAAGCCATGGTAAAGACTTACTTAGGCTGTGTATCCACTTGTAGTTATTATATCACAACATATTAAAATAAACTATAACCTGGTGCCGTATGGGTACTTACGGTATTGTTTAGGTTTGGTGATAGATTTTATGCCATATTTCAACTCTAGCTCCGCCTGTTTCAGAATTTCCCACAGTTAAGGAACCATTCATTTTCTCTAAAAGCTGTTTGCTTATATAGAGCCCAAGTCCGGAATGACCGGTTTCACTGTTACGTGCATTATCTCCCCTATAAAACCTCTGGGTTGCTTTTTCTATTACTTTTCCCTGAAAACCTATACCGGTATCCTGAATGGTGTAATGAATGTAGTTGTTTTTTATTTTAAGGAAGACAGATATGGTACCGCCAGTGGGAGTATAGGATACAGCATTGGATAGAACATTGTCTAGTATACGTTCCAGTTTTTCTATATCAATATAAAAATTTGCCCCATATGCATTTGAGGAATTAAACGTAATTATTATTTTCTTACGGCTTGCTTTAAGCTCGTATTCTGCTAATTTAGCATGCACAAAATCAGTTATGTTAACGGGAGCAAGTAACAGATGACTTTCATCATATTCAAGATCAGTGGTGTATTGCATCTGACTGACAAGTTGGACACTGCGCTCTGCATTATCATGTATGACCTGAAGATAACGGTTCAACTTATCATTCGAATGGTTGTCCTGACTTAATAGAGATTCTGCATATATCATAAGGTTTGAGATAGGAGTTTTCAAATCATGAGCCAGATTTTGGATGGTATCTATCCGTTCCTGTTCCAATTTCCACTGGTATTCCAAAGAGTGCTTTAACGCCTCTTTCATTTTGTTAAAAGCATTACATAACTGTCCTAATTCATCACCGGACTCATAAATTATTTCAAAATCCAAATCTTTTTCGCCTACTTTTTGATATGCTGTCATTAGCATACTTAGTGGTTTGTTAATACCATTGGCAAAACGTTTTGAAAAAATCAGCGTAAACAGAATGATGTATATAAAAGGTGGTAGTAATGCAGTTGTAAAAGCAAAGGTGTATATAAACCGATAATAATTATTAGTATAACCTAACTTAAGATCGTAAATTAATAAAACGACCCCTTGCAGAGTTTTGTTATCATCTGCGCTTAGAACAGGGATATAGTGTATATAGCTGCCTTTATATCCTTCTGTTTTATTGAGTTTATAGTATATATCTTTTGAATTATTGATAACAGTAGCATTATACGTGCCGTATAGGATGTCGCCGGCAGCGTTTAACACCTGATACTCCATGCCTTCTATCGGAATGATTTCTTCCAATCGGTCTTTTTCTGATGAGCCTAACAATACTTCTCCTTTTTTTTCAATGTACTTATAGATGGCAGGAATTTGTTGTTCATAATAGTTAGCCGGAAGTATAGTATTTTGTTCATGATAAATAAGCAGTATCAGGGTTAGAATATATGTGATTGCGGTTGCCAGTACACTGGCAGCAATGATTTTTAAGAATGTACGCCTGACTTGTACTTTAATGGGCTTATTACTAACTTTAGGATGCTTCATCATAGAGCATCCTTTCCACGGATTTTATTCCATTTGTATCCAATTCCCCATACGGTAGACAGATATTCTGTTTCTGAGTCAGCAGTGTGGAGTTTTGAACGGATTTTCTTTATATGTTCAACAACAGTATTGGAATCACCGTCTGCGTCATAGCCCCAAATCTTCTCATAGATTTGTTCTCTGGAAAAAACCTGTCCGCTATGCATGCCAAGAAATTCAACAATATCATATTCACGCCTGGTTAGTATTATATTTTGATTATTGATGGTAAGTGTGCGTTCTATTAAATTCAGTTCCAATATGCCAAAATATAATTTTGTGCGCTTTTGTTCTTTATTTACATAGTGTGCTCTTTGTTCACGCCTTAAATTAGCTTCAATACGAGCCATTAATTCTCTCAATGTAAAGGGCTTTACAATATAATCATCGCCTCCGAGTGTCAACCCTCTTACCCGGTCTGCTTCCGATTGCCTTGCACTCATAAATAATATAGGACATAATACCTTTTCACGTATGGTTCTGCAAACGGTAAATCCATCCGATGCGGGAAGCATGACATCTAAAAGAATAAGATCTGGATGTTTCTCGGCCAAGTTTATACCTGCTATACCATCATAAGCAGTTAGTACTTCATGACCTCTGGCATGAAGTTCGTCCTTTAGGAGTTCTACTAATTCCTCTTCATCATCAATAATAAGTATTTTGCTCAAGTCAAATCACCTTTCTTTTCTTAACATAGGTAGTTGCGAAACTGTCTTTGAATGACATTGTATGAATGTAATGGAACTAGTCAAAATCATCAAAAACAGTTTATGATTATAGGCAGTCCCCCCATTTTATTTTAATAATTTTGCCTGCTACTTTCTTTCAAGAGAGTGATTCCGCAAGTATATATATCTATATAGTAGTCATTGTGTCTGCCAGCTTTAATGAAAGCTTGAAACATCCAAGTGCGTAAAGTTCATTTATAGTGAAATTATACCATACAATTATAAAGAATTTATAAGATTCATGAATGCAAAATGAGCCGCTTTAATGCGGCTCGTGTGTCAACTTCAAGTAATATACGATTTATCTTAAAGCTTTCAGAACCAAAAAAGTACCCAAACTCTATTTAATAAAAGTACCTTTTCTTAGTTCCTCAAAAGCAACTCCTAATTCTTCCTTTGTATTCATTACAATTGGACCTCCCCAGGCAATTGGTTCATGGAGTGGTTTACCGGAGAAGAATAAGACTCTGGATGGAGAATCTTGAGGTGCAAGAACAACAATTTCATCTCCCTTATCATATAAAATAGCTGACTTTTCAGAAACCCTTTTACCTTCTAAGATTGTATCTCCTTCGATTAAGAAAATAAATGCAGTTTCATCACTTTTTACTGGAACTAAAAGCTCTTTTCCGGGAGGTAATAAAATATCGAAAAGAGTAGCTGGAATATGCTTAGGTACAATGCCAGCAGTACTGCCAAATGTACCGGATATAACTTTAATCTCCACCTCTTCCTGTGTGGTTTTAGCAATCATTTCCTCCGTTATGCTAAAGTAAGCAGGTTCTGTCATTTTTTCATTCCGGGGCAGGTTTAACCATAGTTGGATGCCAAGCATTCTGTCGGAGGCCTGAGGCATCTCTTGATGAAGGATACCGCTGCCAGCAGTCATCCATTGCGTCTCTCCGGAATGTATAGACCCTTTATTCCCAAGACTATCTTCGTGTTCAATTTCACCGGCTATCAGATAGGTGATTGTTTCTATTCCCCGATGAGGATGCATGGGAAATCCTGCAGTATAGTCGGAGGGATTTACAGAATCAAAAGAATCCAACATTAAAAAAGGATCAAAATCTTTCATATCATCGCTTCCTAATACCCGAACAAGGTGAACACCGGCACCATCAACCGCTCTTTGCCCACGTATAATTTTTTTAATATTACATTTACTCATATAAGCACCCATTACATAACACAACTATTTACAAATGTGTTACTGCCACAAATAAAAGTGTGAAGAAGCAATATGTGGCATTCCTTTCTTTGTTATATTTAATTGTACTAGCTCCTATTGTATGCCGTATTATTTGGCATGACTTTTAATTAAGGTTATTCATTGTATTTAATAATATAGGAATCTACTATTCGAACAGATAACTGGTCATAGAAAGTGAACCTAAAATACAGGAATCATTAAATACTGTAATCTGTTCTGACTTATGGGAGGCTCCCAAAACATACAGTAATGGTGCATAATGATCTAGGGAAGTAAAGGCTAAGGTTGAGGAGGTACCTATCTTGTGATAATTCAGAACATTGTCATCCTTTCGGCTTACTATATTTTCTTTGATATAGGCATCAAATTCTTCTGCCCAAGTATAGCCACCCTCCATCTCCCAACTAATTCTGGCTAAATTGTGTACCACGTTACCACTACCAAAAATCAAAACCCCTTGTTCTCGAAGTTTTGTCAGCTCCTGACCAATTTTATAATGCTCCAGGACCGAGGCATTTCTATCTACACTAAGCTGAAACACAGGGATATCAGCTTCTGGATATATTCTGTGCAGAACGGACCAAGTACCGTGGTCATAACCCCATGTATTATCAATAGCAACCTGACGGCTGATAATTTGCTGGGTTTTATGGGCAAACTGTGGTGCTCCTTTTGCCTTATAAATAATTTCATATAGTTCTTTCGGAAAACCGTACATATCATAAATTGTTTCAGGCGCTCTTGAATCCGAAACTTTGGTACCGCTTGTAAACCAGTGGGCAGATACAGATAAGATTGCCTCTGGATGAGGAAGTTTATCTTTCAGGGCTTTCCACTCTTTTACAAAGGTATTTTCTTCAATTGCATTCATAGGAGAACCATGTCCTATAAACAACGCAGGCATTCGTTCCATTATAACCTCCATTCCTCACAAGCCTGACAGCTTATTTTATGAGTTAATAAGTACCGGAATAGGCACTAAACACTATATTATAGTTTTATTGAGTATAACATATAAATATTCAAAAATCCAGAAAAGTAATTTCAGGATTGGTTTACATTGGCAAGATGGTTAAGGGTTTCAGTCATTTCCACAATTTCATTTACAAATTCAACAATATTTTTCATAGCCTCCTCCTGTTGTTTAGTAATGTCCAGTGTTGAGGCACTCATGGACAAGGTGGCTGTTACGGAATCACTAATTTGTGACGTGAATTGCTGGATATTGTCAACTGCTTGTTTAGAACCGTCAGACATACGGTTAATTTCTTTTGCAACTACGGCAAACCCTTTTCCGGCTTCGCCTGCTCTGGCGGCTTCAATCGAAGCGTTTAAGCCTAACATTTTAGTCTGGTTGGCTAAGCCTTTAATAGTACCAGATAACTGATCTATTTTACCGGAAACAGTATTTACATTTTGGATTTCTTTATTCAACTGAGCTTGATATTCGGTCACGTTTGTAGCAGTAGCAGTTAACTCTTCTACGGTTGCCATCATTTCAGTTACACTGTCATATAAGTGTTTAACAATATTGTTAAGGATGAAACGTTGATACCCCATCCTTGATATTTCACTTGTTACGATAAATAAAAGATCGGCCGCCGCTTTTAGCTGTTCTTCAGGAACAATTTTTACATCCTCCAGAGCTTTTAAGAATTCCTCCGGGTTAACACCAATTTCCCCCGCAATTTTAACGTATTTCTCGTGATCCGGTGCTTCTGGTAAAACCTGTCCACCCAAAATGGAGCCAATCTGCTTCCCGTTAATCATAATAGGTGCACCAAAGTCCATTAAACCACTTCCACAATAGTATACTGCTGGTTTGCCAGTTCTGGCACTTTCCATACCGCCGTATGCATCACTTTCTTTGCATCTTCTTAAACCCTCCTTCGATTGTCTGGAAAGTTTCATGCAAAAATCGGTAAAATTAGAAGCGTCGGTGATTGGGGTTCCGTTACTATCTGTAGTTAAACTTGCGACTCCTATTGCCTTGGAAAAAGCATCTTGAAACTTCTGTAAAAACTCTACACTGATAATATCTGTTAAAGTAAGATTATCCATTCTGTTATTATCCGTATTCTTTTCATCGTTTCTTTCGATATGGTTTGTCATAAATGCTCCTATCCGCAGTGGGAAATATCCCTGCTTTAGTATTTTTCTTCATAAGCTAAGTAAATAAAAACGCCCCTTTGCCTAGGTATATTATACCAAAAATTATTGTCGAATTCAAATAAAATTCGACATATTGCAAAAAGAAATGACATTATAAGTCGAAAATGAATGAGGTATATGCGGACAAATGGTAAAAAATACAAGTTGTAGAACGATAAAAGAATTATGAAAAGTAGTATTGAAAGGAAGAGCCTATATGCAAGAGGGCAAACAAGCATCCAGGTATTAATCCAAGCAGGTTATTCTTCCATAATGCAAAAAGAACAAAAAAAATGCTTGGGAATACGGCCATGCCAAGAAACATATATGGGGATGTTTTATCTAAATAATAAAATATCCAGGATATATAATATATAACTAAACAAATACCCATAAAAAAGAAATAAAACTTACTCCGTCTTAAACAGGGTTGTTTGGCTGGTTGCAGAAATAACAAGATAACAAGTAGCAGCCCGCGGCTGACAGACATGATTACTTCTACCGCTGTACTGGTGGCAAACTCGGCCAATGTGTTGTTTTTGGGTGGATATACCATCCAAAGTATATTGGGCACCAGGATGAGTATAATTGCTGATAATGCACTAGCTGAAAATCTAAAATGATATTTTTTCATATGATTTCATTGGTACTCCTGTCATTTTATTAGCTAAAGAATATTCCTCAGTTTACTACAAATAGGTTTAAAAGTCTACGGTTTATGATGTAACTATTCTATGAATTCTATAGGTTATTTCGGATTTTTTATCTGTGATATGGTCACTTACAAAATCCAGAATAAAACGTATATTCTAATAGAAATAAATTGATTGGTGGTGTTAAATATGTTGAAAGGGAAAAGAACTGCTGTAGTTGGTGAAGAGTGTGTGGCGTGTGGAAATTGCATTAAGTATTGCCCTTTACACGCTGTGACGGTTCCCTTGGGAATTACTGCAGTAGTAGATGAAGACAAATGTGTTGGCTGTGGAAAATGTGCAAAAAATTGTCCGGCGGAAGTGATTTCCATACGTATAAGGACAGAAGTGTAAAGAAAAATGTAAAGAAACATACGCGGTAATGGCCGCAGAAGGGATCTAAGGTTGAAGGAAAATATAAAAGTATAGAAAGGATGCCACTTAGCGATTCTTTCAACCTGTATTATTTGTGGCGATATCGCAGGTAAACCTGCGATATGCAATGGGTGTAAATATGAAAAAGCAAAGGAAATGGTATGAATATCTATGGATAGTTTCTGTTATTTATCTTACGTTGGGATTTTTTAACATCCTCTTTGCATGGCTGGGAGTAATCTGCTTTTTAACTCCCTTATTAATTGCAGTGAGTAAGGGAAATAAGGCATATTGCAATCGTTATTGCGGGCGGGGACAGCTCTTTGAACTTCTAGGTGGCAATCTTTTATTATCCAGAAAAAAAGCTCCTCCGAAGTTTTTAAAATCCAAATGGTTCCGCTATGGTTTTTTGGCATTTTTTATGACTATGTTTGGAGTAATGCTATATGCAACTTATCTTGTCTTTCAGGGTGCTAACATAAGCAAGGTGGTTACTCTATTATGGGTGTTTAAGCTTCCCTGGCACTGGGCTAATACTTCTATGGTACCTGATGGAGTAGCCCAATTTGCTTTTGGCTTTTACAGTGTAATGCTAACCTCTACCGTACTTGGGTTTGTGACAATGCTGCTGTTTAAGCCTCGTTCATGGTGTGTCTATTGCCCGATGGGGACTATGACACAAGGTATCTGCCTTATAAAAAGCAAGAAAATAGATAAAAATAAGGATAAATACTTAAGTTAAGCATGCGTAAAAAAATACCATGAATGATACGTATTTGAATAAAGATAGGTATGATTCATGGTATAAATCCCCAGTATCTAAAGTCTAGGTATAAAGTTGGCTAAAGTTAATTTTAACAGGGCCAAGCAAACCAGATTTCAGACTCAGGTTATTAAATCTATTTGCCAGTGTATTAGTAATACAGATGGTAAGGCGATTCTCTCCTTCTTTAACATAGTTTGTAATATCATAATTATAAGGAGACCATAGTTTAGTGTCTAAATCAATTCCATTTACAGTAATGCATGGAATTTCGCATACTTCTCCAAGATGGAGTTCTACTATTTTTCCTGCCGGTAATTCTTGTAAAGTGAAGGAATTCTGATATATCATAGTACCGGAGTAATATTCTAGTCCTTCAAATGTATTCCAAGGAAGGAGGCAATCTAATTCTATCGTTTTACTGGAGTTATTACCCATAACCCAATGCTTATCTAGTAAGAGGGTATCCATTCGTCTATTCTTTTCTAATAAAAGATTCCTTACTGCCGGTTTTTTATTATCAATTCTTATTATTTTAGACTCTCTTCGCTTAACGTTAAGATTTATCGTTATGGAATCAGCATAAACATTTTCTACAATTCCTGGTTCTTTAATAACGCCCGCCCAGGCATCCCAGTGTTCGACCGCTCCGGTTGCTTTTAATACTGCCTGCGTATCTATGTCCTCTTCGCCTTCATTGACAAACAGGTAAAATTCAGCAGTATCTTTTAGGATATGAGTCACTCTTAAATCTTTTGCCGGTTTCGCTACTTTGACCTCTCTTATAATCAGTTCATCGATTTTTTGAACTACTTCATCAAGGGCATAGATGGATATTCCCCATTGTGCAGGAAACATTTTTACTTTAGGATTGTAAATCACAACTTTTCCGCCGTTTAAAACAAACTCCTCAAGTTTTAACTGTGTTTTTGCATCTATTAGGCTGCTATCCTCAATTACCAGTATTTTATAAGCTTGCTGTGCAATCTTTATACATGAATTATCAATTCTGCAATGTTCAGAAAGCAACAGTTCTTGTTCCAGGTAATTAAATTCTATTTGATTTTCATATAAAGGTTTTACGATTTGCCAAGGCAGCTGGTGGGCACTGCATAATACGGCAACCTGTGCGGTATTGAAACTATCTGTCATTAGATAGCTCATTCTTTTTATGTAACTGGAAATCTGGTTATAGTGTGGCCACCAAATATTATTAGGTCCTACATCCGGCGGACGCTCTCCGCTTCTTCTGGGACCATCAACGGAATAGAAAAATGCATGAGGATATAATAAATTAACACCTCTTACGAATAGCCAGTCCATATACCATTTCATATCATCCGCAGTAAAGGCCCATTCAATACCATCTTTTCCACAGCAGGCAAAACATTCATTTCCGTTGCGTCTCTTATTTCTATGTCTAGCACTGTCAGAGCTGCATTTAGCCATAGTACTGTGCTGGCCTTCTAGTGCCAGATTATTCTCTGGTGCCACCCATCTCCAAACAACATCCTGAGCGGGTATATGGAAATATTTGAGGAAACCAATATCGTCACTCTCGTGGGGGTGTCCGGTTAGGGCAATATTATGAGTATCACACCATTCAAATATCGGTTGGTAATACGCCTCTTCCATTCGCAGATTAATAGCCTCATCATAGTTTCTTCGTTTTTGCTCGGTTAATTCACCTGCCTGAAACCATAGGTAAGGTAAATCAAGTTCACTGTTTCCTTGCCTTTGGTAATAGGATAAAAATCCTCCGGTCCAGGGCTTTAATCCCCTAGCAATGCCTCTTCCCATAATACAAGGTTCGTCCGTAAACATCCCGATGATTGTATTACCAAAGTACTCACTTAATACTTGATAGTATCTGTCATGTGTAAGTTTAATAAATTCCTTCATGGCATCGGGATTAAGTAAGTCACTGGAGGCTGGCGCATTCGGTTCTCCATCATCTTCACCGAAATGGATGCCCCTTATATGCCCATTTGTAAAGGTCTCTGAAAATACTAGTACGGACCAGTCAGAATCATCTTCTGGTATAAAGGAAATTTCATATTTTTCAGGCTTGAGCAGGGTAATGCTTTCCGGTACTATCTCAGCTTCAGAAGCTTTCTTAACAGCCTGTACGGAAACTATTTTATAAAATTCCGCCTCATCAAATGCTATCTTTATTTCTCCATTACCTTTATATTCAGTCATTTTTAGAGCTTTGCTTGCATAGTCAGGATTTTTTTGAACTACCATACCATGTGCTGAACCGGATGGATACATTGCTTCATCATAAAGTACAACTTTCATGCCAAGTTTATCTGCCTCTTTTACAGCAAAGGCTACGAATTCCATAAAATGGTCTGATAAATATTCGATTTCATGTGGAATACCTATTCTGGGATGGATAACAAAGCCTTTTACTCCCTTTTCGTTAAAGTCTTGAATCTGTCTTCGTAATTCTGCTTCTGTAAGGGTATCGTTCCAGAACCAAAAAGGTATAGGGGAATACTCATCCTCCGGGTTAAGAAACTTTTGTATCATATTATTCAATGTACTTAACTCCTTTATCTAGTATTGAGAAAGCCATAAATTTGGTTTCATCATAAGTATCTATAATTTTATATCAAAATACGTTATAATGAGTATACATTTCATGACTTTTTTTATATAATGTCAACATATTTTGATGTTAACGAATTTAGGACAAGCAGATGGAGAAAATATGGGTAAAGCAAAGGTCTATTTTTCAAGTCGAAACAAAGATATATTTATAGAACATATTAAAAGAATAAATCCCTACCAAATGCAGCAAAAACACTATCATACCAAATATGAGGTATATTACCTTTTAAATGGTGACAGGAATTATTTCATACAAGACAGAGTGTATAATGTAAAAAAGGGTGACTTAATACTAATTAATTCCAATGTTCTTCATAAAACCATGGATGGATTTTCAGATTCTCACGAGAGAATTATTATTGAATTAGAACCTGACTTTTTTGGAGGCTTTTTAATAGATTCCGCTGAAATTCCACTTTTAAGAGTGTTTCACAAGGACTATAGAATACTACGGCTTACAGAAGATGAAAAAAAACAATTAGATAACTGTTTTTTTAAAATCATTCAAGAAGGAAAAGAAAATGATATAGATAATAATATCGCATTAAAAATCTATCTATTAGATTTGTTACTGGTGATAGAAAAATTACATAACAGGATGGATACGGCTGAGTTCGAACACCCAAGTAAGCTGCATGGAAGGATTGCTGAAGTTGTAGCCTATATGAACGATAACTATACGAACGATATTGGACTTGATTTGCTGGCAGATAAATTTTTTATCAGTACGGCTCATCTTAGCAGAGCTTTTAAAAAAGTAACGGGATTCTCTTTTGTGGAATACCTAAACAATATTAGAATCCAAAAAGCTCAAAAATTACTTTCAGAAACCAAATACAGTATAGCAGAAATTGCCCATATGGTAGGATATCAAAATAGTACCCATTTTGGACGAATGTTTAAAACAATTACGGGAAGCACTCCCAGCGAATACAAAAAACTGTTATAATGCAGGTTTTTTCATTAGATAAATCTGCATTATAACAGTTGGATTTATAAGTTAAATGTTAGTAAGGCGGTAGGTTTACATCCATTCTTCATACTTGCGTATATATAAAGATTTTATCAATTGCACGCATAGCAGATATCCCACCAGAATTGCAGCCAACCAGGGTAAGAATGTAAGTGGCAGACTTGCCATATCAAGTGCTATGGAAACATCTGTGAATCCGATGACAAATGCTACAATCACCACTATAAAAGTGGAGAAAAATAGTGGTAAGGAAGGCTTACTTTGTACAAATGGAAGTTTGCCAGTACGTATCATGTGAATTACAATTACCTGGGATAAAGTTCCAAATACAAACCATCCACATTGAAACAACGGGGATAAGGCTTCTGTTTTTGCTCCTATTATCCACCACATAATCGCAAAGCATAGAATATCAAATACCGAACTGACAGGTCCTAAAAATGCCATAAATAATTTAATGGATTTTGTTTCCCAGTTACGGGGTTTCTTAATGTATTCAACATCCACGCTGTCAAAGGGAATCCCCATCTGTGAAAAATCACAAAGCAAGTTTTGGGTTAAAATCTGCACAGGAAGCATTGGCAAAAACGGAAGGAATATACTGGCAGCAATAATGGATATCATATTGCCAAAATTTCCGCTGGCAGCCATCTTTATATACTTAACAATGTTTCCGAAGGTACGACGACCTTCGATAACACCTTCTTCCAGTACCATTAAGTCTTTTTTCAACAGGATAATATCCGCAGTTTCTTTGGCTATATCAACAGCAGTATCTACAGAGATGCCTACATCTGCCTGACGAAGGGGCGGGGCATCATTTATGCCATCTCCCATATAACCGACAGTATGCCCTGCCATTTGAAACATTTTTACAACCCGTTCTTTTTGGGAAGGGGATAATTTTGCGAACAAATCACAAGTAGCAACCGCCTTTAAAAGCTCGGAATCACTCATTTTTTCAATATCCAGTCCAGATAATACCCTGGAGTTATCAACACCGACTTTTCCACATACTTTTATGGCAACGCCTTCACTGTCTCCAGTCAGGACAACCGTTCGCACGCCGTGTTCACGAAGTGCAGTTATAGCAGTTTTTGCACTCTCCTTTGGTGGATCAAGGAAACCGATGAAACCAATTAGAACCATATCCTGTTCATCTGCTACGGAAAAGGCTCCACTGTCGGGTACTTGATTTTTCTGTGCAATGGCAATCATTCGTAGTCCATCTTTATTATGGGCTTCATAAGTTGCTAAAGCAATCCGGCGGGTCTTATCATCTATTGGTACAACTTGACCGTTTATTTCTATATGTGAGGATATATCTAAAATTTCTTCTACAGCTCCCTTAGTGATAAGCTGGCGTTTATCATTTTTATCAATTAAAACAACACTCATTCTGCGTCGCGAAAAATCAAATGGAATTTCATCGATACAGCGATAATCAGCTATCATATCCTCTAGACCATTTTCATTAGCACGATCTATAATAGCAATGTCAATAAGATTTTTAAGGCCGGTTTGAAAATGACTGTTAAGATATGCATGGCGCAAAATTCGTGGGTCATCTTCACCATGTAAATTCATGTATTTTTCCAGAATGATTTTATCTTCGGTTAATGTCCCTGTCTTATCGGTACATAATACGTCCATTTCACCAAAGGTTTGTATTGCACCTAAAGTACGGACAATGACTTTATGTTTTGACATGGAAACAGCACCCTTAGCCAAGGTTGAAGTCATAATTACAGGAAGCATTTCAGGGGTCAGTCCGACGGCAATACTAATGGAAAAAAGTAATGCCCCCGCCCAATCTCCCTTTATAAGTCCATTAATTAAAAATACAATAGGGACTATGATAATCATCATGCGGATTAAAAGCTTACTCACAGAATCAACTCCGCGTTCAAAGCTGGTTTTGGCTTTATCGCCAGTTAATGATTTTGCCATAGAGCCAAAATACGTATGATTACCGGTAGCAAGGACAATTGCTAAAGCACTGCCGCTAACAATATTACTTCCCATAAAACCTATGTTTTGCAGGTCGGTCAAGCTACAATCTTCTTTGCGTGGTAATGCACTAAATTTTTCTACGGGATTGGATTCACCTGTTAATGCAGCCTGAGCAACAAAGGTGTCTTTCGTAGTTAAAAAACGCACATCTGCCGGCAGCATATCTCCAGCAGAGAGGCGGATGATGTCTCCAGGCACTATCTCATCCATGGGGACTTCCATTGATATTCCATCTCTTAATACCTCTGCCGTATTTGATATCATTTTCGATAGTTTTTCAGCAGCTGCATTGGAACGCTGGCTTTGTACAAATGCCACCAGACTGGATAAGAGAACCAAAGTTACAATAATAGTAACCGTTAGATAATCAGGTCTTGAAGAGGCCACTACATCTGTAAAAAAAGTTATAACAGCAATTATTAGAAGTATCACGTTAAAGGGATTAACCACGGCGTCTAATAATCGATGCAAGACTGTAT
Organism: Anaerocolumna cellulosilytica; assembly: GCF_014218335.1. Taxonomy (GTDB): domain Bacteria; phylum Bacillota; class Clostridia; order Lachnospirales; family Lachnospiraceae; genus Anaerocolumna; species Anaerocolumna cellulosilytica. The sequence goes on along the minus strand of NZ_AP023367.1, from coordinate 2,718,363 downwards.
TCTTGCTGCCAGCAGTAATGACATTTTTTCCATATTCATCTTGTTTACCCGCTACTGCCTCCAATGTAAGCCCTTCTTTGGTGCTAGCCATATCGGAAAACAGCATATTTTCTGGCAGATATGCCATAGAACGGAGTGTTTGTTCTATAATCTGTTTGTTGTCCTCAAGTTTATGTTTACTATAAGTTTTTTTGTTCATTCGTTTCACCAGAATCCTTCCTCTTATTATAGAATACCCAGTGAAAACAAAAAAAGTCGTCCCTAGAGACGACTTTTAATGCACAGGCAAGAAGCCCATCTTACTTTATGTTAAAATACAATGGACGAATGCCTATGTAAGCACGACTATAGAGAGATATCTTATTTTCACTTTGGATGTTATAGCCAATGAGCTGGCCTTGGGGATGTTCGTCCATTACTTCACTTCCTTTTTATATTATAGTTGGAGAATCTTGCATCTTTACCCCTTATAGCATACAGGGTAGGAAGAGATAAGTCAACAGGTTTACATAAATTTTATTAATTCTTGTAGGTATGGTAGTCGATATTTTATTTGAATCTGATTACAAGTATTTTGCTTAATCCAATGTGTATTGGAAAAGACTGTCGAATCAATTGCTTTTAGTGATTTTGGCAGGTCTATATCTATCAGCTTATTACAATCAGCAAATGCCGCCTGTCCTATACTTATGTCAGAGCTTTCTACTGTAACTCGGGTCCTTTCCAGCCATGCTGTATGTGAAAACACCTCACTTCCTATGCTTGTTACAGCGACAGGAATTATTTTATTTCAAAATAATTCCACACTCTTAAACTGTTTTTGCTGGCTCCATGCCATCTTTACAAAGAGGCTATTACAACTTTCGTTCCGGTTCGTAAATATTGATGAGATTTTCACATAATTTTCTCAATATTGTACACACTCAAACTACGAGGTGAATCTATGAAGCTTGTAACTTTTTATGAAATTATATTTCAACTTATTTTAGTTATACTGGCTTTTTATCATATTTATAAACGAGAATTTAAATATTTGAAATCTATTGTATTGATATTTGTATTGTCATATCTATCGGTATTGTCAAAAATTATATTTCAGATTGAGATTGATATACTCAGTAACCTTATATATTTACTCATACTATTTATGGCATTATATCTTGGCTCCTCATTCTTTTTTTATGATAAGTATAAATGGTGGGATCGTTCAATACATTTTTTATCAGGTGTTAGCTTTGTAGGTATTGGAATTGCAGTTACCAACAATGATTCAGAAATGGGAAAAGGGTTTATTTTACTCTTTAGTTTCACTTTCTCAATAACACTTCATGCATTTTGGGAAGTGCTCGAATATATTAGTGATTGTGTATCACATGGCAACGCGCAGAGGTGGCAAAGGATACACAGTTCTCATAACCATGTATCTGAAAAAGCAATGCAGCCTGCAGGTCTTGTGGATACAATGAATGATATTATTTGTTGTATATTCGGTTCCGGGCTTGCAGTTGCTGTCTGGTGTATCATTATATAAATCGATAGAAGTTTAATACAAACCATAAATAAACCATGCATATCGAATAATCTATATTCTATTATGCATGGCTTTATTAACTTAAAATAGCTGTAAATCAGTGATGAGCACCCTTTTTACTATTTTAAAAGTACTATTTTGTAAAAACAAAAGAATGTATTTCAAAAAGTTGTCTTCCTTTGAACAAGTCAGTGAAGAAACCTTCAAAACTATCTTGAATTATAAAATATAATGCATGTATACCTGTAACATTCTTTACAGAGGTATTATATACACCATCGTCAGAGCCAATCTCTATCGTTCCAATTTCTTCTCCCGTCTCATAATCATCAATTAATATATGCAGTTTTGATTTACAGCCGGTTCCATGTATAAAGATATTAAAATCCATGGATTTACTACTAAAATCATCACCAAAATCAAAATGTTTATATCCAATGATACAACCATTTGTTATATTAGTGATTACTCTCGTAAATATATTCTTTTCTGTAATAAAACAGCCCCCCTTGAGAACGCATGCAATATCAGAAGATACTATTTCATAAGGAGAAAGGGATATTTCAAACCCTAAAGAAGTCATCTCAACCTGTTCTATTGTACCATCCCTTTGTATCTCTATTCGTTCAACACAAGCGCGTCTTGACATAATAGTTCCATTTGTCATACGATGATAAAATATATACCATTGTCCATTTATATTACAGATTGAACCATGGTTATTGCCGCCCGGATAATCAACACCATTATCTATAATAACTCCTCTGTATTGAAAGGGACCCCTTGGTGAAGCTGCGGTGGCATACGCGAGTCTGCTTCCGATTTTGGGAGAGTAAATCAAGTAGTAAGTGCTTTCAATCTTCCGTAAGGAACATGCTTCAAAGAAATCATAGGGTGTTTCTGTAGGAATAATGTCAGAAATATAACTGCCATCAATAATTTCAAACATATTAAAAGCATTAATTTCAGCCATATAAGCTGCTTGATAACCGTAGTATATATATACTCTGCCGTCATCATCCACCAATACGCCCGGGTCTACAAAAACACCATCCTTTAGCACTTGTGGTGAATTCTCAGGAACTTGATATTGTGATACTAGTTGAAAAGGCCCTTCTGGCTTATCACTGACTGCAACACACCCCTTAGCATAAAAAATATAAGCATAAAGATAATATTTGCCATCTTTTTCTACTACATCCGGCGCATAGAGCTCTCCGTCAGTCCAAGGAGTATCACTTTTTTCATTGTCCACTGCCCTTGTATGAAACACTGTTCCGTGGCAGGTCCAGTTGCTTAGATTGTCAATTGGAGCAGACCAAACTTTTAATTTATAGTCACAGAATTTATCGGAACCAGCTAAGTCATGTGAACCGTATACGTAAATTCGATTTCCAAATACTCTTGGTTCTCCGTCGGGTATGTACTCCCATCTTGGGAGATATGGATTAGGCATAAACGACCTCCTTGAAATTATATATTATCTATAATATATTCACTCTATTATAGCATTTTATATATAACTAAATCCATAAGCAACCGTCCAGAATTTAGCACAATACAGACACCACACAACACCCGTAAATTATATTAATGTACTTAGAATTCGAAAGGCATATTTGTTATAAAAGAAAGCTTGATTCCAAAAAATTATTTATTATTGTGCGCTGATGGTATCTACAATAGACATCTCGCGGATTTGCTTTATCGGGCCTCGTACAGCTAATACAACGGACAAAAGGACAATCACTAATATGATACAAATTTCTGTGAATGGAATAAGCCATTGTTCACCCCAGTGAAACGTTACCAGCCTGCGTACAAAAACTGATTCAACATTAACCCGAAAATACTACCACAGATACTTCCTGTTATTGCATAGGTAGAAGCTTCAGCAATAACCATTTTTATTAGCTGCCGATTACTTAAACCAATAGCTAACTTATCCTCCACTTCCGCTTATGAAAAACGAGGGTCTTGAATTCTCATTCAAAATCCTCGAAAGACAGCATAAATACTGGATTTTATATCCTGCATCTTATTTTTTACTTATTTTTCTGACGGAAGCGGTGGGATTCGAACCCACGAGCCCGTGAAGGCTACCTGATTTCGAGTCAGGCTCGTTATGGCCACTTCGATACGCTTCCATATATATAAGCTTACTTAAAACTCTTATTAAGAGCTTAAAGTAAGGCATATTTAATTTACCCAGTTGCGCTATACTTAATAATTAATAATTCCACGCCTATTTTATCTATCAGTCGACCGGTTTTAATCTGCTCTTCAATATCAATACAGCTTTGCAAAGCCTCTTTTAAAGTATCCATGGGAAAATTTTTACCCTGGCTGATGTACTTACTAATTGTAAAAGGCATTAAGCTTGTTTTCTGACTAATGACTGTATTGTTATAACCAAGACCCGCTAAATCCTTTACTTGAATCAATATATTAAACTGTCTTGTGATAAGGAATAGGATTGACATGGGCTTTTCTTTTAGAGCAAGTAAATCATAGTAAAGTTCCAGAGCTTGTTTTTGCTTTCTGCTGCCAATGGCATCCACCATTTGAAATATTTTTCCTGCTATTTGAGTCGTACAAACAGCTTCAATATCATCAGTAGTTATAATATCCCGTTCTAAAGCATAACAGCATAGCTTTTCTACTTCATTTTGGATATTCTCCATATCTGTTCCGGTTTTACTTAGTAGATACACTACAGCATCACCTGTAATTTTTTTCTTGTCCTTGTCCAATAAGGAGGCAATCCATAATTTTAGATTCGCTTCATCCATACGGTTCATTTCAGAAATAGTGCCTATATCTTTTATCGCTTTGTACAGGCGATTTCTTTTATCTACTTCCGATTCCACAAAAATGAAATGTGTTGTAGACGGAACTATTTTTATGAAATCAGCCAAATCACTCTGGCTTTTAAATAAGCCACTGTTTTCTATAATGACTAATCTTCTGTCACTAAAAAAGGGCAAAGTATTAGCAACATCTATCACCTTGGAAAGGTCAATGCCTTTTCCCTCAAAGTAGGAAAAATTCATATCATCTTCTCCTGCTAAGATAGCGGTTTTCAGTTTATCTTTATATAGTTTTTTTAGATAAGCTTCGCTTCCATATAGCAGATATACAGGTTTAAATTGATTCTGCTTAATGTGCTCTTTTATATTTTTCATTCAATCAGCACCTTTAAGTATTACATTTAAATAAGTCTTAAATGACCATATCTATTTTACTAAGAAACTACAAAATAAGCAAGTAGAAATTACAGGTTATCATAAAATATTCCATTTATTCAAACTGTGAAGAATATAGTTTGTAATAAAAGCCTTGTCGTTCCATTAATTCCTTATGGTTTCCCTGTTCAATGACATTCCCTTGGTCTACTACCAGAATTAAATCAGCATTTTGAATCGTTGACAGCCGGTGGGCAATTACAAAGCAGGTTTTATCAGCCATCAATTTTCTCATGGCAGCCTGAATCTGTATTTCGGTTCTTGTATCTACATTAGAGGTAGCTTCGTCTAGGATAAGTATTTTAGCATCCATTAACATGGCTCTCGCTATAGTCAAAAGCTGTTTCTGGCCTTTTGACATATTCATACCGTCTTCACTTAAGATAGTGTGGTATCCTTCTGGCAGTTTTTTTATGAAAGAATGAATTTTTGCTGCTTTTGCTGCTTCCACCACTTCTTCCATGGTAGCATTCTCTTTTCCGTAAGCAATATTTTCAAAAATTGTTCCATGAAAAACCCAGGTATCCTGTAATACCATAGTATAAGCCTGCCGCAAACTCTTGCGGGTAACTTCGCTGATATTCTGATTATTTATCTGTATATTTCCCTGATTCACATCATAAAAGCGCATTAACAGATTAATGATGGTGGTTTTGCCAGCACCTGTGGGACCCACAATAGCAATAAGGTTACCTTCCTTTGCTTCCATGTTGAGATTTTTGATAATCATTTTATCCTGACTATAACCAAAAGTAACATGATTTAGCGTTACACAGCCTTTCACGTCGGTTAGCTCTTTGGCATCCGGTATGTCTTTCATTTCCGGCTCTTCATCCATTATTTTAAATACTCGTTCTGCCGCTGCCGCCGCTGACTGTAATTCACTGACAATATTAGCAGCTTCATTGATAGGACCGGAAAATTTCCTGGAATATAGTACAAAGGCTGATATGTTGCCTAAAGTCATCTTCCCAAACAGGTATAGCAGTGCACCGAATACTGTTACCAGAGACAGTGACAAGTTATTTATAAAGTTAACCGTTGGTCCAACGATACTGCCGTAGTAATCAGCATCATAATAAGCCTCTACGGCTTCTTTGTTAATACTATCAAACTTATCCGTTACCACTTGCTCTCTTGCATAGGCTTTGATAGTCTTCTGACCGGACACCATCTCTTCAACAAAACCATTCAACTGTCCAAGTTTTTCGGAACGTTTGCGAAATAATGGTCTGACTCTGCCGGACATATATTTGGTGTAGCCTATAGACAGAGGGATGGTAATTAGCATAACTAATACGAGTATCGGAGATATCATTATCATCATTATGAAGGAACCTACGACTGTTATGACACTGGCAAATATTTGTACAACATCTGTTGACAAAGAGGTGCTTATTGTATCTATGTCATAGGATATTCTGCTGATAATATCTCCGGATTGCCTGGTATCATAATAACCCACTGGAAGTTCCACCAGTTTCTCAAATATATCTTCCCGCATTTGTCTGGTTACTTTCTGACTGATTTTTAACATTAGTATAGAGAGTATATACGATAGTATGGAGGATAGCAGGTAGAAAAGAATCATCCATGCCCCGTAATAAAAAACCTTATCAAACATTACAGCTCCTTTGCCGGGCTCAATGGCATCCACGGCATAACCAGATAACATAGGTCCGATTAGGGCAAATAGGTTGCTGGTTATAGTTAAAACTATAGCTACTATAATTCTCCATTTATCCTGATAAAGATATTTTGAAAGTCTTTTTAGAACTGATTTGGTATCTCTTGGTTTTTCTATGTTGGATTTCTTTTTTGTTTTATTTGATTTTATAGCACCCATTCAAAACACCTCCATGGTACCCATTCGTTGTAAATAGTTGTTCACACTTCCAAACATACCGCCATGCGGCACAAACAATCAATGAAGAAGCCTACGTTCTTTGAGCTTCTTACGGTGTGAAACTTAGAATTTCTTTTCACACGAACTCTAGGCATTACCCATTTGCGACTGGTAAATCTCCTGATAGACTTCACAGGATTCCAGCAATTGGTCGTGGGTTCCGTAGCCTATCATTTTACCGTCTTCTAGAACTAATATGTGATCCATATGCATAATGGAACTGATTCTCTGCGCAACCATAAGTATCGTAGTATCACTGTAATGACGTTTTATAGCCTGCCTTAAACTAGAATCTGTTTTGTAATCTAAGGCACTTGAGGAATCATCAAGAATTAGTATTTCAGGTTTTCCTGCTAAGGCTCTGGCGACCAAGAGTCTTTGCTTTTGACCACCGCTTAAATTTGCACCTTTAATCGCCACTGGGTATTCAAACCGGATAGCTTTATTATTTATTGTATCTTTAGTAGATATGGTATCCTTATTAGCTGAAAAATCAACAGGATTAGCAGTCACAGCATGTATTGGGAGGGCTTCTGTACATTCTACAGGTGTATCCCCAATACCAAGCTGCTCTATGTATTCCTTTGCCTGTGCATCTTCTGCTGCTTGAACTATTTGAGGAAAAGGAAGTCCTCTGCTTAAATCAATATTACCTTTCACTGTATCAGCAAAAATGGTATCATTTTGGAATACTACACCAAATTTCTTTCGTAAATTATTAAGGGGAATCGTTCTAATATCTTTTGAATTAATGTATATAGCTCCTTCAGATACATCATAGTAGCGCATTAATAAATTAATTAATGTAGTTTTACCTGAACCGGTAGAACCGATAATCCCTAAAGATTCACGTGGCTTAATCTTAATATTAATATCTTCTACACATGTAGACGATTCCGCTTCGCCGGCCTTATCGCTTACTACAGCAATAGAATCACTTGGAACAGCGGTCTTTTTTGTCTGATTATATTCAAATGATACCTGTTTGAATTCTATATGTAAATTTACTTCTTCCTTACTAGCCGGATATGTTTCTTCCGTATAAAGCTTTAAGTCCTCTTCTGCGCATAAAACTTCGGATATACGCCCAGCAGAAGCACTTGCCTTTGATAAGGTTATAAAAATACGGGTAACCATAAGCATAGCATTTAAAATCATTGTAAAATAGGACAGGAATGCAACAATCTTACCTACCTCAGACGCCCCGCTGTTGACACGGTAAGCACCTACAATGACTACAAGAGTAAGTCCAACATTAAGCAAGAGATTCATAGTCGGATTAATAATTGCCATAGTGGCCCCGGCTTTAAATTCACGGTCAACGACCTCCTCATTTCCTTTGGAAAAACGTCTTTTTTCGTGGCTGGTTTTAGAAAGTGCCTTTATTACACGTATACCGCTTATATTTTCCCTTACAATACGTATCATTGTATCTGCTGCTGCTTGGCTTTTAGAGTACATAGGAATTCCTTTTTTAGAAACCAAATAGACAGCAATAGCTAGTAAAGGTAGAATTGCAATCAAAACCAGGGTTAAAACAGGCTCTAGGGTGGCGGTAATAATAATTCCGCCAATGAGGATAATGGGTGCCCTGACCCCTAAGCGCTGCATCATACCAACCATCTGATGTATATTATAAGTGTCAGAGGTCATTCTTGAGATAAGGGAGGGGATAGTATATTGGTCGACTTGAGCGCCGGATAACTGCTCTATCTTCCAGAATAAGTCGTGGCGAAGTCTTTCGACGGTATCACCTGCTACTCTGGAAGCCATACGATTGGCTATGACATTCATTGCTCGCGCACCTACTGACAAAAATAGCATGACTAAGCCCCAGTATAAGATTAATTTCACTTCTGACAAAGGTATTACATCATCTATAATATAGGCTAATACCCAAGGTAATCCTAGATCCATAAAGGTACCGCCAACTTTAATGATAAAACCAATTGTCATACGAAAACTATATGGTTTTAGGTATTTTATTATATTTTTCATAATTATTCCCATCTGCTTGCTTCGGCACATACTTAATTGATGCACACACTACTCCTGGTACATGCCGATGTATTTTATATAGTTATGTTGCTTCCATTACAAAGATCATATTCATATGGATTACTTTGGATTTATCAATAAAATGCATTTTTAAACGAAAGAGCATAAAGAATCCGCTCGAGTATGGATGCCTACTCTTGCGGATTAGCGCTTTATATATTAATTGCGAAAAGTAATGCTTCCGTCATCAGCGTTCATGGCATCTACAATTGCAAGTGATTCCAGCCTTACACCCATAGAACGAATTAGTTCTCCACCATTTTGGAATCCTTTTTCAACAACAATTCCAATACCTTCGACAGTCGCACCTGCACTGCGGACCAATTCAATTAATCCCGCCAAGGCACATCCATTGGCAAGAAAATCATCTATTATTAAAACTCTGTCTTCGGGATTTAAGAATTTTTTAGATACTATGACATCATAAGTTTTTTTATGAGTAAAGGATTCGATTTTAGTAGAGTAGACAGCACCGTCAATGTTAATACTTTGTGCTTTCTTTGCAAATACTACCGGTGAATTAAAGTACTGAGCTGTAATACAGGCAATTCCGATTCCTGAGGCTTCTATGGTTAATATCTTATTTATATTGTAATCAGCAAAGATTCTTTTGAATTCCTTTCCGATTTCATTAAATAATTCAATGTCCATCTGATGATTTAGGAAACTGTCAACCTTTAATACATTCCCGCTTTTAACATTTCCGTCTTTTAATATTCTCTCCTGTAGTAATTTCATGTTAGCAACCTTTCTTTTTGTTCATTTTACCATACTGTTTACAAAACCTCTCTTTCATTGCATATACAGGTAATTACGAAACAATCATATATAGTGATGGTCTTTAATTTTGTGAGATTTCCCTACTTCTAAACATAGAGTTTCGTAATAGCTTAAGTGAAAACTAGTATATATGTATCATCCGGTTTTGTACTATAAAATTAATGTTAACTAAATTATACATGATTAACATAATGATTACAATTCTTTTTCGGAATTTTTATAAATAACCGTAATCGTTTTCTACCTATTATAGTAAACCTAGGAATGAATATTTATAATATTGCATGGGGGTATTGTATAACCTTTTTATTGGTTAAAGATAGTATATTTTTACATTATCTAAAATACATTACAACATAGATAGAGAGAAGGTTTATAATGGTACTACAACTTAACCCCAGCAATCCTATGAATCCTACAGATACGGAACGGTATCAGATGTTGCAAAATGCATTAGCAAGAACTGGGCGTTCGGAAGATTTTCAAAACATCATCCAGCTTTTAAACCCACCAGAAGATATTACAAATTATGCCTCCTACGGTGATTTTAAGGATTTAAAAATTGCGATTATCGGAGGAGGACTTGCCGGAATGTCAGCCGCTTTTGAGCTTCGTAAACTTGGTGCAGATATAACTATCTATGAAGCTTCTGAGGAAAGAATCGGGGGACGTGTCTATACTTACTATTTTGATAAGGATAAAAAATATTATGGTGAATTCGGCCCCATGCGGATACCTGTTTCACATGGAACGACATGGCACTATATCAATTTATTTCACCTCATTACGGTTCCTCTTACATCTCCTTTTTCTAACAACTTTCTCTATGTTCATAATACAAGGATTCGAAGAGAGCCGACAGGAGAGATAACAAAATACATATACCCTTTATATAACATGACAGCGGATGAGCGTAATTTACCCTGGACAGAGCTTAATGAGTATGCCTTCTCTGCTGCTCTAAACGGTCTCTCACCAGATGTTAGACGTGAATTATTACAGATTCTTCCTGCCTATTCCCCGGAATATGCCGGCTATATTAATCTTAGTAACCGTCAAATGCTTGAAATGTTAGGACTTAGTCAGGATACGATAACCTTATTAGCCAGTGTTGATCCGTTGACAGGGGGATTATTAAATACAAGCTATAGTGAAACCTTGCAAGAGGAATATTCGCTGGATTATATAAATACATATCGTATCTCTGGTGGAATGATACACCTTCCATTGGCTTTTTACGAATCTTTAACGAATAAATCACCGAAGGAATATAACCAGCCGACTGATACAATCGGTACAATAGACTTTAAACTAGGGACAGTAATAAATGGAATATATCAGCCAGAGAATGGGAAATCTGTTTTATTAAAGGCAGAAGGTAAAAATAATAAAGAAGAGTTACAGGAATATGATTATGTCATATGTTCCATACCTTTTTCAACCTTACGACTGGTAGATATTAAGCCTTTCTTTACCAATCAAAAGATGCAGGCTATTCGTGAATTGAATTATGTGGATTCATTAAAAGCAGCTTTCTTATGTAAAAAGCGGTTTTGGGAAGAGAACGCTGAATATGGTAATATGAACGGGGGGATTTCTTTTACAGATTTACCTATACAATCCATTATATATCCGGCTGATCATTTCTACTGTTCGGAGCTGAATCCCTGCCAGCCATCAGAGCCGGGTGTACTGATGGCTGCTTATAATCTGCATCTGGATTCTATAAGAGTTGGAAACCAGGATGAAAAGAGGCGATTTAGATCCATTAAACGGGAGGTTGAAGAGGTTCACGGCTTACCGGAAGGATATTTAAACTCCATAGTAGCTGAGCATAAGATATTGGAATGGAATCATGAATACTGGGCCAGAGGGGCTTTTGTAGCGGAACTGCCGGGGCAAAAGATTAATTTTGCCTATACTGTTCAGGAACCGGAATATAATAACAGGCTTTTTTTTGCAGGAGAACACACCTCAACAAAGCATGGGTGGATGCAAGGTTCTTTATACAGCGGAATGCAAGCTGCTAATATGCTGGCATATTATAGAACCAGAAGTACTTAATAGAGTACATATTGCGAAAATAAAAACAGTAGCAAATATTAATCATCTCATTAAAGTTTACTACTGTTCTTTCTTTGTAAAAGTTTCGATTTTTAAGCTATTATATCATGCATTACGAACAGCCTCTTTCATTGCCTTTACATAATCGCTTACATAGGAAAGACTGTCTTTTCCATGCTGGGCAATTATTTTTACTATGGCACTTCCTACAATAGCTCCATCCGAAGCCTTTGCAAATTTAGCCGCCTGGTCAGGGGTAGAGATACCAAATCCTACTGCACAAGGGGTTGTGGTTACTTCTCTGACAAGGCTTATCATAGAATCTACATCTGTGTTTATTTCTGAACGCACACCAGTTACACCTAAGGAGGATACACAATAAATAAACCCTTTTGCATCTTTTGCTATCATTTTAATACGCTCATTAGAGGTTGGTGCGATTAAGGTAATTAAATCAATTCCATAGCGTAAGCAGTCCGGTTCTAATTCATCCTTTTCTTCATAGGGAAGGTCTGGTATTATAATGCCGTCAATACCGCTTTCTTTACATTTTGACATAAATCTATCCTTTCCATATGTATAAATAGGATTAATATAGGTCAAAAATACGAGAGGAACTTTAACCTTCTGCCGCACTTTGGCTATTAAATCAAATAATGTATCAGTAGTGCAACCGGAGGATAAAGCCCGTTCATTAGCCTCCTGTATTACGGCTCCTTCTGCAATAGGGTCAGAAAAAGGAATACCGATTTCAATTAAATCAGCGCCTGCTTCTTCCATAGCATAAATTAATTGCTCTGTTGTTTCTAGATCAGGGTCTCCGCCTGTGACGAAGGCAATAAAAGCTTTACCCTTTTGGAATGCAGTTTGAATTCTACTCATATATGTTTACCCCCCTGTATCTTGCGATGGCTGCCACATCTTTGTCTCCCCGGCCGGATACATTGATTACAATAATTGCATCCTTCTTAAGGGTTGGTGCCAATTTTGTTGCATAGGCTATTGCATGGGCACTTTCAATTGCAGGAATGATTCCTTCTGTCCTGGAAAGATATTCGAAAGCTTTCACAGCCTCTTCATCTGTTACCGGAACATAGCTAGCTCTACCTGTTTCATACAGCATAGCATGCTCTGGTCCTATGCCAGGATAGTCAAGTCCGGCAGAAATAGAATATACCGGAGCAATCTGTCCATATTCATCCTGGCAGAAGATAGATTTCATTCCATGAAAAATCCCTTCACTGCCATTAGCAATGGTAGCTGCATTTTTAGGAGTGTTTATACCAAGCCCTGCTGCTTCACAGCCAATTAACCGGACAGAAGGGTCTTCTATAAACTCATAAAAGGCTCCCATCGCATTACTTCCACCACCAACGCAGGCAATAATGGCATCCGGCAGTCTTCCTTCTGCTTCTAATATCTGTTCCTTTATTTCTTTACTTATAATCTTTTGAAAGTCTCGCACAATGGTCGGAAAGGGATGGGGCCCCATAACTGATCCTAATACATATAAGGTATCGTCCACTCTTTTAGTCCATTCTCTCATGGTTTCATTGACAGCATCCTTTAAGGTCATAGTTCCGCTGGTAACTGGATGCACTTTTGCACCAAGAAGTTCCATACGAAATACGTTTAATGCTTGCCTGTCCGTATCCTCTTTTCCCATAAAAACTTCACAGGTAAGTCCCATTAGTGCAGCCGCGGTAGCTGTAGCGACGCCATGCTGTCCGGCACCAGTTTCTGCAATAACTCTAGTTTTGCCCATTTTTTTTGCTAGCAGAACCTGACCTAATACATTATTTATCTTATGGGATCCGGTATGGTTTAAATCTTCTCTTTTTAGATATATCTTAGCACCACCTAAATCCGCTGTCATTTTATTTGCATAATACAATCTTGAGGGCCTGCCGGCATAGTTTTTGTATAAGTCCTCTAATTCCATATTAAACTGGGCATCATTTTTATAGTAGTCGTAAGCCTTTTCTACTTCCTGTACCGCATTCATTAAGGTTTCGGGGATATATTGCCCGCCGTATTGTCCGAATCGTCCTTTTTTCATTTTTAGCTCCCATCTGCGACCTTGGGTCGCGTACGAATAAGGGGTTGAATGTCTTTTATTCAACCTTATACCCATTGCATGCCACAAATCAATAGGTTGAAAAATCCTTGTGCGGCATCTTTTCTTTGAACTTCTGCTTAAAAAATTAATAAAATTATAAACCTTTAACGATTTTAATTACCTCTCGTATTTTTTCTTCATCTTTAGCTCCTTCTGTTTCTACACCACTGCTGATATCAATACAATAAGGTCTGCAATCCGAAATAGCCTCCTTTATATTTTCTGCATTCAGTCCTCCGGCTAAGAAGAAGGCTCTGTAATCCTTGGGAATAAGGCTTCGGTTAAAAGATATACCACTGCCGCCATACTGATTCTTATGATAAGTATCCAGCAATAAATAAGCAGAGGGAAAGTTTTTTACACTAAGTAATTGTTTTTGAGATTGTACTCTAATTGCTTTGATAACAGGAGCATTCAAGGTTTCGTTTAATTCATGAATATAAGTCAAATCTTCATCACCGTGGAGTTGTATCATATCAATAATATTTTCTTTATATAGCTCCTGTATAAAAGCAATGGGAGCATTTACGAATACTCCAACAGACCGGATATCAGAAGATAAATTTTTTCTTAGAAGGCGTGCTGTAGCTAAATCAATTTTACGCTTGCTTTCAGCAAAAACAAAACCGATATAATCCGGCATATATTTATTCACTGCCTGAATATCTTTAAGCGTTTTTAATCCGCATATTTTGATTTTAGTCATAAATAACCTCAACTTTTATAAATAGTCTATAGGAGTTCTCTTAAAGCATCTAGCATTCTCTTTTTATCAGAACTTCTCATAAGGGTCTCACCAATTAAAGTGCCGTCAATCCCGGCAGTTTGGAGATTTTTAATATCCTGAGAGGTTTTTATTCCGCTTTCTGCGATACATATTAGATGTTCCGGTATATGCTTTCTTAAACGGATGCTGTTGTGAATATCAACTTCAAAGGTCTTTAAATTCCGGTTATTGACACCTATTATCCTGGCACCGGCACGGACTGCCGCATACGCTTCCTTTTCATCATGTACCTCTACTAAAGCAGAAAGTCCTAAAGTATCACATAAGCTGATGTATTCTTTTACGGTTTCTTCTGCTAACAAGGAGCATATTAATAGAATACAGTCTGCGCCAATAATTTTTGACTGATAGATTTGATAGGGTTCCAGTATAAAATCCTTTCGGAGTACTGGAATTGTTACCTTTTTCTTTATTTGTGTAAGGTAACAATCCTTTCCAAGAAAAAAATCCGGCTCTGTTAATACAGAGATGCCGCTCGCTCCAGCCGATTCATATTCCATTGCAATCTGGATGTAAGGAAAATCATCTGCTATTATACCTTTTGAAGGAGAAGCTTTTTTTACTTCACATATGAAATGCATATTTTTGTTTGAAAAAGCTTTCTCAAAGGGAAAGCTAGTGTCTACAGGAAATTCTTTAGCCTGCTTTATTATTTCAGGCAGAGAGATAGTAGCTTTTTCCCTTTGAATCCGCAGTTTAGTAGCTTCTGCTATTTTATCCAGTATCATAACGACCTACTCCTATCTAGTTTCTTAATATTATTACGTTCTTTTATTTAATAGGATTAAAACACATTTTACTCATTTTTAAGTTGGTTTGTCAGTTTTACAAATTGCTCCAACTGCAACGCGGCCCTATTACTGTCTATTGCCTCTTTTGCGAGAGCAAGGGCTTCTTTTAAGGTTATATTATCTTTCACAATATAGATAGAAGCGGCGGCGTTTAACAAAACCGCATCGCGTTTTGGTCCTTTTTCACCTCTTAAGATGGCTTTAGTAATTTCAGCGTTTTCTAAAGGACCACCGCCGGTTAAGTCATTGTTATAACACCTTGTAAGTCCAAGCTGCTCCGGTTCCAGTACATAGGAGGTAAGTTTTCCGTCACGAATTTCACAGCATACAGTAGGGGCACTTAATGATATTTCATCTAGACCATCCTTCCCATAAACTACCATCGCTCTTTTTACTCCCAGATTAGCAAGTACTTTAGCAAGAGGCTCAACCAAAGTTTCATCATATACACCCAGCAGCTGCATATTTGCTCCGGCAGGGTTAGCAAGGGGACCTAAAATGTTAAAAATCGTTCGAATGCCTAGTTCTCTTCTTACAGGTGCAACATATTTCATTGCTGTATGGTAAGTCTGGGCAAACATAAAGCATAATCCGATTTCTTTCAGTATCTCCGCACTCTGTGCCGGGCTAATCATGATATTTACGCCAAGTGCTTCTAGGACATCTGCCGCACCGCATTTTGAGGATACACTTCTGTTACCGTGTTTTGCTACCGGGATGCCTGTTGCTGATACAACTAAGGCGGCCGTAGTAGAAATATTAAATGTAAAAGCCTCATCACCGCCGGTACCTACAATTTCTAGCACATCCATGTTATGAAGCAGGCGGGTACAGTGCTTTCGCATTCCTGCTGCACTGGCTGAAATTTCATCAATGGTTTCACCTTTCATACGAAGTCCGGTAAGATATGCACCCATGTGAATTCCAGAGGCTTCACCGCTCATTATTTCGTCCATAACACCTTCTGCCATTTCATAAGATAAGTTTTCCTTATTGGTAAGTTTATAAATTGCTTCCTTTATCATATTAAACTCCCATCTGTGTACTTTGTACACATAAAATCAAGATGTTGAAAAACATTCTATGGTTTTTCAACCTAACTCCCATCTGTGTACTTTGTACACATAATATCAAGATGTTGGTCAGCCTTACACTATATTGGTTTTCCTATTGCTATATTGAATTCATTTGCAAGAAATTTTCCATCATAACCTTACCGTCAGGGGTTAAAACGGATTCTGGATGAAACTGTAAGCCATATATAGGATATTCTTTATGTTTAACAGCCATTATGTCACCATCTGCTGCCCTGGCGATTACAGATAGTTCTTCTGGCATACTATCTGGTTTTGCAGCAAGAGAATGATACCTTCCTACTAAAACTTTTTCTGGTAATCCTCTAAATATACTACTAGTAGTATCAAGTTGTATGAGACTTTGTTTGCCGTGCATTAAGGTAGAGGCATAAGTAATTACGCAACCGAAGACTTCACAGATGCCCTGATGTCCAAGACAAACTCCAAGTATAGGTATTTTGCCTGCTAATGCTGCTATAACTGCTTCGCATACACCTGCTTCGGAGGGACGCCCTGGTCCCGGTGATAATATAATATGGGAAGGGTTCAAGGCTTTTATATCTTCCACACTTAATTCATCATTGCGCACAACTTTAATGGGTTCGGCAGTTGTAAGGTTTTTTTCTGCCTTCTCTTTACAGATACTACCGACTAGCTGTACCAGATTGTATGAAAAACTGTCATAATTATCAATTAGTACTATCATTATTCTGTCACCTCACTTGCTTTTCTAATTGCCTCCATCACAGCGCCGGCTTTACTTGCACATTCTTCGTATTCCTTTTCTGCAATGCTGTCAGCAACAATACCTGCTCCAGCCTGAACGTAGACTTTACCCTCTTTTTTCACAGCGGTACGGATGGCAATACATACATCTAGATTTCCTGAAAAGTCCAGGTAACCAATAGCACCACCATATATCCCCCGGGCGCTGGGTTCTAATTCATCAATAATCTCACATGCCCTAAATTTCGGTGCACCAGATAAGGTTCCGGCGGGAAGCAGTGCACTTATGGTATCACAGCCATCCTTACTATCTTCTAATTCACCGGTTACAACGGAGGCAATATGCATGACTTTTGAAAAACGGTGTATTTTCATATAATCCTCAACCTTGACACTGGAATATTTTGCGATTCTCCCAACATCATTTCTTGCCAGGTCTACCAACATATTGTGTTCAGATAGTTCTTTCGCATCTGCCATTAAATCCTTTTCAAGCTCCAAGTCCTCATCGGCATCTTTCCCCCTGGGTCTAGTACCGGCTACCGGAAAGGTTGTAAGCTTTTTGTCTTCCAGCTTAATCATGGTTTCAGGAGAAGCACCGGCAATCTGGATCTCCCCGCATTGCATGAAGTACATATAAGGTGAAGGGTTGGTGGTTCTTAAAATTCTATATGCATTGAATAGACTGGAGTGATACGCAGCTTCAAATCTTCTGGAAATTACTGCTTGAAAGATATCCCCTTCTCTTATGTATCGCCTTGTTCTTTCAACCATACCCAAATAAGATTCCATAGAGGTATTACATGTAAAATCAGGTGTCTCCATAACCGCTTCAAAAGGTAAAGGTTTGCCTTTATAAATTAATTCTATAATACCGTCAATTTCTTCTAAGGCTTTATCATATCCTGTTTTACCCTCTTCTGCTTTGTAATTTGCAATTACAATAATTTTTTGTTTTAAGTGGTCAAATACAATTACTTTGTCAAACAACATTAGGTCAAAATCATGAAAATCACTGGATTTTAGCTTTAACTTTGGCTCAGTATAGCCAATCATCTCATAGGAAAAATAACCAACTAAGCCACCAGTAAAGGTTGGAAGTGTTTGTATTCTAGGTGCCTTATATTCTGTCAAAAGACTACGCAGGGCACAAAACGGCGGCTGTGAGATTTTACGTTCAATTCCCTCTTTCTGTATTGTAACCTCACCATTTTTACAATAAGTCCGCAGCAAGGGGTTATAGCCTAAAAAGGAATATCTTCCCCATTTCTCTCCGCCTTCCACACTTTCCAGCAGATAGTAATTATTATCTGCATTAGCTAATTTCCTCAGTAATTGGATTGGTGTAATAAAGTCAGATAAGATTTCTTTACATACCGGAATTAAGTTGTAACCTTTTTCGTAAATTTTAAGTTCATTATAACTTTGGGTCATAAATATCCTCCTTTGCCTTTATATTTATAATTATTATTGATAATTTAATACCATATAACATGTAAAAATATACGAAAAAAAAGCTTTTATCCCTAAATCTAAGGGACAAAAGCTTCTAACTTCTGCGATACCACCCAAATTGATGTCTTACGACACCCACTCTGTTTGTATACTATCATATACACCCTGCTGATAACGGATAGGGTACCCGTTGACATCTACTTCCTTACGGTTTCAAGCCACCCTCACAAGTCCATTCAGTAAATTCATTCTTATCACCCTTCCACCATCAGGCGACTCTCTGTAAAGTATTCCTTTACTTACTTCTCTTGCTCATCGGTTTTATTTTTAAATTGAATTAAGTATATTCTTTCTCACATAAATTGTCAATAGATATTTTAAAAAAATTTCATATATACTTATAAATATTCATAATAACTCTCGTCGGTGCGTCCCCAGTGCTAATAGCAGTAATGCTATCTGCGCTTGGACACGTACAAATCAAGTTGTTACAAAAGTTTTAGCAGTGGCATTACCATCAAGTACGTTGACACTATGTATACCGCAACATGTCTTGCGGTACCATACAATAGAATGGCGGAAATAGATAATTCTAGATTTGCTTTTTTTGACCTAACAGTGCTAAGCGGCTCCATATATCACTGAAACAGCCGTCTGCAAACACCTGATCTAGAAATACATATAATACATAGGCAGTTAGAACCAAAAATTTCTTTCTGGCATTCCATTTCATAAACCATTTTATAAATCGTATCATGAACAGACCTCCCTGTTTTTTATTATTATATTCTGTATTTCTTAATTTGTCTATTTAATCCATCAAATGTTTTTAAAAATGATAACTGCCTGATTTAGGTTTTCTACTGATTGTGTGCTGTCTCTTAAAGCATCTTGGAACAATTCCACGTCCTTAAACAAGTTTTCACTGTTTCCGGCAACCGTCTGCACATTGTTAGAGCTTTCATTTATTATAGTTGCCACACCGTCGATTGAACGCATAATCTCATACATAGTTTTTTCCAGCTGTTCTGCAGTGTCCTTGAATTCGCTCATAATCTGATCAACTGTCTGGGCATCCCGGTCATACTTTACTCCGGTCTCTACCATTTCGGTATAATCATTCATAACTCTGGATTCAACAAATTCAAGCATACGGTTCGAATCTGCTGCCAACTCACGAACAGCATCAATTACTGAGTTGCTAATCTTTTGTATCTGGTTAGCGGTTTCTCTGGAACGAGCTGCTAAGTGTCCGATTTCTCCGGCTACTACGGCAAAGCCTTTTCCCTGTTCTCCTGCTCTGGCAGCTTCAATGGCAGCATTCAGAGCGAGCAGATTTGTCTGGGCGGTAATATCCAGGATAGTATCTGTCAGCATATTAATTTCTTCAACCTCTTTTGACTTTTCTATGGTTACCTTCACATTTTGACCGATATCCTGTAACATATATTTAGTTGAATCCTGAGCTTCTACAGAAGTTTGTCTTAATTCTGCTGCACGGGCACTGATTTCATCTGCCAAAGTGACCCCTTTATCTGCTTTATTTGTAATTATATGGATGAGCTGTGTTACATCCGAGGTAGAAACATTTACTTCTTCAATATTTGCGGCTGTCTCCTCCATGCCTGCTGACATTTCTTCCATAGATGCTGAATTATCAGCCACATTATCAATCACTTTGCTGATGCCGGTTTCAAATATCTGAAAGTTTTTCTTTAAGTCTTGAGATACAAAATGTATATCAGATATTGTTTTTTGCAATTTAGCCATAAAACTATTGATACCCTGTACAAGTTCTCCGATCTCATCATTCGCTTCAACGTTTATACGTTTTGTTAAATCGCCCTGGCCTTCTTCAATATCCTGTGTTATTGATTGCAGTGCTTTCTTAGCTCGTATGGTTGGCTTCACTAGATTAGCATGTATGAAGAGCCATACAACTATAGTAATGGTTAAAGTGAGTACAAAACTTAACACGATAATTACCATTGCAGCATTCTTGTCTGTATTAAGACTTGCTAATAAATTATTGGCCAACGACTTATTGTACGTATTTAGATTTCTTAATTTTTCATACATTCTTATGGTAATAGGCTCCATTTCGGACATAAACATACTATAGGCCTGCTGGCCATTACCAGCATCCGTCATTTGTATGCCTTCCACCAGTTTACCATAGTACTCATCATATTCCTTCAGCAATTCTGCAATAGCTTCTGTATTTTCTGTATTCTTCATACTTTCTTGTAATTGTAATATAGAGCTTCTAGCCTGTTCCGAACAAGAATCAATAATTGCCTTATACTGTTCTCTCACAGCGGTATTCTCTGTTAAGTAATATTTCGCAGCAACTCCATCCATAGATAAAGTAAACGTATAAGCATCACTGTACGCGATTAAATCTCCGATATTATCTCTGGTTATGATATCAGCAGTTTTCTGAGCCTTTTGTAAATAAATATCACTCATTATTTGAGAAGCAATTGAAATGATAAAAATCATCATGATAGAAAGTACTATTTTCTGGGAAATTTTAAGACTTTGTAGAAAGTTTTTTTTCTTTGTTTTCATAAGTTTTATAAATTCCATATCAAAACGACTAAACGAAATGATACAGCCACAATTGGTTGAAAGAATGTAAGTGGCATCCTTTCTAAGTTTTTTCCTTCAACCTTTCAGTCATGCAGGGTGCGGTTTCGTCTCCCCATACAAATCCAGTAACACTGCCGTGCTGGCAGCCTGTATAACATAAAAAGATTCGTAAAATATAGTAAAATTATAGCAATTTAAAGAGTATAAGTAAAGCATATTTGGGTGATTGGGACATATTTCCTACTTATTCGTTAAAGTTCGACAAACTTTAGTTATAGATAGGTTTTATGTTCATTCACAAAATCTATGCAAGTTGGAATTCCTCTTACAAGCCTTGACATACTTAGTTTTCTCCCTTATATTGGTAGTATTTAATAAAATATTACAAAGGATAATCTTATGAAATATAAAATTAGTGAAGTCAAGCGTATTTTAAATATCAGTGAGGATACCTTACGATATTTTGATAACAAAAAAATTATTAAAACGATACGGGATAAAAATAACAACTATCGATATTTTAAATCAGAAGATATTAATAAAATCTTCGCTTATAAAATGTACCGTTCTTTATTATTTACCATGAGTGATGCAGACCTACTGATATCCGGCAAACCCATTGACATGCTTGAAGAAAAGTTGTCAGACCAACTTGAGGTAATTCATAAGGAACAGGAATATTTAATGCGGGCTAAGGAACACATTAAGCAGTTAAACATAAAAATAAACAAATGGAGGAAACTTAAAGGCGGTTTTGAAATAACAGAATCACCCAATTGCTACTACCACCAAAACCAGACAGCTGCCTGCTTTATAAGTGAGGAGGAGGTGTTTGAAAGTACCCATCAATGCCTTAATCACCTACCGGATATATGGCCTTGTTTTAACTACGATAACACACAAGGACAATCCAGTCCAGAGTTTAGCTTTGGATATGGTTTTTACACGAATCAGCCTGCACCTATAAAAGGTCTGCTTCATCTACCTCCTGCAAAATGCCTTTATACCATGTTTATTCTGGAAAGTAATTTATCTGAGTACCTTCCAGAGCTTTTACGGAAAGCAGAGGCATATTGCTTGGAGCATGGTTACAAGTTAAAAGGAACCATGCATGGCAGTATTCTGCATGAGATGAAGGAAGCAGACCGGACTAAAAGATTATTTGACGTATATATTCCTTTTATTTAAGTATATTAATTTTTTAATAGATAATTAGGTAAAGTGCTAAGGGCAATCTAACAAATAATAATAGTTATCTCTTCTGGTAACTATTATTTTGTTCGGAATCACTATTCTGTGAATAGATCAATCTTAACGTCCAGTGCATTTTCCGTTGCGTTCGCTCCGGCAAGTCTTCCTGAATTATAAGCCCAACCTTGTGCAGCACCCTCAATGGTATGGGCGTAATGGTCTGAGTATATTCCACCGGCATCTGCACCTGCGGCATAAAGATTTGCTATAGGGGTATAACCGTTTTCTGGATCGTCTTGTACGACTTGGAAGTCGGAATTAATCCGAATACCGCCTACAGTACAAAGATTATTTACGGTTACTTTAAAAGCATAATAAGGTCCTTCGGTCAAGGGATACATATGCTTGCCATCCTTACCATACAGACTGTCAATACCTTTCATTGCATCTGCATTATATTTGTCCATAGTCTCTTTCAAGGTTTCTTTATCTATGTTTAATTTTTTAGCCAAATCATCAAGACTATCCGCTTTCACCACATATCCTGCTTTTACCATTTTGTCAACAATTTCTGTTAAATTACTCCAACCACTGTCCATAGGAGTAATTTCAGGCATTGGACCCATGGCAATTTTGTCACGCATTCCTGCTGCTCTTGCTCCTTTTGTTTCCAAGGTCTTTAATAATTTATCATTGTATACGAAGTATGCAAAATTTCCCTGTGCAATGACGGAGTTACTGGATAAAGCTCTGTCATATACAATATCTTCATTGGCAAACCGGACGCCGCTGCCGTTTATCCAAGGTATAATGGGCATATAGGCAACCGAACTAGTGGCTTGGTATAATTCCATAAATTCATAATCACCTTCTACTTTACCATTTCCTTCTACTGCAAAGGTATGGGCTACCATAGCAGATAGACCTCTGGACGCTGCTCCAATATCCCACGCCATTTTAATACCGTCACCAACATTAGAATTATAGCCTGCCGCATTAACAGAGACACCATTTAAAGCGTCTTTAATCATTTCAGAATCTCCGACAAAACCACCAGAGGCAATAATAACTGATTTAGCAGTAATCTTAAGAGTAGAACCATCTTTTGCAACAGCTGTGACTCCAATAACTTTATTACCCTCGGTTATTACGCTCTTAGCAGGAGTTTCATAATAAACTTCTGCACTGTAATCCTTTACTATCTTATCAAGCATAGCACCTAATTGTGAAGATGTTTTAGTATAGTCGTCGTATTTATGATATCCGTTTGTTCCCTCTTGATGGCTCTGCTGCACCGCTTCTTCTGTTTTGTGAAAGATGACACCATGTTCTTCTAGCCAATCAGCTGTAGTATGGGATAAAGACAAGAATTGTTTTACCAGACTTGCATCGGCAAGCCAGTCCATTTCTGCCATCCATTCCTTAAATATGTAATCTGTATCAACTGCTTTCTGACCTAAAGCTCTGGCTTTTGCACTGTCTGCAGCGAAAAAGCCACCGCCATTTGCAGTTGTTCCGCCAGGAATTGCAGTCTTTTCCAACACGATAACCTTCGCACCATGTTCGGCAGACGTTACAGCAGCTGCAACACCTGTACCACCGGCACCGATAACCACCACATCAGCAGTCAGTTCTACTGTTTTACCCTCATTTTCTTTAGTAATAGCAGCTTTTAGAGCTTTAAGGTCGCCGCCTGCCTGTTTAAGTGCATCTTCAACTGCATTTAAGAAAGCCTCGGAAGTTACCGTGGCGCCGCTTACTGCATCGAGACCGATGGACTGTTTGGTCAGGATATCCTGAGTCAGGTTTTCAATGGCAGTATCTCCAATGCCTTCTGTCTCAGAAGATTCCAATACTTTAATGCTTTCGATACTCATGTCATTAACAATTACTTCCACCTTGATTAGACCATTTCGTCCATCAGCCTGCCCCGTATAAGTCCCAGCTTTAAAGGCAGTAGTAACTTCCTTACCGGTACTCTGTTCCGCAGAATTATTAACTGGTTTTTCTTTCTTTTTGTCTGCGCATCCGGCTAAACCAAATGCCAAAACAAAGGACAACAAAACTACAAAAACTCTTTTCATCATACGTAAAACCTCCTCATTTTGATAAAAAGAGTATATACCCTGTAGTAGCTACAGGGTCAAGAAATTTGTCATATTTTTAACAATATATACTTGTTATGAATCTGCTTTCAGCCTATTCTTATCATATACAGGTTCAAAATCTGCCGTATCAGCGCATACGATTCCTTCCCATTTGTCTAGTATTTTACTCATGACCATTCGCAGATTATAAAAATTGCCTTTTTGTAAGGTTATAGTGTAAATGGTTTGTATCTTTCTGCTTTCAATGAAAGCCTTATCCAAGGGATCCTTAAAAGGCGTTGTAAAGTGTTCAAAGTCAATAGAAAATTTACCTGCTAGTTCTACCTGTAAGACACCCATATCTTCCCACAAGTCGAGTTCTGTATAGCCAGCTTCTTCTAGGCAGGCAGCAATATCACTAATTTTTACATCCGTTGTTGACATATAAAACCAGTCAGATTGTTCTGCCTGTGTTTGCTTTATCGCAGCTGGTTTTTTAGTCCCTATATTTTTAGTAGTATAACTTTTATTATTTTTAGAGTTATTATCTTGGGCTTTATTTATGTGATTGTTTTTAATACCAAATGGTTTCAAATTGGTTCCTCCATATAGCCGCTGTTAGGCAGTTGTATTCGTTCATTATTTCTAGACATTTTCTTTTGGAATATCTCTTAAAAATGATACTATCCTTATTATACTACATTTCTCCAAAAAGAAAAGAAGACTTACAGGTATAAATTTTTATTGAGGTTAGGATTTATTATGTGTTATACTTAATAGGATAGATTACCAAGTATTATGGTGAGAATTGTGAAAGAAAATTTATAAAAATGGAATGACACGTATTAAATCTTTCACATATTTTTATTGTGGTAATAACACAGTATATTCAGATGTGTTATGCAATGGATTAAGTTGAAAAACTAATACTTTTTTCAACATATTGATTTGTAAGTGTGCAATTACAGATAGCACTAGGGCTATTAACTAAGGCACACAGATAGGAGCTAAAATGTATTATAAACACTACGGAAACACTAATATGAAAGTATCCGCTATCGGTATGGGCTGTATGCGCTATGATGCGGAAGATGTAAAGGCAGAAAATTTAGAAAAATGTGCTGAGATTGCCCTATATGCTCATGAAAAGGGCATTAATTATTTTGACACTGCACCCTTTTATTGTGAAGATAAAAGTGAAATTATAACAGGAATGGCATTATCACAGCTGCCAAGGGATAGTTATTTTATTTCTTCCAAAACAAATATGGGTACGGTAGGGGGTGACCATACGGCTGAAGATTTTAGACGTAGACTAGAGACAAGTTTAAGCAGATTAAAGGTGGACTATTTGGACTTTTATCATCTTTGGTGTGTTCTTAGTATGGACTCCTTCTCAAAACAGTGTGATGCATTATATCGTTTTTTTGAAGATGCAAAAGCAGATGGTCTGATACGAAATATCGTCTTTTCTTCACATATGCAAGGCACAGAGCTTGAGGATGCTGTAGAACAGGATTTATTTAAGGGCATGTTAATTGGTTATAATGCCTTGAATTACCGTTTCCGCCAATCCGGTATTGAAGCAGCACATAAAAAAGGAATGGGTGTCGTGGTTATGAATCCTCTCGGTGGGGGCTTAATACCGAATAATCCTGAGACGTTCCGTTATCTGACAGAAGGAACCGACCTCACCGTTCCTCAGGCAGCATTAAATTTCGTAGCTTCTCATAAGGAAATAACTATTACCTTGGCAGGATGTACAACAAAAGAACATATAGATGATGCCTGTCGCGCGGTGGAGAATTTAAAAGAGCGTCCAGCTAGAGAAATCTATGAAGAATATGAACATAAGGGAGTTGCCCTAAATAACCTGTGTACTGGTTGTGCTTACTGCAAGCACTGTCCCAAAAATATAGACATACCAAAGTTCATGGATGCCTATAATGAAAAGTTGTTAGGAAATAAGATGGAAAACCGCCTAAAAAATCACTGGCATATACCTGCTTCTCAAGCTGCTGAATGTATTAAGTGCGGTAAATGTGAAAGATTATGTACACAACATCTGCCTATTATTGAACGATTGGATGAAATTGCAACAACTTGCGCTTCATAAAAGAACGCTGCAAAAGCATATAACCCAGCCTTAAACCAGAGAGTAGTGGGTGTTGATGAACCCTTTACAAAGTAAGATATGCTTTGTAAAGGGTTCATCCATACCATAATGTCTGAGACCATTTCAGAAATCAGTCTTAAAACAATTGTTTAATCCGTTCCATCTCTCTTACAGCAAGGTTATATCCTGATTGGTAATTTTTTTGGATAACTTCTGTATTTTTCTCAAAACTGTTTAACGGATATTCCGGTCTTATGATGATTGCTTTACCTGCTCTTTCCAACTCCTCACAAAAAGCAATCGTATCGTTATATACTTGATGTCTGTTCTTAATAATCTTCTCTAACTCCGGGTATTTTCGACGTATCAAGCGGATAACCAAATCATTTTCCCGTCCATACTCTTTTCTGTAATCGGAAGGTCTAGTTAGCACAATCAGATTTTTTTCATTACCATCGGCAATGGATTTTTGAATCGGAATAGGGTCAGCAAGTCCACCATCATAATATTTTTCATTTTGCCATTCAATGGCAGGAAAAAACAAAGGAATAGCACAGGTTGCACGAAGCATGGTAAAGGGTGTATCTGTAGTTAGTCCATTTAAATATTCGCTTTTTCCTGTTCTGGCATTGGTAACGCCAACTAAGACTTCTCCTTTGTGATTTCGGAAAGTATTCCAATCAAAGGGATATAATTTATTAGGTATTTCATCATATATGAAATCAAGCCCAAACAGGCTTCTGCATTTTATAAAATTTCTTCTACTGATATAGCGTTTATCATTCCTATGGTTTATAAGGATTTTGAGATTTCTTTCCTTTTGTTTTGATATATAGGAAAAACCATTGCTAATACCCGCGGATACGCCAATACAATAAGGGAACATAATTCCATAGTCCAGCAAGGCATCCATTACCCCAGCACTAAAGATGGGGCGAAAAGTACCTCCTTCAAGAATTAGTCCTGGCATTTCAATCATCTCCCAACATTCTGAATTTAACTTACTAGCTTAAAGCTTTTATATATTCCTGCGCAATTATATTATGACCGATAGGGCTTGGATGAACGCCATCACCAGCTATTTCTACACAAGTATATTGCTCTACTTCCGCCTTAGCAAAAATTCCATCCATAGGAAGGTAGTAATCGGCGTACTCCTTAGCCAGCTCTCTTACAACATGGATTTTAGGGTCTAAATCTTCTCTCCAGGTTCTACGATCTAGTAAGGAATATAATACAAAGGGTTCGATCAGCATTAGCTTGCAATCAGGTAAATCTTTTTTTACTTTTTCTAATAAGATCCTGTAGTTATCAGCAAAGTCTTTTGTACTGGTAGGGTCATTGTTGTCATATCTTCTCCAAGTATCGTTGATTCCGATAAGAATAGATAGAAAGTCCGGCTTTATGGCTTTAAAATCGTTGTCATAGCGGTTGAGTAGATCTGTTACACGATTTCCAGAGATTCCTTTATTAATAAAAGTTACTCCATGGTCCTGATATAAGGTATTATAAAGTTCTGCTATAACCTTTGGATACCCTCCTCCTAAAGAGGTCAAATCATTTCTGTCTCTTCCGCAATCTGTTATACTGTCACCCTGAAATAAGACAACTTCACCTTTTTTGAAAATTTTTTTCATTATGTCCACTTACTATGTACCACAGTATTTTAGCCTGCAATACAACCACTAACTTTTATGTGAAAGAATTAACATGTGGCATCCTTTCTTATTATTTTCCTTCACAATTTTTTATAACTTTTAAATTAATTATAGCAGATACTTCCATTTACGACAATTTAATTTTCTACAAAAGCCTTGCATGTTAAGAAACAAACTGTGTTGAACCAGAACAAATAATGCAAGGGGGTATAAAAATGGTGTTCTATGAATAAACTCCCATAGGTGTACATTTGTAAACATACTAATAAAGATGTTGAAAAAAGGGTTTACTTTTGACGAGGATTTTTACATTGAATAAAAAAAGCTGATTCGCAGACAATAATTCTAAGGATGGTGAAATATGTATAAAAAATTAGTGTATTATGAGCTGGCAGGTTTTATTTTGGTTTTAATATTTGGTACGTTGCTGCATTTTGTGTTTGAATGGTCTGGCAGAAATTTTTTGGTGGCTTTTTTTAGTCCTGTAAATGAAAGTGTTTGGGAACATCTAAAGCTTTTATTTATGCCGTTTTTGGTTTTTTCATTTATTGAGTATTTTATACTTTGCAAAAAATTTAAAAGCTTTATTCCGGCAAAAGCAACAGGTATTGTTATAGGATTGTGTTCTATTATTAGCTTGTCTTATACTTTTACTGGCATAATAGGAACACATGTATTAGCGATAGATATAGGAATATTCGTAGTTAGTACGCTTATAACTTATACAATAAGTTATTGTATGATTAAAAACTGGAATGTAGACGGTATTTTGTTAAATTCACTCGGATTATTGGTTATTACTCTTCTTTTTCTTATATTTATGATATTTACCTTTTATCCGCCTGTAAATAATCTGTTTCAGGATCCCAACACATTATCTTACGGACTGGATGAAAAATAAATACCATAATAAGTACCAAACACTGGAATTTTTCTAAAGAATATAACATTAAGAAAGCCCGGCACGGTATTTTCTCGGCGTCATATTATATTTTTCTTTAAATACTCGGTGAAAGTAACTGGTATTATCATAACCCACAGCAGCGATAATATCAGTTACGGGAAGTTTAGTATTAGTCAAAAGTTCTACTGCTTTATTAAAACGCTTCATTTGAAGTAATTCTTTATAAGTATAACCGGTATTACGCTTTACGGTTTTACTAAGCAGGTACACAGACTGGTTTAACTCACCAGCCAGACGAGTCAGACTGGCATCTTTATAATTTTCCTCTATATAACGGAGAACGGATATGGTAATAAAGTTATCGTATGGGTCGTTATCTGTTTTCTCAATTTTATCCGTATAATTTAAGAGCTGTAAAAATAGCAATCCCATAGTTGTCTGATTTATTTTCCTGTTATTAGGCTGCTTATTCATTAATGACCATATCATATTTTCAATCAAGTTTTGAATTGGTAGAATATCTGCCACTTTAAAGTGTAGATAACTGGACTTCTTCGTATCCTGTCTTAAAGAGTCTACGATAAAATCTTTTAACATGTTTTCTCCGCTAATCATATCAAAGGCAACATCAAAAAATTCCGGCAAAACGATAAAGTTAATAGCAATATCCTTTTCTCCTGCCGGTAATATTTCCTGATATGCATTTTGGTTTAAAAACAACAAATCTCCTGCCCTTAGTATGACCTGGCTTGCATCATTAATAACATGAGTCGTACTACCGGTGCACATATAGATAATTTCTACATAATTGTGTTTATGCTTGGGAAAATGAGTAAAACGAGTATGGGTTCTTACATCAATCAATTTTCCTTTTTCAAGCATCTTTTTACTGTCTATGACAAATTCCTTTTTGGTGGTATATAATGTCTTCTCTACGGAATTTTTACCGGATAGTATTATTTCCTCTTCCTTTGTAATCTTTTCTAACTTACGAAGTAAATCAGGATGGATTTCTCTCACCGCCTTTGGTTAAATAATCAATTAGTTCCTCTATTCCTTCTCGAGTATAAGAACTTACAAAAAATATCTTTTCACAACCTGCCAGTTTAAGCCATTCCTTGGCTTGCTCGGGTCTTCCCTCTGGATGGTCGATTTGAGTAACGATTCCGATAACCTCTCGGTTTACAAGACTTACAATATTCGGACTAAACAGGGAATACTCTTCTGTTGCACTAAGGAGCAAACCTACAACATCAGCTTCATAGGCATAAAGTGCCAAAGCCCCTGCAAGTGCTTTGTTTTCTGCATATTCCCCGGGAGTATCTATAATCAGGTCATAATAATTCATTGATTGGGTTTTTTCGTATTGCAGACGTTCGCCCTTTAAGGCTTGTGTTAGAGTAGTTTTACCACATTCGCTTCTGCCCATTAAAATTATTTTTTTCATGTTCTGGTAATATCACACACTGTAAATTTTAATTTTTCCTCTGTGTAATCCAAAACTGCTTTTAAGGAAGTTTCCACTTCTGATACACTTCCTGTTACAATCAGAGTACCGCTGAACCGGTCTACGAAGCCAATTTCAGCACCAGAGGTTTTAATGGCAATATCACCTGCAATGATGGCCGTTTCGCTAGGACTCATGGTAATAATGCCAATGGCTCCTTTAGAATAGTCTATTTCAGGATTTAATCCTAACTTTTTATATAAAACCTTATCCGGGTTTGCAATAACATGGGCAATGGTTATTTGCTTACCGGGTACGATTTCTTGTATAATCCGCATTTTACTGTCATTTGTTAATAGGTTTTGTATATTTAAATCCTGCATATTATTAACCGCTTACCTTTCTGTAATAAGCTTTATCCGCCAAGCTGACAGGCAAGACCTGTTGCTTCTACTGTTTGAAGTAATTGCTCCATATAATTGTTGTTAAGAGGGTCTATGTGAGATAAAGTATATTCCCTGCCAAGTCCCTCATATTTATCCATTCCCAGTCTGTGATACGGCAGTAAATGTAATTCATGAACTCCCGGTAAAGTTTTAGCAAACGCAGCGATGGCCTTTATCTCTTCATGCGTATGGTTAAAACCTGGTATAACGGGTACACGAATAATTAGAGGAACACCGCTCTCCGCAATTTTTCTTGCATTTGTAAGAATGGTTTCATTGGGTCTGCCGGTGTATTCCTGATGTTTTTTACTATTTATGTGTTTTATGTCCATGAGGTATAAATCAAGATATGGAAGATACTGTTTAATCGCATTGAAATCTCCGAATCCTGTACTTTCCATAGCCGTATTTATATTATATTCCTGACACGCTTGTAAAAGAGCTGAACCGAACTCCGGCTGACATAGAGCTTCTCCTCCGGATAAGGTTATACCACCGCCAGATCGTCTATAATAGGGAAGGTCTTTTTTAACTTCATCCAATACTTCCTCAACAATGACATCTCGTCCAATGATTTTAGGCTTTCCCTGAACTAACATAGTCTCTATGTCATATGCCTGGGATTCCGGATTGCAGCACCATTTACAACGGAGGTAACAGCCTTTTAAAAAGACAATGGTACGTATACCCGGGCCATCATGTATAGAGAACCTTTGGATGTCAAAGATTCGACCCTTAACTGTCATAATATTAGTTTCCATCGTCTTCTCCTTTTGTTCATTCTCTAAATATCCAAAACTTAAAAGCCCTGCTCAGTTCTCGCTATAATATCATCTTGCAATGATCTTGAAAGAGAGGTGAAAAGTGCGCTATAGCCTGCCACACGTACCACAAGGTTCTTGTATTTTTCAGGATACTTTTGAGCATCTATTAGAGTATCCCTGCTAACTACGTTAAATTGCATATGGCTGCCCTTCTGGTCAAAATATGCACGAATCAGTGAAACAAAATTCTCAAGTCCTCTTACACCACTTAAGGCAGACGGATGGAATTTCTGATTAAATAATGTACCGTTAGAAGCAATAAAGTGATCCAGCTTTGCAACAGAATTTGCAGCAGCAGTAGGCCCATGGGTGTCCTTACCGGAAGAAGGTGATACGCCATCAGCTACCGGAGTATAAGCAAACCTGCCATCTGGAGTAGCTCCGGTTTGTGCACCTAAAGGTACATTGGCGGATACCGGGTATAAGCCAGCCTGATAGCTTCCGCCTCTTGGATTTTTATAATGCTCTAAAGGTTTCGTATAAGTATAAGCTACATCCCTCGCAAATTCATCAACTTCAGAAATATCATTTCCGTATTTTGGAAGGGCGGCTATCATCTCCAGCAGACGATCAAATTTCTTCTGTTCTTCTGGTGTAACTCCACCGGTTAAGGCTGCTCTAAAAATATCAGCAATTTCCGCTTCAGAAACTTTACGGCCTTGTTTCACAATGCCGCTTACGATTTCTTTTGTAACTTTTTCGGCAACGGAGGAATCGATGCCTTTACCGTAATTTACAGTAAGGGCTCTTTTCAGTTCAGACATAGTGACTTGCTTCTCTTCAAATACCAGCTTTCTTACAGCGTAAAGTGAGTCGGTCATATTAGCAATACCAAAGCCCTGAGGACCGGTAAAGTTATAAATGGCACCACCTTCCTGAACACTTTTTCCACGTCCGATACAATCTTCTATCATACCGGATAAGAAAGGAAGCGGGCATCTTTCTGCATGTGCTACGTCAATGGAATTATCGGCGTTTACTAATAGTTCTATCATATAATTCATCTGCTTTTGATAGGCCTCAAAGAATTCTTCAAAGGTGGCCATAGCTTCCACGTCACCCGTTTTAGGTCCGAGTTGTATTCCTTTATCCACACCGTTGCTAAATACTAATTCTAAAGGTCTGCACATATTAAAAAATGCTGCATCATGCCAGCCATCTGTTTTTCCTGCTTTTTGAGGTTCCACACAGCCGATTATATTGTATTCTCTGGCATCACCCAGTGTAAGCCCTCTATTCACCAAAGAAGGAATAATTACTTCATCATTATAATAAGCCGGTAAACCGATACCGGTACGGGTCAATTTTGCAGCTTTTATTAAGAATTCATGTGGAGTTCCGTTCCATACTCTTACAGATAAAGAAGGCTGAGGAAGTGCTACATGCATGGAAGCTTCGATACACATAAAGGATAAATCGTTGGTTACATCAAGACCGTCTCTATCTTGTCCTCCGGCAATTAGATTCTGAAACAGACTATAGCCAGCAAAACCTTCTGCAGAAGCTGCGTCACGAACTTTATTTAAATCATTTAACTTCACCCAAATACAGTCCATTAATTCCTGTGCAAATTCACGGGTAAGCTTACCAGCCTTTAAATCAGCCTCATAATAAGGATACATATACTGATCAAAACGACCCGGAGAAATAGAATGACCGCTGGATTCTACCTGTAATAACATCTGGATAAACCAGAAAGATTGGCAGGCTTCATAAAAAGAAGTTGCACCTTTTGCCGGAACACGGGAACAATTTTGTGCAATAACTAAAAGCTCCTGTTTTCTTACAGTATCGCCGCAGTTTTTTGCCTCTTCAAGAGCCAACAGAGAATAACGGCCTGCATAATCAATAGCGGCCTGACAGCTCTTAATGACAGCGTCTAAGAAGCTTTGGCGTTTTGCATAATCCATATCAGAAACTTTTAGAGAAGATAATGCTTTTTCTGCCTGTGCTATGATTCCTTCAAAGCCTTCTGCAAGAATTTTATCATAAGAAACAGTTACATGTCCGACCCCGTTATAAAAGTAGTTGCCGGGGGTAAAGATACTGTGTTCCATAGCAAGTTTTGTTTCCGGTGCCATATAGGAGGTAGCAAGTTCACTGGTAGTTTTTCCTTTCCAGTACTGATAGATTTCATGGAGAGTGTTCTTTGTTTCTTCAGAGATATAAAAAGGGTCTGCACTTCTGGTTGCTATGGTGTCAAATTCCTCTTCCAACCAGGTAAATGAAAATTCAGGAAATACCTGGCAGCCTCTGGGCGCTTTGCTCGCACTGCCTACAATCAATTCTCCGGGTCTTATAGTGATAGGAATATACTTTAAGATGTGTTCAAATGCTTTTGCCCTGCGTGTAATAATAGGTTCACCTTCGGTTTGTTTGTAGCTTTCAGTAATAAGATAGCCACGATCCGCCTCTATTTCCGGCATAGCTGCAAATAAATCTTCAACCAGCTTTTCTATTCTGGGGCTTTTTGAAATTTCAGCATCAAAATACTTTTTCATGTTTTTACACCCATTGCATCCTTTCTTCTAAGTCAGTTCATCTATTTTCATAACACCGCTAAAGCGGCACAATTTATCTATAACTTAATTGCCTTCCGGCACTTTATTTTCTTTGTATAGAACCTTAACCTCAGCAGAAGCCATAGCCTGTTTCCATTTATCATCAGGCTCTGAATCTGTAATCAATACGTCTAGTTCTGACAGGTCTCCTATCTTGGTAAAGGATATTTTATTGAATTTTGAATTATCCACTGCCAGTATTTTAACATTGGCAGAGTTTAACATGAGTTTTTTAATATGGGCATCCATTTCATTCGAGTCAGTAAACCCTTTTTCTATATCAATCCCCTTGCAGGATATAATTGCTTTATCTACATGGTAGTTACTAAGCATTTCTTCTGCCTGATAGCCTACTAAAGACAAAGAACCTTCCTTTAATACTCCTCCGGTAGAGAGAACTTTCCACCCAGCTACCTCAGACAATTCAAGAAGAATTTCAATGGAATTGGTAATTATAGTGATGTTTTTTTTGTTTTTCAGATGCTTTGCTGCATAAACAGCTGTTGAACTAGCATCCATCATAATGTGGTCCCCGTCTTCTACCAGGGAACTGATAATCTCAGCAATACATTGCTTATTCGATACATTTGCTTTTTTTCTGACAGTATAAGGTAAATCCACATTCAGACTTTCATTCAGGATTGCACCACCATAGGTTTTTTTTGCAAAACCCTCTTTCTCAAGCTTTTCTAAGTCTCGACGTATGGTTTCTTCCGTAACCTGAAAGGCTGAGCTTAAGTCATTTACTAATACTCTTTTTTCCTGTTGAAGGATAGCTAATATTTTATTTCTGCGTTCTATTGCAAGCATATTTGATACCTCTTTCCAATGTGGTTTTCACATTTTCTATGGATAATATATTTGATATGAATAACCTGTTACATAACTACTTGAACCAATCTATCGGTAATGAAATGCAATCAAGAGGATTATGTAGAAAAACATTATTGTATATGATTATCCATATATATGTAAAGACTGTAACTATTCAGCTTAAAAACCATGAAACAACTGAATAGTTACCAAATATTATAATATACTTTTGCAAAGTTTGCTATCCGGATTTGCAATAATAGAAGAATCTAAGAGCATGGCCCCATCTGCTACTGCTTTTTTAGCTTTATCGATGGCGGCTTCTACGGAAGCGATATCCCCTGTTAATAATAGATAGGATTTTCCGCACATTCCTCTGGCAATTCTAAGTTCAATCAGTTCAACCTGTGCTGTTTTGGCAGCTTCATCTGCTGCAACAATAATAGAAGCGGCTGAAAAAGTTTCCAGAATACCAAGGGCATTTAACTTTTCTACGTTGGTAGTCCCGTATATGGCAGTAAAAATCGAGTCATGGGGGTTACCAAGTATAAAACTATCGATAAGATGCTCACTATACCCTGTTCTGGCTAACTCTATACAGGCATTGACGGCACTTAAATCACCCTGCAGCAGTACAATATATTTACCTGGACATACTGTCTGAGCTTCCATAATCTCTACCTGAGCAGTCTTTACCATAAGATCAGCCACAAATATTCCGGTTGAGACGGTTTTGTATTCTACCATTCCGATAGCCTTGTTCATATAGTGTACATCCTCTCTTACTAAAAAATGTTAAGATAATTGAATAACTGTTTATATAAAGTCATTAAGTTGGAGAAATAACCTTATATAGAATAATAAAGGTTATTTGGTTCACTGTTTATTTTCTTGGTTTCTTAGAGAGCTTTGATAATAATAAAGTTATCATTCACCTCTAAAATTTCGCCGGATATAGAGGCGTGTACCGGTAAAGATAATTTGCCATCCTCGGCTTTAGCAATGACAGTTCCTAAATGTACCAGTTCGTTCTTTTTAACAAGACCTATTGCTTTGGCGCCGATGTGCTGTCCTAAGTTTATTTTTACCTGGCTAGTAGTTATGTCTTCTTCTGTTAAAGGAGCTTCTCTATCGTATTCTGATAATCCAAGCCGGTTTGTTAACCGGTTCATTGGGATTTTGCGATACTCTCTCATAGATTTGGTAGGTTTTGACGGAATATCTCTTGGTATCTGAAACCCTTTTTTTCTCAAGCCGGTTTTGTAATCAGATATTAATTTTCTTGGTGAAAGTCCCTGAGGACAGGCATATAACTCGCAGACACCACAAGAACAACAGAACATTGTATTTAAATAAGGAGAAAGGTCCTGCGTCACACCACTGGTTGCACTTCGCATAAACATGTGCGGTGTAATCGGCTGCCCCAGTAGATTACGTGGACAAAGATCTGTACACATTTCACATTGACAGCAGGCAGACATGGCTCTTTTCATATCTATGGCGGGGTTCGTAGTCCTTTTTAACACAAGCGAATGCTCTTTTGGCATAACGAGAATGGCATTGGTTGTTTTGGTGATTGTATCATAGGAATTGACAATACTGCCGGTCATAGGGCCACCCATAATATAAACAGGCTCTGCAATCTTGGCACCCCCTGCTTTTTCTACTGCCTCCGCTACCGTCATTCCTAAGGGAGCCTTAATGGTAATCGGATTATTTACTTCACCGGCTATTGTAAGGTATTTATGAGTAACCGGTTCCTGTCTTTCCATTGCTTTATATATATTGTAAACCGTTTCGACATTAAAAACTGCCACACTTACTTCTAAAGGAATGCTTCCTGGAGGTACTTTTTTTCCTAGGGTTTCATAGATGAGTACAACTTCGTCTCCCATCGGATAGATTTCATCTAAAAGCTTTAACTCCAGTTTAGGAAAGGAATTAAGATTGGCTTTTACTGCCTCTACGGTTTTTGAATAGGCTTCCTTTACTGCTACAAGAACATGTTCGGCTTCCATGGCTTGTGCCATTATATTAAGGGTGTACATAATCTCATAGGCATATTTTTGAAGCATTTGTCTATGTACCTTTAATAATGGCTCACACTCTGCACAGTTAAGAATAATCGTTTTCACACGTTTATCAAATTTGGCGTAGGTAGGAAAACCGGCACCTCCTGCACCTGCTACCCCATTATCCTTTGCAACTTGTATTAATTCTTTTAAGTCCATTATCAATCTACTCCAGTCCTACTCCATCATCTACAATACCAATAATCGCAGCATCAATAGGTGAATCTTCCATATTACAGCCAATCCGTGCAGCACTTCCTTTTGCTACAAGGACAATTTCGCCGATGCCTGCACCCACATTGTCGATTGCAACAAATCTTCCCTGTTCGCCTTCCATTTTCTGAAAGGGTTCAACGATTAAGAATTTACTGCCTATTAATTTGTCATTCTTTCTAGTCGCAACAACGGAACCGATTACTTTTCCTACGATCATGTCTTCACCTACTTATCCTTATGAGATTTGTCTTTATATAATCTTAATTTCTTAAGCTTTTTGCTATTTTATAAGAACTGCGGTATCCCCAGTGCTGATTTTGGAGGCATTGGCTTCATCCGTGTCTATATGCATTTCAAGCGTGAAGCTTTTATCTACACGTATGGATACATGATTAAAGGTAGTGCCTCTTTCATTCTCCACTCTTACAGATACAACATCACCATTTATAACGCCGGCAGCTTTGGCATCCACGGGTGACATGTGAATATGTCTTTTGGCTATTATACAGCCTTCCTGTAAATACACAACTCCTTTGGGACCGACAATGGCTATCGGAGCGGAACCTTCTATGTCTCCGGATTCTCTGATAGGAGCTTTTATTCCTAATTTTATCGCATCGGTTGCAGAAACCTCCACCTGAGATGCTTTTCTAACAGGTCCTAAAATTCTTACATTCTCAAGAGCCCGCAATTTTAGACCAACAATGGTAACCAGTTCATTGGAGGCATACTGCCCACCCATTAATTCTTTTTTCTTTGTTAATTCATATCCGGATCCAAATAATGTTTCTACATGTTCCTGTGTTAAATGTACATGTCTGGCAGATACTCCAATGGGTACTATAAACCCGCTGTCAGAAGACTCCTTCTGATTTGCGGATGATTCCTGTGATGCAAGTATTTCCTGCGGTGCAAGTATTTCCTGCACTGATTCCCTAACCAGCTTTGTAATCATTTCGATTGTTTTCTCTTCCAAGGCTCCACCTGCTCTTTTCTTAATCAGATATTGTTTCGGGGGCTTATAAAATCAAACCTTGCCCTTGTAAGAAGGCCGCTGCAAAACCGCAACCTTCGATATAGGAAAATTGCTGATATTATTTGCAGCCGCCATTTACAGTAGTGCGCTTGCAAATTAACTAAAGAGTTATTTTGAAGGGCACCAATTCCTTATAATTCTTACTTTACTGCTGGAAGAATCTTTTCTACGTCTGTATGAGGTCTAGGAATTACATGAGTAGCAACTAATTCTCCTAATTTTGAAGCAGAGCTTGAACCTGCTTCAACGGCTGCCTTCACTGCACCTACGTCTCCTCTAACCATAACGCTTACAAGACCGGAACCGATTTTTTCTGTTCCAACTAATGTAACATTAGCTGCCTTTAACATTGCATCTGCTGCTTCAATTGCTGCTACTAATCCTCTGGTTTCTACCATTCCTAATGCTTCCTGTGCCATTCTTTTTTCCTCCTTGATAGCTTCTTTCGCTATATCCTTGTTATTTGATTTATTTGTATCATTACCTGCCGGTTGTTTCTTATCAGTCGCTTTATTTTCTACTGTCTTAGTACCGGAGGCTTTGTTATCGGTTTGTTTCTTTGCGGCCGTTATTTTGCCTTCTATTTCTTTTTCTTTTGCAGACTGTAAGGTTTCTTGCTTCTTATCCACAGACTTTTTATCCTCTGCCATAATATCCTCCATCTGATGCAAGCTGGTAGACTTACATTACAACGATTACTTTGTTAACCTGCTTGCACTTAAGTTTACCATTTTTATGGTTTCTTCATGAGGGTTTGGGATTACTGCATGTACACAGGGCTTCATAGCCTTTGCTGCTGCGCTTTCCACGGCTTCAGTTACCGCAGATACATCACCTTGTATTATGATTGTAACAAGCCTTCCGCCCAGTTTTCTCTCCCATGTAACAAATTCAACATCCGCTGTCTTACACATAGTATCCAGTGCTTCAATTGCTGCTGTTACACTTGGGATTTCAATAAATCCTAACGATTTCATTGTCATCTCCCGTCTAGTGCCAGAACATTTAATACATGCTCTTACACTCATTTCAATCAGGGTATTCTATATTTAATTAAATTTATATCCTAGGAAGAATTTTTTCCACGTCTGTATGAGGTCTTGGAATTACGTGTACTGCAACTAATTCTCCAAGTCTAGTTGCCGCAGCTGCACCTACTTCAGTCGCAGCTTTTACTGCTCCAACATCTCCTCTTACTAATACGGTTACCAGTCCAGAACCGATTTTTTCTGTTCCTACTAATACAACTTCTGCTGCCTTTACCATAGCGTCCGCTGCTTCAATTGCTGCGGTTAAGCCTCTGGTTTCTACCATTCCTAATGCTTCCTGTGCCATTTTGATATCCTCCTGTTTTTGTTAACCTAATTCCAATTAGCTCCCGTTGCATGCCGCGTCTGCTTGCAGTCGCAGCACTGCCACCAATCAGGGTTTTTACTTCACACTACTATGATAGCTTAATAGTAGAAGTTTGTCATTAATTTTTATCCAGGCCATTTAGCTTAAGCATTTTTTCAGCACCGCTTTCCGGACTTGCTATTACATGCTTTGCAATTACGCCTGATACCTTGTTAGCAGCCACTTCTGCCGCTTCTACAGCTGCTTTTACATCCTCAATACTGCCCCTGAATTTAACCATAACAATTAGGGGGACAGGGAGACTGTCTGCGTTTGCCGGCTTATTCTTGTCAAAAGCTTCCAGAGTAACATTTGCGGCTTTACAACCAGCATCACCTGCTACAAAGGCTGCTACCAGTCCATAAACTTCTATCATTCCTACTGCACTTGCCATATCTGCACCTTAAGCCTTTCTTACTTATTCGTTGATAATGGCAATTTTTAAGCCTTCCATTTTTAGGTTGGTCACATGGCCTTCATTAATTTTAGCAAGAGGGAACTTATGCGTAATTAATTTTTCCAATGGAAGACCGATTCCTTTTGCTCTCTTTAAGAAATCAAAGGTAGTAGCATAATCTCTTAAGGTGTACACCCAAGAACCTACTGTAGTAATTTCTTTTGCACAGATATCAAAATGAGGATTAATTGTAGCATCACCACCGTTAATGAAGAAGCCAAGCTCACACAGACCTCCGCCATTACGGATAAATTTATAGATATTGGAGTGAGCTGCTGGTGAACCCGTACACTGGAATGCAAAATCAGCAAGGTAACCGCCAAAAGCATCTTTTACACCTTCTGTTAAAGCTTCTATTCCTTTATAATCTTTAAAGTTAACGGATTTCGTAGCACCCATTTCTTTAGCGAAATCAAGTCTCTTTTGCTCACCGTCAACAGCAACAATATTCTCTATACCCATAGTACGTAGAACTGCGATACAAATAAGACCGATTGGACCGCATCCTTGTACTACAACTCTGCTGTTAAAACGTAATATGCCAGTCGTTTTTGCTCTTTCTACCGCATGAATTAAAACAGCGCAGGGTTCTATCAAAATACGGGAGTATAAGTCAAGATCACTTACATTAAAAATAGTAGAGCCGCCGCGGATAACAATATAATCTGCAAACCAACCGTTTAAGTGGGTATTGTCATCGGGAAGCAAACCGTATACGTCAGCACCTCCAACATTTTGTTTGTTTAAGTCAAACATAGTGATATCGGGATTATCCTTAAATATCATACAGGATACGACTTTATCACCAACCGCTAGAGGTTTACCAGCACTGTCTTTTTTTACATTCTTACCCATCTTAACGATTTCTCCGGTACCTTCATGACCTAATACAACAGGAATCAGGCTAAATGGGTCATTTTTAAACTCATGAGCATCGGTTCCGCAGATACCGCAGCCTTCAACTTTAACCAGAATATCATCATCCCCAAGTTCAGGAATCGGATATTCTTTTATTTCAAACTGCTCCAGTTTTGTAAGCATTGCTACACGGCTGGTTTTAGGGATTTCGCCCTTAGCAGTGACAGGTGCTTCCTTACCAGGAACATTTTTAATTTCATTCAACACTTGTTTTACGATTTCTTCAATTTTTAAGGAATTTACATCCATTACAAATCCTCCATTGTCTATTACTACCTTATGCACAGGCTGTCTGCCATAACACATCTTCTCTGTTTGGTAAAGGTTCTTGCTGATGTTAGTCCTTCACCAGTTCTGCTTGCGATTGTAAAGGTACAAAAGCCTTCACCGCCAAAGCCGAGTGCTGCATAGGAAGGGGCGTTCTTTACAAATATTGCAGTATCTACCGCTTTTCCAAAGCGAGTAAGATTGTCAACATTCTTGGAATGCATATGAGCAGAATGACGATTGCCATGCTCTAACCAAACAGCTTTTTCGATGGCGTCATCAATATCTTTTGCTCTGACAATTCCTAGAATCGGCATCATCAACTCTTCTTCAATCAGCGGATGCTCTTTTTCACCCTCAAAAATGATACAACGTGTACTTTCAGGAGAATCAATACCAATCATGGACAACAGAGTACGTGCATCTTTTCCGACGCATTTGCGGTTTAATCCTTTTTCTGTTAATACCAGGGCAGTTAATTTTTCCTGTTGTTCCTTTGTAATGATAAAGCAGCCATTTTCAACTAAGTAATGTATTAATTCATCCGTAATCTGGTCGACTGCTACAATTTCTTTTTCTGCAATACAAGGCAGATTATTATCAAAGGTACAGCCATTAACGATGTCCATTGCTGCTTTCTTAATGTCAGCGGTTTCATCCACCAATACGGGAGGGTTGCCAGCACCGGCACCAATACCTCTTTTTCCTGAAGATAATACAGTAGTTACTACACCAGGCCCGCCGGTTGCTACAATTAATGGAATATCCTTATGTTTCATCATAATATCACCAGAAGCCAAGGTAGGTTTTACTACAGATACAGCAATATTGTCAGGACCTCCAACTTCTACAGACGCCTGATTCACCAGATTCACAGCAAAGTTTGATACATTGATAGCAGCGGGATGGGGATTAAATACGACGGTATTTCCGCCAGCTATCATACCGATACTGTTGCAAATTATGGTTTCACTTGGATTGGTACAAGGGGTTATGGCTCCAATTACTCCAAAAGGTCCCATTTCAACTAAAGTAAGCCCTCGGTCACCTGACCAGGCAATTGTCTGAAGGTCTTCTGTACCCGGTGTTTTTTCTGCTAAAAGTTGATGTTTTAAGGTTTTGTGTCCGACATTACCCATCCCAGTTTCTTCTACACCCATTTTTGCCATCACTTCTGCATTCTCAAGTGTTTTCTTTCTTATGTTGCTTATTATTTTTTCTCTGCAATCCATGGAAAGCTTTTGCATTACTGCTTGTGCTTTCTTTGAGGCCATAATTGCTTCGTTCATGTCTTCAAATA
Source organism: Anaerocolumna cellulosilytica (assembly GCF_014218335.1). Taxonomy (GTDB): domain Bacteria; phylum Bacillota; class Clostridia; order Lachnospirales; family Lachnospiraceae; genus Anaerocolumna; species Anaerocolumna cellulosilytica. Next base: position 2,675,525 of record NZ_AP023367.1, on the reverse strand, counting down.
CGCCGGATAACTTTGATATGTTACCTGGTGTCACTTCCAGCTGCATCAGTACATTTTTAACAATTTCCTGAAGCTGTGTCTCATTTACTGTCACAACAAAACCTCCTCCAATATATTCTTTCCAAATTCCGCAAGGGCAGTGTCCTGTGCTTCAGTTCCGCCGCTTACACCTAAGGCTCCGATTAGTCTACCATTGTAATTCAAAGGTTCACCACCGCCAATAATAATAATTCTACCCTGGTTAGTATGCTGGATACCGTATAGCTCTTTGCCCGGCTGGCTTAAGCTTTTTAAAGAAATAGTAGACCGCTTTAACGCTGCACAGGTATAAGCTTTATTGGCTGCTATGTCAAAGCTTGCGATATAGGAATTATCCATGCTGTGTATGGCAACGGGATTGGCAGCACTGTTGTATACAGCGAGTACCACCGAAATTCCCATTGCGGTCGCCTTCTTTTCAACTTCCTTAATTAAGGCCAAGGCCTCTGAAAGGGTTATGTCTTTTTGCTCTGACCCCCAGCTTATTTTTTGTTTGGCTGTTACGAAGGTGTTTTGTGTTTGATATGTATCAGCCACCTCTTTTACAGCTTCTTCAATAACTTTAAGCTGAACCCCTTTCACCTCTTGTAAAAGTTTTCTAACGTGTAGAGTCAGCAACTCATTGCCAGTAACTTCACGGAGGTTATTTAGGATATCCTCGGTCTTTTTAAGTTCCTGATATATGATACCGATACCTGATTCCTGCATACATCATTCCTCTTTTCCAGAAAGAGATTATTTTAATCCTAATTGTTCCATAACTTTCTTAGTTATTTCAGCTACTAATTCATTACTGTCTGTCTGGCTGCTGCTGTGACCGCCGCAGTTATGGCAGCTCTCTTTTCCAGTTTTTGTGTTCTGGCAAAGGTTTGCAGGATGTTTACCTGTCATACCGAATTGTCTGCGGATTTCATATAATCTTTGTACCTGAGAATCAGATAATTCCTTTGGTCCCCCAAGTTGTTTGGAGATGTATAATAGTTTCGCATAGAATTCAACAGATTCCATTTTATGATAAGCAGATAATAAAGAATCAGAGTAAGCTAATGCTCCGTGGTTCTCTAATAATACGGCGTCATAATACTGAAGATATTTAGAAACTGCGTCCGGTATTTCATCAGTAGATGGAGTACCGTATTCTGCGATAGGAACGCAGCCAAGAGTAATTACTGCTTCCGGCATGATAGGCTGTGTTAAAGGAATACCTGCAATTGCAAAACCTGTTGCATACATAGGATGGGCATGAACTACGGAAACAACGTCAGGTCTTTCTTTATAAACACGCATGTGCATCTTGATTTCAGAAGAAGGTTTGAAATTACCATTAGCCTGGATTACCTTACCGTCTCTATCAACCTTACAGATGTATTCAGGAGTCATAAACCCTTTGCTTACACCAGTCGGAGTACATAAAAATTCGTTGTCATTTAATTTAACGGATATGTTACCATCGTTGGCAGCAACCATGCCTCTGTCGTAGATTCTTTTACCAATTTCGCATATCTCTTTCTTGATTTCGTATTCTGATGTCATTTTCTTATCTCCTTTATTGTTGTGGTTTTGCTTTGTTTTTTGTTTATTTGATTGTATTGTATCACTTATAGAATTTTCAGTCAATAGAATATTCCTATTTTTTATTGGGTTTTGTTGTTTTAGTTTTATTCTATTTGTTTCTGATACAATCTTTTACAAATCAAAAGGCTGAGGCAGGATAAAAAGGTATTTCCTGCTTCAGCCTAGATACAGATTTTAAAGTATGTCTATACTTCTATTGTTTTTAGCATCAAACTTAAACGGAGCTCCAAGCAATCCTTCTGTACCACCGTCTGCAGCAGAAATAATTTCATAGGAACTTAAGGCTCCGGCTTCAAATTTATCGCCGCCTATCCCGGTTATTTCACCTTTCACAAAAGCGATACACTGGAAAGTCCAAGCCCGGTAACGGATACTTTACCGATTAACCTTTATCGGTAATAACCTTTGCAGCTGCCATAATCCCCACTGTTGTAGGCGCGATAATTACTGTTAATTCAGTGTAATTCTTTAGCTCCGCTTTGCCAGGTTAGTTTTGATTGGAAAGCACAAATGTCGGCAAAACGAAATAATTGCAAAAAGAAGTCCTTTGGTTTTTCAGTAATACAAAGTCTGAAAAATCAAAGGGTTTCTTCTACTGTTCATAGTTTAACATGCAACAGTTCTTATATACAAGGCTATCGTAATTTCTGTCTTTTTAATTATTTTCTAGTACTTAACACATCTTTTTCATAAGCTTTTACTACTTCAAACCACTCTTCTCTAATAGGAACCTGGTTTAATTCACAGTAGTAATTCCACACGTCACCAAATGGATACAGTTTTAATTCTTCCTGAAGCATCATAAGTTCTGTGAAATTTCTTTCATCCTGAAGCTTAGCAAGTTTTTCGTTAGGAGAAAGCATTCCATATAATAATGCTTTTACCATATTTCTCATACCTACAACCCAAGCAGATACACGGTTGATGCTGGCATCAAAGAAATCAAGACCAATCAATACTCTATCAAGGGCATTGTTACGTACGATTTCTTTCGCTATCTCTTTTGTTTCATCATCAAATAGTACAACGTGGTCACTATCCCATCTAACCGGTCTGGTTACATGAAGTGCTAATTTGTCAGAAAATAACAACATAGATGAAATTTTATCGGATACTACTTCTGTTGGATGATAGTGTCCGTTATCTAATAAGCAAAGAATATTGTTTTTTGCAGCATAATTCATGTAGAATTCATGGGACCCTACCGTGCAGGCTTCCACACCGATTCCAAATACCTTGGACTCAACTGCAACATCAACTAAACTCTTATCATATCCGATGGATAAAATCTGATCCAGAGAGTCTTTCAGTCTTGCTCTTGGGCTTAAACGGTCAGCGGGGATGTCTTTGAAACCATCCGGAATCCAAATATTCATTAAGCAAGAGGTACCAAGTTCTTTTGCAAAGTATTCAGAGATACGTAAGCAAGCTTTTCCATGGTTAATCCAGAATTCACGAATACTTTCATCTTCACTGGATAGAGTTAAGCCGTCTGCTTTTGGATGAGAGAAAAAGGTAGGATTAAAATCAAGTCCAAGTCCTCTTTCTTTTGCAAATTCAACCCATTTAGCAAAGTGCTTTGGTTCTAATTTGTCACGGTCAACCTGTTCTCCCGGGGCAAATATAGCATAGTTAGCGTGAAGATTGATTCTGTGAGTCCCCGGTACAAGGCTTAAAGTTTTGTCAATATCAGCCATTAATTCTTCCGGTGTTCTTGCTTTTCCCGGGTAGTTTCCGGTAGCCTGGATACCGCCGGATAATTGACCGTCACCTTCAAATCCTGCAACGTCATCACCTTGCCAGCAATGCATAGAGACAGAAACTGTTTTTAATGTTTCGAGTACGGCATCTGTGTCAACGCCAATATTTTTATAGATTTCTCTTGCGGATTCATATCTTTGTTTTGTAGTCATGTTTCATTTCTCCTTGTAATATAATTTTATTGGTATAGCTTGGTAAATTTTATAACATTTATGCCTTGAATTTTTTGATAGGAAAGGAATTAAAGACTCCGGTTCTTGCTGCTTCCAGAGTATCATATTCTTTTGCCTTTAACACCTGCGCCAGAATATTTCCAATAGCAGTTGCTTCTGTAGGTCCGGCGTAGACATCCTTTTTAGTATATTTAGCTGTTAATTCATTTAAGTAATCAGCATTAGAGCCACCGCCCACAATATGAATTCTGGAATACGTTCTGCCTGTTATAGCTTCAATCTCCTGTACGGTTTCTGCATAGCTTAAAGCAAGGCTGTTATAAATACAGGCTGCCAGCTCTCCTACTGTTTCAGGTGTTTTTTGGTTTGTCTCACTACAGTATTTCTTGATGGCCTCAGTCATATTTTCAGGAGATAAAAAACAATCTGCATTTACATCAACTCTTGAGGTAAAACCGTCTGCCTCCACTGCTAATTTGCACAACTCGGCGAAGGAATACTTATCTTCTAGTTCGTGTCTGACCGACTGAATCATCCACAATCCCATAATATTTTTTAAATAACGGAAACGATAATCATAACCACCTTCATTTGTAAAATTAGCGGCTTTGCTTTCTTTACTGGAATCCGCTTCGCTTCGTTCAATTCCCATTAAGGACCAGGTACCAGAACTGATATACAGATAATCATCATCGTTAGCCGGTACAGATAATACGGCTGAACCGGTATCGTGTGTAGCAGGAAGTACGACTTCACAGTCAAAACCAAGCTCTTCTTTTAGCTCAGGCAGAAAATTACCAAGTGCTGTTCCGGGAAGTGAAATTTGCTTGAATATTTCCTTTTTGTAGCCAAGTTTTTCTATTAATGCATAGTCCCAATCTTTTGATATAGGGCTTACCAGCTGAGTTGTAGTAGCATTGGTATATTCAGCCCTCTTAATACCGGTTAACAGGAAGTTAAAGTATTCTGGAACCAGTAGTAAACTTTCCGCTTCATTCATATATTCCGGATGCTGGGTCTTTACTGCCATGAGCTGATAAATAGTATTAAAAATCTGCTTTTGTATACCCGTTCTTTCATACAGTGCCTCTTCTGCTATAGTCTCATAAACTTTGGTGTCCATACCTGTTGTACGTTTATCACGATAGCCCACAGTATTGCCCAGAACCTGGTTATTGCCGTTTAATAAAACAAAATCAACGCCCCAAGTATCAATTCCCATGCTTTGAGGTATTTTGCCAAGTTCCTTACACTTTTTCAGTCCGTTTTTAATTTCTACAAATAGTCTGTCCAGTTCCCAGCATAGGTTCTCACCTTTTTTCACTAACCCATTTTCAAAACGGTATATTTCTTCTAAGGATATCTTACCATCCTGTAAAGTTCCAAGAATATGTCGGCCGCTGGAGGCACCTATATCTACAGCGAGATAATATTTTTGCATATAAATAGCCATGCCCTTTCCTATACCTGGGTAATTTTAACCGCAGGCATATATTTCGTTCACTCTTACTGCGTAGTTTTTCATAAGAGTAATAGAGTTTTGTGCTTAATGATACAATTCATTTCAGATATACACGTACTTTTCTATCTCTATTTTATGCATTTACTGAAAGCTTACTCTTTCTTTGTAGTAACATTATACAATAGTTATAGCGAAAAAATAAGGACGCTATTTAATTAAAACAACGTCCTTATTTGCCTATTTTTTTAGTCTGTTTTTAGATAGAACGATATTAGTATACATATACTTTGAACTTCAAAATATCTTGACAAAGAGACATTTCACCTTTATAATAAATATACTTTGAACTTCAAAATATTATTTTTACAATAAATACTGATATTTTAGATACGTATTATTTAAATATGCTTGTAATGCAGAGGGATGCATAGATGGGAGCTTTAATGAATACGAATAAGGAACAGTTAAATAAGTTTTTGGTACAGGTATTTCATGATATTTTGCGACTGGAAGAAGCTGCTCTGGCTAAGGGAGAATTTAAAAATCTGTCCATTCACGAAATGCATGTAATTGAAGCTGTATATGATGGTAACCGGGAAGGCATATCCAGCATGACGGATATCGCCGCTCGGCTGATGGTAACTGCCAGTACACTGACTACTTCTGTTAAAACACTGGAACAAAAAGGATACTTGATACGAACTAAATTAACGGAGGATAAACGAAGAGTTAATGTTACCACTACCGATTTGGGTACAAGAGCCTACTATTCACATAAGGAATTTCATGAAACCTTAATTGAACAAGTAGCCACTTCATTGACACCGGAGGAATTTACGACCTTGACCAGTGCGTTAAGCACATTACACAATTTTTTCAAACAATAATTTGGAGGTAAGTGTAAGAAAAAAACGTCTTCACACTGGAAGATGTATGTGATGCCGGTTAAGTGGAATCATATCAGGAAGGTTGAAAGAAAATACAATAAAAGAAAGGAATGCCACTTAGTTGCTATTTCAACTACTTCTATTTGTGGCTGTACCGCGGAATTGTCTGCGGTATGCAAAGGGTGTAAATTATGGGAATAAAAATTATAACCGATTCTACGTCAGATCTTAGCCAGCAGCAGGCGAATGAATTAAATGTAACAATATTGCCTTTAAAGGTAATATTTCCAGATGGGGAGTATTCTGATGGTATTGATTTGTCACCGGATGAATTTTATCAGAAATTAGCACAGTCAGCAACTCTGCCTACTACCAGTCAGCTTACGCCGGAACAATTCCTTCCTCATTTTGAAGCGGCAAAGTCAGCCAATGACGATGTTTTGGTAATTACTGTGTCTTCTAAATTAAGCGGAACTTACCAGAGTGCTGTAATTGCCAAAGATATGGCAGAATATGATAATATTTATATTATTGATAGTACTACTGTTACTATAGGTCTTCAGATACTGGTAAGGAAAGCAACAGACTTAATTAAGAAAGGGTTAGACATCAAAGCCCTAGTCGATGCACTGGAGCAGGCAAAACAGAGAATCCGTTTGTTTGCACTGGTAGAAAGTCTGGAATATTTGAAAAAGGGCGGACGTTTAACGGGTGTTAGTGCTCTAGCTGGGACTATATTAAATATCAAGCCTATTATAGAAGTAAAGGACGGTCTGGTGGGAGTTGCTGCCAAAGCAAGAGGTATGTCAGGAGCTTATAATAAGTTAGTAGCGCTTACGGAGCAAAGTGGACCCATTGATTATGAGGATTACATTTGCACTGGCTATTCTAAGACCAAGACTAATATGGAAACCTTTTTAACATATGCCAATAAATCACTAAAGTTAAGTGATGCACTGGAAAGTCCGATTGGTATTGTAGTTGGTACCCACGCTGGTCCAGGAGTCTGTGGTATTGCTTACTTTCAGAAAGGTTAAAGCATAGAAGATTTTTTATTTTATAAAACTGAAATTTTTACTGTTTGCCAGTAATCATAAAAGCCTGTTAGTTGTTTTAAGTTTTTCTTATAACTGCTAACAGGCTTTTACTTTTACAGCTTATTTATTACTTTTGTTTGGTCTCTTTTATTATACCGTCTCTGTAATGGTTTAGAAGTATTCTTAATTCTTTTATTCTTTCCCTTATGATTGTTCCGTTATCAGTATCACCAACTAATATGCGAGTAGGCATTGTTTCCACAACTTTAAGAGCAGGAGCACAACCAATCAGATGGTCTTCTTTTTCAGGACAGAAGGGCTTATGCTCGGCAAGACTTAGATGCCTGGAGCTATAGATTAAGGTATAACCTGCAATACCGGTTTTTGGCTGATACGCCTTAGAAAGCCCCCCGTCTATGATAAAAAGCCTACCATTGCCTTTTATAGGGGACTCACCTTCTTTTAGCCTAACAGGTACATGACCATTTATGATATGGGAGGTGTTTTCGTCCAAATCAAACTCTTTTAGTATTTTTTTACATATCTCTTCCTGTTGAATTAATCGGAAGTAAGGATTATAAATCTCTGTCTTTCCCTTGCTTCCCTTAATGAAGTAATTCTCAAACATGGATAACTTACTCTTACCAAATAAAGGTGAATTGCTGCCGCACCATAAATACCACAAAAAGTCTCTTGCTTCCTCCTGCTCTTTGGTATTATCCCAATGAAAATATGCTTTATTAACCATGACATCTAAAAAATCCAGCAATTCTACTCCTTTATAGTCCTTATTTCCAAAAGAAACTGGATAAAATTCCCCTTCTTCCGTCATTGGAATACAACCATGATAAAGCAGATTTCCATTGATTTTTTTATACATAGAGCCTTTTGCATACAGAAAGCGGATATGTTTATGAAGAAGTCTGCTGTTATGAAAAGAATGTGCCAAAACATCCATTAAATACTGCTCTTCCTGTGATAACTCCAGAGGAGATTCTGTATTTACGGTAGGAAAATTACAATCAATTAAAGGGTATTCTTTTCCGTCAATGGCGACTGAATTTTTCTCAATGTTAATCTTTTCTAATAACCTTCTGTCTTCCATGCTATATTCAGGATGGCGGTTCAGCAACTGACCTTCTAATTTCAGCTGTATTATAGTAATTGCTTTGTGCATTTTAGCAGCAAGTAAAAAATCAACAGGATCGAATTGATTACGGTCATGAACATGGGGCATAAATTGTTTGCAGTCATCCTCTTTATACGTTTCAGCGGCGAAGTTAGATAAAGCCCTTAAATTTATTCCGTAACCATCCTCTAGCACATCAAAATTATTGTAACTGATTGCCATCCGTATTACATTTGCCATTAAGGCTCTGTTGCCTGCGGCCGCTCCCATCCAAGAGATATCATGATTCCCCCATTGTATATCAACATCCTGATAATTGTGCAGCTCCTCCATTATAATGTCAGGTCTTGGTCCCCTGTCATAAATATCGCCGATAATATGCAGCCTGTCAACGCTAAGCTTTCGGATCAATTCACAGATAGCGATAATAAAATTATCCTCCATCTGAATATCTAGTATTGTATCTATAATTTTAGCATAATAATATTCTTGATTCATGTCATCTGTTACATTGAGGAATTCATCAAATATGTACGCAAAGTCTTTGGGCATTTTTTTTCTGACTTTTGAGCGAGTATATTTTGAGGATACGGTTTTGCACATATGTACCAGGCGGTATATAGTGATTTTTTTCCACTCTCTAAGCTGCACTTTGCTAAATGTTACTTCGGAAAGAACCTGCTCCGGGTAGCAGATAAGTCTAGAAAGCTGTATTCGCTCTTGCTCTGTGACTGTTTTACAAAATTCCTGGTCAATCTTATTTTTTATCTCTCCGGAGGCACTGCGCAGTTGGTATAAAAAAGCCTCGTATTCTCCATGAATGTCACTGAAAAAGAGCTCTGTCCCCTTGGGAAGGCATGTAATTGCGTTTAAGTTAATGATTTCACTGGCAACAGTTTCGACATTTGGATATTCTTTAGCCAAAAGTTGCAGGTACTTTATGTCCATGATGTTCTCCTTATAATAGATTCCCATTTCACCTCATATCTTCTTTCTATTCTACCATTTGTAGTCAAGTTTTCTCAAGTCTGTTGATAAAATTTAATTTGACTATCTTGAATATTAAGAAGTTATTCATAAATGATACCAAATAAATTATTTATCCATGATAATAAAAGCACAGACTGTTCATAGTTCGATAAACAAAACTCTAGCAGTCTGTGCTCTAAAAAGTATAATTTTTATTATTATTTGTGCGTATCTTTATCAAACAAGAAGCGTTCGGGCAAATGAACCTTAAAGTCTGTCGCTAAGTCCCTGAAATTCTGCGGTTGTATGGTCTGTAACTTAGTAGGTGACATCGATAAGGTCTTTACGAGTATTTCTGCTGATTTTTCAACCGTATGCATAAGACCGAAGGTCAGGTCGAAGTTCTCACCGGAACAGAACATGCCGTGATGTGCCCATATTGCAACATCATACTGCTTCATTAATTCGCTGGTAGCCACCGCAATATCTCTGCCGCCGGGAACCATCCAAGGAACAATACCTACTCCATCAGGGAATACTACAGGGCATTCTGTGGCCATTTCCCAAAGTTCTCTTGTAAATACTTCATCGGAAAGAGGAAGAACAAAGGTAAGTGCTATGACATTGGTTGTATGTGCATGATAGATTACTCGGTGTATTCCACCGGTTACGTTTTTTTTCACTTCATGATTCATTAAATGGGAGGCTAACTCACTGGTAGGTTTGCCACCATCCACCAATCCCCAGCTAATTCTATAGTTCTCACCACGCTCATCCAATTCTATGATAGCGATGCAGGCTTCCGGATCCACGATAATATTACGGAAGTATTTACCGCTTCCGGTTACAAGAAAAAATTCGCCTGCAAGCCCTGGTACTTTTGTGCCGATAGGCTGCCATTCCACACATTCATTAAGTCTTGATTTTATACTGTCTGCTTCCTCTGTTTTTAATCGGTAAGATAAATTACCGCCATTTCTCTCATGCCATCCCTGCATAAAACCATCATTAGCCATTTTAATAAAACCTTTTACAAACTCTGTATCTAAAATCTTCATATATACCTCTCTTTCTGAAAGTCCAAATACAATCATGTATATTTTATCAGTTGTGTTAACTTTTAATACGAAATATATTTTTGCTGCAATCATATTATAAACCATTTTAAACAAAAAAATAAGAACGTTAATTGCAAAATATTACGTCCTGATTTATCAATTCAATCAATAGGTTGTTAAATAAATAGGTCATAATTTATGTAAAAGTTAGTTTAAGATATGACAATTGACTTTTGGTTATATCCGTGTTACCATAGCAACATCACAAAGCAAATACATAAGTAAGTAAACAAATACTTAGTAAAAAAGTAACAGAAAGGAGGATTAAGCATATATTGGTTTTGTGATATCGTAACTATAAACCGGGTTAACCCAAAACCTGTCTAACAGAAATGTTTAAATTAGCGCCATGTACCTCTATTGGGTCAAATGAAGTTTAGAGGTTAACGAGGTAGGGAGTCAGCGAACTATTCGGCGGATGCTCTCTCGCATACTTGGATGTGTTATATGTCGAAAAAACTTCGGGTAACCGGAGCACAACAGCGTCATAACCAAGAGCATAAATTAGGTTCTGTATCGAGTTGTTATCTTTAGAGCAACTCTTTAGAGGGCTGTGAATTTGTGTAATTTAAAATAGGCAATATTACGTTTAATAGAACTAAGTAGTAATGAATCGTATTCAAAAGAATAAGAACTTTGATAATAGAATAAAAGGAGAAATTTTATGTGTGGAATTATTGGCTTTACAGGAGACATTGAGGCTAAAAGTGTTTTGTTAGACGGATTGGAGTCATTGGAATACCGTGGTTATGACAGTGCTGGCATTGCATTTTTTGATAAAGAGGTTATCAAAACAATTAAAACGACCGGAAAGGTATCTGTACTCAGGGAAAAAGCAGCTTTTGATACAATCTCTGATAGTACTTGCGGAATTGGGCACACAAGATGGGCTACCCATGGTGGAGTAAGTGATACGAATTCTCATCCTCATACCTACGGTAATGTAACTTTAATTCATAATGGTATTATTGAGAATTACCATGAATTGGAGTTAGAACTTGCTAAAACCGGAAGACAGCCTGTATCTCAGACGGATACTGAAATTGTTGCTATGCTTCTTGACAGTCTTTATGAAGGAAATGCTTTTGCTGCAATTAAAAAAGCCATTGCCAAGTTAGAAGGTGCTTATGCATTTTGTATTCTCTTTAAAGATGAACCAGGTGTTATTTACAGCCTTCGTAATGGAAGTCCTTTAGTGGCCTGCCATTCAAAACAAGGAGCTATTATCGCTTCCGATATGGTAGCATTAATAAAATATTCCAAAGATTATTTCGTTCTTCCGGAGATGCATATTGCAAGGCTGACCAAAGAAAATATTGTTGTTACGAATTTAGAGGATGAAATTATTGTGCCTAAGCTATTGCATGTTAACTGGGATATGACAGCTGCCCAAAAAGGCGGTTATCCTCATTTCATGATAAAAGAGATTTATGAGCAGCCTGAAACAATTCGTTCTACTATTCTGCCAAGAATTAAGAACAAACACATTCCAGATTTTACAGCAGATGGAATTCCAGATACTGTTTTTGAAGGAGTAAACCGTATTGTAATTGCAGCCTGCGGAACTGCCATGCATGCCGGATTAGTTGGAAAGGTAATGCTTGAAAAGCTTCTTAGAATTCCGGTTTCAGTGGAAATCGCATCTGAATTCCGCTATCAAGAACCAATTATTGACAAAAACACACTGGTTATTACTATTTCCCAATCCGGCGAAACAGCGGATACTCTGGCAGCTCTAAATCTGGCGAAAGAATATCAGGGTACTACCCTGTCTATTGTAAATGTAAAAGGGTCTTCTATTGCAAGAAGCAGTGACTATGTATTATATACCCATGCAGGTCCAGAAATTGCAGTAGCAAGTACAAAAGCTTATACGGCTCAACTCTCCTGCTTATATCTTTTAGCCTTCCGTTTTGCACTGGTTAAAAGAACTATAACAGAAGAAGAATGTGTTAACTATATGGAACAACTTCAGGCCGTAGTACCTGCAATTGAGGAAACCTTGAAATTTGATAAGAAAATAGAAGAAATCTGTAAAAACTTAAAAGAAAAAGAAGACCTGTTTTTTATTGGCAGAGGACTTGATTATGCTCTATCCTGCGAAGGTTCTATAAAACTAAAGGAAATCAGCTATATCCACTCAGAAGCTTATGCTGCCGGAGAATTAAAACATGGTACTCTCTCATTGGTTACAGATGGAATACCTGTAATAGCGTTAGCTACACAGGATTCTGTATTTTCAAAAATGATATCTAACATCCGTGAAGTAAGAGCAAGAAATGCCTTTGTGATATTAGTTACCAATGGAGAAAAGGAAGTAGACGAATCTATTTATGACTATCACATTGCATTGCCGGAATTAGAGGACTCTCTTGCACCGTTTACTGCTGCTATCGTATTACAATTACTGGCTTATCACACTTCGGTACATCGAGAATTAAATGTTGACCAGCCTCGTAACCTTGCAAAATCAGTTACAGTGGAATAAACGCAGTTTTCTTGAATAATATATACTATATTACCAGTTATATAAGTAATGAAGAACTTTTCTTTTAATACTTATAAAACTGGTAATATTCGTTTATTAAATTATTATTGCCATAACTAAATACTATACTTTAACTTGTGTTATATTAAAATACATATTATACTGGTAAATTAACAAGTAACAAGGAGGAATAAGATGAGTCAGTGGAGAGAAATATCAGTGATGCAATTGCAAGGCAACCCTTTTGAAATGATTAGTCATGAGTGGATGTTGATTACTGCCGAAAAGGATAACAAAGCGAATACCATGACGGCCTCTTGGGGTGGGCTTGGATTTATGTGGAATAAAAATGTAGCCTATATAACTATCAGACCACAACGATTTACAAAAGAATTTATAGATAATTCGGAAACTTTTTCCTTAACGTTTTTCGACGAAAGTTATCGTAAAGTGTTAGGTTATTTAGGTTCTGTGTCCGGACGGGATGAAAATAAAATTACAGAAGCTGGTCTAACTCTTGTACATGATGCCGCCACCCCTTATTTTGAAGAAGCAAAAACGGTCCTGATTTGCAGAAAACTGTTTGCACAGCCTTATACAGAAGCAGCTTTTCTGGATACTAGTATTCTGGATATCAATTATCCCAAGAAAGATTTGCATACTTTATATATTGGTGAAATTACAAAGGTTTTGATAAAAGAAATGAATCAATAATTATTGAATAAGAGTAAACTAGAAGAGCCTTACACAGTTTTTAGAATAATTTCTAAAGCGGTTAAGGCTCTTTCTGATTTTTACCTGCCATGTTGTATACGAGTCTCCTAAGACACTTGATAGCCTATCTTTACAACGCTTTAATATATCTTTAAATAAAAGGCTCTCGGGTTTTATAAAATTAGCTTATCATAAATTTATGTTATTGATATAGTACCTCTTGTAGGAACAGCCCTTTTGCTTCGGCTGTCTCGCCTGCTTGCTCTCTATCTTTGCTTTGTAAAATATCTTTCATAAGGTCCGCTTCTTTTATTCCCTCACCGATTTCAATTAATGTTCCTACAATTATCCTTGCCATATTAGGCCAAAAATCATCAGCTTCAATGGTAATTACGATTTCGTTAATATCAGAATATATATCAATTTTATTAATATTTCTTTCTGTCGACTTTTTCATTCTCTTATTATCAGAGAATGCCTTGAAGTCATGTGAACCAATAAGATAAGCCGCACCCTTTCTCATTTTGAGTATATCAAGCTTATGGAAGCTATAATAGTTATATTTTCTTTCGAATACAGAAGGCACCTCTCCCATAGTGATTTTGTATTCAAAACGAAAAGCCTTGGCACTGAAACTGCTGTGAAACCGTTCCGGAACTTCGGCTACTTCCACAACTGCAATATCCCTTGGCAGAAAACGGTTTAAGTAATGTTTAATTTCATATAATTTCATATCGGTATTGGTTTTGAAATTAGCAATCTGCGCATAGGCATGAACACCTGCTTCTGTTCTGGCTGCACCTATAACAGTTACCGGCTCACCCTCCATTTTTTCTAAAACACTTTCTAATTTTTCTTGGATGGTAAGACTCTTATTGTTTCCAGGCTGTTTCTGCCAACCGTCATAACGGGAACCATCATATTCTAATACTAATTTTATATTTCTCATAGGCTTCCTCATGTACATATCAAAATTGATATGTTTCAGCTTTTAAAACAGTTCCTGCTTTAAAAGCAATTCTTTCTTTTATTATTTGGTGTTAATTATGAAGTAAATCCATTTATTCTTATATACATCATCCGATGTTTTCTTTTCAAGTATGGAGTATTCAATTTATTTTAGTAATTAAACAGTTAAGGTAGAGTAAAACATCTACTCAGACGCATGTTCCAGTGTACTACATAGAGGTTAAAAAAGCAATTATCTTTCTTTTATTTCTGCGATTTTATAGACAAATTTTATTAAAACTAAGAAACCCTCCATAACTTCCCACTGTATTATAGGATAGTCATGGAGGGCTTAGTAATTCTTCAATCTTGTGTACAGTTGTTTTTCAACCAAATAACTGCACACAGTCTAATTCTTATACTTCAAATAACAAATCGCCGTAAGTTGGTACAGGCCATACTTCTTTTTCTACAATTAATTCGAGTTCATCGATAGGTGTTCTTAAAACGGACATTGCAGGGAATACAACCTGTTTAAAGTAAAGAGCTTGTTCCTGCCCTTCTTTTTCAGCAGCTTCTACCACATAACCCTGAAGTTTTACAAGAGCGTCATTTGCAGTTGCTAAAAGTGAAGATGCTTTTGTTAATAAGCCTTCCTGAACACTAACGTCAGCAGTGGGTACGGCAGACTTAATGGAGTTAATAGAAGCAGCCAGGCTGGATACATATTTAATTACAGCAGGAATATATAATTTACTTGCCATTTCTATCATAGTCTTAGCTTCGATATTAATTGTTTTTGAGTATGTTTCAAATTCAATTTCCGCACGGGAATGAAGTTCCACTTCTGTGAATACATTATGTTTTTCGAATAGTTTAATAGCTTTTTCAGTAACGAGTGTAGGAATGGCTTCTACCAAAGACTTGATATTTGGTAAGCCTCTTCTTTCAGCTTCCACTACCCATTCATCAGAATATCCGTTACCGTTGAAGATAATTCTTTGATGTTCAGTAAATGTTTTCTTAATCAAATCATGTACTGCGATATCAAAATTTTCAGCTTTTTCTAATTCATCAGAAAAATTAGATAGAACTTCTGCAACAATTGTATTTAATATAGTGTTAGGTCCTGCTATAGACATAGAAGATCCAACCATTCTAAATTCAAATTTGTTACCTGTAAAAGCAAATGGTGAAGTACGGTTTCTGTCTGTAGCATCCTTGTTAAACTTCGGAAGTGTGTGTACACCTACGTTTAATTTACCGCCCTGTCTGCTGCTTGTAGCTTCACCGGTTTCAACTAACTGTTTCACAACATCTTCCAACTGGTCACCCAGGAACACTGAAATAATGGCAGGTGGTGCTTCATTTGCACCAAGTCTATGATCATTTCCAGCATTAGAAGCAGACAAACGTAATAAGTCAGCATTATCATCAACCGCTTTTAAAACAGCCGCTAAGAATAGTAAAAACTGAATGTTTTCATGAGGAGTTTTACCTGGGTCAAGAAGGTTTTTACCCGTATCTGTTACAACAGACCAGTTATTATGCTTACCGGAACCATTTACACCAGCGAAAGGTTTTTCGTGTAAAAGGCAGGCAAGGCCATGACGGTTCGCTACCTTTTTCATCGTTTCCATTACTAATTGATTATGATCCGTTGCAATATTAGCAGTTGAGTAGATAGGTGCAATTTCGTGCTGAGCAGGAGCTACTTCATTGTGCTGCGTTTTTGCTAATATACCAAGTTTCCAGCATTCTTCATTTAATTCTTTCATGAAAGCCGCAATTCTCTCTTTCAGAATACCGAAATAATGATCTTCCATTTCTTGCCCTTTGGGAGGCAAAGCACCAAAAAGAGTACGACCACTGAATATTAAGTCTTCTCGCTTTAAATATTTCGCTTTATCTACCAAGAAATATTCTTGTTCCGGACCTACTGAGCATGAAATGGATTTCACATCATCATGTCCAAATAATTTAAGGATACGCACAGCCTGGGTACTGATAGCTTCCATAGAACGAAGAAGGGGTGTTTTCTTATCCAGAGCCTCACCAGTATAAGAGCAAAAAGCGGTTGGAATGCATAAAGTTACACCAGCGGCATCTTCTCTTAAGAAGGCAGGTGAAGTACAATCCCAAGCTGTATATCCTCTTGCTTCAAAGGTTGCTCTTAGTCCGCCAGAAGGGAAAGAGGAGGCATCAGGTTCACCTTTTATTAGTTCTTTACCAGAAAACTCCATAATAATCTTTCCGTCGGGGGTAGGGCTTATAAAGGAATCATGTTTTTCAGCTGTGATACCGGTCATTGGCTGGAACCAGTGGGTGTAATGTGTTGCTCCTCTTTCTATTGCCCAATCTTTCATGGCATTAGCAACTAGTTCTGCAACTGCCGGGTCTAAATCCTCACCATTTTTGATTGTTTTCTTTAAAGCTGCATAAGTTTTCTTTGGTAAACGTTCAATCATTGTTGCTTCACTAAAAACGTCCATACCAAAAATTTCTGTTAATTTAGCTGCCATACTATAACTCCTTCCTAACACTTTATATTTGCTAATTACATATTTATTTTGGATACAAACTGGCTATACCAGAATTTGTATAAAAAAAATGTCCTCAAATAAACACTTGAGAACATCTTCGCTCTTAACGATTAATCGTCTAGAAATAAAATACCACTTTTTGATGAAAAAGAAAAGCTTTTTTTTCAAAAAAATTAATTTTTTTTGTATTTTTATTATTTTTGCTATTTTCTTTCGAAAGGTATGAAATAATCTTAAAAACTTTCTTTTGTAAGTAGGATTTTTTTACATTTCAAAACGAATTATAAAAGATGAATGAAAAAGTTTATTTAATATCATGCCGATTAAATAAATCTTTTATTTGTTCTAATAATTGACATTTCAAATTCCAAAAGTTTTCTTTTTCGGTCCATACCCGGATGCCTATACTAGTGGTATTAGCATCAAAGCTGCTTACAAAGACAGATAACTCCTTATCCGGTAAAACCCATTCATGATTGTTGATTCGTTCAAAAAGCAGGGATTTTACCTTACTAACATCTTGGGAATTATTGACGGTTACTGCTATATCCAGTCTTCGTATCGGTTCAGAGGTCACATTTATTACACTAGTGTTTGAAAGAGAACCATTAGGCATAACCAGAAGGCGGTTATCAACCGTTAAAAGTCTGGTGTAAAAGATATCTATGGTAGTTACCGTACCTTCATTGATACCTGCAATAATATAATCACCAACTTTAAATGGCTTCAACAACAAAATAAGTACACCACCCGCAAAGTTTGATAAACTCCCCTGTAAGGCAAGACCAATACTTAGTCCCACTGAACCAATGATAGCAACGATGGAGGAACTTTCTACTCCAAGAATACTGGTTACAATAATAACTACCAGCAGGGTATATAAAACAGCCCGTACAATAGCCAGCAAAAAACCAGAAACACTAGCCTCTGCCTTTGATTTAGCTAGGGATTTTTCTAAGATATTTATTATAAACTGTATTAGCTTTTTGCCTATTATAATTAGAATCAGGGATAAAATCAATTTAATAATAAAATTAAGTCCTTTAGTTATAAAAACACCAGCCAGTGACTCCAGGTCAAAGGTGCTTAATTTAAAGCCTCCTTCTAAAAATATTCCATAGACCATAGGCTATCCTCCTTTTGTATCTTATTTTCCACTCTACTGTTTTAATTCAGGTGTTTTTTTAATGTCTCATCTTCTAGCATAAGGACAGGGATACAGGTAAATATACTAATACCTAAGGGCGGTACAGACAATTGGATGGATTCTTCTCTTCCATCACCTGGAACATGTCTTGAGGTTTTTGTTCTGGGATTTATATAATTCTCACCACCATAAGTTGTACTATCGCTATTAAAGATTTCTTTGTATTTTCCATGAAAGGGAACTCCTATTCTAAAATTTTTGCGCACAACAGGAGTAAAATTACATACAACCAATAGAGTTTGTTCTAATTCTAAACACCTTCTTAAAAATACCAGAATACTATGGTCTGCATCCATACAACGAATCCATTCAAAGCCTGTGGGATTGAAATCCTGCCTAAACAAAGGGGGATGTTCTAAATAAAATTTATTCAAGTCTCTGACGAAATCCTGAAACATCTTATGATTTATCTGATTCAATAAATCCCAGGGAAGTTCCACAGCTTCGTTCCATTCTGTATTTTGGGCAAACTCCTGCCCCATAAATAACAATTTTTTTCCTGGATGACACATCATAAAGCCAAATGCAACTCTTAAATTAGAGAATTTATCCTCCAAGTTCCCAGGCATCTTTTGAAGCATGGAACCTTTTTCATGCACTACTTCATCATGTGATAAAACAAGAAGAAATTTTTCACTATATGCATAAACCATACTAAACGTTAGCTCGCCATGTCTACCTTTGCGAAATAACGGGTCACACTTCATGTAAGTGGTAAAATCATTCATCCAGCCTAGATTCCACTTTAAATCAAATCCTAGTCCATCGTTATTAATATCTCCAGTAACCATAGGCCAGGCCGTGGACTCTTCTGCTATTAACATAACATCCATAAACCTGCTTTTAAAAACAGAATTTAGATGCTTTAAAAATTCTAGGGCTTCTAGATTTTCTCTGCCTCCATGGCAGTTAGCAATCCATTCCCCATTTCTCTTACCGTAATCCAGATACAGCATTGAGGCAACTGCATCCATGCGGATACCGTCGATGTGGTACTTATCTGCCCAGAATAATACATTTCCGATTAAAAAATTCGTTACCTCAGGCCTTCCGTAATTATAGATTAGAGTACCCCAGTGTGGATGCTCTCCTTGCTTGGGGTCTTTATGTTCATAAAGGGAGGTTCCGTCAAAATTAGAAAGTCCAAAGGTATCTTTGGGAAAGTGAGCCGGTACCCAGTCAAGTATGACGCCGATTCCTTCCTCGTGCATGTAATCAATGAAATACATAAAATCATCCGGAGTACCGTACCTTGCCGTAGGAGCGTAATAACCTGTAACCTGATATCCCCATGAACCATCATAGGGGTGTTCCATAACAGGTAAAAGTTCCACATGAGTATACCCCATGTCTTTCACATATTCTGATATCATAGGGGCTAATTCCCGGTAATTATAGAACTCCCGGGTTCCATCGGACGGTTTTTTAAACGATCCTAGATGTAATTCATAAATATTAACCGGCTGACTATAAAAATCAGTACTTTTTCTTTCCGCCATCCATTTCTTATCTTTCCAGATATATTTAGATAGGTTTTCTGTTACAGAAGCAGTGCCCGGACGGCATTCCGTCCGGTTGGCATAAGGATCAGCTTTTAAAAAACAGGCACCACCTCTGGTCTTGATCTCGTATTTATAAAGCTTGCAGCTTGTTAAACCTGGGATAAATAACTCGAATACACCAAAAGATTCTCTTCTTCGCATTGGATGCCTGCGGCCATCCCATTTATTAAAATCACCAACAACACTGACTCTTGCAGCATTTGGTGCCCATACAGCGAATACTACTCCTTCTACGCCTTGCTGTCTTATAAAATGTGCTCCTAATATATCGTATATGGTATAATGTATCCCTTTTGCAAATTGCTCCAAGTCAGTTTTTTCTATGATAGTAGAAAAACAATAGGGATCATATACTTCCTCTTCCGTATGATTATCATAGGTAATGATCAATGTATAAGCTCTAAACTTCTTACCAGGGATTAGAACTGTATAAAAACCTTCCTTATCCGCACAGGTCATTAAATACTGTTTTTTTGTTACAGTAAGTTTAACCTTAACCTTAACAGCTTCCGGTATAAATACATTTATCAGCATGCCGTGTTCTGTTATATGTGCTCCAAGAATCTTATGGGGATTATCATGCTCAGAATAAACTATGGTTTCTATTTCAGCCCAATCCATCAAATCATAAAGGGTGTCGTCCATATACGGCTCCTCCTAAGGCTTGGGATATATAAATACTTTTATAATCTTATTCAAGATACCACTCATCAATGCCGGATGCTTCAGCTTCTTCTGATTTTTCAGGCATATATTTTTTGAAAACACGCTCCAGGAGAAATGACCATAGCAGGAGGCAAAGCCCGGGAGTAAGCAAAATAACAATCGGCAGGATATACGTGCCCAGCACAAATACAGCAGTGATTAATACCAGTAAAATAGTGGTAGGCAAATGTTTCATAGCCATAAAGAGAGATGTTTTAAATAACTGTAATACACCTATTTTAAATCTTGACAATAGAGGGAAAATATAAATAGTAATACAAAGTACGATAAAGATTAATGCATTAAATATACTAAATAGTACAATTCCAAAATTTCCCTTCATTTCTTTAGCAAAGGAACGATCAAAAAATAACACCAGTGATGCAAGGAGGATACATATACCGGAAATCGCTCCAACTTTAAAATTACTTTTAAAGGAACTAAAGTATTCTCTCATTACATAACCGCGTTCTCTGCGGATTACTTTGACCATAGTATAGTACAATGCAGTTGTTGCAGGACCTATAGTAATTAAAGGTATGCACAGCAAAAGCCATACTATGCTGACTATAACAATATCTACAATTTTTCCAAGGGTTGTAAAAAACCCGTTATCCATATTAAAAAAGTTACCCATAAAAAATCTCCTATTCTCGTTAAATGTGTGAAGTAATCAGCTGTAAGCTGCCCTTTAGCTGAAATGCTCCATAGCCAAAAGGTAGTATAAAATGATCACCCTTATTAATCGAAGTTCCGTCCACTTCACCGCTGCCTTCAATCACACTAAGGATTGTAAAAGGCTCTGTTTGCTGCAATGTTTCCTGCCCGTTAACTGTCACTTTGTTTACAGTATAAAATTCGCAGCTAACTAATTCTTCAATTATCGCCTGTGATAGATGAATGGATTTTCTATCCGTAGTCTGGCTTTTATGAGGACATGGTATAACATCAATACTTTTATCAATATGCAGTTCTCTTGGTTTACCATCAGACAATCTGTCGTAATCGTATAAGCGGTAGGTAATATCACTATTTTGCTGGGTTTCCAAAATAACGGTTCCTGCCTTTATTGCATGAACGGTTCCGGGTTCAATTTGAAAAAAGTCACCTTTAGTGATAGGCAGTACACGAATTAACTCGTCCCACTTGTGCTCACCAATCATCTGCTGCAATTCTTCTTTGTTCTTCGCATTATGACCTACTATAATCTTTCCGTCTGTATCGCAATTAAGAATATACCAACATTCGGTTTTTCCAAGGGAACCATTTTCATGTACTTTAGCATATGCATCATCAGGATGTACCTGAATACTCAAATCAGCTTTAGCATCTATAATTTTAATTAGTAATGGGAAAGTGTCACCTTTTGCATTACCAAATAATTCTTTATGATTCTGCCACAAGCGGCTTAATTTTTCACCTTTATACGTACCGTTTTTTACGGTACAGTCTCCATTGGCATGAGCACTGACAGCCCAGCATTCACCTGTATGGTCACTGGGGATAGCATAGCCAAAATCTGTTTTTAGTCTATTGCCTCCCCAAATCATTTCCTTAAATACAGGTTCTAAAAATATGACTTCTTTCATTACAGCCTCCTAAATGTTAATCACTTAAGAATATATTACCACAGAATTGTCTTATTCAAAAGTGAAAATTATCTAAAATTATTATTCTGCTAATCTGAGACGATAATGAATTGATAAACGTACTCTTAGCAGCCCTTTTTATTCTGTTTTTTGTAGTTCTTCACCAAAACCAAATATTTGTTTATACTACTAAAGAAACATAACTAAATTCGTAAAAGAAGCACTGCGCCTACTCTTATACACCGGATTCAATCCGTATATAAAAGCAATGCTACAGTGCTTCTTAAGATTGTTACTATTTACGTATTCTTAAGTTACAACTTTAATTGATTAGTCTATCATCTCTACTTTTCGATACCAAGCATTGTAATGATTAAATCCGCAGCTTCTCCACGGGTTAAATTATCACCAGGTCTAAATTCGGTTTCGCTGTTTGCTGTAATCAGCCCTAATCCCTGTGCAAGAGCCACATATCCTAAATCTGCTTCTTTAATTTGAGATTGGTCTTTTAAATTGACATTATAAATATCCTTTAATTTTGCAACACTTTCAAATCCTAGTACTTGAATCGTGAATTTGGAGGCATCTACTCTCTTAATACTCGAAGCATTCTTACTTAAGGTATATTTACTGCTATTAAAGTAAATACCTGCTTCATTAAAGAAATCAGTCAGTTCTTTTGCAGTAATAGGCTGCGCCGGTTTATATTCACCACCCTTAAAGCCGATTCCAAGTTCTGCGAGAAGTTTAATGTTTTTAGCAGAAGCACTGTTGCCAATATCAGAGTAGCTGTATAGACTATCACTCTTTACATACTCATTTCCTTCATAATCCAACTGTTTTCCGGTAAATGGTGATATCTGTGCAGGAGATATATCCGTTCTGTAAACAAGACGTATTTCATTTGTCACGGAATAATCATCTGTACTAATAGTATTTTTATTGCTAAATTTATGAATACTGTTAATTTCATAAGCAAGTTGGAAACCTTCTTTTGCAATATAGGTATTAAATGCACTTGCTGGCGTCATTGCACCTTTTGGAGATTCAAAAGTTACGTTGTCACTCCAATTATATGAGAAGGCATAAATTTTACCGGTAACACCGTCTACAGAACCAGTGATTCCATTATAAGAGTAATTAACGCCCTCATTTACTCTGTCATAATTATAGCTATAGCCACCATAAATTTCTTTATTATCTTCTTTAAGACCAATCACATAGGCTTCGTCATTAGATGTAAATACAGTATTTTTATAGATATCAGGAATCTGTATTTTAAAGAAATCTTCAAGTAGTTTCTGACCTTGATCTATGGTATATTTAACCTTTACAGATTCCCACTCTTTTGTATTGCTATTATAGTAATCTCTAACACTTGAACGGTAGGAAATCAAATTGCCGGTTTTTGCGTCTACTTCAGCATATGCAAAAGCACGGTACGTATCCTTAGAATTTTCATCAATCTCTCTGGGATCATTTAAGGAAATACTCCAAATATACTTTGTATTTTCTCCGTGCTTATAATATCCGTCCTGTTTATACAGTTTTGCGGAAATGGATTTTAGGTTATCATCTATGAGCAGGCTTTTATTTCCGGTAACTGCGGCGATTGCTTTCTCCTTTGATATAAGTCCTTTTATTTCATCTAACTTTGTAATTTCTTCTTTTGACAAACCAAAACTGCTTCCGCTAGATTCTGTATCGGCTGATTTTTCACCGGCAGTTGTATTTACAGAAATCCATTCGTTTTGTGTCGTATATACTTCACCGGTTTTTGCATCCACTGCCACATAAGAATTGTCCGGAACGTAAACCAGGTAAGCTTTCACCTTTGTTTTGCCATTGGCATCTGTTGAATATGCATTCTGGTAAGTTAATTTCATAGTAACCTTTTTACCAATCTTTTCAATCGCCTGACTTTTGGTAATCTTAGTCTCAGCATTAGGTATTTCTGCGTTATAAAGCCAGTTTGCATTATAGCGCATGACTTTTCCGGTATTATAATTAATGCCTACTGTAATTGTATTATCCGGCATCGGAATACCATTTTCGACTCTTTGATATTCATAAAGATATAATCCTGTATAGCTGCCCTGGGAAATTGTACTTACATACTCCAATTTACCTGAAATATCCGAGGCAACTTTTTTAATATAGGAATCTGCGGTAGCTTTTAGTTCTGTTTTCAGGTATTTCGGTGCATAGACATTTAAGCCGTCCTGATTATTATAAGCTATAATGTTACCGTTCTGGTCACTTGTTACATAGATTACTTTTGTTGAGTCTTCATCACTCCAACTTAAATCCCACATAGCACCTGTAGTATAACTGTCTGAATTGTAATTGTAATTAAATACGGTTAAATCTGAAGGTATGGATATTTTCCCTTTTACTGCTTTAATAATTTTTTCAAGCTCCTCTGCTGTAGCTTCTGTAGCTTTAACTTCTGCTGTAGTCGTCTCACCTGTTACGGCAATATTACTAGAAGCAGCGATACCTCCAAACCTATATGTGTCTGCCCATGCATGATAGGATGTAGGTAGAATTGCAGTAACTAAACAACTGGCTAAAACAACCGGTACAATTTTTTTTCTTAACATATGAATTCCTCCTTTATACTTGGCTTTCCGTATAGTATCGGAAAGCATTGGATGCTCTGTTTTTATTTTCTAAAAGCTTCCTTTTTTGCTTTTCAAATATTAGACGATGTAAATATTGGTTAAGTTCCATAAAATTTCTATATTTTTAAAATAAATATAATTTTTACTTTTGAGTCATCTGGCCTATCTTTCGAACTTTTTCTATTGTAGGTTTTAAAAGTATATATTATAATTAATTTTTGCCGGGTTTATCGATACATGTATACCTAACGTTATTGTTTACGGACATTGCATGTAAAACGTTCGGCTGTAATCAGGCAGTAAAAGAAAGGAAACCATAAACATGAACAAAAGAACCTCTGCACTTAAGGCAGCTTTTCCATTAACGATTCCTGTAATGACAGGATATCTAGTTCTTGGTGCTGCTTTTGGGATTTTAATGAACAGCAAAGGCTATTCCTATTTTTGGACAATCTTCGCAAGTCTTTTTATCTATGCAGGCTCCATGCAATTTGTCGCTGTAAGCCTTTTAACAATGGGATTTCATCCATTCTACGCTTGTATGATGACTCTGATGGTAAATGCAAGACATTTATTTTATGGAGTTTCTATGCTTTCAAAATTCAAAGGAACCGGTTCTTATAAGCCGTATCTAATCTTTGGGTTAACAGATGAAACATTCTCAGTTTTATGCGTGGCAGAACCGGCAGAGGGAGTAGACAAAGGTAAATTTATGTTTTTTATTACACTTCTAAATCAAATATATTGGATTGTGGGTTCTGTATTAGGGTGTTTGCTGGGAAGCCTGATAGATTTTAATACAAGAGGCATAGATTTCGTTTTGACAGCGTTGTTTGTAGTAATCTTTGTGAATCAATGGAAAGCTGCAAAGAGTCATACACCCGTTCTTATTGGTGTTGGGACCTCTATTGTTTGCAGGATACTCTTTGGTGCAGGTAAGTTTATTGTGCCTTCTATGGCGGTTATCTTACTGTTTGTAAGCTTTTTACAAAAGAAAATTGACAGGGAGGTCGCAAAATGAATTTGACAACCGGTGAAAACTTTCTGTTTTTTGGTATTATAAGCATTACAACTATATTAATACGTTTTTTACCTTTTTTATTATTTCCGGAAAATAAAAAGACACCAAAATATATTGAATACCTTGGAAGAGTTCTGCCCTTTACGATTATTGGTATGTTGGTAGTTTACTGCTTAAAGGATGTATCCGTTATTTCCTATCCTTTTGGATTACCGGAAGCCTTAGCGATTCTGGTTATTATCATTCTACATGTGTGGAAAAGCAATACGCTATTAAGTATAGGTGTCGGGACCGTCCTGTATATGATATTATTGCAATTTGTGTTTTAATAGTATAAAAAACGATTGAATTCTACAAGTGTAGCAAGCTATACAGACGTCTTATAGCCAATAAGATATCTCCCTACGAAGGCTTTAATTCGTCTCCTATTAAATATTCCTACAACCTTAGTAAAGTTGTAGGATTTTTTTTAATGTGAGGTTTTTGCTAAAAAGGATGGAACCTATAGCTTATGAATAAATAAACCACTACGTAATTTAGGCTCAAACCATGTTGATTTAGGAGGCATTAAAAGTCCGGCATCTGATACGGAAAACAACTCTGAAATACTAGTTGGATACATAGAGAATGCCACTTCCATATCCGTATGTACCCGTTCTTCTAACTCTGTTAATCCTCGGATTCCTCCGATAAAATCTATTCGTTTATCTGTTCTCGGATCACGAATGCCAAGAATTTTAGAAAGCAAATGTTTCTGTAATATTGATACATCCAAACTTTCAACCGGATCAAGGTTGTTCTTTATATGTTCTTTAACTTCTAATTTATACCAGATTCCCTGTAAATACATTCCAAAATCTCCTTTTTGTTCAGGGGTTACCTTATCAGTCCCTTTTGGAATGATGGTAAAATGCTCCGAAATCTTATCAAGAAATTCTTCCACCGTATGATTGTTTAAATCCTTTACTACCCGGTTGTATGGAAGTATCATTAACTGATCTTCAGGAAATAAGACGGATAAAAAATAGTTAAATTCATCCTCTTTTGTATAGCCGCCTGCCTCTTCTCTCCTTTTTAAACCGACTTTAACTGCGGAAGCGGCCCGGTGATGACCATCAGCTATATAAATATCTCCTATTTCATGAAAAGCTGTTCTAATAGCAGTTATATGACTTTTATCATCAATTCTCCATACCCTATGGGTTATAGCATCTGGAGATGTGAAATCATATACAGCTTCTTTTTCTTTCGTTTTATCTATCACTTTTTGTATAACATCGTTAGAGCGGTAAGCTAGGAATATGGGACCTGTTTGCGCATTACATGTATCTACATGGCGTATTCTGTCAAGTTCCTTTTCTTCCCTTGTATTTTCATGCTTTTTGATTATATTATTTTGATAATCATCAATGGAACAACAGGCTGTCAGACCGGTTTGGGATCTCCCATTCATAATCAGCTCGTATACATAATAGCACTCCATTTCCTCGGTTATAAATAATCCCTCTTCAATCATAGAATTGAGAGTTTCTTTTGCCTTTTCGTATACTTTATCATCATATATATCTACAGAATCTGCTAATCCAGTCTCTGCCCGGTCTATTTTCAGAAAGGATAAGGACTCTTTTATAACCTCTTTCTTTGCCTCTTCTCTGTTATATACATCGTAAGGTAATGCTGCAATCCGGTGAGCAACATCTTCCCTTGGTCTGATGCAGGGAAATGGTTTAATATCTGCCATACTTGTATCCTCCTTGTATTTATCTTTTAAGTTCCAAAAGTATATTACTATTATAAAGTAAACTAGTAAAAAAGCCAAGAGAACCTTGTTTCGTAATTGTAAAAACTTTTTACTTTAAGTAAAGCTTATGTTAAATGTTTTTTCATACTATTGTCAATATCTCTTTCATATGTTATTTATGGTATGAAGAGCAAGTTCCACAATATGGAACTCTTTGTTAAGACAAGATAAGAAGGGGTGGATTGTTGATGTCTAAATAATGTTTAAAAATGCTAAATTGGCAGAGATACTAGTTAGATTTAATTAGGGTTAAGAAATAACAGGCCTTCTTTAGGCAGAATGGAGTATGAAATGCATAAAATATTTAAAAGAGTTTTAGCCTGTGCCGTGACAGGTATTTTGGTATTTTCCGTAATATTAACCTCAAAACAGACTACAATAAACAGTACTGCAGCCAGTAGTAAAAAAGCAGCCACTGCCTCTTTAACACAGGCACCCAAATATGTTTTTATGTTTATTGGTGATGGTATGAGTTATCCCCAAATACAGGCAGCCAGTGACTATCTTGGTGCTTTGGGTCAAAACCGAACTTCTGATATCTTAAGTGGAAATAAATATCTTAATTTTATGAAATTCCCTGTGGCAGGTTCCGCAGTTACATATGATTCCACATCTTTTTGTCCTGATTCAGCATCCACTGCGACTTCACTTGCAACAGGCTTTAAAACATATAGTGGTACTATCAACATGAATGAATCCATGACAATTTCTTATGAAACCATAAGTGAAAAATTAAAAGAACAGTTAAGGTATAAAATTGGTATTATATCAACTGTTAATTTAAATCATGCAACTCCTGCTGCTTATTATGCACATCAGGCATCCAGAAACAATTACTATGGGATTGGTCTTGAAATGATTCAAAGTGGATTTGATTACTTTGCCGGAGGTGCTTTAAAAAATCCTAACGGTGATGATAAGAATAATCCGCAAACGAATCTATATGAACTTGCTCAAAACGATGGTTATAAGGTAATCAAAACACAGGCTGAGGCTGAGAAGTTAACAGCTGCTGACGGTAAAGCAATCGTAATTGGTGAAACTCTTGCAGACAGCGATACTTTATCCTATGCTAATGATGCCAAAGAGAGTGAATGGGCATTAAAAGATTATGTAAAAAAAGGGATTGAAGTACTCGATAATGAAACCGGGTTTTTTATGATGGTTGAAGCCGGTAAAATTGACTGGGCATGTCATGCAAACGATGCCGGATCTACTATTGCAGATACGATTGCCTTAGATGACGCAGTGAACGAAGCTATTAAATTCTATAATCAACACCCACAAGAAACATTAATAATTGTAACCGGTGATCATGAAACCGGCGGTTTAACTATTGGCTATGCTGGTACAGATTATGATACATATCTTACCAATTTAAGCAATCAAAAAATCTCCTATGCTAAGTTTGATACGAATTATGTTAAAAACTATAAGGCAAATAAAACCGAATTCAAAACAGTATTAGCTGATATCAAAGAAAACTTTGGATTATTGCCTTCCTCAGATAAGGATGCCAATTCTACTTCCAAGTTGGTATTAACAGATTATGAATATACGAAGTTAAAGCAAGCCTATGAAAAAACATTAAGTGGCGATACCAGCAGATCACAAGAAGAATACATCTTATATGGTACTTATGAACCTTTAACTGTAACCATAACCCATATCTTAAATAACAAGTCGGGCATTAACTTTTCCTCCTATGCTCATACAGGTCTACCGGTCGGTGTCTTTGCACAAGGACAGGGTGCGGAGCTTTTTAGCGGTTATTATGACAATACAGAGATTTACAAAAATCTTGCCAGTTTATTGAAAGTTAATTAATTGTATTCAGGCATGCCTTCGCAACTTACCACTCCCCTGTCTTTTTTTAGGGGAGTATTCTGATATAAAATTGATAATAAAGAAAGGGTTCTTACTATGCTAACTAAATTTCGTAATTCCTTACTGCCCCCTTTAGATAAAAACGCCTGGAAAGACAACCTACCGTATTATCTGCCTGTATTAGTTTCCTTATTGGTTTTAATTGTTTTAATCTTAATCCCGACCGGCTATGAAGACGCCATTATATACAAAGGGACGGAACGAACCTCCGCTCGTGTGTTGACTGTCAATAATGATACTATCATAGATACTGGATTAGTACGCTCCGGGGAACAGACCTGTATGGTCGAACTATTGAATGGCCGTTTTAAAGGCAGGCAGGTTAAGGGATTTAATCTGTTAAATGGTTCTTTGGAAACTGACAAAATATTTAAGGAAGGTGATAAAGCGTTGGTAGTAATCAGCCATAATGAAGATAGTATTCTATCTGTTAATCTAATAGATCATTATCGGATTAATAAAGAAATCTTATTGGCCGTTGGTTTTGCTCTCCTATTAATACTTGTTGCCGGACGAACCGGGCTTCGTGCTTTACTTTCTTTTATAATTACTGTACTTTTTATCTGGAAAATACTTATTCCAGCATATCTTAATGGACATAATCCTATCTATTTTGGTTTGGTAATAACTATAATATTAGCCTTTTTGACAATTTCACTAGTCTATGGTTTTAATAAAAAAGCACTGTCTGCGGTGTCTGGCGCTTCCTTAGGAATACTTGTAACGGCTGTTCTCGGTATCATCTTTACCAATGCTTTTCAAATTCATGGTGCCATTATGCCAAACTCAGAAAGTTTGTTATATAGTGGTTTTCAAGATTTGAATCTTACTAAAATCTTTATGGCTAGTATTTTTATAGGTTCTTCCGGGGCGGTTATGGATTTATCGGTTGATATTACTTCTTCTATTATAGAGGTTATATCAAAAAAACCGGAGATTCGATGGAAAGAAGCTTTTTTCTCAGGAATGAACGTTGGCAGAGCTGCAATGGGGA
This sequence comes from Anaerocolumna cellulosilytica, assembly GCF_014218335.1. Classification (GTDB taxonomy): domain Bacteria; phylum Bacillota; class Clostridia; order Lachnospirales; family Lachnospiraceae; genus Anaerocolumna; species Anaerocolumna cellulosilytica. Next base: position 2,645,292 of record NZ_AP023367.1, on the reverse strand, counting down.
CTATGACCACTACTCTCTTACTTGCGTATTCCGGCGGTTATATAGCCCTTTTGATGGTATTTATGGCACAAGGAACACCGATTCAAAATATTTTGAATTATAAATACGTATCTGCGGAAATCATTGATACTATGGTAGGAAGTATCGGACTCATTACAGTTGCTCCTTTTACAGCCTTGACTGGCAGCCTCTTGCTAACTTCTAAAAACGGGACAGGTAATGAAATGAGTGAACTCTAAAACTAAAAATCCATGTACCGCCTTAAAAAGGCAATAAGCCCTTTCTGCGATGCATGGATTTTAGTATTATCAGGATGAAAGTCCGGTCATGCCAAGCGTTAATCTTAATATAATAGTCTGAATGAAATATAGACTAAATAACACGTACCTTTAGTACGCCGGTAATATCATTTAACTTCTTAATAATGGTATCTGTGACATTTCCTTCGATATCTAATACCGTATAGGCATAGTCGCCTTTGCTCTTATTAATAAGGTTGGAGATATTTATATTTTCAGCAGATACAGTACCGGTAAATTGAGAAAGCATGTTAGGTATATTTTTATGGTTTATGGTAATACGTTTTCCAGAGGCACATACTCCCGCATCACAATCCGGATAATTCACGGAATTCTTTATAATACCATATTCCATATAATCCTTGATTTCTTTTACTGCCATTACCGCACAATTGTCTTCAGATTCTTCCGTAGAAGCACCTAAATGAGGAATTGCAATAACACCTTCCATTCCGGCCGTCTTTGCATTCGGGAAGTCTGTTACATACTTAGCTACTTTTCCACTTTTTAAAGCTTCCTCCATATCCTCATCATTTACAAGCAGGTCTCTGGCAAAGTTGAGGATAACAACGCCATCTTTCATCATAGCAATGGTATCTTTATTAATCATTTTCTTCGTGTCGTCCAATAAAGGTACATGCACAGTGATATAATCACATTCCTTATAGATATCCTCTTTTGTTTTAACAGAGATAATATCTCTGGAAAGATTCCAGGCATGTTCTACTGAGATATATGGGTCACAGCCGTATACTTCCATTCCCAAACGTTTTGCTGCATTAGCAACTAAAACACCAATAGCACCAAGACCAATTACACCAAATTTTTTGCCTAAGATTTCTTTTCCTGCAAATTTTGATTTTCCTTTTTCAACAAGCTTTGCAACATTTTCATCTTCACGAATGGATTGAACCCAGTTAATACCACCAACAATATCTCTGGAAGCTAACATAAGTCCTGCAATAACCAGCTCTTTTACACCATTGGCATTGGCACCTGGGGTATTAAATACAACTATCCCTTTTTCTGCACATTTATCTAGGGGAATATTATTCACACCAGCACCAGCTCTTGCAATTGCCTTTAGGTTCTCCGGTAAATTAAGATCCAGCATAGAAGCACTTCTTACTAATACCGCATCGGCACTTTCCAGAGATTCTATTTTTTCATATTTTTCAGTAAACAAATTAAGCCCAATTGGTGCGATGGGATTAAGACAATTATATTTTACCATTACGACACTCCTTCTTGTGTTTACTTGTTTTATTTTGTGTTCTCGGCTTCGAATTTTCTCATGAATTCCACTAATTTTTCAACACCATCAATAGGCATGGCATTATAGATACTAGCTCTCATACCACCGACACTTCTGTGACCTTTCAGATTTTCAAAGCCCGCAGCTTTTGCTTCTTTAATGAATTTTGCATCTAATTCATCATCTCCGGTTATAAAAGGAACGTTCATTAAAGAACGGTCTTCTTTCACGACAGTTCCTTTAAATAATTTACTGCTATCTAAGAAATCATATAAAAAGGCTGCTTTCTTTTCATTACGTTCTTTCATTACTTCGAGACCGCCCAGTTTTTTCAGCCACTTAAATACTTTTCCGCAGATATATATGCCATAAGCTGGCGGCGTATTGTATAGAGATTTATTGTCTTCATGAATTTTATATTGCATCATAGTTGGTGTACCGGGAAGGGTATCTTCTGTGATTAAATCTTCTCGTATGATTGCAATTACAACACCAGCGGGACCAACATTCTTTTGTACACCACCGTAGATTAAACCGTATTTACTTACATCAACTGGTTCAGATAAAAAGCAGGAGGATACGTCAGCAACCAGAGGTTTTCCTTTTGTATTCGGTAGCGTTTTAAACTTAGTTCCATATATAGTGTTATTCTCACAGATATAGACATAATCTGCATCTTCACTGATAGGCAGATCGGAACAATCCGGTATGTAGGAAAACGTCTTATCCGCTGAGGATGCAATTTGGTTAGCTGTTCCATATATCTTTGCTTCCTGGTACGCTTTTTTTGCCCATTGGCCTGTGACAATGTAATCAGCTACCTTGTTCTTCATAAGATTCATAGGTATCATTGCAAATTGAAGAGAAGCTCCGCCTTGCAAAAATAAAACCTTATAATTATCCGGTATGTTCATTAAGTCTCTTAAGTCCTGTTCCGCCTCCAAAATGATTGTCTCATAGGCTTTAGACCTGTGGCTCATCTCCATAACTGACATTCCGGTACCCTTGTAATCTAACATTTCTTCTGCTGCTTCTTTTAATACTTCCTCCGGCAACACGGCTGGACCTGCTGAAAAATTATAAATTCTGCCCACTGATATATCCTCCTTTAATATAAAATAAGAATAATTCTGGTATTTGTATATGAATAGCCTGCTAAAGCTTGTACAATTTACTCTCCTATTTATATTTACTTTCATTGAATAAATCGATAAATTTCTACACTATACCACTTTAATCAATTACATTATAAAACTTAGTTAAAATTTAGTCAATAATTAATTACAAAGAACCTATGCAAAATTCATATTTATCGTTTGTGAGTCAATACTAAATTTTTGCATAGGCCCTGCTAATATTTGCCTTATAATTATTATCCTTTTTTTGCCTCTAAATCTTCTTCTGTGAACACCTCTTCAATAGCCGCACCGGGGGCTACCATTGGCCATACCTTATCATCACTGGCAATTTGACAGTCAAGTACTACCGGTTCATTCAAGGCTAAAACTTTTTTTAAAATCGGTTCTACTTCTTCCCGCTTTGTAATTCGATAGGCTTTTGCACCCATGGCTTCTGCCAGTTTAACAAAATCAACATTATCATTTAAAGTAGTATGGGAATATCGTTGTCCGTAGAATAAAGTTTGCCATTGTCTAACCATTCCTAACACATGGTTATTAAAAACTATCTGAATAATTGGTATTTGATATCTTGCAGCAGTAGCTATCTCATTCATATTCATCCGAAAACATCCATCACCTGCGATGTTAACTACGGTTTTGTCCGGATTCCCGATTTTAGCACCAATACAGGCTCCCAAACCGTAACCCATGGTTCCAAGTCCACCAGAAGTTAAAAATGTTCTTGGCGTCTTATATATAAAATACTGGGCTGACCACATCTGATGCTGACCTACCTCAGTCGTAATAATGGCATTACCTTCTGTAAGTTTATAAAGGGTTTCTAAGATATAAGGACCGGTAAGCACATCTCCTCTGTATTTTAAGGGGAATTTTTCTTTCATAGAAAGAACATGCTCTACCCATTCTTTATTATTATGTTGTTCTAATTTTTCATTTAGAATTGTTAAAACCTCTTTAATGTCGCCGGTAATACAGTGACTTACCAGGACATTTTTATTAATTTCAACTGGATCGATGTCTATTTGGAGAATCTTTGCATTTTTGGCAAATTTTTTAGCATTTCCGGTTACTCTGTCACTGAACCTTGCACCAACGGTAATAAGCAGATCGCATTCCGTAACACTTAAGTTAGCAGTTTTTGTTCCATGCATACCTAACATCCCAGTATAATAAGAATGCTCTCCGCTAAAAGCACCCTTACCCATTAAGGTGTCAGTAACCGGAGCGTCCACCTTTAAGACGAACTCCATCAATGCATCTTCTGCCTCCGATATTACGGCTCCCCCACCTACAAATATCATAGGTTTTTTAGATTCTTTTATCATAGTAAGAGCTATTTCCACATCAGAACCGATAATCGTATCTTTTACTCTCTCAATATCTGAAATTTCAGCTTTTACGTACTCCGCTTTGTTAGCAGTAACATCCTTTGCGATATCTACCAAAACAGGTCCGGGTCTTCCGGTTTGGGCAATTACAAATGCTTTTCTTAGGGTATCGGCGAGTTTATCAACATCCTTAACAATGAAGTTATGTTTTGTTATAGGCATGGTAATGCCGGCAATGTCTACCTCCTGAAAACTGTCTTTTCCTAATAGGTTAACAGCTACATTACCCGTAATGGCAATCATGGGTACAGAATCCATATAAGCAGTCGCTATTCCTGTAACCAGATTTGTTGCCCCAGGACCACTGGTTGCAAGACAAACACCAACCTTACCTGTTGATCTTGCATAACCATCGGCAGCATGGGAAGCCCCCTGCTCATGGGAAGTTAAAATATGTCTGATTTCATCCTGGTGTCTGTATAATTCATCATAAATGTTTAAAACAGCTCCTCCTGGATAACCAAAGATGGTATCAACTCCCTGCTCCTTTAAACATTCAATTAGTATCTGTGAACCTGTTAATTGCATAGTATAGTCATACCCTTTCCGATACCTGCAAACTGTGAGTTGCAGGCACTTATTTGCGTGTGAAGTATGTTTTTCACTAATTCACATTACCGCTTCTTAGTATCTTATTTTGGTACCTCTAGTATAGCACCACGATTTCCAGAGGTAACCATGGATGCATAACGAGCCAGATAGCCTGTTGTAATCTTAGGTTCCCTTGGTTTCCATTTTGCCCTTCTGGCGTTAAGTTCTTCTTCTGAAACGACAAAATCAAGAGTATTTGCCATAATATCAATCTTAATTATATCACCTTCTTCAATTAAAGCAATATTGCCGCCTACTGCGGCTTCCGGTGATACATGTCCGATTGAAGCACCTCTGGAGGCACCGGAAAAACGTCCGTCTGTAATTAATGCAACGGTTGAACCCAAGCCCATACCCATTATGGCAGAAGTAGGATTTAACATTTCCCTCATACCCGGACCACCTTTGGGGCCTTCGTAGCGTATAACTACAACATCGCCAGAAACAATCTTACCACCTTTTATTGCTTCTATGGCATCATCCTCACAATCAAATACCCTTGCCGGTCCTTCATGTTTCATCATTTCTGGTGCTACGGCAGAGCGCTTTACAACTGCCGAATCCGGTGCAAGATTACCCTTTAATATGGCAATACCGCCAGTTTCACTATAAGGATTGTCAATAGGTCTGATAACTTCAGAGTCGAGATTGATACAGCCTTCAATATTTTCTCCTACTGTTTTTCCAGTAGCAGTAATCAGTTCTGTATATATAAGATTCTTCTTATTTAATTCGTTCATAACCGCATATACTCCACCGGCTTCATTCAAATCTTCCATATATGTTCTACCGGCAGGTGCAAGATGACACAGATTCGGGGTCTTTGCACTAATATCATTTGCTATATCTACATTAAGTTCAATACCGGCTTCATGAGCAATAGCCGGAAGATGGAGCATACTATTTGTGGAACAACCTAGCGCCATATCTACCGTGAGAGCATTCAAAAACGCTTTATCTGTCATAATATCCCTTGGTTTAATATCATTTTCGTATAATTCCATAATTTTCATCCCGGCGTGTTTTGCCAAGCGTATTCTTTCGGAATATACCGCAGGAATGGTTCCGTTACCTTTTAACCCCATACCCAGCACTTCTGTCAGGCAGTTCATACTATTAGCGGTATACATACCCGAGCAGGAACCTGCGGTAGGACATGTCTTACAAGCATATTCCTCCACTTCTTCTTCTGATAACTTTCCAGCACTGTAAGCACCTACCGCTTCAAACATGCTGGATAGGCTGGTCTTTTCTCCTTTAACCTTGCCGGCAAGCATGGGACCACCACTAACAAATATAGTAGGAATATTCACTCTGGCGGCTGCCATTAATAGTCCCGGAACATTTTTGTCACAGTTTGGCACCATAACAAGTGCATCAAAAGCATGTGCCATAGCCATAGCTTCGGTAGAATCTGCAATTAAATCTCTGGTGACTAATGAATATTTCATGCCCGTATGTCCCATGGCAATACCATCACACACAGCGATTGCCGGAAAGACAATGGGAGTACCCCCTGCCATAGCAACACCTAATTTTACTGCCTCAACAATTTTATCCAGGTTCATGTGTCCGGGTACAATTTCATTATAGGAACTTACAATACCTACCATAGGCTTGCGAAGCTCTTCTTTGGTTAGTCCCAGCGCATTTAAGAGAGACCTGTGCGGAGCTTGCTGTACACCTGATTTAACAGAATCACTTTTCATATTCATTCCCACCTTTTCTATATAATGTATAGTAAATGGATTATCTACAATAAATGAAGCTAAGTTCTAGAAAAGCTTTGTAAATAATCTATACTTTTGTTAATTAGTTTGCCTGTAACTTTAACCAGCTTAAGGAATATCTGAGAATGTATTGCTATTATTTATACATATAAACGCATACTTTGTGTATAAAGTTACGGGTTTCTGTATATCATAACTTACTTTAAGCAAAAAATCAATGATATTATATATCCAAGAAACCATTACAAATTTAACATTAGAAGCTACATCTTGTGTCTTAAGATTAAAGCAAGTTAAAATAATACATTATATATATTTTAATTTCGTTTATTTTGAATATGACTCAACCAGCTTAAGTAAAATCTCAACAACTTTCTCCATAGACTGAATGGAAATATATTCATATCTTCCATGATAATTATGGCCGCCGGTACAAAGGTTGGGGCAAGGCAGACCCATATAAGACAATCTGGCTCCGTCAGTACCTCCACGGATAGGTACTACTATAGGGGTTACACCTAGTTCCTCCATGGCAAGTTTGGCATTATCAATTAAATGGATATGCGGTTCAATTTTTTCCTTCATATTATAATAGGAGTCTTTAACGGTAACTGTAAAGGTACCTTCCCCGTATTTATCATTCAGATAATCTCCTATTTTTAGAAAACGTGCTTTCTTTTCTTCGAATTTTACTTTATCATGGTCTCTGATGATATAAGAAGCTTTAGCGAAGTCTACACCGCCTTCCAAATTAGAAAGCATAAAGAAGCCCTCATAATTCTCTGTATACATAGGGTTTTGCTGTACCGGAAGCATGGACTGAAATTCCATGGCAAGTAAAAGAGCATTTAACATCTTATCCTTTGCAGAACCGGGATGAATACTTTTACCTTGTATCTCTACTTTTCCGCCTGCCGCATTAAAATTCTCATATTCGATTTCACCTAATTCGCCACCGTCAACTGTATAAGCAAAATCAGCACCAAAACCTTCTACATCGAAGAAATCAACACCTCTTCCCACTTCTTCGTCCGGTGTAAAGCCAATCTTAATGGTACCATGTTTAATTTCAGGATGGTTCAATAAGTACTCTGCTAGCGTCATAATTTCAGCTACACCTGCTTTATCATCCGCTCCTAATAGGGTCGTACCATCTGTTACAATTAAATCCTGCCCTATATAGTTTATAAGAGAGGGATGTTCTGACGGGTCTAAGAAGATGCTTAATTCTTTATTGAGAACAATCGATTTCCCGTCATAGTTTTGAATAATCTGAGGTTTCACATTCTCACCGCTGATAGCATTGGAGGTGTCCATGTGTGCAATTAAGCCAAGTACAGGCAGCTTTTTATCGGTAGTGGCAGGAATGGTGGCATAGACATAGCAATGGTCATCCATTTTAACATCTGCCGCACCGATTTCTATTAACTCTTCTACTAGAATTGCTGCCAAATTCTTTTGTTTTTCTGTGCTGGGTACTTGTTCCATATCATCTAAGGACTGCGTATCCACTTTGACATACTTTAAAAATCTTTCTATCACTTTTTGCATACTATTACCTATTGAGTAACACATCCGTGAAGCGATGTGTTACTGCCACAATTACAAAGCGTGAAAGAATCAATTGTGGCATCCTTTCTTCTCTTAAAATTTTCTTTCACAGAATTCCCTTGTATAACCAACCTTGCTTTAGATACTGTATAAATTATGTTTTCCAGTTAAAAAACAATCCCATATGTTAATATACAGTACAAGTTAATTCGTTTAAAGTACTGTGTTCTTCTATTATAAATCATATCTTATAAATTACAATGCAAAATGTAGCAACATTTACTACATTTGAGAAAAGATGTACAAAGAAAGACGCAATTTAATGAAGGAAGAAGCCATTAAAAGCAGTACACTTACTTTAAAATAATTCTGGTAAGTTTAAGATTTATAAAATATCTTATTCCACTTCCTGTAAAAAATTACACCAGTAATGTTAGCAATACTACCGCATACATTACTGGTGTCTTTCATTATTTCTCTACCGTAAAAAATATATTATTTTTACTATCTCTATTTATTACTCCATCTACCTCAAAAACACTTTTGATATTTTGCTCGGTAAAGACTTCATGTACGGAACCACTTTGATAGACAGTTCCCTCCTTCATCATATATATCTTATCGCAAAATCTTAACGCCAGATTTATATCATGTATAACAACTAATATTGTTTTGTTGCAACTCTTAAGATAATTCATTATCATATACTGATGCTTAATATCAAGATGGTTTGTGGGTTCATCCAGTATAATACTATCCGTATTCTGAGCGATAGAACGGGCCAAATAAACTAATTTTCGCTCTCCTCCAGACAATGTACGTATACTCCTTTTAGCAAATTCATTTATTTTAAGAGTGTCAAGAGCGTCATATACGATATCTTTAATATTTCTAGTTGTGCTATCATGGGGAAATCTGCCCATCTTTATAATCTCTTCTACCGTAAAGTCAAACATACTATTACTATCCTGGCCGATATAAGCTACATTTCTGGCAATCTCCTTAGAAGACATAGCCTTTACGTTATGATCATCTAAGAAAATTTCTCCATGGTGATGTGGAAGAAGAGAAAAGAAAGTTTTTATCAGAGTAGACTTTCCGCTTCCATTTGGTCCAATAATGCCTGTTATCTTGTTGTCCTCTGCTTTAAGTGAAACCTTTTTAAGAATATCCTTATTCCCAATTTTAACCTCTATATCTCTAAACTGAATAGACATGTTAACTCCCATCTGTATACTCTAGTGCTAATAGCACCAGCATTATATACACTTGCACACGATTAACCAGGATGTTGAAAAAAGTATCCTGCTTTTTCAACCTATTCCCTGCCTTTCTTATTTTTCATTATCATCAAATACAAGAAGAAGGGACCGCCGATAAATGCAGTTATAATTCCAAGGGGAACCTCAGCAGCACCAAAAAGTCCTCTTGCAGCCGCATCCGCCCACATTACAAACATTCCGCCAAGAATACTACAGTAAATAAACACAGTTTTACTATTATTGGATTTACACAGCATTCTTGTCACATGCGGTATAATTAGCCCAACAAAACCTACAATTCCGGTTACAGAAACTAGAGTGGCTATCACGAAGGCTATAAATAGGGTCATGGTTACCCGGAATCGACTGACATTTAGTCCAAGTGCATTCGCTTCATCCTCTCCTGCCATAAGCAGATGAAAGCTTTGACTTTTTATAATAAAGACAATTCCAGCTATTACTACTGCTAACATGGGCAAGAGTAACGTTTTCCACTGAGCTGATGCAATGCTTCCCATCTGCCAATTATAAACAGCAGCTATTCCTTCATTACTTTTCGCTATAAATATGAAGAAACTGGTCATTGCAGACATCATGGCATTTACTGCCATTCCGGATAAAAGCATTGATACTGGCTGTATTCTGCCGCCGCTTCCTATTCTAGCCATACTGTACACTAACAGAGAGGAAGTTAAAGCACCAATCATAGCAAAAGCGGTAACCTGATAACCTCCTGCCAGAATACCTATCGGGAATAAAAGTGCCAGAGAAGCTCCGGCAGAAGCACCACTGGATACACCAAGTATATAGGGGTCTGCTATGGGGTTTAATAACAAAGCCTGCATTGCCATGCCGCAGATAGATAAACCTGCGCCAACAATAAGCCCCATCAGCACACGAGGCAGCCGTATGTTCCATATAATCTGAAAATCAGAGGTAGTATATAATTCACCCAAATTGCTTTTATACTTAAAAATAGCATCAATAAGTACAGTATATACTTTACTGATTGCTACATTGGCGGAACCAATGCTTATGGTGGCAACAACTGACAATACCAGTAAAGCAATTAGTACAATTATTCTTTTTCTCATAGGAATTATTTAAATAGTTCTGGATAGAAGCTATTTGCAAAAAATTCACAGGTGCTTGCGGCTCTGATATCCTGCATGACCTGAACCAGGGAGATTATTACAAAATTTTCGTTTTTTACGGCAGGAACATCCTGAAGCGCTGCATTGTTTTTAATAAAGTCTATTTTTTCCTGAATGTTCTGCGTTCCATAGTCATTGAATATAATAACGTCAGGATTTGCAGCAACGATTGTTTCTATACTGGTATTAAACCATCTTGAATCGGCCATATTTCTTGTGACATTAATTCCACCGGCCAGCTCAATTAAGTTACTCTGAAGTCCTTTGGATGTTGTATATATTTCATTGCCTTTAAAACTGTCCATAACAAATACTTTAACTTTTTCATTTTCTGTGATGCCATCGGTTTTTGCGGTGACGCCTGCAACAATTTCTTTAGCATCAGAAATCAGTTTTTCTGCTCTATCTTCTACCTTGAATATTTTCCCAAGAGCTTCGATATCTTCATACACATTTTCAATCGTCTCATCCTCAGCAACAGTGCCTGATATAACATAACAGTGAACGCCTTTTTCTTCAAACATTTCAAAGCTTCCCCAGGTATCTTCTTTAAAGGAAGATATTTGACCTATCATTAGTTCGGCCTCATTTGCTATAGCCAGCTCATGCGTCCGTTCTATTTCAGTAACGCTGTAGAAATCGGCCTCTATTTCCGGCAACGGTTCTTCTGCCGGATTCGTTCTTACATTTCTACCCACTAAATAATCCTTAAGTCCAAGAAGCAACATGTTTTCTGTTGCTGCCATGTTAGCTGTAATTACCTTATCTGGCATTTTATTAAATACCAGTGTTCTATCGCCATTTTGTACAACAACCTCACCGTAATCGTTATTGTCAGTTTTAGATAAACTATCTGGTGTAACCTGTTCCTGGGGAGCTACCGTAACAGCAGGGGTCAAAATCTCATCTTTTGCACAGCCTGATAAAACAAGGATGATTGCCCCTAGTACAAGAATACTCGTCACCCGATTCATTTTTAATTTTCTCATTCTTTTCTCCTTTGAATTTTTTTTGAATGGTATATATAACCTAATATTTTGCTTAAAAAAAGCTGTGCCAAGTATTTAGGCACAGCTAATAAAGCATTTTAAAGAGAATGCTTGTATTACTTCTTAGGCCCGAAGAAGCTTTAAGTCAATTTTAAGGAGGTCTTCTGGCTTAAACACTCTTTACCGCCGCTTTCACCTTCCCGGCAAAGCCAGTGGTATCTAAAAGCAGCTATGTTATCACAGCAGCGGGTCTGCGTGGGGATTTCACCCAACTTCCTATGTAATTAATATTAGTGATTCTTAGTATTAATTAACATAATTCCCTAAAATCATATTAAGTTGAACACTATCATTTTAATTGGTTTACTTAAAAAGTCAAGCTTTATCTAACTTATTCTGCTAAAGTTCCGATTTATACCCTTATTAAAAATATAATCCATGAACTGTTGCTAATGGTTTAAGCAACAGTTCATGGATTGTTGGTATTAATAGCAGATATTAATGGGTAACCTGGTATACATAATCCGTATGATATGTTCTAATATATAACTTATCTTCTTTTACAATAATATAAGAGGCTGCAGAAGCCAAAGGTGTCTTAGCAATAACCTTTCCTGTAATTCTATCTATCTGGTATAGATAATCTGATTCATCCGTGAAACCGTATCCAGAGATTATTACATCATCTAAAAGCACTATATTATTAGCATTACTGACTAAAGCCTCTGACCTCCATAAAACGTTCATATCAGACAAATCTATGGCAGTAATATAAGCGTTCATTCCATTTGAACTGTCAGCATAGGTAAGATGACTGTGGGAAACATACAGTATATTATCTTTTATAGCAGCACCATTTACTTTTTGCTGTATATAATTGTAATCACTTTCCTTGTATTCAGGTGAATAGGTATAATTTGAAAAGTCAATGCAGTATGCCTCTTTATAGGAGTCCTTTTCATAAACTTTTAGAATATATCCATAGGAACCATCTGTTCCATAAGTACAATATATATAGGAATCATCATAAAAGGCCATGGTTAAAGTCAAATCATTCCATGTTGCGGGTATATCATCCGGAAGGCTATCACCGCCATCCTTATATAAATCAGACACAGAATACGTATTTTGAACTAGATTATTTGTAGTAAACCATTCAGCTTCATCTGTAATCTGATTCTTTTTAGATAATAGTTCTGTTAACTTAAGTGGAATAGTTGAGGTATTTTTTATATCTTCCGCTATGTAATATGCAAAAGGAGGTGTTTCCATCAAGTAAGGATATGGACTAATTAATTCTCCTGTTTTATTTTTTGCATTCTCTTCGTTCGAATCCGCCATATTAGCTTCATTAGGTTTTTCTTCAGGTATTATGGTATTCTCAGGTTCTTGTGTAACTTCCGTCTTTTTAACAGCTTCTGTTGCATTACCCTCCATGGATTGCGACTGCTCAGATATTGCAGGACTTGTCTCTTGCTTTTCAAGCATTTCTTTTTGACATCCACTTAAAGCTGCGGTTATTATTAACAAATCAATTAAAAGTACTTTTTTTAACTTCATTTCATATCCCCCCATAATTGCAGTGTTAACATATAAAATTATATGCTCATTTATTCTATTACAACTATATTACCTTTATTCCTGTGCCTAACGTTCCATTTATATAGCCACAGAACGTTGGTTCTTGTTTTCGTGTCTATTATTCACTCAACAGGTATATTGTACAATATATTCCAATTAAATAAAATACTTTTCTATAAAATGTTGCAGGTGCAGGTACTACTTTTACTTAAACTCCGACTCGAAAAGTTTAGTAATTCTAATATTTCGTTTCCTAGGTCAATAAGAGCAGGGTATAGAAATTTTCAGAAGAATGATTACAATGAGATTTGATATTTGTCGCTACTTGTTCGCTATCGTTCATATTTTTCACTCATTTTTATGCCCCGTTCACCTATGATTGTAACTTTACATAAATATAATAAAAACGATAATTACCATAAGCAATGTCATGTCCATACTCTTCAAAAGGCATACTGTAAGATTAAAAGCCATGATGAATATATCTTGGTTAAATAATTATTGCTAAAAACTGTTCTTTTACTGCATAATAAAATTAACAATTATATTATAGAGGAGACATTCCTATGTGCGGTAGATATTATATAGATGATGAAACATCTAGAGAAATTGAAAAAATAATTAAAGATATCGATTCTAGAAACTCAAATAAGAATTATAAAACCGGTGAAATATTTCCTACTAATACAGTTCCTATTTTGGTATCACAACAAGAAAGTATCACTCCAAATTTGTGCATATGGGGATTTCCTAATTTTAAAAATAAGGGCGTCATCATCAACGCCAGGTCTGAAACAGCATTTGAAAAGAAGACTTTCAGGGAGAGCCTACTATCTAGACGTTGCATCATTCCCGCTAACGGTTTTTATGAGTGGAATAAGAACAAGGAAAAGATATTCTTTACACAACGAGATTCAAATATCATGTATATGGCTGGTATATATAATACTTTTCAAGAAGAAGCCCGATTCGTAATATTGACTACAGCTGCAAACAACTCTATATCGGACGTACACGATAGGATGCCGCTAATATTAAACAAAGACCAAATAAGTGACTGGCTAAATGATAGTGCTAAAACACAGGCCTACTTGAACCAAACACCCACAATGTTAAATCGAAAATCTAATTACGAACAAATCGGTCTTAGGTTTAACTAAATATACATTTAATTCCTCTTTACACAAGAACATCTGTTTGCTATAATTTAGAACAAACAAACGTTCTGATATATATGAGGTAGTGAAATGGAGAAAATAATTTTTCATATTGACGTTAATTCTGCATTTTTAAGTTGGGAAGCTGTCTACAGGATAAAGCATCTTGGCAGCAATCAAGATTTAAGAGAAATGGTATCAGCCGTTGGTGGGGATGTGACTATGAGACATGGTATTATATTGGCAAAATCAATACCAGCTAAAAAGTATAGCATCCAAACCGGAGAGAGCATCTTGGAGGCAAAGCAAAAATGTCCAGAGCTTATATTAGTGCCACCTAATTACAGCTTATATGAGAAATCTTCTGTTGCATTTATGAACATTCTTCGCGAATACACTCCTGACGTAGAACAGTATTCCATTGACGAGGCTTTTATCGATATGACTGGAACAGAGTGCTTGTGGGGAGCTCCTGTTGTTGTTGCTAATTTGATAAAGAATAGAATACGCGACGAATTGGGATTTACGGTTAACATCGGTGTTTCGTCAAATAAGTTACTGGCGAAGATGGCTTCTGACTTCAAAAAGCCAGACCTTGTACACACTCTTTTTCCAGAAGAGATTAAAGATAAAATGTGGCCGTTGCCAGTCAGTGAATTATTTTTTGTAGGGAGGGCAACAACCAAGAAACTTTTTAACCTTGGAATAAAAACAATTGGTGAACTGGCTAATGCAAATCCAAATATATTAAAAGCACATCTAAAAAAGCATGGGGAGATTGTATGGGGATTTGCTAATGGTTATGACTTTTCTTCCGTCGCATCGGAAACACCCCCACAAAAGGGATACGGAAATAGCACTACAATCCCATACGATGTTACGGATGCAAAGGATGCTTACATTGTCCTTTTAGCCCTAGCTGAAACAGTATCTGCTAGGTTGCGAAAAGATAATGTTAAAGCGGAGGTCATTGCTATAGGTATTAAAGATTGTGATTTTAATTACATGTCTCACCAAACTGTTTTGATGAATGCGACCAACATAACAAAGGAAATCTATAAAATCTCATGTAATCTATTTAATGAATCATGGGGTGGAAATCCTATTCGTCATCTTGGAATCCATACAAGTCGATTAAAAGATTACGATTTTACTAGGCAAATGAACATGTTTGATAATGAGGACTATGAAAAACTAGAATATGCAGATATTATGGTTGATACTATACGAGGAAGATATGGAATAGATTCATTAAAAAGGGCTGTATTTATAAAAAGTCAGATAGATCACATGTCCGGTGGAATATCAAGAGAAAAACGTACAGTGGATTATGATAAATTAAAAATAGACAACTGTTGAAAGGAGAACCTTATATGTCTGCCTTTGGGATTGGAATAAATACACAAGGAACAAATTCAGGTGATATTAAAGGAACACAAAAGGAAATTGCTTGTGATTGCTGGTTTACTAGTACTGGTAAATCTATTCCTCGTATGATAAAATTTATTGATGAAAATGACGAATTGCAGACAATTGATAAGATACACGTTAAATACGCAGAAACCAAAAATTACTCCGGCATACAATCAATAGAATATGGATGCACGATTATATGTCAGGGTTTTTCACATGATGTAAAACTTATATTTTTTAAGGACTCTTGTAAATGGATTATGACCTTTTTATAATCGGAACTTATTAACGGCTGCTGTGGCTTTGCTCCCCATATACTGTCTATAACTAATCCTGCAAAAAATAAGTACCCCATTGAAAACACCGGTTTTCTTTGGGGTACGTTTTTAATAAACTTGATATACTTTTATACTCGTTTTAAATAATCACCAGTTCTGGTATCAATACTTATTTTGTCGCCCTGTTCTACGAATAAAGGAACATAAACGGTTGCACCGGTTTCAACAACAGCAGGTTTAGTTGCACCTGTAGCAGTATCTCCCTTGAAGCCTGGTTCTGTATCTGTAATAACTAATTCCACAAATAAAGGTGGTTCAATTGCAAATACTTGATTGTTATGGGAAAGCATTTTAACCATATCGTTTTCTTTTACAAATTTCAAAGAATCACCAATTGCATCTTCGTTTAATGCAAACTGATCATAAGTATTTATATCCATAAAATGGAATAAATCTCCATCCTGATATAAGTATTGCATATCAGAACGTTCGATGTGAGCCTGTGGACACTTCTCAGTTGGTCTAAAAGTTTTTTCAACAACACCGCCACTCTTTATATTTCTTAATTTTGTTCGAACAAACGCAGCTCCTTTACCGGGTTTTACGTGCTGGAATTCAATAACTTGATATATATTATTGTCCATTTCGATTGTTAAGCCATTTCTAAAATCGCCTGCTGATACCATAAATGATATTTTCCTCCTTAAATTAACTACTCTATAGTTTATATTATCCGACAACTTTTTTCAACTATTTTTTCTTAATTCGAAAAAAAATATAAAAATTGAACGAATCCGAAAATTCAAACAAATATGGCATAGTATTCATACAGTTATATTTGTTACATGAAATAACTGCATTACTACGCTACTATTTGTTTTAGTGCATCTACTGCAAGTAAATATCCTTGCAATCCCAGTCCAATAATTTGCCCGGTACACACAGGTGCAGTTACAGATATATGCCTGAATTCTTCTCTCTTATGTACATTAGAGATATGTACTTCGATTTTAGGTATATCAAGAGAAGCCAATGCATCACGTATGGCGTAGCTATAATGGGTAAATGCTCCCGGGTTAATAATTATTCCCTGCGTTCCGTCAGAATATGCCTCTTGAAGCCTGTCTATAATATATCCCTCTACATTACTTTGATAGGTGTCAATAGTAATTTCTTCTTCTGTTGCCTTCTTCTCCAGAATTTCAAGGAGATACTTAAAATCTTGATTACCGTATATGCTCTTCTCACGGATACCCAGAAAATTAATATTAGGCCCGTTTATAACTAATATTTTCATATCTATACCCTTATACATATCACAGGCTAGCCTGAGATACTGCCACAAATAGAAAAGGCTATAATAATCGTTATGTGGCGTCCTTTCTATATTTTTTAAATAGGTTCTACTATTTTCTCTAGTATCTCATCAAGTATTTCTTCAAAGCATTTCGAATCAGTAGTAATTATAAGATGAGCAGCATTTTCATATACTGGTTCTCTACTTTGCAATAGTAGAGTTACTTTCTTATCCCATTCCTCACCGGATAACAAGGGTCTTTTGGTATCTCCGGCTAACCTTGCTTTTAGGGTATCTATATGAGCCTTCAAAAAAACTACTGTGCCTAATTTCCTTAATATCTCTGCATTTCCTGTCCGTATGGGGAGACCGCCGCCAACTGACAGAACCGTATGCTGTAAATAGTCCTGCATAGAAAGGATTTCATCTGTCTCCATTTTACGAAAGTGCTCTTCGCCATCTAATGCAAAGATTTCCTTAATGCTTTTACCTGCTCTTTTTTCGATTAACTGATCTGTATCCATAAAATCATAGGAAAGCTTTCTTGCCAATAAGGTACCTATGCTTGTCTTTCCACTGCCCATAAAACCAATCAGTATAATATTGTTCATATTTATGTTCTCCGTGGTAAATATTAAATTTTATAGTATCGCTTTTCTTTTCGGTAAAAATACAAGACAACACGCTCCAAATAACGCTTTATAACAATCTGTATTTCTTTTTCCGGTCCTATAGGTTTTACAAAAAAGCTTTTAAGCCCTGCCCTCTTTGCTCCCCAAACATCTGTAAATAACTGATCACCAACAAAAATCGTATTAGAAGGTTTCGTGCCCATAAGTTTTAAGGCCTTATAATAACTTTTTTTTAAGGGTTTATTAGCATCATAAATATATTTTGCTTTAATGTCCTTATTAAACCGCTTTACTCTTTCTTCATGGTTATTGGATATGAAGCAAATTTTAAAACCTATGTCCCGCAAATCTTTTATCAGGTTAACTGCTCTCTCGTCGGCGTTGGCTCCGTGTTCTACCAAGGTGTTGTCTATATCAAACAGCAAACCTTTGTATCCCTGTTCGTACAGTGCTTTATAGTCAATTACATATGCAGAATCTGCACATTCATTCGGGTAAAATATCCGCAACATTGAAAACCTCCAGAATATTTGTTACATAGACATCTGCCACAGCAGTATCCCTGTATTCCAATTTATTATAGCAGACCTATGATTGTTTTGGCAATACATTGGTATTTTTTAGCTTACAAATTTTATATAGTAAATATGAGTATCACATGTTACAATATGCGTAATAAGTGAACAAAGTATTCTTAGGATAATTCATTTATGGGCAGTCTACCGGCTTATAGAAAGCAGGACTGCATAGACATTATAAAAGAATAAATAGAAGAAAGGAATGCCACGTAATGATTTTCATATTTTATAATTGTGGCAGTGATACATCTGTTAGCGGATGTGTCAATGGGTGTTATTATGTCAATTCACTACTTAAAAAATAATGAATTGTGTCTCTGTATTGATACTTTTGGTGCTGAACTAAAATCCATACAGACGGTTGATAATTCAACTGAATATTTATGGAGCGGAAATCCTCTTTATTGGAAGAGAAACTCACCGGTTCTCTTTCCTATTGTAGGAAGCTTAAAAAATCAGAGTTATATTTATAAAAACAAAAGTTATCACATGTCGCAACATGGTTTTGCCAGAGATATGGAATTTAAATTAACTGAAGTAACTGAAACAGAGATATGGTTCCAACTTACAGCTACGGAGGCTACCAAAAAAGTGTATCCCTTCAATTTTACACTGGATATTGGATATCGGTTACGTAACCGGCAGATTACTGTTTTGTGGAAAGTAAAAAACTCTGGAACAGACACCATGTATTTTTCTATTGGTGCTCATCCGGCTTTTCTTTGTCCCTTAAGAGACGAGGATAATCAAACAGATTACTTTCTGCAATTTGATTCCTTAAATCCACTTAATTATCTGCTTATAAATCAGGAAGGTCTGGCCGTTAAGGAGCAGCCGGAGATACTAAATACAGAAAACGGTATGTTATCGATACGTCAGGGCATGTTTGATAAGGATGCTCTTATATTCGAAAACAATCAGAGTCATAAGATATCTTTAACCTTACCAAATAAGAAACCCTATATTACGGTTTCTTTTGAAGCGCCTTTATTCGGTCTATGGTCACCAGCCGGTAAAAATGCTCCTTTCATCTGTATTGAACCCTGGTATGGACGCTGTGACAGCAGTCATTTTAATGGAAGCCTAGAAGAACGAGAATGGGGAAATGTTCTAGACGCTGGCAAAATCTTTTCTTCTGAATATACTATAGATATCCACTAGTAATTTATCATATTCGTATGATGTAATTAAAAGGTTATAATGGAGACTAAATAAATTTAGTAAGGGGAAATGGTAATGAAGAAACCGATTATTGGAGTTACACCCCACTACGACTATGAGAATTCCAGAGTATGTATTGCTAATAATTATCTGGAAGCCATACGTTTTGGCGGTGGTGTTCCGCTCCTTCTGCCGCTTATGGCTGATACAAATGAACTGCGTATTGCAGCAAATGTATGCGATGGATTCTTATATACTGGAGGACCAGATATTAATCCCTTCCGCTTTGGAGAAGAAACATTACTCGGATGCGGCTCTGTTTATCCAGAGAGAGATACTATGGAAGAAGAATTATTTCAGATAGCTATGGAGAACGATAAACCAATCCTTGGGATTTGCCGGGGTATACAGGTACTTAATGTTTTTCTTGGAGGTACTTTATATCAGGATATTGATTCCCAATATACTTCAGATTTATTAATAGCTCATTCCCAAAAATCTGGGAGAAGCGTTTTGTCCCACAGTGTTATTGTGGAACAAAGCTCCCTTCTTTATGATATCTTAGGTAAGGACTATATTCAGGTAAACAGTTTTCATCACCAGGCAATTAAGGATATTGCACCGGCATTGCGTATTGCGGGTATCTCATCTGATAACCTGATTGAAGCTGTCTACCATCCGAATCACAAGTTCTTTCTGGCTGTTCAATGGCATCCAGAACATCTATATGCTGTCAATAAAGATGCCGCCAAGGTATTTATTGCTTTTATTAATGCGTGCAACCATACATGATTTAGAATAGTGAAGTTAAGTATACTGCTAATCCACTTGTTTTTATAGGTATTGCAAAGGCTTATTTTCTTTTGGAAGACCTGTTCTTGGAAGATTTTGTAACGGACTTACCGTTGCCGCTATTCTTTCTATCCAAGGTATTTCTGCTGCTAACATTTACGCTTACTTTTGAGGCAACATTTGATTTTGTGCTGCCTTTATTTCCTTTCCCTGTATTGGAAGCAGCATCTTGTCTGGAGTTTTTTGTTTGCTTCGTATTCCGGTTATTCTTTTTACTGCCGTCTCTACTGCCGCTGCTTGACTTCCCATCGCTCTTTCTTTTGTAGTGATTTATGCCAGCCTTTGGACGTATCAGACAATTCTTATCAAAACCGATTAAGTCAGTACGGTTAGCCATGTTTAGTGCTTCTACTACCAGGTCATAATTCTTGGGATTCCTGTATTGTATTAACGCCCTCTGCATAGCTTTTTCATGAGGAGATTTTGGGGTATATACTGCCTGCATGGTTCTTGGATCTAAGCCGGTATAATACATACAGGTTGATATAGTGGAGGGAGTCGGATAAAAATCCTGTACCTGCTCCGGCATATATCCTAAATCACGCAGATATTCTGCTAATGCTACTGCTTCTTTTATGGTAGACCCAGGATGGGAGGACATAAGATAAGGTACAACGAACTGATTTTTACCTACTTTTTCATTGGTTCTCTTATATTTTCGTATGAATTCTTCATAGACTGAATTCTTGGGTTTGCCCATCATATCTAATACCCTGTCACTGATATGCTCCGGTGCTACTTTTAACTGTCCGCTGATATGGTGCTCGCAAAGTTCCTTCATAAAAGTGTCGTCGGAATCATTGATTAAATAATCAAAGCGGATACCGGAACGAACAAATACTTTCTTTACATTAGGCAGTTCCCGAAGTTTTTTAAGCAATACCAAATAATCAGAATGGTCTATCTTTAAATTACTGCAAGGTTTCGGATATAGACATTGTTTATTGATACAAGCACCTTTTGTATTCTGCTTCGCACAGGCTGTATGTCTAAAGTTGGCTGTAGGACCGCCGACATCGTTTATATATCCTTTAAAGTCTTTATCCCAAATCAAATGATTGGCTTCCGCTAGAATGGATTCATGACTTCTGGTCTGTATAATCCTGCCCTGATGAAAGGTTAAGGCACAAAAACTGCACCCTCCAAAACAGCCACGATTACTGATTAAACTGAATTTCAATTCTTCTATAGCAGGAATACCACCCTGTTCCACATAAGAAGGATGATAATCTCTCATAAAGGGGAGAGAATACACCCTGTCCATCTCTGTTTGCGTTAACGGCTTAGAGGGAGGATTTTGAACAACATATTCATTATCTTTGTACTTTTCTACCAACCGCTTTCCTGAATAAGGATCTGTATTACTATATTGTACGAAAAAGCTTTGTGCAAATGCTTTCTTTCTCTTTAAGATATCATCAAAGGATGGCAGGGTTACTGCATCGTATACCGAGGATAAATCCTTTGTCTTATAAACAGTTCCATCAATAAAAGTAATATCTTTTACATCAAGTCCGCTCTCAAGTGCTTCCGCAATTTCAACAATAGAATGCTCTCCCATTCCATATGAAATAATATCAGCCTGAGAATCCAGTAATATAGAACGTTTTACAGAATCACTCCAATAATCATAATGTCCAAATCTTCTTAAACTTGCCTCAATTCCTCCTATAACGATGGGAGAATTTTTATAAACCTTACGGATCAAATTACAATATACTATGGTTGCTCTATCCGGTCTTTTGCCCATAACACCGCCTGGTGAATAAGCATCCTGCTTCCTACGTTTCTTTGCTACGGAATAATGGTTAACCATCGTATCCATATTCCCTCCGCTGACTAAAAATCCCAGCCTTGGGGTGCCAAGTATCTTAATACTGTTTACATCCTTCCAGTTCGGTTGAGGAATAATTCCCACCTTAAAGCCATGGCTCTCTAACACTCTGCTGATTATGGCAGGTCCAAAAGAATGATGGTCTACGTAAGCATCCCCTGTAATATAAACAAAATCACACTGGTCCCATCCGCGTTTTTCCATATCAGCCTTACAAATCGGTAAAAAATCTCTTATCATGTATAATATTGGCTGTAAAATTAAATTTTACGACCATACTCCTTTCAGATACGTTGAATAATTACAGACAGCTCTTCTCTGTCTGCATACTTCCTAAGTATAGCTTATCAGAAAGAATTCGTACACTGTTTTTTTATTTTTTTATAGCTTGACATAAAGCACTACCAGAAAATATTAAACTAGACCTATTCATATTAATGTATAATTTTGAACAGGTCTAGTTAATGTTTAAGATAATGTACTAATTTGCCGGATGGATATTCTGCTTTTAGAAGATATGAATGCAACCTCCTTACATGTCTGCTCCTATCCCTACTGTTTCATCAACAGGTAAGGAGAACATAATACCTTTTCCTTGGGTGGTAAGACCAACCTCTAAATTTACACTTTCCATAATCTTCATTTTATCTTCTCTATTTGTTAATATTAATATTAGTTCCTTTTCAGGCTGTACAGTGATTTCTAAGAATTTAGCCGCTTCTGCGTCGCCAAGGCCACGGGCGTGTACGACCGTTCCACCATTTGCACCGGCTTTTTTAGCAGCTTCCATAGTCTGGTCTGCATAACCTTGATTTACAATAATTAAAATTAGTTCATGCTTTCTTTCTTTTTTCATTGATTTCTCCTCACATACACTTCCGGCACTTGGGTTTGCCATATTCTCCACATCCATTGAGGTAATAATACTACTTATACAAGATATCGGCAAGGTAAAAGCTACACCTTTTCCTGGTTGTTCAAAATGTAGTTTTTGAGCCAGCAGTCCTAATATAAATGATATCTTATCTTCACTTATCACGCTAATTGTCAGACTTTTCTTTGTTTCTCCCAAACCCAGATAATCAAGCATCTCTGAACTTGCAGTACCATGACCATGCGTAACAACATTAAGAGGCAGGTGATTTTCTAGATATATGTCTGTAAGCTGTTTTTCTTGTATAGAATCAATAATAGCAACCAATAGCTTTTTCTTTAATATTTTAGGTTTTATACCTTCCATGATATCCTACCATAACGCAAACAACAATCGTGCGTTATTGCCACAGAAACTGGTTGTAAGAATCCACATGTGGCATCCCTTTCTTCTATATTTTCTTTCCAATATTACTAATAAGATACTATTCCTTAATACACTGGTGATATTATTTATATATTTTTATATTACCTTTGTGCCTTCACCTTCTATCGTATCATTATCAGCACTCATATCTATAAAATCCTCTTCATACTCATCCAAATCATAAAAAATAAACTCTCCAATACCCGGCTCACTGGCAGTTTCAAGTATTTGACTGCGTTTGGTTTTAAAACGATATAAGAGTCCCAGTGCCTGTATTGTTATTAGTGGTGTCATAGCTACCATAGCTACAATTCCAAAAGCATCTAACAGCATATCACCGCCTACCGCATTACAAGCTCCCATAGCCATCGGTAACAGAAAGGTTGCCGTCATAGGTCCGGATGCTACACCGCCAGAATCAAAAGCAATAGAAGTAAAGATTGGCGGTACAAAAAATGTCATAATGACAGCTAATAAATATCCGGGAACGACTAAATACCAAATTGACAGACCGGTTGATACTCTTAACATTGCCAGACCAACAGAAATCGCTACTCCGATAGAAAGGCTTAAAAGCATGGATTTTCCGGTAATATTACCTTCTGAGATCTCTTCTACTTGTTTATTCAATACGTGAACTGCCGGTTCAGCAGCTACAATAACAAAACCTATTACCATTCCAAGAGGTATTAAGAGCCAGGAATAATTACCACTGATAATTTCACCGCCAATAAAATAACCTGCGGGCATAAAACCAACATTAACTCCAGTTAAAAATAAAACAAGGCCTAAATACGTATACAACAATCCAATCATTATTTTTATTAAAGGCTTTACAGGTATTTTTAATACAGTAGCCTGAAAGACCAGAAAGAAAATCAATATTGGTGATAATGCAATAGCCACTTCTTTCATATAATCAGGAAAATGATGCAAAAACTCTTTTATGATGTAAGCAAAACTGTTGCTTTCTGCTGTCTTTATAACAGAATATTCAGAACCTGTGGGATGATAAAAAATACCTAACAGTAAAACTGCCAGTATTGGTCCCACGGAACATAGTGCTACCATGCCAAAACTGTCTTCCTGAGATGCTTTGTCTGTACGTACGGCCGCCATACCGATACCAAGTGCCATAATAAAAGGTACTGTAATAGGGCCTGTTGTTACTCCGCCGGAATCAAAAGCTACAGCAATAAAGTTATTAGGTGCAAAAGCAGCAAGTATAAAAACAATAGAATATAAAACAATCAGAATATAAGAGAGTCTGATTTGCAGTAAAGTCCTAAGAAATGCTGCAATAAGAAAAATACCTACACCCAAAGCAACTGCCCAAATTAAAACAGGGTCAGGTACACCAGGCGTTTGTCTGGCTAAAACCTGTAAGTCAGGTTCAGCGATTGTTATAAGAACACCCATAAGAAAAGTAATTGGTATTAATACCCATATTTTCCTAGAATGTGCCAGAAAGGAACCGATTTTTTCACCCATTACCATCATAGAAATATCGGCACCTAAAGTAAACAAGCCCATACCTAGAATAAGCATTAATGCACCTACCAGGAACATAAGAAGTGTACCTGTACTCATTGGAACGATTGTAAAATTTAGTACAAGAACCAATATGGTAATGGGCAGGACTGCGGAGATTGACTCCTTGATTTTTAACAAAAAATTAGTATTCATGTTATCCTCCATTCTGCCTTTTGGCAGTTAATTTCACTGCCTTGAATCATATGGTTTACAAGTTACAAATTGCATGCACGTAGATAAAGCATGCCCCCGCCCTAATATCAGTGAAAATACATTTCAAAATGTATTTAACAACAGTTGAGCTATTGCATGATACATCATATAATTTCATATACCGGGAACTCGCCGAAACATCTTTGAAAATACCGGACTTTTTACATTAAATAATGATAAGTGGTATAAAAATCTGATAAGCTAGAAGCATCTGCTATAAAACTGCCGCGTTCATACTGACATTTAAGGACATAAATGAGAACTCAGAGAACTAAATTTATGTACTAAGTCTCTTTGTGCCCTCCTTTCCATATAATTCTATAATATTTTTGTTTATAATTCAATAAAAAAACAATAAATTTTTGTACTATTAATTTTTTCCTTTCAATAAAACAATAAATTTTTCCTGTATTTGAAATATTCCGAGTTTTCGAAATATTTTCAAGATAATTTTTACAATACATAATCTGAATCAGAAAATTCATTTATATATAGAATTATTATAGGTTACAATACGAATTATATAGAGGATGTATACAGATTGATACGGTTCCCACATCAAAAAACCAGAATCATAAAATACGATTCCGGTTTTTTGATGTTATAGCTGTTTATTTGTATATTGTAGAGTATGTGCTTTCGTTCTCCAATTCATTCCTTAGAATATTCTGCGAATGTTTTCTTTGGATATCCAATAATTCATACACCTTGTCATAGTGATAGTCTAAACCATTTAGATTAGTGGGAATATCTTGCACATCTTTGACTAAATAGTTGCTTAGTTCCAACATACTTAACAAATGTACCATTCTTTCGGGGTATTTTTCGTGTGGTATGGTGAAGAACTTACGCCTGTAAATGATTGCAAATACAGTTGCATGAAAAGAATTCGTTACAACGTAAGCAGCCTGTTCTATCAGACCTAAGAACTCTTCAACGCCAGCATCGTCAAATCTCCCTAATTCATTGGAATAACGCTTGTCCGACCTATTATGAATAACCGGAAGCCCTGTAAGTTTTGATAATTTCTCTGCAATAGGACGAACCATAGAATCTGCATTGATGACATGAACTAATATATAGCCTCTGTTATAGTTTGGTCTCTTCTTTAAGTTATCAAAATCAGAGCCCTCCAATAACAAGGTAGGATCTACAACTACATCAATCGATTTATTCGTTAGCGTTGATAGCATTTCTTTTGCGGATTCTTCTCTTACTGCGATTGCATCAAAATTCTCTAAATAGTGTTGAAAGAAATCTTTCTCGTAATCTTTTAACACAGTCTTACCAACACTAGAGGCAAACGATATCTTTCTAACCGGTTTATTCGTGAAATCTAAGAAAAATGCACGATTTAAACCGCCGGTTATAGCTCCATTCCAAACCTGGTCACTGCCGGTTATTAATATATCATAGGCATCTCCAACTTTTGCATCAACTAATTCCTGATAACTTCGATAGCAGGTAGTCGTATGCAGTTGCTTTGCAATAAATGCTTCAAATTTTAAATATTTACGTTTGGCACGGATTCCTTTTGTTTTTAGATTTTGCCACAGAAAAGCACGTAGTTTACGAAATCTTTTAGCTTTCACTAAACCTTTATATAAATTAAGTGGTTTATAAAGGTTATCTATGCAATCTAGTCTGAGATTAATTATATCAACTTCATAACCCAGTTTTTTAACATATTCCTGCAAGCCCCAGGCTTGCAGCATGCAACCATAATTATGAGCTGAGGATATGGTTATAATTCCGACTTTCATGTTTAGCTCCCGCTGCTATCGCAAGTCTGCTTGCGATACTGCCACTAACAAGTTGAAAGAATCCGTTCATGGCATCCTTTCTATCATATATTTTCTTTCAACCTTTCCATTCTAATTTTCGAATGAATCTTATTTTTCTGACTCATTAACTGATATTAATTCTTCGAATTGATTTACAATGGATTGATTATATTGTGTAAAAGAAATATTCAGGGGTTTCACTTTTCCTTCTATAAACTCGTTCATACCTTTTAATAATCCATTCTCACTGTTTTCCACAAGATAGCCTTTATGTTCCCTGATAAAATCTCCTGATCCCGGAATATTAGTTGCAACAATCGGTATTCCTAAGGTATCCGCTTCTAATAACACTAAACCAAGTGGTTCTCGGTCAGATGGTAAAAGGAATAAATGGCATCGTTTGAGTATTGTAAAAGGATTTGAAGTTGATTTTACGATATAAATATCTTTTGCACAATCTAATTTTTTTGAATATTCCACTGTTTTCTGGTGCAGAACACCATAGCCGCCTATAATAATAAGTTTAGTACCAGGATGCTTCTTGTGAAATTGATTAAAAGCAGACATTAATTTTATATGTCCCTTTTCCGGCGAAAAGCGTCCAATGGTAATAAATTTCATAGAATCACCTTCTAACATAGAGGTAAACTCCTCATAAGGTACAGAAAGTTCCGTTTCCTCTTCCATAATAAATGGTAGGTTTGCTTTTTCAATTATTCCGTCAACATTATGAGCGTTTTGCAATACCTCAACTTTATCCATAAAATTACCGATTTTTTTAATAGAGATTCTAGTTGCATCACTTACTGCTATAATTTTATTATAACTTTCAAATGCATGTTTTAGAATATTAAGGTCAAAATTCTGCTTTTCCTTATATTCCTCGTACATATCATTATGCACAAAGATGACTTTAGGAGCCTTAGCCTGCTGCAAATATAAGGTTATATCCGGTGCATATCCGGTAAAATGTACCACCTTATCAATCCGTACATTATGAAACCGTTTATCGTACTCTCTTTGATACAGGGAGTTCATATGTTTTTGTATAAATTTTGAATCAATATGAAGTCTAAAATACAATTTGTGAAGGACAGCTTCCAACCAGGTCCATTCAATAGTACTGCCGCAAAGTGGCATTATTCCGGTATTAGGCGGAACTACTGACAGCCGCGTTGGGGTTTTGGCAAATTGATTTTGTTTAAAAAAGAAAAAATAATTAGCCTTTTCTCTGTCCACCAGATGTATCAAATTTAACATAGATGTTGTGATACCATTTTTTGCCAGATTGGAGCAGTATATTAAAATGTTTTGTTTTCCATTTTCTCTTGCTTTTTCTTCTTTACATACTTTCTGCTGAAGGAAAACATGTCTGGCAATCCTGTTAGCTGCGTTCATATTGTCATAGGTACAGTAGGTTCTTAAAAAGTCTGCTTCATCATATTCTTTAGGACGGTTTAGTTCTTCATTTAATTCTGTTACATTTTCTGCTTGAGGAAATGGCAGCGAATTAATTGGGATATATAGTCCTCTCTCATCTAAATAGTCTTTACGGTCATACGTAAATAAAATAATTTTCTTTCTGGTATTAGCAAAGTCAAAAAAAACACTTGAATAATCAGTAACCAAAACATCTGCGGCATTTAAAAAATCATAAGTTTCATACTCTTTCGGAAATGGCTTTATATGAGAATATTGAGTAAAATCAAAGCTGTTCTGTAAAAATACATGGAATTTTACATAGAACACCTGGTTATTCTTCAATAACTTATCCAGTAATGCAAAGTTACAGGCACATGCTTCTATCTGCTCCGTATTATTAGTTTCTGTTAAGGTCCCACGCCAGGTAGGCATATAAACAATAACCTGCTGATTCGTTAATTTTAATTCTTTCCTAACTTTCTGTATACGGTCATTTTGGTAAAACACAGCATTTCTTGGGTAACCCTCGCAAAGAACCTTTCCTTGATATGTGTTATTAAGGTGGTATGCATTTAGCATCTTTTCTTTCATATAATCATTCGGATATAATAAATAGTCAGCAACCTGAAAATTCTTCTGAATATTTCCCATGGCATACGCACGGTTTTCTACTTCATATCCCATGCGTTTTAAAGGAGTTCCATGCCAAGTGTTTAAATATACCTGTTCTGTCCTTTTATAGAACCAGGTGGGAAAACTGGTGTCATTAACAATATACTTTGCAGTAGCCAGTATTTCTAAATATTTTTTAGAATCCATATCAATCAGTAAGATATTATAAAGCTGATATTTCTTAAGCAGCCTTTGAATTCTTACTTTACTTGCCATGTTTACACTAAGATAACATTGAAATTTATTATACTCTGTTTTAGTCAATTCTTTGAGCAGGTAAAAAATATTACCGGCTAAATCTGCTCCTGCTTTTGATTCAAACAATATGGCTGTGTTTTTAATTCGCTCTTTTCGTTTCTTTAAATAATATGAATTACGACTACAAACTCTTCCCGTAGAGGTCACTTTAGATATCTTACTTCTTATATTAAAATTCATCGGTTAATTCCTCGCTATCCTTTGATAACTATAATTTTATTATATTTTTTAAATGTATATACAAAAATTATTATAATGTAGTTATGCCAAATCATATTCAAGTTTGCGATGGTACCTCAAATCCCATTATAACCCTAAAAATTTTCCTTTTATAGTACATTTTTCTTAAGATTAGTTAAAGAATCGTTAAAGATATAGATTGAGCATATACTAAAAAAGCTGAACCAGCTTTGTCATAATATCTTTAAGAAGCTGATTCAGCGTATTTTGATTATTCCCCACTTGCCATTAATTCTTTCTCATTTTCTTCAATTACTTTTTGTTGAATGTCTGCCGGTGCCTGTTCATATCTGGCAAAGTCATAGGAAAAATCGCCGGCACCTCCGGTCATAGAGCGTAAATCGGTGGAATATCCGTAAAGTTCGGCTAACGGAATATCAGCAAGAATTTCCTGTTTATTATTAGGAAGAGGATTCATTCCAAGAACCCTTCCACGACGCTTATTCAGGTCACCCATAATATCTCCCGTGAATTTATCGGGTATCATTACCTTTAAGGAACCTATTGGCTCTAATAGTACTGGAGACGCCTCCATGAATCCCTGTTTAAAAGCTTGAATCGTAGCCATTTTAAATGCCATTTCAGAGGAATCCACCGGATGGTAGGAGCCATCTACAAGTACTGCTTTTAATCCTACTACCGGATAGCCCGCCAAAGGACCTTTTAACACGCATTCAGCAATTCCTTTTTCCACCGCCGGAAAGTAATTCCTAGGCACACTGCCTCCGAATATTTTTTCTTCAAAAACGAATATCTTTTCGTTATCTCCCAAAGGTTCGAATTCTATATGAACATCACCGTATTGTCCGTGACCTCCTGACTGCTTTTTATATTTCCCCTGTACCTTTACCTTCTTCCGTAAGGTTTCACGGTAAGGAACTTTCGGTTTCATAATGTCTATTTCTACCTTATATCTAGTGAATAATTTATGCACAGTAACATCAAGCTGCTGTTCTCCGATGCCATATAACAAAGTCTGGCGGTTCTCGTTGTCATTTACTACCTTCAAGGTTAAATCTTCATCCATTAACTTAGATAATGCCTGTGCGACCTTATCGTCATCTCCTTTATTTCTTGTTTTAAACCGCTGACTGGTATAAGGTTTTGGCATAACCGGTACTGCATACTCTATAGGTACTGCTTTTGAGGATAAGGTATCTCCTGTGGCAGTATCCGAAAGTTTTCCGATTGCTCCGATATCTCCGGCATGTAACTTAGTGACTTCAATCTGTTCTTTTCCTCTTAATATGTATAACCTTGAAATTTTTTCTTCTGTGCCTTTTGCAGCATTGTATATGACAGAATCTGAATTTAATACACCAGAACACACTTTAAATAATGTAAATTTACCGATGAACGGATCAGCAATGGTTTTAAAAACTTTTGCAGACATAGGTAAATCCTCTTTATAATCAGCATGAAATATTTCACTGGATTTTAATAACTTTCCACTACACTGCCGTTTATTCGGCGCAGGGAAATACTTTTCAATAGCTTGTAACAACATTAAGGCTCCTTGTGCATATAAACCGGACCCCATTAAAACCGGAACTACAGTTCCATCTATGACATTCCCACGGAGTGCTGTGGATATCTCCTCCTGGGTAAAATCTTCTCCTGAAAAATACTTCTCCATTAATTCTTCATTGGTCTCAGCCACTGCCTCTAAAAGCGTTTCTCTGAATTTATTCAGATTTTCCTTGGAATAGTCGGGAATGGGGCATTCTTCATATTTTCCCATTGTGGTAAATCTTCTTCCTGCCATCTTAACTACGTTTACAAAACCTACAAATTTACCATTTTCTCTGATTGGTATATGAAAGGGTGCAATCCGTTTACCGAAATTCTCGGTCAAAGCTTCTACTACCTGACGGTAGCTGGCATTATCGTCATCCATATCCGTTACAAAAAACATTCTGGGCAGATTATACTTTTCGCAGTATTCCCATGCCTTTAAGGTACCAACCTCAACTCCTGATTTTGCAGCTATAACAATTACGGCGGCATCCGCAGCCTGCATAGCTTCTTCCACTTCACCTACAAAGTCAAAATATCCAGGTGTATCCAATATGTTTATTTTTGTATCCTCGTAAGCAATTGGAACGACTGTGGTACTGATTGAAAAAAGTCGTTTCACTTCTTCCTTGTCATAATCACTAATGGTATTACCTTCTTCAACTTTACCTTGTCTCTTTGTAATTCCCGTGGAGTATGCCATGGCTTCGACTAAAGTAGTCTTGCCACAGCTGCCGTGGCCTAACAGAACAACATTTCGAATCTTTTCTGAAGTGTAAACATTCATACTTTTTCCTCCATGAATAATATTTTTGTAAATACATTAGGGCATTTCTACATTATGGATATAATACCGTAATATACCTATGTATATATTTTACTAAATAATGTCTGATATTACAACTTAATTATCTATAATTAACAGATTTAATTTGTCCATCATAATAATATTGAATCTTTGCAGCATATATATGTTATATTTCTATGATTTCATACATTCTTCCTGATTATTCTATTAATTCCTACTATTTTTCCGAAAGTATTTTTCACTTTAAACCGCTACACTTTAAACTGTTACGCTTTAATGTTTTGCAGTATTGACATTTATTTGTGAATGGAGTAGAATTAGTATAAGTAAAAAATACATATGCCAGTATATACTGTCAGGTATGTTTCTATAGGTATAGAAAATTAAAGAAAGGATACTGCAACACGATAAGGTTGCAGTGTGTGTACACCCAAAGCTTGTGTACACTCAGGGTACAAAATGATAATTGTTATGAAACAAAATGCGAAAAAAGAATCCATAAAAAATATTATTAGAATTATTGAAGATAAGGGGTTGAGCGCCCATATTTCAGATGGTAAGGAAGTAACTATTATTGGCGTTGTCGGTGATAAAACAAAACTTCACGATCAGAATCTTGAAATTGCTCCGGAAGTAGAACGTATCGTTCCCGTTACCGAATCTTATAAATTAGCAAATAAAAAGTTTCATCCTGAGCCCTCTATAGTAAAGGTTGGCAATGTATCGATTGGAGGCGGTAATCTTGTAATTATGTCCGGACCCTGTGCCGTTGAAAGCAGAGAACAGCTTTTTGATACAGCACATGCTATCAAAAAATCCGGTGCTCAGATTTTAAGAGGTGGTGCTTATAAGCCAAGAACTTCACCTTATGCATTCCAGGGATTGGAGGAAGAAGGTTTAAAGTACATGAAGGAAGCCAGAGAAGAAACAGGATTAGCTGTCGTTTGTGAAGTAACCAGCCTTGCTGCCATTGAATCAGCAGTAAAATATGTTGACATGCTTCAAATCGGAGCAAGAAATATGCAGAATTTTTATCTTTTAAAAGAAGCAGGAAAAACCGGTCTTCCCGTCTTGTTAAAACGCGGATTATCTGCTACCATAGATGAATGGCTGAATGCTGCTGAATACATTATTGCAGAAGGAAATCCTAACGTGGTATTATGCGAACGAGGTATACGTACCTTTGAAACGGCAACAAGGAACACTCTAGACATCAGTGCTGTTCCTGTAATAAAATCCAAAAGTCATCTGCCGATTATTGTTGACCCAAGCCATGCTACCGGTGTAAGAGAATATGTGAACCCTTTAGCTAGATGTGCCGTTGCAGCAGGTGCGGATGGCTTAATGATAGAAACGCATCCCAATCCTGCAATTGCTTTATCCGATGGCCCTCAGTCTCTGACTTTTCCTCAATTCGAAGAACTGTGCCAGGAACTTAGACCATTTGCAGAATTGATGGGTAGAAAATTCTAGTAGCCACCTTTTTAAGGAGTATTATGTATCATACTCGGTCAGACCAATCATGTTAGGATGAAGGAAAATCAATAACAGGGAGGATGCCACATTACCATTCTTTCAACCAATGATACGTATTTCAATATTTTGTATGTGGCAATCATTGTATTATGGATAGCATAACCGTTGGCTTTATTGGCTTTGGATTAATAGGCGGCTCTATTGCACGTGCCCTGAAAGAGCTAAATCCAAAGAACACTTTATTAGCCTATCACTATAGTAAGAAAAAACCATCAATCGGTTTGATAGGGGCAAAAGAGGACCGGATACTGGATATAATAACAGAAGATTTAACGGATTTTTCTGTTTGTGATATCATCTTTTTATGTGCACCGGTCTTATCAAATATATCTTATCTTAGCCAACTTAAAAGCATCATTAAATCAGATTGTATCATAACGGATGTTGGGAGTGTAAAGGGTAATATACATAAAGCCGCGCTGGAACTGAACCTTGACAGAAATTTTATTGGTGGTCACCCGATGGCAGGTTCTGAAAAAACAGGTTATGAAAGTTCTTCCAGTCGTTTACTTGAAAATGCATATTATATCCTCTCTCCTACTGACTTAACGCCTCCTGATAGATTAGAGTTTTTACGCAGTCTGGTAGTATCCATGAGTGCCATTCCGGTCATAATAAATGCAGGTGAACATGACGATATAACAGCTGCTATAAGTCACGTACCTCATATTATTGCCGCTGCTTTGGTTAATATGGTTAAGGACTCCGACGATCCTGAAGAAAAGATGAAAACCCTTGCAGCAGGTGGTTTTAAGGATATTACAAGAATCGCTTCTTCATCACCGGTTATGTGGCAGAATATATGTCTGACCAATACGGTCAGCATTAAACAATTTCTTAAGCTGTATATTACCTCCCTTCAAGATGTTTCAGATGCATTGTCAAGCCAAGATGCCTCTTATTTGTTTGAATTCTTTGAGACTGCCGGAGATTACAGAGATTCTCTTCCGGTGAAAGTCACCGGTCTAATCAATAGGTCTTATGAAATTTATCTGGATGTTATTGATGAAGCCGGAGCTATTGCTACGGTAGCAACACTGTTAGCCACTAATCTTATCAGCATAAAAAATATAGGCATCATTCATAACAGGGAGTTTGAACAGGGTGTTCTGCGAATTGAGTTTTATGAAGAGGGGGCCTGCAATAAAGCCTCTCTGCTTTTAAAAAAATATCGCTACACAGTTTATGAAAGATAATTAACAAAAGAAAGGAATGCCACATATTAATACCTTCACACTTTTATTGTGGCAATGGGATGGTATAACATGGTAATAAAAAATGCAAAGCAATTAAAAGGCGAACTTGAAGTTCCTGGTGATAAGTCTATATCCCACCGAGCCGTCATGTTTGGCTCATTGTCAGAAGGAATTACAGAAATTACCCATTTCCTTCAGGGTGCTGACTGCCTCTCAACCATCTCCTGTTTTAGCGATATGGGAATTGAAATTGTAAATCAGACTGCTTCTAATAAAGTAATTGTCAGGGGGAAGGGGTTAAGAGGTCTAAAAAGACCTTCCGGTGTTTTAGATGTGGGTAACAGTGGCACTACTATGAGACTTATGTCAGGGATTCTTTCTGGTCAGTCCTTTGATTCTGTTATGACAGGGGATGAATCTATACAAAGAAGGCCTATGGATAGAGTTATTGCTCCTTTATCTCAGATGGAGGCTGATATCAAAAGCCTTACGGGAGATGGAAGGGCACCCCTGAAAATCCGTGGAAAAGAAACTTCTTTAAAAGGAATCCTCTATGAATCACCTGTTGCTTCAGCTCAAATAAAGTCTGCCATTCTTCTCGCCGGTTTATATGCAGACCGTCCGACTTCTGTTACAGAACCCTATGTATCCAGAAACCATACGGAACTCATGCTGAAACGGCTTGGTGCGGAAATTATCATCAACAATACAACAGCAAGTATATTACCTGAGCCTAAATTAAAGGGTGATAAAATTGAGGTTCCCGGCGATATCTCCTCTGCAGCTTACTTTATTGCCGCCGGTCTGCTGGTCCCAAATTCCGAACTGGTTATAAAAAACGTCGGTATTAATCCGACCAGAGATGGTATTATAAAAGTTTGTGAACAGATGGGAGCAGATATTTCTCTTGATAATATTCGGAATACTGACACAGAAGCAATTGCAGACATTATTGTCCGCAGTACCTCTCTTAAAGGAACGATTGTTGGTGGTGAATTAATTCCTACTCTTATTGATGAAATTCCTGTTATTGCAGTTATGGCATGTTTTGCAAAAGGTACTACTATCATAAAGGATGCCGCAGAGTTAAAAGTAAAAGAATCTAACCGTATCGATGTAATGGTTCAGAACCTTACCTTGATGGGTGCAAACGTTACAGCTACAGAGGATGGTATGATTATCGAAGGGGGCAACGGACTAAAAGGTACTTCTATTGAAAGTAAAGCTGACCACCGTATAGCCATGTCCTTTGCCATAGCCGGTCTTCTGTCGGAAGGAGATACAGAGATACTTGGGGCAGAATGCGTAAATATTTCTTATCCAAACTTTTATGCCGATTTAAATGGCTTAATACAAGGTTGATATAAGCATATTGTTTATATTTAAACAGACGGATAAGAACAAGGTTTATTATATAATTTGAGCTAAAACTCCTGAGCAACATTTTACTAGGAAAGTAATACTTTAAATTACAATCACCTTTTCAGTTGCAAATAATAAAAAGAAGGCACAGCTTATAGTCTGTTTTAAATTATGAGCTGTGCTTTCTTTAAGCAAACCTTTGTTTGTATATTAAGTTAAAGGTATTATTGTATGAACATAGCATCTCCGAAACTGAAAAACCTGTATCTCTCTTTTACTGCTTCTTCATATGCTTTTAGTACAGGTTCTCTTCCGGCAAGAGCCGATACCAGCATAATCAGAGTGGACTCCGGCAGATGAAAATTAGTTATTAAAGCATCTAGAACTTTAAATTTATAACCAGGATAAATAAAAATCGCGGTATTACCGCTGCCAGCTTTTACAAGACCGTTTTCGTCCGCTGCTGATTCTACGGTTCTGCAACTTGTAGTGCCAACACAGATTACCCTGCCTCCCTTTTCTTTCGTCCCATTTATTTTTTCTGCCTCTTCCGCTTCGATTTGATAAAACTCTGAATGCATATGATGCTCTAAGATATTCTCCACTTTAACCGGGCGAAATGTACCTAGTCCAACGTGAAGTGTAACATTGGCAATTATAACCCCTTTTTGCGTTAGCTCATCTATGAGTTCTTTAGTAAAATGAAGTCCTGCTGTGGGAGCCGCTGCGGAACCTTCGTGTTTGGCATAGACCGTCTGGTATCTGTTCTTATCCTGTAATTGATGGGTAATATACGGAGGCAGTGGCATCTGCCCCAATCTGTCCAGGATTTCCTCAAAAATACCTTCATAGTTAAACTGAACCATACGGTTTCCTTCGTCAACTATTTCCAGTATTTCGCAGGTAAGTATGCCATCCCCGAAGCTGATTTTAGTACCAGGCTTAGCTTTTTTACCAGGTTTTACAAGAGCTTCCCATACATCACCCTCTCTGCGTTTTAACAGTAATAATTCAACCTTTGCACCAGTTCCTTCCTTCTCACCAATTAATCTGGCAGGAATAACCTTTGTATTGTTTATTACAAGGCAATCACCGGATTTTAAGTATTGAACAATATCTTTAAATATTTTATGGCTGGTTTGGCCTGATTCTTTATCAAGCACTAGAAGTCTTGAACTGGATCTGTCTTCCAGTGGATCTTGTGCTATTAATTCCTCCGGTAAATCAAAGTAAAAATCTTCTTTATTCATCTTTATACCTATTGCATATCGCAAGATTGCTGCCTGCGATATTGCCACAAATAGAACTAATTGAAAGAATCATTATGTGGCTTCCTTTCTCTATTACTATACTTTCTTACAACCTTCGTGATAGGATGCTATGCAATTCATACAGCATCACAAATTAGAAAATCTATTCCTCTTCTGTTATACCGTCTTCTTCATCATAATCTTCTAAAAAGCTATGTGTCACTTGCTTTTTTTGATATCCAATCATTGTATCCAAATTAACATTATGAACACTTCTAAAAATATTCATATCAATAATAGAGCTTGTCTGTCTGAACTTTTTAATAAGTTCTTTCATTTCCTGGCGTTTCGACCCCATACCTGCATCTCCTAACATACAGTTTTCTGTCAAACGGCAAGCACACTGGATAAACTGAAGGTTATTGTATTTTTTCCAAGCTAAAATGTCAGCTTCCTTGACCATATATAACGGTCTGATTAACTCCATTCCTTTATAATTGGTGCTGTGAAGTTTTGGCATCATACCTTTCATTTGTCCACTATATAACATACTCATTAAGATAGTTTCAATCACATCGTCAAAGTGATGACCTAAGGCAATTTTGTTGCATCCTAATTCTTGTGCATGCTTATATAAATAACCTCTTCGCATTCTGGCACATAAATAGCAGGGTGAATCTTCTATATCTGCCACAATATCAAAAATATCCGTCTCAAATATATGAATAGGAATATTTAGGTATTTTGCGTTATCAATGATGATTTGTCTATTATATGGATTGTATCCAGGATCCATAACCATAAAGACTAATTCAAATTTAAATTTTCCGTGTCGTTGAAGCTCCTGCATACATTTTGCAAGTAACATGGAATCTTTACCACCGGATATACAGACGGCAATTTTATCGCCTTCTTTAATTAATTGATACTCATTTACTGCTGTAATAAACTTACGCCATATTTCTTTGCGAAACCTTTTTATAAGGCTTCTCTCTATCTCAATATGCTTTTCCATAATAATATTCATTGGATAACACACCTTATGCTGATGTGTTACAGCCACAAACGCGGCTTCCTTTCTATTCAGTATTCTTTTTACTTACTAATACAATATAATGCCTATACATTGTCAATTATTTAATACTTGCAGTTGTTCTAAAAATACTGAAATAAATTCTTCTAATTCAGTTTTCGTAGTTAAGTGGCTTAAACTGATACGAACTGTTGCAAGGGCTAGTTTCCTGTCTTTTGTCATGGCATACACGGGTTTTGATACAGTATTTGGTGCACAACAGGCTGACTTGGTCGCGATATAGATTTCTTTTTGATCTAATTCTGCTTGAAGTTTATTTGTATTTACTCCCTTTACACTTATATTTAAGATATAAGGAGAAGCTTCTTTGGGAGAATTAATTACAATTGGTTTAGAGACAGACAACTTTTCTCTGAGCAGTTGATTTAATCCCCTAACGTAAGTTAAGCGTTTGGCCTGGTTTTCTATTGCCAAAGAAAGTGCTTTTTCTGTAGACGCTGCCAGAGCAAGTGCAGGGGTTCCACTTCGAAAAGAGGTTGTACTTAATCCGCCATGAATCAAAGGTTCCAGCATTACATGTTCTTTTTTAATTAAGATTCCGCTTCCATTAACACCATAAAATTTATGAGCAGAAAAAGTAATAAGATCTGCTTCCTGAAAGTTTACCGGAATCTTACCCACTGCCTGAGTGGCATCTACATGTAAGAAGAGATGGTCTCTTTCTTTTATTATCTGATTAATTTCAGTTATTGGCTGGATTGTACCGATTTCACTATCTACTAGTCCAACGGATACTAATATGGTATCTTCTCGTATTAACTCCTTTAAATGGTGTAAATCCACTTGTCCATTTTTCTCTATATTGACAAAATCAACTTCAAAACCGTCATTTTGAAGTGCTGTAAAGGGTCCCGTTACAGAAGCATGCTCAAGAAAGGTTGTAATAATATGTTTCCCGTATCTTTTATAACTTCCTGCAATTCCTTTGATTGCCATATTATTGGATTCGCTTGCACCGGAAGTATAGATAATCTCTTGTTCCTTTACACCTAAAAGACCTGCAATTTTAGTGGTTGACTCTAACATTCTTTCAGCCGCTCCAACACCAAGAGAATGGGGGGAGTTGGGGTTGCCTATATAATTCATACACATTTGATAAAAGGTATCGGCAACCTCCTTGTCCACTGGTGTATTGGCTGCATAATCTAAATAAATCATGAAAATCTTCCTTTCTTTTCTGCGAAAAATTAATTGTACCTAATACTAAAACTGTCTGTAAAATGTAACCTGTAGCTGTACACAGTCTCAGTACATCACATTAAATTCTATACTTTTCATAGGTATAATAAGTATAGGGTATTTCGCCTTCTATTCGATGTTCATAGATTTTACGATATATATTGGTATCAAAAACGGGGAAGTATATATCTCCATCGTATTCTTTATCAATTACAGTCAGATATATTCTATCAAGAAATGGCAGTGCTTCTTCATAAACCTGTCCGCCGCCGCTTATAAATACTTCTTCTTCATGTTTAGTCAGCCTTAATGCTTCTATAAGTGAAGATACTGTAACGCAGTTATTATCCTGTATATTTAATTTACTTGATATAAGAATTGTCTTTCTATCCGGTAATGGTCTGCCAATTTCATCATAAGAGCGCCGCCCCATAATAATGGTTTTGCCGGTAGTAAGCTCCCGAAAACGAGATTGCTCACCCTTAATATGCCAGGGAATCTTTCCGTTCATTCCAAGCACTCTGTTTTTAGACATTGCTGCAATTGCTGAAATCATAATAAACCCCCATCTGTGTGCCAGTGCAATAGCACTTGCACACCTAAAATCAGGACATTGAAAAATGCTTTTAATTTTTAAACGCCTGTCTGCTGCATTAGCGCACGTATATATAAGAATGTTAAAAAACCTCCTATAAAAACAACAATATACATTATACTTGAAAAGTTCAAACAATTCAATCGAAACTCATTCGAATCCATAATGCAAAACAGCACAAGGTTTTATGTCCTTGTGCCGTTTGTATTATTATATAGTTTATTCTTTATTTGCACCATAGAAGGTATCCAGAGCATCCTGTAATACCTGTTTACTGGATTCAACTGATTGAGCAACGGTTGCATTTTTATCAACTACAATCGGATTCCAGATGTTACTTCCAAAATCAAAGCTGGTTAAACTACTCCATGGGTCTAATTTTAAGTTGGCACCAGTGATGTACGCCATCTCTAAATCTTCTTCCGTCTGAAAGCAGCTTTCAAACCAACTAGGGTCATCTCTATATTCGCTGTCTCCACCATGCCAGTTTAAATACTCTTCAAATACCTGTAATACTTTTTCCGGTTCTTGTACACCGACGGGCACAAAATACCAGTTGCCGGATACTGGACTATATGCTTTGCCATCACCGCTTGGACCGGAAGGATAAGGTACGACATGGTAATCAAAGGGTAATTCTGCGCCTTCTGCTATCGCAGCATCTGCTTCCTGTTTCAAAGACCAACCCTGAGCTGTCCAAAACATTACTTTTCCATCAGACCAGGCAAAGTAATTATCATTCCAATCTTCCGTGTTCCATGGTCTTGCAGATTGGTCAACGTTATAAAGACGATTAATAAATTCCAAAGATTCTATTACTGGTTTTGTGGAAAGGCCTTCTGTAGGATTTCCTGCAAGGCTTCCTCCATTATTCATGTTTAATCCATTGATTAAATCAATGAATACACCTCCAAAACCATACACATCTACAGTTCCGTCACCATTCGTATCTCTGGTGCCTGCTTTTGCAAGTTCTGCAAATTTATCCCAGGTCCATTTACCTTGTTTATAAAGTTCTTGAGGATCTTCCAAACCAAGCTCCTGAATCATAGTTCCATTATAACCAAGAAAGATACCATTTTGAGGCAGCCCCTGTTCGGAAAAAAGGTACGTTCCGCCTAAAGCATCCAACGGTTTTATTACTTTCTGGTCATGAAACATGTCACTATTCGGAGAGGCTATCTTTGTCAAATCCTGTGCAAGACCGTTAATTACTGCGGGAATACCAAATTGCAGGTCTGCCAAATAGATATCACATTCCGGTGTACCGGCCATAATAGAAGTATTAATACTTTCCGTGATACCTTCCCAACCCAGGTTTACAAATTCAATTCTAACATTGTATTTCTCTTCAATTCTTCTCACATTGTCTAACATCATTTGGGCTGTTTCCGTATTGGTCAATCCCGGGTTATCTGTTATATCATTATGTTCACTCGTGTAGTACATATCCCACCAAATACCGACTTTAATGGTTCTCTTTTGCATGTCAAAAGCTGGGTAGATTTCATCTACGCTCTCGGTTTCTCCTTTAGTCGGTTCGGTTGTTTCAGGGGCTACGGTTGGTGTACTGTCTGGTTGGTTTACTGTTTGTGTGTTGTTATCTTTCTTACAGCCGGCCAAGGATAAAACCAGAATAAAGGCCATGATAACAGTTAGTAATTTTTTGCTCCACTTCTTCATTGAATTCTCCTCCAATAGATTAATAATTTATTTTTAGAAAGTTAGAACTTCTGTCACTAAATCGCATCGCAGCCCAAAACAGGGGTGTAAACATGTGTTTACTTTTACCCCACTATACCACTACGTTCTACACCTTCCATAAAATACTTTTGTAAAATCAGATAGATAACTAAAATTGGCAGTAACACTAAAATCACACCTGCATATACATAAAGCTGCGATATCAAGGGATCCTTAACCTTATCCACAAATTCAATAGTTGCCTGTATCGTTGAAAGCCGAAAGGTTATTATATGATCAGAAGCCATTGAAAATAATCTGGCGTAAAACATGTCATTGTACTGCCACACCAGCGAGAATACAGTTACGGTAAGAACGGAGGGTATAGCATTTACTAACATAATTCGAAGGTAGGTATACCACATGCCGGCTCCATCAATAAAGGCCGCCTCTTCAATTTCTTTTGGCAAACCGCGGAAAAATTGGTTGAATATGTAGATATATAAACCGGAACGTAATCCGCTGCCTAGTATTGTCATTAAAAACATAGGTGTTTCACTCGATAGCAGATTTAGCTTAGAGCCTCTGGCTGATTCAAAGATTCCTAAAAAATCAAAGCTTCTAAAATGCTGGTAAAGGGGTAGCATTATTGTATGCGTCGGCAGCACTATTGTTATAATTACACATCCAAACAAAATATTTTTGAATGGAAATTCAAATCTTGCGAAACCATATCCTGCCATTGACGTTATAAAAATCTGAATTAATGTAATTAAACTAATATAGACTACCGTAAAGCTCAGCGTTTTGACATAATTAAGCCGAAGCATAGCTAGCCGGAAATTATCAAAGGTAGGTTTTAATGGAAATAGAAAAACAGAAGGGTTATATACATCTGTCGGTGAAAAGAAGGAATTGCTGACTATGCTTATAATCGGCCCTAATATAATATAAGAAATTCCTAACAAGATAAGAAACTTAAATAAAGAAAAAAGCCGTTTCTTATACTTTGTTAGAATCTTACTTCTTTTATTCTGTAATACAGTATCCTGACGGATTTTTTTCCATTGCAATTTTAATTGACCCGTTTTCATGACAGCCCTCCTTTAATTATAGTAAAATGTTTTCCTGGTTAATATGGTACCAACTGTCACTAAAATAACACATACAACGGCAGTACTTAGAATACTCATAGCGGAACTTAACCCATAGTTATAATTTACAAAAGCAGCCTCATAGGCGGTGTCAACGACTAAACTTCCCACAAAGGAATCAACTATGGTATAAACTACATTCGTAAGAATCAGAGGAGAAACCATTGGAAATGTGACCTTCCAAAAGGTTTCATATGTTGTAGCACCTTCAATATTGGAAACTTCATACAGAGAATGCGGTACAGATTGTAATGCAGCTATAAATATTATTATCTGTACACTAGAAGCTCTTACAATATCAAAGATTCTGCCAATCAAATCAACTATATAATCAAGCAGTTTATCCGGAAGCCCTAAATCTGTAAATATACTTAGAAAATAATCTATATTCACTCCCGATATGCCAGACATTTCTGAAGCTACAGCACCGGCACCACCCTGAATATTCTGTGTTGCTAACAATAGTGTGTTTGCTACAGCACCGGACCCCAATAGTATCGGTAGAAAAAAGATTGCTCGAACTAGCCCTCGTCCCCTAAATTTGCTATTTAAAAGCAATGCAATGAACAAGCTGAAGAATATAATAAAAGGTACATCAATTAATATGTCTATAATAGAATTGACAAATAATTGATTAAAATTTGCATCTTGAAACAGGGCATATTTAAAATTATTTAGTCCGATAAATTGAGAAGTATATCCTCCGCTTTCTGCTATGTTGATTTTGCTTAAAGAGAAAGAAATAGTGATAAACAGGCTTCTTACATAATAGATTAAAAATCCAAGAAACCAAGGTGATATAAAGAGCAAGCCAACAATCGCCCTTTTATGTCTCAACGTCAATTTATCATGTTTTGCAGCTTTTATCTTCTTATTAATAGCCATGCCCTTTCGCCCCCTTTTTAAGAACATAATCTCTGGCCGGTATGTTAACTCCCTGATGGGTTTTATCTTTATTGCTATAGTTTATGTATAGAGTACAACCATTCTCATAACTTATATGACGCAGACCATTGTCCAAAATCTCATGTTCTGTTATAGTGCTTCCGGTTACATACTGTAACACTTCATTGACTTGATGATAGATTGCAACCCCCGCCTTCAGCCAATTATCGTATTGTGTTGAATACAGACTGTTTAAGCCGGAATATTTAATATCACTGGAGTCCTGATAGGATAAAGTAAAATGTGGTGCCAGACCATATTCTAACATTCTAAGAACCAATTGCTGTTTATCAAAATTGTCACTCAAATTAATGGGGTTACCGCAGTAGTCTGTCATACCATGGATTACCATCTGATAAAATGGAATTTCTTCATCTACAATATAATACGGATTATGCCCCTCCGGTACATTCTGTATATCTTTAGTATAGGCAAAGGCATACACATTGGGACTGTTTATCATCAACTCTTTACCAGAATTCTGCAACAGCATTAATTGACTTGTAATTATTTTTTTCGCTTCTTCTCTGTTTATAACATTTGTTCTTCTTTTATCAGAAGATAAAACCTCGCCCATATCTCGTAAGGATATACCATCTAACGGAACTTCTTCTAAGCTTTTTTTGAATTTATCAATATGACGGACCAAAAATTTAGGAGACACTATATTATAATTAGTTTCTTGATAACCCATGGAACCAGTTTGTCTTAGGGTAACGGGATTCTTTCTACCCAGGGATATTACATAACCGGAATAATACTGGGAACTTTCCATTTTATAATTA
This sequence comes from Anaerocolumna cellulosilytica, assembly GCF_014218335.1. GTDB lineage: Bacteria > Bacillota > Clostridia > Lachnospirales > Lachnospiraceae > Anaerocolumna > Anaerocolumna cellulosilytica. Next base: position 2,600,625 of record NZ_AP023367.1, on the reverse strand, counting down.
TAGTAATCTGATTCAAAAGATACCTTCTGAAATGCAACATCACCAAATAATTTAGAACCAGAATTAACTAACAATTCTTTTAGTTTTAAAAGTTCCTTTTTTCCACCTAGTTTCTTTTCTATCTTAATGTCCTTGGCTACGTCATGATAATATCCACCATTAAACCAGCCTAAATAATTGATGCGAAGATTGTTAACCGACTCTGCTTGAAAAGTTTTAACAATATCTTGTGCCTCCTCAAAGGTGGTCATAGGGTATACACCAAGATAAGGTACACCCAGTATACTCATCTGCTGTTTTACCCCGCCTACCACATCCAGATAAAAAGGTATCTTTTCTGAGGGCAATTTTTTCGATAACAAACCACGATTCATTAATTCTGTCCGATAATAAGTAGCCATACCCGAATAACTGGCGTCCTCTTTTTCTAGAAAGGAATAGCCAACCGTAATAGTAAGCCGGTACAAATCCTTTTCCAATACCGGTAAATCAGCAGATACTCCTGCGGTACCAAACATAGATACCTTTTCCGTTCCTCTTAAAAGAAAGGAGGGATATACATAGTTATAGCTATTAACACCACCAGATACATCAGCAATTAAATTTGCCAAGGTATCCCCTTCTGTAATTATGGCAAATACTGCATTGTCCCTTCTTTTTATACCAAATACCGGAAGTCTTGCCTCTTCTGTGTTCTCTACTACAATAAAGGATTGCATGGCTTCGTCCATACCATATATATATTGGTTATACCGTTCCGTTCGCTTGCCGTTATTAAAGTGTATGAGAGAGCCGGAACCATTTGGTACTAACATATAGCCTTCTTCCTCTGTTCCCCCTGCACCGAAAAAGCAAAGTAAATCTATTTTTGCAAGCTTTCCACCGCCTGTTTCCTGTATCTGTTCCGTAGGTACGGATACTATAAGCTTATCTTTCTCTAACCGATACTCCAAAGGAATTGTGAAGGTAGTTCTTTCAGCGGCTTCATCACCGGATGCCGCCTGTGCGTCTGCATCAAACTCCTCTACTGTATAGCCGGCAGCCTCCACAAGCTTATTTAGTTTTGATAATCCAACTTTGTTTCCCTTTACACCGGTTGACAATTCTAGAAAGCCTTCTAGGGTTTTAGATTCTGTATAACTGTTTTTAAACGTCTTAGCTTCTTTTTCAGTTAATCTGCTTAATATCTTTTCTTCTAAACGCTCCTTTGTGATAAAAGGGGGCACCAACCCGGTTGGACTGTCCAGATTACCACACAGGTATGTATAGCGAATACCATCTTTTATTTTTTCTGCTGTCACCTGCTTTTTCAACACACTGTAATCATAATTATACATAGTTACTTCTGTCATACTGCTATCGTAATAACTTAGTACAAATTGAGAGTTTAATGCTGTTTTATTGCTGCCTGAGGCAAGGATGTCTTTCTCTCTGTCCGGCGGATTGGAGTATGTAATTGTATTGCTCCGTTTATCGTAAACAGCTATCTCTGTTGTTTCTATATTGGTATATAGTTTTAAGATATCATTTTCTGCTGCTAAAACCATGCCGTATACATAAGAATTGTCTTCCGTAAGAGGTGTAAATTGTGAACCGTCTTCATAAACAGCTTCCGTAAGATACTGTTTATATGTGTCATAGAAGAAGTAGTTCAGACAAAGATAGGTTAGATAACCTCCGGCAGCTAAAATGAGTCCTATTATAATGAACAGGGTTTTGTTCCGCTTCATTTTATGCTTTATGCTTTTCTTTAAACTTATTTTCATATTAAACTCCCATCTGTAGGTCCAGCGTACATACAAATCAAGATGTTGAAAAAATGGTTTTTTCAACTGAACTCCCATCTGTGTGCTCTAGTGCAATGTGCGCTTGCACAGGTATAAATCAAGAAGCTAAAAAATATTTAGTTATTTTTAAGCTATATTCTTAAAATTAGTTCTGTATAAATACTTTCAAAAAACAGATACACTTGATTGATGAGTGAGATCAAAAGCAGCAACACAAACAGAATCAGCAAGAGAGATATGAAAGTAAGCACAAGGGTAAAGAGCGTCTTACCGAATCCGAAATTATGTATTGTCATTATCCCAATTAAGAGTAGAATGGAAAAAAATACAACGGATACTAAAAGAAGGAGATAATAGATGATTTCTTCCCCATATGCGGTAAACCAGGATAAAATGGTTGCCGGTATAAAGGTTAGTACCATTGGCAGCAGGGAATAACCAATTACCGTTATAATATCCTTAAACCGCCCTTCTCCCTCTGTTAAGCAGGTTACTGACCAGTTGGCGGCGGCAAATAACAGGACTGCCAAAAAGATGCTTATAATTTCTGCATAGCTGTTAACTGTTCTTGGGTTAATAACATTTACTATAAATCCTGCATATCTTCTATTTAAAGAAAAGGATAAGCCAAATAAAAATACCAGAAACAGAGCTACTAAAACACTACCTTTTTCCCGATGCCGTACCTCATAAAAACCGTCAAAGGGATGGGATATTATATAGAATGGATATAATAATTTTTCTTTCTTACTCATGCTCTGTTCCTCCCTTTCTTTTTATTTTTAGTATAATACCAGTTCCTACAAACAATAGTGTGCCAATGGTTAGTATTGAACCCAAATTCTCTTTTAAAATATCATCCCGATACCGTTTAAACGCAATGGAATAATACGTCCTATCCATTCCAAGCTTTAGGTACTTCATTGCCATTTTATTTTCTCCTGCTGCCAAATAGGATTTTCCAATACCAACATAAGCAAGTTCAAAATTCTCATCTAATAATAATACTTTTTTCCATATTTCTACCGCTGCTGATTCATCACCGCGAAAACGTAAGGATACCGCTTCATTAATCAATCTTCCATACTCTGCTGCCGTAAAGGTCATTATTTCGCCCCTTCCTGCATCCAGAACCATAATCACATCGCCTATCGCTTCGATGGCAACCGGATTTTTAAAAGTCCCTTTCTGACTTCCTCTTCCTCCGAAAATATAAAGAATATTTCCTTCATGGTCATAGGTAAAGATTCTACCCCTAGTCTGATCAATGATAGAATAGATTCCATTATCACGGTAGGCAATATCAACAATTCTGGATGCTCCGGAATAGTCTCCGGCAAGTCTATACCATAAATCACCGCTTAAACTGCCATCTTTCTTCTTAATAACATCCTGACCTTTTGGATTCAACCTCCTGACTGACTGTACTCCCTTTGTATCAATATTAGTGGCATATACAAAGCCATCTGGTGCCATATCTACGCCTGTAAATTCCGTTGGAATAAACTGTACCTGTCTTGCTCTTTGCGCTTTGGTAGATAAACGTCTCCAAATCTTGTCATACGTGCTGATAGCTACCTTAATCGTTCCGGTAAACCCAGTAAAGCTCCCATTTTCATCAAAAGCCATTATACCTTGAAACATATTTTTAACAATCACGTAAACACGGTTGGCATAATCTACCGTCACCTTCATGGGTATAAAAACGAAATTATCTGGCAATACCTCCGATACTGGATTATTAATAATTCGTATTAGCTCCCCGTTCTCATGCAGGGCTATAATTCGATTATGATCCATATCAGCTACATATATCACATTTTGACCGGTTACAAAAACACCGTATGGGTTTAAAAAAGTATCAGGACTGCCGTTATTATCAAAGTTTTCCATCACTTTATAAAGTGTTAAATCCGAATTTAAAATAAGAATGCGGTTATTCCCTGTATCTGCAATGTATATTTTGCCATCTGCTGCTACAAATAAATCCTGGGGATTACTTAAACTTCCAACCCCTAAATCAATACCCGATAGGCTGCTTTCCGGTACATAGGCTGCCGGAGTATAATATACATATTCCCAGTAGTCAAAATTATAAGTCTCGTAGGGTAACGCACTATCCGCTGACACAGTAGTACTCGCTGACAGTATCAGTGCTAAAACAAATGTCAGATAGCCATACAGCTTTTTATACTTCTTTCTTTTATATTTCATACCTTTCCTCCCATCTGTGTGCCCTTGTACTAATAGCACTAGCGCTATCTGCGCTTGCACACGTACACCTTCTTATTCTTTCATGCCCGATGTGGTCATGGTTTCGATGATACTGCTCTGACAGATAATAAAGAAGGTGATTGGAATGGCAGCTATAATAAAAGTTACCACCGCAGCTGCCCCTTGTCTTGCGGGTCCGCTGTTTACAATCTGCTGTAAGGCATATTGCAGGGGTTTGAGCTGTTCACTTCGTAAATATGTACTTCCGGTATTTCCCCACATGCTTTGAAATTGTAAAACAGCCAGGGTTAACCATGCTGGTTTGACATTGGGCATAATAATGGCCCAGAATATGCGGTACTCATTGGCTCCATCAAGTCTTGCAGATTCTACTAAGGAGTCAGGAATTTGCTCCATAAACTGTTTGATAAGATATAATCCCAAGCCATAGGCAAATGCCGGAAGTATGACTGCCAGATACGTATTATTAATTCCAAGCCAGGAGATAATCATATAATTAGGTATTTGGGTAACCTGCCAGGAGAACATTAAAGATAATACTACTATTTTAAATAATATATTCTTTCCCGGAAAATTATGTTTTGCCAGAGGATAAGCTGCAAGCGAAGCAAATAGTACATGGCCAATGGTTCCGCCACCGGTAATAATAACGGTATTTAGTATATAACGGCTTAAGGGTACCCAGGAGTTTGACATAAGAACAAATAAATCAGAGAAGTTATCAAATTCTGGATTTCTTACGAATATTTTAGGCGGATAACGAAACAATTCATCCAAAGGCTTTAGAGCATTGTTTACCACCATAATGAGCGGGAGTACCATAAATACACCACAGACAGCCATAAATAAAAATAAAGTAAGATTCCCCGCCATAGAACGGTTTAGGGTTTTTTGACGGTGAAACAACCTCTTTTTAGGTTTACTGTAGTCTCGCTTCATCTAACTGCCCACCTTTCTTAACAGTCTTTGTACCAGTTTATTCGTACCAATCATAAACAGAAACAAAACAGAGGCTATGGCAGAGGAATATCCCATCTCATAGCGGAAAGTACCAAAGTCGAGAAGATGGGTTACAATGGTTGTTCCTGCGTAGTTTATACTTGGATTGCCTGCCAGTTGAATGGATATGTCTGCCACAGCAAAAGACTGGGTAATCTGCATGACAGCACCAAACATTAGCTGGGGTTTCATAGATGGCAGGGTTACATAGAAAAGCTCCTGCCATCGATTCTTTACTCCATCTACTGCTGCTGCTTCATATAACGTTTTATCTACTGTTTGAAGTCCCGCTATAAAGGTTAAAAAGCCGGTACCAAGGCTTAGCCACAATTGAACAATAATTAGAAGTGGCAGTACGTATTTTTCTGTTTTTAACCATAAGATGGGTTCACTGATAAAGTCCCATCGCATGAGAAAACCATTTAGATACCCATAACGATCACCAGAGAGAATAATTAACCATATAACAAAGGCATTACCAGAGATGGAGGGAGCATAAAATATCAGTGTTAAAAGTGCCCTTACCTTACCCTTGAATTCATTAATAATCCAAGCAAAGATTAAACACATAAAATAACTGACTGGTCCTGTAATAACAGCAAAAATCAAGGTGTTTCGGATCGCTGTTTTAAAGATATCATCATCTAACAATAATCGAATGTAATTATCCCATCCAACGAATTCTGGCAGTTCTAACATATTAAAATTGGTAAAGCTAAAAACAATAGAAGTAATAACCGGTAATATTGTAAACAGGAAAAATAGTATGAAATAGGGTGCAAGCATGATATATGATGTCTTGCTGCGCTTAATTTGGTTTAACAGGGACCATTCATTATTTGTAGTTTTTGTTGTTTTCTTACTCATCTCAACTCCCATCTGTGTGCCCTAGTGCTTATAGCACTTTCATTTCACACTAATTCCCCTATTCTGCTGTTATTAATCCAAATTCTTTACGTTTAAAGGTTATTTCATCATTAATATACCTTACAAAATCCGTTAAAGCTTCCCGGGGCTGCATCTTGTTTTTCTCTTCTGCCGACACTACATGGTAAAAGGCATTATTAATATTACGCCAGGAATAATAACCACCAGGAACTTGAGGAATTCCGGCTAACCATTCTGCCTGCTTCATTAGAGCCTCATAGTCCTGAGAGGGCCAAGGCAGATTCCGGAATGCCTCTATATTCGCTGTCGGATAACGAGCTGCTGCACCTAGAAGTGCCTCCATTTCCCTGCCATATTGAGTTTGAATCTCTGTTGACGTCCACCATTTTAAAAATTCCCAGGAGGCTTCTTTTTCTTTTGATGCACTCATAATTACGGCAGCCGTACCGGTACCTGTTACTGTATGGTCTACCGTTTTTTGATTACCTGCTGTATTAAAGGTACCCGGCACCATTGTAAAGCCCCATAATCCCTTTAAGTCAGGTGCTGATACTTGTAACTCGTTATACAAGGTAAAGTCTGAAATTACCAAGGGTGCTTCCCCTGTGCGGAACCTTTGGGAAACACTGGTTTCTTTATCTAATTTATAATCTGTGTAAAAAGCACAATATTCCTTAAATGTATTAATGGAAATATCACTGTCTAATGCAGAGGCAGTCCCTAAGCTATTATAATATTCTCCTCCCCCTTGATAGAGCAGCATGGCAAAAACTTGTTCCGTTAACGGCAGCATACCAAGATCCATCTGGTTTTTACTTAAAACGGACAACGCTATCTTCATATCATCCCAGGTTGTAGGTATAGCAAGACCCAGTTCTTTTAAGATATCTTTTCTATAGAACATCATGAGATATGTCTGGGTTTCCGGAAGTGCATAAGTCTTTCTTTCAAATTGAAAAGGTACCATAGCACTTTCCCTAAATCTTTCTTTAATTTCTCCTAAATCATTAAACGCAGACAAATCAACAACTGCATTTCGCAAGCCATAGTTCATGGGTAAATCTCCACCTACCTGTAATGCAACATCCGGTCCCTGCCCTGACAAAGTTGCCTGTAATAAAGTACTCATGTCAACCAACATGACGTTAACGTTTATGTCGGCCGCAGCCGTAAAAGACTCATCAATTAGGGATTTTAGTACATTTGCCTGATCTCTGCCGGAACCTACCCATACAGTAATAGTTTTTAACGTGTCATCCTCATCTACCACAGTTCCAATGGAATTGTAATCAATGATAAAGGAATATAATAAAGTTTTCGCAGAATGCCTTAGTTTATCCCAAAAGGAATTGTTAGTTTCCCTTATCTTTACATCCGGCGAATGAACATATATCGTATCCAGTGCTAATGGCTGCTCGAGTGCAGAACTTATCCAGGTGCCCATGGCACTCATATTTATTTTATAAGAACCTAATACTTTAGTGAAACGTTCTACATCCTTTGAAATATAGTCTAACTGATCCCTCATAGTTTTTAGTACTGCTTCCCGGTTACTGGTACCTCCTGATACTTCTTTAAGTCCGGTTAAAACCTCATCCAGTTGGTCTCTTAAAACGGCTGTTTCTTCCTGTAGACCCGGTACGTTAGTTTCTATATTATAATCCCTATACTTATCAGGCTCTACACCAGTAATTCGAATTACTTTCCGGTATATGGAGTTTAACTTAAGGATACAGTCTTGTACCCGGCTCACCAGTTTTGAGAAGTCTCCTAATACCACTTCCATGCGAAGAGTATGTTTTCCCGCCTCCAAATAAAAGAGGTAAGGTTCTTTTTCTTTACTTCCAAGGGTTATCATATTCCAATCACTATGGTAATAAAAACCATAATCATTCATTTCCTCAAAAGGTACCTTCCCATCTATACTTATCTTCCTGGAAGTGTATATACCTCTTACAAAATTTTGCTTTGCGTGAAGGGTTATGTAATAATACCCGCTTTCCTCTATTTCAAAATCCCACTCCAGCCACTGTCCGAGCAGTCTCCAGTTGCTGTTATTTCCGACTGTGTTATTCCGAAGTTCTTTTGCATTGTAAGGAAATACTGCCGGAGAGGATTTATCCTGAGTAGGATAAAGCATCTGTGAGGATTTCCGATTGGCATCTTCTGCCTCGATTCTCACGGTTTTTCCTATTGAATTATTCTTATTAAAAGCTTCATTTGTGACCATTAATTGTGAATATGTCTTTAATTTTTGTGAATTGCTTAATATAATCTTTCGAAGGAGCATGGGCTCTCTTCTCGAATATAGTGTTATGGTATGCTTACCGACTGTTAGATATACAGATAATCGATTTGTTTCATAACCATTGCTGTCATAGCAATAGCTGGTAATCCATTCCGGTGCTTCTCTTTGAGTTGGCTTTAAATCATTGCCTCTGTTGTCTTTTTCCCATTGGTCAACGGAGTCTACCCATATTCTTGAGAATTCAACTAGATTTAACTCTTTATAAGGGAACTCACCATCTATAAATATTCCTCTCTGAATAGAAGCACTCTTTCCTTCTACGGGGTAGTATAGCATAGCTAATTCATAAAATCCTTCTGTCTCTATCATCACTTCATATTCTATAAAACCGCTTTCCTCAGTATAAACTGATATACCTTCCATTTTTTCATAGTCCGTCCATTCCTCAACTGTCATACCTTCAACCCGTACATAATCTTTTGCCTCGATTGTATAAACAGCATTCGGCTTCTTAGTATTGTCATATCGTGAAATATATTCCTGATATCCCATTCCCTGGGTTGAAACATTATCTAATTGTTCTATGAAGTTAGAAATATCCCTGTTTGTTTCAGCATGGATTATATTGCTAGGGTTGTGAAAAGTATTGCTAAGTGTAGCAAAAATTAACAAAAGTATTACAAACATCTTTGGCTCTTTTGTTCTTTTCACTCTCGTTCTCCTTTCTTGCATTTGTGCATTACTGTGCATAATAATAGTCACAACCTTGCATTATTTATTTATATATGTGCATTATAGCATACCATTTATTTACATGCAAGTATTTATATGTTATTATTGCATTTTATTATAGGTTTTTACATCTCATAATATACATGTTACACAATGCACAGTCTTGTACGAATTTGCTTTTTGTTCACAAAATCGTCATTTTTTTATGCATTTTTTCTTATTATAATGTGCAAATCCAATCCGCTATTAGACACGGTCGTCTTCTTCTCTTTCTTAACTATAATAATCACCATTAAATCATATTTTTCTCACTAAAACTCATGCATATTGCTAGAGGCTTTTATTTTGCTTAAAAGAAACGTATGAAATCCTATTATTTCTCTTGCTATCTTAAGCAGATTTTACAAACTTTTAAAAAGGTATTGAATTATCTTAAGAAAAATAGTATATTATGTTGTAAAACGTCGAGCACAATCAATATCTACTTAGATTGTGCTGGATGGGCAGTGTTCCAAGCGGGCTTGGAATGCCTGCTACGCCGGGTTGAAAGGTTTAACAAGATTAGAATAACTTGTATTCTGATTCTGATTTTTAAATTTAATATGAATAGATTTCAGGCGGGCTTGATTTCTATATGTATTAGCTTAAAATAAGATAAGGGTTTAAGTGTAGCTATTTGTTGCTTTCAATCTTTTTTAATGCAACTAAAAAGGCAATTTTACAATTAACGTCCCAAATTGAAAAGGAGATAACTATGATTTATACTAGTCCAAGTGCTATGTCTGACAATGTTCAGAGCGATTGTAATTTAATTAAGGATATTATATTGAAACTGTGTAATAATACATTGTTAACTAACAGCAAAGTTGCTGTCGGCATAGAATACCACAATCGAGAAATCTTAATGACTGTTACAAAAGAAGGAAAAGAAGTTAAAGGTACTATCCCCTTTGAAATTTTATATTTTGATATTAAGAAAATGCATGTAGAGGCAGACAATTATGAAGCTGCCGTTGCTTCAACTATTTGCGAAGAAGCCGAGCGTCTTATTGCCGCATAAGTAACGTTTTACCAGACAATAAAATTCATATCAAAATAAAAGCAGCCACCAACGTACTTTGTTGTGTGACTGCCATTTACATCTTAGACACCTTATGAGGTGCAGATACTTTCTTAAAATTATTTACTTTATGGTTTGACACTATGGAAGTGTTCCCATTTTTTTATTGTTTTTTCTTGCCACCAGTAAAATGAATACTGCGCATATTGTAAGAACTGTTAGTAAGTATCTCTTTTTTCTTTTCTTTATATAATAATAATTGCTGTTTATCCTCATGTTAGCTCCTATCTATAATCTATTGCACCCGATTATAAGTAAACCGTATTACAGGAATAACTTTTATACGCTAACCTTCTTCTCTAACATCCAGGCAGTACCCACATAGGTGATAATGGTAAAGCATAGTAGAAACAGTATGTTTAGAAACAAATATATATTTGTTTCCCTATGAACCATTAAATTAACTCTATCATTTAATACCAAATCCGTTATTTTACCATACACATAATTTATAAAGAAGAACAGTATAAAACTTACCACTCCTTTAAATTTCTTTTCTGCCAAGAAAGTGGTACTTAAGGTTATAGAGAAAAAGGCTACGGTTATGGTATTAATCCAGAAAAGTAATATAACTGCAACTACAAGCAAAATAGCAGACATATCGACATCTATTTTTATTACGGCTCTAAAAAATTCTAAAATCAAATCTTTTACTTCCGCTATCGAAGCAAATTTAGCAACTAAAATGGTTCCGTTTATGGCATAAATAGCGACGAAGGCAATGCCAGATACAAAGACTTGTATTGCAGCTGATACGACCTTTGCTCCTACGATACTGTAACTGGAGTTAGGAGTTAAAAACAGCATATAACTGCACTTCTGTTTTAAATCATTGCTATATGTTATAATTGACTCAAAAGCAAGAAAGAACATGGCTCCGATTGTAAGTACTCCTAAAAAGCCCATAGAAGTGGCCATAGTATTTTCATTCTCAAGCAACACACCTATAACAAACATTACTTCAAGAAATGCTATAATTGACAGAATTACCAACTTTGATAAAGCTTGTTTTCTAAATTCATATTTCATTAATTTTAACATTTTTTAATCCCCCTATTATGCATATACTTCTTTATATAATTCAACTATAGATTTGCCATGAGCTAAGCGGAGTTCTTCTGCCTCTCCGTTCATTGCAATGGTTCCTTTTTTAACAAAGATAGCATTGTCAATGATTTTTTCCAATTCATCTACTAAATGTGAGGATATAATAAGAGTGGCTTCCTCACCCGTTACCTCAAGAATTGTAGTGATAATTCTCTCTCTGGCAATTATATCAATACCATTTAAAGGTTCATCCAGCATATAGAGTTCTGCTTTTCTAGCCATAGTGGCGGCGATTTTTAATTTAGCGGCCATACCGGAGGATAAGCTCTTTGCTTTGTCCTTCATAGATAATTCCATACGTTCAATCAGTTCTTCATATCGTTTTTCATCAAAATCTGAAAAGAAGTCTTTGTAATATTTGCCCACATCCTTAACTGTCATATAATTGTAAAAGAAAGGCTCTGTAGACATATATGCAATCTTACTTTTGGATTCGATTCCAATAGAGATGCCTTTATAGGTAATCGTTCCACTGGTTGGCTTAACCAGTCCTGCTACCATCTTCATCCAGGTGGTTTTTCCGCTGCCATTGGGCCCTAGTAACGCATATACTTTACCGGCCTCAATATCCAGCGTAATGCCGTTAACAGCAGTTTTACTCATATATTTTTTCACAAGATTATTACTTTGTAAAATCATAATTTTCTCCCATCTGCGACCTTTGGTCGCGTACAAATCGAGGAGTTGAATATCTGTATCTGAACTTCACTCCTACTATACTTCATATTGTTTTAATTATTTCTCATCATATTTTACATCTATCAGATGTTTGATATCCTCTTTTGAAAACCCTAAATGCTTCATTCCTTCCAGAAAATTCTCTAAAAGAGTTCCGGCCATTTCTTCGCGTATCTGTTTCAACTTATCTATATCCTCCGTTACAAAAGTTCCTAAGCCTCGTTTTGTAAAACACAGTTCCTCTGCTTCCATTTCCTTATAGATGCGATTAGCAGTATTCGGGTTTATCTTATACTTCATTGCCAAATCCCTTCCGGAGGGAAGCTTCTCACCCAACTCCAAGACTCCTCGCACAATATCCTTTTTTATATCCTCTATAACCTGAATATAAATTGGTATATTATTATCAAATTCCATGTAACTCCTCCTTTCTTTTACGTTATACTAGTGAACTAATTAGATAGTACACTAGTATAACATTTTTGTCAATACCTTTTTAATATTTAATGTAACAAATATAATTTATTTTTCTAAACAAACATAAAGGAGGACTTATCTGTTAAAAAATAAGTCCTCCTTTATGTTTCTACAGTTTATATACATTCCGCCTCAAAAATATAACTTTTCTTATTATTCTTCATCCTGAAGAGCGGCACAGCCCACTTCACCAGTCCGTACTTTTATAACACTTTCCACATCATAAACAAATATCTTACCGTCACCAATGTTGCCTGTATAAAGGGCTTTCTTGGCTTCCTGAACTACCGTTTCAACCGGCACTTTGCAAACTACAATTTCAACCTTAATTTTTGGAAGCAAATTCATTTCCAATGGAACACCACGGTAGTACTCAGTTGAACCTTTTTGCATACCACAACCAAGGACATTGGTTACAGTCATACCTGTAACACCGATTGCATTCATTGCCTGTTTTAAACTTTCAAATCTGCTTTGCTTTGCAATAATAACAACTTTCGTCATCTTAACTCCGTCTGCAGCCGGTGTATAGCCGACTGTAGATACGGGAATTGCTTTTTCAACAGGTGTTGCAAGCTGTACAGGCATTCCTGCTGCTTGAACCTCTGAAGTTACATCTACGCTGGGCATAAAGTCTGCATAGGCACTTGTTAATCCATGCTCCTTGATATCTAGACCAAGAATCTCTTCTTCTTTGGAGACTCTCAATCCCACGGTAGCTTTAATAATGTAGAAAGTAACTGTCATTGTAACAACGACCCATGCCGCAACCGCAACTACACCTAGAATCTGAGTCCCTAGCAAAGATACTCCGCCACCGTAAAATAAACCTCCATCCTGTGCAAAAAAACCTACCAGTATAGTACCTAATGCACCACAGACACCATGAACGCCAACTGCTCCAACCGGGTCATCTATTTTTAATACCTTATCAATGAATTCAATTCCAAACATTACAGCAAAACCTGCTATAATACCGATAATGGCAGCTCCAACCGGAGATACAACTGCACAGCCTGCGGTAATAGCAACTAACCCTGCCAGAGAGCCATTTAAGGTCATTGACACATCTGGTTTTTTATAACGAATCCAAGTAGCGCACATTACTACTATGGTTGCAATTGCTGCTGATAGATTTGTTGTAACAAAAATATGCCCCATGGCAACGAGAGACTCATCTCCTGTTGCAGATACGGTTGATCCGCCATTAAATCCAAACCAACAGAACCAGAGAATAAATACTCCCAACGCACCAAGTGTTAGGCTGTGTCCCGGTATAGCCTTTGATATGCCGTTTTTATCATACTTTCCAATACGAGGCCCTAATATTTTTGCTCCAACCAAGGCTGCAACTCCACCTACCATGTGAACTGCTGTAGAACCGGCAAAATCAACAAATCCCCTTTGTGCCAACCAGCCGCCTCCCCAAATCCAATGTCCAGAAATAGGATAAACCACTGCACTAATTACCATACTATAGATACAGTAAGATGAAAACTTTGTTCTTTCTGCCATTGCTCCAGATACGATAGTTGCTGCTGTTGCACAGAAAACAGTCTGAAAAATTAAAAACGCTTCTAGAGGTACACCATCCGGCAAAATAGAAGAATAGTCTCCTCTAACGAATGGATCAAAGCCCCCAATTAATGCACTGCTTCCTCCAAACATAATACCAAATCCCAAGAGCCAATAAATCGGAGTTCCTAAACAAAAATCCATTAAATTTTTCATAATAATATTACCGGCATTTTTAGCCCTCGTAAAACCAGTCTCAACCATTGCAAATCCAGCCTGCATAAAAAAAACAAGTGCTGCTGCAATTAAAACCCAAATCGTATTTGCTGATGAATACATAAACTTTCCCTCCTAAAATTAAAAGACGTATATTCAGGAATCTCTTCTATGCAGTCCTGAATACACATCTTTGTGTTCAAATTCTCTTATAATACATAATGTAATCTTACACTTTAGGTCGCTTGACTTCTGCATGCAACCTTAAATCTGCAATAAAGTTAATAGAAAGCATCCAAATCTGCGACCCTCCTTGCAATCAAAAAGGGCACTGCAGAAAATATCTACAGCGCCCTTGCCTTTTATTTATTAGTAAGTATAATTGGCAGTTTATATTTTGTCAATGTATTTTTAAGCAAATTTTAAGATTTATGAAATTAAGAGAAATATCAACATATTTCTTTTTAATTTTTAGCTGATTCAGACAAAGTTATTTACGTTTCACAAACTCTAGCAACTTACTCTTATTTTCTACAACAAGCTTTTTATTTTATCTTCTACAACAGATATAGACTCCGTTGGTTCGAATCTTTCAACAACATTTCCATTTCTATCAATTAGAAATTTAGTAAAATTCCACTTTATACTTGGCTTTTTATCATAATCCGGATCTTTACCGGATAACATATTATTTAATAAAGCTGACAATTCATGATCTTCATTAAATCCACCAAATCCTTTTTCTTTCACAAGATATTGGAATAGAGGATGTGCCTCCTCCCCATTTACCTCAATTTTTGAAAACATAGGAAAGGTTATACCAAATTTTGCATCACAAAAACTTAGGATTTCTTCATTCGTACCAGGAGCCTGGTTTCCAAACTGGTTGCAAGGAAAATCCAGAATAACAAAACCATCTTTGCTATATTTTTCATATAAATCCTGTAGTTCATCGTATTGAGGCGTAAAGCCGCATTTTGTTGCTGAATTGATAATGAGTAGTACCTGTCCCTCGTATTTTTTTAATGAAACTTCCTCTTCTGCGATATTTAAAACACTAAAATCATAAACACTCATTTTTCTACCTCCTAAAATTAGTATATATATTGTTGTTAATTGTTTTCAATTTAATTGTATTCAATTATAACAGATTTGTCAATATAATTTTCTTGACTTTTTGAATTTTCTTATTTACTATTAAATTGTACAAAATTTAATTGTAGTACTAACCACCTATCTAAACTACTTGAATTATACCAGAAAGGATTTGTTATTATGAGTAAAAACCTTGATAAAGATATCAAAAATCAACTTTCCGATAATTTTCCCCATGAGGAAGCACTAAAGCTTGACAATCAGCTTTGTTTTGCTCTTTACGTCTGCTCAAAGGAAATCATAAAAAAATATAAACCTCTGTTAGACCCTCTCGATTTGACCTATACAGGTTATATAGCTTTACTTGCACTTTGGGAAAAAGATGAAATCACAGTAAAAGAACTGGGCAATAGGCTCTTTTTAGATTCCGGCACCCTAACACCCCTTTTAAAGAAGTTGGAAAGTCAGGGATTTGTTACCAGAATCCGAAGCATGGACGATGAACGCAGTGTTGTAATCAAACTCACTGATACAGGGCGCAACTTAAAAGAGCAAGCTTTTCATATTCCACAAGACTTAATCTGCTCTATCGATTTTAGTCTAGATAATACCATGGGCTTCATGTCTACGCTCCATACTCTTATGGAGCAGATAACTGGAAAAAATGATTATTAATAGTCTTTGCTATTTATGGTTTTATATTCATTCCAGTTGTGTATAAAAATACCGGAACATTCAGAGATGCAATGAAATTATTAATACACTCCATTATGACACAATGGATTTCTTCCAGCATATATTAGATATAAAAGTTTCTTGTGAGGCATTATGGAAATACATGTCGTACAGCCTGGCGATACCTTGACTTCAATCGCCGCACAATATGGAGTCACACGTGAAAGGCTCATTGTAGATAATGAACTGCCAAACCCAGATAATTTATTAGTTGGGCAAAGTATCATTGCTTTAACTCCAGAAGTAACCCATACCGTTGTAGAGGGCGACACTTTGTACCAAATAGCTAATCAATACGGCGTCACACCTACTCAGATTTTACAAAACAACCCCTGGCTTGCAAACCAGGAGGGATTAATCCCCGGGGATAACTTAGTTATTCGTTTTCAACGCGATGAAGTTTTAGGTAATATTATTATTAATGGATATGCTTATACCTTTATAGACCGTACTGTTCTAAGAAAAACACTCCCTTTTCTTACGTACCTTTCTGTTTTTACTTATGGGTTTACTCCGGAAGGTGAACTTAATACAATCGATGACGAAGAGTTGATTCAGCTTGCTCTTGATTACGGTGTTGCCCCTCTAATGGTGCTCGCCCCAATGGACGCCAGTGGTTCTTTTAGTAATGAAATTGCCCATCAAATGTTCATTAATCCGGAAGCTCAAGACCGGCTTGTTAATAACATTCTTGCTAATATTCAGACAAAGGGATACCAAGGACTAGATATTGATTTCGAGTTTGTATTACCAGAAGACAGACAATTATTCATAGATTTCATATCAAGAGCAAAAGCCAAACTAGAACCCGAAGGCTATATTGTTACCGTAGCACTAGCACCAAAAACTTCGGCAGGCCAAGTTGGACTCTTATATCAGGCTCATGATTATCCCGTTATTGGTGGAATTGCAGATAAAGTGCTGTTAATGACCTATGAGTGGGGATATACATTTGGCCCTCCCATGGCAACAGCTCCCCTAAATAGTGTACGCAGAGTACTTGAATACGGTATATCTGAAATTGATCCTGATAAAATATTGATGGGAATTCCTAATTATGCATATGATTGGGCGCTGCCCTTTGTCAGAGGTGAAACAAAAGCGGAATCCTTAAGTAACGTTGCTGCATTAGAGCGTGGTGTTGAAAACGGCGTTACCATTCAATTCGATGAAGACTCACAAACACCATTTTACTATTATACTGCTCCTGACAGCAGGGAGCATGTTGTATGGTTTGAGGATGCCAGAAGTATGAATGCAAAATATCGATTAATACCAGAATATGGACTAAGTGGTTCAGGAATCTGGCAGATTATGAATTTTTTCCCACAGAGCTGGATTGTAGTAACACAACTTTTTAATATTACCAAGGTTTAAATTATTACTCATGTATAGAAGAAAGATTTTCTTACTCCTTACAGAGAACTGCGACAGTACTATCGAAATGCACACTATTGTACTTAAAGAATACTATAATTAATAAACCTGTAAGGAATAATGCTATGGATAATCAATTTGGATATCAAATCGTACATCGTGCAGATGCTGCTATTTGGGAATCCCGTATTATCGCCCCGGATATGGAGATAGCCTCCTACACCAAGGAGTACAATCTTAGACATTTTCACCTTATCGCTCAGCCGGTTTTGCATAATATATTAACTGATTTGACCATTGATGCCTTAGGCTATAATGGTGTAACACCCGGTCCATTGATTATCATCAAACAAGGGGAATGGATTTACCTTACTTTAGAAAACAGATTGGATGAGCCAACAGGCTTGTCCATTCATGGTTTGACAATTCCGAATCTGCTAAATAATACCTTTCATATGAACCAACGTTTTCAACCAGTAAAACCCGGTGAATGCTATACTTATAAATTCCTATGTTGGCAAAGCGGTACTTATTTTTATCAATCTAGTCAAGACTTTCAAGTATCTATGGGTATGATGGGGGCATTTATTGTTTTACCAAAAGATCAGGATATCAGTGATGGTATAATCCCGGATCAGGATTATATCCTGTTAATGCAACAATGGGATATTCCGCAGCCCCAAATGGGGCAAATATATCCAGGTGTTTATAAACCGGACAAATTTCACAGGCACCCTAATTATTTCACAATTAACGGAAAATGCTTTCCGGATACCTCACCACTATATTTTCGCTATGGCAATAAAATACGTATCCGCTTTGTAACGAAAGCTGGCGAAAATCAATATATGCATTTTCACGGACACAATTTTATGATTGCCAATGTTAATGGATTTTCCAGAAGTGATTTTATGGATGACACCATAGACCTTGCCTCTGGCAGAAGAACTGACATTGACTTAATAGCTGATAACCCTGGTACATGGACCTTAATAGGAACAAAGACATTTCAGCAGTCGAACAACGGAGTTGCACCCGGTGGCTTTATATCTAAAATACTCTATATCTAACTATAAATAAAAATGGAACTGTATAATTATCCCCTAGCAGGATATTACATAGTTCCATTGTTAATTCGAGCATCCTTTTTAGCAAATGGTACTACTTATTCTTATCAGGAATTTGTTAATACACGGCTTAAGAATTCTCTTGTTCTGTCTTCTGTTGGATTATTAAAGATTTGCTCCGGACTGCCTTCTTCTGCTATAACCCCTTTATCCATAAATACCACTCGGTCTGCCACTTCTTTTGCAAATCCCATCTCATGGGTTACAACCAGCATGGTTAAGCCTGATTGAGCCAGTTCTTTCATAACTTTTAATACTTCCCCTACCATTTCCGGGTCAAGTGCGGATGTCGGCTCGTCAAAAAGCAGAACATCCGGTTCCATGGATAATGCTCGTGCAATCGCCACACGTTGTTTTTGTCCGCCTGAGAGCTGTTTTGGTTTAGCGTTAATATACTGTTCCATTCCAACCACTTTTAGGTATTTCATGGCTACAGTCTGTGCCTGCTCTTTACTACGACCCAAGACTTTTAGCTGTCCAACCATACAATTGCTAAGCACATTATGATTATTAAACAGGTTAAAATGCTGGAAAACCATACCAAGTTTAGTACGATATCCGTAAATATCATGTTTACTGTCTAAAATATTTTCACCGTTATAAATAATACTCCCGCCGTTTGGCTTCTCTAAGAGGTTTATGCAACGAAGAAGCGTTGATTTACCGGAACCAGAAGAGCCTATAATACAAACTACTTCCCCTTTGTTCACAGTAAAATCAATATCCTTTAATACTTCATGGCTGCCAAAGGACTTACTCAAATGTTGAATTTCTATCACTTTTTCCATCTCCACATTTCCTTCCTTTACACTCTGCCACCGGGGCTGTTTTTCGTTCTTTTTAACATATGTTCCGGTTTTTCAACCTGCATCTGGTTTCCCATCATAATGTAATTATCAGGTCCATCCAACTTACGCTCAACCATTCTTAAAATTCTTGTTATGGTAAAGGTCATAATAAAATACAGGACACAAGCTACAAAGAATGACTCAAAGTATCTGAAATTATTGCCTGCAACGGACTTAGTCTGGAAAAATAACTCAGATACAGAAATCACATTTAATACTGAGGTATCTTTAATGTTGATAACAAATTCATTTCCGGTAGCTGGTAAAATATTTCGAATTACCTGAGGTAAAACAACATGTATCATCGTTTTAATGTGATTCATACCAATTGCTGAGGCTGCCTCAAACTGTCCTTTATCCACGGACAAAATACCTCCGCGGACAATTTCAGACATATACGCACCTGTGTTAATGGACACAATAAAAATAGCCGCAAAGGTCTTGTTCATGTTTATGTCAAATGCTTGTGCCGAGCCATAATAAATTACCATGGCTTGTACAATCATCGGTGTTCCTCTGAAAAATTCAATGTATGCACTTAGCAGCCCATTTATTACTTTTAATAGTATTCTTTTCATACCTCTCTCAGGCAGCGGAATTGTTTTCACAATTCCTACCATCAATCCGATAAAGGTTCCCACAATCGTACCAATAATTGATATATATAGCGTAATCCCCGCGCCTCTTAAGAACATAGGCCAGTATTTTGAAATTATATTAATCAGCCATTCCAGGCTCATAATTCTTCCTCCTTCATTCGCAAAACTGCCACTAGGCAAGCCTTACCCGGTAACCAATCGTCATCGTTCCTTCTTACCCTGAAACATTCTAGGTATACACAGGCAAAACTTAACTTGCGGCAGTCTGTAAAAAATCTATTCTTGTGCAGCTGGTTGATTTAAAATAGCTGTATCCATAATGCTTGTACGTTCTTCTTCTGATATTCCAGCCAATATTTCATTTATTTTAGCTGTTAAGTCACTACCTTTTGTTAAACCTACAGCAATCGCTGTATCGTCATCAGAGGTATCAAAACCTTGTGTAAATTCTACCATCGCAAAATTTTCATTTGCAGCTGCTGCACTGACTCCCTCCGGACGTTCAGATACATATCCGTCAATAATGCCGGATTCTAAAGCTACTCTCATTGCAGTGAAATTATCCATAGCAGTTTCCTTTACTACACCATTTATCTGATCAATTACAGAATAATGGAATGTATTTAACTGCGCTGTAATTTTTGCGCCTGAAAAATCCTGAATGGAAGCAGCTCCTTCATATTGACTGCCTTTCTTTACTACCATAACTAAATCTGACTTATAATAATTTTCAGTAAAATCAATGGTTTCTTTTCTTTCAGCAGTTGGTGACATGCCGGCTATTATAGCATCAATTTTTCCAGAGGTTAAAGCCGGTACCAACCCATCCCATTCTGTCTTTACAATTACCAATTCTTTTCCAAGGCCTTCCGCCAGTTTTTTTGCGATTTCCACATCATAACCACCTGCAAATTCCGGGCTGCCTTCAATTGTTACTCCACCGTTTTTATTATCCATCTGGGTCCAGTTAAAGGGAGCGTAACCAGCTTCCATTCCCACACGGAACATATTATCACCGTTTTCTCCTGTTTTATCTCCGTTCCCTGCAGTATTCTTTGTACCGCACCCTCCTAAAAGCATAACAGCTGATAACGCAACGGCTAATAATCCAACTACTTTCTTCTTCATAATTTCCTCCATTCTTACAACTGGTTAGATACTGCATAATCTATTTCCATATTATACCCAACCAGTATACACTTAATATTATATTTCCCCAGTTAATTCTTGCTGTGCACCCTCTTTTAATCTATCTTGTTTTTTATGGTTACGCCTGCATCCTGGTCAGTTTGTCCTCTTTTAGCTTATGAGAAATCCTACTATAGCAACCCTTTACAAGAAGAATATTCTACTATTGAAACAAAAAAAGCCTTGAGGTAAACTCAGGCTCACTAAAAAATCCTTTGTCCCCACCATTTTCCCATCGGAGATAGCACAACTCAATAAACTGGGAAGTTCATTGAGACAGTCCTACAGCTCTTAACTGTAGTCCCAGCATATAATACGGAGTGTATTATACACTTCGGCGATATTTCCTTCTCCATAGCATCTTTGCCACTCAGACTCCACAACAGACTGTTAAATACCGCGCCTCTACCTCACTTGTCAAAGTGAGGCCATATGAAATTATGTTATCTATCTTACAACAGGAATCACTATCTGTCAATTATGAAATCATAATTCCTAAAAAGTTAGTCTGCTAAAACTTTATTCTTTTATTAAAACCTTGTTACTTTGGCGAAATTAAAATCCTACTCGTCCTTGGGAATAAATGCATACAGGGTTTCATATTTTAACAATATAAACCTTTCTCAAAATATTTTTGGGGATACACAGGAAGGCACAGGTGCTTTATGAAAAATTTCTGGAGGATAAATGTATTACTGCTGGCCTTTTCATTCCTGTTAATTTATATCGGATATCATAAAAATACAGTAGTTTATAAAAATGCGGTTACAGGCAATGAATCTAAAAAAGACTACGTTAAAACAGCGGACAATATTGTAATTGGGTGGTCGGTTTATAATACGGAGCAGGAATATTTCCAGACTATGCAACAAGGAGTTATAAACCGGGCTAGGGAATTAAATATAGGTGTTATACCTTATGACCAAAAGAGCAATACCTCTGAAATGATAACCGGTACTATGGAATTAATTGCTCAGGGAATTGATGCATTGTTAATATCTCCGATAAATCCGGAAGCCATGATGGTAGTTTCAAACTTAACAGAGGAAGCAGGTATTCCATTAATTGTAATAGATGTAGGTACAGGAGGAGCAGATATTGATGCATTCATTATTTCTGACAATTATGGGGGAGGTGTACTGGCAGCAGAATATGCACTAAGATTAATACGTGAGCATGAACTTTCCAGCCGCAACGCCGTTATAATTAAAACAGAAGAAACTTCCACCTATGCAAGACGGCGCGGCGAAGCCTTTGCCAGAGTTATGGAAGACAGTAATATTGCTGTGGTTGCGGAAGTTACCGCCAACTCAAGTCAAAAACAAGCTTATGAAGCAATGAAAGAAATTCTAAAGAATTATGGCAGTGATTTAGCGGTGGTTTTTAGCGAAAATGATACTATGGCACTAGGAGTAGCGCAAGCTGTAAATGAGGCCGGTTTGACAGGCAAAATCATGATAATTGGTTTTAATGGAGATCCTTCTGCAATTGAAGCCATTCAAAATGGGTATATGCAGGGCACAATAGCCCAGCAGCCTTATGAAATGGGGGCTTTAGGTGTAGAAATAGCAAATACTTTACTAAATGGTGGTACCATTACTTATGATGATAGAGAGACAAAAGAACTTTTTTCAGAAGTTTATTTAATTGATGAAACCGGCACCAGAAATCGTTAAGCCAATTCCTAGTTTGTATTTAGTTTGCAGAGCTGTTACAAACCAATCTCAGATATTGATTTATTGTAACAGCTCATTCTGATTTTTCGCTCATATACTTTTTATACTTTTCCATAACATTGGGATATTCCTTAAAAAACCTCAGCAGCTTGCTTATTCCCAATAAGATATCTGCATTTATAGTGTGTTCCATCTTTTCTGTACTTTCTAATAGCCCTTCTGTTATACATAGTAATTTCAAAAATTCTTCGATTAGATTATGTCTGTCTAATAAATTTTTACCAAGAAGGAGCCCCTCCGGTTCTAGCCTGATTACTCCATACTTCTCGTACTTTAGTAAATGTTGGTCTGCCAGTTTTTGAATCATTCTGGTAACTGACGGCGGCTGTACATTTAGGGCTGCTGCCAAATCATTTACTCTTGTAAATTCATGTTCCTTCGAAAGCCTAAAAATCATTTCCAGATAATCCTGGGCTGAGGGTGACAAGCCTTCGGCTTCCCTTTTCATATATTCATGAAATGTAAAAAATTCTCCGTCTGTCATAAACACTCCCCCATTTTTAAATTCACCATTATAGATACTTGAAAACAGTTATTGAAGGATGAAATTATACCTGCCATTGAATACAAAGTTCTGTAATTACCTATATTTTATTATATGAACTAACTATGAAAAATATAGATAAACCTAGTTATTGTACACTATCTGAGGATGGGTAGGGGTATTCCCTTATACATATAATCCAAAAATACGCTTCCTCCCTTTTTAACTGGTATAAAAAAACATACTTACCAGTAATACATTGTAGATATTTGGAATAGACAGTTCTATAATAAGAGTAATGTTTTATGTAAACCAATTGTGCTGTTAACATATTGTATTTTTTGAAAACTTCCGGGAGGCTGTTGTATGAAAAAAACCATAATTATTCTTTTATCAGTCCTGGCATTTATAAGTCTTAGTGTTTTTATATTTCTAAACCTGGACAACAAAAGTCAGGAAATGTCCTACCCCTCATTTTTAGAGGCTCTAGAACAAAATAAAGTCGATTCGGTCAAAATTAAGGAAAACGGAAATACTTTTTTAGCGGTTTTAAAAGGTAATAAAAAGCAAACGTATACGATTCCCAACCCTAAAACAGAAGATTTTATCGAATTTTTATTAACAAATAATATAACCGTAACCTATGGCGAAACCAGTGCCTTCGTTAGAGTATTCCAATTTCTAATCTTAATCGCCGTAGCAGGAGGCGTGTTTTATTATATGCGAAGAGGCGGCTCTAATAAACCTTTAATTGCTGATGCCACCAAAAATATGACTGCCTCAACGGTTACTTTGAATCAGGTGGCGGGTAATGCAGAAGCTAAAATGATGGTTGGAGATATTATCGAGTTTATAAAAGATCCTGAAAAATATACTGCTGTCGGAGCCCGTATGCCAAAGGGGCTTTTGCTTTACGGCCCTCCGGGAACCGGAAAAACATTAATGGCCAAAGCGATTGCCGGAGAAGCTAATGTTCCTTTTTATGCCATGAGCGGATCTGATTTTGTTCAGATGTATGTTGGTGTAGGAGCCAGCCGTATCCGAAATCTATTTAATAAAGCTAAAAAAAGTGAACGTGCCGTTATTTTTATTGATGAAATTGACGCCATTGGTAAGAAAAGAGCTAGGAATGCGTCTGCCAGTAATGACGAACGGGATCAGACACTCAATGCACTTCTAACAGAAATGTCTGGTTTCCATGACAATAAGGGTATTGTCGTTATTGGTGCTACCAATCGTCTTGATACCTTGGATGAAGCATTATTAAGACCAGGACGTTTTGATCGGCAGATAGAAATTGCTCTTCCGGATATAAATGCAAGAAAGAAAATCCTGCAATTACATGCAGACAAAAAACCATTGGCAGAGGATGTAGATTTAGATGCCTTGTCAAAATCCACCGTTTATTTTAGTGGTGCTATGCTAGAGAATTTGTTAAATGAAGCGGCCATTAATGCCGCAAATGACAAAATGGCGATGATATCAAGAAGTCATATAGATAAGGCTTTCTATACTGTTATTGCAGGAGCTCCCATACAAGACAGAAGTTATATTACAGACCGGGATAAGAATATTACAGCGTATCATGAGGCAGGACATGCATTGGCCACTAAGCTTTTACAACCGGAAAATTATATATCTAAGGTTACCATTATACCTAGTGTCCGGGGTGCTGGCGGTTTTAACTTAAGTATTCCTAAAGATACTATGTTTCAGACTAGACGGCAGATAGAAGCAAGTATCCAGATGCTCTTAGCTGGAAGAGCTGCTGAAGAATTGATATTTGGATCTGATGAAATAACAACAGGAGCAAGCAATGATATTCAAAAAGCCTCTGCCATGCTGGTAGATTATATTAATAAATATGGTATGGATGAAGACATGGGTTTATTTAATGTTTCTGTTTTAGAAGAAGGTTATGATAGGGAACTGTTAAGCAAATGCCGTTGTCAGATGAATCAGTTGTATGATTCCACAAGAACTCTGTTAGAAAAGAATTTATCCTCTCTTAAAGCAATCACAATCGAATTATTAGAGAAAGAGTCTCTTACCGGAGAAGATATTAATCGAATCGTTGCTTAATAATAATCCTATAAGCTAATTTTATAAAAGGGCTGTTGCTATTCTTATCAGATAGAATAACAACAGCCCTTCATATAAAGTGTCAGCTTAAAAATTACTATTACTTTTTAATTAAATTTAATATCTGCGCTTTGGATTGTAAGCCTACGGTTTTTTCCTTTAATTCACCGTTTTCAAATAATAACAATGTCGGTATTGAGCGGACTCCGTACTGCTCTGCGATATCCGGATTCTGGTCAATGTTCATTTTCCCTACTTTTAAACCCGTTTCTTCATCGGCAATTGCCTCTACAGTAGGAGCAAGTACTTTACATGGCCCGCACCAATCCGCATATAAATCAACCAATACTGTACCTTTTTCTTTTATTACCTCTTCTTCAAAATTCTCTGTTGATAATACATGTACCATAATGTCTACTCTCCTTTCGAATGTCAAATGTATGAATAATCTCTTATATTAGAGTAATTCTGTAATTTTATCTTCCATTTTAACCGGATTTACGGTAGGTGCAAATCGTTCTATCACATTACCGTCCTTATCTATTAAAAACTTAGTAAAATTCCATTTAATAGTATTCCCCAAAGCCCCTTTTGCTGCACTTTTAAGATATTGGTATAACGGGTGGGCTTCACTGCCGTTAACATCAATTTTTTGAAACATATCAAAGCTGACACCATAATTTAACTGGCAAAAGGAATTAATTTCATCATTTCCGGCCGGATCCTGTTTTGCAAACTGATTGCAGGGAAAACCAAGAATAACAAGGCCCTGATCCTTATACTTTTTATAGAGCTCTTCTAATTCTTTAAATTGAGGTGTTAAACCACATTTACTGGCAGTGTTCACAACAATTACTACTTTGCCCTTGTATTGCTCCATTCTTACTTCTTTTCCGTCCATTTTGACAGCAGAATAATCATAAAAACCCATAAAAACCTCCTATTGATTTTGTTCTATTTAATTGTTTACAATCTTTCTGAATTAAATATACTATTCTTTTATTAATCTGTCAATAAGTTTATATTAATTTTAGATTTAATTTTTTCCTCATTCATATATTACAAGTAAAAAAAAGGAACGTTGCTACTCGTTCCTTCTTAATATAATAACCATATTCTTTTGGTTAAACATAATAAATTAACCCTCCATGCATTTTAGTTGTCATATACCAGAGTTTTAAATCAAATTCTATCTTCTTTCCTTCATCAGAAGCCTCTGCTATAAGGCTTTCCCCTTCTGTTCTTACTCCAGTAATCGTAATCCAGTGCCAGCCCTGAAGCCGCCGTTCTGCACCTTTTGAAAGATTTAAAAAGGCAATGGGACAATCCGCTAAAAGCCCTTTTTCAACAAAAACTTTTAGCTCTTCTGTATCTCTTAGCTTTTTAGAAAAAGGATCTACTGACAATATCTTTGGTGTTAATGTTATGTTCTTTGCTTTCAGATATTGCTCCAGTCCGTCTGTAAATTTAGTAACACTGTTTACACCCATAGCACCTGGCGTTACATATTGAAAAAGTACTTCCATGTGCTTAGAAAATTCATTTTTATCCGAACTTACCGACGGATATAGTTCTTTGTACATCTCTTTGCTTCTGGCTAGATATGCAGTGATGTTAGCCGCACAAGTCGGACCACATCCAGCCTCTTTGCTCCAGGCCTTTATATACCAAGCCTGATCCCCGCCAAAATATATTTGTAATGAATCATTATCTTTTATATTAAAAAAATCTTTATTTCTAATTGAGATATTCATAAGTGCACCTTCTTTCTGTAAACCAGCATTCCGATTCCGTGTTTCTCTGAAGATTATCTTTTGTAGAAATTCAATAATTTAACCACTTAATGTGATTATTATATCATTTTTTACACATCACGCAAGTTATTTATTCTCGTATCCTAACATAATAGGAGAAGAAATCTCGATATAGACATTCCTTCTCCTGTTTGTTTACTTAATAACATTTTTATTCTATTTTCATATTCCTTTTCAGAATAAATTAAAAGATTTAGAAACTACTTTTTACAACACCATCATAGGTTAAGAGTACTTGGTATAAATCAGGTCTCCGATCTCTGAAAATCCCCCATTCAATGCGCTGCTCAGCGATTGCACTCAAATCAAATTCAGCAGTCAGAATGGTTTCTGTCATTCGGTCAGCTTCTGCAATTTTTTCACCCACGGCATTGGTAATGAAGGAGGAGCCATAAAAATGAATAACTGAACCATCGATATCCTCTTTGCCTATACGGTTTGAAGCAATCACAGGTACTAAATTACAGGCGGAATGTCCAACCATACATCTTTGCCAGTGATCTTTTGAATCTACCTCCGGACTCTCCGGTTCTGACCCGATTGCAGTAGGATAAAATAGTAATTCTGCTCCCATTAAAGCCATGGCTCTTGCAGCCTCCGGATACCATTGATCCCAGCAGATACCCACACCAATCTTAGCATAACGGGTATTCCATACTTTAAAACCAGTATCCCCTGGATTAAAGTAATATTTTTCTTCATAGCCAGGTCCGTCAGGAATATGACTTTTCCTATAGATACCAAGAATTTCACCGTCAGCATCAATAACAGCCAAGGAATTATATCTTGCATTATTCATCCTCTCGTAGAAGCTGATTGGAAGTACCACATTTAATTCTCTGGCTACTTTTTTAAAATGATTGATTGCTTTATTTTCCGCTGCTTCTGTAGCATAGTTATAATATTCCGGCTTTTCCTTCTGACAAAAATACAGAGTTTCAAACAACTCCTGGATTAATATAATATTAGCACCCATTGCAGCAGCTTCACGAACTAATTTATCCGCTTTCTCAATATTATCCTGAATATTTTCTGTACAGCTCATCTGCGTTGCCGCTACTTTCACTTTTCTCATTTTTTCTGCCATCCTTTCACATGTTTACAAGTTAGACACTTGGGAAACAACTAATTTTCAACCTATCCATCTCACGTATAAAAGAGGAAATTTTAATATTTACCCGCCGGCATCTGTTGGGTAATACAATGAACATTGCCGCCCTCTTTGATAAGTGCCATACCGTCAACTGTTACTATCTTTCTATCCGGAAATTCCTTCTGCAATATTTCCCTCGCCTTATAATCTGTCTCTGCCGCATCACCGCCAAATACCGGCAGTATAATTCCACCGTTTACAAAATAAAAGTTGAGATAACTTAAGGTTAAGCGAACCCCCTTATAAAATCTTGCCGGAGGCTGGGGAATCTCCATAATTTTTAATTTTCTTCCCTTTGAATCAGTTGCTTCTTGTAGTATCTTAAGATTCTCCTGCGTAATTTCATAGTTAGGGTCTTCCTTATCCTTGCAGGTTTGGATTATTACCTCACCGGGTCTTGCAAAACAAGCAATATTGTCAATATGTCCATCTGTCTCATCTCCGAACAACCCTTGGTTTAACCATATTATTTTTTCTATCCGCAGTTTGTCTTTTAACTCCTCTTCGATTTCTTTCTGGGTCAGATGAGGGTTCCTGTTCTTATTGAGCAGGCATTGTTTCGTGGTAAGCATGGTTCCTTCACCATCTACATGGATAGATCCTCCCTCTAGCACAATGGAAGAATGAAGAACAGGTACACCAATTGCCGTTAACACTGCGCTAGCTGCTTTATCATCCAAATCATAGGGAGCATATTTTTCTCCCCATGCATTAAACTTCCAGTTAATACCTTTTAAATCCTTTTGATTATTCCATACAAAGGTAGGTCCGTTGTCTCTGCACCAGGCATCATTATGAGGTACGATAAGTATATGTACCTTATCATTCAGTCTATTTTTTAGATTTTCTACATCAGAGTCATTCGCAATAACCGTTACTGCTTCAAATTCTGCAATGGCATTAATTACTTCTTCATATCCGTTACATACTTCTTCATAGTTATCAGTCCAAACTAGGGAATCCTTCACCGGCCACGAAATTAATGTTCTTTCATGCTTCGCCCATTCTCCCGGCATAAAATATCCTGTATCATTCATACCCACACCATTCTCTATTACAAGCGCGCCTGCAATATCGCTGCTAGGTTTTAACCTAACTGCACCCTTTCTTTATTTTATCACTTGGCATAACCAACTTTTTTAGCAGTATTCCAAATCTTATTTATTATACTAAGTTAGTATTCATCTGACAATCCCAATTTAATCAGAAAATATTTTTGCATTTCCAACATAATTTTATTGACATGTCTGTCTTAATTACACATAATAATAGGTAGGATTTACGATTGGAAAAAGAAGGATAGAAAATATGTTGATACTATGTATGGCTTTGTATAATGAAGCCCTGCCTTTAATAAATTACCTAAAGCTAAAAAAGGACACTGATTTTACCAAATTTCAATTATTTCGGAATGAGAAGGTTCTGCTGCTAATAACAGGTGCTGGCAAGATAAGTAGTGCAATTGCCCTTACAAGCCTGTGCAACTGCTTTCCTCCATCCGGAGAGGATTTACTGGTAAATATCGGTGTCTGTGGATGTACAGACCAAACGGTGCCGGAAGGTACAGTTTTTTTATGCAATAAAATACTAGAAGCAGAGACTGGGCGTACGTTTTTTCCGGATATGGTGTATTCCCATCCCTTTTTGGAAGACCGTGTACTTACCAGTCCGGTGCCTATCGATTTATCAAAATACAAAGAAACTAAAAACTATTCTGAAGATACAGAAACAAAGCTAGAAAGTGCGTTCCTCTTTTATATAAAACAGTTCATAAAGACCGGTGATTACCTTGTAGATATGGAGGCGGCAAGTCTATACCAGACGGCGACTTACTTTTTTCAGACTCATCAGATGATTTTTCTTAAAGTGGTATCTGATTATTTAATGGTTAAGGGTTCTTCCTTGCCTATTGTGACACCACAAAGGATTACGGCTTTACTCGAGAAAAACTGCTCTCAAATTCTTGAATGGATTATGCAGATAGAGGATAACAATGCTGCTTTACAAGTTCCTACGCTGACAATCCAGGAGAAGGAAGCCTTAAAGGAGTTATCAACTGCCCTACACTTATCTGTTACCATGGAACACAGCCTATGGCAGTATTCATGGTATTATAAAGTTAGGGAAGGCTGTATACTGACTGTTATCACTGATTTTTTAGCAGAGATGCCTAACAGGTGCAAAACAAAAGCGGAAGGAAAGAAGTACTTTGACAAGTTTAAGCAAAGGCTGTTATAATACATTTTTCAGCCACATTTATATAGAAAAGGAGATTCTGCATCATAAGAACACTCAGAAAATATTAAGACGTTTTCCAGGGGCTGAAATTGTAGAAATCTCACACTATAAAGATATTTTTTGCAGAAAAGGACAGAATTTTTTTATACAAAAAAAGTGTCCCTGCCTGATTCTTGCAAAAAAAAATAACTCGATGATTTATGAGGGGGCACCGGTTTGCCAAAGCTTTGGAAACAATCATTTTTATTACACCTCTTCTGTTATGAATTGTATTTATGATTGCGAATACTGTTACTTACAAGGAATGTATCCTTCTGCACACTTGGTGGTTTTTGTTAACTTAGAGGATATATTCTTAGAGGTAGAAAAACTGCTAACGCTACATCCGGTTTATCTTTGTATCTCTTATGATACAGATTTACTGGCGATTGATTCTGCTCTTTTATATGTGAAAGAATGGATGGAATTTTGCAGGAAACATAAGGATCTTACCATAGAACTTCGAACCAAAAGCAGTAACTGGAATACTCTAAACTATACATGTAAAAGTTATAACGAGAATACACCGCCACAAAACTTCATACTTGCCTGGACACTCTCCCCCAGTGAATTTGTTAAGGCATATGAAAAGCATACTCCCCCATTGGAAGAGCGTATCCGTTGTGCGGTAAATGCAATTAACGCCGGGTACAAGGTACGGCTTTGCTTTGACCCTATGCTGTATCACAAAGACTGGAAAAGCATTTATGAGAATTTTATCCGCACCGTATTTAAACAGATAAACGGGGAACAACTTTTTGATGTGAGTCTGGGTG
The DNA here is from genome assembly GCF_014218335.1 of Anaerocolumna cellulosilytica. Lineage (GTDB taxonomy): Bacteria > Bacillota > Clostridia > Lachnospirales > Lachnospiraceae > Anaerocolumna > Anaerocolumna cellulosilytica. The sequence continues at coordinate 2,569,332 of NZ_AP023367.1, read as the reverse complement.
TATTTCGTATATCTCAGGAATTTTTAAAACAAATGCGAAAACAGCGTATGGACTCCGTTATATTACAGTACCCCTATGAAAATGACAACGGTGTTTACCACTATAATAAGTCGTTGACCCATGAAATGATTGCATATATGGAATGCCTGCTAGGAGAACATATTCCTAAAAATAAAGTGTTTGTTTGGAAGGAGACCACCTTATGAAAAGTGCTTTAGTTACCGGCGCTTCTTCCGGTATTGGTTTAGAAATTACAAGAGTACTTCTTGATAACCAATATAAAGTATATGGTATCGGAAGAGATTTTAAAGAGCAGAGTTTTGCTGTTGAAACATTCATACCAGTACGCTGTGATGTTACCAACACGCAGGAATTAAGTAAGAAAATAGAAGAAATTAAAGCTTCTGATACTATAAGTTTGTTAGTAAATAATGCAGGTCTAGGCTACTTCGGCCCTCATGAAGAACTGAATGCTAAAAAGATTCATGAAATGGTTTGCGTTAATCTGGAGGTGCCTATGCTGCTAACCCAGCTGCTGTTACGGGATATAAAACGCCAACGGGGATATATCATTAATATATCTTCTATCACTGCCGGCAAGTCCAATACCCATGGTTGTGCTTACGGTGCTACCAAAGCCGGATTAACAAGCTTTTCCAAAAGCCTGTTCGATGAAGTCAGAAAGTATGGAGTCAAGGTTACTAGTATTCATCCTGATATGACCCAGACAAATTTTTACCGGAATGCAGACTTTATGGAAGGACATGCAGAAGATACTTATCTTCTTCCAGGTGAAGTTGCAAAAGCTGTTGAAATGATACTTCATCAGAGAGAGGGGATGTTGGTTTCTGACATCACTCTGCAACCTCAAAAACATCAAATTAATCGAAAGAAATAATTATTAATAATAAGAGAATATGAATGGAGAAATGTTATGATACATTTGTTAAACCTAAACATAGACTATAAAAACATAGCCCTGCTTGGCATCTTATTTACGTATGGAGTAACCTTTTTACTATTAAAATTTGGTACAGGTATCCTGCCAAGAGACGGTGGACGTGAATATGCCCATGATGGAAAATTGTCAGCCGGAAAACCTCGTGGAGCCGGATTCTTATTTGTACTGGTATTTGCTGTATCCTCCCTGCTCTTTCTTCCATTAAAAAACGAAATGATAATTTATGTTATTTTGACCCTTGCAGCTATGCTGACCGGTTTCCTGGATGACTGCTCCAAATCTCCATGGGGAGAATTAAAAAAAGGACTGCTTGATTTCGTTATTGCTGTTACATTAAGTTATACCTACTACAATTTTAATTCGAGTACAATTCAAATACCGTTTACAGATACGGCAGTTACTCTTTCACCCATTGTATTTATTGTCCTTGGCACAGTCTTAGTCTGGGCCTCCATAAATGTTACAAACTGCTCTGATGGTGTTGACGGTCTAAGCGGTACCCTATCTGTTATCACTTTACTTACCATATATGCAATCGGTAATATTTTAAAAACAGACAGAGATTCCAATTATTTTATACTGATTATGGTTTCCTGTGTAATGAGCTATTTATGGTTTAATGCAACTCCAAGCTTAATGATTATGGGAGATGCTGGTTCTAGAGCGCTTGGATTGTTTATCAGCATAGCCATATTAAAAACCGGAAGTCCTCTCTTGTATATTCCTGCCGCTTTTATGCTGATTATTGACGGCGGACTTGGACTTATTAAAGTATTCTTACTACGTTTTTGTAAAATCAGAATTTTGAAAAACACCCGTACCCCCCTACATGACCATGTCAGAAAAAATTCAAACTGGTCCAATACCCAGGTGGTTTTCAAATTTGCAATTATACAGCTTATAATTTCCTTTACATTAATCTGGCTGTTGCCTTAAATAATTATTTAGTTTTATCAAAAAGTATTTATCCATTATACAAAGAAATCTTCAATATAAAAAAGTTCTAATGTAACCTGCTATACTGTCAGAAGACCATTCCCGTTTTGTATACATAAAACATATACAATGTTGCTTAAAACGATACTAGAATTTAATGAGACTATAGCAGGTACAGAGGAACTTATTTACTATCCATCCGTGCATATAACCATTCTTATCCATCCATTTTTAAGTCAGGTACTTAGGTATTTCCATGAATATCTTTTAGTGTGTTATTCTTATCTAATGTAATCTCCTCTCCATAAGCTGCTTTTGAAAAGATTTTCTCAGCCTCTATAACAGGTAGTCCTTTTATTGTCATGGCTTTCGGGTCTGCTTCTCCAACCCCATCCTGATATAATCGGTACAGATAATGTACAGCCTGAGGCAGGAATCCCAACAGCCTGGCACCTATAGCATCCACTGCAACGGCATCCGTACCTGCCAGTATTAAGCCACCAGTATTTACTGCCTTACCATCGGATGGTCCTGTACCAATCATCGCCTTATCCGCACTTACAATGGCCAAATCAATTGGAATTTTTTTCGCCATTGCATAAATAAATCCGTGAAGATCCTCGTGTATACCTAGCTGCTTTTTAGGGAATCCATGTATACTTGCCGGAGGCCAGCCAAGTGCAATATTTTTAATAGAAGCACTCATTGTTGCCTCCTCGTGCTGTTTTAATTGTGTAAAGCTAATTAATACATCCAGATTCATAAGCACTTGATTTATTTCTGTCTGCCCAATGATAGAATGTCCTAAAGGCAGCATACAAAAGGGTCCGTAATTCAAATCGATAAAAGTAACTTTTTCTTCTTCAATTACTTTAGTGTAGCCATACTTATGAAAGACCTGGGTTGTTTCAACTCCGCCTGACCCAGTAGCAATAATGATTTCCTTGGGATTAAAGTCTTTTACATAACGGATTAGGTATCTTAAAGTATCCGGGCCTACTATGGTACCTGTACCCGGCGCCTTGTCATTTACCCAATTGGGCGTAATAACAACTCTATCTCCATTCTTTATAATATCTTTAACCGGCAGCAAGTCTAAGACCCGCTTTATCGCCTCTTCTTTTGTAGGGTTTTTGACGATTCCAACAATGGATTCCTGTATTCGTCTGTTCCTCATATTGTTTACCTGTTTTATATCACAAGTTAGCTGTGATACTGCCACATTTAAAGGGAGTGAAGAAGTAACCTATGGCATCCTTTCATCTTTCTATTTTCTTTCACTCTTACTCTCAATTTTGCTATCCAAACTAGATGTTTGTCCTGCCTTACTACTACCTCCCCTAATTTTTTTATTTACAAAAGGTTTTTACTTTATCATTCTATTAATAAATGTAACCTTACTTGGTAAAGTTATACAAGTTAATATAAAGTAAAGACAGCCCTACAAAAGGTCAAGGTGCTGTTGCAGAATAGCTACAACAGCACCTTGACTTTAACATTATTTTGTTTTTTTGGAGGTGTCGGCTGAAGAAGTAACCTGTGCATTTGATTTCTCAACCGTTTTCTTTTTCTTTGGAGCTTTTTTTGGATTTTTATCTCCCATTGCTTTCACCGCCTTTTATGATAAATTTCAATAGTTACCTGAAAATATAAAACAACCAGCAAAACTATCACTCTTTTTTTATATCTATATATCAACTATCATTATTCTATCCTTAAAAACCAATAATGTCAAATCTTAATTGGTATTTATATAAAATAACGAAACATATAATAGTACATAATCAGACAATCCTACTATTTATAATCTTACTCCAGATATGCATGTAGCTATTTAAAAAGTGCTTTGGCTGAAATCGATATGATATGGCTGTTAATAAACCAGGAATACAGTAATACTTCGTTCACATAGAAAAAATTAATGTAATACTCTTTTACTGTATTGTAAAAGAATCGTCATACAAACTTAATTTGAAAACAACTCCTTCTCTTGCTATAATTAGGTCAATGCTTAAGTAAAGTATATCTTCAATTGAAAGTATACGCAAAACGATTTAGAGGAGGAAACAAATGAAAAGAATTAAGTTGCCACTTTTTCTTGCGATTGTCATTATCCTGGTTACAGGATGTAGTAAGAAAAATTCAAACGAAGGTGTAGAAGTGTCTGGAAAGAATGACACAAATATAGAGAGCACCGTAACTGTTACACCAACTGCTACAGAGGTGGTTTTGCCGGAAGATGATGATAAAACGAAGGTGCTCTACCCTGCTTATACCGTAGTAAATGAGGACAAAAGATATGGATACATGGATGATAAGGGAAATTTCGTCATCGAACCCGTATATTATTCTGCTTCTGATTTTTCGGAAGGGTATGCAGTTGTAACAGATACCACCGGTAAATCCTTACTTATTGACACTGCCGGTAAGATAATTTATAAAAGTCCATATACTATTTCACCCTTTAAAAATGGAGCTTCCGTTGTAAGTGTAGAATCTGAAAATAGCCTTAAAAGCGGATATGTGGATGGGACAGGTAAGTTAATAATTGACCCAATTTATGACCGAGCCGATTCCTTTAACAGCAATAACCAGGCCTATGTACTTATTGATGATACCATCAGCCTCATTGATAAAAATGGTACTGTACTGGAATCCCATAAGCTAGCCCCTGAATATTCAAACATGGATCAATTCGTGGATGGTTATGTTGTTTATACCAATGAAGGTGGCAAAACAGGTGTTGTTAATTACAAAGGGGAATCTGTCTTATCCTTTGAGTACACTAGTGCGTATTCCGTATATTCTGCGATACAATATCTAGGAAATGATTTATTTGCAGTTATGGGTGAGATGGAAGAAGGAAAAGAACATTTTAATTCTTACTACAGACCCTTTGCATTATATAACAACAAGGGGGAACAGTTAACCGAATTTACGCTTTATGATGTCAGCACCTTTTCTGAGAATTATGTCTCAGTTACAGATGATACGAATACTTACTTTATTGATACAAATGGTAAAGAAGTAACGTCTTTACCTAAATTGGAAGGCCGAGGTACTATGACAATATCTAATGGTATTGTAAAAGCCGAAGTAGACAATAGCCTTTTATATCTGAAAAAGGACGGTACCATCCTTTGGAAAATGGCAGATGAAACAACTCTTCCGTCTGGTGTTACGGTTAAAAGCTTTAAGTTCAAACCAAATAAGTATGTTGTTGTTAATTATCCTGTAATAGAAGGTATGTCTTCTGAAGAGATTCAAAAAAGTGTGAATGATAGGCTAAAAGATATCTTTATTTCACCAAGAACAGGTTTGACTAAGGATGACGAATTAACCGTAGAAGACGATTATACGGCCTCTCAGCTTGGCAATCTGCTAATTATAATACAAACAGGCTATGATTATTATTTTGGAGCTGCCCACGGTATGCCGATTAAGCAATACTATTTTGTAGACCTTACAACCGGTGTATTCTATTCTCTAGCTGATTTGTTTATAAAAGATACGGACTATATTACACCTATTAATACAATTATTCAAACTAAAATAGAAAGCGCTGATTCGGAAGAAGATTTCTATTTTGAAGATAGCTTTGATTCCATTGCAGATAATCAGAACTTCTTCCTTGAGCAGGACGGAATCACTCTTTATTTTTACCCTTATGAAATAGCTCCTTATGCAGCCGGTTTCCCGGAATTTAAAATATCCTTTGACGAATTGACCAATGTCATTGATAAAGAAGGTGACTTTTGGAAAGCCTTTCAAAAGTAAGCTTTAAAATAATATGCTCTTAAACACAATCAGTAGACGCCGTTTTAATAAACGGTATCTACTGATTTTTCATACGTACTACATTAATCTAGCAGTTCCTTCCTCTTCCATATCGTCTTACTTTTGATAAACAAACCAAGGATACATAGCAGTATAATAAAGATAAATACAGCAGTATAACTGGTGAAACTCTCTTTTAGCTTACCGGATACTAATACTCCGGCAATAGCACCTATGCCATAAGCTGTAAAAACAATTCCGTAGTTTCTGCTGTAATTAGAAGTGCCAAACAAATACATCGTAGCAGCAGGTGCAATTGCCAGCCAGCCTCCCAGATTAAACCAGAATATAGCAAAGCCGGTTACATATAAGATTAGATTACCTTTATCAGCTATCAGTAAAAGACCCGCACCAAGTATTAGTGACAAATAGGACGTCATCATAGCCTTCTGAAATGATACCTTATCTGCCAGCCAGCCAAAGAACGGTCTGCCGGCACCGTTAAATACAGCAAATACCGCTATATACCAGGAAATTCCATCCGTTGATATACCAATTAACTCTGTTCCTACATTGGCAGTCATACCTACTATTAAAAGCCCAATCATGGTACCAATCGTAAAGGTAAGATAAAGCCCACGAAAAGAACCATCCCAGAACAAATTTCTTGCCGCTATCACTTTGCTTTCTGATACACTCTGTGATGGATAGCGAAAAAGAAAAGAAAGTAACAATAATATTATAAAAAAGCCTAGTCCGAGAATCTGAAAGGTTTTATGAAGACCATACAGCTCCAAATATCCCTCTGCCATAGGTGCAGTAACTACCGGAGAAAGTCCGAAACCTACCAGCACAAGCCCGGTAGCAGCACCTTTTTGTTTCGGAAACCAACTTGTTACTAAATTAAGAGGTACTCCGTAAAGAATACCAACCCCTGCACCAAGCACCATACCATACGTGATTGTTAAAACAAAGATATTATCTGCAAAACCGGATAATATCCATCCGCTTCCTACTAATAATCCCCCTATTCTAGTAAGAGTCCCAAGTTTACAGCTACCTATAAATTTACCGGTAATCATCATAAATAGTGCATAAAAAGCCAGGGAGAACATGTAAGGCAATCCGCTTTCTGTTGTTCCTGCCTGATAAAATTCCTCTACATAGGGGCGGAATATACTATAAGAATATACCGTTCCTAAACATAACATCATAAGAATTCCAGACAAAATATAGAGCAACCCGTTTTTTTCTTTGCCCATAAAGACCTCCTTAACTTTTTCTCCCTTACCTATACACTAATTTTTATAAAATCTGTCATTTTTCAGGACTAGACTTAATATGTATGTACTTTCATACGTACCACTAAAGCCTCTTCTCCGCTAATAACCTTATCGTTCGTTACCCCCAGATAATCCTCACCAAATATTTCGTAAAGGTTACCAGTTATATTAAGTTCAGGAAGTCTACCGTATAATTTCTCTCCATCTGTTAGATAAGACATTTGTACCGGAGATGCAAAGTTTCCATCATTGGTGTATTCACCTCCGCTAATGAAAATAACCAGAATACCTAACTCTCCATTTAAAAGTTCCTTAAGCTTCTTATCTCCTGCTTCAATAGTTAAAGCAGGGTAATCAAGACTTGGTACTTCATCATAGCTTCCACTGCTTGTACTGGTTAATTGATAGGAAAATATCCCGGCTTGTTTTTTATCTGTAAATGGTCTTTCAAGCACACCATCTTTGATTAAATATAATCTATCACCTTCAATCGTTACACCTTCTGCATCAAAAAACGGACGATGATACCCTTTCTCCGAACGATCTACCAAGTAATGAAAGGAAGAGGAAAAGGCTTTTTTTCCGATTTTATCGCAAAAGATGGATGTTCCGTGACCAACTGCTTCCCCATTTAAGGATTGCGTAAGCTTCTTATTCAGTTCTAAGGTTTGAATAATAATCGGTACTTTATCCTGTTTCGGTACTTCTGCCTTTATTGTAAAAGCACGAAGCATGGCTCTGGCATCAAATAAGAAACTGTCAAGATCAAGCTCACGGCCTTCAAACATAATAGCAGAATCAATAATATCCAAGGAATCTACATGCTTTACTAATAAACCGATTTGTACAGTTTTATCCAGATTACGGTAATGCAGACCTGCGTCATTTTTAAGTTCTTCCTCTGTTTCAACGATAAGAATTTTATGACTTAAGATAAACTCCGGAAATTCACTTTTTAATGTACCTAACACTCCTTCCATAACTGCTATAAATTCTTCGTCCGATATAGTTAGCTTGCGTAAATCTCTTGTTCTAATTTTATTCTGCTCCACTTCATAAGGATATGCAATCTTCTTTTTAAGATTCTTAACAGCTTCTTCCCAGGTTGCTTCTGTAGCTTCGCCTAACGTTCCTGCGACACCTATGCAGCCATTGTCATAAACCCTGCATCCGCTCTTTGTTATATTCTTCTTCATTACCGCATCTATTTTACTTTGGGTAATAATTAATTGTGTTTCCTTTTGAATGGTTTTATATAATTCCTTAATCATATCTACCTCATTTCTACGCTGCTTCGCGTATGCATACACAAATTATAGAGTACAAACTATACACCCATACTTATCAAAAGCTGTGTGATACTGCCCAAATAAAAAGTGTAAAATATTCTTTACTTCATTAATTATTGTACCTGGATATTATGAACTCGTATATATGGACCGCCAAAACCTACCGGCAGCGGATACTGATCCATCTTACCACAGCCACCCAATGCAAAGGAGTATAACTCAATAGAGTTTGATGCCCCATCAATCTCATACAAGGTATTCATAACATTACCTGATATAACAGAAACTCTTACAGGTTCAGCTAGTTTTCCGTCCCGAATCATATAAGCCCTGTTAGGTGCAATAGTAAAGGTAGTCATACCGGAGCCATGCCTTAAATCATCAATATAGATACCTTCTTTCACACTTTCTATTAACTCCTCTTTGGTCTGGGTACCTGCTCCTATATACGTTGTGGTCATACGAACAATTGGCTCAAATTCAAAATTTATAGCTCTTGCATTGCCAGTAGGTTCTTCCTCTAATATAGCTGCTGTAGCACCACTGTGGAGGCGTCCTGTTAAAATACCGTCCTTAATAATGTAATTTACTTTTGCCTTACAGCCTTCATCATCAAAAGGTATATATCCTGAACCTTCGACTGTACCGGTATCAATAATGTTTAATATATCGGCTCCAACTCTTTTTCCAATAGCCCATTCTCTTTTCATGGTTTCATCACCTACCATAAAGTCTGCTTCACTTTTATGGCCAAAACTTTCATGGGCGAATACACCCGTCACCACTGGTGATAAAATACAAGTATATTTTCCTTGTACTACCGGTACGGCATTCTGACAGAAAGCGATATCCTGCTCCACGGTCTTTTTAACCTTTGACTGCTTATTGTAAAGATCTTCAATTCTTAAACCGGACAGGTTTTCAGACCCTTGATGTGGTACATCTTTCATTTGCACCGTATAACGGATTGCAATATTACAAGTCTGAGTGTCAAAGGTTACATCGGTACCTTTACTGGATACGATATGCTTTACAATATGCTTATCCAAGTAATACATCCTAGTCATCTTAAGCTGTTCATATTCCTTTAGGACCGGTATGTAAGACTGCAAAAGTTCCAGCTTAATCTGGTTATCAATCTTTGTCACATCTGTGTCTTCATATGTGAAAGCTTTTTCCACATTGACTTCTAGCCGTTTTACCACAGGTGTATTATATACCTCTGTGTTTGGCTCTGCCATTTTAGCCAGTGCGTCTATTTCCTGCTGGATATTTGCTACATCTGTCGTTGCACTGTAATACCATCTACTACCGTCATAAATGCGAATCATAGCACCAATATCTGTCTTAGCCTTATTCTGGGTAACCTGATAATTTTCCAAGGTTATATTAGTGTTTGATACCGTTTCAATTCGAACATCGGTATATAAATCTTTTGGAAATTGATACATGTGATACCTCCTGTAAGTTAATTTTATAAGTAAAACAGGCTATACCTGTCAAACCTTTGTACTAAAGGAACAAACTTTCCATAGTTTTAATAAACTCAGCCATTTTCTCTTTGTTCATAAAATAGTAAATTCTTTTATTCTCTCTTTCAATATTAACAAGCCCTGCATTTAACAAAGCAGTCATGTGATAGGATATAGTAGGTGTTGAAAGATTTAGTAATTTTGCAAGCTCCGCTCCGTAAACCTTTTTATCTTTAATATTCATAAGAATATCAAATTTACTTTTATCACTTAGCAGCTTCAGATATTGGGATAGAAAAATATCCTTTTCTTTTTTCATTCCCGGGTGAAAATTCTCGCCATATAAAACACCGATATAAATTGTGTCACCCTCTGGATTCTTATCCTCTGAATAAAAACCAATTCCATTACACATTGTAAGTGACGGTAAGATAACTGCATATTGCTGATCCTTATTAAATTCAGAACCGGTCGCTTCCTTTATATAATCATATACATTGGTAGAAAGAAATTTATTACTCCAATACTTGTAGAATTCATCTAAAATTACATCTATTTCTTTTTGACATTCTAACAGCAGTGTTTGTGCTTCTTGTACAATAGTAACCAATTCTTCAAGATAAGGATTAAGATCATATAGAATATTCACTATATGCCATTTTTCTTCTGCCAGTAATTCTGCTTTATTCAATGCTTGGTAAAAATCATGAAAGGTAACCTCTGACTTTTCCTCCTTATCTTCTTCATATATCATACGTGAGTATTTTACATAGCTATACATTTTATTTATCTGCTCTTCCTGGGTAAGAGTCTTGCAATCCTTGGCAATTTCTGAAAGACTCTTTAACTGATATCCCTCATCCGGAGCCAGAACAAACCAGGCAAAATACAATTCCGTTTCATGAAGTTTTTTAAAATAAAAATCAAGCCGCTCCTTAGGGGTAGTTAAACGTTTCGTGATATATTCACTGATTAAAATAAGGGTGTCCAAGCAATCTGTAGTTCTTTTATCCAGTTGAAATTTTTGCAATAATCCATCTTTTAACTGTTGAAAGGTAATTTCGTTACAATGGTTGTATAGTAAGGTATATACCTCTCTTACTAGATTAAGCTCTTTTAATAGCTTTTGTTTCATTCGATTCTCCTCCTAGCTGTAAAACCTTACTTAAGTTAAGTACTATAGTAACATAATGTTTTACAGTTGTCAATTATATTGTTTTATATCCATCAAACATTGTTTCTATTTTGCATGTATCTTATTTATCATTTCTAAATACAGCTCTCTAAATTACGTTTTCTATTTCTTCATTTTGTGATACAATAGTTTGGGAATCGAAATCCCTCTCAATTCTAGAACAAAAATCAGAAGAAAGGAATGCCGCATATTAATTCATTTACACTTTATTTGTGGCAATGTAATGGGTATTGCTATGAAAATACTATTAACAGCCTTTGACCCTTTTGGAGGTGAAGATACGAATCCAGCTTTGGAGGCTGTTCTTAAAATAAGAGATACGATTGCAGATGCAACTATTATAAAGTTAACAGTTCCAACGGTCTTTGATAAATCCATTGAAACGGTATACCAAGCCATGAAAAAAGAAAAGCCGGACGCGGTTGTGTGTATCGGACAAGCCGGAGGCAGGTATGATATAACTCCCGAACGGATTGCTATTAATATAAATGATGCAAGAATTCCTGATAATTCAGGTTTTAGTCCGATTGATACCACTATTTTTGAAGATGGTCAGAATGCTTATTTTTCAAACTTACCAGTCAAAGCTATGGTAAAAGCAATACAAGAAGGTGGGCTACCTGCCTCATTATCAAATACAGCTGGTACTTTTGTTTGCAACCATCTAATGTATGGAGTATTATATTACATTGACAAAGAATTCCCTCATACAAGAGGTGGATTTATCCATGTACCATTCCTGCCAAACCAAGTAGCTAAGCGTTACAGCAGTACTCCGTCTATGTCCCTTTCATGTATCATACATGGGTTAGAGCTTGCTCTGGAGGCTATTGTAAAGAACAGCGACGACATATCACTTCCTGCCGGTACACTGCATTAAGGATAGGATACATAAAAGCCATTGAACGATAGCTTGCAGCTCCAAACTATCGTCCAATGGCCTTTAATTTTCCATTATCCAGTCCTTTATTATATTTAAAGATTCCTTCTGGTTTCCGTTCAGTCTCCAAAGGGATATACCATAATCTCCTGCATCTTTTACAAGCATCATCCAGGTAATCAGTGTTTTCCCATCGGCATACCAGACTTCGTGAGAAGTGCCTGCTGCATCTACATACTGAAAAGTCAGCGCACTGCTATTATTATCTCTAATTGCGGCAACTGAATATTCATCTCGTAAAGCTTCCGCTTCTGCTTCTGTTATGGCTTTTACCTTACCATCTTCATCCCAGGCAAATCCTCCGGTTGCAAAAGCAAAGGATTTTTCTCCGGGTACCTCTTTCATACTCTTTATTAGGTCCTTCACGAAATTTTTATCTGCCTTAGGCCCGGGTTCACTGCTGCTGCCATACAAATTATAGCACATCATAACATACTTTGGCCCCTCCGGAAAAGTAAATTCGTCAACCGGTGCGGAAGGTTCTAATACAATCCGTAAAGAGAGTTGATTTTCTACAAGCCTTACATAAAGTTTTTCACAGAAATTGATGAATAGCTTCCATAGTTTTTTATCTTGCCGGATAGCTTCATAATCAATCTCTATTCCATCATACCCCTCTGTAAGAGCCATATCAAGAATCATTTCAATGTGACTGTTCATAGACTCTTCCTTAGAAAAGATATCATATAACACTTCCGTATCCTTTAAAGAGGAGCTTCCATCGCCATTAATTTTGTCATTAACAATAGACAGGTAATGTACCATACCTAATTTTTTTGCCTTCAATTCATTAAAAATACGAGTTGTTTCATCCGGAATAAACAACTCATTCCTAGCATTAAAATACGCAGCAAAATGCACTACATTTTGTAAAGCCTCCTGTAATAGAACTGTTTCCTCTACAACCGTTTCATTGCTCCAATAAGCCTCCCAGGCAGTAAAACCCGTTACTGTTTCTGTCGATGAGATTTCCTGCCTAACCTCATCTTTCGCCTTTGAAATCTCTTCTGGTGAGTTCTTTGAAAGGTTACTTTTACACCCCGTGTTCAATAAAAGGATAGAAAAAAAACAAAGAAAAATTGAAAATCGCTTCAAGGGGTAAACTCACCGTCCTTACTATAAATATTTAATAAACCAATTGATTAAAGAATCCCATCCCTTCTGTATGGTATCGGCTACTTTCTCAAAACCCGCTAGCCGGTTATCATATAAAATATCATCCTTTTTTTCCGTGCTATATCTACTGATAACCAGACTTTTAAAGACACCGTCATATACATCATCTGTAAGGTTTCTTTGACTGTAACCTTCCTTGCTAGGAGCTGCTTCAAGATATACACCTTTACCCTCTGTAACAGAAACTTTTAGGCGCTCGGTTACTGCCTTATTATCTATTATAACTGATATTTCGTCATTTTCCAACATAACCTTTAGAAAACGCTTGCCTGCTTCTGAAATTCCTATTTCAGGTATATATTCCTTTGCTCCTTCGATAACAGAAGCAGCCCGTCTGGCTTTTTTCTCTTTTAATTGCTCATTTAATCTTTTTGTTAGCTCCACATCACTTACGTATTTTAATTCTGTTTCCAATTCCTTAATTTCTGCTTCCAGTTTATTTTCCTCCAAGGATTGGGGTTTTATACCATCGTGTAACTCTAAATTTAATGAAAATATAGTTTTCTTTTCGCCTCCCTTATGTTTTTCATAAACATAAAGTACATTATTTTCAATGGATAAAGCCAGATACTCCTCTAATTCATCGTCGGCTCTTACATAAATCGTCTGGATTCCTGCTTTATTACCATCTAATTCGACGGATACTTCTATATTGCTATCTGTAATATTCTTCTTAAGCTTTATAAGTCCTGATTCACCCGGAAGTGAAGTTAATGCTATGGTATCTTTTATAAATTCCGGTTGCCCTTTTAGGGTATCCCAGGAATTATTTCTATCTTCATCCCCGGTTACAAATGCTACCTCCTCTCCTGTATCATCCTGAATTCTCATAAGCAGATGATTCGTATACCAATAGGACTGAGGCTGCATTCTAGTTAAATCATATATAGATGCCTGGGAAGTATTCAGGCTGTCTCCCTCCCGGTTGAAATTCATTTGGAACAACTTTTGCATCCATTTGAAGTTTTCAGCACTTACCTTATCATTCGATCCGAATTGTCCCGTATTCGAATGCATTAGAATATACATGTCAGGAACTTTACCCAGTTCCCTTTTGTAAATATCTTCAATGCTATTGTAATCCCAGCCGATTCTTTCCTGCATTTGGGAGTAAGTTTCCATAGGTATACCGGAAGCATCACGTATATAATCCATTAGATAATGGTTATAATTTCGGTCAAGATAACCTGATACCAACTGGAATTTATAAGTGTTTAACTGGTTCAGGAAGTTATCATGCCTGTCAAATACATTAATATAGGAGAGTCGGTAGCCATTTGTGCCAAACTCCCAGAAAGTAGACTTTTCCAACTCCTTTAAATCCTTTGCCTTTAAAAATTTAGAGTCTTCTAATGTGAGGTTTTGAGCGTAAGTCAAAATAGTGGCTTTCATGTTGTATTTTTCCATAATCTTTTGTGCAAAGATTCCGGTATCTCTTCTGCCATCTTCAAAAATTAGAAAAAGAGCTTTCTTAGGAAGAGGTCTCCCTGCTGTATAATAATTAATAATATCCTGTTGACTAATAGTGACATAACCGGATGCAGTAAGAGCTTTCAGATGCTCTTCCAGACGTTTAGTACTAATTAATGTTTTGTTTCCTGTACGATCAACACCAAAATATGAAACTGCAATAAAACCCTGTTCTGTCTGTAGGTTCCTATCTTCTGAAACAGGAAAATACCCTCTTGAGGGCAAAAGTGCCCTTATGATAACAATGAGAATTGTTAGTAACACAATTCCCTCAACTATGCTGCGGATTGCTTTCCGCCTGTCTTTTTTTTGAGGTGAAAATTTCCTTCCCTTCATTTAAAGCAGCTCCTTTATCTCAGGTTCTTTCATCCCTTTATCAAAGTCAATGATTGCAATAATATAGTAATCACTACACTATTATTATAGTAGTCGGTTATTATCTTGTTCCCTATTTAAACATATTACTACTACTATTTTTGCATGTAAATAAATCTACCTTTTTTTCTTTGCCTGTTTTTGAAGCACTTCATCTCTTTTTTCAGCTTTCCGCTTTTCTTCTTTTAAATCCTCCGGTGTCATCCTTGTTCCCCAGGTCGATTTCCAGAAAGTCACCCATGCAACGGGCATCTGCCAGAGCAGTACAGCCTCGTAATAGATACAAAAAAGCATGCCAAATAACCAGGTTGTACTCTTACGGTAAAATAACTGGGTAAAGCTCATTAATAGAGACATCATTAATAGGCCCACTAAAAATGTAGTTGGAAATACCCTATGCATTACAGGTACATATATGAGATTATAAAGTACAACTACAGGAGCAGCAATGGGAACTACAAGCCCCATATAAAAGAAAAGAGAGGTAAACGGTTCTTTCTTCCAGATGAAACTGCCGGCAATAATGGATTCTCTAAGCCAAGACCTTTTCCAGCGCATCTGCTGTTTAAGAAATGTCTTATAGGAATTAGGTACAATGGTATAACAGACTGCTGAATCCTGATAGCTTGTACGATACTTCTTTAAAATGAAATTAGTAAGACTCCTGTCATCGCCGAAGGTTGCTTTTTGTCCCAAAAACTTTTGGTTTAACCAGTCTTTCATATTAAGCAGCACTAAATCTTTCCGATAGCAGGATAAGGGGCCGGAAAGGCAGGTTACCGCATCAAAATAGGCTTCTGCTGACTTCATGATACGAAAGGCAATGTAATAACGAACCGATTGCATTTTTGTTAATGCATTGGTATAGGTATTGGCCACATCTGTCCGACCCGATACGCCTCCCATTTTAGGATCCTGAAATGGCTGTACCAGATTTCTAATGGCATATGGGTCTAAAAAGCTGTCAGAATCTACGAATACCACAAGCTCATGTTTTGCCATAAGTGCTCCTCTAGCCAGTGCCTCTCTTTTTCCTCCATTTTCTTCCTGTACCGCATATCTAAGCCGCTCTTCGGTCTTAAATCGTCCGGCTTGTTTATGAAGCTTTTCCACCGCCACTTTGATTGCCTCTACCGAATTATCATTCGAACAATCATCAACTACAATGACTTCCAGCTTATCAATTGGATAGTCCTGATTCATACAACTGTTTATGGTTCGTTCGATCCATTTCTCTTCATTAAAACAAGGAATAATAATCGTTACTCCCGGTGTGAATTCTGTATTTATTTCCATGGGTTTATACAATGCCCCGAATAAATATCTGCTCAGTAAAAAGGTAGCTGCAATGATACTGTATAAATAAAGATACTTATTAAATTTAAAATATAAGATACTCTCTGCTCTCATAAGCAGGATAAATACAGTAATAAATAAAAGCAGCAGACTTGACATAAGTAGTACTACTCTGCCCTTTTTTCTACTGGCATACTGTGCCAGAGTGGTCAGGAATTCAAAGGCACAATAGCACGAAGCATCTTCTGCTATCCAGGAACGTGCTACAATTGCAGGAACTTGAACCTTCATTTCATAGCCTTCCGGCATGGTCCCAGGTAGAATTTCAAATCTTAATATAATCTTTTTGGCTTCGTTTATTTCAAGAAGCTGTTGTTTTTCCTTTAACTTAATTAAAATCCCGGTGGTAGATATATCTTCCCCAATTCCCTCTATTTTTACCTTGTTTCCATTTTTCTGAATATACGTTAGTTCAACCGCATAATTTACTTGATATCGCACCCCTAACTGCTTACTTTGGATATACGCCTGCATATTCGTATCTTCATTTTCCAGAGTCTTTTTACCCCTGCGGTCTATATTCGTCCGCAGAGCTTCTTTGTCCGGTACATCAGAAAGCAGTCTTCTATCTTTTAAAGGTGCCAATAAAATATCTTCTGTTTCTACCTCTCTTTTTATCTTCCATTGTTTGAGTAGTTCCATAGCTCTCATAGCCCCTTTGTATGATTAATCCAAACTTTAATTACCCGAAGCTTGCTCGTATCCGTTCTTTAAGTAATCGCTTAATTTAGCAAAGCGATATCCTTTTTTTATATAATAAGGAATAACTGCATCCAGTGCTTCCGGCGTATACCTGGCATCCTCCGACATATGCATAACTACTATGCTGCCGGATTCAATGCGTAAAATAGATTCCTCAGGCGTATCCTCTGTTACCCACTGGCTGGCATCATCCTCATTAATACCGTATTTTAGTTTGTGAATTAGTTCTTCTGCACTGGCTGCCTCATAGTCGTGGGTGCTAAAATCTCCGTTTATTATATAATCGTAACCACTGTCAAATACTGTTTCAAGACCTAATTTACTTACAGCCAGAGTCGGTGGTCTAAATAGTAATTTTAAATTTCCCGTATCTCCGATATATCTAGACATTTCCTGATGAGCAGTCAATATATCCTGCTGCAACAGTTCCTTTTCCGCCTGGGAGGTAATATCTACCTTCATATGACGAAATGTATGGTTTCCTATATCATGTCCCTCCAGTGCAATCGCTCTTAACAAGTTTGGATTTGTAAAGTCACTGTCAAAGGACATCTTTTCATTACCTACCCTTACAAAAAAGCTGGCTTCTACATTGTATTTTTTTAAGACATTCAGTAACTTAGTTATATTATCGTCATAGCCCCAGTCATCAAAGGTAAGAAATATTACTTTTTCACCCTTTGTATCTATCTTTCCTGTAGTATCTATTCTCTTAATCTCCTCCTCGGTCAATCCGTGAAGAACTTCACTGGAATCAATAAAAGGGTTTCCAATATAATGTGTAAAAAGCTTCTTTAGAAGGTTATTCTCTGGGTAACCATAGGCTTTCTTAACCAAGTTACCCCCTATTGCATCTGTTCTGGATCTTGCTTCATATACTAAATTACTCTCAGCCAGAGTTGCCACGGAAACTATATCATAGGTTGCATTTTTCACCAATTTTGTCCCCGTCTGATATACTAGTTTTTCAATTTGATTTTTATTCGTTAAATAATCCAATCGAAAGTATACAATATCTCCCCGATAAAGTGCAGACATATTGGAATAGTATTTACTAATAATTTCCTCCGCTGAAAGGTTTTGATATGCCTTAGTCATGGTACTTCTGTTATAAGTAATAACCTTTTCATACCCTAATGCCTTAGCAGCTTCTAACACATTGCCGCCGGCATCTGCATACATAGGCATGTAATACTTATTAACGGTGTCATCGTAAGCATCCCCCAGATAAGCCTTTAAATATCTCTCACCCATATCAATTTCATAACTAATCTCTTCATAACTGAGGGAACTTGGATTGCTTGAGTTCATGCCGTAACCACCGTTGGCGATATCCTGTCCGTATTTTACGATTTCATCTATATTACTTTCGTATTTCATGATTTCCTTGCCGGTTACAAAAAAGGTTCCCTTGGCATTTAATCTATCAAGCTCCTTCAATACCTTTAGCAAAGATTCTCGGTTAGAGATATCCCGGAATACAAAGGAAACTGCCGGCTGGGTTGTGTAAAGATTGGTTAATTGTACCGCTGTTTTTCCCTGATTATGCTTTCTCATCCCTGCATAATTATCCGGAGATTTATCAACTTGGTAGGGATCTGTATCCTCTTCTTTTACGGGTTCCTCGGGCTTAGGTGTAATGGTAATCTCTTTGTCCGGCTTTTTGCCACCGTTGCCTTTAGAACCTCCTGTTTTTGAGGGAACCGGTTTACTATTTGATGAAGGAAGTACAAAGGGGTTTGTAAGCATGTCCTTTACTAAAGCTACTGTTTTTGATGAGTTTTCCAGTAATTCATACGTCTTTGTAACGACTTTTACGATATCGTTATGATAATCCAACCTAAAAAACAGAATATCCCCCTGTCGGAAACCGTTCTTAAAATAGATTAATAAACTATGAAGCGTACTTCTATCTTCTGTAACCGGATTTTTACTATAAGTAATTACCTTATAACCCAAAGCAGACGCTGCTTCCCTGACTTTATCATTATATTTTCCATACACCGGCATAAAAAGCTTGGTATTAATATTATATTTATCTTTTAACAATACATCTGTTTTGTATATTTCAAAGACTGCCTTTTCAAAAGCAGCATCTTCTAAAGAGGCACCGCTTAAACCTCCGTTACCAACCTGATGCCCATCCTTTATGATTGCTTCAATTCTCTCCGGATAGTTAAGTATTTCTTCTCCTGTCACAAAAAAAGTTGCCTTTAAATCCTTCTCTTTTAAGAGACCTAACATTTTTGTAACTTTCTCTTCATCACTTATACCTCGAAAGGTCAATGCTACGGAAGGCAAAGCGGTATTCATATTTTTATAAACCTTAGCAAGCTTACCTTTGTTCAGGTTTCTTAACTGGGTAAAATCGAATGTATAATCCATGTCCCTATAAAGATTTAATTCATCAACTGCTACAAAAGAATAGTTTTCCACTGCCATAGCCTGTAGCAGGTATTCAACATTTTGTAAAAAAGCAGTATCCTTATTAACTGGAGTCATGTCCTTGGTTTCAATGGTTGGCTCCTTATCAATTGCAGGTTTTTCTTCTTCTGATTTTTTAGAATTATCATATTCAGATTCATCCAAAGAACTATCTGTTTTAAAGGATATAACGGCACCTCTTTTGATACCTTTTAAGAATTCTAAAGCAGTCTTTTTATTTGAGAAACTTTGATAGTTCAGATAATAATCACTTTTTACTACCTGTTTTAAACCACTTGCGTAAGCCGCGTACAGAAAATCATCCGTGTATTCTGTTACATTGGCTTTTAACACTTCTGGAGCCCCTCCCGTAATATCTAAAAGGATGCGATTTGTCTTAACAAAATCTTCTACCAGTTCTTCTTTTGTTAGCTCCTCCAGATACTTTCTGGCGGATAAGGTATAGTTGCCTATGGTTTGTCCACTTTCAGAAAGAAGCCTTACCATATCAGAATCTTCTGCCGCAGGTATACCAGGCAGGAAAAATACTGCTTTTACATCATATTTATTAAGAAGAGAGATTAGCTTTTCTCCCGTCTCCTGTGTAAGCATTCCGTCAAAAGTAAGAGCAGCCACCTTTTCAAACGTATTTATGCTGCCTATAACTTCCGCTTTTCCGTCTTTGTCTTCAAGGCTTAAAAGAGCCTTTTTTATATCACTCGCAGAGTCGTATAATGTCTGTGTTCCATTTACTGTCTGTGACTCTTTATCCCTTCCATAGAAAAACAGGAAGTAGACCAATGCACCACCGGCTATGACAATGAAAGCTATATTCAGTAAAATACGTTTTTTATAACGATTCATTTTAAACTCCCATCTGTGTGCTTTAGCACACATGCAAATCAAGATGTTGAAAAAATATCTTATCGTTTTTTCAACCTAAACTCCCATCTGTGTGCCCTAGCACACATACAAATCAAGATGTTGAAAAAAATATCTTATCGTTTTTTCAACCTAAACTCCCATCTGTGTGCCCTAGCACACATACAAATCAAGATGTTGAAAAAATATCTTATCGTTTTTTCAACCTGACTTCCATCTGTGTGCTTTGCGCTTGCACACGTATAAATCAGAATTAACCTAATAACCATTCTCTTCCTTTTGCAACCTATACATAGCTTCTACAGTCGCCAGTATCGGAATCCGGCATTCACTGCTTCATACCTGTCAAAAATTCCTTTTACATCAATTAATACTTTCTCCTGTCCTTCACAAGAATCAAACATATGCTCTACATTTTTTAGTGTAATCCCTTTAAATGCATCATGACCTACTGTAAAAACAACACAATCCATATCACTAACCTCTGCTATTTCAAGAGGTCTTATCCCATAGATTCTTTCGATTGTATCCGGCTCCGCAACAGGATCAACAATCACAGGCTGTATACCGTAAACCTTTAAGAAATTAACAATATCCTCTACTTTAGAGTTCCTGACATCCGAGCAATTTTCTTTGAATGTAATTCCAAGGATTGCCACTTTTGCCCTTTTAACGTTTTTATCCGCAAGAATCAATTGTTTAATGATAGTATCTGCAACAAATTCTGCCATTCCGTCATTTATTTTTCTGCCGGATAAAATAATTTGAGAGTGATATCCAAGCTTCTGAGCTTCATATATAAAATAATAAGGATCAACTCCTATACAATGCCCGCCAACAAGGCCGGGATAAAACCCTAATGCATTCCATTTGCTATTCATTGCTTCAATGACTTCCCGTGTATCTATCTCCATCCGGTCAAATACCATAGCAAGCTCATTGACAAATGCAATATTAATGTCTCTTTGGCTATTTTCAGCCACTTTTGCTGCTTCAGCTACTTTTATACTACTTACCTTGTGAACGCCTGCCTCTACAATCATTTCATATATACCGGCTATAATATCCAGGCTTTCACTATCCATACCGGATACAATTTTTCTTATATTTTCTAATTTATGAACCTTGTCACCGGGATTAATACGCTCAGGTGAATACCCTACCTTGAAATCGACACCACATATTAAACCGGATTCTTTTTCCAATACAGGGATGCAGATATCCTCTGTGACACCTGGATATACCGTAGATTCATATACCACAATGGAACCCTTTTTTAATTCTTTTCCTACCATTTTTGAAGCAGTAATAACAGGTTCCAAATCAGGGGTTTTGTCAGCATTTACAGGAGTAGGTACAACAATAACCAAAAACTTTCCTTCGCCGATTCGACTAATGTCATCTGTAAATTCTACTGTCGTCTCCTGAATTACTTCATCGCCTAATTCCTGCGTAGGATCCACACCAAGCTTTAATTTTGAAACTTTATCCTGGTTAATATCAAAACCTATCACCTCTGCTTTCTTTGCAAATGCAACAGCTAAAGGCAATCCTACATAACCTAAACCGATTACCGTAATCTTTTCCTTCCTGTCCTGAATCCTTTGTATAAAATTCATGAGTCACCCTTCCCTACATACCAAATTTTTGCCGGTATCCACACTTTTTGCAAAGTTCTTCTGCTGCTATACGTTTTGAAAAACCGTCATATATAGTCTTTGCTCTCTTACTTTCTATTATTTCACCAAATATGTTATCCTTTAAATTACCAAGATTTATAATTCCTTCGCCATCGAGACAACAGGGAATTACTGTTCCGTCCACGAGTATTGCCGCCTGATTTCTTAACCCATGGCAAAAACCAATTCCGGCATCTTCTTTTTCGGTTAGTGCCGGCCAGCGGAATTCAAAATCTTGATTGATGTAAACCTTATCCTTTATCTTTAGACCTCTTCCGGGTATAACCTGTTGTTTTATTTCATAATCCAGTCCATAATGTGCTTCAATTGCTCTTAACATAGCCCGGTTCTTACAGTTAAGTTCAGTATCTGGGTTCTGATTCAGATTCCAAAACCTGTATGAAATAAATGTGCCCATATGCCTTTGCAACCTATCGGAACTTTCTAAAATATCCTCTATATAATCTTGGCAAGCTATGCCCTCTTTTCCACCAAAACTGTGAATAGAAAAGTTAATCTGCCGTAAAGCAGATTTATACAGCAGGTGCTCCGTTGCCCTTTTTATAAGAGTTCCATTGGTTGTAATATTTACATAAAAACCATTCTTTCCAGCTATAGCAAGGAAATCTCCTATCCTCTCGTGCAAAAGAGGTTCACCCTTTACATGAAGATAGATATAATCTGTGTAAGGTTTTATTTGTTTTAATATTTGTTCAAAAAATTCTTCCTTCATAAATTCACCCTGACGTTTGGTCTGAGGACAAAAACTGCAGGATAAATTACATGCATTGGTTATTTCTATATAAATTTTTTTAAATCTTTTCATTCCTTTAAATATCCTTATAATAATATTTTTGCTGCTTTCACATACTGGGTATCTGTGAATTCTCTATCCCCCTACCATTTCCTTGACACAGGGCATAAGACCGAATACCATTAAAGATCAAGAGCTGTTATATTATAGCATATTTTCATATGGTTTTTTGTAATTTTAATAGGTCTATAGTCCTATTTTTGTTGCTCGAATTAAGATTATCAAATTTTACAATCTTTTTCAACCCATTTTTCAAATTCCCAATGAAATACTTCAATTGGTTTTAAAATGAATGAATGCAATTTTTTATGGTATTTATTTCCTGAATAACCTTTGCTGGTAGCTGTATAATATTTATATATTGAAAGATGGGGGTGAATTCCATGTTTACAGATAAAAGATTGACACAAGCCTTTAAAAAGGCACGGGTAGAATATTTTGACAAAAATTCCAAGTACATCTTTTTTAGTGACTGTCATAGAGGTGATGATAGTATGTCTGATGAATTTGCCAGAAATCAGCAGTTATTTATTCATGCTTTGGATTACTATTATAATAACGGCTATGTTTATGTTGAGGTAGGGGATGGGGATGAACTTTGGGAATATCCTAACTTTAAGCACATCAGGCTGGCCCATAGTGACGTATTTTTAGAACTTAAAAAATTTAATAATGAAAATCGTCTGATTATCTTATATGGTAATCACAATATTTATCTGCGAAATAAATTTTATGTGAAAAGAAACTATTATCAATACTATGATGAATTTAACCAGCAAATACAATCGCTTTTTAATGATATTACTCCTTATGAAGCCTTGGTACTAAAGCATAGACAAACCGGCCAGGAAATTTTTGCGGTTCACGGTCATCAAGGCGATTTAATGAATGACCAGCTCTGGGTCATATCTATGATTATGCTTCGCTATTTCTGGCGTTATCTACATGTGGTAGGCTTTCATAACCCTGCAAGTCCAGCCAAAAATTTGTACAAACGGCATAAAATTGAAAAAGCTTATAAAAAGTGGATACGAAGACACAAAAGAATGTTAATCTGCGGACATACCCACCGACCCAGATTTCCAAAGAAAAAAGAACTTCCCTATTTTAATACCGGATGCTGTATCCATTCAAAAGGCTTAACAGGTATTGAAATATTGGATGGCAAAATTCTTATGGTGGATTGGAGAATCAAAGCCGATGAAGCAGGTGCCCTTCATGTAGTCCGAACGGTTGTAAGAGGTCCGGAAGATATATCAAAATACGCAATGCTTAAATTTCCTTCTTAGAAGGTATTGCCTGAATTAAGAAGCGGCTTCTATTTTATTATGATGCTGTATACTATAACCTTCAATTCTTGAACTGACAAAAGCTACAAAAGGAACTGTAAGTACAATACCAATGCTTCCGGCGATTCCCTTTATGATTTCAATGGCAATAATATCAGTATTTATTAATTGTGAGTAAGGAATTCCATAAGAATAAATCATTAGTAACAGGTTAAGCGAAGAACCGGTAAAAGCTAATATTAAAGTATTTGCCATTGTACCCATTGCATCTTTTCCAATGTTCATACCGGAATGAAATAGCTCTGCCCTACTCAGCGTATGATTCACTTCCTGCAGTTCATGAATGGAAGAAGCTATACTCATAGCCACATCCATAACCGCCCCAAGGGATGCTATCAGTACTCCGCATACCAACAGGTTTTTGATTTTTATCCCTTCTGTTCCGGCAATTAAGAGCAGAGATTCTGCTTCCTCCATCTGAAAACCGGAGATGTGACCAATCATTCCTGCCACATAAGCAAAACCACCTGATACGACTACACCAGCTATCGTTCCTGCTGCTGCAGCTATTGTCTTTTTGTTAATACCGTCTAAAAGAATAAAAGAAATAATGGTTGTTACTATAATTAATAAAAGGGTAATTGGTACAGCCGGGTGCCCTTTTATTAATAAAGGTAACAGAATCCTTATTACTGCCAGTAATGTAAATAAAAGTCCCAATAAAGCCATCAGTCCTTTTTTACCGCCAATTACGCATAAAACTAAAATAAACAGGACCACAAACCCATATAAAACCGTTGTCCTGTCATAATTATATATGGAATAATTGGTACCTTCTTCGTACATCGTAGCACGTAGAACGAGTTTCGTCCCTTCCTTTGCATAGATATTGTATAGTGCACTTAAATAATTATCCAAGGCTATAATTTTACCCTTATCAGGTCCTTCTGTAATTTTTATCAATAGTTTCTGGCTACCTCTTCTAACGCCTTCTGTCGCTTCATCCACAACCGTAGTATCTTCCTGTACCTGCATTACTTTTCCTTTATAATAAACAACACCTTTTTCACCATTCTGCATTGCCTCATTCGGTATTATGAATCCGGCAGCAATTATTATAATACATGCTACTGCTAATGTTATACCTTTTATCGTCTGGTCTTTCTTTCGAAAATTCTGAACATGTAAATCCAATTTAGGGGATTTACCGTATTTTTTTGTACTACTCATGCTGTATTCCTCCTCAAATGAAATGCTTAAATATAGTAATTCCACCCAAATCCGTCACATAAGATAATAGTTTTGCAATCGGCTAAAGTTTTTAATACAGTAGGACTGTTAATCCTATGTAACGTCTGACATAAAAGATTAACAGTCCACTGTTATTTGTAGTTATGATGCATCTAACACACCCTAAGCAGCCAGAACCTCTATTTGTTTTACAAAGCTTCCTTTTACTTTTTTATCATAAGTTTCGTCTTATAGGATTTTGTAGTTCCGTTTATTGTGATTCTTGTGGTAATGGTTACTTCACCAGCTTTTTTAGGAGTTATTAATCCTTTTTTATTAACGACTGCTGTCATAGGATTACCCGATATATAAGTTATTTCCGGAAGTTTTATATCCATGGGAAGTTTTACTCCCATATATACGGCTTTATCTATACTAAGGGTTTTAGTAGCCGGAACCTGTACCTGTTCTATGAGGGAAGCCACAATTGCTTTATCCGGTTTCTCCGGTAAAATAACATAGGCTGAACAATGACTGATATTAAACGTTATATAACCATTTTTATCGACTACTGCCTCTACTTTACTACTCTCATCTAAACGGGATAGATTTTTCCGTTTTGTTCCATACTTGGCTTTTTCATTAAAATAATAGATATAGACTTTTTTCCCTGGCTTATAATTCTCTTGATTTCCTACATACATTGTAACTTCCGCAGTACTAGGAAGGATTCCATTGTGTAAGAAGTTTACACTCAGTCCGTTTTTACTTGTATCTCCTGTAATGTAAGGCTTTATTGTAGGATGAATTGTGGTTGCTTTTTCTAAGGAAATCAGCTTAAGTGCAACATTTATGTCTGTGATTTTTTCCTTGGAGGTTTTTAAGTTGGTTCCATTTAATTTCCAGGAATAAACCGTTCTGCCCTTTTCAAGAATAGTCAGAGTTATTGTCTTTCCTTCCTGCTTAGCTGCTTTTACAATTTCTTTCTGTAGATTTATCACACGAATATTTGCCCGGTCTGAATTAAGTATCAGTTCCGGCAGGTTTAACTGTATATCAATTTCGTTTACTGCCTGCTCCTTTATTCGTTTCATGGTTTCTTTTACAGGGAGTTTCAAGGTAATCTCAAGTGGTACATCCCTTGTGGCATTTAACAAAGCAGTAGTTAAAGCAGCCTCCGGTACTACCGCCTTTATAATCCTAGCCTCATCCTTTTTCACGGTCAGACTACCTAACGCAACATATGCCTCCGCTTTTGTTAAGACCATCTTACTATCATAAACTCGAACCGCCAGTACCTTTGTACCTGCCTTCTCATTCATTGTTTCAATTTCGTAACGTATTTCCTTTGTACTACCTGAAGTTAAATCACTTTTTGTAATCACCTTAGTAATTACAGTATTCCCCATGGAATCTATTGTCTTTGTGATTGTTGTTAAAATCTGGACATTGTTCTTAAAATCTCTTTCAACGGATACAGAAGTATTGCTATTATCGTTAGAATTGTTATCACTATCCCCGCTGGTTTCGCTGCCAGGTTTAGTATTATTATCCTTAATAAGCGTTATTTCTGAACGGTCCCTGACCCTCAGCCGTTCTCCCTCAGTATCGAAGGACACCAAACCAACAGCGCTCAGTTCATTACCGGTCTTTGCAATAGTCTCCAGTGTCTGACCACCTTCTTTGGAATATTTTATGTAGCCGTCTACAAATATCCTTGCTGTTACACCGCTGTTATCTTTAATAAAGATAGTCTCAACAATATTGTTCTTATGTATTACATTCGTTACTTTTCCCTGTATTTTTACAAGCCGTCCGCCATTTTTACCATACTCCATAGCCTCCTTTGCAGTAACTGTTAATGGTTCTATGAGATTTTTAGTAGTATCCGTTACTTCCGCAGTAATCACACGCAGTTCCAAATCTCCTAAATACTCGTCCAGATACCCTGTTACTTTAACTTTTTGCCCTATCTCAATTAGTCCCTCATTAATGGGAAATATATTTATACCACCGGTCTCATCCTCAATATATATGGTGTCAAAGAATGCATTCCCGGATACAGTTCCGGCAGTAACAATTCCTTCAGCACTATAGATTTCTCCTTTGATTCCTTTTCTTACCTCCGATATATCAGAAACCGATATTTCTTTTTTAATGGTCTTAAGTACATTAAGCAGAATCGTCTTATTAGCATAAGGCAAATCCCATATATTATCTAATTCTACCTTCACTTCAAAATCTGACATAAATACTGTACCTGCAACAAATACGTTACTGCCATTAATTAAGGTTTCCCTTGCCAGACTCACTGTCTCTCCTTTATTAACAGCCGTATACCCTTCTCCAAAGGTCTTACTGTCAATTGAATAGGTAGTTGGATGCCCCTTAACTAAATATTCTGCTCTGCCCTGTAAAACGGCTGTTTCATCAAGCAATACTGTGCAACCGCTATAGGCACTATAAAGCTGACCTGCCTCTATTCCACCGATATATGCTGAGTTCGAATTAAAATCCGTCAGATACAGCCGATAGTTCTGTCCGCCATTGTTACTATCATCCACCGCTTCATCACTATTAAGCCTGGTAGTAGCACCAATACTTGTAAGTATCTTATTGATTTCTGTAGATGATTGACCGTCCGAGGTATCCTGGTAATCAGCGAGGCCACAAAGAACCAAAGTTCCTCCATTATTTACGTATTCTGTAACAAGTTCTATAAATTCCTGCTCAAAATGAGCGGTTTCATACGCACCGGCATTTGCAGTGCCGGATTTTTTGGCAGGTGCAGAAACAATAAGCAAATCACAATTGGATAGAATTTCTTTGGTAAATTTATCTTTAACGATATTTACTTTTATGTTTTCACTAGCTGCCATTTCCGAAAAGTTCCCCATATTCCCACCATAATAACCCGTGACATAATCATTATAATGGGTTCCGTCAACTACAACGTTTGTCACCATATTAAGATCCACAAAAGTCAGCTTTAGAACACTTTGATAAACCTTGGGAATTCCGGCAAGACTTCCTTTTAATATAACATGTATAGTGATTGTACCAGCTTCCGGATATATATAAGAGAAGCTATAGGCACCGGTTTTGTACGCCTCTAGCCTAGTTAGGCCTGCCTTTTCAAGATCTACACTGTGAATTACTTGATTATTAACCGTATACTCTATTGAATCAATTATGAAATCCTCCGTCTCATTGTTAAATATATCAATATTTATCGGCAGAGACTCCCCTTTTACCGGCAATACAGCAGTGGTATTCATGGAAGAAATCCCAACTGCCTCTACCTCTTTTATCCACACCGGTGCTGTTACAGCAATATTTTTATCCGGTTGAGTAATTCTTATATAATAATAAGAATAGTTTGCGGGAAGTTTAAATTCAACTGTTCCCTGGTTTGTAGCTACCGTTTCCTGTGCTATGCTAAGTCCGCCATTCACGATAACCTCTACTTTTCCAATGGCTGCGTCAGTAGGATCATTCATTATTACCTTAATATTTACTAAATCCGGTACTGTATCCAGTATAGTTCCCATGATTTCACCGTTTAGGGTATACTGTATCTCCAAGTCATTGTCCTCTGATGCATATACCCGCATATTTCTCATTGCATCATAAAGATTTTCCTGCGTCAGGCTGTCTGCTAATACAACTGTCCTTGCAGTATTAGAATCTCCCCAGTAGCCTTTATGATTATCCTGATTATTGGTTGGAGCCACATGCCAGCCCTTATCAAGTGCACGGGTGTAATACTCATAAGAAGGAAAATAACCAGAGCTGCCAATTGCACCTTCACCATTTCCAACCTCTATTAAGGTAATTAATTCATCGATTTCTTTGTCATAATGAGCGAAGTCACTGAAATCACCAAAGGTTGTACCCGGATGATTAAACTGACTGATGGAACCTGTCTCTGTCTTTAATGCAGCATAATAATTACCTAATGCGGTAGAATACGTACTATACTGCGGCTGTGTACGGCTTTGAAAGCCCGGAGTATTAAATGTATTTATATGTCCCAAGCCATTGGACCAGGTCATTTCATAACCGTAGATGCCTACAAAAGTATCATCGGTATAGTTTTCTGCCAGCCTATGCCCTTCTACCCATTCGGTACTCATACTGCCGTCTGAGATAGTAGCTGCCGCAGCATTATCAAAGGAATTAGAATGATCCGTTACTGCCAAAAAATCAATCTGTTCTGCCGTATTTTTAGCGTATTTAAAAGCCTGGTCACAGGTACCTGCTCCGTCGGAATAATCCGTATGGGAATGTAATTGTCCAAAATATAAATTGTAGTCCTCATTTAACCGCTGCGTGTAGGAAAAAGTACTATTCTCACTGTCCTTATAACCAGTTTTTTGGGCTTTTGCTAGTATTACGGTTGGGAATTTATCTAATGAAATCTTATTGTCTTTATTATAAGTAAGCCAATTAGAACCACCATCTAAAGAATACGAAATCTCCGCACCTTCCGTTGCCGTTGTCAGGGTTACTTTAGTTCCAAGGGGTCTTGCACCTCCGTTCGGGTCTGCTTTCACCGATGCGGTTTGTGCTTGCGTATATGTTTTAATGATAGAAAGGCTGTCCTTTAGGCCTTCCTTTTTCCCATATACAGTTACGGTAACCGGTAGTTCTGTTAATATAGGCTTATTTATGTTATCATATTTACTATAATTGGTTCCGTCAAAGGAGTAATAAAGCTCTGCCCCCTCTGTCCCAGAAGAAAGAGTTAATTCTTCTCCCTGACGTATCTGCTCATCCCCAGGACGAATGACAGGATAACCAACAATGCTATCAGAAACCACAGGGTTTCCCATCACAGTAACTTCACTAAGGTAATTGGTTCCACTGCTGCCAATGGCCCCATTATTAATTGATATGTCATCCGCCACCTGTAACCGGATATATAGACTTTCTTTATGATTAACTCCACTTGGTAAGGTGACCGTGAAACTTTCCCATTTATTTGCTCCCGTTATGGAAAAAGATGCTGTATTAGCCTGAATCCATGTATTACCATCCGTACTATATAGTACATTAAAATTTTTCGGTCCGGTGCTAGATCCTTTCATGGAATAAGAAAACTGTAAGTTCCCATAATAAATAGAAGATAGTTCTATCTGATAATAAGAACCTGCTCTGCTTCCCTTCGTTCCCAGAAAATAACTTGTTACTCCCCCGCTGGTAGTCGTTAACTGTGGTTTTTCACCAGAAGAATGGATTAAGTTTACGGAGGTGTTCAAATAATCATTGGCGGTATATTTATCTCCATAAACTACGACTCCCGGCAGTTCACTCGTTCCTGCAAAGGATGCCGCTTTTAAATTCAGAGACGTATCAAGTAGGTAGCCGTCTTTTACTTTAGCCACATAATCTGTCGCAGCTCCGTTGCGAAGCTGATACGTTGAATTGTATTTTGACCATGCCGCATGCAGGCTTATGGTATCGCCTTCCTTAATACCCTCTGGTAATAAGGCTCCTTTAAATAAATCTACACTTCCGGTAGAATCTGTTATTGTAGTGTTCCCGGAAGAATTATAGACTCCTATAACCGCATCTTTAATCAATATGTATTCAGAAAGATACGTATCTCCTCCTGCTTTTAATTCCGCTATGGTTTTAACTTGCGGTTTAAAAGGTTCAGCCTTGGCTACCACCTTCACCTCTGTTATACCGGACAACTGTCTGACATTATTATAGTCGCCAACAATACCAGTAACTGTCACTATATCACCTACAGTATATACATTGCCGGTGTCATATACCTGTAAACCAATGATTTCCCCCTCGATAACATCCTGTAGCACAACGGTATTAATACTATTGGCTCCGTTGTATACATTACCATATCTAAAAGCTACCTGTCCTACAACCGTAACCGATGTATTCTTCGTAAGTCCATAAACTGTGTCAATGGTGAAAGCTCCAAGGCTGTCCGCCAGCTCTCTAGGAATTGGATCCATAACCGTACCGGGCAGTTCCTTTTCGTTGGTGTAATAATAATAAGTCGAATATATACTTTTGATTCCATTCAGTTCTGCATAAGTTTCTATCGTAAAATCTGTATTCGATTTATCCGCCCCATACTCTGACAAGGTAAATGGTTCTGTATAGTTTCTAAAAGAACCGCTATTCACAGCATAACGAATTGCCCCGCCGGTTACGATAGCACCGCCGGTTACAACGCTTGGCGAGTATAATTCAATGAATGCATCCTTATCAACTACAGAATTACTTTCATAGTTAGCCGTAACCGGCTCTACAGTAACCGGTTCATAACCCTCAAGTCTGATACCAGACAGGGTTATATTACCTATATTATTCACTCCACCTGCCTGTATCTTTTCTGTCTGCGAAAAATTGCCTGTCCCTGCGCGGCAGGAAATATCACTTGTTGTAACCATTCTAAGATACAACTGATCACCGCTTAAACCCAAGGGTAAGTCAAAGGAGTATACTGCTGAATTGGAATCGGTAACCGCGTATGCTCCCCCTCCAACATCAATCCACGCATTGTTATTTAAGCTGTATTGTAACTTAAAATCTCTGGGTCCTGTCCCTGAGGATCTTTGATTATATTGGATGGAGAAATTATCGTAGCCGGTTGTCCTAAAACCAAACGACCAATAATCTCCAAGTTCCCAATTCGTAGCCCTAAGCAGGGTATTTGTACTTTTGGCGTAAGCTGCATTGGTGTCAATGGTACTTCCAAGTTCCTCCTTATGATAGGGCATGGTATCGGGAATTGCTAATACCCCGTCTTCTGTATTTGCTGCGGGAGCAAATGTTAAGACCGCTATTTTTTCTTTTGTCCCAGACTCCGCCTGGGTTACCGATTGATGAAATGGTGAAATAAGAGATGTCACCAGCATCACGGTAACAAGTAATAATGACACTCTTTTACTTGTTTTTACGTGCATAAAAGCCTCCTTAATTTAGATATATTCTATACTTTATAGTATCTTAGCCAGGTTTTAGCAACATAATCTAGTTGTTAAGTTGTGGTAAAGCTTCTTTTACATCTATTGAAATGTCTACTCTATGAATGTAATAATTGTACATGTCTATTACATCATATGATTAAACATGGACTATTATTCCATATTTTTAGCTCCACCTAATCTGGTTTGCTTTCATTATTTTGTAATACTCTTATTTGTACTATTAAATGAGTCAAATTAAACATAGAATTCAAATCTTTTCCACTTAAGGGTGTAGACAGGATTACAGAAGGAATATTGACAGAATCCGTTCTTTATAATAAGATTACATATAGACTTACTAGGAAAATTATTTGGCAGAGACTCATTGTTCTCTCCTATCCTAAGTATCCGGTTGGAAGAAAAACTGATAAAGGAAGGAATGCCACAATTAGCTTCTTCCAGCCTGCATGTGGCGGTGATACAACTTCGTATCACAAAACTGGTATAAATATGGACTTACAGGAAAAATACGCTTTGTTGCAATCCAATCTTAAACAATTAGAAAGTGTTGCCATAGCCTTTTCCGGAGGCGTGGATTCTACTTTTTTATTAAAAGCAGCCTATGATGCATTGGGTGATAAAGTATTAGCTGTTACAGCACGTTCCTCAACCTATCCGGAAAGAGAATATAAAGAAGCAGTCGCTTTTACCCAAAAGCATGGAATTCCTCATGAAATAATCGTTTCTGAAGAGTTAGAGGTGGATGGCTTCTCCAAGAATCCGGTTAACCGTTGCTATTTGTGTAAGAATGAATTATTTGATAAGATTCTTGATATAGCCAAAGAAAAGGGCATTTCCTATGTTGCAGAAGGCTCTAACCAGGATGATTTAAGCGACTACCGTCCCGGATTACAGGCAATTAAAGAGCACGGAGTTGTAAGCCCGCTGCGGCAAGCAGGCCTTACTAAAAATGAAATACGCTCTCTCTCCAAAGAATTAGACTTACCGACCTGGAATAAGCCAGCTTTCGCCTGTCTCTCCTCTAGATTTCCTTATGGACAGGAAATAACAAAAGAAAAACTTGAAATGGTGGATAAGGCAGAACAGCTTTTATTGGATAAAGGCTTTCGTCAGATAAGAGTAAGACATCATGGAGAAATAGCTAGAATTGAAGTTGGTCAGGAAGAAATCACAAAATTCTTTGACTTGGAACTTATGAAAGAAATTCAAGAACGTTTCAAAACCTTTGGTTTCCCTTATACGGCTCTTGATTTAAAGGGTTACCGTATGGGAAGTATGAATGAAACATTGGCATAGAGTAATAGAACCGGCTACATAAATAGTAGACTATCTGGATAAAAACTTTCTGTCCCTACCCTTCGCTGTATTAAATAAAGTAGTATGGGAAAGTCAGAAAGTTTTTATCTATTATGGCGATACATTTAGTTATAACTTCATTAATTAATTTACTTCGTAACCACACTCTGAAGCCTCACCCTTTAATATATTAACTCCGTGCTCCAGAGCGTCAATAATAACTTCTAAGTTTTCTTTTGCTCCTTTCGGACTTCCCGGCAGGTTTATAAGCAGAGTGTTCTTGCGTATCACCGAGACTCCACGACTTAACATTGCTCTCTTTGTAATCTGTAAACTAAAATAGCGCATAGCCTCAGCAATTCCTGGAACCAGCCGCTCTCCTATATGTAACGTAGCCTCCGGTGTAACATCTCTTTTTGAAAATCCTGTTCCTCCGGTAGTTAAAAGTAAGTCAACTTTATAAGTATCACACCAATCAATCATTATGGCTTCTATTTTATTCCGCTCATCCGGTACAACTGCATATTCTACTACCTTCCAGCCCTGCTTTTCAACCAGTTCCCTGATTACTTCGCCGCTAGTATCTTTACGTTCTCCAACAGCACCTTTATCACTGGCTGTAATTATTCCAACTCGAATCATTCTCTGCCTCCAGACAATAATATCATTTCATCTCCGACTGCTATTTCACCGCCCTGCAATACTTTGGCAAACACGCCCTCTCTTGGCATAATACAGTCTCCGACTCTATTGTAAATTGCACAATGAGCATGACACTCTTTGCCTATTTGAGTCATTTCTAAAATAACATCATTGCATTGAAGTATGGTACCTACCGGCAATTCTTTGAAATCAAAGCCCTCTACAATGAGATTTTCACCAAAAGCACCGTCACCAACCTTAGCTCCAAGCTGATTAAAGGCATCAATCTTTTCTTTACCAAGAAGGCTGACCTGTCTGTGCCAGTTTCCTCCGTGTGCATCCTTTTCAATACCAAAGTTCTCAATAAACCTAGCTTTTTGTATATTCTTCTTTTCTGTCCCTCTTTTTTCGCTGATGCAAACAGCAATAATTCTGCCCATCCTGTCTCTCTCCTTCTATGCCGAGCTCGTGTACTAACCACCAATCTGAGACATTATTCGTTTGTCTTGTTCAATATGTTTTAATGTCTGGTCAAAGGTATGCCGCTTTGGTTTACCATAAATAGAGGATTTAATAGCTTCCATAATCTCACTATCACTGGTACCATTTCTTAACAATTCTCTTAAATTTACTCCTGATGCATACTGCAAGCAGTTTTTTAAGAAGCCTTCCGAGGTTAAACGTATCCGGTTACAGTTATCACAAAACTGATGGCTGACCGCAGAAATAAAACCTATTTTCCCTTGAAAACCTTTTAAACTATAATAATGGGAAGGACCATTTCCAATTTCCTCTTTGAAGGGAATCAGTTCACCAAATTCACTGCCAATAAACTCTTTTATTTCTTCTTCCGCATATCCTATGACTTCCCTTCCATATCCTAACGGCATTATTTCAATAAACCTGACATGTAGATTATGTTCTCTTGCGAAAGAAGCCATATTAAGTATTCCAGCTTTATCGTTATAGGATTTTAAGGGAACACAATTTAACTTAACCCTTATAGAAGGATACTTTAATGCTTCTTCAACTCCGTCTAATACTTGATGCAGTACGTCAAATCTGGTCAAAGCTGCAAACTCACCTTTACTTAGTGTGTCCAGACTAACATTAACTGCATTGAGCCCCGCCTTGGCAATATCCTTCATTTGTTCTTTTAATAATACACCATTTGTAGTTAGGGTAACCTGTTCAATGCCTTTTATCTTTGTTAGTTCCCCTATTAAAAACGGCAGATTTTTTCTTACCAGAGGTTCTCCCCCCGTAATTTTAACCTTCTTTATACCAAGTTTTGCAAGATATTGACAGAGTCTAATCCATTCTTCATAAGTCAATATACTTTCATGAGGAACAAGACGCACGCCCCCCTCTGGTATACAGTAAATACATCGTAAATTACAGCGGTCTGTCACAGATATACGAATATAGTCAATATTTCTTTTAAATTGGTCTATCATAAACCGCCTCGATTTCTATTATTTATTATGATTCGTAATATTTCTCGATTTTTAAATCTAACACCCACTCATCGCAAGTATACTTACGATACTGCCCAAGTAGAATTAGCGCTCCTCTATAAAGATTCATTTATTTTATTCTCAAAGTGAAAGGTTCCGCTTTTACCACCTGTTTTTTTTGCCAAATGGATTTCTGACATTACCATGGATTTATCTAATGCCTTACACATATCATATATCGTTAAAAGGGTAATCTGTACGCCTGTTAAAGCTTCCATTTCAACGCCAGTTTTCCCTTGCGTTTTGACGGTACAAATTGCTGTTATAGAAAGATTCTTTTCCTCAATCTCAAAATCAATATTACATGTTTGTATCATAAGAGGATGACACATAGGTACCAGCTCCCAGGTTCTTTTAACCGCCATAATCCCTGCGACTCTGGCAACTCCTAAAACATCACCCTTTTTTATTCTCTTCTCAACCATTGCCTTCATAACCTGTTCATTTACTATAATCTTACCTTTCGCTACGGCTGTCCTTACTGTGTCCGCCTTATCTGATACATCAACCATGACCGCATTACCTTCTGTATCGAAATGATTCAAAGAATTTTCCATAAGCCATCTCCTTATGTTTTTGCTTATTATAGCAGAATTATGTCAACCTCACAACCCTTATTCCTATGGATTATTAATATAATTTCAGATTAAAAGAAAAAAACTGAACTAGCAATAGTAACATTTTCTATTTACATTATAAAATTACGGTTGACATGGTTGGACTATTGTGATAGTCTTAAATTATCATCAGACTACTGCAATAGTCAAAAAAGGAGACTTCACATGAATATTAAGCTTTTTGATTCTGAACTCAAGATAATGGAGGTTTTATGGGAACAGGGTAATACACCCGCCCGGGATATTGTAGACGTATTGACAGAACGTATTGGCTGGAACAAAAACACTACCTATACAGTAATTAAAAAATGTATTGATAAAGGTGCAATTGAGCGAGAAGAACCCGGCTTTTTGTGCAAACCACTGGTAACCCGGGACGAAGTACAACAAAGTGAAACAGAACAATTAATTGAGAAAATGTTTGGTGGTTCCAGCGAGCTGTTCTTTTCTGCATTTTTAAAGAATCAGGGAATTTCTGAGGATGAAGCCAACAGGCTTGCTAAACTAATTAAGGAGGCGAAATAAATGCTGCATTTCGGATTAAACATGCCCTTATTCCTAATGGTACTACACGGAAGTATAATGATTTTAACGGTATTTTTGCTGCGCACTCTTTTTAAGAACCATTTACCTAAATTTGTTTTTCCGGTGCTTTGGAGTTTGGTGCTTTTTAGACTATTAGTTCCGTTTTCCTTATCTAGTCCTATTAGTACGCCTGTACCGGACTGGCATTTGAATCTTTTAGAAGCCCCTACTGTTTATCTTGTAGAAAGTACCACTACAGATACTACGGATACAACTACAGAAGAATCTGTAACATATAGCTTTGCTGAAAGCCATGATATGGTTCCGTCAAATTGGCGGTTAATTCTGTTACTAGTTAATGGTTTGGGAACCGTGGCAACAGCTGGTATCCTACTATGTCAAAAACAACGTTATACCAAAAAATTAAACAACAGTCTATTGATTGAACATAACCGATCAATTCAAACAATTCTTTCTGAAATGAATATGGAGCACATCCTTGTATTTTCGAATGATGAAATTTCTTCTCCTTTGGTCTGCGGTCTTTTTAACCCCCGCATCTACTTACCAACAGGTATGGATTTTCAACAAATTCAGCTCTTGCATCATATTCTTTATCACGAAATAATGCACATAAAACGCAAAGACAATTGGTTAAAAACCGTTATGCTGATTGCAGTATGTCTGCACTGGTACAATCCGTTGGTCTGGCTTATGTCTAAATATCTCTCCTCTGACCTAGAAGCGGCCTGTGATGCCGCGGTGTTACGCCAGATGGATTCGACACAGCGACAGAGTTATGCCGGAAGCCTGCTCACCATGGCAATAATGGGAAATCGTTCCTCGCTGCTTTACAGTTCTTTTTCCAAAACAGAGGTGGAACGGCGTATTAAAAATATTCTAACTTATAAAAAACTAACAACTTTCACACTTTTATGTTCCATACTTTTCTTGTTGAGCAGTACGATTGCCTTTGCCACCGGGGGACAAGCTCCCTTTTCTGCCTATCTAAGCAGCTTCTGTGGCAGTACTTCTTCCAGATGGGGTGTAAAAGCCGGACTTGCAAGAGATATTGCTTTGGGTGAAAAGGCAGGTAATCGTGCTGACGATGTAATTTTTAATGTACTGGACGCGGATGCCACCAATGATCCTGAAATCATAAGAACACAAGTACTGACGGACCTGGCAAAGGAATTCGGAGTTGAAAAAGGCGCCTTTAAAGTCGTTGTCACTCTTTGTCTAAGCGATGAAGAGGTTGAGCGGGAATATGTAACCCAAGGAATTACAAAAGGGCCTGACGGTTTTTATGTCTATCAGGGGGAAACCATACGAACATATAAGGATGGAATGCTCGGTTCTGTACAGACTAAGGAGGAGGGTGAAGTAGATGTCTACGTAAACCGCAACCGCCTGGGGCAGATTTCTTCTGTGACCGTCTTGAGAAAGGGCGATAGTGAATTCGACCAACGTTCAAAAGAAATCGAGCGCAATCACTACCAATATAAGATAAATACCTATGAAACAACAAGTACAGCGTATGAAAATACAGCGGTTGAACAATATTCTGTACTTGAGACAAACCAAACGGGAGATTTATCCTATGGACAGTAAACAACTTAAACTGCTTGCACTAAGCTCCATGTTTTTTGATCATTTTATACGGATTTTTCCTTTGTCAGATATTATTTATCCTCTTGGTAACTGGTGTACATCAATCGGTCTGTATACTATGGGCACTTGGTTAATAACCTGGCTTCCTCATATGCTGATATATTTCGGAAGACTAGCAGCACCTATTTTTATGTTTTGTATCGTACAGGGCTTTTTGCATACCAAAAACATAAAAAAATACCTCCTGCGTATCTTCGCAACAGCCTTTCTGGCACAGATTCCATATATACTATTTGAATTAGCAGAAAATCGCATGTATGGAATACAAGGAAGTTGGACAGATGTTTCCATGAATATTCTGTTTACACTGGGTTTGGGGTTGCTATCTCTTTGGAGTTTTACCAAGTGTCAGCAAAAAGGGTATACAATGCTTGGCATTAGTTTGATTATATTGTCTGGTATCCTTGCACGGTTACTCCGGTTTGAAGGCAGTGAAGGGTATATATTAATTATTTTTATGCTCTATATACTCAGAAATAGCAGCCTGCGTAAAAAAATTCTGCTATTTATCCCTATTGTCATACTTTCACGCTATAGACTCATTTTCTATACCTTGGCAAACCCAGAAATGCTTCGAGTCTGCTTCCTGAATGTATTCGGCCCCTATCTCGGACTTCTGGTGACTTGTTCTTATACTCATAAAAAAGGAAACATACATAAGCTATTTCAGAATTTTACTTATATATTCTATCCACTTCACCTATTTATTTTAGCAATCATAGGATATCTTAGAAGTCCATTCACATAAACCCATCTACTGGAACTTAGTGTATGGTCAAACATTGAAATGTGTGCTAAAATTCAAATAACTCTTTTGGTGATTATGTCTAAATATTATCAAAAGTCAATTCCTAAGCAGGACGGATAGCGGATATTATGTAAATCTAACTCCTGTCAACAGCGAAAGGAGCTTACAAAATGAGCCTTACACTTGTAGAACAATTGAAATTATGGACAGATACAAGCAACAGCATGGTCTTTTTTGGCGGAGCCGGCGTATCTACTGAAAGCGGGATTCCTGATTTTCGAAGTGTAGATGGTCTTTACCATCAAAAGTATGAATTCCCTCCGGAAACTATATTAAGCCGTACTTTTTTTAAAAAGAACACTGCATATTTCTATCGGTTCTACCGAGAAAAAATGATCTATCTTAACGCCCAGCCTAATATAACTCATACTAAACTGGCAGAATTAGAGCAAAAGGGTACATTAAGCTGCATCATAACCCAAAATATTGATGGGCTTCATCAAAAAGCAGGCAGTAATAAAGTATTGGAACTTCATGGTAGTGTACATCGCAACTATTGCGTGAATTGCTTTAAAGAGTATGGAATTGATAAAATACTAAATACAGAAGGTATACCCAGATGTGAATGTTATGGTGTCATTAAGCCTGATGTTGTTTTGTACGAAGAATCTTTGCAGGAAAACATCATTAATAAAGCAATTGATGCAATTAAGCAGGCAGATTTACTGATAATTGGCGGAACCTCCTTATCTGTTTATCCGGCAGCTGGTTTTATCAGATATTATCAAGGAAATCGTCTGGTACTGATTAACAGGAGCGAAACACCATATGATTCACAGGCTAATCTGGCTATAAAAGCTGATTTGGGACAAGTATTTGCTGCCCTTTCATAAAATAACTGTTATAAATCAAAGAAACTGACCTGAAGCAGATGATTGATTTATAACAGCTATAAGCCTTAAAGCAGTGCTTCCCACTGCTTTTCTTTAAAGCTTGGAACAACGCCCTTTTCAGTAATAAGAATGGGGCGTTTTACCAGCATACCGTCGGTTGCTAATAACTTTAACTGCTCCTCCTCTGTCATACTGTTAAGCTTATCTTTTAAGCCAAGTTCTTTATAAATTAGTCCGCTGGTATTGAAAAATCGTTTCAAAGGCAGTTGGCTTATCTCATACCATTCCTTTAGTTCTTCATACCTTGGCGGGTTTGTTTTTATATCACGCAGTTCGCAAATAATTCCTTTATCATCCATCCATTTTTTAGCTCGTTGGCAGGTACTGCATTTTGGATACCACAAAAATAACATTCTATTTCCTCCAATCCTATCTTTAAAAACCTTCTACGTATCTAACCTTCTTAAAGGCTACTTATCAATGTGTGAAAGAAAGCGTAAGTTCACACTCTATATTTTAGATAATATCTTAACAAATAGCAATAATAAAAACAATGTTTTATTTTAGAAATACATACTTGTAAGTGGTTATCTAAACGGATAGTTATTGTAATTATTTGGTAATTAGTTTATAATCAATACTAACTAATAACCTAGGTACTAACCTTTTGAAAGGAGAATCTATGTGGACTTCCATGTACAACTTATGGTTTTTCAGGGGCGTCTTTCTTAACTCCTACTCACCTCTTAGCGAGTTTATGACCTGGGACTTTTTAGGTTCCATGGCCGGAGCAATTGCTGCCACCACACTTATCGTTCAATTTCTTAAATTTCCTCTGGATAAAGTGTGGAAAATACATACCAGATATGTGGTTTATCTCATCGCTCTTCTACTTTTAGTGTTGGTAGAGGTCTTTACAGGGCACATTAATCTTGAACGGTTTCTTTTATTAGCACTAAATGCTGTGATAGTAGCAACATCCTCTATGGGGACATACGAAGTTACCTTTAAGCAAGTCGAGAATGCAAAAGCAAAGACCTAAATGGATATCAGAAAAGCTCAGAACTTTTCTAATAAAAGCTGTGTACTTTTTTATAACAGTATTTTAAAGAAATGCTCCCGAGCTTTTCTTTCCGTTATATGCATTTTATATAATCATCACAACTATTAATAATTACTTATTTTATATTTATATAAATCCTATTTATATAAGTCTATTTGTCTCATCAATTTCATCACCTTCTTATAATCCTTCTGGATCTATATTATAAAAGTGGACACGATAAGTAACCATATATTACAATTAAGTAGACAAAAAAAGGAGGTATCTACTCATGTCCACAAGTAAAACTGGAACACGGTATGACGAGGACTTCAAACGTACTCTCGTTAACCTTTATCAATCTGGCGGTAAAACACAGGCTGCTCTCTGTAAAGAATACGGTGTTTCCCTAACCGCTCTTACCCGTTGGATCAAGCAATACTCAACCGTCAAAACGGATGATGGCGAGGTCTTGACCGCCAAACAAGTGAAGGATCTTCAAAAACGCAATGCTCAGCTTGAGGAGGAACTCCTCATACTAAAAAAAGCGATTGCCATCTTCACGCCACACTCCAGCAACGATTAGATGCTGTTCATAAGCTTCGTTTTCAGCATGACATAAAGATTCTTTGCAATGTATTAGGTGTAAACAGAAGTACCTATTATAAGCATTTTCACTCAGTACCTGCTGAACGCACCAAGGAAAATCAGGAGATAGCCAAACGGATTCTCCATATCTACGCCGATTATAACAAGCGTCTTGGTGCATATAAGATTACTTATGTCCTCCAGCGTGATCATGGCATTCACATCAGTGTTGGACGAGTGTACCGCCTGATGAAAACACTTCAATTACCACGAATGTCAACGGTGAAGCCATATCGTAACTATCGGCATAAAGATACTGGCAATTGCACCAATCATCTCCATCAGGAGTTCAACCAGAAATCCCCTGACATTGTCTGGGCAAGTGATTTCACTTATATCAAAGTTTCTGGGAAATGGTATTATCTCTGTATTGTAATGGATCTATTTTCTCGCAAAATCATTTCCTGGAACATTTCAGCAAGACCTGATGTCACTTTGGTAATGACTGCATTCAAAAAAGCTTATGATAAAAGGAAATACCCTACAGGCCTCATGTTCCACTCTGATCGGGGATCTCAATATACTGCATTTTCATTCAGACAGTTATTGGATTCTCTTAATGTAGTGCAGTCATTTTCTAAGAAAGGTTATCCCTTCGACAATGCCTGCTGTGAATGTTTCTTCAAATATTTGAAAAAAGAAGAAACCAACCGAAAAACCTATTACTCTTTACAGGAGCTGCAGCTATCTGTATTTGAGTATATTGAAGGTTTCTATAACTCCAGAAGACCACACAGTTCTCTTGGAATGCTAACACCCAATGAAAAGGAGGAACTCTTCTGGAATCAAGCTTAGTAACTGTTTCCAGAAAGTTTTTTCTAATAATCGTGTCTACTTACTTGACTATAGTTCATTCCATATTACATTTTTACACCTTAATAAGCCAATATTTTGTTATCTCCTTATCTGTTTATATTTACTAACAGGTAATAATACTATATAATATAGGTAAAATAGTATCGAGAACCAGTTTTGTCTACTTACATAACAACTGTTAAAAAGATAGATAAGGTGTCATTTAGTTATATTCATAATATTTAATGCATTGGCGTATCGGTTGAAAAAGCAAAAAGCGTTTTTTCTACCTCCTGCTATGTAAGCGTGCAAGTGCAGGTAGCCTAGAAGCACACAGATGGGATTAAAATAACAACGGAAAGGATATAAGTTTCATGCCTGTATATGAATTTTCTGTCCATACACCCTTACAATATGAACGTACCGGCAAATTTAAAGCTCCATCCCCTGCGTGGAAACATGAAATCTTCCCATTAAAGGATTATGAGCTGATAGTTATGACGGAAGGCTGCTTATATATAGCAGATGACAATGGCCAATATAAAGTAACTAAGGGTGAGCACTTACTCTTAGTACCTACCCCAGGGAATATCCGGTACGGTTACCATACCTCTGATTGTAGTTTCTATTGGCTGCACTTTTCCTGCAACCATGAAATCAAACAGATTCCGTATATCAGTAGAACTGAGCCTAGATTTGACACATTATATATTCCTGCTCAAAGCACATTAACTGCACCTGAAAAAGTAGTTATTCTGATGAAGCAACTACAGGACTCCATACGCTCAGGCTATGATATTACTTTTTGCAATTATACAACCACTACTATTTTATCAGAGGCTCACAATCAATGTACTCCGCAAGCCGGTGCCATACTTACCGATACAAAACGCCAAATCTACAATGACATT
Source organism: Anaerocolumna cellulosilytica (assembly GCF_014218335.1). Lineage (GTDB taxonomy): Bacteria > Bacillota > Clostridia > Lachnospirales > Lachnospiraceae > Anaerocolumna > Anaerocolumna cellulosilytica. Next base: position 2,525,815 of record NZ_AP023367.1, on the reverse strand, counting down.
AAAGATTATGTAAAAGCAACCTTATATAAAAGTATAAAAGTATCTGAAATAGCTATTTATTTTGGTTATAACGAAAAATATCTCTCCCATCTCTTTTGCAATATTGAAGGATTACCTCTAAAACAATATATTTTACAAGAAAAAATGGGATTAGCAAAGTATATGCTCACTGATACTAACGATACCATCAACCAAATATCTTCCCTGCTTTGCTTTTCTGACAGTCATAACTTTATGAAAGCCTTCAAAAAAATAGTGGGTCTGACTCCTACTGAGTATCGCAATGCCTTTTCAAAAAGACTTCTTTATGATAAATAAAACTATGCCAGCTTAAATAATCTTCTGAATACTAATGAAGCGATTTAAGCCGGCATCTTTTGCACTACCCTATCTTATAGTCTGGTGTAGCACCACTTGTAACAAAAATTATAGGAATCTTTTACACTGCTCAACATTGCTCTCTTCTGTTTTAAGCAGCTGTCTGCCTAAAAGGCTTATATCTTCCTTTACATCTGTATATTTTTTAAGATTCTTGATAATATCAATAACACCCATTATACTCCCCTGAATCAACATCTCCGCAATGTGTGCGGCTGTCTTATCTGTTAAAGTTTTAACATTAATCATTATATATGCCGACACCTTTTTATATGGGCTAATATCTTTCCCTTCCGTATTATGCTGTTTTAATTTCTCTTCGGCTGCGTCAAATATTACTTTGTATTCCTTGTACTGATCTTCTAATAATTGCTTAAAAGACTCATCTTCCGCAATATCAAGAAGCTGACTAATTGTGTCTAAACCCATCTGTGTATTCTGATAAATATACTCTAAAAATTCAACATTTTTATCCATATGAAAACCTCCTGACTATAGTGTTTGCAGATTTTCCAAAATAATTACATAGTATTCCATTTTCAAAAGTATATTTTATGGTTATGGTAGGATATACCTATTTATAATTTACATACATCGGTTTACAACCAATGAAAATTAAGGTAAACTAGAGTAAGTTTTAAGAAAAAACTCGATAACTGTTGCATTTAGCCATATTTCATTATAAAATACAAGAACATTAGGATATGCTATTTGTATAGTCAATTGTGAAACTGTTATTTTATGTGCCGAAACCATTCAAAACAGGTTGCGATTATTGACAAGTCACCTTTATTTGGTGAGATTGCCTGCTTCGAACCTCTGGACTTATCATTTCCCAATTGATAATAAAACTATTTATACATAGAAAGGAATGCCGTAGTTGACAGATCTATGTACGGCAATAACATGTTGAAACAGATGTGTTAGGTAATAGGTGTTTATGAGGAATAAAATTTTTAAATTCACAATTTTTATATTATTAGTATTTATTGCGATAAATTTTCAACTTCCGGTTAATGCGGAAGCTTTAAATGATAAAAGTGTGTATGCTGTCCCCGACACTACCTCAACGCAGCTTCAGGAACTTTTAGACTATAACAAATACGGAGGCTATGATTTGACTGTATACATACCTGCCGGTGAATATACTCTCAATAAGGAATTAAGAATTTACAGCAACACAACTATTATAGCCGATAAAGATGCAAAGCTTATGAAAAATCATCAAAAAGGGGCTATGATAGCCAATGATCTGTCTAAAGATAAAGGTGGATACAATACAACAAAAAACATTACCATCGATGGTGGTGTATGGGATTCCTCCAGAATCGCAACTAAAGGAAAAGGTACCGAGAGCCTTCGATTTATCCACGCAACCAACGTCACAATCAAAAACGCAGTAATTTGCAACGTTCCGGAAAACAGTCATCTGGTAACCTTTGCAGGTGTACGTAACGGTACCGTTGACAATTGTACTTTGTTCGGCTATAAAGGGAGTAATTTTAAAGAGGCGATTCAAATTGATATTGTGCATAATAATGTTGTTGTACCTTCTATGCAGTCTGATGTGCTGAAATATGATGACTTGGCATGTGATGGTATTACTATAAAAAACAGTGAAATTTATAATTATCCAAGGGCGATTGGCTCTCACACCTCTATAAAAGGGGTCTTTCACAAAAACATAAAAATTACTGGCAATAACCTGCATGATATTGATGAAGCAGCAATTAAGGCATATAACTATGTGAATTTAGAAGTGAGTAATAACAAAATATCCAATGTCGGAATCGGTGTTTTGGCTTATACTTTTATTACAAATCAAGCGCAGCATTATCTGCCCGCCTTAAAAACAACAAAAAAGGAACCTTTGCCAGCGACTTACAATATTGTTATAAAAAATAACCAATTTTACCAAATGAAGCAAATTGATTCGAAGGGAGCACCTCTATGGGGGGATGCTATTCGTACCATAGGTATTAAAAGCCGCCCGCTTACTGGTGTCACCATAACCAATAATACTATAAACCACGCTGACCGATATGGTATGTTTCTCCAAGGTTCCCCGGGTTGCACCATATCTGAGAATACCATTCGTCAGACAACAAATAGTGGAATTTATATAATAGGCGGAAGTGATTATTCTGAAGTACTAAATAACAACTTAACAAGAACTGGAGCCTACGGAACAGAAGCTGGCGGAATTGGTTTATCAACTTCTAAGGATGTTACTATAGAGGATAATATGATTACTTCTCCTGGTAAAAGTGGTATATTTCTATATAGTGACAGTAAATCAGGTACCATATCCAATAATTCGATACAATCAGCCGGTGTAAATGCGATTGCACTTTATGATAACAGTGATGAGGCACTGATTACAAACAATACCATTACGGCTTACAGAAAAAGAGGTATATTCATTAATAATACCAGTTCTGCGATTTTAACCTACAATACAATTACTGGTACATCAGAACTTAACAGTGAAGATGCCATTCATATTAATGGTGAAATCGGTAACTTAAACAATTTCATACTAAAAGAAAATACGATTCAGACTGCCAACCGTTACGGCATATATGTCAGTAACGCGCCAAAATCTTATATTGGCAGCAATACTATTATAGATACAGTTAAGCAGGCCATATATTTAGATAGTGGCAGCAACGAAACTAAGATTTACTATAATACCATTACCAATGCCGGATTCATAGAGAATAGCAAAATGGGTATTGCAGTTTCCGGTTCTAAGAAGGTTTTATTATACGGAAATTATTACAGTTTATAACCTCACGTACATATAACAAACGAAAGAGTTTCCGCAAAATAGATTTTTATCTATCTTGCAGAAACTCTTTTTTATTGATTTTAATATTGAATTAAATTTTAAAATCAAAGTTCTCAGTATCAGAATCCAAGAAAAAGTTTTTGCTAGCTTGATTATATAATCCTGTCCCTCTGCTTTTCCTTTTATTCTCTTCATCTTCCTCTCGAATTGGAAGACTTTGGTACTCCGGAGATTTTTTAAATTCTTTTACGGTATTTTCAATTACTTTAATAATTAATGCTCTATCTGGATCTTTGTCACTCACATTACTTATTTCATTAGATATAACCTCTTCTGCTTCCTTTTTTGACTTGCAGTTCTTTAACCGTTGCTCCACAGCCTTTCGCTTTAGTTCAAGTCTCACGACTTTCTGATACATTTCCGGATTATTTTGCCTTAAGTAACTTAGCTCCTGAGAAGTAAGTTTCTCACCTGAATTAACTTTCTGTATAATTTTATCTTCATAAGCACGTTTCTCTTCTTCTGAATTAAAAGATATTGGATTCATCGCTTCTTTTAGCTTATCTAGGCTGTACTTTATTGCTTTATTAATTCCGGAACCATTTTGTTTTGTTTGATTCGTCTTTTGCTCCACCTTATTCCCAACTAGAAATGTTCTCATATTGTTATCTCCTCACCTCTATTATAACTAATATATCGGAGCAAAAACAAATTACTTAATACTTTTTATAGGTACTTATAATTTAAATTTTTCAACTTCCATAAGCATCTCTTTCGTTCTTAGCCCTAAATTAGCTGCTGAATTCGCAACATCCTCTGAGGAACTGGCAATTTCTTCAGTAGAAGCTGTTATTTCTTCGGAGGCAGCGGATGTTTCCTGCGATATAGCGGATAAATCTTCTACCCTGCTAAGTATTTCATCCTTCTCCTGATTTATTTTATAAGTAGCATTATTCACAGTATCTATTTTAGGAAGCACTTCTTCTACCGCTTTTACAATAATCTGAAAAGAGTCCAAGGTTTCATGAATAATATCAGTCTGTTGGGTAATCTCTTTGCTTATCATGTCTGTCGCTGTAATCATGGTAGTATTTTCGCCTTGAATATCGGCAATTAAAGCAGATATATTAACAGAAGATTCTCTGGATTGTTCTGCGAGTTTCCTAATCTCATCTGCTACAACTGCAAACCCTTTCCCGGACTCCCCTGCTCTAGCTGCTTCAATTGCAGCATTTAATGACAAAAGATTCGTCTGCTCCGAAATTGAATTGATTAAGTTAGTAATCTCATTGATTTTATCCAGATTAGCTCCAAGACTTTCCATCCCTTTCTCAAACCTTTGAAAACTGGAATTGGTAGCCACCACTGAATCAGCCAAAGAATGAATTTTTTCGTTGCTGTTATTTGACAATTGTCTGATTTCCTTTGCATTTGTATCAATACTTTCTACATCTTTAGCTATCTGATTGATATTACCAGCGAAAACACTAAGACTTTCCGTAACCGTTGCAAGTGACTCACTCTGTGAAACGGTTCCTCTAGCCACTTCCTGTATGGAATTAGACATTACATTTGAGGCGGCACTTAATTCTTCTGATACAGCAGATAAACTCTGGGCATCCGCATCGATTTCTGCTGAATTACTCGTTACAAGTTTTAACATACTTTTTACAGATTGTTGCATAGTATGTATCGCTTTTATCATCTGACCGATTTCATCTTTAATCATGAGATGCTTTTCACTAATTGGGACAGAAAAATCCCCAGAAGCGACAGGTTCTATATAACGGATTGCCAGCTTGATTCTTCTAATGATACTATTTGTTATAAAAACGACTAATACAAATGCAATAATTAAAAATATCGATGATGTAACCACAATTCTAAGAATTAACTCGTTTAATTCTGATAACAATTCTGACTTTTCAACAGCTACTGCTAAGGACCAATTTGTGCCGTCCACCGGACTGAAAACCAAAAATTTCTCTTGCCCTTTATATGTATAGGAGCCGCTTCCTACTTCACCGCTAATCATGCGTTCTTCCAATTTAACTAGTTCCTTTAAACTGGGGTCTTCTTCCACATTTACTAAATCATTGTCCTGATTTTGTATTAATTCATTGTCATAGTGCGCAATTTTTATGCCTGTCCCCTCTAACATAAACGCTTTTCCGGTTTCCCCAAAAGTAATATCATTTACAATATTACTGATCTCAGCACTATCTTTCGTTGCGGTAAGTACCCCAACTATTGTACCGTTGCGCTTTACAGGAGTAGAATATACCACTACCATTATACCTTCCGTTCTACTCATAAAAGGTGTGGAGCCATAGGTTTCTCCTTCTGCTGCTTTTATAAAATAGTCTCTATCAGAAATTTCACCGGAAGTCCCATTACTAAATTGTATGTTTCCTCTTAAATCGGAATACCCCAGTTTTATATATTTATTATTAGATATGTATTTCTGGGATTTGATAAACTTCTGTTCTAAAGAGAGTGTATCATCCAACCAGTAATCATTTGTAGCAATCGTTTCTAAAACACTCTTTTGCCATTCAAGTCTGCTGGACACTACATGTACACCTTGCGTAACCATCGATTCCATGGTTACTTCAGCCGTATCAAGCAGAGAATTGGAGGCAGTAATAACTGCTATTGCACTGATGCCTAGAATAACACATGCAACTAAACTTAATACCAACACTAATAACTTTGTTTTAATACTCTTCATTTTACACCCATCGCCTACTAAAAAAATACTTACTTAACAACATTTCCCATACAGGATTATCTTTCTTTGGCTTACCTTTCCTAATCTAATATTAGCCATATATACATGAAAGAAGTAACTTAGTTTAACAACAAGACAGTTCCTACCCACTAAGTTTCGTAGCAAAATAAAATTCAACTGAGAATTCAGTTGAAATATATCATATTTTGTCGTATATGGCTTTGAACAAAATATAACACTTTTACACAATTTTGTAAATAAAGACCTTTAAGCAAACGCTTATTAGAAAAATTATACAAAAAATTAATATGAATTTTCACTATACCTTATAGGTTATTAAAGAAGTTTTTTAGAGGAAACTATTAAAAAGGATAGCAATAAAATGAGTAGCATAATCATTATGAAGAAATTATCGTTGGTTTTATCCGTTATTTTGCTGTATTTATAGAAAATTTGAAGATAATATCGACAGAACAGGTTCTACTTATACACGCAAAGGTTTAAGGCTTAGGTTAAACGATTAAGAATATAGCATGATAGCATCCTTACAATCTTAGTTTAGGTACAAACACAATTCCTTCCCTTTTTCTTAGCACGATATAATGCTTCATCTGCGGCTTTTATTACTGCTTCTGTATTTTTGAATTTTTCATCTCTTTGAGCTGCACCAATGCTTACCGTAACATAAAGAGTCTTTGATACATTGTTCTGCTTTCTTCTTTTGGACTTCTTACTCCTGTTTGATGTTCTTTTCCCTGCTGATACCTTCTTTTTCCTTTTTGATGTTTTTTTCCCATTATAGGTATATCCCTTTTTTGATATCTTTTCCCGAAGCTCATCCAAGTGAGTAAATGCTGTCTCTTTACTTTTACTGGGAAATAATAGAGTAAATTCTTCCCCTCCGTACCGGTAAGCCTTACCACCCCCACTTACATTTTGCAATACGGAGGCCACAAGTTTCAAGACCTCATCCCCTGTATCATGTCCATAAGTATCATTAAACTTTTTAAAAAAATCTATGTCCAACATGGCTATTGTGTATTTCATACCAAGTTTCATCATGTCCTGCTTCAAGGCTCTTCTAGATGGCAACCCAGTCAATTCATCATAAAAAGCCATAAAATAAGTAGCCTGTAAAATGGCTATAATGCAAATCACACCCGCTGCTGCAAAAAATATAAGATAAGCAATCTCATTCTTCATATGTAAAGCCATATAAGCAACTGTCAACACCGCCAAGTAATGAATTTCCCGAAGACTTTTTTGATAAAATAAACGAAGACATAGCAGGAACATAGCAATGATAAACAGGAACATACCAAGCTGGGGCAAGGGTGTTTTTGTAAACGCAGGCAGTACAATATATTTTTTCTTGAAGTAATTAAGCATTAACCAATCTTTTTCTGTTATGCTTATATAAAGATAATAAAATGGAACTCCGACAAGTCCTAGTCTTAACATACCCCAAATACTTAAAATACCTCTCTCTTTTAAAAAGACATGTAAAAGCAAATTAATGGGAATCAATACACATAAACTATTATATATATCATTCTTCCTGCCTAACGCTCCATCAAATTTGAAAAGTCCAAAAAGACTGGCTGCTAAAATAAGCAACACAAAAAAGAGACAGCTTTTATTAAAACGCCAGGCAAGAATAGCTCCCAATAGTAATATAATAAAAGAGACAGGCTCTAAAACCATAAGCTTATCACTTAAGAGTTCCGGTCTTGTGGTAATGTAATATGCAATAAGTACACAAATAAGAGAAGGAAGGCTGTAACCCGCCATGTTTTTTATCAGCTTCAATAGTTTTGTCCTCTGTAATAATTGTAATACTGTTATTATAACGGATATAAAAGCCGAAATAAATAGGTTGTTAGTAATAATTTCTTTTTGGAATCAAAAAAGCTGATATATAAAGATATACTCTATAAATCAGCTTTTATTTTATACCATTCTTAAACCCAGTCTAACTTTTATCTATACTTAGTATTGTATCTAACAATACATTTGCACCTTTTAAGCAGGCTTCAAGTGGTGTATATTCTTCTTCACAATGACTGTGTCCGCCTACACTTGGCACAAATATCATGGTTGTAGGTATTACATCTGTGATAAACTGAGCATCATGCCCGGGACCGCTGTACAGTCTCTTTGTAGTATAACCCAGCTTTTTGGCATTACTTTCAACATAATCTATATATTTCGGATAAAAAGATACCGTTGCTCTTGACCAGGCTTCCTGATAACTTACCTGGCATTTTTCCACTTCTGACGGTATAGCTTTGATTATTTCTAATACCTGCTTAATTACTTCCGGATCTTGATGCCTTGCATCCAGAGTAAACTTAACTACATCTGGTATAATGGTGTGGATATTAGGATGAGCTGCTATCTTACCGGTTGTGTAAACTAACTTGCTATCTAATTTATCCAGTTCATCATGTAGATATTGAATCGTTTTCACTGCTGCATATAAGGCATCCTTACGGTATTTCATTGGAGTAGTACCCGCATGACCTGCCTGTCCTGTAAAGGTAAATTCATAGTTTATCATTCCACAGACACCTTCTACAACACCAATATCTACTCCTTCTGCTTCCAATACCGGACCTTGTTCAATGTGCAATTCCACACAAGCCATATATTTATCAGCGGATAACCTGTTTTTCTCTTCACCCATATAGCCGCTTACTTCTAAGGCTTCCTTAAAGGTTACACCTTCCGCATCCTTAGATGTTAACATTTTATCCTTAGCGAATTTGCCCGTAATTACACCAGAGGACATCATAGCTGGTTCAAAACGTGCACCTTCTTCATTCGTCCAAATAACCACTGTTATCGGGTGACGATGAGGAATCTTCTCCGTAACTATAGTCTCTGCTGCCTCTAAGGCTGTCAGCACACCTAGAATACCATCGTAATTACCTCCCTGTCTTACAGAATCAGCATGAGAACCGGATATAATAGCTGGAAGCCCCTCCTCCCCAGAAATTGTGGCATAGACATTGGCCATATCATCCGTTGTAATAATCATCCCCAATCTTTCACACCGTTTCACAAATTCAGCTCTTGCTGCCAATGCCTCTCTAGATAGGGAGAAGCGAGTGATACCCCCGTTTCCGGTATCTCCAAACTTAGCAAAAGTCTCTATTTTATCTTTTAAACGTTCCAGGTTACAACTGCTCATACTATCACCATATCCCTTCTAAATAAATTTCTTTATTGTCATAAACTTTTCTAACGCTGTTCCGGTATACGGCAGCAATTCTCCAACAAATATTTCATGTCCTGCCTGGCTGCGTAAAAGGAAAGTTCTCTCTTTGCATCGTTAGTTTCAAATATAACAGAAAAATTTCTATCCCAGTCTTCTAAATAGATAGTTATTATTTCTTCTGCATCCACACCTTTATCCCTGCAAAGTTCCAAAAAGGCTTCTGTCCTCAAATAATAAGCATAAAGTTTCCCATCCCAAGGCACCTTAAAGTTAAGTTCTTGCTTAAATTTGTCTTTTAATTCTATTTCCACTTTTGTCTCTGCTTTAACTTTATGCATATGAAAGGATTCAACGGTACGAAAATGGTTTGACGGAATAATTGTTATAATATCTAATTCACTCTTATTAAATCGTTCATTTGTCATTGCGTCACCTCCTGCTCTTATACTTTAAAAACAGCCCGGTATATATTTAACAATTCCTCTCTGGTAGGAGCTACGATTCCATTTGGAATGTTTTTTGCTTTTATTGCAATATCTGAATAGCTTTCCAGTTCTTCTACTGTTATTGATTCTGTATCACCAAGTAATTCAAAGATAATTGACTCTAATTCCAAAAGAGATGTATAACCCATTTTAACTAACAAAGTCTTAATTTTATCAGGTCTTAATTTCTCTACGAGCTTCATAAATTCGGTTAACAATAAACCATTGGCTCGGCCATGGTCAATCGCTTTAAAATACGTAAGGGAATAGCCCATAGAATGAACTGCCGTCGTTCCTGTATGTGCAATTACCATTCCACCTAAAGTTGAAGCATACAATAGCTGACTTCTGTCCTCTCTAGTTAATGTAAAATTCTTTAAATTCTCTAACTGTTTTACAATAATTCCGATGCTCTCTAACGCCAGTACCTCTGTTAACGTGTTTGATCTTACAGATAAAAAGCTTTCCACAGAGTGAGACAAAGCGTCAATTGCCGTATTAATAGTAGTCACTTTTGATAACGCTTCCATGTATTTACTGTCTAAAAAAGATACATCCGGAAACAAAAATGGTGCTGCTAAGGTGGTTTTCGTACGAGCTGCATCATTGGTCAAAATAGAGTATTGTGTCACCTCAGAACCGGTACCTGCTGTTGTGGGGATAAATGCCATAGGCAGTACTTTTGCTTCGTATTCCCCAGAAAACAAATTCTCTCTAGGAATATCCTGGCAGGCTAAAAGAGCAATTGCCTTAGCTGCATCCATTGGGGATCCCCCTCCAATGGCTATAATAAAATCTGCGTTTTCCTTCTTTGCATAGGCTGCTCCTTCGTAAACACAATCAATGGTCGGATTGGCCATAACCTTATCAAACACCGCATATTCCTGACCGTTCACATCTAAAGTATTCGTAACATCAGAGAAAGAACCGTTTATCTTTGCAGATTTGCTTCCGGTTACAATCAACGCCTTTTTTCCCAGCTTATAAAGTGCGTCCGCATTCTTTAAGATGCAATCCTCTCCCATAATAATCCGAGTAGGCATAAAAAATTGTAAATTCATATGTAAAAGCTCCTCTCCTTAAATTTCTGCATCTACTTCTGTTAATACTTCATCCACTTTAATAAGCTCTTCAACCAGCTGTTCTGCTGTTATTATAAGAGGCGGTGCAATCAAAATCATATTTTCATGGGAATAGGTCATAAACCCTTTTTTTGCAAGCCTTCCGATTATACCTTTCATAATTCCCGCCGTGTCACTACCGTATGGTACCAGTGGTTCTTTTGTAGATTTGGATTTAACCAGTTCAATTGCTGAGAACAAACCGATATACCGTACATCTCCCACACAGTCATGTTTTTCTTTTAATTCATTCAGCTTCTCACCAAGCACTTTACCCACTTGATTGACCTTTTCTAATATATTTGTGTCATCATAGAATTTTAGGCAGGCAACACCCGCCGCACAAGCTAAGGGATGACCGCTGTAGGTGAGACCACAAAGCAGCGTATTGTCTTCAAAATATGCTGCAATTTCTTTGCTGACTGCCACACCGCCCAACTGTACATAACCGCAGGTAACTCCCTTTGCAAAGGTAACCATATCCGGCTTAATATCCCAGTTTTCAAAAGCAAACATCTTACCAGTTCTGCCAAAACCTGCCATTACTTCGTCACAAATAAGCATAATTCCGAATTCATCACAGATATTTCTGATTCCTTTTAGATACCCTTTGGGTGGAATAATAATACCATTAGAACCGGTTACAGTTTCTAATACAATAGCCGCCACATTGGCAGCACCTTCATAACAAATCTGCTCTCTTAGTTTATCCACATAATATTCTGCCGCTGCTTCCTCAGATTCAAAAGGAATCTTTTCACGATAAATATAAGGATCAAAGAACTTCACAAACCCCGGTATTCCAGGCTCTAAAGGATATCTTCTCGGTTCCCCTGTCAGATTACCTGCACCAAAGGTCGAACCATGGTAACTACGGTATCTGGAGAATATCTTATCTCTTCCGGTATACATTCTTGCCATCTTTATTGCATTTTCATTGGCATCCGCTCCGCCGTTTGTAAAGAATACCTTTCCCATATTATCCGGCAGACGTTCAATCAGCATTTTTGCAAGCTCTGCTCTTGGCTCACTGCCATAGCTGGGTGAAATATAGCAGTACTGTTCAGCCTGTTCCTTTATAGCATCTATAATATAACGATTTCCGTGTCCTACATTTAGGTTGACTAGCTGTGCTGACATATCGCTGTATTTCTTATCATCAAAATCCCACATGTAGATTCCTTCTGCTCTTTTTATCGCTATGGGATTTAGCCCCTTTTGTTTTGACCAGGATTGTAAAACATAATTGGTTTGCATGGTTTTTACTTCTTCAGAAGTCATAAGTTTATCCTCCATTCCTATTCGCTCTTTATTGTATGCCGCATCTGCATACAAATACAGCATTTCCTCAAATTAGGGTGTGAAAATCGTTTTCTATTTCACATTAGTTTCTATCTACTATTTCTTTCATATTAAAAGCCAACCAAAGGCTTGCAATATCGCTGTATTCTAATTTAATTCCAAAGTTCTCCCGAATAAACTTCATCTTATAATTAATCGTATTTCTATGAACTTCCATTTGACTGGAAACTTTTTGTATGCTGCCGTTATTTTCTAGATAGCATTTTAAGGTATTTAAATAATCTGTATTATGCCTCGAATCATACTCTATTATCATATGAAAGGTATCGTCTATATATCTTCTTAGAACTCTCACATCTTCAACTGCATATAGCAGTTTATAGATTCCTGTATCCTGATAGTTCAGAATCTGTTTCTCTAAAAGTTTAGCAGTATTGGAAGCCGTAAAAGCCTGTTTATAACAGATATGCATATCATAATAGCCTGTAACCGTATCCGAGATACCCACGTTAACAGTGACATTTTTAAATTGATTGAATAACTCGCTATTTAGAATTTTTGCATAAGCTTCCATCTGCGTACTATTTACTCCTGATGCAGTCATAACAAGATAATTCTCCTGGTCAAAAATGCAAAAGGGCTTATCAATATTCTTTAATACACTTTGCATGGTAAACTGGATATTATGCCATTCGTCGCCGGATATCAGTGTGCCGTTTCTAGCTGCCTGCATCAATAGCAGGGTATATTCTCCATGGTTATGGAATCCTCTGCGTTCTAAGGCACTGACATAAGCCTCCCTATTCCCAGGTGAAAATATCAGGTTACGAAAGGCAGTAGCTATACTGGTTTCATTCTCTTCATTCGCAATAATTCGATGACAAAAATCAAAGGTAACATCAATTAGATGGATTTCCCAAGGTACCGTAAATAGGGGAAATTCATTATCATCACAATACGTAATTACCTCCCTGGGTATCGAATTGATATATGGGCCAACATTTAAAATCAATCCTATTGCCCCATGTTTTCTTAGATTTTTTACAAAAATCTCTATCCACTGTGTGCCGGTTTGTGCAATTCCGGTTGTAAGAATCAACTCATTCCCGTGTAAGAATCCCGGAACTTCCCGATCTTCCACCATATGCACCCATCGAACCAGATTCTTCATTCCTCTTTGACCCGCTATGAGCTTTATATTATAATTTTTCTCTGAATTAGCAAATAATCTAGATAGTGTAATTGCCATATAAACTGTGACTCCTTCTGCTGTTTATACGGTCATATGTGCCGGTTTTCTGACTCTCTTTCCCGTGCTGATTGCTGTGCAGGGACAAACCAACAGACATAGATGACATCCTACACAGTCTTTTGCAAGTACCTGCGTTTTTTTAGTCTCTTCATTATAACGAATTGCCTGGTGTCCTGCATCTGCACAGGATATATAACATCTTCCACAGCCGATACATTTTTCTTTATCAATAACCGGATATACAACTGTATCTCTGTCCAGTTTATCAGCATTTACCAGATTCGACAAGGCACTGCCTGCAAACTCTTTCAGATTTTTATAGCCGTTTTCCGCCATATAGTTTTTAAGTCCTGAAATCAAATCATCAATGATACGGTAACCATACTGCATAACAGCAGTTGTTATCTGAATATTTTCACAGCCTAAGGCAATAAACTCTGCTGCATCATACCAGGTTTCAATACCGCCCATACCGCTGATAGGCACACCTTTTAACCTTTCGTGTTTTGCAATATCATGAATAAAACGTAAAGCAATTGGCTTTACTGCCTTACCAGAATAACCGGAAACGGCAGATTTTCCGTCAATATGCGGAGGCGGAGCCATCTTCCCAAGCTCTAAACCACTGATACTCTTAATCGTATTGATGGCCGCAATACCGTCAGCACCACCCTCCATAGCTGCAATGGCAGGTATTTCCATATGTCCGATATTAGGAGTCATTTTAGCCAGTACAGGCAGATGGGTACCTTTTTTTGTAAGTTCCGTATAATGTTTTACTAACTCCGGAGTCTGACCAACATCCGCACCAAGACCATGGGCAGACATGTGAGGACAGGAAAAGTTACATTCAATCATATCAACCCCCGTATCTGTTACCCTCTTAGCAAGCTCCGTCCATTCCTCATCGGTCTGACCCATTATGGATGCTACTATTATTTTAGTCGGAAAGTCTTCCTTTAATTTCTTTAAATAAAAAAGATTTTCCTCCAATGCATGTTCTGCAATCTGTTCCAGATTTCGAAAGCCAACGAAAGGGGTGCCTTCCTTCTTTGTAGCATCAAACCTTGGAGATACTTCTTTTGGTTGTAAAAAACCTATGGTTTTAAATACAATACCACCCCAGCCTGCTCGTAGAGCATTTGCACACATTTCGTAATTACTGGCAACTACAGACGAAGATAAGAAAAAAGGATTCTCACAGGGGATACCACAAAAATCAATGGAAAGATCTGCCTCTTTTGCTTTTGTTTCTCGCGTTCGTGCTAACTGTGCCATTTCCCGTATACGGATGGAAAAATCGTAGTGAATACAGGCTTTTTCACAAGGTGCATCACAGCTTTCACAAGCAGAAGTTTTTATGTGCCTATAACTGTTTTGCTTATTTTCAAATCTAACGGCACGGATAAAGCCTGCCGGATCAAGTTTTTCACTACAGGCACTTGTACACGCCGGTGCGTGGCATAAAAGGCACCTGGCTGACTCTTGTGTTAAAAATATATCTGCATACAATTGGTTTACCGGCATATCTGTCATCTCCTATCTTATGAATTCATAATTTAGACTTCATGAATCTTATATCCTTATTAGGTTTGCAGTAACTTAAGATGTAACCCGAGGGACACGTTTGACTAATTTACCCCAGCCTGCTTCTCCTACAAATTCTCCCTTATCGTATACCAATCTGCCTCTGGAATAGGTCTGAACAGGGTATCCATGAAGGTTTAACCCTTCCCATATGGTGTGGTCATAATCCGAATGCATGGATTCACAGGTTATGGTAAAATCTTTGTTGGTATCATATATTACAATATCTGCATCTTTTCCTACACTTAAGAACCCTTTTTCCTGGCAGCCAAATATTCTTGCAGGGTTTTCACAGCATAACTCTACCGCTTTTTGGAAACTAATCTTTCCGGCATTCGCAGCTGCCAGCATATAGGGATACATATTTTCTATGGCTGCACAGCCATTGGGAATCTTGGTAAAATCATCTTTTCCCCAGTCTTTTTCATAGCTTTGGAACGGACAATGGTCTGTAGCGATTGTATCAATATCTCCTCTTTTGATAGCTTCCCATAGTGCATCCTTACTTTCTGCTCCTTTGATTGGCGGAGAGCACACAAAATTACGTCCATCTTCTCTTTTGTATACTTCCTTGGTAAAATGCAGGTATTGAGGGCAGGTTTCCGCATAGATTTCATACCCTTCCTCTTTAGCTCTAGTTACCATTTCAACTCCTTCTTTATTAGCAAGATGAACAATATATAAGGATGTATTTAAAGACTTCGCCCATTTTATAGCACGATAGTCCGCTTCTGCCTCTACGAATTCCGGCCTGGACTTATAATGATACCATGCACTGGTTTTTCCTTGAGATAAGTAACGCTCTGTAAGCACATTTATGATTTCTTTATTTTCTGCATGAACGCTAATTAGTGCTCCACATTCTTTTGCCTTTTCAAGTATCTGATAAAACACACCATCTGTAACACCAAAATCATACACCATAAATACTTTAAAGGAAGGAACTCCATATGCAACCGCTTCGGTCATGGAATTCAGTAAATCACCATGTACATCTTTAACACCTACGTGAAAGGCATAATCAACCGCCGCTTCAGGGGCTGCCAGAGCGTCCCTTCTTTTTACTGTATCCACCAGATTTTCATTGAAATCCTGCAATGCAAAATCAAATACCGTAGTTGTCCCGCCACAGGCTGCCGCTCTGGTACCGGAAAAATAACCATCTGCTGATATTGTGCCTCCAAAAGGCATGGCAAGATGCGTATGAACATCAATTGCTCCCGGCAATACCAGTTTACCAGCTGCGTCTACAATTTCTGTCTTTTCTTTCGCCTGCAGATCTTTTCCAATAGCTGTGATTTTGCCATTTTCTACTGCAATATCTGCTCTACTATTCTCTTTTGAGTTGATAAGTGTTCCATTTTTAATTAATAAATCCATATACTTCCTCCTTGCTGCTTACGTGTTTATCAGATAATTACACCCTAATCCTTTAGATATTATTTCTTATTCAGGGTATAAGAAAGGAAAAGCATCTACTATTAACTGAGGCAAGTAAATGCTTCTCCTCCTTGATGTTTTATTTACACTTATTTAGTTAAAATATTAATTCGTCTTGTATATCAATACCAGACCGGAACGCTGATATACCTGTGCCACTTCTAATAAATCCATTCCACCAGCATTCGCAGCGATCAGATTAGATACCCAAGTTACACCAAAGTCAACAGAACCATTATATACGGCCGTTGTTTCACCGATATCACCACCGCCGGGTACGATTTTAACTTCTAAGCCTACTTCGCTATAATAACCTTTTTCAAGTGCTACGTAATAACCCATAAACTGTGCCTGGGGCAGCCATTTTAGCTGAATGGAAACACTTGTTTTTTCAAGAGGACCGAAGTTACCGTCTATTGAAGCATTGGCACCTTCCCAATAAGTAGTATCTCTGATATCCTCTAAGGATAATGCTTTTAACTTATCTGCTGCAGCAGAATCATCCAGCTTAATGTATTCTTTTGCCAAGTCAAGCGTCTGCTGCATGGCTGCTTCATCCATCTTACCGTAATCAGTTACAGAAGCACCGGTTGTATCTGTCTCTATCAGCTTCTTAACTTCACTTGCCATATAGGCCTGGTGTTCGGTAGATACAGAAGATCCATATTTATAAACAATTTCTGCTGCTTCTTCCGGATTTTCACAGGCATATTCCCAGCCTTTCATAGAAGCATAGATAAATGCTTTTACTGTATTGGGATTCTCGCTCGCAAACGCTTTTGTGGTAAAAATATTATCTTCTAACATAGCAACACCTTCATCATTCATATCTATAAAGCCGACCTTATCGCCATAATCGTAACCACCGTCATACGCATTTACGACAAGCCCATATTCATTATAAGTCATAGCAGAAGCAAGCAGAATGGAATCATCATCAAAACCATCCATATCAAAAGCCTGGCTTAAGTAAGTAGTCGGTTGACCGTACTTAGTTAAAAGTGCTTGAACTTCATATTCATTGCCTAGTCCCCAGTTACCCACTTTACCTTCTGAGCTGGCTTTAGCTATAATATCTTTTACTGCCGTGCCTTTATCAAAATATGCATCTGAGGTTTCACTATCCTTACTTACTCCGGATGTACCTGCATTATTACCTGAACTAGATGCCGGTGTATTACTGCTACAAGCAGTTAATGCTAAAATAAGTACCAACGATATCATTGTAAACCAAACTTTTTTTCTCATAATAACCTCCCTCTGCCGCTTCGGCGGCATACAATTATTGAGCACTTTCACACTTGCTTTTTGTTTTTAAGTTTAAATTCGTATTATATATCAGTTGATTTCCTGCATTTATCTGCGGTTTTTCAACAAAACACCTTCAACAACCATTAAAATAGCATACATTACTATTCCGATAAAACATGCGACTGTAATATACGCCCATGCAGTTGCATATTGGGCAAGAACAATATTTTCTCTAATCTGTCTGCCGACACCAATTATATATTCTGCAAAATACTCGCTAACTAGGGCACTGATGACGCTAGCCGGTACACTTACCCGCAGAGCTGTAAAAACATAGGGTATACTATTGGGAAGTCTAAGTTTTACAAAGGTTTCAAACCTACCGGCAGCATAAGTTTTCATCAAATCCTCTGAAAACGGTGTCATTTCTGTTAATCCACGAAATGCATTTACACTCATTGATGCCGTACACACCACCATAACCACCAGTGCTTTTGCAAACATACTTCTGGTATTGGCATCGCTGCTTACATCTTTTGTCCAGTTGGTAATAACCGGAGCAAGTGCAACAATAGGGACTGCATTAAAGGCAGATACAATGTTAAGTCCACCCGCACCCCATTTAGGAAAGACTGTTGCAATGATTGCTACAAAATATCCAAACAAAGAACCAAGCAATAGTCCACACAAAGCCACTATAACTGTTGCCTGCACATTGGTTATAACCTTAGGAAAGTTCTCTCCGATAATAGCAAATATTCTGCTAGGCAAAGGGAGTGTAAAAGTATCTGTTCCGATTATTTTATGAAGTATTTCTGTCTGCCAGAGAATAATTAGCAGAGCTCCGAAAGCAACCGGATATAAAAATGATACAACAGAATTTATTTTTCCTCTGGCTTTCACTCTCTTTTTCTTCTGTACCAGAGTGAATACATTT
Organism: Anaerocolumna cellulosilytica; assembly: GCF_014218335.1. Classification (GTDB taxonomy): domain Bacteria; phylum Bacillota; class Clostridia; order Lachnospirales; family Lachnospiraceae; genus Anaerocolumna; species Anaerocolumna cellulosilytica. The sequence goes on along the minus strand of NZ_AP023367.1, from coordinate 2,507,320 downwards.
CCTGCTTCCATTATTCTTCCACCTTCTTTCCATTACTTCTGCTGCGTTTATGAGGTAAAAATATCTTTTCAATAACTCCCATCATATAAAAACTTAAAATACCGATAGCGGCACTGAATATTACGATTTGCCAAAATACATAGATTGACATGGCATGTTTTAATGACTGGGAAAGCATAACCCCTAATCCACCGTCTCCTTGTAAGGTGTCTACCAGAATTGAAGCTGTAATAGCCATTGGTGCGGATATTTTTAATCCCGTGAAAAAGTAGGGGATACAGGAAGGAATTAACGTCTTCGTATATATTTGAAACGGATTGGCAGCACATATATGCATCAAATCGTGCTTCTCTTTTTCTACGGATTTAAAACCAGCCAACGTATTGGTAGATACTGGATAAAAAGTTAAGATGGCTGCAATAACCATACGGCTTACTCCAATATCCTTTGTAATTGCAAGAACAATCGGTGCCATACCAAGAATGGGAATCATCTGAATAATCATAAGATAAGGAAATGCTATCTTTTCAACAATACCGGACAGATTCATAAGTAAGGCCAGGAGAAAACCACCAGTCATACCAATTAAAAAACCAATTCCTGCCCTAAAAAGAGTTGCCCCCGCGTTGGACATAACAAGCTGAATTGCTGTCTGACCGCTGCTGACTGGTTTGGTACTAAAGATGGAACCAATAATCTGATAGATGTGGGGAAGAATATTTTCCGGTGTTCTTTTTGTGCCTTCTATGTAGTAGGCAAATAGCTCCCAGACTATCACTAAACCTAACACCCACACAAAGGTTACCATCCCTTTGGAGGATAAAACTTTTTTATATTTCATAATCAAACCCCCTCAAAACTATTTCTTACCTTAGAGACTAAAGCGGTGAATTCATGGGAATCCTTTATGTCCTGAGTTCTTGGCCTTGATAGATTAATATCAACAACTGCGGATAATCTGCCCGGATGGGGCGATAATACACAGACACGGTCAGATAAAAATACTGCTTCGGCGATATTATGTGTTACAAAAATAACTGTTTTGTTCGTTTTACTCCAGATACGAAGTAAATCTTCATGGAGTTTCTCTCTGGTAAATTCATCTAAAGCAGAGAAAGGTTCATCCATTAGAAGGATTTCTGGACGGATGGCTAAAGCTCTTGCGATTCCCACACGTTGCTGCATACCACCGCTTAACTGATGCGGATAATGATCTGCAAATTTTGACAAACCAACCAGCTCCAACATTTTTTCAGCTCTTGCCCTTCTATCCTCTTTTTTAACCTTCATTAGCTCTAAAGGTAACTCAATGTTTTTTCTCACAGTACGCCATTGATATAATACAGGACTTTGGAAAACCATCCCATATTTCCTGTCAAGCCTTGCGGTTTCAGGGGTATTCCCTTCTATTAGTACTTCACCCGAAGTGGATTTTAACAAATCCGCTACAATTCTAAGAAGCGTTGTTTTACCACATCCAGAAGGACCTAACAGTGAGATAAATTCCCCTTTTTGTATATTCAGGCTTACCCCGGTTAAAGCCGTGACCTCATTACTGTCTGCCTGATATATCATTCCTACGTTGCCTAGTTTTATCTCAATATTGTTGTCCATATGAACTTGGCTCCTTTCAAATGTATTATGCAAATCTTTGCTCACACAAAAAACAAAAAAAGGGCAGTGGCGCTTCTTGACGCAAGCACCATTGCCCTTTTAAAGGTCAGTTAAAATAAAATATCTTAAAATTAACTGTAAATTAATTATGAGTTATATTATACACAGAAATCTAATCGACGCAAGTGTTTTTTTGAAAAAGTCTGTGTTTTAGCACATTTATTTTATTTTTATATCATTTTAACATGATTATACAGCATAATATGAGAAAAATATGTGTATCCAAATGTGCTTTAGCACAAATAAGTTGTTTTTGTACCTATAAACTCTTGCTATTTCATTCTATGAAATTTCCGTCTAAAAAATCCTCTTCCATAATTTCCTATTATTATTTTCCCCAATTTGCAAGGATTTGAAGGGGCATCCTGATTATATAATTCGTTGGTGGCTCTGTGGAACAAACTGCCATACTATATTCCGGATCGAAAGTATAGCGTTTTACAAAGGGCAGCTCCTGCTCTTCATCTTCTGTATGTAAAGAAACGCTCTCTCCTTCAAAATGAAATGCAAAAGAATTAAGAGGCATGGATAATCCTAACCCTTTATATTTAATATAACTTTCTTTTAAACTCCAGATATCATAAAATACCTGCCGCCACTTTTCCTCAGGAGTATCCATTAAGTACTTATACTCTTCTTTTGAAAAAAATCGCTTTGCAAGGTCTTCCTTGCAATTTCCACGACGCTCTATATCAACTCCAATTTCTTTCTCTGCCAAACCGCAGAAAATCCACTTTCCGGAATGGGAAAGATTAAAATAAAGCTCCTTATTTCCTGCTAAATAAGGTTTGCCATAGGCGTTTGCTTCAAAGACAATATCCTTATTATCAATATGTAATCTTCTGCTAATGAGATAGCGTGTTAGCACATTTCCATATAATGAACGCTTTTTATCATTGTCATAATGAAATCTTTTGATTCTTTCCTTCTTTTCAGGCGTTACAAAATCAAATAATCGTTGATATTCTGCTGCTTCTATCTCATCTTCAATATTTAGTATATATAATTCCATCCTTATCCTCATCGTTTATCACAGACAATGCTATGATACTGCCACAAATCAAAAGTGTTGAAAGTTGTACATTGCGGCATTTTCCTTCATCTATTTTTCTTTCAACCTTCCAGTTATATTATACACAATTATACATTTATTTACTATATCTGTATGATTTTAGTTTCTCCTATTTATTCCTGTACATATATAAAATGTTTTACCTGTTCCGGCAACGAGATTAAATCCTCCATTAGATTTGTTGGATAAACCTTCTTAGCCGATAGTTCATCCAAGGCAATCCAGCTAAAATCCAAATCAATTCTTTCATTTCCTAAATCATCCGTTGCCTGAAAGGTACCAGTAAGCGGAATCTGTTCCTCACTGCATAAAGAGACAGCATAATATAAACTGATTTGATGACATGGTCTCCTACCCCATGGAAAAAAATTCTCACCAACAAATACTAACCTCTCAATTTTAATATCCGCATTGATTTCTTCTTTAAATTCTCGAATTAAAGCTTCCGAGCTGGCTTCACCAAAATTTACGTGCCCGCCCGGGATAGAAAAACCATCATCATTTTTTGGTTTTTGCAGCAATATTTTATTGTCCCGAATCAAAATTCCACCTATACGGTAGGAAAATACATCGTTCTCTGTTTTGAATAATATGTCTTTACTCATACTAATATCTATCCCTTTCATATACCTGCAAACTTTGGGCAGCAGGCACAATCTTGTAAAAGCTAACCCATATAGAATTCTTTCTTTAGATTATACAGGATGCCCATAATCATCTGTACACCAGGCTTGAGTCTGGAATGCCAGAAATATTCCAATCCAATGACTCCTCATCTGTATTAAGATGCCACCGTCCTGCCATATACCGTTATCTTTTACCCATGGTCCTTTCCTGTCATTTCCTTGATTCATATGGATGTTGTGAATGCCAATGGGGGGTGCGAAATGAAATATGTCATCTGTTTCACCTTTTGACAAAAATAAAGAGCCGTATACATAAATAGTGGAGGAAGGTTTTTTTTCCTGCATTGCCCTATCTACATATTTATGCAAATAATCGTTCAAGTCATTATCTTTTCCGGCTTTATCATGAGGCAGAGGTTTCATTTTAGCAGGGTTGCTAATAATGCTGCCACGGATATAATCCAGTGCCAACGTCTCATTTTTCTTATTGATAGGCGTAAATCCATACTTTAGACTGTTTAGCTTTTCTAAAACAGGACTCACAAATTCTTCCTCTGCATAATATAATACCTTAGAACCCATATGTTTCGGACCTGACATTACATTAATTGCTGCACGGTAATTTGTATTCTTTTCACCCCTAATGTGGATTTGATAATGAGGTTTGTTATAGTCTCTTTCTTCCTTCCCATTAAGAACAATTCCCTTTAAAACCCCATAATTCTCTATTGGCATAAAAACAACTCCAATCTTTAGATAACATTTCTTATAAAAAGTATATCCTTTTGTTCTATTATAACTCAAAACAAAAGGATATACGACTAATTTTTTCAGTATTCCAACCTATGAAAAGAGAGAATAAACTTATTATGGCATAATTAATATACCTACAATACATACTGTCTGATTTCTTCCAATAATAATCTGTATACATAGCCAACCAAGAGAACACCTACTGTTTCATTCTACACACCAATTATATAATTCCTATAATTTTATCTAAAACTTTCTTTTCTTCTTCTTGAATCTCCCATATATACCTTTTTAGATTATCAAGTAATATAGGATTGAAGGTCATTTTATATTTTATAGCTACGTTTAACATAAGCTGACTCTTATTTATCAATTCATCAAAGATATTATCAGCAAGCCTCATATTTTTCACCTTAATAAGATAGTCCATTCGAAGTTTCATATTTTTTTTATGCTCATAAATCAAATAAAACATTCGATAATCCAGGTCTTCTTCCTTTATTTGCATATTGCTTAAATATTCTAATACCCCCTCATATATCTGAATTCCATAATATGCATAATGATCTAATTTATCGTCATAAAATGTATCATTATAGGAATCCATATCCAGGTACATTTCAATCGTATCTCTACTATTACTACCATTCCTATATTCAACTAACATAGTTTTGAAGTTATCAAAATTAAAGCTATAGTTTATATCATTAGTTTGTATTTCTATTAAACATGGACTATCATTTTGAAATGCTTTTATCATGTTATCAAAGTTTATTTCACTTTTTACATATTGGGCCTGATAATTATAACCAGTCAGCATATATACCCTTCTTTTAGTATCATAACCGTATATTAACACATCATGAATATAATTAAATTTTGAGTAGGCTGAGCGTTCTGGGACATAAAATTCATCTAGAAAAGTATATATGTAACTTCCACTTTCAATCCACGCCTGAAATTTTTCGTGTATTTTGTCGTCTTCCTGTTTTAGAGTCATAATGTCTTCATAAGATTTATTCTTTAGCATTGGCACACATCCGAATATGCTTCCAGATAAATATTCAAGTACACTAATATTATTTTTTTTATAATATGCCAATTGTATATAATTATTATGAAACCAAGCTTCATACCCTGGAAGATTACTGATTATACTTTCAACATATGCATTATATAGATAGGTCCGTACCCTGAGATTGGTGGTTATAGATAATTCCTTCACTATTTTTCTCCTTTGCATTATTTCATAGTTGTTTTGTATTCCTTATATTTACATCTAAAGATACTCCTATTACAAAGCATTGTCAATCCGCTAAAGCCTCCTTTCAAAAAAAAGATAGGATAACTTTATATCTCGCCTTTTACTACCTTTTCATTGACATACATTACAACTTCTTCAATTCGCTTATAGTTTGGTTCATCGGTAAAAGGGTATTATTTGCCGCATAATTCAGCCGTTTTTTCATAGTCTGCTAATAATTCATAGAATTCATTACTATATCCGCCATCCTCCTTCTGAAAACCTCCATTACGGATATTTAGTAATATCTCTTGGTCTGCACTGCGGTAAGTATTTATTTCTGCCCATATATTCTTGTAATCCCGCAATGAATAGTGTGATTCCTATTCCGCACCGGCCTTAAAATTATAGATGGGTTTAATTACTTTTACTAACTCTACGGTTTCCTTTATATTACTAAGAATATCCTCCATGCTTTTGTATGCCATAGGACATTCATCTAAAGTTTCTTTATTGACAGAGGATGTATAAATTCCCTTCATTACTTTTTTAAATTCCGAAACTGTAAAAGAATTCTTAGCTGCGCTTCTAGACATTAATCTTCCAGCACCATGTGGTGCAGAAAAATTCCATTCTTCGTTTCCTTTTCCGATACAAATAAGTGAACCGTCCCTCATATTAATGGGAATTAATATTTGCTCCCCTGCTTTTGCTGAAACTGCACCTTTACGTAGTATCATCTGTTCAGTATCTATATAGTTGTGAATCGTGGTAAACTCCTCCTCCACCTTTAACTTCATGCCTTTTATTAATTCACACATCATAGCCTTCCGGTTTAACATGGCAAATTGCTGAATAATCTTCATGTCATGAATATAATCTTCAAAAAGTTGCCCGGTTGCATATGAGAGTGGTTTAGGTATATCCATATGCAACTCCTTTTTCATGCTCTCTACCGCCTGCTCAATCTCTTTTTCTCGCCCTGCCTGCTTGTATTCCTCAATTAATTGTGCTATATCAGCTTGAGAATTCCCATGTAAAGAACGATATGCTTCTTCTTGATAAAAAGTGGCTATTTCTAATCCTAAATGTCTGCTGCCAGAGTGAATAATAAGATACATGTTTCCTTCCTCATCCTTATTCACTTCTATAAAATGATTTCCACCTCCTAGAGTTCCTAAACTTTTTTGTGCCCTATTAATATTTAATTTACCTGTCTGTAAACATCTAAGCTGGTTTAAATCAATCTCCTCATTATATTTATGGGGAGTTTCACGTATACCAAAACCGGATGGTATTCTTTCGTATATTAATTTGTCAAGTTTTTCTAATTCAAGATGTTTGTTTTTAATTCTGATTGTTTCCATACCGCATCCAATATCAACACCAACAAGATTTGGTACAATCTTATCAGTTATTGTCATTGTTGTGCCAATAGTACAACCGGCACCGGCATGGACATCCGGCATTATCCGTATTTTAGATTCCTTTATAAATTCCTGGTTACACAAGGTCTGAATTTGTTTTCGTGCCGTTTCTTCTAAAACTTCTGTATAAATAATTGCTGTATTGCATTTTCCTGTTATTTTATTCATTTAATATTCCTCTTTTTTTCTTATTTCATTTAATTTTTTCTTCTTTTGATTCAAATGTCTAACTCTTGCTCTGGGGTAGTATTTATCACACTTTTGGCAATAGCCATTATGACTGGCTTCTCTACCTTTTTTACACGCCCCGGCAGAAATATAATATAAACATACGGTTTCTCTAAGTTTACTCATAAAAACACCTCCAAGTATTGGCTCAAAAACATAAAAAAGAAGCCTAATTCAAAATCGGGCTTCTTAATGTATAATTACTGCTTATATATTAATTTCAGAATATTTTAGAATAAGGTACTCCTTATGTTATCTAAATTAAGTTCTGATGCACGATTTATTTCATGCGGTCAGAAGTTTATATTCTACGTCTCTTAACTATGCACTTCCTCAAGGAAGATAGATTTTAACATATATGCCGGACAGCATGATTCCATATAAAATTGATTGATATAATTCCTAATAATACCATTACTATTCTGTTGATTTTGTTTATTAAATTTCATATTTTTATCCTCCTTTCACTTTTACTAAAATATGCATATTTTAATTAATATAACACAGATATCTTTATATTGCAATGTGTAATTAAACTATTATAATTTCAAAAGAACTTAAAGATACTAACTTATATGGCAACTATATGTTTCTTTTTAGTTTTTACTAAATCTAAAATATCCCCCATTTACTTTTATGACTTAAGACTTACCTCATACCTTACCGTCTTTTAACTGTTTACATGTTTTTTTGAAATAGTTATCTGTATAATACTTCCTATGACTATGAATATAAGAATTATTCCAATCCATATTTCAAAGCCCGGGTTGTGTCTGAGCCTGTATATCTCTTCTGTATTCATGTCCTCAACAATCTTTGATACGTTGACTCCTTTTATAAATCTCCCAAGATAATTCCCTATAAATATACCGGTTATGATTCCAGCAGTCATGCATAGAGAAACATATTGCTTGTTTAATAATAGAAAGGAAAGTGCAATGAATCCTAGAAGCATATAAAATGCCCAATTATGAGCAAGCCATGCAAACAGATATTCCGTATTCAAAACTGTAAATCCCAGCAGCAAGATAATTGCTAATACAATTACCTCAAGTACAACCCAGATAATTTTGTTTTGCTTCATATTCTGCCCTTTCTTACAAAAAAGACTCTACACTTTATCTATAAGCGAGTAGGATAAATGCTTTTTTCCACCCTGGATAATTGATTCCTTTTGCAAGATAATCATTCAGCTCGTCATAAAGTAAAGCAAGTTCTTCAATATCGGATTCGTTTCCTTTTTCAATAACCATGTTCTTAACCACCTATCCTCTATATTGACTTTAACAACTATATTTTAGTATATCGTCAAAATTTTTAACATGGTAATCTGCGTACTTCATAATCTGTTCTTTTTGGCTATTTGCCTTTGACTCTAAATATTCTGTAAAAATTGTTCTCATACCTGCCATTTTTGCTCCATACATTTCATTGGAACCACCATCGCCCACAAAAACACTTTCCTCTGGTAAAACATGTAAGCGTTTCATTGCCACATCATAAATTCCCATTTCTGGTTTTAACATCCCTATATTACAGGAAAATATAACTGAGTCAAAAAACTCCGCTAACGGTGATTCATACCAATATTTTGTATCAATTACATCTGCATTACTTATAAGTCCTATCTTGATGTTACTTTTATGTAATTGTCTTAAACATGCAAGAATTTTATTATCAATTTCTAATAATGCTCTTTTCATACGTTCTTCACGTCTATGAAGTATTATTTGCTTTTGTTCATCTTTCAAATCATACGGCATCATGCGAACAATCTTGTCAATTATCTCTTTTTCACTTTTCACCCTTCCTCTGGCTCTTTCTTCATATAATACATCATCCTCAGCATATTTTTCCCACTCGGCAGCTGATATGCCAAGGACATCATATTCATTTTCGCGGGAATATTTCGGATTAATTAACGTGAAAAATAAATCAAAAAAAATAGCTTTTATCATCTCTAAACTCTCCTATAAATCTAGTTTTTATTATGGGAGAAGAATCATCACCTTGTTATCATCGTTTATAACACACGTTTCGCACAATTCAGGTTTGATAATACTATTTTCTCGAAATCTTGTTTGACCACCTGACTTAAAAATGCTCTTTTGGGTACTATATTTTGATGTCTTCTTAAACTTATAAACTGGGATATAAAAGTATAAGGTATCTCCGGTTACCAAAGCGAATAGGGCAATTCCAAGAAATATAATACTGATTTCACTATATGCGGATAGAAATAAATACATTATTGAAAATAGTAAATAGATAGTCAAAACGGCAACGCTTGTTTTAGTAATTGTTTTGCTTCCAAATAGATACTGCCGTTCTGCTTTAACATATTCGTCCTGTGTATATTTAAACGATATTTCTGTCATTTCCATAACTACACCACCTTTAAATGATTAACCAATTACATATATAAAACAGAAAACTACTTACACATTCATCTTAGCAACAAAATCATTTTTTTTAGCTGTAACCTGCACCCAAGCCGGTCTAAATCCACTTTTTATTGCATTTCGCACAGATTTTAAATTAGACCATGCACAACAATAAAAGGGAACTTTACCCCTCTTTATAATTTCATTGGCCAGTTTACTAGTTAGGCTGGAAGCAATTCCTTGTTTTCTATATTCCGGCAGTACATCTATCCCAATCTGCCACATTGTGTTGCAGTCGGCAGAACACCCTGCTAGACCAATCAGCTCCCCGTTATCAAACGCACCAACAGCCAATATATCTAATTGCTTGCGTTTTTCACATAAAGCATTACTCCACTTCGGTAAATAATAGGCAGAAAGCTGTCCCGGTTCCAGTACTTTTGTTTCAAATTTACAGGGAAGGGGCTTCAAGGCATTAACATCTGGTAAAAAATATTCCGCCATAAAGCAAATGTTCAAATCAAAAGGCTTCAATTTGTCAATTAATATATGTAGATTAGGAGTTTCGAAGCAATGATAGGCAGGATATTTGTTTATATATTCACTTACTATTTCCACTAAATTATCTGATACAGATGCTACTATATTATTGCCATAAGAGGTTAAGTCACAGGAAAACGGCAGTTCCAAATATTTTCTGGCATTAGGATTTTTATTAGAAATTACTACTTTGTTTTCTGTCCTTAAAAAATCATCTAAGATACAATTGCTGTCAAAAGCAGATTGTTCCATGGCAATCTTTATTATATCTTCGTTCGTCATGATTTTACCTTTCAATAAATAAATGTTATTGAGAATTATGTAAATTTTAAATAATACTACTTTTTAATATTCACCCATATCCTTTGACTTTTTTAATATTCCTATCCAATCATGTGATTTGCCCGCAAAATTTTCCGGATTTATAGGATAATGTATATTGTAAAGGTATCCCATCTCCCCATATCTTCCTTGAATAATTTCGTCTAAATGTACTTCATCTACACATATATTAACAACTTCTAAACACATTAAAACGTGTGTATCTCCATCTTTCATCTCACGTTCCCAAAGATAGCGGCATTCAAGATTTAGAAAACATTCTTTGATACGTGGTGCATGAACTTTCGCAGCCTCTTCTGCCGTAAGGCCTGATAATGTTATTTCATCATTATCAAATCCGTTGTTAGTAATTGTTGCTGTGCATTTTTCATAAATATCAACAGAGGGAAAATTCAGTACTGCTTCTCCGGTTTCTTTTATTGTTTGATACATGTGACCAGACTTATTTACACTTGAGAGAATTGCATAGAAGCCGCTGGAACTGCCATTAAAGCATGCCCACGATTGCAGACAAGCATTAGGCTTACCGTTCGATTTATAGGAAGTAACTACAAATAATGGTGACGGTATTGCAGTTACAAAATCCATCCATGAAAAGCCATAGGTTTCCATCTTTTTCATGGACTCTGGCATAGCTGAATATTCTTTTTTCATTAAGTTTCACCTTTCTGTAAAAATTCATCTTCGAAACAACTTCTCATTTATCTGTTGCTTTTATAAATTTAATTCATCCGTATATAAACATAATGCAACTCTCTTAGATACACTTATCTTGCATTGAGCATATAAAAATCAGGTGAAATCAAAGATTTTCCTTCTCCAATAGGCCCAAAGGTTTCATTGCACCAACGTGCAAGCCTGTCTGAAAACCAATCCTGACTTGTCCAGCTATCACAGTGCAATATAACACCCAGTAATATATTCAGCGCAAAGCAACAGTCAAGTGTATGGAATTCAATCGTGCCGCCTAAAGCTCTGTATCCAGCTGCTATGGCACTTCTGTTCTCAATTCCATTTACATTACAATACATGGCAGCTATATCCATCATTGGATGGCAATAACCAAAAAGAGAGAAATCAATTGGTATAAGTGCAGATTCTGTAATCAATATATTAGAAAGTGAGAGATCTGCATGTACAAGAATTGCATCCTGTTTCGTTACCCGCATCTCTTCAGCAATCACATCAAGAGCACTTACCATGATACGAGTGCTTTCAGCATCCAGAACACCCTTGCTCTCCAACTTATTTAACTTATATATCAACTGACCGCACAACCTGTCATCATATTGAAGTCCCTGAGCCCTTTGAAAGTTCCTTGATGCCTGATGCAGTTTTGCAATCATTTCTCCTATCCGGTAACATACTTCCGGCGATAGCTCACTTTTGTCAATTGTACGACCCGGAATCCAAGTCAACATTGTCGCCGGAGTCCCATCAGCCAAGAGTGTCACAAGTTCACCCATTTTATTCGGTATAGGCACTTGAACATTCATACCCTGTGTTTTTAAATGCGTAATAAATGTAAGTTCTTCTTTGTAAAGTTCTATACGCTTTAGTCCATCGTATATTGAACCAGTACTAAAGCCTTCCACATGCTTATGTATCCGAAGCAGATATTTGTCAGCAACCTGATATGTCATATTTTCGTTATGACGTATCAGGTTAGTCTTCGCTCCTAACATATCATACTTTACAAGAACTTCTTCTATCAACTCTTGGTACATACATACTCCCTCATTCTAATAAAATAAAATCATCGTTTATCATATATTATTTACTTATAAGCTTAATGGGTATAAACGTCTCCATTTGTGCCCATCCTTGTGCTTTAATAATTTCAGCAGGCGTAATAATATGACCCATGCTATAATGGTTTGGACGAACATCAATTTCAAAAATGCCAGAATCTTCAATATACTTTAATGCTTCACTATATAACTTATTATTGTTTTCTTCATCACCGTCTTTGTATGTATAAGTTAAATAGTAACCACCATCAAAATGAATCACTTCATTTCCACCGTCATCCATATCTTCACTTAATGCCCATATCCATACCATTCCTTGTTTCTCTACGTCATAATATAAAAAATCGCGGGGTATAAAATTATCTCTGTCTGATGGCTTGATAGATGAAAAATAAATATCAAATTTGCCTAAAATACCGGTAGGAGAAAAGTCAAAATTCTTATCTACTCCTGATGATGCCGCTTCGAAAGCTGGCAGTGATATTATTCTAAATTCCATATTAGAACCTCCTATTTTATTCACTACAAAGTTCTTTCACTTAGCAGATGGGGTTTAAATCATTTTATTTTTTATTAGGCTTCTTTTTGATTAATATTAACTTTTTAATATCTTCAACAAGATGAATATCCGGGACTTCTAACATGACCCATTTCCCATCATGATAAACATGGGTAGCATCATAAATAGTTTGAATTTCTTCCATAAAATTATTTCTTTCTAGTTCAAATTTATCACGCTCGGTTTTTCCCAGGATAATCCAACACTCAAATTGCTTGTCCTTGACATATAAAGTACAAAGAGTTTTACCTGATTTTTTAAATCTTAACACATATTTCCCATATTTTCCACCATTGTCCCAAAATAATTCCATATTATAATTTTGGTCAATGAAATCACAAATTGCATTCCATGCAGTAATAGCTGTGCTTCCCAAGTGACTTAACAATACCTCAGTGGACGGAACCTCTGTTAGCATAATAACTTATTACCTCCCTTAATAAATTGAATATTTAATTATTACTTTCTCCACATATATCTACAAAACTTACTTGAACCTGATTCATATAATATTTTGCTCTCAAGCATATAATTATCTAAAGTAATGAAATCTGTTTCTGACAAGATATCTGTTTCTGTAATATTAGGATTACTTTTTGGTACTTCCCGAAATCCATTAACCCATAGAATACCACCTTCGTTGATATGATTCATTAAGCTTTTATATAATTGCGAATTTAATTTATAGTGGTTGATAATAATTGCTTCATATTTATCAAAACTCACGAATATATCATTTATTGATAAATCGACTAATGTAGCTTTAATATCGAGATTTTCTATTGTAGAAAAGTAGTTTAGCCTGGTTAAGGCTTCCTCACTAAAATCAATAGCATGAACAACATATCCTAATCGTGCTAAATAAATTGAATTCCTTCCATCACCACATGCAATATCTAATATTTTACCTTCTTTAGGAAACTTCTTAATATCTTCTTCCAAATATTTTTCATGATGTATAATATTTAATTCTCTATTTTGGAATCGTTTATTCCACCATGCAGAATCTCCCATGTAATTCATTATTGTACCTCTCAAAAAGTTAGTAATTGATAAATTATAAATTCTTTTCATGCCGTTTCCGCTACTTTTCTCATGGTGGTTGACCAATCACTGGTTCCGTCAAAGGGTAATCCGTGTTGAGCATAACTTCCGTTATTGTCATGTAAATGTAGTGCCATCAAACGGAAGCCATACATACCTTTCTTGAAACATTAATTACTTCATATCTCGAATATTTTATTTCTTCACAACTTATCAGTCATGCTTCTTATGAGCTGTGATTATTGTGTAGCTATATGCATTTACCGTTATTTCACAGTTATCTACATTTACATACCAGTTCTTTCCTCTTCTAGTTATAAAAGCAGTAGAACATTGTATTTTCTCTCTGCACCAGTTAACAACATCATCCACCTCTAAAGAAAGATTTCTCTTTATTCGTACCATTCCTAAATCAGTTGTATGTAATTTATCTAAGTTTAAAATCAGTTCACTTTTATTGCTATCATTCATTTTGTTAACCATTAAATTCCTTTATCCCTATTCTATATCTGATTTATCACAAATAATGGTAAATAGATATTAAGCATTTTCATACATACTATGGTCTATATAACCGCTAATTCCATTTAAGGAACCCCTATCTGTTTCTCCTGCATCATCACACATTCCGGATGATTCAATGCAAATCCCACAGTAGGAAATACAAAGAATTTTGCAGATGTTTCAAACCCTAACCTGTTGTAAAACTTAGGGTTTCCTTCCACTTGAATTCCTCTATATCCGTATTCTCTAACTCTTTTTATCCCCAAGCTTGTCTTATTACTACATCATTTCGCATGTTATACCTCTCAATATTCTAATAAATCATATTTGTAATTATATAAATATCTTTTATTGTTAATAGAAAATTACTTCGGTATTTACTTAATTTCACCATGACCCATCGCAAAATATTCTCTTCGTGATTATAAACTAACTCTCCACATAATCGGAAAACATGTTACCACTAAGAGTTTTCCATGTTATTTCTTCCCCTTCTTTGATTTCCGCTGTAGCTAAAACCTTTTCCTCTTTTTCAGCAATCATATTTGAAACTTCATCTGGCGTAATAAATGGTACCCTTGCCTCATCGAAGATTTCTTTATATACACTGTTCGTATAAAGAGATGCATCCTTGATTAACTCCCCATTATTGTCATAAACATAAAATGTATAGAAGCACTCTTTATTGTCAACCTCACTTGAATTATCATCCTTATCAAAACATATAGTATCTAACTCTATTTCGGCTGATATTCCCTTTACCTCTGCCACTTTAGGAACCTGCCCCAGCTCGTCCGACCATGCAAGCTGATTCATATCAAGTTCACTTTCAATTGATACAATAAACTTCCAGTTACCATCTTTGTCAATAAGACTATAATCTACCATATGATTGCTGGCTCCATTGCTGCCACCAGACTGATAATATCCATATTCATTCATTGTGGAATCGCTTCTAGCCCAAGTCTCATAATAATAGCGAAGAGAGAGCTTCCCATCGATATATTTTATAATATAAACGAGAGTGCTATCATCGTCTTTATCGTAAATGTCCATACCATTGAAACGAAGAGCCAATTCGTTCACTCCATCCTTACCACAATCGATATAACTGTAATCTATATTTTTAATTTTCTTATTTAAAGTGTTTTTAAAATAATACGCAGTAATAACGTCAAGTATTTCCGAAAGTGTATATTCACTTCCCTTTTTATAGAGCGCTTCCTCCGTATAACCTATTGGCATTAAATGGTCAAAAGATACCTTGGTTTCATTTTTCATAAATTTCTCATAAGCTTCCATAGAAAGCTCTTTTAGAGTGAGGGCTGACTCTGTTGTCGGCACAATTGATGGGGTTGTAGATGGTTCTATTGTAGTTGTAATAGTTGGGGATGCTATAACAGTAGCAGTTGGTGCAGTAGTTAAACTCTTAGGGGCATTTACACTTTCGGATTTTTTACATCCACTAAGCATTAACATTAATGTAATGAATAAAATAATATATATATACTTATTCTTTTTCACTTTATTATCTCCTCCTCGGTATTCATTTGAATCATTTACAATAACTGTTTATAACCTAGATAAAGCATTACAGCTATAAAACAATTTTTTCTTTGAGGAAAATGATTTCCCTTTTGAAAAAATGTCTGTTTCAGGGTGAGCTTTTGAGTCTTCATTATTCATCCATATACATAGACTCATATATCTGACCATCTATGCTAATTATTTCATCAATAGGGATGACTGTACCATCGGCCATAACGATAATCCTTTCATATTTGTCTATCTTTTTAACTGTATTGATAGCAGTAATATAAGAACCGCCTCTTTTCTTCCTATCCGGCTGAAAGTAGGTAATTGCAATTTCAGGATATTCTTTCATCCGGTCTGCTATGATTTGCAGCCTTTCACTCAAAACATCCTTCATATATTCGTCTAATTTTACTCTTTCGTCAGTTAATCTTGCGGTTTCCTTTATAGCGGCATCATAGCCGGTCAGAGCTGCAAAGGGTGAAAACTGTGCTGCCCGGTCAATCGCTGCCATATGAGGACGTGTCTCAGAGACATGGTGCGGTAAATTGATAATGTCATCATATGTCTTCTTCATGCTTTATGCCCTCCAATCTGCCTATTCCGTTCTACTGTTGTAGCGCCTTCCTCCAGATTCATCCCCTTTAGAATCGCGTTCTTGCCGTGTTTCTTTTTTATTTCCAGCATCGCTAGCTGAATCTTTTTTTCTCGTGTAAGTTCAGCATCTTCATCCTTTTTTTCTGCATACATAGCCGTGTAATCCGTAAAAAGATTAAGCTGTTCAAAATTGTCCTCCTTTTCAACCGTTGCCTCATTAATAACATGATTCGCTGTGATATTAATCCTTCTGATCAGAAGGTTTTTATCAACGATGCGTTCAAACAGCTCTGTGACGGCATCAAGGATTCGCTTTGTTGAGGAGGTCTGTCTGCCAAGATTGATTGACCCATGTGCGGCTTTTGGAATGGTACGCCCGTAGTGGTCAGTAGTGACCTCCCCTTGATATGATTTCTTTCGCTTCTGGTTTGTCAGATTATCGATATCATATCCAACAGTCAAAACAAGCTGGTCAGTCATAAGCCTTTTATCCACCAAATCAAGTACCAAGAGGTCAGTCATCTCCCGCACAATCAACTTCGCTTTGTCAAACGTATAGGCACTGTGCAACACCTGCCCTGAGCCAATACTGTTTGAACTTGGCTTATACGCTTTAACCTCAGCAATTGTACATGGTTCCCACCCCCACGCATGGTCAATCAGTAGCTCAGCGTTGATACCAAAGAGCTTATATAATAAATCCTCGTTGTAGTAGTCGTTAGGTCTACCAAGTGAGCATCTTGCAATATCTCCCATTGTAAACAGACCTTTTTCTTCCAGTTTCTTGGCATATCCTTTTCCAATGCGCCAAAAGTCCGTTAGAGGTTGATGTGACCATAGGAGTTGTCGGTAACTCATTTCGTCCAGCTCGGCAATCCGCATACCGTCGTTGTCAGCAGATATATGCTTTGCCTGAATATCCATGGCAATCTTGCTAAGGTACAGGTTTGTGCCAATTCCTGCCGTCGCTGTAATACCAGTTGTTTTGAGTACATCCAGAATCATTTTTTTGGCAAGCTCACGAGCTGAGAGTTTGTAAGAATGCAGATAATCGGTGGCATCAAGAAATACCTCGTCAATAGAATAGACGTGAATATCTTCGGGTGCAATGTACTTCAAATAAACATTGTAAATCAGAGTACTGTACTCTATATAATAAGCCATCCTCGGTGGGGCAACAATGAAATCCAGTGATAGACTCGGTGAGGATTTCACTTCCGTATCGATGAAGGAAGCACTGGAAAACGCTCGTTCTGGCACATTTTGTAGACGTACTGCATTTACCTCCTTGACCTTTTGTATGACTTCAAATAGTCTCGCTCGACCGGGAATACCGTAAGCTTTGAGGGAAGGAGAGACAGCAAGGCAGATTGTTTTTTCGGTACGGCTTGCATCAGCAACAACAAGGTTAGTTGTCAATGGGTCATGTCCTCGTTCTATACACTCAACCGAAGCATAGAAAGATTTTAAGTCAATTGAAATATAGGTTCTATTCTTCATATTAATTCTAGTGTCTCCTCCTTTCATCGGCCTATATATCCGCATAATTCAAGACATCAAGCGGTTTTTCTATTTGAAAGAACCTGGCTTTCGTCTTGACGGCTGTGTTGTTCCTTCTTATAAATACCAAACTGCTTGAGCTGACGTTTTTCCTTCCTGAAAGTCTATTCGTCATCCTCCGCTGATGGCTAATTAGAGAATACCATACAGTAAAAAGTATTAACTCAATATTATTTTTTACACCTTAGATAATATTCAATCATACCTCCAGAATCAACTTCTATTGCTTTTTCTATTTCAAAGTAGCCTTGAATCAACTCTTCAAACTCTTGAGGTGACATATTAAATTTGTCAGTCCTGCCCATATGCTCCTCAATTAACATCATAATTCTACATACAGGGGTTCCAAGGTTGGGTATATCTAGAACGAATTTTCCGTATGGCTTTATAACTCGGTGTGCTTCAACAATTGCTTTGGCAACGTAATCTTTTTCAAAGTATTCAAGCACGCCGATACATGCTCCTATATCAAACATATTATCTTTAAATGGCATTTTATGTATACTTCCACAATGAAGTGAGCCAATCTGTAGATTATTGGCAGTAGCAAACTCAGTAAGAAGCTCAATCGTTTTACTACTTATATCAATCCCGTAATATGTTGAGGGCCATTTATCATATCCTTTAAACCTTAGATTCAGACAACATCCAAGGTCAATAAATTTCATATTTTTGTTAGGCAATAGATAGTTGTAAATTTCTTTTATTTCACTACCTGACAGCTCGCCGCTTAAGTTTAATTTTTGATATGCGGGAAAGTCAGGATCATTTATTATATAATCTGGAAGCTTCTCGTATAAGTTAATTCCCTGCCTCCCAAATTCAATACTTCTATTATAAGATTCTGCAATTATTTGCAGCCTATTTTCCATTTTGTTTGTTTTCTCCTTACTATTTGTGCTAAATAACTAATTCATATAGGATTGTACCACTGTGTTCTAACTGAGACAGTAACTTTTCAAAAAATTCTTTTTGATACATAAGATTAGAACACCACAAATCTTTTGCTGTTGAAGTACCAAAATTTACCTCCATGAGTTTGCCAAGCCGACCCACTTTATTAGTGACATACTCCCTCTTTTCCAGTAAACCCATCTCGCTGAATTTGTCGACCTGTAATGTTTCATAAATGCGGTAAACATCAAAACGATCAATATTATCTGCGTCCCCTACACTAATTGAAAACGGCGTTTTCTTTCCTTCAAAATCTGCTTCGTCATCAACGTGTATCGCAATGCCATAGCAAATTTCTTGTATACGATTTGAGTCCATTCCTATTTCTTCCAGAAATCGCCTTGCAATACGAGCAGATTTTCTGCCGTGATTTTTCCAGTCCTCTTCATTATCAAATTTGTCGCAATATGAAATATCATGAAGCAAACCAGCGATTACTAGACCTTCCTCGTCCAGACCTTCCTTCTGTGCTATTTTTTTCACAATGTTAGCTACGCGATAGGAGTGTTCCAAACGATAGTTCTTTTCAGACTGATTTAGTACAAAATAATTACTATCCTCAAATGTTTTCCTTAAAAATTCTTCCGTCTTCTCAATATACGTCATAATTATTCCTCCCATAATCCAATTTTTATTCAGTCTCTTAAATCATATAAACTAATTTACATAAAAATTGAGTCACCTCGTTAAACCACTAATTATTATCCTTTCAGTCAAACTAATAAAAAGAACTAAGGATATAGTATAAATCTTTGATTTGGATAACCATATCCTTCCATCCGTTCGCCTTCAACAAAACCAAACTTCTTATACAATGTCCGCGGAACAATATCTCGCTAATACATTTGCCAAAACCGAAAGATCCTCAATCAATTACACGACCTGTTCTATACTAATAATTTGCGCATAGCGGTTCTTCCATATTTGATTTTCATAATATTCTGTTAAATCCTTACCACTAGCAAAATTATTATCAAATGTAGTTGTGGTTGAACGTGGTATGGTTACATTGTATCCATATTCAAAAGCCACTTTACAGGTGGCATCCAAACAGTACTCCGTCTGCATACCGCATAATATGATATTTTTTGCACCTATCTCCTGAAGATAGGAATGCAGCCCTGTTTTTCTAAATGCGCTATTATACTGCTTGTCAAATATTTTTTCATCTGCCATTGGACTAATGTCACTGTATATAGTCCATCCGATGCTTCCATGCTCCAGTTCATCACCTTGACCGCCATCGTGCTGGATATAAATAACAGGGATTAGACTATTTCTACAAGAATTTAATACTGCTTTTATATTTTCTATCACAACTTCCCTATTGTAAGGCCCTGCTTCCACCAAAGCGGTCTGCATATCAACAATAATTAATGCATCGTATTTCATTATAATATCCTCCTAGTATATAAATTCTGTCATGTAACGGGCTAATTATTTATAGGAAGCCATCAAAAATTCTCGATTCCTTATTTTAAACAGTGTACATTAACTGTTTTCTCAAAACAAGTCCTTGTTCCGTTTCTAAAGACACTTGGAATCCTAATTTTTTATACAACTCAAAATATCCGCCGAAATCTGATGATTGATAACTAGATTCTTTATACGGGTATGCCTCCACAAAGTCGAATCCATCTTGAACTGCATCCTTACATACACGCTCCAACAGCAGCGTGGCAATCCCTTGTCTTTTCATTGTCGGTGCAATCATAAAGCAGAATACGGATTTCACCTTTATATCTGTGTTAGATTCCTCTAAGGGCACATAGGACATAAATCTTTGCCAGCTAGCACATTTCACGCAATCAGATTTCGTATTGGCGTTACACCATCCGACCACCACGCCGTCATTATAGGCAAGATAACCTTGAATATTATTTTCTTTCACATATTGAAAGGCTAACTCTCTTCTTTTCTCTGCTGTTGAAAAGTCTTTGCACTTATAATCATCGTTACTCCAACACACACAGTAACATTTATGTTCATCCACGTTATCATCGTGTGGCGTAATATCAAAAAAGTTTACATATTCTTCTGCAAGATCTGGTGTCAACTTTCGTATTTCAATAGCCATTCATTACCTCCACTGATAGTAATATAGTATATCATATTAATTGTTTTAAATATAATGGTAAGTTGATTTGGTTTGATTTAAAGCATCACTTATACCCCACTATAAAATATAATTAAGTTATTTTAATAAAATTTGCTTTTCCCTTTCGTAATTCAGATTCTTATAGGAAAGAAAAGTAAAATAATCTAACGTGTTTAGTAATTCTGCACATTGATATTCATTTTCATTAATTTCTACAGGACAAATGGTTTCTTTGTGATAAAAAGAATCAGTACCATAAAGAAATCCTCCATCTAGACGGAAATACCCCATATAATCAGGGGTATATAAAGCGCTTCCAAAGTCAAAAACTCCCTTAATTTGTTTCGTATTTTTATCAATAAAAATATTATTCCAATGCAAATCTAGGTGTGAAAACACAGCTTTAGGCTGCGCAGTTTGATTTAATTTTCTACAATTTTCATTTACTTTATCTGTTATAATGTTACATTCATTTATTGCTATACTTCCATAACGCAAGCAGTCACCTAAGGCTATTTCTACAATGTTTTTGTATGAATCAGTCCACTGACTAAACCGTTTTATTTTCCCACTTTTATATATCCCTCCAAAGTAATCTGATTCCATGCGATTCATCTTTTCAATTATTCTCAAGGTTTGATTTTTTACATATTTCTTTTCCTCACTATTGAACAAGTTCCATAAGTTCCCTAGCAATTCATAATCCATATATTCTGTTATAATGAATTTTTCATCCAAATTATAATAAAGAATTTTCGGACAAGGTATCTCCTGGTTTTCACATAAAGCAGCACCTATTACTTCTCGTTCTATTTGATTTTCATACAAATCCGGAAGATTCATTTTATCTTGGATTTTAACAAAATATTTTTTGTCTCTATAACTTGCTATATAAGAGGAATTAACATCCCCATTGCTACATCGGCTAATGGTTATGTCTTCAGTACCTATACAAAATAAGTTTTCAAGCGTACTATTAAGAATTTTCATTTGTTTAACACCTTATCTGTTTTTAGTAGGATTATGCTTATGTGTGGTAGTTGTTTCATTCCAAAATCATTCCATCATCCGTCTGTATATTGTATTTGTCCGCACTTTCATATTAATATTTATTGATAATTGCATACTCCCGGATTTCTTCTAACAACGCTGTAAAATTCAAATCCTCGGTGGGTGCAGATAAAATGTGAAATTCTGTCCCATAATGCTCCGAAGAAAATCCATTTTCAAAAAATATTGAAAAGAAAGGGGTCATTTTATTGTGTATTTCTGTATCCTGTGGCTTTATTGTATGATATATCATTTCAATGAATTTTTCATCAAGCATTCCTTCAATGATTGTTCCAAACTCCCAATCACTCGTTTTTACTTCTCCATAGATAGATGCAGCTTTAATTTCCTCTGTTTCTTCATTCCAGCAATGGATTTCAAATCTCATACCAACCAAAGCGAACATAGTGACAAGTTTTCTCCAATAATGATTATCTGTTAAAGATTTGTCTATTATTTCTATACCAATTTGTGGATTCCCCATATGAACTCCCTCTCTAAATTTTGATTTCTGATTTATCCATACCAACAACTTGGAACTTGTAGCATATTAAACAGAGAAATTCTAAAACGATGTACCAAATAACCATTTTTCCAGCCAAAGATATTGATTATCAAGAAACTGCTCATTCACACAAGCCAATCCCTGACTTTCAATAATGGTCGACTGAATGTCAAAGTGTCGTATAGCTATAAAATAAAAAATAGCTTTTTCTTCTTCCTCACTTAAATTAAAATAATTTTCATAACCCTTCATAAACTCCATTACGTTTTTTTGTGTTTGCTTTAATCCATTTTTAAAATTATCGGCTGATAAGTCAAAATAATCTGTGGCATCACAGGCTGTTGCGACGTCATATACAGGGCTGGCAATCGCACATGCATCAAAATCAAAAAATACTATTTCATTCTTCTTTTGCCAAAACATATTTCCAACATGCAAATCCCCATGAATAAACCCAAGAGGTAAGTTTTTCACATTCTCCCATAGGTAATCACCTAATTCAACAAATTTAGTAATACCTCGATATTCTTTCGTCTTCATAATATCAAGATATCGCTTTATGAAGAACTCATAACCATGATTCGTAACATCTCCACTATAGGATTCCATTGATTTCCTCATGAAACCAGATTGTTTCCCAACGGCAAAAAGATTGCCTATTTTATCTACACATTCTCCAACTATGTATTCATATAAAACTACAACCTGGTTATTATATACAAAATGTTTCTTCTTCTTTAATGTCGTAATAATGCTTGGAACGTGAAAGTTAATCTCCTTTAAATATGTCATAACCTCTACAGATTGTAATGCCTGCTTCGTGTGTTCTTTACGAAATTTTTTTATTATAAATCTTTTATTATCCTTTGTGACTTCATAGACTTGTCCTATCCAGTCCCTTATCATATTTAGATTTTTAAAATCATTCCCGTAGTTTAATTCAATCTGTGCAAGAAATTCCATTCTATAATCTTCTCTCATAATTTATTTGATTATCAATTACTTCTCTCATACTTCACAGATTTATTTATTTTGCTGTATGATTGATAAAATCAACTTCATACTGCTGCTCACCGTATTTTCTTTCATTGTCAATAATAGTGCCTTCTGTAAGGTTAATCCGCAGCACGATTGAGGTCGGATTGTCTTCGTCGCCAACTTCATCGAACCAATCAAAGACATCTTTGAACCTGGCTCTAATTTCCGCATTCTTCTCATCCTTGACCCAACCGAGATTTTCGGCCGTACCTTGGAACGAATACCAGCCTAACCCACCAACAGAAACCTCGGTATTCTTCTCAATTTGCAGCATTTTATTTTTCTTGGCATCCGTAGAAACATAAAATGCACCGTCTTCATAATAGGCGCATACCATACGGACAGTGGGGCGGGGATTTCCGGCAGCACTTGTAGATAGCGAAATTGTGGCAAGGGCAATCACTTCTTCCTTGCCATTTCCACATCGCTCCTCCATCAGTTTCATTGCGTTCTCGTACTTACTCATTATTAATTTTCTCCTTTACGTTGATACCATTTATGTTGTAATAATAATCCAACCAGTTAAAAAGTGCCCCAAAGGTCTATAATTCCAGGCTCAGCCACAGAGCTGGACGAACTCCTCCGCTGTTATCACCGGTTGAAGGATGAATAGTATTACTACTATAGCGAAAGGTACCGTTTCCCTGTATACCTATATTGCCATCGCCATGGATATAGACAGCTCTTCTATTGTCACGCCCCGACGACCGAAGCCACCACCACCATCTATATCCATCGAATGTCGCTCTTCGCTTATCGTTGTTTTTGTCTTGCTTTTGAAACCAGTATCGTTGTTTGGGGCTGCGGTTCTCAAGGTTTTTACTACTGTCACCAAAGTATTTACATGCCACTTCTTCAATGCTTAATAGAAATATGTAATCTCTTGTATCTTCACCACCTCTTGAACCGTACCACTGATTGTCATGGTTTTTGTTCAATACAGGAATAATTCTTGACTGTTCGGCCACAGTGAATTTATTATAAAACTCACCGTTAAGATATTTTCTTAACGAGCAGTCAGCCCATGTTACATCACCAGGACTATTATTATAGGGGTGCTGTTCGATTATACATTCCGTTATAAGCAAGGCCGCATTTCCTTGTATATCAAGAATTCGCCAATGATAACCTCCAAATGGCATAACCTCACCGATAGTAAACTCTGTCATCCTCTTTCTCCTTGTATAATATGAAATTTTCAGTAATGAATTTGTCTGCTATACTCCACAGACTTATATTCTGGTTTTCTGTTTTTTCACATTGCGATTCTTGTCTTAAGCAAATGGTAATGGTATTTACGCGCTTTTAATTTGCTCTAACATATATTCAGCATATATGCTTGCCAAGGATTTATCCAAAACCATTTCTTCCCCAGTTTGATACTCTACCAATGCATTTGAAATCAGCTTTTTATATTTAGAATCTGCTATGTTCTCTATTCCCCATACGCCACCTTCCTGCTTTGATAATACCAAATTATCCTTTTTGTACGCTAATACTCTGCATAAATTCAGTATGATATACATTGGATTTTTTATTATCTCATCTTTTGCATTCTCTATATCGATCCAAATACTATCCATATAATCTTCTCTACTTACTTCTGAAAAAACGGATTTAATTTCTTTTCCATAGACCGTTTTTCCTCTGTGATAAATAATTTTAATATGTGCTGCTAAATCCTTATCTGTCCCTTTCATCTTTTCAACATAATCCTCAGGATTTGTTTGATACCAATTTAAATGTGCTATAGAAAAATGAAGTTCAAAAGGTGTTGGATATTCAAATGGGTTACAAACACTTTCTTTAACAATACTAAGCTCTATCCCCTTTTTTGGTGCTTCCCTATTTCGTTCAACAACCATGTTCATATAGTCTCGTTTATCTTCATTTGAATTCTCATTCTTAATAACAATAAGTAAATCAATATCACTTTTCTTATAGTTAAAACATCCCATCACAGCGGAACCATGAAGGTATATGCCTACAAGGTTATCACCTAAAATGTTTTTACTTTGCATGACAAAGTTATCTAATAAATTTCTATATCTATCCATTCTAAATATCACCTCATCAAATTTCGATTTATCTACTAATCTTTTTTACTAAATTAAAAATAGGATAGAAATTTGTTTGCACTGAAATTGACATGTTGTTATATGTCGACTAACTTAAGCCGTGTTACTCGACTTCTTTCAGCAAATCTTCTGCTGAGATACTGTACAGATTTGCGAGTGCCAAAAGATTTGAAGTGCTTGGGTCAGAAGTGCCGTTTTCCCATTTCGATACAGCTTGCCGGCTGACACCAATACTTTCCGCAACAAATTCCTGTGTCATTTTGCAACGAGTACGGTTTTCCTTTAGTGCCTCACCAAGCGACTTTTTTACTCTTTCTTTTTCTATTCGCACGTCGCTTGTGCGAATATATTTCAGAAGTGCTCGGATAACCAGTACAACAAGGATAATAATAACGGCTGTAATAGCGAGATAGATTAAAAAACCTCCAAGTAACAATGGAATATTAATGCTCATTTTGTATACCTCCTTTCTACGAACATTTTAACAGAAAATCCTTGTTGCCCAAACCAACTATTACGCAACCATCAGTTGCATTTCGGTTGCACTTGAAATTACTATACCTTTTATATTTTCTTACCTTAATATAAATTAGTTCATTACAATAGCCGTAACAATCCCCTTGTTTTCATAATCTTTATGAACGAAGAGCTTATCAACGAACCCGTTATCGTTCATTATGGATTATGCTTATTAACGATACTTATCAATTGTTTCATCACTCCATACATGCGCCTCAATATATCGTTCCGGACCGTTTTTCCCATCATCATTCCAATCCTGCGGTAATCCATACTTCTCAATAATTTTTAGTATTTCATCATATGTATAAAGCTTTTTTCGATATTCCCTACCATCATGAATCGTCGGGCTAAATGTAGGCATTGAATCACCGTAAGTAAATGAAATAGTCATACTATCAAATTCTTCAATAGGAATTCTAATAAAAGTACCATTTTCAAACCAAGTACTTAACCATGGACTATGCTCAATCACCATGTAATGGGGTGATTTTCTATTTATAATTCCCCCCTTTTTCTTAAACTCTGACCGGATTATACTCTCACAATTATGCCTATACTCCACATATTTATCGTGTCTTTGAGCACATTGTGAATTAGGTCTCGTTACTTTTAGCGTATTTAGAATGGATTTTGCTTCATCAATTGATAGTTCAGACAAGTTGACAAATGGCCCGATTGTTTTATCGAAATAATGATATAAATAAATTTTAACCACCACCTATAACATAATTTTTTTACTTCGCATTTACAAACCAATATCATATATAATCTGCAAATTTAACTTACCGTTTTTACATAAAAGGCCGAACAAACTATTACCAAACACCAAACATTCTCATTTTACAAAGTTAATATATGCAACGGTCTCTCCTAATTCTTTGGAACATTTCTTTTTCATTCATGTCCTGCTAACATCTCAAGCATATTCTTTATCTGAGATAGAGTACCTTCTACTAAATTCATACATACGCTTCTGCCTTTAAGGCCCGTCATCGCACTAACATGACATTCGTGAACTAACTCATCTATCACCAACATCTTCTCTCTTGCTGATTTACACTTTAACCAATTGTCTGTAAATGCTTTAAATATTTCTGTTGCGCGTCCTCCAGGTACATTATTTGCGTTACAGCTGCGGCGATATTCACGATAGGTATAGTAATATCCACATGGACAGGCTACCAATGCCGTATAGCTGGTGGATTTATGTACTGCGCCACAGAAATGGCATATTATTTCGCCTTTTTCTAAATGTTCGCGAGTATCTCTTGCTTGTTTACACCGAGTATAAAATGTGTAACCGATATCATCAAGCAAGTCCTCTTCAAGAAGTCCTTTCGCTTCGTCTTGATATAGTTTGATTAACTTATTTCTCGATACTTTTTCAGCCCATTTGCATTTATTAAATTTTGATGAATCGATATTTTTAGTTAAATCCGTAAGTTCTTTTTTCTCACGGTCTAAGCGAGTTTTTGTCCTATTAATTTGATTAGCCTTCTTAGCTGCTGTTAGTAAGGCATATCTTTCTTCATAGCCATCATCATACTTTGCTTTGCATTTTTCAAGCATGACATTGAAAGATTTTTCATCTTTTACAGTAATACCTAAAACTTCGAAAGAATCGTCGACGATTGTAACAGACAGCAGTTCAATGCGGTAGTTTCGGCAATAACCATACTTCCAGCCGTAAGTTTTATCAAAGCGGGGGTAGTTATTATATACTTTATAGTTAGTTACCATTTTATTGTCAAAGATTAAAAACAGCTCTCGGATTCTTTCTGGTAAAAACTCTATTAATTCCTCATACGTAGGCTTAACATTCTTTGGGAACTTTTCTATCCATTTCATAAACGGTATCCTTTCATATTACAAATCCTTGCAAATTTGAATTTGTGAAATTTTGTTTGTTTCACACTTATAAATATATCCAGTATCTTAGTATTATGTGTTCACCCTCATCTTAATTATAAGCAGCGATATTATCCATTAACCCACTACCAAGTTTTTCGCTTATATATGCTAATTTAGTATTTTGGTCATAGCTATTTAATAATACTATCTCCAGTTTCTGCTGTCTGAATGGCTCTTGAAATATGCTTATTTATTGATGTGTTATTTTTGTTTCATTCCAAAAGCAATCCACCGTCCATCTATATCTTCTAACACAAATTCTTTATTATTATAATCCGTCACATGGAGCGGACGAACAATCTTAGCTCCCTTACTGATAAACTCATTTTGTAATGCTTCTTGATTGTCTGCTACAAAATAAGCATCTTCCCCATAACCGTATAGTTCCCTATTTGTATGGACTTTTTCACTATTTGCTTTAGTCAATATTATTTCCACACTATCACGGTAAAGGCATATGTGGGGTTCTTTTACATCTAAATATTTAACAATTCTAAATCCCATAACTTCGTAATAATACCTGGCGGTTTCTTCGATATTCGGTGTAGGAAACACCGCAAGTATTGAATGTAAGTTTTTCTCCATATATAATCTCTCCTTTTGCGCCTACTAAAAATAACAAGCTTTACATTATGCTCATAGGTTTTCTTCAAGCCATATGCGAACAATTTCTATATCCCCTTTTTCCATAAAGGGATGTTCACTGCTTTGAGAAATTGACAGTTTGCAGTCATGGGATTTCACAAACTTTTGAATAACTTCTACTGATTGCAAATTGTCTTTTCCTCCATAAAGTATTGAAGTAGGGATATTCCATTTTTTAATTGGATGTTTTTTGATATACTGATAATAATCCCAACGCAATAAATCAACAGGTGTAGGAATTTCTTTTTCCAGATATAACTTTTCCTCAGTTATATCAAACCAACAAAACATTTGCTGAATAAGGTATTCCATGTCTAACACAGGCGATTGGAAAAGACAGTTCCTAAAATTTCTGTCTGCATAAGTATTTAAACTGAAGTATGCACCGAGACTGCAAGCAAACAATGAAACATCACGCCACTTTGAAAATGCGTAGTTACCAATCTCAGTAAGGTCATGCATACCATTCCAGATGTCACAACGATAATTACTCTCTTTTCTTTCACCATGTTCCGGCAAATCAAAACTAAGTGTTTGATAGCCCTTTTTATCTGCTATTTTAGCAAAATGCTCTGCCTGTTCTTTGCAAGACATTTTCCCATGAACATGAATGTATAGCTTGTCTGATTTTTCACCCCATATAATGGCTGGGATATTATTAATTTTAATGCTTTCAGCTTTCATTTTATTCCAATCTGTGTGCTTTAGCACACGTATAAATCAAGAGTTTGAAAAAAGTTTTATTATTCAAACTAACTCCACTGTGAGGTATTACCCTCCATAGTTTTTTAGTTACTCTTGCCTATTAATATATGTCAATAGTAATAAAATCCATTGCTTTGACCTCTTTATACATACAATTTATAAATTAACAGTTTAGTTCGAACTTTACCTTAATAAACCATATTCCAACCGGAAATTTTATCAAAGCAGGGATCGTTATTATATACTTTATAGTTACGGATTCTTTCTAGAAAAAATCGATTAATGCCTCATAAGGGGGCATAACATTCTTTGAACTTTTCTATCCATTTCATAAATGTTATCCTTTACATCACAAAATATTTCATACTACTTTAATCATAGATGGAATAGAAATTCATTGTAATAACCCCAAACAAGTTGACAGCTATCTTATATTTTTCGTTCCATGCAAATTGAATCTGGCATATCTGCATACTGTCCGTAATTTGGAATTATCTTATATCCTGCTTTTTTATAAACATGACAAGCTGCTTCCATCTGCCTGCCAGTTTCTAAAATACACCATTTATATCCTTTAATCTTTGCTTTAGCCTCTAAACGCCTTATCAATTCTGCCGCCAATCCCATATTTCGATTAGACGGTTCTGTATAAATACGTTTTAATTCCGCATGATCTTCGTCATACATTTTAAAAGCACCGCATGCAACCGGCTGACCCTCCTGATAAACAACCATTACATCTTGAATACTATCTCTTTTGTTATATTGTTCGTAATGACTTCTCTGCTGTTTACCCCCAACGATTTCATTAAGAGCACCGTCCAATCTGTCACAAAGCATGGCAAAATCAGGATTCTCCCCATTGGTATCTTTATACTCCAGTTTTGTCAATGTTAACAACTGTGTTTTGACCTTTTTACTGAATTTTTCCACGACCGCATCATATGCTTCATCAATCATCTGAAATAGCATTTCCATATTGGAAAAGGCATCTAAATCAATAGTATTCCAATATGGCTGCTGCACAGGTGGACAATGGTATCCGCGAACTATAATTTCCGGATAAAGCTGCCTGTAAAAATTTGCCTTTTCCGGCTCAGATTTTAATGTTATTTTAAAGAAGCTTGCTTCGGGATTAAACTGTGCAAATATTTTTCCCATTACCCGATAGCAAATCGGATATTTACCAAAAGGTCTTGATTCATATACTCCTAATTGATTTAAACAGTATGCTTCTATTGCCTGAATTATTTCCTTACAATTTTCCATGTTTTGTCTCCTATAATCAAGCTTAATTTATCTTTCT
Source organism: Anaerocolumna cellulosilytica (assembly GCF_014218335.1). Lineage (GTDB taxonomy): Bacteria > Bacillota > Clostridia > Lachnospirales > Lachnospiraceae > Anaerocolumna > Anaerocolumna cellulosilytica. Next base: position 2,476,671 of record NZ_AP023367.1, on the reverse strand, counting down.
CATATGAACGAATCACCATATTTTTCTTTACATTATACCAAATTTCTACTGAAAAACATAGTGTTAAATAACCAATCTTTGTAATTAAATGTTATATTACTCTAACTTGATTACTACAAAAAAGAAGCTCAATATGTCTGTACTGACTAATGGACTTCTTGCTTTGCTACTTTGGAATTTTTATTCTTTTTCATTCTTTAGTATTTCCATCATCATTATTGCACCATATTTAAAGCCAAACGAAAATGAGTGTGCAGTTTCTAAAGAATTTGTTTCAGTTGTTATTTCCATCAATTCGGAAATATTTTCAAATATTTCTTGGTTCGTCAACTGCTTCAACTTATCCAAGAGAATTACAATCTGCTCATTCAATTTTTGGTATTCAGGTTCTTTTTTAATTATCCATTCGTCAGGATTAAGACTTCCATAATATAATTTTTTAATAATTGATTCCATATAAACCCTCTCGTTTTTAGAATTTTTTTATTGCATATAATAATCTCAATTTATTTTAGCGGTATTTCCGCTAAAAGTCAATAGCGGAATGACCGCTAAGTTATAATTTTCATGAGGTGATTAAATATGTATGAAAGAATTCGTAATTTAAGGGTGGACAAAGATTTAACTCAGTACCAAATGGCCGAATATCTTAACTGTAGTCAAAGAGTTTATAGCAATTATGAACGTGGCGAAGTTGATGTTCCAACACAGATACTTATTAAACTTGCTGATTTTCATAAAACCAACATTGATTATTTGCTGAATAGAACAAAATATAAAAAGCCATATCCCCCTTCATAATTTGTTTTAGTGAACATACCGCTAAAATACTATAGTGGTACATTCGCTAGGATATAATCGTTTATGGGGGTAAAGCATATGTATGAAAGAGTAAGAAATTTAAGAACAGATAGAGATTTAACGCAAAAGCAAATATCTGAATATTTAAATTGTAGCCAAAGAGTCTATAGTGATTATGAATGTGGAAAAGTTAGTATTCCAGTTCATGTCCTAATAAAACTCGCAGATTTTTACCAGACTAGTGTAGATTATTTGCTCGATAGAACCAACCAGAAAAAACCATATCCTAACTAAATAATTAATTTACCTACTTTCAGGCAGTCATATGTACAAATAAGCTTAACCGATTATTATATAATCGATTAAGCTTAGACAAACTCAGTATAACAAAGGGCTCCATACATTGTCCGACTTTTTTTCCAATCATGTGTGCTGTGTTATTCTATATTACAATATGTTTATATCATATTCCTTCGGCTGATTCACCTGAGCTTATTCTATTCATATCTAAACCATGACTTATAAAATAATTCAGTGTTTCATAGTCATATAGAATCATGGCCATAAATGCACTATCGGAAGCATAATCTTTCACAGAATAACCTAGTTCCTGTAATAATTCATACTTTTCAATTTTCGTTTCTCCTGTCTCTAATGCGTAACTGTACATGTTTTTTCCTATTCTGTCCTTTACATCACTCTTAGCCCCTAACTTTAATACCGCCTTTACTGTTTCCATATTAGAATATTTTAAAGCATATAAAAAGGCATGTTCTTTCTTTATGTCCAATTTTGCTTTTTTTGAAACCAATAATTCTATGGTTTCAATATGATTATAACATATGGCTAACATAACAGGATAAATCCATAAGCCCTCCATTCCATATAATAGAAGTGGCTGATTTACTAAAAATCCGTCTTCTATTGCAGTTTGAATGGCTTTCATGTTATTCGTAGTGATGTCTACCGCGATAGGGTCAATGATATTAAATTCAGGATAGCCTTTGATATATATACTCATTACGCCTTTGATAACTTTCTCTTCTGGTACAGCATAATTCCTGCACCAAAATAAACCACAGTAAGTATACATATCATAACGATTTCAAAAAGTACATCTGAAAGACCGGAGCCGAAATTAAGAATTTTGTTAAAGGCCGAAGCGGTGTGTGTGAGAGGTATTAAATCAGTAATCCCCAGGGGATGACCGAATATTTCTATCATATTTATCTTTGTCATAGGGAACATACTTCCGGAAAAGAACATCATAACAAAGAATGGGAAACAGCCAATGGTTAATACATCGAAAACTGTATTCAGAAAGCTTCCTATAATCAAACTCACCGAAACCATTGACAAACTGGATAAAATACCCACTACCAACACTGTAGCAAAGGAACCGGCGGCTTGATAACCAAGTCCTAAAGCAGTCCAATAAGATATGGTAAGTGCCACTACAGCAATTATTCCCTGAACAACAGTTATTCCACTTAAGAAGTTAAAAGAGCCAAGTGGGCTTAATTTTAACCGCATTAGGGTACGCTTATCATTTTCTCTTACAATGGAAGCTGATGATGTGAAAATAGTCATTAATACAGCCAATGAAATCAAACCGGGCACATACCCGTCAAATTCATTCATATTTGTATTTTTCTCTACAAAGGTTTCCGTTATGTAGGAGGGAAATTCCATCTCCTGCACTGTCATTCCCTGTTCATAAATACTGTTAGTAATAAACAAGGCAGCGATGGTATATTTTACATTTCCCATACTTCCATACATATCAACAGTAGGTATATCTTCACCGTGTAACTGATTTTCCAACTTAGTGGAATAATCCGCCGGTATTACAAGTCCCAAATCAATGGTTTTATCCTTTAGCTTTTTAGTCAGTTCTTCTGCATTATTATAATACTTTACGTCGAATAGCTTGGCTTCATCCATTTTCAAAGTTTCAATTTCACGAATCAGCTCCTGGGTTTTCTGGCCGGAATCCAGATTCGCAATACCTACCTTATAAGTAGTAGCCTCTCCTCCATAAAACAGCCATATCAAAAATACGAAAAAAGGTGAAAAAAGGAGTACCAGAAGGAGTGCCTTCCAATCTCTCATATTTTCTTTAAATGCTTTGATAAACGATGCTAAAAATTTCATTCTCTAAGCCCCCTTCCCGTAACCGCTATGAATACATCCTCTAGCGTACGTTTTCTTACGGTCATATCCTCAACCTGGATCTTATTATTTTCCATAATGGTACTTACCTTTGGCACAAGTTCAAGTATATTTTTTGCACTTAAAAACAAGTATCCATCAGAATACTTTTTCTCTTTCACTTCCTGGGGTATGGCATTTAAAAGCTTTGCAGCGGACTGTTGATTGATATTTTTTATCCGTATTTGCAGAATATCTCCCTCACCGGATTTTTTCTTTAATTGTTCAGGTGTGTCAGTATATAGGATTTTTCCATGGTCTATAATTGCAATCCTGTCGGATAATCGGTCAGCTTCATCCATATCATGGGTGGTAAGAATTACTGTCTTTTCTTTTGCTAATTCTTTAATATAGTCTCTGACAAGAATTCTGCTTTGAGGGTCAAGCCCTGCCTGAGGTTCATCCAGAATGATAAGCTTTGGGTCATGTACTAATGCTAAAGCTATATTAAGTCTTCTTTGCATTCCCCCTGACAGAGTCTTAGCAAGCTTATTTCTTTTATCGCCAAGTCCTAGGTCTTCTAGAATCTGATTCCCTTTTTTCTTAGCCGTATCAGAATCTAATCCATAGGACATACCGGTAAAAACCAACTGTTCCAGACACGTTAACAATTCCCATATTATGATTTCCTGAGGACATAAGCCGATAAGATGCTTCACTTTCTTATAATCATTTGCCAAAAGATGTCCATCTAACTTGACATTTCCGGAATCGGCCTTGATTAACCCACACAACATTCGTATGGTTGTTGTCTTTCCTGCACCATTTGGCCCGAGAAAACCAAATATTTCACCCTTGTTCACAGTGAAATGAACGTTATCAACAGCTATGAGCTCTTGATATCTTTTATTTAATCCTTCCACACTAAGAAAAGCTTCCTCCCTTTTCTTAATCATTCGCATCCCCTCCTTTTACTGAGAAAAAACCTCTGCCAATTCCAATTCTGGCATATATAGTGAACTAATAGGAATATTTTACTTTGACTCAAAATAGTTTATCACATTTTTCCATTTACTGTCAATATTTTAACAATCAGCCTATACTAAAAGTTTTATAACCCTATAAATCTTGGAGTTGTATTGCAAAAGGAAGTAAAATCCTCACCATAAATTCTTTTTAGATTCTTCTCTTCTATCACTATCGTAATATAAATCATGATTAAATACGTAATCATGGAAACTACCGATATTGGCGTAAACCATGCCACATTAAACCCTATCACCGTAATACCGTAACCCACATATTGAGGATTTCTTGTATACCTGTACAATCCCGTGGTAATAAGTTCATTAGTATTAACTCCCATGGTTCTGGTAAAAGTTCCAAAGTTAATCATAGCGATTACCATAATAACAAGACCCGAAACAATTAAAAGAATGCCCGTAGTTCTTAAGAGAAAGTTATCCGCCTGTTCATAGATAGAGTTACAGGTGGCATAATCCATAATAAGGCCATGCACGCAAAACCATACAAGTAATATGACCGAGCCCGGCAGAGTAAGTCTCCCTTTTTTCTTATAATCATATGTCATTTTTACTGCTGAAATTATCATGAGAACAAAAAATAATATGAATAAACCTATCATTGATTTTTCTGTATACATACCTCATCTCCCTTTTTTTATACTTACCCTCTTTGCTATTTAAATGAAACTGTTACACTTGGGGGAAACTATCATAACTCCATTTTAAAAGCCTTTGTTTAAAGCCATTCTTTCAATGAAGGCTTCAAATCTAGTTGTAATTTGTGATTCTGAAAAATATCTTTCATCCATGGTATCTGAATCAAATAATAGAACGGGTACCTTTAACTCTTCTAAAATTCTGCTTCTTATATCGTATTGGGGCAGGGACTGGGGTCGGCAGCTTCTGTCATTATGCAGAATCACTCCGTCGATACGATACTTTTCCACCATTTTTTTAATTTGATTAAATTTATGCTGGCCCCCGCGATGTACATCTGACATCAGCATGGATTCTGCCGTATATTCAATCATTTCTTTTCTTACTTGTTCATAGGTTTCATTCTGCTTGGTATACTTTAGCCAAAGCTTGGCATTCTCGATTTGTTCTTTTGTCACAGGATAATGAAAGTCAAAATTCACGGGACTGTTTAATTCATCATGCATGGCTAAATAGGTGCCGGTTACTAAGGATACCTTATGTTCATCAAATAGTTGTTTGAAAAATCTTTTCTTCGAATATATAGGCAGGTAATGCCAAAGGATTCTATACTTTTCTTCATTTTCAATCTGCTTGTTTCTTTCCACCTGACTAAATACTTCATTGTACAGAGCAGCCAGCATTGAAAGTAATTTATCCTCCGTATCCATTGTAAGAAAGCAGGAAGTGTACATGTATAAATCCAGAGCATTCACAGGAGCAGGCGTTACTATATTCGCTTCGCAAATCTCTCCCCACATCTCAGAAAAGGTTTGAATATTGGCATAACTTTCAAGCAGGTTGTTTACATCAAGTTTATGCCCTATTTTATTTTCTAGAATACCAAACATTTCATCTATCTGAATTGACGCATATTGAAGCATGTCCTCATTTGCCTGATTATAAATAAAAGGAAAATCCAAATCTATTAAATCAACTCCCATATGTTTACTGATAAAGCTAAAGCCTTTTGATATTTGTCCGCAGGTACTATTAGAAGTAATTAATATGTCCGGTTTTGGTATGTCAAATGCCGTTCCGTTCTCACAGAGTACCGCCCCAATCACACCTTTTACTTCTCCGCAGATGTTGTGGGGAATTTCCCATCTACTTTCTAAATTATCAATCATTGTTTTTACAGAATTACGCTGCGCCTGAAACGCCGCATGGATTTGGGGATACACAGGAACAATCCCCATTGCTCTAAATAGATATGCCGGAATATCTACTCCAACCCATGCTACCGGCTGCTTTTTTTCCTTTAATTTATGCATTCCGTTATAATGCTGTAATAATAAATTATTCAGCATTCTTGTGGAACGAGACAAATCTGCCATATTACTATTTGATTTCTTTTGCAATTGATTCAACTAAATGCACCATCCTCTCTATAATGATTCCACAAATGCCTCAATTCTAGTTTGTAATTGAGCAAAGTTATTGGTATTAATTACTGTTTCAATTAACAGTGTTTTTATTTTTTCCTCTGCAAACTTCTTTTTTACATATGCATACTCCATAAATTGCGGGTCACAGAATGGAAAATAAACAAATATTATTCCGTTACAGCCCGTTTCCGTATATTTATCTCTAAGAATTTGTTCATAACTACTATGTTTATAGTTTTTTACCGGACAAAATAAGCTGGTGGTATTCTCTGCAAAAGCATCGGGATACTTATATTCACAAACTTCATTTCTTGGAATCATTCTGGCACCCTCGCATAAATCATCGTTCATGACAATCGCATCACTTTCTTCAATTGCTTTAATAATATTTAAGTTAAGATTAAGTATGCCGGATATGAGAATTTTCTTTTTCTCACTTTTTAATTGTTGCTGGGTTTCATTCTCCAACTGGTTTAACAATTCTCGCAGCAGCTCATTATGTTTTTCTTTCGGCATATAGAGTCCTGCCATAATCACTGCTAAGCTGTCATAACCGCTTATTAGCCCTGTATTATCCTTTCTAAGCCGATACAATTCCTTAAGCAATCGTCTGTTTTCTTTATATGTATTGTAACTTTCTTCCATTTTTTCTTCCTTAAGCTGTATGCTTAAGGTCTCTTCCAGCTCCGATCTAAAATTACATATTTCCTTTTTGACATAATTAAAAGCAGCTTCTGAATCCAGATTAGCCGGTACATTATATACAAAAATATTTTTGTTTGTAATAGTAGGTGCTATGTTTGCCGTAACCTGCAAAGTGTCGCAGCAATGTCCAAATACAACCCCATCTAAGATCTCAGCGTCCTCAGAACTTAAAAAGTCAATCATACTTTTTACATATTCACAACAATTGCTTGTTATATATTTTTCAGAATTGATAAACTTATTTGAAAACCCCATGATTCTAACCGGTATATAACCGGAAGCGTGTAATAATTCTTCCGGTGGGAAGATACAGATATAGCCTATATATTTCTGCCCCGTTTTTTCTTTTTCTTCCTTCATATATTTGATAGGATTATCAACGATTCGATGACACTCCAGGTATATTTCATTTATTTTCATACGTATACTCCTTTTTCATATATGCCAATAAGTTTTATGGCTAAACACATATCCCGGGGCACTAACCGTTTTATGCTGTTCTCCCATATAATAACTTGTCCAGTTTAGGTTCATTCCTTGTACATAACACTCTGCCACTGCCCTTTTAAAGCCCTTAAAAGTAGATAATGTTTCACTTTTTATAAGGTTAAGCTTTGGCTGCCTTTGTATAAGACTTGCTAACGCCTCCTCATTCCAATGCTCCAACCACTGACTGATTGTAATTGGTTCCGGAACCGTAATGTCTATTCCTTCCATGAACCACTTCAATAATTCGTTCGTACTACTGTCTCGATTGATTGGAGTCATCTTATCTCTGTATATCAGATTCAAATCCTTGGAATTGATAACTCCTGCTATAAGCAGCGAAGAAGTCACACCAATTTTACCTACACCATACAGACCATTTACTTTCACTCCTATCTGTTTTAGCGTATGGTATACTGCCTCATTATGAACAATTGCCAGCACCCATTCCTCTTCTTCGCCTATCATTGGGTTATAGTTCTGGTCTATCACATATTTTTGAATGGTTTCTTTATAATCAGCAGGCAATTCATTCACCAGCTCCTGAACTATTTTTTGATACAAGAAGGAGCTATTGTAAAAACATACTATGTCATTTATACCGGGTGCTGCCTGATGAAAGATAAGAAGCTGCTTCGGCCTTTTATTCTCCTTGCCACCATAAAAAATTTCCTTGCTACCGACCCCATTCTCTGCTAGATCCTCCAGTTTTTCTTTTAGCTCACCTACTGTTTCACCTTCCAGTGCTATCCGATAATTGTAATGCTCCCTTTTGCTTGCCAGAGTATAACACAAGTCGGAAAGATTCATTTCTGCTCCTCTTTTATCAATATACTCTTTTATATGTTTACTTATCTCTACTAATGTTTCTTTACTTTGAGAAGACAACGTAAGCAGATACCCTTTATCATTCTCTTTTCTACTGTCATCAGACTTGTCAACATATTCTTCTAAGATTACATGTGCATAAGTACCGCCAAAGCCAAAACAATTTATCCCTGCTCTACGGATTTCTCCATTCGGTATCCAATCGGATAATTTACTATTCACATAAAAGGGCGAATTAACCATATCAATTTTTTTGTTCTTTCTTTCAAAATGAATTAAGGGTGGAAGTTTACGCTTTTGTAATGACAAAATTACTTTTATAATTGCTAAAACCCCAGCGGCCGATTCTGCATGACCGATATTTGCCTTTACCGTTGCTATTGCACAAAATTGCTTTTTATTTGTCATCTGTTTAAAAGCATCGGACATTGCCCTGAATTCAGAATAGTCCCCAAGCTCTGTCCCTGAACCATGTGTTTCTATGTAAGATATTGATTCCATAGCGATACCGGATTTTATATAAGCTTCCTGTATCGCCTTTTTCTGAGAAACAGGATTTGGTGTATTTAGACCGTTTGACTTTCCTGCATGCATTATAGAGGTGCTTTTAATTACAGCATGAATATTGTCACCATCCTCCAATGCCTTAGTAAGTGGTTTTAAAAGTAGGGCACCGACTCCTTCCCCCCTTATATAACCATTTGCCTGTTCATCAAAGGATCTTATTTTTCCATCCGTTGATAACACTTTTGCTTTTGAGAAGATAATGTGATTCTCAGGTGCTAAGGTAAGATTAACGCCACCGACTAATGCCATTTCACATTCCCCTGCAATAATATCCCTACATCCATTATGCAGTGCTACCATGGAGGAGGAGCAAGCGGAATCGATAGCCATGCTAGGCCCGTTAACATCTAAGACGTAGGATATCCTATTCGCAACAATAGAAAAAGCATTGCCGGCTGCTACGTGAGGCGATAGTTTTTCATAGGCTTTCTCACCAAGATGGACATATTCATTGTTACAAATTCCTATATACACCCCTGTTCTGGTTTTAGCCAGGCTTCCATTGCTGTAACCTGCGTCCTCCACTGCCTTCCAGGCTACTTCTAGCATTAACCTTTGTTGGGGATCCATCATCGGTGCTTTATTAACAGAGATTCCAAAAAAAGTTGGGTCGAATTCGTCAATACCGTGAAGAAAGCTCCCGTACTTACAATCTGTTTTGCCCGGCGCGTCTGAATCTTCTGAATAGAAGGTATCGTTATTCCATCTGCTTTTAGGAATTTCAGTAATTGCTGACTTTCCTTCACATATGAAATCCCAAAATTCTTCCTCATCCTCTGTTTCAGGGAATCGACCGGACATACCGATTACTGCAATCTCATATGCCCCCTCTCCCTTCTCTTTTTCCAATTCAGGTAACTCATTTTTAGTTTTGTTACCAGTTAATACGATTTCTTTTACCGCTCTTTCTCCTTCATTACTTGCAGGAATTGTGAATTGAGAAAGATTGCTTTTCGTCACTTCCTTAGCTGCCTTAATAGACTTACCAGCTATCTTTGTCAAATACTCACTTAATGCATCTATGGTGGGATAATCAAATAGTATCGTGGCATCCAGTATAACGTCGAATTCCCCATTCAGTTTTCCCAAAAGCTCTTCTACAATAATGGAATCTACGCCGTAATCACCAAAGACAGCTCTTAAATCAAATTCGCTCTTATCAATATGTAACACTTCTGATAATACCTCAATCACCTTATCTGCTACTTCCGATTTATTACTACCATCAATGGTTTTTGGCTTTACTTTCGTGTCGCTTAGCGTCTTCTCTTTGCTGTATGACACTACTTGGGATTCCTCCGCTTTACTTGAGCTACCTACCGGTTTATCCAGTGACTTTATCGTAAGTCCCCTTATATGTACACAGCCATTTCCTTTCGTGTCATACAGAGAGATATCATATCGTTTGACAGGTGATTGTTCTGAATTCGTATCCCTTTGCTTGCTGCGGCATATAGATATCTCTTCAAAAGGTTTCCGGTAAATAATCTCTTCTATATAATATGGTAAATAAACCCTGTTTCCTTGCTCATAAAATGTATGCAGCCCCGCTGCCTGAAAGGCACTGTCTAATACTGCCGGGTGAAGAAGATAGACCCTGTTCTTATCCGTTCTTCCAGTTGGAATACCTAACTTTGCAGACACTTCTTTCTCATGCATCCAAATACTCTCAATACATCTAAAAAATGGCCCGTAGGAAAGTCCGGCTTCCTTATACATTTCATATACCTCTTCTTTCCCAAGGTATTTTCCATCACTTTCATTCACGTTTAAGAGATTGCAAGGTGATAACTCTTCCTTTGCTTCTTCCACCTGACCTTCTACATGCCCTATAAAACCACCCTCTTCATTTAGGGACAATACTTGGAATTTATAAAGGCTTCCTGCATTTTCATAAGTAATATGTACTTTTTTTGTACTGCTGTTTGAAAATATCATCGGTGTATTAAATTTAATTCTTTTTAGCGTTACACCATACTCTGCATTGAAATGCTCAAAGTTAGCAAGTACTAGTTCCATATAGGCAGCAGCGGGAAGGATAGTCAAACCGGAAATCACATGATCCTTAACTACATCATGCTCTAAAAGATTTAATTCAATTTCAAATGTTTCCATAAAGTACTCCCTCTTTATCGATGAGATACTGTTTCTTGCCAGGGTGTGTTTGAAAACCCATTATCTAAGACCTATTATGTATCTCTTCATCTCAAACTGTGACAATTCCATGACAACCATCCCTCTTTCATCACATACGGTTAAGTCATATACTAGCTTTTCAGGATTTTTAGAACTATCTGTATACGTTGTTCCATAACAATAACATTTACCTGTAGGAATTTTTAATATTCTGATTCTTTTGATGAAGCTCGGCACATATATAATCTTTTCATCTCCTCTGTAAATGGACCCTATGGATTGTATAGCTCCGTCCATGTAGGCTGGGAATATGGAGAGTGGATATAAAGGGCTTTTATCATTTATCTTCTCAGATTCGATTACCGATATAAATTCAAAGATATTCTGATGTACCTCCTGAACGGTTTTATAATATTTCCCATAATAAATACCACTCCGTTCATATCTTTTATAAAACGCCTCTTTTTCAATAAACTCCTTACATCGTGCCTGAATTTCTGTAAGGAGTAAGGAATCCTCTCTCTGAAAAGAGGATTCTCTTATTTTCCCATATACATGCAAGCTATTTTTATCCAGTTTCTGACTTACTACCTTAAATCGATATACCGCACCGTCTTGTTCCAGCTCGACAAAAACATTTACAGGCACATCCTGTTCTATGATTAAGGCATTTAATATAGAAACTTCTAAAAATTCCAACTCATTGGAAGAAGTGTTAATTACAAAAGCTTCCTTAACCATAGCCAAGTAAACTGCTGCCGGTACAACGTAATCCTTCTGAAACTTATGGTCTGATACTATATCCTGCTCTGCTGATAATACAGTTTTGTAGGTTCCTAGATTCTGATTCTCCATTCTGCTTTCTCCCTGTACCTATGCATTGATTCTTTTACCCTTTAATATTAAGCCATCTGCTGCTTCCTTCTTAATTTCAGCTTCTGTCTTACAACCTTCCTTTCTCTCCCCTAAATCCTTAAACCAATACGTTTTTTTATCAAAAGGATAGGGGGGGAGGGGTATTTTCCGGCCTTTATTCCAGAAATAAACCTTATTCCAGTCCACTTTACAGCCTAAGGTATAAAATTGTCCCAGTGCTTCGTTAATGGATTCCCGGCTGCTTTTATAAGAACGTAGTGTTGGTATCAGTTGAAAATCCTTTTTATCCTTTAGTATATCCTTGCACATATTAACCAAAGTCTGACCGCCCGCTATTTCAACGAAAACTCTATACCCCTTTTCATACAGCAGTTTTATACTGTCCATAAACTTCACAGGCTGTAGTAAATGCTTAACCAGATACTCGGCATGAAAGGTTTTATTCATAAAGATATCGGCATCAACATTTGATACGATTGGAATTGCTGGTTTTTTATATCCAATCGTATTTGCTAATGCTCTGAATTCCTCTGTAATGGAATTCATAATCGGTGAATGAAATGCATTTGATACAGCCAATCTAGTAACTTTTATGTTGTCCTTTGTTAATCGTTCCGCCAGTTCCCGTACCACATCCGAAGCCCCTGATATTACAACGTTATTCGCAGTATTGATTGCAGCAATACTTACACTCTTGGGAGAATACTCTTTTAAGTAGGTTTTAACCAAATCGACATCTGCAAAAACAGCATACATTTGCCCCTCTTCTTCTACACAATTCATAATCCGTCCTCTTTCTGCAATGAGTTTCATCCCATCTTCCAGAGAAAGTATTCCTGCTGTAACAGCCGCTACATACTCACCCACACTATGTCCCATAACAATATCCGGTCTAATGCCCCATTCCTTTAATAAGTTAGTTAACGCATACCCAAAGGAGAAGATAAGCGGCTGTGCTATATTGGTCTGGTTCAGTAAGGCAGCATCATATTCCTTTGCATATAATAAATCTGTTAGTTTATGATTAATGTATGGCATAAGTAATTGTTCACATTTATCCAGTGCTGACTTAAATACAGGTTCTGTCTTATAAAGTTCATATCCTGCCCCCTTATATTGAGATCCTTGCCCGGTATACATAAAAACCATGGGCTGTCGTTGTTTCACCTCATAACTGCTGCTCATAATACTCCCGCTACTATTCAATTGGTTTTGTATCATCTGGCCTAACTTAAGAAGCAGCTCTTCTTTGTTCTGAAAACATACGGCCACCGTATGACCCATCTGCTGCCTGCCGGTGGCCAGAGTATAGCATAGGTCATATGGCTCAATTTCTTTATTTTTCCGAATATAGGCAGTAATATCAGTTACATATTTTTGAAGTTGCTTCTGACTTCTTCCTGACAGGGTAAACAGACACGCTTTTTGGGTTAACTCTTTCCTGTGTTCTGGAGTTATATTCTGGGGTTCTTCTAATACAATATGTGCATTCGTTCCTCCAAAGCCAAAGGAGCTGATACCAGCTCTTCTTGGCGTTCCGTCTATGGTTTGCCAAGATGCAAATCTATCATTTACATAAATTGGTGAATCCGTAAAATTAATTTTTTTATTTGGCTTTCTAAAGTGTATGGTTGGAGGAAGAGAGCCATACTTCATAGCCAATATTACTTTGAGGATGCCTGCAATGCCTGAGGCTGGCTCCAAGTGTCCTATATTACTTTTCACAGAACCTATAGCGCAGAAAGCCTTTTTATCCGTATAACGCTTGAATGCTTCGGTAATTCCCCTTATCTCAATGGGATCTCCTAAGGAAGTCCCAGTTCCGTGATTCTCAAGATAGCTGATGGATTGTGGCTGAATTCCTGCCCTCTCCCATGTTTCACATAAAAGCTCAATCTGTGATTTGGCATTGGGTACTGTTAATCCGTTTGATTTACCATCTTGATTTACGCCGGTTCCCTTTATGACAGCATGGATTGTGTCTCCGTCTCTCCTTGCGTCGGTCAGGGGTTTTAGCAAGACAGCACCAACCCCCTCTGCTCTTACATAGCCATTGGCGGATTCATCATAGGTTTTACAATGGTAATCCTTTGCAATCATCCCTGCTTTTTCAAATATCGCTTGATTATCATAATCCAGCAAAAGATTTACACCACCCGCAATGGCAGCCTGGCATTCACCTGTCTTAAGACTCTGACAAGCCAAATGGATAGCTACTAAAGAGGAGGAGCAGGCTGTGTCAATTGCCATACTTGGTCCTTTCAAATTAAAGCTATACGATATCCGATTCGCAATAACCGATAAGGCATTGCCAGTTCCCATATAAGGGTTAAACTCCCCTTCTTCACTGATTAAATAAGAGTAGTCCTTATTACTTGCCCCGATAAAAACGCCCGTTTTTATCTCAGAAAGCTCTTTTCCGTTATATCCTGCCTGTTCTAAGGTCTCCCATACTACTTCCAACATAAGCCTTTGCTGTGGGTCCATATAATCTGCTTCTTTTCCGGAAATATTAAAAAGCAGAGGGTCAAAACTGTGGGCATCTCTAACATAGCCGGATAATACCTGCTTTAGGGCATCACTTTTTTCTGCTTTCCCATAAGTATAACGTTCTTTTGGCAAGGAAGAGATTCCGTCAAAGCCTGTTTTTAGATTCTCCCAGTATTCTGAAATGTTTTCACTTTTCGGAAATCTTCCGGCATATCCTATAACGGCTATATCCATTCCTTCCTGCCATTGCTTGTTAAAGGCCTTTTCTTCCGGCATAACATTTTCGAAATCATTAATAATCATAGCATCTTCTTTATATACTTGCTTTTGTTCGGTAATTCCTGCAACATCTTTTTTACTATCTTCCATGTTGTCTTCTATTTCCGAAAAATACCTTTGAAACTCCCTTGTATACTCTTTTGCAAGGTACAAAGAAAATTCCCTGATGGATGCAAAGTCAAATAAAATGGTTGGATCTAACTGTATGCCTGCCTTTTCCTCATACAAATTAACTGCCGATACTGCGAAGATGGAGTCAAAGCCGTAATCCATTAAGCTGGAATCTATATCAATCTGACTTTCCTTAAAGTTTAACTTATTAATGAGCTCCTTTGTAAAGATACCGCCAATCCGGTCTGTTAAAGCTTCTATGGAATAACTATCAGATTGTAAAACTTCCTCAGCTATAGTTTCTATCACTTCTGTATTAATACCATAAGAAGTATTAGCATCTTCCTCATTCGGACCGTCTTGTTCACTTGTGACTTTAAACTCCGTATAACCCTTATTGGTAAAATATCTTTCTTCATGAAATCCATACGCCGGCAGCGGAACCATGATTTTTTCTTCTTCTGTAAATAGATTCTCCCACTCTATTTTTTCGCCTGACAGATATATCTGTATTAATTTTTCTAATGTCTGTGCACGCACCATACTATGGGGGTTCTCTGTTTGAAGTCCAAGTAAAATTTCCGGTTCTAAAGTGTTGCTTCCGAACGTATTGGCAATTTTATTGGTCTTAACAACGGAATATCCGTATTGATTGTTACTCTGTTCACTTCTTACCGATAAGATATATTCCAGCTTATAAACAATTTCAGCCATATCCTTTGCCAAAAATACTATCCGATGCGAAAAATGTTTCCGCCTGGCGGTTAACGTATAGCTGATTCCGGCTATGAATTTCTCCATAGGCTGCTGTAAAAAGCGATACAATTTTTCCACATTATGGAATAAAGAGGCCGTATTCCCAGCTGACACTGTAAATAGATAGGATAATTCCTGATTCCTTACCGGCATATCCATGCATTCAGGTGCCTCTTCAAGGATTACATGAGCGTTGGTTCCGCCAAATCCGAAGGAACTGACGCCTGCCCTTCTTTTACCTACTATACCGGACCATGATTTAGCTTTATCCGGAAAATAAAAAGGTGAATCTGCTATTTCTATGTGATTATTAAGTTTATTAAAATGTAAGGAAGGAAATATTACTTTATTTTTCAATGACAAAATAACTTTAATAAGTGACGCAATCCCTGAAGCAGGCTCTAGATGCCCTATATTGGTCTTAAGGGAACCGACGGCACAAAATCCGTTTTTGTCCGTAAAGTCTCTAAACACAGTGGTCAAAGCTCTAAGCTCTATGGGATCCCCAAGGGGTGTTCCCGTGCCATGGGCTTCGATATAGGTTATGTCCTCCGGGTTTACCTCTGCCATTTTTAGAGCCTTTCTGATTACCTTTTCCTGCGCTAATCCATTAGGAGCTGTTAAACCGTTGGTATGCCCATCCTGATTAACCGCACTGCCTTTAATAACGGCTACTATATTATCACGGTCTAACAGTGCCTGCTTCAAGGGTTTTAATAAAACCGCCCCACATCCTTCTCCTCGTACATATCCATCTGCTGTATTATCAAAGGTCTTGCACTTTCCATCTCTAGATAACATGCCTGCTTCTTTGAATACTTTCGTTGTATTGTATGTGAGGATTAAATTGACGCCTCCGGCAATTGCCATCTCACAATTGCCAAGTCTAATATTTGCACAGGCTGCATCCACTGCTACCAGTGAGGAGGAACAAGCCGTATCAATTGAAAGGCTCGGACCCTTTAAATCGAAGAAATAGGAAATTCTGTTAGCTGCAATGGACAACGCGTTACCAGTTCCTACCTGAGAATGATGCTCTCCTGCAATCGTTTGATATTCATTGGTGCTTATTCCGATAAATACCCCTGTCTCAGAGCCCTGTATCCGGTTGGCATAGCCTGCTATTTCAACTGCTTCCCATGTAATCTTTAATATCTTCCGCTGCTGCGGATCCATTAATTCCGCTTCCTTTGGTGTTATATTAAAAAACAGCGGATCAAAATCATAGACCTTCTCTATATACCCTCCAAAGAAGTCTTCCTCCTTATCCTCCCTTTCACGTGGACTTAATCCCCGGTCTTTTGGAAACGGTTTAATTCCGTTATCGCCTTTTGCTAGTAACTGTAGAAAATCCTTTTCCTCGTCCATTCCTGGAAAGGTATAAGACATTCCTATAATGGCAATATCCTCTACATTATATAAATCCTTTTTATCATAGGTAGCATTTTCGTCATACATCCCTTTTTTGTCATGCGATTTCTCTTTGTCGTATATTTCCTTTTCTTCATATATCACATTGCAGGAATAAATGGGTTCATTCACAGCGGTTTTATAGAGAACACTTTCCTCAGATGTATCTATTTCTGCTGCTATAACCTTTGCTTCATTATCGATACTACTCTCTTTTACTTCTTCCAAGTAATTGGCTGCAATGTATTCAGATAAAAGCGCAATGTTAGGATAGTCATAAATAATGGTTGGATTAAAAGAAACCTTTAGCACCTCTTCTATCTTTTGAATTAATTCCACTCCAAGAATAGAGTCAATTCCAAGTTCAGAGAAACTGGTATCCGTACCTATATCCTCTTCTCCATATTCCAGGGTATTACATAAAAATTTTACTATATAGACGGCTATCTTTACTTTTGCCTCCTGTGGACTGATACTTCTATTCTCTGCATATGAAATGACAGCAGGCTCTTTTGCTGATGCAGCCTCCTCCTTTATAGGTTTGACACTTACATATTCTTCTAGATTCGCTGCAAGAACCTGCTTATACTGCCCTAAAAGGCTATATTCCATCACTTCCATTGCGGTTTGGTTTCTTATGGGTTTGACACCATTTGCCTTTTGTCTATCCACCAGATTGGTACCCATACCGATTTGTTCCCATAAAGTCCAATTGATTGAAATAATGTTGTGAGCACTTTTATATTTTGAAGCCAATGCATCCAGATAAGCATTAGCAGCGGCATAATCTCCCTGACCTAGATTGCCTGTTATAGCAGAGATTGAGGAATACCACACCATAAAATCCGGACGGTCCTTTACTAACAGCTTGCATAACAGCTCACCTCCAATCACTTTAGGTGCCATTACTTCCACCATATCCTCCCAAGACTTAAATATAATAATCCTGTCTTTTATAATGCCTGCCATATGAAAGACTCCATTGATTCTTCCATAGCTTGCTTTTACTAAATCAATGCTAGCTTTAACCTCTTCTTCTTTGGTAACATCACAAGTAAGTATTTTAACTTCACTGCCCAGTGCTTCTATTTCCTGAATTGCTTTTATTCTTTTACTGTCTCTGCTACTGCCTTGTATCGTATGCTCCCAATACTTTCTGTCCGGTAAGGCCGTTCTTGTTAAGAAGGCTAATTTGACTTGATATTGCTTTGCTAAATACTTACCGGTCTCTAAAGCAATGTCACCAAGTCCTCCAGTTATAAGATATACGCCGTTCGCCCTAATCTTTGAGGTTTTTTCCACTTCCTTTTTAAGAGGGTATACCCCTGATATGTACCTGTTACCTCCGCTATATAAAACATACTTATCAACACCATATATAATTTCTCTAACTGCACTAACACAATACAAGGATTCATTTATACCGCTTAAATCAAAATCAATACATCTTGCTTTCAGATTTTTAATTTCCAAATCCATTACTTTAGTTAATCCCCATAAGGAGGCACTTAACGGATTTACTTCTGTCTGTTTGTTCTCGATGTCCATGGCATCCCCGGAAATGGTAATAAAATCTATGGACTTGCCTGTATGATCTGCCAGGCTTTTCGCCAATTGAAATAATTCTCTGAGTGCAGTACTTTCCTCTCCGTAAAAACAAGCTTCTGAGATTAGAGGGTTGCCTTTAGTATCAGAAACCCCATTATAGATAATTCCTTTTATGTCCGCATATTCCTGCTTTAACCTTTCCAAAAGATGTCTTTTGTTATCTGTTGCAGAAAGTCTGATACAATTCTGTCCATGGCGATAGAATTCTTTGATAAGGGACGCTGTCCATGGGGTGTCCGAAGAAAATACCAGCCATTTACCAGATTCAGGTCTTGCCCTTTTATATGCCTCCAGATTCATCTTTTCCCACCGCAGTCCATATAAGAAACGAAACGTATCTTCAGACAATGTGATTTTCTTATCTGTCTGCGGGTATTTTTGCTTTTTCATCACTGTAAAATCTTCTATGGCAATTAGCCTTTTACCATCTAAACTGTATATATTGATATCACATTTTATATTAGATGAGACATTACCAGCTTCTTCTTTTATCTTCCCATAGCATATGTAATCTTTTTCTTGCAGCTTTCCAAAAAATGCAATGCTTTGATAATAAAAAGGAAAATAAGTCTCTGCTGTGTCCTCTTCTTTTAAGAGCGAGGCAGCGATTATAGATTGTAACCCACTGTCTAACATTCCCTGGTGGCAGTGGAAATAGGCTAAGGGTTTTTGTTCCTCCAAATGCAAATAGGTAACAAAGCTATTTTGACTGATAAGGATGGATTGTATGCCTTTAAAGGAGTTACCGTAATCCATTCCTATACCTTCATAGGCTCTATAGATTTCCTTACCTTCTATCGCCTTTGCATTCTCAGTGTCTGTATCCTCTATCCTCCCGACAGGTAAAGGCTCCTGTAGTTCTGGCTTTAGAAAAATAGCCTTTCCCGTAACACATTTTGTCTTTTTGGAGTCTTTCCCCTCATAAGCTCTGCGGTAAATTGAAAAGTCTATCCCCTTATTACTTTCTTCACATTCGATTAATAATGCACCATCTTTTAAGTGTTCATAGGTAATCCTGTCTAAGATTGTTACCGCTTTAAATACAGATGGTAATTTCTCATAATATTTTTCTAGCAGGAACAGCATAATATCCACGTATCCGGTAGCAGGCATGATTTGCTCATTTTGTACTTTGTGTTGACTAAAAAGCTGATTTAAGGTAGTATTTTGTTCCAGTTTAAAACTTCTGAGATTCTCATCTTGTTTTAATATCCTGATATCATATACTTCCTCTTTCACGCTAGCTCCCCTTACATCCCATAAATCAGGTTGAGAAGATTCGCTCAATTTCACACTATCCTTCTTTTCAGCTTTCTGAAGCCAGAAGCTTTTCTTTCTAAAAGGATATAAGGGTAACTCCACCTTTTTAGCCCTATGCTGTTCATATACACAACGCCAATCAATATCTGCACCCATTGCATATAAGTAGGTAAGAATCTGGGCATACAGATTACACGACTTTTTAGTGATTTCATCTTCTTCTGCCGCATATTTGTTAGTTGGCATATACGTATTTGTATCACTGCTTTCTGCACCTGTAAGATACCCTAAGTATATGGTACAATCTGTATCTTCACGCCATCCTTCTCTTAATGCCTCCCTTATTTCATTCATTTTCCCGGTACTCTCTGCCTTATCCTTTAGGAGTAATAAAACAGCCTCTTCCACATCCAGAAAACCAGTTAGACAAGCTGCTGTGTATACCCCCTCTTCCTCGCAACCTATTGCAGCAGGAATTATTTTCACAGCTTCCAGAAGTTTCCCTAAAGCATATTCGTAAACAAATGCCATGAATCGCCAAACCTGTTCATCCTTCGTCTTTTGTTCCCTCAGAAACCACTCTTTTTCCTTTATGTATTTCAAAAAGCTAATACCATGTTTCTCAAGAACCTTAGAGATGCTGTCAATAATGGCTTGGTACCGTTCTACCTCTTGGTACAGTTGTACCATTATTTTTGCACAAGTCTCCTTTTTTAAATTACCGGTACACCAAAGTGATATTTTAAGTACATTTTGCTTTTCTCCATAGTAATAGGAACCGGTATCCTGCATACCCTGAACGAAATTCCCTAATG
The DNA here is from genome assembly GCF_014218335.1 of Anaerocolumna cellulosilytica. Taxonomy (GTDB): domain Bacteria; phylum Bacillota; class Clostridia; order Lachnospirales; family Lachnospiraceae; genus Anaerocolumna; species Anaerocolumna cellulosilytica. The sequence continues at coordinate 2,456,283 of NZ_AP023367.1, read as the reverse complement.
CTTCAATTGCCTGATTTTTAGTATCCGCAACTAGTGCCAAACGATACTCATAATGGCCTCTCCCGGTACCGGCACTATAACATATATCCTGTAAGTCATAAGAGTTATCTGTCTTCAACAATTCCTTATAGGAGACGGCAAGCTCTTCTAACCCTTCTTTATGTTTTGCAGAAAGGGTTAAGATATTATATGAATCCCTTTTTCTATCTTTTAGTTTCGCTTTCTTACTTACAGGTGCTTCCTCCAAAATAATGTGTGCATTGGTTCCTCCCATACCAAATGAACTAACTCCTGCCCGCCTTGGACCCTCACATTTCCATTCCCCTAACGTATCGTTAATATAAAATGGTGAGTTAAGTATATCTATAAACGGATTAAGCTGGTTGAAATGTATGGTGGGAGGCAATTCCTTATGCTGCATAGAAAGAATAACCTTAATGATTCCGGCTATACCGGCTGCTGATTCTAAATGCCCGATATTTGATTTTAAAGAACCGATTCCACAATAGCCTCTTTTTTTTGTCTCTCTTTGATAAGCAGCAGTAAGTGCCCGTATCTCCACCGGATCTCCTAACACAGTACCCGTTCCATGCGCCTCAATATAGGAGATATCATCTGCCGTTAAACCTGCATTCGCAAGAGCCCCATTGATAACCATTTCCTGAGCCTTAGCATTTGGTGCCGATACGTTGTTGGCTTTTCCGCCATGATTCACTGCTGACCCTTTAATAACCGCAAATATTTTATCCGAATCCTCTAAAGCCTTCTTAAGGGGCTTTAGCAAAACCATTCCGTAACCTTCCCCCGGAACATAGCCGTCCGCCTGTTTATCAAACGTTTTACATTTCCCTTCCAAAGAAAAGGCCTGCAACTTACTTCCACTTAGGTAATATATCGGGTTAAAGACCGCCATAACACCCCCTGCCAATGCCTGTGTACACTCACCGTTTAATATACTTTTGCAAGCCAGATGGACAGCAACCAAAGAAGAAGAACACTGGGTGTTAACCACCATAGATGGCCCGTTAAAATTCAGAAAGTAAGACAATCTGTTAGCAAGCATTGCCTCGTGATTCCCTAGTGGTGTAAAGGTATTAATATAGGGAATTTCTTCTTTATATTGGGTATGCGCTACTCCCACAAATATCCCGGTATCACTTCCGCTCAGACAATCCCCTGCATATCCTCCTGATTCCAGTGTATGATATGCTCCCTGTAATAAAAGTCTCTGCTGCGGATCCATGTCTTTTGCTTCTTTCGGAGATATATTAAAGAACTCCGGATCAAAGAGTTCTACCGTTTTTAATAAACCGGTTCTTTTAAGATAGGTTTTATTTTCTGCTTTTTTATCACAATTGTAATAGGTTTCCAAATCTAGTCTGGAAGCCGGAATATCTGTTACGCAGTCCATACCCCTTTTAAGATTATCCCAAAAAATCTCCAGATTTTCTGCTTCCGGAAATTGCCCTGCCATACCGATAACAGCAATATCATTAGTACTTGTTCTCTGCCACTCACTTTGGTCTTTTTCCACATCAGAGGATATCATAGGTTGTGCCACCGGGACTTTTACCGTATCTGTTTTTTCCTTACAAAGATGCAGTTTATCCCCATATTCTTCTGTTAAAAACTCCGCCAGTTTCTCAATGGACTGATATTCAAAGAAAGCCGAAGGAACGAAGGTTATGTGAAATTCCTTTTCTATCTCAGAAGCGATATAGATTAAGGAGTTAGAATCAAGTCCCATATTCAAAAAGGTATCTGTAGCAGTGATGCTATCTGATGTTACTGTTGAAACCTTTGCGATCATCTGCATTAACAAATGTTCAACTTTATCTTTTGCCTTAACAGTTTGGAATATCTTATATTTTTCTTCTCTGATAGGTTTTGGTGATAGTATTACATCTTCCTTGCTAACATTGCCAATGGACTCTTGCTGTTTTTTAACGTTAAAAGGGTAGGTCGGCAATGCAATACGTCTTCTTTGATATCCTTTATCATACACCTCGTACTCTAATGTGACACCTCTTACATACAACGAAGCCATTGCTTCCTGTATTGTATGCCAGTCCGGTACCCCTCTGACTAGAGTCGGCATAATACATATGTCTTTCTTATTTATTATCTTCTTAGCCATATTACTTAGTATATTACCTGCTCCGACTTCTAAGAGTATCTCCATCTCCTCTGCTTCACAGATCTTTATGGCTTTATAAAAGTTTACAGGTGCAAGCACATGCTGTAACCAGTATTCTTTTGAAAGGATTTGGCCTTTTATCCGTTCTCCCGTTACGCCATTTATAATCGGTATCTGATTCTCTCTAAAGTCCACTTCTTCTAATATCTTCTCATAGTCTCTTAGCATGGGAAGCATCATAGGAGAATGAAATCCGTGGGATACTTCAAGATACACAGCACGTATCTTCTCGGCCTCTGCTTTTTTGATAAGTACTGCAATCGTTTCCTGCTCACCCGAGATGACGGTATTCGTCTCCCCATTGTGCGCACCGATGGATACCGTTTTCTGTTCTTCTTCTGTTAACTCCTTAAGGAAGTCTTCGGCCCTTTCTCTGCTGCACATAAGTGCTGCCATAGCTCCTCGTCTGCACTTTTCCTGCATCAGCTTTCCCCGCCAGGTAATTAACTTTAAGCCGTCTTCCAAACTAAAAGTTCCGGCGATGCAGGCGGCTGCATATTCTCCTGCACTGTGTCCCAGTACCGCCTCTGGTGTTACGCCAAAAGCCATCCACATCCTGGCAAGAGCATAGGATACTGCAAAGGTAACAGGCTGGGTTACTGCGGTTTCTTTTAGAACTGTACCATCCGATTCATATAGTAAGGCTAGTAAGGAGGTTCCGCTCAGTTGGTTGAATATCCGGTCACACGAATTCAGTGCTTCTTTGAACACCGGCTGTCTCTCATATAGTTCCTTTGCCAGATTCGAATACAGAGCACCTTGTCCCGTGAATAAAAAGGTTACCTTACCGGGTGTCTTACATTCTCCGGTAAGAAACTCTATACCTTTTAACTTTTCTTTTAGCTCCCTGGTATCCGAACAAATCAGAGCTAATCTGTTATCAAAAAAACGCCGGCTTGTTCCGGTGGTATAGCATATGTTTCCTAAGTTTTCGCTCTCCCTCTTTGCTAAGTAATTGGCATACGTTTCGGCTGCTTTTTCTAATGCTTCACCAGACTTGGCAGATAATAAAAATAGTTGTCTGCTTCTGTCATTCTCTTCCTGATCCAGATACTGATTCTCCCTGCCCTCTTCCAGTATCATATGACAGTTGGTTCCGCCAAAACCAAAGGAGTTTACACCGGCTCTTCTTACTCCCTGAACCGGCTTCCAGTCTTCTAAATATGCCGCAGGATAAAAAGGAGAATCTACAAAATTAATTCTGGGATTTGGCATATCTATGTTTTGTGTAGGGGGTATCTTTTTATAATATAAAGCTAGAATAACCTTTATCAGGCTTGCTATGCCTGCTGCCGTATCCAAATGTCCTATATTGGTCTTAACGCTTCCTAAAGCACAAAAGGATTTCTTGTCCGTATATTCATTAAATGCTTTTGCAAGGGCTCTTACCTCAATGGGATCTCCAATCATGGTTCCCGTTCCATGTGCCTCAATTAAGGAAATCGTTGCTGCGTCCACCTTAGCATCTTGTAAAGCCCTTTCCAGGACTTGCTGTTCTGCATCCAAATCCGGTGTTGTCTCTCCGATGGTGTACCCATCATTATTGACGGCAGAGCCTTTAATAACCGCATATATAGTATCCCTGTCTTTTATTGCCTTATTTAACGGTTTCAGAACAACAATTCCGACCCCTTCTCCAGGTACGAATCCCTCTGCCCTTCTATCAAAGGCATAGCATTTTCCATTCTTAGAGAGTGTTTGATTCATTAGGTTAAGTGATATATAAGTATCTGCATTCACACATAAGTGAACACCTCCTGCAATTGCCATGTCACATTCTCCTGCTAAAATACTCTTACAGGCATAATGCGTACTTATTAAAGAGGAGGAACAAGCAGTATCATATACCAAACTGGGCCCTTTTAGATTAAAGTAATTGGATATACGAGCGGCATTAAAATTCCCCAGAGTACCAGTTAATCGAACCCGGGCATTCTTATGTTCATCTGCTGTTACCGGCTCATACTTTCCATCTCTGGCACCAATAAAAATTCCGGTGTTACTTCCTGAGAAACTTTTATGACAATACCCTGCATGTTCGATTCCTTCCTGTACCACCTCAAGCAGCAGCCGCTGTTGGGGGTCAATAAGGCAGGCTTCCTGGTTGGAGATATCAAAAAAGGCAGCATCAAAGTTCTCTATCTCTTTAAGAAATCCACCAACTCTGCACATCGAAGAAGTAGGTTTGATTCCCTTCTTCTCAAGCTCATGATTAAAATCCCAACGTTCTTTTGGTATGGCCTTTATACAGGATTTGCCCTCACTTAAAATATCCCAATAAGCATCCATTGTGTCTGCATTGGGAAAACGGCAGGAAAGTCCGATAACAGCTATCTCATTATTCCCTTCCTCTATACCGGAGGTTTCCTTACCTTTTTTCTCATATATCATAGAATAGGCTTTATCAGGAGTTAATTTGCCCTCTTCAAGCTCTGCTAATATAAGTTCAATATTTTTCAGCATTGTCGTTCACCTCCCTCTAAGTGCAACAGTGCATTGAGAGCTACTGTTTTATTCGTTACTCCCTCTGCCACCTCTTTTAGGATAACCATTCTTCGTTCCTTGATGGTTCGCTGCTCTTCCTGGTTTTTATGAATCGGAACATTTATTGGTTTTATATCATCGGGTACCGGCTTACCATAATTCTCACTTAAGTAACCGGATAACTCTTCTACGGTTTTATACTCCATAAATATAGAATGTGGTAATGCTATATGTAAGTTCTCTTCTATGGCCTTTACTGCATCTGCTATTAGTAACGAATCCAATCCATAGTTCCTAAAATCCAAATGAATATTAACTTCTTCCTCTTTCAAAGTTAATAGTTTGGATAATATGCCCGTTAATAAAAGTGTCATATCCTGATAGGATTTATGAGGCTGCATCTTGTACTTACTTTTTGAGGAATCCTGCTTATTATCAGAAAGAAGTTCCATTTCGACTCCCATAAGAACCTCTTCGGTGTCTTTCTTACCGGAAAGCTCTTCTTTCCTACGAGACTCTTCCATACTTTGAGCCTCTTTCTGTTTTGTAGAAGGAATAAAATAACTTTTTTTCTGAAATGGATATGCTGGAAGTACTACCCGGTTGCATGTTTCATTCCGGTAATAAGCTAACCAGTCCAGTTCATAACCTAAGGTAAAGGCCAGGGCTGCCATGTGTGATAAGGTATAACTAGTTGTATCCCATAGTTTTATAAAGGTATCTTCCAGCGGTTTGGTATTGATATGAATCATATTCTCATTAAATACAAATACATTTTCTATTTGCCTATCTCTTAAATACCCCATAGATGCTCCCTGTAGTCTTCCATCTTCCATAATTACTGTCTTTTTTAAATTAAGTGTTATACACGCCTGCTCTTGATGATGCAAAATTGTAATTGCTTCTATTAAGGTAGTGGTATCAGTTAATACACTCGCCAGTAATTTTTGAGATTCAGATACTATATAAACTGACGGCTCTAGGCCCAATTGTTTCAGAGTTTTAATCTTTATATAGCCTGTGATAAAAGATAGCCAGTCCCAACTGTATTGCTCCTGATTTATAAGCTCCTCAAGGCTTTTACCTGTAATCTGAGATATAATCTCTTCCACCTCGTTGCATAGTAGAAATACATCAAAATCCTTTAAGCTTTTCAGCTCCCCTTGCTTATTATGATTATGTACCTCTTGATTTAACATAACTGCGAATCGTTCTGATTTGCTGCTATTGTCACCATACATAATATACTGAGAATCTGCCATACTCTTAATGCCCTTTTGTACGGTTCGTTCTAATTTTTCTTTTAGAACAGGAAGCGATTCCGCAACAAAACATGCCTTATATTCATACATATCCCTTCCGGTATTGAGTGAATAACAGATATCTTTTAGTGATACATAAGAATTCTTTTTAACAAACCGAAAAAAATCTTTTATCATCTCCTCTAAAGCACCCTGACTTCTTGCAGACAAAGCCAATACCTGTGGTTTTTTTTCATCTTCCCTTACTATCTCCTTAATCTCTTGTATATGCTCAGAAAGTACTACATGACAGTTGGTTCCGCCAAAACCAAAAGAACTAACGGCAGCATATCTTTTTTTAGAGTTGCTATCCCAGTGTTTTAGTTTGTCATTGATATAAAAAGGAGACGAAATAAATGGGATATGGGGATTTTGTTTATTAAAATGAAGGCTTTTAGGAAGCTCCTTGTGCTGAAACATTAATATGGTTTTTATCAATCCTGCCATCCCTGCACAAGCTTCCAAGTGTCCGATGGAGGTTTTAGCCGTACTGATTGCACAAAATGATTTTTTGTTCGTATAAGCACCGTATGCCTGTGACAAACCCCGTATTTCCACCGGATCCCCCAAAGCGGTTCCTGTGCCATGTGCCTCAAAATAACTGATATCTTCCGGATGTATTCCTGCTTTTTTGATTGCTTCAAGTATTACTTCCTTTTGACCGTTCGGATTGGGAGCACTAATTCCGACTTTATCGTTGCCGTCATGATTAACTGCAATTCCTTTTATTACGGCATATATTAAATCACCCTCTGAAACCGCTTTATCATATGGCTTTAATAGTACTGCCCCTACGCCCTCTCCTCTTACATATCCATCTGCCGCTGCATCGAAAGTTTTGCATTTTCCCTCACTGGATAACATCCCTGCTGCTTTAAACACTTGAAACGAATCTGTAGTAAAGTAAAGTTGAACCCCACCTGCAACCGCCATATCTACTTCCTTATTCTGTATTGCTCTGCAAGCAATCTCCAAGGCTACCAAAGAAGAGGAACACGCTGAGTCAACTGCCATACTGGGGCCCTTCAAATTTAGTAAATAAGATACCCTGTTAGCGATTACACAAAGAGAATTTCCAAGACCCATGTAGGGACTTGTAATTCCACTGTTTTCACATAGCTTTTTATATTCTACCTGACTTGCCCCTACATAGACCCCCACCTTTTTGTGCTTAAGCCTTCTCTGGCTATAACCGGCCATATCAAGAGTCTTAAAAACACTTTCCAGAAAAAGTCTTTGCTGTGGGTCAATAAACACAGTCTCAGTGGGTGATATATTAAAGAATAGAGGGTCAAAAAGGTCTACCCCTTCCAAAAAACCTCCAAGAATATCAGCCTTAGAAGCATCCGGGAATCTGCTAAGAGGTGGTGTAGTAATGGAATTGATGCCGCATTTTAGATTCTCCCAGTAACGATCCGTATCTTTTGCACCAGGAAACATCCCTGAAAATCCGATGATTGCTATGTCTGTTGATTCTAAAGCAGCTGTATCTTCTTTTATTATTTCTTCTTTACTCTTTTCATCTATGACGATTTCTTTTTTACTTTTTTTTTCTTTTACTGTATCCATTTTTACTGTATTTTCTTTGTACACTTCCATGGATTTTACATCTGCTGCCGTATACGTTACCTGTGCAGTAGTACCATCTGTTGCTGTCACCGGTTTTGAGTTCCTTGGCGTTCCAAAAGACTCCCAATGGTTTTCCAAAAGGTAGGCTGTTAATTCCTTTATTGTTGAATACTCAAATAATAGCGTGGGGTAAAGTTCCTCTTTTATCCGTTCCCCCACCCAGGTTGTAAAATCAACAATAGAAACAGAATCCAGACCAAGCTCCATAAAGTTAACAGAACTGTTAATGTCTTCTGTACCAACATCCAAAATCTCTGCAACCTTTTCTGTTAACTCCTTTTCAAGTGCGAGTTCCAGTTCTTCCCTATCTACTGACCCTGCTTCTAACTTCTCCTCCCTTTCCCCCTTTGTGTCCTTTTCTTCTACGCTTGCTTTAAGCGCTTCAATAGGGTTATTAAAAGCAATCACCTGACTAACAGAAAGCTTTAATATTTGCTCAAGTGCTTCAAATCCACCTTCAATTGAATAAGGGGTAAGCCCTATGCTTTTTTTGGCATCAACTTGTCCACTGCGTGCTCCCATTCCAACAGAATCCCACATGGTCCAATTAATTGCTATGGCTTTTATGCCCAGATTCGTGGTTATGTAGTCTGCGTAATCATCCATAAAACCATTGGCAGCAGCATAGTCTGCCTGACCGACACTTCCAAAAAAGGACGCTATACTGGAAAATAATATGATAAAGGAGGGGTTGAAGCTTTTAAAAGCTTCTGTTATGTGTATACTGCCCCGTATCTTTGGCGCACAAACTTTCCCGATATCGGCAATAAATTTATTCTTTATCAGGGAATCTCTAAGTACTCCAGCCAAATGAAAGATGCCGTCTACATGCCGTTTAGTTAATAGCTGGTCACAAAGAGTCTCAATCTGAGCTTCCTTTGAAACATCGAGATTAATAATATCAATCCATGAACCATTCCGATTCATTTTCTGTAAGGCCCTTATTCTCATAGCGGTCTCATCTTGCTCTGCTGTTTTTTCAAGAACCTTCTGCCACGTACTTTTGTCAGGAAAACTACTCCTGCTAATCAGAATTAAATCTGCACCATACTTTTCAGAAATATATTCTGCCAGTTGAAAGCCGATTCCGTGCAGTCCTCCGGTAATGATATAAGTACCATCTTTTTTTATTTCTATTCCCTCAATTAAATATTGGCTTTTTTGAACCGGCTCAAGCGATTGTACCTTTCTCCTGCCTCCTAAGTACTGAATCATGCTATCCGTATCTTTATTGTTAATTTCCTTTATAATATATTCATACAAACCTTCTGTGGTATCTGCTTGTAAAAGCTTAAATCTTATATTTACATATTCTCTTTGTGCTGATTTCATAAAGCCTGCAATAACGGATTTCGTTGTATCAAACATAGAAGCATTGCCGGAATCCTCAACAGATACTGAAATTATCTCCGTTACGTTATTATTCGGTATCTTCTCTATTGCTTGAAGCAACCGGGTAAAGTCTGCTAATACCTCTTCCGAACAAGTAAAATACTTATCACGTTCCCGGCTTATATCCGAAACATATGTCTTTGGTAAAAGGTTAATTATTTTAATATTTTGAAAGCCTTCTCCCTTTACCTTATCAAACAACAGCGTGTAATGTGAAGCAGATTGAAAGTCCATTTCTACTGTCTGTCCATTCATTTCCTTGTAATCTTTGCCCTTGCAGCAGCAAATTACAGGCACAGTATGCGCATGAAAGCCCTTAATAATACGTTGTATACTGGTATCATTATCTCCGAATAAAACTACCGAATAGGACTCCTTACTCCCCATTATGTCAGTTGGTTTTTCTATGTATTTGGGTATATAGAAATACCCTTTGCCCATAATTTCACTTAAGGAAGTACTGGTACTTGTTTTTTCCCTTATCTTTTTAAAGGCATGCTTTGTAATTCTTAAATTCACATTTCCTGCCATATCAGTTATTACAACATCAACGGTAAGCACTTCCTTGCTATTACCCGTCATAGTTAAAACACTATACCCTTCACAGGGTAATGGCTGTTGCATTCTGACTTGATTTACAAAAAAGGGTATATAGGCGTCCTTTTGGCTCTCTTGTTTTAGTCCTATAATAGATTGCAGACCCCCATCAACAAAACCGGGATGATACAGGTGTTCTTTATCATTCATACGTTCCGGAATTTTTAGTTTTGCAATTACCTGATTATCCTTCGTCCAAACTTTTTCAATACTTTGAAAAGTGTCTCCATAATCAACACCCTTTTGACTAAACTGATTGTATAATTCCTTAACTGTATAGTCCGACTCCTTAAATTCTCTGATAAGACCTTCTACATCTAGGTATTCCTCTGCCGCATGCTGCTCAAAATCAATCGTACCGCTGGCACAAAGTTTCCAGTCTTTTTTCAGATCAGTGCAATAGAGTACCTTGAAATTACCGCTAGTCTCTTTCTCATAGTTAATTTTAATATGTAATTGATTTCCGGTCGTAAGTGCAAGTTGAGAAATATGTTTTATCTGCTTTAAGCCGGTTACCTTCCTTTTGTATTGCAGGGTCGCATTTCGCATAACCACTTCCCATAAGGCAGCTCCCGGAAATATCTTATTTTGCTTTACGATGTGATCTTCCAATAATGGATTGTTTTTACTGATACTCTCTATTATCTCTTCATTTGTTTTAACCTGCTTCAATCTGACTGATCTGTGCTGCTCTATCCAACAGGTCTCTTTTACTAGAGGACAGGTTGGTATTCTTTCCGTTCTTACCTTACGATACTCAAGGTTTTGGAATTCAATATTAACGCCTCGGGTAAATAACTTCGCAGCTGCTCGGTATATTGTCGCTACATCATCATTTTTTCTATCCAGCGTGTGAAGGATGTGTGTTCCATTTTTATCTCTTATTATGTCTTTCATCATACTGGATGCTGTTGTACCGGGCCCAACTTCCAGAAAAATATTGACACCGATAGAAAGAGCTGTTTCTATGCTTTTTTCAAACATTACTCTCTGTATCAAATGTCTGCCCATATATTCTTTGTCCAAGGTACCCTTCCTTAACAATTCTCCGGTAACATTACATATGAATGGAATATTAACAGGATGAAATGACAGGTTGTTAAGCATTTGCATATACTCTTGCAGTATTGGTTCCATAAGCAGGGAGTGAAAAGCATGTGAAACATTTAATTTAGTACAGCGTACTAACCTGCTTTGTAATAACAAAACCATCGAATCAATAACTTGGTTGTCCCCTGATACAACCGTATTTGACGGACTGTTAATTGCAGCAATGGATATTTGTTTCTTCTCTTCTTCCGTCAGCTCCTGTATGATTTCTTCTATCTTGCTATACTGTTCGCGGGCAATTAACATGCTTCCGGTCTGCGGTAATTTTTGAATCAATGCTCCTCGCATACAAACCAAGGCAATTGCATCCTTTAGGGTGAGAATTCCTGCTATACAAGCAGCCACGAATTCACCAACGCTATGTCCAAGAACGACTTTCGGTTTTACACCGCATTTTAAAAAGACTTGTGCCAACCCATAGCATATAGTGAATAGAGCGGGCTGTGTAAAACATGTCTGGTTTAGCAGTTCCTCTTTTTCTTTCTGAAAGATTACTTCTTTTAAAGAAACCTTCAAATGAGGAAAAGCATATCCGTCACACAAATCAAACGCTTTTTTGAATTCGGGTAGTGTATGATACAACCTTTTTGCCATATGACTGTATTGGGAGCCTTGTCCTGGAAATACCATGGCAACAGAAGGAGTCACATTCTCTCTCTCTTCCTCCGTACATACCCCATACTGGCTGCCGTCATTATTCTCTGGATTTTCTGCAAATTTTAACTTATCTATCGCCTCCTTTTTATTCTTTATGTAAAAGGCTGCACGAAAGGGAAGAAATTCTCTTGCGGTATTTGCTGTATAACAAAAATTTTTAAGTTGAATAGCAGGATTAGTTTCTAATATTTTTCGATAAAGATAGCTCAATTTACTGAGATTTAATGCATTTTCTGCTGAAAGAGTCAACAGATAATCCCCTTCCTCTTTGGCGTCTATATCTTCTTTAGGCATGCTGCTATTTTCTTCCATAATAACATGGCAATTTGTTCCTCCAAAACCAAAAGAACTAACAGCTGCTCTTCTTATCTTTCCAATGGGTCTAAAATCCGTTAAGGCAGTGACTGGATAAAACGGCGAACTCACCAGATTTAACCTTGGATTTGGGGTATCACAATGCAAGGTAGGGACTAGCTTTTTGTAATACAAGGAAAGAACTGCTTTTATAAAGCCAGCGATACCTGCCGCAGTATCCAGATGACCAATATTGGTTTTCACCGAACCAATCGCACAAAAACTCTTTCTGTCTGTGTATTCCTTATAGAATTCACTTAGTGCTTTTATTTCAATCGGGTCACCTATTAACGTCCCTGTTCCATGGGCTTCCATATACGAAACTTCCATCGGATGTACTTTTGCTTTCTTATAAGCTTGTCTTAGAAGTTCCTTCTGTCCTTCAAAGTTAGGGGTAGTAATCCCCATTGTATGACCGTCGTTATTAACCTCTGACCCGGATATAACAGCATAGATAAAATCTCCCTCTAAGAGAGCTTTATTCAGAGGTTTTAAGAGGACTGCTCCCCCTCCTTCACCCGGTACAAATCCATCTGCACGTTTATCAAAGGCATAACACCTTCCACTTTGAGAAAGTGCTTTTGCATCACTAAGTGTTACATAGGGCACTGGCGTTATTTTTAAGTCTATCCCGCCTGCCAAAGCCATATCACATTCCTGATTTTTTAACATATTACAAGCATAATGTATTGCTACCAAAGAAGAGGAGCAGGCGGTATCTATGGCCAAGCTGGAGCCTTTTAGATTAAAGTAATCAGAAACCCTGGTAGCTATAAAATTCGTTATAGATCCGGTAATGCTTTTAGGTGACCCGATTTCATCCTCTGATGTATCATATCCACTTTTTCTGGCACCTACGATAACACCTGTTTTTGTTCCCGATAGCTTTTTCTTTGAATAACCTGCTGTTTGAAATGCCTCACAAGCTATCTCTAAAAAAATTCTTTGCTGGGGATCAATATATTTAGCCTCTTCTTTGTCTATCTTAAAAAAACCAGTTGGAAATTCCTTGATATTCTCAATAAAACCGCCCCATTTAGAATAGCTTTTACCTGACTGCTGTAAATTTTCGCTATAAAATTCCTCAAAGGGATACCTTTCTTTCGGAAATTCTGTAATGCAATCCGCACCTTCCTCTAAACGTTGCCAAAATTCTTCCGGGTTATCAGCTCCTGGAAATCTGAGCGCTATGCCTATAACTGCTACTTTATTATCATTATCACAAGGTAGCTCTGACTTTACGGAAGTGCTCTCACAAATGGTTTGTGAATAAGCTGTTCTCACTTCATTCAGCAGGGACAATGCCCCCTCCGCATCAATACTTTTATTTTCCAACATTTTAAGTACGGCATTAATTATATTTTCCATATAAATACCCATGCCCTTTCCGAAACCTGCAAACTTTAGCCGCAGGCACAATTTGCATGCCCCGCAAAATTAGGAGAAACGCAGTATGCCTCTGTTATTTATTTGTTCTGCTATCCTCATAGCTGCACTTTCCCTATCTAAATTGCCATTCAAAAACTCACTGATAACAGACGGCAGAGAATCTTTTCCCGTCCCTTCCTCATTCCCATCTCCATATAGGCATATACCGTCTGTGTCTGCTTCTTTTGTCCCCTCTGCTTTCCTATTGTCTCTTATGGCAGTTTTTTCCCTGCCTGCTACATATTCTGCTAATGCTGCTATTGTAGGGTATTCAATAAATATACTTGATTCAATAACCATGTTAAATTCCCTCTCAAATAATAACGTAGCTTCTTTTATCAGCATTGAATCCATACCATACTCACCGAAATCAGTTTCTACATCCAAATCACAAGACTCTGTAATTAAAAGCTTCGCTATAAGCTCTTTCACTTTAATTAGAACTTCTGTTTCTTTATCTCGCAGCTCTCTATCTACATGCACTTCGCTAACAATATTTTTAGTGTCAATTACAGGTATTTCTATCTTTTCCTCGGTGCAGGCGTTTTTTACCGAACACGCAAGCCAATAGGATTTTAACTGAAACGGATACGTGGGAAGGCTTACACGTTTATACTTTCGTGAATGATACAACCCCTGTAATACTAGGTCGTATCCCTTAACATACAGACTGGCTATTACCTCCAAGAAATCCTTTCGTTCTGCAAGGAGACAGTGGATGAACGGATTGTCCAATTGTACCGATTCCACTATAGTATCCGTTATTCCAATTTTTTGTTCATTTTCAAAGCAAAGGATATTGTCTGCTTTACTACTATCTATATAATCCAAAATCTGTTTATTAGAAACATCTATTTGTTTTATCTCCGTATAGCAGTGCAGCAACTGTGGATTACTGGTAATTATCTTATGTTTTAGTACTGATACAACCGGGTATCTTCCGTCTTTTACCTCTACCGTACCCTTGCCTTGTATAATAAGCATAATCGCTTCTTTTACGGATATTCCGCCGGACAATGCCATAGCTCCAAGAATTTCAGCACCGCCTGCTATAATATACGCAGGTATGATTCCAAGGCTCTCTAGCACCTGACCGGTTGCATATACTAAAAACAAGCGCTTTAAGTCTTCTTCCTTCTCCTTATATTCTTCTGTCTTAAAGTCCTGCAACATTTCGTAGCATTTCTCCATACTATCTGTAAATATCCTGCTATCAAAAGTAGTAGCAAGAGTTGCCGCACTATCTGAAAAACCACTGTAATTTAGCGCAATTTTTTTGCCGGTTTTTTTGGGATGCTCCCTTTCAGAAGAAGCACAATACTGTATAAGCTTCTCTTGTAATTCCTCTACAGTGTCTGCGACAATGGCAAGCCTTGTATTCAACTGTCTTTTGCCGACCGCCGTTGTAAAACACAGGTCGCCTAAATTCATATTCCGGTTTGTTTGAAGCATATCAATAAACAGCTGGGCAAACTTTTTCAACACCTGTTTATTAGCTGCTGATAATGTAAAGCAATACGGTATATATTCTTTTGTATCAACATTGACACTATGGTTATTTGTCCCATCTGCTCCCTCAATAATGACATGCCCGTTGGTACCGCTAAATCCAAAGGAGCTGACACCTGCCCGTAAAATATCTCCATCCCAAGACCTGACCTTTTCATTGACAAAGAAGGGTGTCTTTTGAAGACACAAGATAGGATTCATAACATGAAAATGTATGGAAGGCGGAAGTATCCTATTTTTCATAGACAAAATTACCTTTATGACACTGGATATCCCTGCTGCCGCTTCGGCGTGTCCAATATTGGATTTCACTGAACCGATTGGCGTTGAAGATTTCTTCAATGCTCCCTCATATACCTTACTTAGAGCCTCAATTTCAATGGGATCACCAATGTAGGTGCCGGTACCGTGAGTCTCCATATATGAAATTGTTTCGGGTGTGACACCAGCCTTTTCCAAAGCTTTTTCAATGACCTCTGCCTGTGCAGCCGGATTTGGTGCCGTAATTCCATTAGATGCACCATCATTGTTTAGCGCACTGCCTTTTATAACAGCATGAATCCTATCCCCATCTTCTACTGCACGTTCTAGAGCCTTTAACACCAGTACACCAACACCTTCTGAAGAAACAAAACCATCTGCTGATTTGTCGAAGGGTTTGCATTTTGCATCTACTGACAACGCATTCATTGTTTGAAAAGCTTTCACACTATCCGGTGTTATCAATAAATTGATACCGCCTGCAATGGCTGCACTGCATTGACCTGATAAAATACTTTCGCAGGCAAGATGCAATGCAACAATGGAGGAGGAACACGCTGTATCCACGGCAATTGCGGGACCTTTCAGGTTAAGCCAGTAAGAAATTCTGCTGGCAAGAACAGAATGGGTATTACCAATCACAGAATACCCCCCTGATTGATTCGGTATATCCTCTAAAATTTTATGATAATCCCTTCTTGATACCCCTACGTATACCGAAGTATCTTCCGGCAAGACTCCTGTCCCTCCATAACCTGCGCTTTCAATAGCCTCCCAAGTCTTTAGCATAAATAATCTTTGCTGCGGATCCATGACTATAGCTTCTGCGGGAGAAATATGAAAGAACATAGGGTCAAATAGGTCTATGTTCTCTAAGAAGCCTCCTTTCAGGCTCCTCAAATCATAATCCTCTGGTAAACCAAGTAATGCTCTCCGGTGTTCCGGAAAACTCCCCACAGAATCCTTTGACTGACACAAATTCTCCCAGTACTGCTCTAAATTCGGTGCTTCCGGAAAGGCTCCTGACATCCCAATAACAGCTATGTCCTGACAGGTTACGTCATTCTTTTCTATACCGTCTATCTTGTTCTTATCCGGTACTTTTATCTCCGGAAACGTTACTATTACCTTACCAATATTTCTTCTTGAAGCCATATAGCTAAAAGCAGAACCGATATCGGTGTAGGGGAATTCCTTTATATGGATAGGCTGTAACTGTTTGTTTCTTAGCATTTTACGCATGACACCTGCATGGTGATTAAGTAGCTCACTGCGAAGCCTCTTTAAGTCCATACTAAAGAAGCTTTGATTGTTAACAAAAATACCAAGGTCTATCTTAGGTGCCGTTCGAAGACCGGCCATTCCCATCTCTAAAAATCTTCCGTTAGACGCAACCAGTTTCATTAATTCTTCAATTTCACCGCCTGCTGAGGAGGTCAAAAGCAGGTCAACACCTTTTTGCTTTGTTACTTGCTTTACATACGCAATAATGTCTTCTTCTAAATAATTAACCGGATAATCAACTCCAATACTTTTTAAATACGCAGCCTTCTCCTTTGAACCAACGGCACCGATTATTTTTGCTTTGGCAGCTTTTGCAAGCTGAATAGCCATTAGTCCCACACCACCGGCTGCTCCTCTTATCAAAATCGTATCATTTTCTTGTATCTTTCCTAAATAATGCAGACAATGATAAGCCGTTAAGAATACGATGGGCAAGGAAGCGGCCTGTGCAAAATCCATATATTGAGGCTTTTCCCACACCGTACTCTCATCTACATTCACAAACTGGGCAAATCCCCCTGTTCCATTGGTTAGACCTATTACCTCCTGTCCAATCTTATAATTTTTAACTTGACTGCCAATCTCTTGTACAATCCCGGATACTTCGTTCCCTAACACATAAGGATACACTGTCGATGCATTGGGATAATTTCCAAGAACTGTTAAGACATCCGAAAAATTAACTCCCGAAGCCTTTACTTTAATTATAACCTCACTCGGACCCGGTTTTGGCATTTGCATCTGATCAATTACTAAATGATTGAAGTTGCCAGGTCCGGTAAATAATACGGCTTTCATATGCTCACTACTTACTTCTTCCTCTTGTTCTTCCAAACCCCTGATTTCGCATGCTTTTGTACCAGCCTCCACATCATACAGTTCACTTAGAAGTTCCGGTTCCTCCTTTTGAATGCTGTACTTTTCCTCTTCAACTAGCACAGCATCCTGTTGTGACATGAACATTTTCTCAAATTCTTCTCTGTAATCACTTTCTAAATAAGCCGATAGTTTAGTCAGATTGTTATGCTCAAAAAACACAGTAGGATATAGCATAATACCGGCATCTTTCTCCAATTCACCGCTTAAGTTAATTAAAAATATAGAATCCACACCCATATCTAAAAAGGCTGTATCCCTATCACTAAAGTCTATTGTTATCTCTGCTAGCTGCTCCATTTTCTCAGTTAAATATGTAGTAATAGAGGTTTGAAGACTAGCTATATTTCTCTCCTGTTTTATGAATCGAATTCCGTCAGTCTTTGCACTCTTGTCTCTGCTTTCCTTTTTTGCTTCTTTACCCGTTGATTCCTCCTCTATTTTAGTTACAAGGGTTTGCACCCTGCCCAAAGACAACATCTGGCGAAAGGCTTGTACCCCTTCTGTGTTAGTTAAGGGAATCAGCTTTCTTCTTTTTAAGGCTTCTGTTATATCCGGTTTTGCAGCCATTCCCGTTTCTCCCCAAAACCACCAGTTAACAACGGCTGTTCTCTGCTGCTCTTGGTATTGTCTGTTGTGTGCAAAAGCATCCATATACATATTTGCCCCGGTATAAGCACTTTGTCCTGCATTAGGGTAAAAACATACCATTCCGGAGAATAATATCATAAAGTCCAATTCTTTATTACAGAACAATTTGTTCAAAAGCCACGTTCCTCTAACCTTTGGTGCAAATACTTCCTTAACTTTAGAGAGTGTACTGTTTACTGAAATACAGTCCTTTACAATGCCTGCTCCATGAATAATACCTGTTATATTGCCAAGTTCCTCCGTTACCCTGTTAATTCCAGCCTTCAAACTGTCTTCATCCGATACATCAGCACTATAATACCTGACATTTGCTCCCATAGAATTAAGCTGTTCCATAATCTGAAGTTCCGTCTCTGGTAAATCTTCCTGCCTGCTTCGTCCCAGTAATGCAATCTTGCATTTATGGCTTTCTGCTATCCATTTTGCAATCTCAATACCGATACCACCTAATCCTCCGGTTATTAAATAGGTACCGCCTGTCTTAAAGTTTATCCCAGTCAGTAATCCATCTTCTTTTATGCGTTCAAGCTCCCATGTCCATCGTTTCTTTTCTCTGTATACCACAAGATGCTCTGTAGTATTATTTACTTCCGTTAGGAATACATCGTAAAGGCTGCACTCTTCTTTTAGTGAATCAATACTAAAACATTTGACACCGACATTTTCCTGATTCATTACATTTGCAATACCAAGTAATACTGCCTTTTCAGGTACTACGGATTCCTCTTTAAATACCACGGAGTGATTACAGATAATTTTTATATTTGCTTTTATTCTTAACTCATATAGTGCCTGCACTATAAAATATAGACTGTAGGCTCCTAGGGTCAGGCTTTTTTCCAATTCCTCCAAACTGGACACTTGTTTTTGCTCTGTGGTATAATTCCATAAGTGACATATGTCTGCTGCTTGAAACTCCTTATCCTTTAACAGTTCAAACAGCTTGGTATAACTTTTCTTATTCCCAACATCAATAACGTATTTATTCTCAGCTATTTCTTCGAATTCATCTCCCATATATACACTTACAACATCAAGGGATTTATCCCTTAGTTTTTGTGCAAAGACCTCATGTTCTCTATTAAAATCCATAAATAACACTAGCTTTTCGGGCAATATCACTTTATCTTTTAACGGCGTTATGCTCCTTTCTTTCCATACAGGAGCTGTAAGCTTAACTTGAGATTTTATAACAGACTTTGAAAATAATGTACCGGTATTCAACTTTTTCAAACAGAAATTTTTAATTCCTATAAGTAACTCCCCTTGCTCATTACGAATATCCACATTTGCTTTAATAAGCTCCCCGCCGCTTGTATCCTCCACTACTCTGATATGACTGTAACAAGACTCCGGTAATGCCTTATAGCAGGTAACCTCTTCAATAAAAAACGGCAGGTAAGCATTGTTACCCGATTGCTTTTTTATAGGCTGTGTACAAATAACTGCCTGCAAGGCACCATCTACTATGGACGGGTTGTATTTAAACCTTTGGGAAAAAGACTTTGCTGCATCAGGCAAATTAATTCTTGCAAGGCACTCCATATCATCAATCCATACCTTTTGAATACTTTTAAAAGCTGAACCGTATGCCATCTCCTTTTCTGAAAATGCTGCGTAAATATCTTCTGACACTATTACTTCTTTATTCAACTTGTTCTTTAATACCTTAATCTCCGCACAATCGATATCCTTATTTGAGTCTGTTTGAATCTTACCGGTACAATGCTTCGTACTAACTCCTTTCTCATCCTTGCTTTCAATAACGAATCGGTATTCGCCATTTTGCCTGCTGACAATTACTCTTCCTGCAAATGTCTTTTGGGAACTGCTTTTCCATTCCGCTTTTAAGGTAACTTCCCTTAAGGTAATGTACTCAGTCCCTATTGCATAGCCTGCTGCCTGCAATGCAAGATCCCAGTAAATAACTCCGGCAATCGTAGACTGTCCTCCAATGATATGATCCTTTAAAAACCTGTCCTCATTAAGAAATTCAAAGGTCAATACGGTTTTCTCCATAGTTAGCAGTTCACAGGAATGAAAGCATACCGGCAAATCAAAAGCTCTATTGGTATCTGTACCGATTTCCACTTCTCTTTTTAGCGCCGTTTTACGTGTTGCCCAGTACTTTTTACCATTAAAAGGGTAGGTCGGCAATGCAATACGTCTTCTTTGATATCCCTTGTCATACACCTCATACTTTAGTGTGACACCTCTTACATACAACGAAGCCATTGCTTCCTGTATTGTATGCCAGTCCGAACCCCCTCTGACTAGAGTCGGCATAATACATATGTCTTTCTTATTTATTATCTTCTTAGCCATATTACTTAGTATATTACCTGCTCCGACTTCTAAGAGTATCTCCATCCCCTCTGCTTCACAGGTCTTTATGGCTTTATAAAAGTTTACAGGCGCAAGCACATGCTGTAACCAGTATTCCTTTGAAAGGATTTGGTCTTTTATCCTTTCTCCCGTTACGCCGTTTATAATCGGTATCTGATTCTCTCTAAAGTCCACTTCTTCTAATATCTTCTCATAGTCTCTTAGCATGGGAAGCATCATAGGGGAATGAAATCCGTGGGATACTTCAAGATACACAGCACGTATCTTCTCGGCCTCTGCTTTTTTGATAAGTATTGCAATCGTTTCCTGCTCACCCGAGATGACGGTATTCGTCTCCCCATTGTACGCACCGATGGATACCGTTTTCTGTTCTTCTTCTGTTAACTCCTTAAGGAAGTCTTCTGCCCTTTCTCTGCTGCACATAAGTGCTGCCATAGCTCCTCGTCTGCACTTTTCCTGCATCAGCTTTCCCCGCCAGGTAATTAACTTTAAGCCGTCTTCCAGACTAAAAGTTCCGGCGATGCAGGCGGCTGCATATTCTCCTGCACTGTGTCCCAGTACCGCCTCTGGTGTTACGCCAAAAGCCATCCACATCCTGGCAAGAGCATAGGATATTGCAAAGGTAACAGGCTGGGTTACTGCGGTTTCTTTTAGAACTGTACCATCCGATTCATATAGTAAGGCTAGTAAGGAGGTTCCGCTCAGTTGGTTGAATATCCGGTCACACGAATTCAGTGCTTCTTTGAACACCGGCTGTCTCTCATATAGTTCCTTTGCCAGATTCGAATACAGAGCACCTTGTCCCGTGAATAAAAAGGTTACCTTACCGGGTGTCTTACTTTCTCCGGTAAGAAACTCTATACCTTTTAACTTTTCTTTTAGCTCCTTGGTATCCGAACAAATCAGAGCTAATCTGTTATCAAAAAAACGCCGGCTTGTTCCGGTGGTATAGCATATGTTTCCTAAGTTTTCGCTCTCCCTCTTTGCTAAGTAATTGGCATACGTTTCGGCTGCTTTTTCTAATGCTCCACCAGACTTGGCAGATAATAAAAATAGTTGTCTGCTTCTGTCATTCTCTTCCTGATCCAGATACTGATTCTCCCTGCCCTCTTCCAGTATCATATGACAGTTGGTTCCGCCAAAACCAAAGGAGCTGACACCGGCTCTTCTTACTCCCTGAACCAGCTTCCAGTCTTCTAGATATGCTACAGGATAAAAAGGAGAATCCACAAATCGGAAGCGTTTGTTTGGTATTTCAATGTTTAAGGTTGGCGGTATCTTTTTATGTTGCAGTGCCAGAATGACTTTTATAATACTTGCTATGCCTGCTGCCGTATCCAGATGTCCAATATTCGTTTTTACAGAGCCAATACCACAATACCCTTTATGCTCCGTATACTTTTCAAAGGCTTTCGTCAATGCCTTTACTTCAATGGGATCTCCTAACATCGTACCCGTTCCATGGGCTTCTATATATGAGATTGTTGCGGCATCCACCTCTGCATTTTCTAGAGCCGCTTCTATTACCGCTTTCTGCCCTTCAAGATCCGGAGTCGTAATTCCCATCGTGTGCCCGTCGTTATTTACAGCAGACCCTTTTATTACAGCATAGATGGTATCTCCGTCCTCAATGGCTTTTCTCATTGATTTTAATACAATTGCACCGGCACCTTCGCCGGCAACAAAACCACTGGCTCTCTGATCAAAAACATAACTCTTTCCATCTGCTGATAAAGCTTTTGAGGCAGATAACCCTATTACATTATCAGGAGATGACTTTATTTCCACGCCACAGGAAATCGCCAGGCTACATTCACCATCCAAAATACTTTTACACGCATAATGAGTGCTGACAAGTGAGGATGAGCATGCTGTATCGATAACTATACTAGGACCTTTTAAATTATAAAAATCAGATATTCTTGCACTATTAAAATTACCCAGTTTTCCAGTTAAAGAAGCCCTTACCAAGTCACTGTTAGAAGTATCCATATCTGTTTGATACACACAGCCTCTAGCTCCAACAAATACTCCGGTATTACTTCCCCAAAGTGTCTGAGCAGAATATCCGGCATGTTCAATGCTTTTCCATACCGTTTCAAGTAAGATACGGTGCTGAGGATCTATATATGGTGCTTCTTCCTCTGAAATTCCGAAAAAAGAAGCATCAAAGGTATCAACCTCCTCCAGATAACCTCCTACACAGGTGTATACTTTATCCAGCTTATCTACCTCTATGCTAAATTGCCTACAGATATCTTCCTTCTTCCATCTGGTATCAAGACCTGCATGAATGGCATGTTTCCCCTCAGATAAATTCTCCCAAAAGGCTTCCGGCGAATCGGCACCGGGAAATCTTAAAGCCATTCCGATGATAGCGATATCCTCTTTTTTATTGTCTGGCACCTTTGATATTGCTTCCATACTTTTATATACAGTTACACATTCCTCAACCTTTTGCTCCTGCTTTATTTCAGCAGCAAGGGTTTTTACCCTTGGTTCAAAAGAGCTTTTCTTAAACTCCTCAACCATAAAAGATAAATCTACATGTTCTTTTAGATATTCTGATAACTTATCAATGGTTGGGTATTCAAAAAATATACCTGGTTCAATACTGCACCTGAGTTTTTTCTCCAGATACTGTACACATTTTTGAAGCATTAAGGAATCTAAACCACATTCATCAAACCGGGTGGCCTTGTTGAGTTGTTCCTCTTTCATAAGTAGCAGTTCTTTTAACATTGTGAAGATGACAACTTCTATCTGTGCACCTGTGTCAATCTTTGTACTTGTAGCATCATTTAAACCTATATGATGATTTAAACCTACATGATTGTTTATACTTAACTGATTATTTGCATTCACCTTAAAATCCGTATCTATGTCCTGCTTTATACTTACATTATAATTTGATACGTCATAACTTCTATTTAGTTTGGATGCTGAATACAGCTCTATATCCATCTCATTTT
Source organism: Anaerocolumna cellulosilytica (assembly GCF_014218335.1). Lineage (GTDB taxonomy): Bacteria > Bacillota > Clostridia > Lachnospirales > Lachnospiraceae > Anaerocolumna > Anaerocolumna cellulosilytica. The sequence continues at coordinate 2,433,235 of NZ_AP023367.1, read as the reverse complement.
CCTCTTCCACAGAAGCTATTTTTATTTCCTCATCCTGATCCATTGAAACAGTCTGCTTTAACACTGCCACATTACTTAACGGATATTCCTGCATGAGAATTTGTTCCAGAGCCGAAAGGCCTTCCTTGGTTTCAAGAGGCAATATGCCTTGGTTTATCATGGCTCTTACCGCCCCTTCCGGCATAACCATTCCACCCTCTTTCCAGTAGGGCCAATTAATAGATATATAATTTCTTCCAGTTCGAGCTCTCATCTTCCATGCGTAATTATCCAAAAAAGCATTGGCTGAAGCATAATCAGCTTGTCCTGCATTTCCGGTAAAAGCTGATATAGAAGAATACATAACAAAGAAGTCTAATTCTTCATGACCCGTTACAGTATCTAATATATAAGTACCAACAGCCTTATTATGTATTACGCTCTTATATATCTCAAAGTCCTTATAGCGGATAAGTTTGTCTTCTTTTATTCCACCGCTGTTTATGACACCGTTAATGCTGCCCCACTCATTTTTAACCTCTCCTATAACCTGTGTCATTCTTTCAAAATCTGTTATATCTGCATCATAATATCTGACGGTGCCTCCGGCCTGTTCAAGCTTTAACAGACTCTTAATTCTAAAAGATAACGCTTCTTCCGTTTTATACTTTTCTGCTATATTTTTCCATTCTTCTTTTCCCGGAAGCTTTGTTCTTCCTATAATAACTAATCTTGCATTTGCCCTTTTAGCAAGATACTCAGCCGTATGAAGTCCTATTCCGGTGCTTCCCCCAACTACGATATAGACTCCTCTGTTTTTTAAGGGGCGTAATCTGTTATGATGGTCTAACCGGCTCTTCTTAACTTCCTCTCTATAGCGTATTCCGTTTCGATACATCAATATTGAATTATTTTCACCAGCCTTAAGTTCCTCTATAATTATTTCTGCACAAGATTTAGAATCAAATTCTTCCCAGGCAAAATCTAACAGCTTACATCTACAGGCGAATTCTGACCGGATTACCTTTAAAAGTGCCGGTAATGTTGATTTTTCTAATGCTGCATAGACCGCCTCTTTAAGATACAGTGCATCTGTAGATACGAGAATTATTTCAGGATAGTTACTCTCTATATGCTGTGCTATTGCTTTTGCTAGAAAGAACATGGCATAATTCGTTTGATAAAAACTCTGTTTTAAGACTACTGAGTCAACAAGGCATTCTTTGGGCTCAGAACAACTAAAGAGATTTATTAGATAGGTGATGTATCCAAAATCCTTTTTGATCTCCTGTATAACTTTATTAAAGTCATCTTCTCTCAAACAATTTACAACGTAGTGTCTGCTATCAATTTTTTGATAATCCTTACCTTCTCTTACAACAATTAAGCAGCCATTCTTAGCCTGAATATACTTTATAATCTCATCCGAAACAGAATAGGCATCCTCAAAAATCACCCAGACTCCACTCTCAGTAATAGCTTCCTTTGCATCAGATTGTTCCACTACCCAATTTTTTTCAGTAAATATAACTTCACTGTTATAAACGGAGGCATGAGGTAACGCACTTTTAAAGTGATTAGGTGAAACAGCACTCTTTCTATGCTCTTCTTTACTCGATTCCTTCTCTGTTAATATCTTATCTGTCGCTTCGTAATTATATATCTGAAGCCAGTGCCCGCTTTTGTTGAAAGGATAAGTGGGAATTGGTATTCTATGTTTCGCTTCATTTTCGTATAAGGCTTCCCATTTAACATCTAATCCGCTAACATACAGTGCTGCTAAAGCACGATATATACCAGGTAATAAATCTTCATTGGGTTCTACACAATAGATTTCTTTTTCACTATATCTGTAAAAATTCCCCTTAGCTATATGTACCATATAACGCTTATCCTCCGTACATAACTGATCAAGAACTTTTCTTGCCTGATTAATAGCTGTGTTGTTTAAAAAGAATTCAAAGTCTGGTTTTTCCTCATACAAAATTCGCTTTTGGTATTCTGATACAATTGGTATCTGCGCCTTATTAATATTCACTCCTTGAAGCATTTCCTTTAAGTTTTTTCTATCATTTGCTTCCTTGTTGCTGCCTTCCCCGTCCAGAAAAGATAGATATAATGCATCTTCAACAGATAATATTCCGGATATTGCCGCTGCTAAAAACTTGCCATAACCATAACCGGTCAGTATGTCCGGCATTACCCCAAACGTATGCAGCATACAGGATATGGCATACTGTAATGCAAACCCCTGTAATAGAGGTGAATTCCTGTAAGGAGTTTCTTGTCTGCCCAAAAAACCACTATAACTCTCTACTTTTTTCATGACAAAATCATATGGAATTTTGAAACTATTTAAAGACATTAATTCAACAATCTCAGCGTTGTAATAAAGGCTGTCTGAAAATACCCATGCCAGCTTATGCTGAGTAACTTCTCTTTGTACAAAGATGCCAGGAAGCTTTTTATCTTTTAATTCTTTCTCTTGTATGACAGATAGCAGGTGGAGTTTATCTTCTAAGCCTTCTTTTGAAGGGGCAACAACAGCAACACGGTAATTAAAATGTATTCTTCCCAGTAACGATGTCTGCATTAAGTCAGCAGCCAAACACTTCTTATTAGTGTTTAGAAAATCGCCGTATCTGTTAATCAGCATTGTAACTGATTCCCTGTTTTTGGCTGATAAGGCTATGATGTAGGAAGACTTTTTCTCCGTTTCCCCCGCTACTCTAGCAGGTGCTTCCTCTAATACAATGTGAGCGTTTGTACCCGTTAATCCAAAAGCGCTGACGCCTGCTCTGCGTTTTTGATATATCGTATGCCAATAACTTGCTTTATCGTTAATATAAAAAGGTGTCTCATTAAAATTAATAAAACGGTTCGCTTTCCTAAAGTTCAACGTGGGAGGTAAGGTCTTATGCTTGAGAGCCAATATTACTTTTATGATTCCTGCTATACCGGACGCAGGTTCCAAATGTCCAATGTTTGTTTTTACAGAACCAATCGCACAGAAATTTCTTTTGTCCGTAAACTGTTGAAAGCCGCCGGTAATCCCTTTTATTTCAACCGGATCTCCTAAGGAAGTACCCGTTCCGTGTGCCTCAATATAGGAAATGGTCTCCGGATTGATATTTCTTTTTTTGTATGTCTCATAAACCACTTCTTCCTGAGAAGTTGCATTTGGTGATGTCAGGTTATTTGAGTGCCCGCAATGATTTACTGCTGTTGACTTAATAACAGCATGAATATAGTCCCCCTCTTCTAAAGCTTTCCTGTAAGGCTTAATAAGTATGGCCGCAGCACCTTCTCCCGGTACATATCCATCTGCGGCATCATCAAAGCTTTTACATCTGCCTGTCGCTGATAATGCCTGTACCCTGCTCATAACAGCATAATGATTGGGTGAGAGTGTATGAGCACCACCGACTAAAGCCATTTCGCATTCACCTGTCAAAATGCTCTGGCAAGCTAAATGAATTGCTACTAAGGAAGAAGAACAATATGTATCCACCACCATACTAGGACCGCTAATATTAAACAGATGGGACAACCTGTTTGCTACTACCGGATTGCCGTTACCTAAGCTGGCAAATGGAGTTTCATTCTCTCCTTCTGGAATATTTGAGTAATAATTATTATAGGAGGTTCCAACAAAGACGCCGGTTCTTTTCGGCAGTTTCTTACCGCTGTAGCCTGCATGTTCGATACTTTCCCATGCCACTTCCAGCATAAGTCTTTGTTTGGTATCTAAAACATTGGCTTCCAGTGGAGAAATATTAAAAAACAAAGGATCAAATGCTTCTATATCCTGTATGAATCCACCCTGTCTGCAATAGGTCTTCCCATACGCTTGGGAATCTGCACTATATAATTTATCTGCATCCCATCGATTATCCGGAACCTTAGTGACAGAATCCACGCCATCTTTAAGATTCTCCCAAAATTCTTCTTCATTATTTGCACCCGGTAGTTTTAGAGCATAACCGATAATAGCCATATCTGTATCTACTGTTGCATCCACCTCTTTTACTGGCTCTTCTTCTCTACTTGTGCTTTTTTCTATCTGTTTCAATGTATCTTCTAACGGGGCTTTAGCTGCTCTGTTATCCGATATTCTTTCTGTATATAATGCTTCCGGTACTGCCTCAACCTGCTTTGTTTTATTCAATATATCATCGAGACGAAAGGCCGCTTTATGAATTGTAAATTGCTCATCGTTTGATACCTCGCTGTTCAATATACTTACTTGTCCTGTATATGTTTGGTTGGCGCATTCCACTGAAAGATAATTGGAGAGTTCATCTACTGTGGGGTATTCAAAGAATAATGTGGGATATAGTTTAAGTCCTAGTTTCAATTCTAGGTTCGCAATCATTTTAACTAAATCAGCAGAGTCCATGCCCATCTCAAGAAAAGTACTTTCTTCCCATTCGACCTGTGCTATTTCAGTTTTTTCTACTGCTTCTAAAACCATCTGCATTAATAGTTTTTTCATGTTATCACTTATTTTTTTTCTATCCACCAATGGCTTTTCTACCTTTTCCTTTTTCTCATCCATACTTGGCCGCTCCCCTTTATAAATGATTATCTGCCCTTTATTTATAGAAATTGAATGAAAAAATGCTTCCACACCTTCTATAGGATCAATGAGCTGCACCCTTTCTTTTCTGGCGTTCTCCAATGTCAGCGCATTATTTCCCATACCAACCTTTGACCATAGTCCCCAATTAATACAAATACTTTTACCAGTCCTATTGTTCTGTCTTCGGTACCAACTAAAACAATCCAAAAAGGCATTTGCCGAAGCATAATCTGCTTGCCCTATAATTCCTTGAATGGAAGCAATGCTTGAAAACATAACAAAAAAATCTAATTGGTCATTTTTTGTTAATTCATCTATTATAAGAACACCTTTGGCTTTGGTGTCTACTACTTTTTGGAAGGTAGCTAACTCTTTATTAATTATAAAAGAATCTGCAATTATCCCGGCTGCATAGATAATTCCATGAATTTGCCCATATTGGGATCTAATTCCATTTACAACCTGAGCCATTTTATTTAAATCTGTTACATCAGCACTTATGATAGTAAGACTTAATACCTTACTCCGTATGAAGTTTAACTGTTCTGTTTCTTTCTTATCTTTCCTATCATTTCGGCTAATAAGTACAAGGTGGATTTTACTTTGGTTTTTGGCAAGATGACCGGCTAACGCAAGGCCTATGCCACCAAGACCTCCCAGTACTAGGTAAACACCTCCAGTTCTAAATTGATTAAAAACACCTTCTGTTTTTGGCTCTACATCTGTATATTGAATTTCATACCGCTCCCCATTTCTGATAAGCACATGACCGTTCCCCGTATCGGATAGAATTTCCTTTGTATAAAGCCTAGCCCCAGACAGCTCATTATATCTGTCATTCTCAATTATCTGACAGTTAAGCATTGGTATTTCATTCCTTATAGTTCTTATTAATCCTAGTATTGGTGCTTGGCAGATATCAATCTCTACGCTATCCGTTAGCATTGGGTAGATAGCCCTCGTTAAAACAAAAAATCTTGTCTTAATCCAATGTGCCTTTGTAAATGCCTTAGCAATATAAAATATGGAGTGAATGCCGCTTACTTTCTTCTGTTCATAAATATCTATTATCCTATTGCTACTTAGAGTATCCGCTTCATATTCATTCTCTTGAAGGCTCCACATATGTATGATACCTTCAAATTCAATTCTTTCCTTTTTTAAATCATGAAATAATGCCTGATAGTCTTCTTCCTGTATGGGATTTATATAATAGGTATCTAACCCGTCTTTCCAATATTCTTTACCATATCCTACTCTTATCAAATGCTTTCCCTGACTGTTTAACTGTGATATAACCTCCCGGCATATGTTTGAATTATCAGCAAATACCAAAAAAGTTCCTTTCGAATAAGGCACATCTGCATCCAGCGAAGGAAGCTTATTTAAAACAGGATATTTGTAACACATGACCGCAGGAATATTTTCTTCCTCCAGTACTAAGTTTTGTTTTTCTAGAACAGCCTTTATCTGGTTCTCCTTCTTAGGAACTTTTTTTGCATAAGCATCCGTAATTCTGAGCAGATTGTCTCCTTTATCATTGACGATTGTAATATCATATTGAATCAACTCATCATTTTTCTTCTTGATCTGTGCGATAGCAAAACACTTTCCACCAACGCCAGAGTAAAGTTCTATTCTTTTGAAATAAAATGGTATAAAGGCAGAGTCATTGATTATAGCTCCCTTTTTATCTATAACAGTAACTATCATACCTTGCATAGCACTATCCAAAAGTCCCGGATGCAATCTTGTATCTAAGGGATATATTTTGGCAATCTCCATGTCTTCTGTTATACTCTTACTATCTGCATCCAACAGATTTAATTCAGTTACTATCAAATCTGTATGTTCGCTATAGTAAACCTGATTAACTCCTCTAAAAAAGGGCCCATGATAAATTCCTATCTTATTCAGAAATATATCATATATTTGTGTTCTGTCTTTCCTTAGCTCTAACGTTCTTAGTATGTTTGTTAACGCAAACACGTTATTGCTTTTTACTGAATTAAGGTTGTTAGCTGTACTTACAGCCAATCCTTTGGTATGTATAATCCAATCCCCATCATCATCTAAGCTTTTAACCTGAAATTCAGCAAGGTCTGTGTCTCTTTTTACAACAGTTATTTCAACCTCCTTGACTTCATTCATTTCTATAACAAGAGGTTTTAGAAAGCTCACTTCCTGCAGCCCCGATATTTCCCTATTCATAAAATCTTTCACAGTGGTTCTTACCGCTTCCAGCCAAACCATACCTGCAATCATAGCTTTGCCAAGTACGACATGATCCTTTAAGAAGACTTCATCCCAATAAAACTTCTTATAATAAACGGCTGTACTGTCAGTCTTCATATTTACCTTGAAGGAAAGAGCATTCTTATCACTGGTATTAAGTATACTATTAGGATTAGTAGCAAACTCACCCTTAATCTGTTCGGCTTTGTGATTTTGCTCTGTCCAATAGCTCTTTTCCTGAAATTGGTAACCGGGCAGTATTACCCTCTTTCGTTGTGATGATTTGTTAATAAAATACTCCGGAAGATTATAACCGGCACAAAACAGTGAACCTCTTGCCTGCAATATTGACTCGATATCGTCACTGCCTTTTATTAACGTTTTGATTGCTCGGTAGTCATTGTTTAGATTACTCTTTACCAAATTGGTAAGTGTCTCTCCCGGTCCGATTTCTAAGTAGGTACAGTATCCCAGCTCATGTAGTTTTTTAATACCACTTGCAAAATGTACTGGTTCCTGCACATGTCTTAACAGATACTCTTTATCAATTTCATAGATTAACTCACCGGTTACATTTGACATAACGGGGATATGTGATTTCTTAAACGTTATCTTGTCAAGAGCTTTCCCAAACTCACCTAACATTGGTTCCATAAGTTTTGAATGAAATGCATGGGACACCCTTAAATATTGGGAATGGATGCCGGACTGTTTTAATATTCCAAGAATCTTCTCTAATATGTCAGCTTTACCGGATAAGACCGTATTAGCAGGACTATTAAAGGCTGCAATTCCAATACGTTGCCTCTCCTCATATGACAGCCTGTCAATAATAGGATTGATTACGGAAGAATCCGTAAATACGGCTGCCATAGTTCCTATAGTGTCCAGCTTCTGCATTAATTTACCACGGCACACTAAAAGCTCTAGGGCATCTTTTAAGTCAATCATACCGGCGATGCAACACGCTATGTATTCTCCTACACTATGTCCCATAGCTACTTCCGGCTGCAGCCCCATTGCTTCCCACATTTTGTATAACGAATACCCCACTGCAAATGTTACCGGCTGCATTATTTCTGTTTGCTGTAATTCTCCACGTACTGAGTCTTCTAAGAAGAGGTAGTCTGTTAAGGACTTATTCATATGTGGTCTTAAGATCTCTTCACATTCTGTTAGACTCTTTTTATAAACACTGCTTTTTTCCGATAATACTTTAGAAACGCCTTTATAAATTGCACCCTGCCCGGTAAATAAAAAGACAGGCGCTTTCACAAATTTTCTTTCTAGGTATCCTTTATATAAATATGGGTTTTGATTGCCCGATAACTTAATTTCCTGTAATCTTTCCTTTAGATCCTCCACAGAGGATGTAATAACCGCAATTCTATGCTTAAAAAAATCTCTTTCCAAATAGGCACAGCTACAGATTGCTTCCAAGTCATACTCTCTGGCTTCCTCAAGATACATGACATAGGAATCAATCAACTGCATAAGACTATCCTCTGATTTCGCAGACAATACAAACAATTGGCTGGCGTTATGGTTGGCTTGTCTAACTAAATTTTCATTTGTACCTTCCGCTATAACCATATGGCAGTTCGTTCCGCCAAATCCGAATGAGCTGATGGCAGCAAATCTGCTTTTATTATTGTAAGAATGCCAGTTTGACAGTTTCGTATTAACATAAAACGGAGAATCAATTATTTCAAATCTAGGATTAGGTTCATCACAATTTAAGGTTGCCGGCAGCTGCTTATGTTGTAATGATAAAATTACTTTTATTAAACTTGCTATTCCCGCCGCCGTATCCAGGTGACCCATATTCGTTTTTACAGAACCCACGGCACAAAATGCTTTTTTATTTGTAAATGCACCGAATGTTTGCTTTAATGCTTTTATTTCAATTGGGTCACCAATGGTAGTTCCTGTTCCATGCGTTTCTATATAGCTAATATCTTCCGGTGAAACACTGCATTGCCTATAAGCTTTTCTTAAAACATCCTTTTGTCCTTCCAGATTAGGGCTTGTTATTCCCATGGTATGACCATCATTATTAACCGCTGAGCCCTTAATAATGCCTAGTACAATATCTCCATCCTTATATGCCTGTCGTAAGGGTTTTAATATAACTGCCCCTCCCCCTTCTCCAGGTACAAATCCGTTGGCCTTTTTATCAAAAACATAGCTTTTATCATCAGGAGATAATGCTCCAGCAAAGCTTAGTGAAATATAAGAGCGTGGTGAAACCTTAAGCTCAATACCGCCTGCTATTGCCATATCACATTCTCCCGTCAAAAGACTCTGACAAGCCATATGGACGCTGACCAACGAAGAGGAGCATGCCGTATCAATATTAATACTAGGTCCTTTTAAGCTAAAAAAATCAGATATCCTAGCAGGTATAAAATTAGCCATATTATTGATAACCTTGTATTTATTCGATGATGCCTCACTGCCTTTGTATACGCCGGCACGGTTTCCTACGAAAACCCCTGTATTAGAACCCCATAATCTCTTCATTGGATATCCTGCCATAAGAAAAGCCTCATAGGCTATCTGAAGAAATATTCTTTGCTGAGGATCAAGATTTTTTGCTTCTTCATCGGAAATATGAAAGAAATCTGCATCAAACTTTTCGATACCTTCAATAAATCCCCCCCACTTTGAATAACTTGTATTTTCCTTTTGTTTCGTCGGATCATAAAAAGACTCTAATGGCCATCGTAAGGAAGGTATCTCAGTAATACAGGACACACCGTTTTTTAATACTTCCCAAAACTCTTCTAAATTGCCGGCATAGGGGAACTTTACTGCCATACCAATGACGGCAATATCTCTATTATTCTCAAAAAAAGACTTTGCAATTGACCTTCCTTTTTCCCGCTTGTTTATCTCTTTCACCATCTCGGCTGCTACCTTGTAATGTATCTGTCTTTTTTCAACTAAATCAGAAATATACTCAATCATAAAGTCGTTCATGATAGCGTTCCCCCTCACTCGAATCATTTAATCAATATCCTGTTTTTTCATACTGCATTTCTTCACTGTCACCGGTATTCTTGAGAAACCTTAATATTTTGTCTTTTGCATCGGAGGCATCTATAACCCCCTCATATAGTTCTTTATATAATTCTTCTACTTCATCTTTGCTATGGCTGTTTTCATTTCCATCATATTCACTGGTATCCAAATGTTCAGGGTTTACTCTTTCTTTTATGTCATTTTTTACCAGTGCTTCTGAATGGTATATCTCAATCTTCTCAGATTTCAATACCTTCTTCTCAAAGCGGGTCGACAAATATTCGGCCAGTGCTTCAATACTTGGGTGTTCTTCAAATAAGGATGGTTCCAACACTGTATTATACTGTTGTTCCAGAGCTGTTAGCGCTTCCTTAATAGACAGGGAATCCATGCCATATTCATCTAGACTCCTCCTTGTATCCAGTTCCAAGTCATCAAGATATAATAATTTTGCAAGCATCCGGGTTAAGAATTCCTTTGTCTCTTTTACAAGTAAAGCTCTATCTGACACTACATTCTCCGCTATTTCATTCAAGGGCAAAGCTATGATTCCGTTTTTATAAGACATGGGCGTTCTCTCTTTACTATGTTCCAAATCCATTAAGAACTCTTCCGGTCTCATAAGATCCATAACAATATAATTCGCCTGTTTTCTATGCTTTAATATAATTTCCAAAGCATGCAGGCCTTCTGTAATTGTAATCGCCCTTAAACCATCGCCTGCCATTTTTCGTTTAGCAAGTGAAGGTATATCCATACCGGCTCCCTCCCATAGCGTCCAGTTGATTGAGGTTACAAACGCTTTCTCTGTTAATGCCCAATCTGACACAAAAGCATCCATTACTGCGTTGGCTGCTGAATAATCACTCTGGCCAGGTGTACCATAAAGTGCTGCTATTGATGAAAAGGCTATAATAAAGTCAACCGGATGATTGCTAACAGCTGTTTTTATATAACTTAAACCACATGCTTTTATAGAAATAACTTCCTTAAAATCGGAGAAAGATTTCACAGTAATTACAGAATCCTTTTTGCTCCCTGCACAGTGAAAAACACCTGTAATCTGCCCATATACCGCAAAGATATTTTCAAACGTTCTAAAGGTACTTTCTTCATTTGTTATATCAGCTTTATAATAGATAACATCTGCACCGACTTTTTTAATTTTAAGTATATTTTCTATCTTTGCCATCCTGTGGCTGTCCGTCCCCTTTTTAAGGAATGCTTCAAATTCAGCCGGAGCAGGCAACTGCGTTCTTCCAATTAAAATGATAGTTGCTTTTACTGCCTTAGCTATATGTATACCAATCTCTGTTCCAATACCGGATGCGCCTCCGGTAATTACATAAATCCCTCCTTCTACCCAAACAGACTCTTTTTGATGGGTATGCTCCAACCCCTCTTTTTTTAACTTTCGTATAAAGGCTTTGTCGTTTCTAAAAGCAAGTTCACTATATCCGTTCCTGGTAAAGGAATACTCAAAAAGGAGCTTATCCAATTGTTCCCTTGAAAGTTTGTTATTGTCCAAATCAACACTTCTAGCAGCAATATTTTTGATTTCACCGGTTATTAATCTTGATAATAAGTGGACAGGGTAGCTGCTTATATGGACAGGTTGCTTATTTACATCCTCTAGTGAGAACCCATTGTCTGTTATGGTTAATAGATTTATTTCTTTATCCTTAGAAGCGATTTCAGAAAGTCCCAATGCCATTCCAAAAAGCTCTACCGTGTTATCATAATAAGTATCCTCTGACTCCTGTTTATAACTCCAAAGGTTAATTACAGCATCCACGCTTTGGAATTTCTCTATAACATCCAAAAAAACAGTTTTATAATCTTCTTGCTTACTAGGATTCATCTCGTACTCATTACTGTTTCTTTTACGGAAGCTCACATCTTTAAAAACTAATACAATCCTTTGTTTTCTTTCTTTAAGACTATTTTGAATTAAGTCTGAGAGATAACCGGAAGTAGTGAATATAATCCATACTGCTCCTTCAACCGGTATGAGAGCTTCATTTGGTGAGGCTTCCTGCCAGTACCATTTATAAAAGAAATCTTCTGCCTTATACTTTTCTGCAAGCTGATATCCTGCTTCTATTTCTGCGGCTGCCGTCTTCATTGAATTATTCTTATTATGCCAATAACGTTTCATCTGAAATGCATAGGCAGGTAAGGAAATCTTTCTCACTGACTTAGCATACAGAGCTTTAAATTGCACCGCTTCTCCTTTTACATACAGTGAGGACAGCATCTGTATCAATCCATCTATCCCATCATTCTCTTCCCTGCTAATGGAGAAGATTAGTTCTGGATTGCTTTCCCTATCTGTTATAATTTGTTCAAATCCATTGTTTAAATTAATTATGTATCCGTTGTTATTCTCCACTAGGGATATTAAGATTTCCTCATCTTCCGTACTTACTTCATGCACTCTGACGTGCTCTAATACGTAGGATACACCTTCTTGCAGCGTTTTTTGTCCACTTAATACTTCTCTAATTCCATGTGTATCATTTGTTGAAACTAGTTTGTTTATGACAAATCCAAATGCTTGTAACCATCTGCATAAGCAAATGATAAATACATAAACACAAAGGACGGTCTCTGATTCACTATACAATAAGGCGTTACCTGTAAAGTAATGATTTAGGTTGATTCCCATCGTAAGTAAAATCTCTTTATATTCATTTAATAGTTCATAAAATACTGGATTTTCTATGAATCCATCGTTTATTGTCCTTATTACAAAATCCAATGTCTGTTTATTGTAATACGGCAAAATTACGGACACAGGAATCGGGCTCTTATCCTGAATACTCAGATAAGATATAGCATCACTGCCTTCCGCTTTGTTATAAAATATCCGGTTTGATGAAAGTTCTTTCAAATCATTCGCAGAAACCTCCTGTAAAGCAGCGATTAGGTCTCCAACACTATCTACTGCTATGGCAATCCGATTGTTAAAATGATACCTCCCTGTACTCAAGGTATAGGAAACATTCTCAAGAGATAGGTCTTTCGCTTTCTTTAGGTATTCTAAAAGCCTGTTAACGCTCATCTTTAATGCTTCCTTACTCTTTGCCGACAGTATAACCGGATACTCCTTGTCTTTAACAATTTCTGACCCTTCATACTCCGGCGGTTGTTCCAATATTACATGGGCATTGGTTCCTCCCATTCCAAAAGAACTTACGGCTGCTCTTAAAGGATGACCTTTTACCAGCCACTCAGTCGGTTTATCTAATACATAAAAGGGAGAATCGGCAAAATTAATGAATGGATTTTTTTCATTAAAGTGTAAATTACCAGGTATGATTTTATTTTTCATAGCCATAATGACTTTTATCATACCAGCCATCCCTGCAGCCGATTCCAGATGTCCAATATTGCTTTTGACCGCACCAAGAGCACAATAACTTTTCCGGTTACTAAACTCTAAAAATGCATCGGTCAAGCCTTTTATCTCTATTGGATCCCCGATGGGAGTTCCTGTCCCGTGAGTCTCCACATAAGTAATTGTTTCAGGATTTATAGCTGCTTTATTTATACAATTTTTTATTAAATCCGTTTGTGATTTACTATTAGGAGCTGTGAGGCTTGCTGAACGTCCGTCATGATTTACTTCACTGGCTTTAATAATACAGTGTATATTATCCCTGTCTTTAATGGCATCAGACAGTCTCTTTAACAGCAAAACACCAATCCCTTCGCCTGATACAAAGCCATTCGCTTCTTTATCAAAAGTCTTACAACTGCCATCCTTTGATACTGCCTCCATTTGGCTAAGCAGGATATAATAATCCTTGGGAATTAAAAAATTAACACCAGCGGCAAGGGCATACTCGCATTCTCCTGAGAGTATACTCTTGCAGGCTTCATGTACTGCTACTAATGATGAGGAACACTGGGTATCAATACTCATACTCGGCCCTTTAAAATCTAAAAAGTAGGATAATCGGTTTGCTGCAATGGCATTTGCTGTGCCAAGTCCACTATAATTATTATTGGCATCAAAGGATTCATCAAAGTAATTATGATTTGATACACCTACAAAGACTCCGGTTTTTGTATGAAATAAACTGCCGTTTGCATAACCTGCATCTTCTAGTGCTTCCCACCCTGCCTGTAATAAAAATTTTTGCTGCGGATCCAGTACCGTTGCCTCCATTGGCGATATGTTAAAAAACAATGGATCAAACAAATCTATATCCTCAACAAAGCCCCCCCATTTACAATACGTTTTCCCCTTCTTCTTCTCTGTATGATAATGTTCTTTGTAGTCCCACCGTTTGGCCGGTATTTCTACAACAGAATTTCGTCCCTTTAATAGATTATCCATGAATTCATCTACGTTCTTAGCTCCCGGAAAAATACCAGATATACCAATAACTGCTATGTCAGAGTCAGAATACTGTATGTTAGTATCAAACGGAGGTTCCTTGTGTGAACGCATAATTTCCCTGTCTTCTTGCAATTCCAAAGATGCCGTTTTTATAACCGTATTTACAGCCACTCCCTTTACAGGAAAAGAATTTTTGAAATACGTATCTAATTCTTTTTTATAGTCCTTTAACAGATACTTGGTAAGTTCCTGGATGGTCGGATACTCAAATAGTACCGTAGGGTATAATTTAATTCCGGTTTCCCGCCCGAAATTATCAGTAAAATTAACCATTGTTATAGAATCCAGTCCGGCTTCCAAAAAACTGGTCTTATAATTTACGGTATTTTGTGAATCCTTTAAGGCATTAACCTTTATTAGCAGATATTTTTTTACTTCGTCTTCCAATTCAGGCCCATTCCCGTTTATTGCCACTTCCTTCTCAGCAATATGAATGCTTTCAGAATTCCTGTTCTTAATAACCGGCAGGCTTAGCAGTCTATTTTCTATAGCCTCTTCTAATCTGGCAATGCCAAATTGCAGGTTATCAGCCGTCAAGCAAGAACATAACGCTCCAATGGCTTCTTCTGTTGTTAGAGGAATAATTCCCCTTTCCTCCAGAAGCTTTTTATTGACAGAGTCTGCAACCATTCCAACGTCGGACCACACCCCCCAATTTATTACGATTGTTTTTTTCTTTTTTATCAGGGCTCTGTGTCCTGCAAAGGAATCCAAAAATGCATTTGCAGTACTGTAAAAGGCTTGTCCCACATTCCCAAGGAAGGTCACCAGAGCTGAACATATTACATAAAAATCTAGTGCATCCTGCTCTGTCGCCTGATCTAGCAGCCAAGCTCCTCTTATTTTGGATACTGTTACGTAATCATACAATTCCTGAGAAAGATTTTTTATAAGTCCATCCTTTAGTACACCCGCCGCATGAATTACACCATTTATTGATCCATATGCCGCTCTTACACTTTCCATTGCAGTCATTACTTCTTCTTCCCCGCCTAAATCCACAGATATGTAAGATACTTCACACCCCAACGCTTCTATACTCTTTAATGCTTTTACCTTACTTGCAATATCACTATCATCTTTCTGGCTTACCAAGTCCCATTGTTCTCTTTCGGGTAATTGACTTCTTCCCAGTAAAACTAGCTTTGTCCCTACCGTTTTTCCTATACACTTAGCAATTTCCAGTCCTACGCCTCCAAGCCCACCGGCTATAACATATACCCCATTCTCTTTAAAAGGCAGCCCGTTTCTGACATCCTTAACGAACTTTTCTTTTTTAAAGGCTTGGGAATAGATAGTACCCTTTCTTAAAGCAAAGATTCCATTCGAATAACTGCCTAATAAACGATCTATTATAGAACCTGTATCTTCTAATTCAGCCTTGTCTCCTCCGTCCATATCTACAAACATACTATGAACCGTTTTATGTTCCAAGGAGATGCAGCGAATAAAACCCATTAATGCTGACAGCCAGAAGCTCGCACCCGTATCAGTATCGTTCACCAAAAATGCCTGTCTAGTGATCACCACAAGATTGATGTCATTCCGATAATAGTTTCTAAGATGGTTAATTACATTAACCATCTCCATTGCACTATTTCTGAGAGACGCCTCAGCCTGAATATAATTAAAATTATTCATCCGTTCATTCATTGTGTAATCTAGTATGATAGTATCAATAACAAAATCTTGCTTTTTTAAGTCATGAAATAACGCCTCGTAACTCCTTGGCTTTTGAGGATTGACAGTAAAACGCCTCTCATCGACTATATGAAATACATCTTCTTTGTATACCTCAATAACTCCAGGCGTCTTCTTAAAGCTAGCTGACAGAAGAGTTTCTTCATTGTCTTCCTTAAAGAGTAGTATCTGCCTTCTTTTTTCCGTTTGATTTTTCGGTGGCTTAACTTTCTGCCAGTAGGGAGCATAGTATTCGTTAATTTCCCGTTTATTACTTTTCTCTTTTTCCTTAGGGTTGTCTGCTACCGCCTTAAGACACATGTTATCAATATATATTTTTACATCACCATGGATATCCGTAATAGTAACCTGAAATTCAATCAAGCCTTTTTCTTTATTGTAACGAAGCAGCTTTACATATCCATAGCTGTTTCCTTGCAATAACCCATAGTATTCAATTTTTTTGACTCGGTAGGGTATGTATTTGCGGGAATCCTTTATTACTTCTTCTACTCCGGCTATGGTTTGAAGCGCGCCATCTAAAATTCCTGGAAAGTACATGTATCTCTCAGATTCTGTATCTACATTAAGCTTCAACTCCGTTAATGCCTCATTTTTTCCTTCCCATATCTTCACAACAGAATAAAACTCTTCCCCGTAGTTAAGGCCCTTTTCTCTAAACTGCTCCTTAAGGATTCTGCCCTCTGAAAAACTCTGGGACAATCTTTGCTTTACTGCAGGAATACTAAGCGTTTCTTTCCTTATTGCAGTTCCGGTATCAATAGTCCCCATTGCCGCTATAACAAAGCGCTGCTCTATGCCTTCTTTAGAAAGAAATGATACTCTAAACTTTCCGGTCTGTTTGTTAAGATTTATTCGATACGTTGTTTCTATCTCTTTACTAATTACCAAAGGACAGGGATATGTTATGGTATTTAGCATAACCGGTACCTTGCCATATCCATGTATGGCAGCAATCTGAGCCATTTCCCAAAAACATACTCCCGGCATTACCACTTGTTCTTCAACCATATGATTACGGATTACCTCTAATTCATCCGGTTTCACTGTTTTCTCTAACTCGATTTCTTCTTCAGAATCAAAATTAATGGTATCAAAAAGAGCATATTTTAAGTTTTCTTGGTTCTTTATGTTCTCATTTAATACATCTGCTAAACTGCCGGTTTCTATTGTTCTCTCCTGGTCAATCCAATAACTGCTATACTGAAACGGGTAATTTGGCAGCTCAATTTTTTGTATTAAATTATTTCTATACAATTCCTTTAGCCGAATACGAACTCCTATTTCTTCTAATATAGCTACCGCTTCCAGCAAACATTTCCAATTGGATTCGTATGGTTTCATTGTGGAAATACAGTGTCTATGAGAAACATCCTCAATACGCTTTAGCATAGTGGTAATTGTGGTTCCTGAACCGGCTTCAAGGAAACAATCGTACTCTTTTCTAACTAAGCTCAATACACTTTGATGGAACATAACAGGCTTCATAATATGTGATAGCCAGTAATCGGCATCAAAATTATATTTAAAATCTCCTGTAACATTACATACCAATGGTATTTGAGCATTCGCCATTTTTACTGTGCTTAGTTCTAATACATATTCCTGAAGCATTGGCTCCATTAATATTGAATGAAACGGATGGGAAACGGTCAGCTCCTTTACATTTATGCCTATTTCTGAAAATTTTTGTTTCATTAGAACCAAAGCCTCTTTTGTTCCCGATATAACTGTATTGGAGGGGCTGTTCACTGCTGCAATATAAATCTCCCTGTCAGTACCATGAAAAGCCTTAACGGAAACCTTTTTCACTGTATTTTCATCTGCCGAAACAACCATCATTCCCCCATTACAGTCAATCGCATCCATAAGTGCAGCTCTTTTTACCACTAATCTTATTGCATCTTCTAATTGAAATACTCCTGCGATACATGCAGCAGCATATTCTCCAATACTATGACCTAAGACAGCCGATGGCATTATACCTAAATCCATCCACATTCTGCCGATAGAATAATCCATGGCAAAGACGATTGGCTGGGTAAACCTGGTTTCATGAATCCACTTATCAGCATCTTTTCCATATAGCATACTTTTTATAGACTGGCCCAGATACCTGCTTGTAATCTCATCGCACCGGTCAAAAGCTTCTCTAAAACCGGCAGAACAATGATAAAGTTCTTCTGCCATACCTTGATATTGGCTGCCTTGACCGGGAAATATCATAACTAACTTGGGCGGTTCACGATGCTCACTATACTCTTTCTCACTTTTTTTATTTCCCGATAATAAATTTAGGTCCTGTATTTTTTCAGCCAGCTTTTGCTTTACTTCTTTTAGGTCTGAGACTGTTATAGCAGTACAATACTCGAATTTTTCTCTTCCGGTATTTAAAGTATAAGTATATTCCTCCACTCCTCCGGTATACTTCTCTAAAAACTCCAGATTATTCATGAGAAGATTCCTAAGTGCTTTCTTATCCTTAGCTGAATAAACTGCCAGATGCGTCTTAGCAAAGGAATGGCTTTCAGCTGTAGGCGTTGGGCCTGCTTCTTCTAAAATGATATGACAATTGGTTCCGCCAAAACCAAAGGAACTAATCCCTGCCCTCCTGCTAATCTCATTCGTTATCCATTCCGATGTATGGTCAGCAATATAAAATGGAGATATAATTAAATCAAAACGAGGATTGGGCTCTTTACAATTTAGTGTGGCAGGAATTTTCTTTTTACTAAGGGCAAGTACAATTTTGATAAAGCTAGCAATCCCTGCTGCCGAATGCAGGTGTCCGATATTTGATTTTACAGTTCCTAAAGCACAAAAATTGGAAGACCGTGTATTCTCTCTGAATACTTCTGACAATGCCCGAAATTCTGTCGGGTCACCGAGAAAAGTTCCCGTACCATGCGCTTCTATAAGTGTAATTGATTCAGGGGCTACACCCGCTTTCTTATACGCTTTTTTTAGTACGGTTTTCTGCCCTTCTACATCCGGCGTGGTAGTACCTATGGTGTAACCGTCATTATTTATTGCCGAACCCTTTATAACAGCCATAATCGTATCTTTATCTTTTAGTGCTTTAGCAAGGGGCTTTAATATAACCGCTCCGCCTCCCTCACCAGGGACATAACCATTGGCAGTTTTGTCAAAAGTTTTACATTTTCCATCCGGAGATAATGCTTTTATCTGGCTTAGATAAACATATGTGTTAGGATCTGCAAGGATTTCTACACCTCCGGCAATCGCCATCTCACAGTCACCGCATAAAATACTCTGACAAGCTAAATGAATACTTACCAAGGAAGACGAACAAGCAGTATCTACCACAAGTGAAGGCCCTTTTAAATTCAGAAAATTTGATACTGCGGCAGCAATCATGTTCGGAGCTTTACCTAATACCACGGAGCGGAATAATTCAATCCTTTCCTTTCGGGACATGGAAGAAGTATTCATATCTTCAACATAACTTTCTGAATCATACACATTCCCTCTTGCTCCAACAAAAACACCCATATCACAGGTTCTGCTGTCTGAACTTCCATAACCCGCATTTTCTAAAGCTTCCCAGCAAAGATGTAAAAATAACCTCTGTTGAGGATCTGTTACGTAAGCACTCTGTTCAGACTGATTGAAAAATTTTGCATCAAAATCCTTTGCATGACTTATAAAGCTCCCCCATTTGCTGTAGCTTTTTAATGCTTCCTCCGAATTTTGACTATACCGGTGTTCTTCTCTCCATCGATCTTTCGGTATTTCTGTCAGACAATCCTTTTCCTGTTCAATATTACTCCAGAACTCCCATAGATTCGTTGCCTTTCCAAAATTACAAGCCATACCGATAACAGCTATGTCCCTATTTTTTTCCTCACTACCTGTGATATCCAGTTGAGACCGATAACTGTGGAGTATTGATTTGGCTGTTTTACTATCCAGTTTTTTGTTGGCTACCTGTTCAAATATTAGTTTAGTGAACTCTTTCATCGCTATACCTCATCAATTATTTTCAGAGCTTCTTCTACGGTTATATCTCCTTCATATATTTCATCAAGCAGGCTGTCAAGCCTTGTATCTTTATCTGCAACATTACCTATAATTTTCTCTGAAAAATCCGGATTGGTCACGTTTTCCTTTATAAAAGAAATACTTTCTTCTACAGTACTTATCTTTTCTCCCCTTAATTCCTTCATATTATATGCATCACTTATCCTAAATTCTTTTATAAGATACTCACTAAGTGACTTTATACTTGTATATTCTAGTAAGGTGGATGGATGGAGGAAGATTTTATATCTTTCTTCAATTTTTGCAACAATATCTGCAACAATAACGGAATCAATACCATATTCATAAAACTCAGCTTCGTCTCTAATCAGAGAATGTTCAATCTGCAAAAATTCCACAAGCAGGCTCTTTAGAAATTCTTTTACATTCGCTCTGTTTTCTTCTGATAGGAAATCTGAATTGATACTAACGGTCCTAACTGAGTTAATTATATCCTCAGCTTTTTGTATACCGGCTGCTGCCTCTTCAACCGCTGCAAAATCTGACATGATTTCTGTGCTCTTCGGATTTAAAATCACAAGATTCCTGCATTCTCTTGACCTTATCACTGCTTCAAAAATTCTTAAACCAAGTTCTCTGTCTATGGAATATCCTTCACCACCATATGCCTTGTTAGCTCCAAGTCCTACGCCATCCCATAAGGGCCAGCTAATTGATACAACTTTTTTTCCGGTAGCGTTTGATACTGCTTTTGCATATTCATTCATAAAGAAATTGCCTGTCCCATAGTCACTTAAGGTTGCCCCCAGTTTCCCGCTGATTCCGGAAATAGAAGAGCAAAATATCATAAAGTCCGGCAAAGTATTGTTAAAAACTTTGGCAAGGTTTATTGTCCCTTGATACTTTGGTCTGAGAATCCGTGAGAATGAACTATAATTCTTAGTCCTTAAAGTCCGGTTCTCACGGTCAACAATTCCGGCACAATGGATGATGCCCTGAATGGTTTTATACCTTCTGGTCATCTCTCTAATAACTTCATCTACTGCTTCATAATCCGCTATATCTGCACTTCTGTATTCAAGAGTAGTCAGACTATATTCTCTACTAAGTTCTACTAATTCTTTTAGTTCTTCGCCTTGTGACATTTGACTCATATCTCTTCTGCCAATAAGGTACACAGCTTTTGCCTTATTCTTAATAAGAAATCCAGCAAATAATTTGCCAAGACCACTCAGACCTCCGGCAATCAGGTATACGCCCCCTTCTATACTATAACTTTCCGTATTAATTACTCCCATATAGCCTGTGATGCTTCGTTCATATCGGCAGTTTTTTCGAAAGGCAACTTCTTTATACCGGCTATTAAAACCGGTCAATTCTGATACCACTACCTCCGCAAAATCGTTAGCATCTGTCTTCTCCTCAAAATCAAGAGATAATCCATGTATATTTTTAACTTCATATGGATTAATCCGGTTCAACCCATTCAGTAAAATATGTTCCGTATTAACCATCTTATCAGCCATCATCGTTATTCCGTTAAAGGTAACTGCAATTAACTTTATTATAGTATCGGTTTTTGACAACAGAACTGCTTTCGCTAAATACATCTGTAGAAAGACTGCCGCGTCTTGTGATAAATCTACGGAAACAGATTCATCCTCTGAACCAAATGCCACTTGTATGAAACCATTGAAATTCTGTCCGAATTCATCCAGTAACTGATGAACTAATTTTATATAATCTGTCTCTTTTGTAAAATTAATACTAAACGTCTTCCCTTCCTCCTTAAAACCGAGGCTGTCTTTTATTCTATATACCATATAACCACTGGCTTCCAGGCAACTACTAAGGGCTTTAAATTTAACTTCATCCTCACAGAAAACTGCATATACACCCTGCAATGTACTTTGCACCTTTTTAGGAACGTTGCTGTTTGTTTCCACCCATGACTGTTCAAATAGATACGCTTGGTAAGGAGCAGATGTTACTTCTTTTTTTCTGCTCGTTTGAACACATCTTAACCCATTATTAGTTAGCGTATATAAGCACATGGAGCAGGAAGTACAGCCACTCATATCTTCTATATTCCCCTTTAAGTTTTCAATAATTGCAGGTTCATAGATAAAGGGACGGCCAAGGCCAGCAAAATCAGCATTATAAGTCGTAAGTAATTGCTCAATCTGCTCCCGTTTACGTATGCCACCGGTTACTATAACCGGAATATGGATATCTTTTTTTACAGCAGCTAACACTGTCTTATACTCTGCTAAAACCGTTTCCGCTAAAGTATCCTCTTTACTAACAATTCCGGCACTTAATTCGACTATATCAACAGACACTTGCTTTAGGCCTTTTATAATTTCAACCAATTCTTCTATGGATACACCTTTGTCTTCACCCGGCATGTCCAGCTTTACACTAATAACAAATTGTTTGCCTAAGGTTTTTCGTATCCCCTGTACAATGGTTTTAATAACTTCTGTTCTGGTTGTAACACTTCCTCCAAAATTATCGGTGCGTGAATTGTACTTTGAAGACAGAAATTGTGATAATAGGTATCCATGGGCCGCATGAAGCTGTATTCCGTCAAATTCACCTTCCTTTACAACAACGGCAGCTTCTATGAAACGCTTAATTATCTCTCCGATTTGATTATGGGATAATCTATCCAAAGTAAATTTAGTTTTTTCTACTCCTCCATAATTTATTTGTATTAAAAGTAAAGTATCCTCTTCTTTAAGCAATTTATTTAACCGGAGCAACTGTTTCTTCTGATTCAATTCATTGCCAATTACAACCTCGTTGTCACTGTTTCTTCCCCTTGAATCTACCATGAAATTCCCAAGTATTTTAATACCAGCCCCGATATCACTCCATCTTTTATAATAATTAATGTATTCTTCGTTGATAGAGCCATCTTTTTCCGCCATACCGATTTCTGTCCCGGATTTCACAATCCGATTACCAGCTTTTAATCCATTTATTAAATATTCTTTCTGAAACTGATAACTTACTGTTTCCTCCTCGTGTTTTTCAATCCAGTAAGATTTATGGTCAAAAACATAGGTGGGAAGATCTACTACTTTTCCGTTATATAAATTATCAAAGGTTTTAAAGTCTATGTCAGTTCCTATGGAATATACATATCCAACCAATGAGATAATAGAATACCAGTTAGTAACATCACTTTGTAAAAATGGGATTACCACTGTTCTTATATTCTTTTCTGCCACTTGGTGTATCATCTTATCGCTGTAATAATCATCAGGGCCGATTTCAATGGTTACTTCTTTTAAAGTCTCCTTATTCTGTTCCTGCATATATGTCTTATAATCATCCAGCGCAATAATCGGCATAGCCGGTAACTGAAAATCATATTCCACTCTCTCCGGATAAATACTGACTTTATAGGACTCTGCTAACTTTTTAATTGCTTCACTAAGGACAATCTGTCCGGCTATAAGCTGAACGGTTACATTATCTTTTTCACCAGCATTTATAATATAGGCCGGTCGAATGTTATAACGGATCAATATTCTTGCCATAACTGCCTTTAAAATAAGGGCAATTATTTCTTTCTGTCCCATGGACAAAAACGCTTCTGCTTTATAAGATATACCTCTAGTAACATCCAATGAAAAAATTTCTTCCATATATAAGAAAGCTTCTTGAAACAACAAGTTCTGCCTTAACCCCTCCAATTCATAGTTGCTAAATATTCTGTCAGAAACCAGATAATTAATCGTGGATTTAGCACTTTCTCCATAAGGTGACTGGAAGTTGTAATACATGCCGTGTACATTCAGGTTCTCCTTGTTACATTTCTTCTTTACTGCTTCTTTAATAAGCTTTACTAATTTTTCTTTTGTATTAACCACCAAGGCAGTTCTGTAAGCAAAGTGATTTCTAGTAACATTCATTGTGTGGCAGATATCCTCTATTTCCAGACTTTCATTATTATCTATGTAAGCACCTACCTTTTCAATCGTCTTCCACAAGGAATGTTCTGACTTTGCTGATACAGTAAATAAGTGAAACGGCACATTGATATCCTTCTTATTGCCAGAAGATACCCTAGGAGCTTCCTCCAGAATAGAATGACAATTGGTACCTCCCATTCCGAATGAACTTATACCGGCTCTCATTAATTGATTGCTTTTCCACTCTACCGGCCTATCCGTCACATAAAAAGGTGTAGAATTAAAATCAATAAAGCTGTTAGGTTGATTAAAATGTATAGTAGGAGGTATTCGCCTGTTACGTAAGGCCAAAACAGCTTTTATAATACCTGCTATTCCTGCCGCAGATTCCAGATGTCCGATATTGGACTTTAACGAACCAATGGCACAAAATGCTTTTTTATCCGTATACTGTTCAAAGCACTTTGTAAGTGCGGACACTTCAACCGGATCTCCTAAACTTGTACCCGTACCATGAGCCTCTATGAATGCTAGAGATTCAGGATTAACCTTTGCCCTCTTTAAAGCCTCTGTGATAGCCATACATTGCGAATTAGCATTTGGAGCGCTTACGTTGCTGGACTTGCCGTCATGTGTTACAGAAACACCTTTAATAACCGCATGAATATTGTCTTTATCTTTTACAGCCTGCGTTAAAGGTTTTAAAAGTAAAACTGCCACACCCTCTCCCGAAACAAAGCCATCTGCGCTTTTATCAAAGGTCTTACATTTTCCATCTGCTGATACTGCTCTAACCTGACTTAGTAAAACATAATATTCTTTCGGTATAATTATATTTACTCCACCAGCAACAGCCATATCACATTCTCCAGATAATAGGCTTTTGCAGGCGTAATTTAAGGCTGTCATGGAAGAGGAACACTGGGTATCAATGGTAAGGCTTGGTCCTGTCAGATTCATAAAATAGGAAAAACGGTTTGCTACCATAGCATTTGATGTGCTTAATGTACAAAAAGAATCATTCTGGTCATAAGATATATTATGGTAATTATGATTGGAGACTCCTGCAAATACACCAACCTTTAATTCCGAGAGTCTTTTTATGGGATAGCCGCCATTTTCAATTGCTCCCCAGGCAGTCTCCAAAAACAGCCTTTGCTGGGGATCCATTCTTTTTGCCTCTCTTACGGAGATATTAAAAAATACAGGATCAAACTTATCATAATCCTTTAGCAAGCCTCCCCATTTACAGTAGGTCTTGCCTTTTGATTGTTTTTTATCAAAATTTGATTGTTTTTTATCAAAATTTGATTGTTTTTCCTCAAAGATAGTTGTATCCTTCCATCGCTGGCTATTAATATCCTGTACACTGTCTTTGCCGTTTATTAAATTATCCCATAATTGATACACATCCTCTGCTCCCGGAAAAATACCTGCCATACCAATGATAGCAATATCTTCCGTATTACCAGAGGTATTTGGTTCTTCTGTACTGTTATTCTTATAAAAATATTGATTGCTGTTTATTTCTTCCTTTACTGTTAGTTTATCCGTTTCTTTAACTTCATCCTCTTTAAGCTCATCTTCTTTATTTTTATCTTCTTTTGCTTTGGGTTCTTTAAATTCATGATTCAATTCTTCTGCTATGCTTTTATTATTCCAATCACTCCTGTCTACAGGTTGAGTAACTTCGTCAGTCAAGGTGCTTATTAAGTGTTTTTCATGTATATAAGAAATCATTTTCTCTTGGTGTTTATCGCATAAATGCTTTGTCAGTTCATCAATTGTTTGATACTCAAAAAATACAGTAGGGTATAAGGTAATAAACAGTTCCTTTTCAATGACACCGGACAAAGCTACCAAAGTCAGAGAATCCAGTCCCATTTCTAAAAATCCTACATCAGACACAATCAAAGAGCCGTCAATTCCGGTAACCTTTATAATCAGTGAAACTACAACGTTTTTAATATATACAAACATCTCTTGTTCATTAATTCCAAAAACCGGTTTACTTGTGGATTTATCTGTAATGGCTGCGCCTGTCTCCTGCTTTATTGATGAGGAACTTCTCCTGTCCGTAGCTGCATTCAATAACTTTACCGGCTCTTTCTGACTATCTGCCGACTCGATTTTATCAGCGATGATAACAGAATATGGATATCTTACACTTTCTCTTTCTGTTAAAGGTAAAGTACATACTCTGCCAAAACCCAAATGATTTAATGTGTCCCTCCATTGATCAGGAG
The DNA here is from genome assembly GCF_014218335.1 of Anaerocolumna cellulosilytica. GTDB lineage: Bacteria > Bacillota > Clostridia > Lachnospirales > Lachnospiraceae > Anaerocolumna > Anaerocolumna cellulosilytica. The sequence continues at coordinate 2,407,135 of NZ_AP023367.1, read as the reverse complement.
ATAAAAGAGTTGAATCTTTCCTAAAGTCCGTATTTTGAAATTTCCACCAACCATCAGTTATTCCGAATACCAAATCTGCAAACCCGGTTATTCTTGTTGTCTCCATCATGACTAGTACTGCTTCTTTATTCATAAACTGTTTTACATTTTGAAAGGTAACAGGCAGGCTTGCTGTAGCATGAAGCACGTTGGCAGCTATTACTATATCGAATGAGTCCAAATATACAGTTGGTTGGTTTTGTTCTTTCTCAATATCTAATGGAAGGTAGGTAACATATTCATACTTATGAAAAGCTTCTTTGGCACACTTTACCAAAATCGGTGATATATCTGTAAATGTGTATGCAACCTTTAAACCTGCAAGCGCAGGTAGTATTTTTGCTGTAGTCCCTCCGGTTCCTCCTCCGATTTCAAGAATTTTAACCTCTCTTTTCTCCGGAAATGAAGTGACCAGTTGTCTAACCAATTTTCCAATATACTCATTATGGGGAGAGGGCAGGTGGTACAGCCTTTCCATAGTATTTGTATTTCCGCCCGGAAACAACACATGCATTGCACTCATTCTTCCGGATAAGACCTCGCTGTAATGTTTGAAACAGTTCTCTAAGATAATTGCGTATATCTCGTCTTTTTTGAACTTTTCTTTAAACCAAGTACAACGCTTTTTAAAATCATCTGAACTTCTAGAATAAGTACGTATTAATCTTCTACCATTTTTGTTTATAAAGCCTTCCTCTATGGCAAAACTTAGCATAGCTTCGATCAATTTCTTAAACTTTGGAAGTATATTACATCGATGAATCACTTCCTCCGTAGAAGGTTCATCCCCATCCTTTATAAATACCCCATTACTTTCTATAAACTCAATAATAAAAACGGCGCAAAGGCTATTAAGCTCCTTACCAAACTCTGTCTCATACTTTGAGTCTACTTGCCCTAAAAGTTGACTTAATTCCATATCATAGTCGCCTATTCTCTTTATATAAGCTTCATCCGACTGCAATACCTTATCTGCATCCGTTATATGATATAAAATTTCTTTTTGTTTTTGAGCTGATATATGTCCTATGCCTACCTGCGGTAAATCAGTTGTCAGCACCGTATCAAAAGCCTCCAAAGCCTCTAAAACTGTCATAGGCATAAATCCTTTATCTTTTAATGTCTGCGTATACATGGGTTTTGCTACAATTCCAACCGTGCCCCATATACCCCAATTAATTGTAAGAGTACGCTTTTTCTTTACATAATTTCTGTAATATGAAAAATTATCTTCAAAGAAATTAGCCCCTGTATGATTGCTCTGCCCCATTAAACCTACATAAGAAACAAGTCCCGAGAATAAAATCATAAAATCTATGGAATCATGCTCAGTAAGCCGGTCAGCTATTATTGCTCCTAAAACTTTTGGTTTTAAAACCTCGGTATATTTTTCAGAGTCCATATTCAATATCAATGAATCCTTAAGTATGCCTGCTGAATGTATAACGCCGTTAATAGAACCATGTTTACGTCTTACATCCTCGAAAATGTCCTTCATCCTGTCATAGTCTGTTATATCCCCTTCATAAAAGGAAAGATGTGAGCCGTTTGTCAAAACGCCTTTATAAGCTTTAATTTTATCCTTGGTACTTTCTAATGTGGGATTCCCTTCTTGCAAAAGTTTTCCCCAGGCAGTTACGTCCGGAAATTTATTACGGGATATTACAACAAAATTGGCACAAACCTTTTCAGATAGATGCTTTATTATCTCAATTCCAACACCACTTTGACCACCTAGTATTATGTATGTACCATTCTGCTTAAGTACAAGTTCCTGTTGTATAGCCTGTTTTGCCAAATCCATCTTTTCAAGGCTCATAATAAATCTTTTTTCTGCTCTGTACCCAATAAAATGTTCCCCGTCACTACCCGAAAGTTCTTTTACTATGGTCTGCCCAATAGTACCTTGCATAAAATCCCGGCAATCAAAATCTATATTGGCAGCACGAATATATTCGAATTCTAAAGGAATCGTTTTAATCACTCCCAGAATATCTGACTTTTCGGGGCATAACACATCACTTCCTCCAATAACTGGCTGACAATTATTTGTCACAGTCAGAATTCTGACCGGATGATTTATCTGGTTGTCTTTCATGGCCCTTAGCAGATATATAATATCTAAACCATAAGAATTTAATTTTACATCTAACGGCTTTAATGCTTCAAAACTGTTATATCCATCCAGCGTCCACAGATATAAAACATAATCCGGCACTATTCCTCTATCCTTTAATATCCTTATAATAGCCAATAACGCTTCCGGTTGCCCTTGTATCACTCTAAATATACTATGGTCACCGTATTCGACCCGGTTGCTTTTGTATATATAGTATATATTGCATTCTTCTTTATTCAGGTTTGCTATTACATCGTTATGAAGCTGATTATCTTCCTCCACAAATACTAAAAGATTCTTATGCTTCCAGTTCCCGTCATACCTGGCACGAGACTTTTCAATCCATAGTGGTTTATAAAACAGGTCTTGGGATTGTCTGCTTTGAGCCGGTAAATGAAAGCTATTTAAGGCTAGCTTTTTTAAACAAACCTCTGTTAGAATCATAACAATTTGCTGTCTGCTGTCTATTATATTAATATCTGCCTTTATTATTTCTGATTGCTTTTCATCCTCTTGTACCTTCACTATACTTTTGTAATGGCTATCAGACATTGGCTGAATCATCATCATTTTACCAATACAAAACGGAACATATGTATATTCACTTTGTGTTAGGTAAAGTTTTGAAGAAATGACCTGCAATGCAGCGTCTAGTACACCCGGGTGTAAAGCATCCTTTTCTTTTAAGGAATCCTTTATTTTAAGGTCTATATCTCCAATGATTGTTTGTGTTCCCACTGTAATCTTTTTAAGTCCTTTAAAATAATCCCCATATTGTAAACCGATGCGGTTCATATACTCATAAATCTCGTTCGAATCAATTACAGCCGTCTGTTCCTCCATACTGTTTACATTGCCGAATGAATGAACTGCGTTTTCATCACAAGTCGTCGAATACATTCCACGACTGCATAAAAGAAAGCGATTTTTTGTATCATCCCACCTGTCGATTTGAAAGCATTGGCTGCCATCCTGATAAATCCGTATCCGCAGTAACAAATCTTGATTCTGTATAGCATTTATCGGTTCTATAAATGTAATGCTTTCTACACAGCTTATCTTCTTATTCCAAAGCTTGTGTGCTCCTGCGAGGGCAAGTTTTAATTGATAGACGCCCGGAACTACATAAGCATTTCTTACCCTGTGGTCTTTTAACACCCTGTCTTTCTTAGTATTAAGTATTTTAAAATAAGATACATAGGCAGTTGTTTTTGATATAATCCCATCAAATAAAGAAACAGTTTCACTAAGAAGAAGGTCTTGTTCGAATTTATCTTTATTAAACAGATCTTCTCTTGCATAATTATATGTAGGCAACGCAATTCTTTTAGCATGTACATCCTTGAAAAAATCGGACAGCTTGCATTCTACTCCCTTAACAAAAAGCTCACCCAGTGTCTGAAGGATTTGCTGCCAGTCAGAAGTATCTCTTACCAATGAAGAACATATTGTGACTTCCCCATTCCCATGAGTTATATTTTTTGTAAGCTTTAAAAGGGTATTTCCAGGGCCCATTTCTATAAAATATCTATACCCTTCTGAAATCAGTTTTTCAATGCTGCGTTTAAATTGTACTGTATTTAGAATATGGTTTTCCCAGTACTCTGTCGTTAGGTCTCCCTCTTTCAAAAAATCCCCCGTAACATTACTGATTATTTTTATAGCAGATGGTTTTGGCTTAACAGCTCCTATCACTTCTCTATATTTGTCTAACATAGGCTTCATTAGAGGAGAGTGAAAGGCATGGGATACCTGTAATAATACATACTTTATAGAACTCTGTTTAAGTTTTTCACAAATGCCTGCAACCACCGTTTTCTCACCTGAAATTACAGTATTAGCAGCTCCATTCACCGCGGCAATGGATACTTGTGCTTTCTCTACAAAACTAAGTTCATCAAACAATTCATTTACTACTGCTTCACCGGCAATTACCGCAGCCATGGTTCCATTATCCGGAAGTTCACCCATCATTTTTCCCCTGATGGCTACTATTTTTAGTATATCCTCTAGTTCATATATACCGGCTGCACAAGCCGCCACATACTCACCCAGACTATGTCCCATTACTACTGCCACAGGTAAATTATAAGTCTTCCATAAGACAAACAAAGCATAATCCAGAGCAAAGGTAACCGGCTGTGTTATATACGTGTTTTTTAAAAGCTTTGCATTTTCAGTATTATATAGTAACTCTGAAATACTCTGTCCCACATAGGGTAATAATATATCACTGCAATTATCAATGGTACTTCTAAAGACAGAGCTTGTTTCATAGAGTTCTCTTGCAACACCTGTATACAGTTCCCCTTGCCCGGTAAACATGACTACTACTTTACCAGGTATCTTTTTCTTTTTTCCTTCTGTATAAACACTGCCAGTAACAATCTTTGTCTTATGGGTATCCCCATCAGAAAATTTCTTAAGCTGCTTTACTAGCTCATCTGTGTTCTTGGCATAAGTAAATAATTTGTATTCAAACTTCTCTCTGCCGGTAATCACGGTATACGCTGCGTCTTTATAGCGGACTTTTGGATTCTCTTTAAAGAAATCTATGTATTGACTTGTCACCTTACCAAGTGCCTCATTATCCGCCGCCGATAAAACAAAGGGTAAATACCTTTCTGTCTCCCATTCGTGTTTCTTATCATCTTCCTGTTCCTCTACAATGATGTGGCAGTTTGTTCCTCCAAACCCAAATGAACTAATTGCAGCTCTTCTATGTTCCTTATATTGCTCCCATTTTTCCATCTTGGACACAGGAAAAAACGGAGAATCAACAAAATCAAATCTTTGATTAGGCATCTGGCAATTTAGGGTAGGCACAAGTGTTTTGTTTTTCATACAGAGCAATAACTTAATAAATCCTGCAATCCCTGCTGCACAATGCAGATGTCCAATATTTGTCTTTACAGAACCAATCCCGCAAAAACCCTTTCTATCCGTACTCTCCCCATAAACACTGGCTAATGCTTTTATTTCAATTGGATCTCCGATAACGGTTCCAGTTCCATGCGCTTCTATATATGTTATTGTCTCTGCTGATACCTTTGCATCTTTTAAAGCAGCCCTAATTAATTCCTTCTGTCCTTCCAGATCAGGGGTCGTAATACCCATAGTGTGTCCGTCGTTATTTATGGCAGAGCCTTTTATGATTGCATAAATCGTATCTCCACAGGCTACCGCTTGCATATATTCCTTTAAAACTACAATGCCGGCACCTTCCCCGGGTACATAACCATTGGCTCTTTTGTCAAAGGTAAAGCACTTTCCATCCGGTGATATAGCCTTGGATTTAGATAAGCCCACATAAGAATCACTGTTAACCAGTAAATCAATCCCCCCTGCCAGCGCCATTGAGCAATCTCCCGCCAGTAGGCTCTTACATGCCATATGAATACTTACCAAAGAGGAGGAACAAGCTGTATCAATAATCATTGAAGGACCTTTCAGATTTAAAAAGTCTGAAATTCTGGAAGCAATCATATTCGGTGCTTTACCGATTATGTAATTACGATTATCCTCAGCTTTATATTCTTTTTCATTTATGCGTTCCTGTAACATACCCAATGTTACATTTGAAGACCTGGCCCCTATAAAAACACCCGTATTCGAGTCCTCTTCCTTTATGTTTCCATACCCTGCATATTCTAAAGCCTCCCTTGCCACCTCCATAGCAAGTAACTGCTGCGGATCAATGGCTAAGGCTTCCTGTTTTGTCATATGAAATAATCCTAAATCGTATGCAGCAATTGAGTTTAAAAAACCACCCCATTTAGAATAACTTGTATCGCTCTCAATAGCAGAACCGGGGTCATAAAAGCCCTCTAAGGACCATCTCTTAGCCGGTATTTCTGTAATACAATCCCTGCCGTTTATAAGACTGCTCCAAAATTCGTCCACATTGTCAGCAGAAGGAAATCTGCAAGCATAACCGATAACTGCAATCTTATGATTTTCCTCCGATATTTCTTTCGGCTTCCTATCATTCTGCCTCATGGCTTTTTCAGCCTCAAGATAGTGTATTTCTCTTTTTTGTACTTGTTCCAGCATTTTCTGTAATTCTTGTTTATTCATACATATCCCTCACCTTTAAACTCATCAGATTAATCTGCTGCCTCATGTTCAAGCATATAGTTCAATGCCTGTTCCGAAGAAATAGTACCCTCATATAACATTTTTAATATATCCGCTGTCCGCAGATTATTTTGACTGACAGCTCTATGGTAAGAGCCTGTGTCTACACTTTCTGCTTCTTTAACAAGTTCTTTCTGCTCTTTTCTTTCTTCCTGCTGCGCAAGATACTGTGATAACAAGTTTACTGTAGGGTATTCAATAATGATGGAGGGTTCGAAATGCCTTCCATAATATGTTTCAATACCGCCTAACATGTCCGCTAATGATAAGGAATCAATTCCAAACTCACTAAAATTAATGTCATATTCGATTTCGTTATCCGATAATTTTAATATGTTTTTAAGCAAATCTGTCAATATTGCCTGTGCTTTGTTAACGGCTAAATCCTGTGGTATCTTCCCCTCTATACTTTCTGTCTCCTTTATTTCTGCTATCTTTAGCGAAGGCATATTCGTATGTTCTTTCGTTAGAGTATCGATAAGCCTGTCAGCTTCTTCTTTGCCCGCCACTATCAGATTTCCTGTATAGTCACTTTCAAATATTTCATTAAAAGCTTCCATCGCTTCCTCTAAAAGCAAATTATTTCCTTGTTTTGTCGTTAATCCTCTACCTGACATACCGGTTTTTTCCCATACCGGCCAATTGACAGAGAGTATCTTATATCCTGCTTTTAGGTGGTAAGACTCTGCATATGCGTCCATAAAAGCATTTGCCGCAGCATAATCGCTAAATCCTACTCCTGTAACACCGGATAAAGCTGCTAATGAAGAAAATAAAATAACTTTTTTAACATGAAAATCCTCTGCTAAGATACCAAGATTTCTGGTGCCGTTTATTTTAGGAAATAGAACCTGCCTTATGGAAGCTTCACTTTTAGACCTTATGGAAATATGTTGACTATCAATAATACCTGCACAATGAATGACAGCATCGATTTTTCCATAAGTTTTCCTAGCCGTTTCAAACACCTTCAAAAGGGTAGGATAATCACTCACATTCCCCTGTATATATTGCACCATAGGACTCAGCTCTTTTAGTGTTACTAGATTTTTATGTTTATCCTGGTCGGTCAACGCTTTCATTTGCTTTGTAGCACCAATTACGGTTTCAGAATCTCCTGCTGCATTCGTTCTCCCTATTATCACCAATCTGCCATGCTTATCCTTTAGTAAGTACTTACAGATTTCATAACCTATACCAGAAAGTCCACCTGTTACAATTACTACCGGATTGCAGTTCTCCTTTGTGAATGCACTCTCTCCAATGGACTCTAATCTCGTATAGAATTCAACGAACCGTTTACCTTCCTTTAAGTAGACACATTCCTCAGTATTTGAGCTTATAATTTCATTGGCTGCCTCTGTTATTTTGAAATCACTATCTAAAACAATTTCTTTTGAACGTACATTAGAAAATTCATAAGGAAGTATTCTACTAAAAACAGAAGCTCCATAGGCTGCTGCTGTGTCCAAATAACTGTCAGTTTGATTCATAACGTGAATCAATTCTATCCTAATCTCTAAAGACTTGGAGTCCAAATACCTTACTAATGTAAATATGCGAATGATATCCTCATGCAAATCCGTTTCGACTGACACCTTATCCTCTGGTTCATTTTTTAAATGTTGATGTGTGTTAACATACACAATCTTAACAAGCTGAAATGCCTCCAAATTTATTCCGCTAATATCTTTTGAATGTATTGCTTGCTCAAGCTTTTGTACTATAGAATTCTTATCCTGTTCAAGGGTATCCACTAATTCTATTGTCAGGTACTTAATCTCTGCACTCTGGAATTCACTCTCCAATCTGGTAACAGTTTCCTTATCAGACCCAATTAGAATATAATACGCTTTATGAGATATCATTTGCTCTGTACGAGTTTTTTCCGTTAGTGCTTTTTTTATAAAAACATATTCTTTTTCATGTTTATTTCTGCCTGCCCAATAACTTTTTCTCGCAAGAGGATATCCAGGAAGAGGCATTTTGTAAACACGTATATATTTAAAGTACTCCTGCCAATTTATTTTGCAGCCTCTTTCATATAGGTAAGATAACATTTTAATTACAATCAATGCGACACTGTCCGTTACCCTGTTTGTTATCATAACCTGATTGCCCTTTTCAGTATAAATGCTTTCGCCCAGAAAAAGATACAGGTAGTCCTGTGAAGTATGAATCGGAAAGCGCTCCCTTGTCTCTCCCCAACTATAGGCTATGTACTGATTCATAGTTTCCATTTTTTTGTAGGTTTCACATTCTTTACTACACAATATACTTATGTCTTTCATACAGTCTTCTAAATGAATATTCTTCTTTAGAGCCTTTGCAGCTACCGCACCTATACCAATTCCAAAGAATTCCACATTGGTAAGTCCAATCATTATTAACAATCTTCCCAATAAGTAATTGAACAAAAAGATATATAGATCCTTCTGGTCATGACTGCTATGAAGCCTGATAAATTCTTCAAAAGAAATCATCTGTTTCATATCAATATCCATATATTTTTTCATCAGAAGCCCTATTTCATCAAGCTGTTTCTCTATAGGAGGATAAATATTAATAAGACTCCTTACATCAAAACTATTCCCGAACTGCCATCTATCCCCAAGAATGATACTTGTATTTACTTTACCTGAAACCTTTTTCACCTTTGGCAACGTTTTTTCTTTATTAGCAATCATTTGCGTTAGCTGTTCTTCAAGTGAATGGATATCTTGTACAACAAAACAAGTTCTGTAGCTGTAATGATCCGTTCCGGTGAATAATGAATAACTAAAATCTCGCATAGATATTTCTTTATGGGTTGCAATATACTTTCTAAGTTCCAATAGTCTGGTAATTAAGGTGTCCGGCTGTTTCGCTGATACCGGTATAGCATAATAATCAAAAGCTCTTACTTCGTCTTTTTTTATCTCCGGTGCTTCTTCCAGAACAGCGTGCACATTGGTTCCGCCAAAGCCAAAGGAACTAACTGCAGCTCTTCTTGGGATTCCCTCTCCCCTATCCCATTGTCTCAACGCATCATTAATATAAAAGGGACTGTCAACTACATTAATTAAGGGATTTAATCTATTAAAGTGGCAGGTTGGCGGTAACTTTTTATTCATAAGAGAAAGTACCACCTTAATAATTCCTGATATTCCTGCCGCCGGTTCCAGGTGTCCGATATTTGTTTTTACACTTCCAAGTGCACAGTACGACTGATCCTGTGTATAATTTCGAAATGCTTGTGATAAAGCTTTCACCTCTATGGGATCTCCCAGTGACGTTCCCGTACCATGTGCCTCAACCATCGTTATGGTTCTTGGATGAATACCGCCTTTCTCCCACGCACTTTGTATCACCTCTTTCTGAGCAAGGGTGTTAGGTGCAGTAAGTCCATTAGAGTGTCCGTCCTGATTCACGGAGATTCCTTTTAAAACAGCAAGTATATTATCTCCATGCTCAATAGCCTGTTTTAATGGCTTTAATAGTATTGCGCCCGCACCTTCTCCTCTGAGATATCCATCCGCACTTTCATCAAAGGTTTTACATGTTCCTTCTTTACTAAGCATACCGGCTTTTTCAAATATGATGGAAAATGCAGGTGTCAGTATAAGATTCACACCGCCAACCACTGCCATGCCGCATCTGCCTGATAAAATATTCTGGCAGGCCAAATCAAGTGCTACTAAAGACGAGGAACATGCTGTATCTACTGTAATACTAGGTCCGGTTAGATTATAGAGGTACGAAATCCGGTTAGATAAGATTGATAATTCATTCCCTGTTCCAACCACTGCTTCATAGCTTTTCAAATATTTCATGTATTCTGTAATACAGGCCCCTACAAAAACACCTGTATTCGTTCCCGACAAATTCTCCTTGGATAAGGAAGCGTGTTCAAAAGCTTGCCATATCACTTCTAGCATTAATCTTTGTTGAGGATCCATAAATTCGGCTTCTTTAGGAGAGATTTCAAAAAACAAGGGATCAAACTTATCAATATCTGATACATAACTTCCATAGAGTGAATCTGCTCGTTTTTTATAATCTTCGCTCTGGTATATCTCAAGAGTATTGTCTATCCTCCCCATTGGAAATCCTTCAGATATACTTTTTCCGTGCTTTAAATTTTCCCAAAACTCATAAATAGTATCAGCTCCCGGAAATTTACAAGCCATTCCAATTATGGCTATATCCCTTTCATTTATCTCAATCGCTGGGGAATCCGTATCAGAAAAAGCATTATGGTCATCAGAATGTAGTATTTCTGCTGCGTCACCAATTATCTTATCTTCCTTAGCATTTAGGTTGAACGTTTTAACTTCTTCCGTATTCTTAATATGTAGATAGTCTAAAAGAGCTGCTTCAAATTCCTTACTAAGGTATGCAGTTAACTCAACTAGGTTCGGACATTCAAATACAATGGTAGAATCCACATCTATATTCAAATCGTTCGTTATGTCTTCAATGAATCTGGTTGATAAGATGGAGTCCATGCCAAGTTCCATAAAACTGGTAGTGTCATCGATCAGTTCTGCCTGAATTTCCAATACGGTTGACAGCTTATTCTTAAGCAGACAAAGTACTCTAGTTTCAATGTCTTCCTCCATTAATTCAACCTTTCGTACTTTTTCTTTTTCTATAGTAAACTCTGTATCAGAAAGAATATTCGTTGCAAATACCCCTTTAAGATGTTTTGCAAGCTTCCCTATATTCTGGTATTCAAACAGTTCTGTGGCATCTAATTCAGCCTTTAATTCTTTATTAATCAACTCTATGTATTGTATAGCCAGCATTGAATCCAAACCAAAATCAGTAAAACTCGTTGTTGTGTCTAAATTCTCCTCTGACATAGCAAGAATAACTCCAAGCAGTCTTTGCAAATTCGCTTCCAGATCAAACACTGCTTGGGGACTAATCACCTTCTCTTTAAGCCTTATGGATATACCAGGCTTCTCCTGCTCAGATTTTACTCTGTTAGCAATCACAGCTCTTTTAATCGTAGTACCTGCAAGTACAACTGCTGCTTTTGCAGCTGCTTCGGGAGACAGCACCTGATACCCATTTTTTAAAGCTGATTTTTGTGAACCGGCTCCCATTCCCACATTCCAAAAAGACCAGTTGATTGATTGGTATTTTATCGTTTGGTGTACCGCCTCTGCCATACCATCTAGAAATGCATTTGCTGCCGCATAATCACACTGTCCGATAATCCCGTCTATGGAGGAAACGGAAGAAAATAACATAATAAATTGTAAGTCCTCATTGCAAAATAAGGTATCTAATACAAGAGTTCCTTTGATTTTTGATTGTAGTACTGCCTTAAAATCCTCCACAGATTTATGAATAAGGAGTGCATCTCTGATTTCGCCTGCCGTATGAAAGATGCCGGTAATCTTACCATATTTTTCTTTTAATGTTTTTACAACTCGTTTCATGGTATCAATATCTGTGATATCTACCGATATATACTCTATGTTGCTTCCATTTTGCTTGAACGCATTCATTCTTTTTATTTTATCTATTGCTACTTCCGAAAAATTCTTTCTGCCTAATAGTATTAGATTCGCATTTGAGTCCTTTTCCATCTGCTCCACTAGAGAAAATCCTATTCCCCCTGTACCGCCGGTGATAATATAGGTACCGTCTTTTTTTAATTTTTCGTACTTTCCCACCACCGATTCATTGCTCTTTTCTAAAGAATGTTGATAGCGTTCCTGATTTCTATAAGCAATCTCCGTGTCCTGCATTGTATGATAGATTTCTTTATACACAGCTGAGGCATCTTCCACAACCGAATCTGTACATTGATTAACATCAATCACTTTTGTCTTTAAATTAGGAAATTCCCTCTTTATAACTCTCATAAAACCCCAAATAGATGTACTTGCAGGTCTGACCTTGTCTTTTTCACTTATTAAAAAGGCTTCTTCTGTCAACACAATCAGTTTTTTATATTTATATCCCAATGAATACATCTGCTTTAATAATACGAATAAAGTAAGAACTCCTTCATGAATAGCGGAATCAATGCTATTAAGTGAAAGATTATCTGCTTTTTTTAAAGGCCATAAAAATAAAATACTAGCAGGCCTTAATAAACTAGCATTAACGACTTCCAATAGTCTTCTTACATCCGTTTCGTCTCCTGGACGAATTCTATAATCTGTATCAGATTTTTTTTGAAACTCATTTTCTGGAAATACACGAATATAATTAGAACCGCTCTCAAAGAAATTCTTTCTTATAGTTTCGGAGAATACACTGTCTATATCGAAAATCAAATAATTGTCTTTTGTATATTCTGTCTCAAAATCCGGATTCGTCTTTGTCCAAACTTGCTTTTCTAAGCATTGGTTTAAAATAAAGCTATCAATCTTTTTATGCATGGGCTCATTCCTGGCTTGCTTTAAATGAAAACCCTTAATTTTAATTAGTTCCTCACCTTCTCTTGAGACAATAGATACATCACTTTTTAAACTGCTCTCTCCCTTATGGCTGACATCCACTATCACTTTAGTACCATTATTACAAATTTCTGTATTGAAAATAATCATATTCTTTATATAAAAGGGCAAAAATGGCTCTCCCCTATTGTCTAAATTATTAAAATTAAGGCTTACCACCGTCTGAAGGGCTGCGTCTAACGCGGAGGGATTTAGACTAAATGCATCTTTACGATTTGGATTCAAGGAATCCGTATTATATTCTGACCAGACGCCCAGTCCATTCCTATAGAGTTTATTCAATAGCCGAAAACTCTTTCCGTATGCTATTCCGGTATATTCAAAATAATTATAAAAGCCTTCTACATCTAATTCTCCATATAAAACCCTATTAACACGTTCCAGCAGCGCATTGTCTGCCGGTATCTCATCTGTGTGAAGCAGGAGTTTCCCTTTTGCATGCTCTTTCCATTGCTCATTGTCGCTGGTTACATAATAGCTTTGTAAGGTAAAACTTATTGTTTCTCCTCTTTTTTCCAATCTAATATGTAACTGCATTCCCTTTTTTAACACACACGGAGTAAGAAATACAAAATCATTTATTTCTTTGATTGAAACTCCCAAGTATTTGTTACCTGCCCGGTACACAGCATCAATATATGCCGAAGCGGGCAAAACAGCCTCACCAAGCACACTGTGTTCCTTGTAATAAGCAAGCTCTTTTTTGCCAAAAACAATAGTATAAATTCCCCACTCATGAGATTTATAAACTTCATGTAACATTGCTACAGGCTTTAGTTCTTCCACTTGATTATCTAATTTTTTCAATGGGCTTTTTTCAAATGGTATACGGTATTCCTGACGTTCAAAGGGATAAGTAGGGAGTTCTGCTTTATGGATATCCTTACCTGCATAGAACTCTTCCCAATGAATATCAATTCCATTAACATATACATATGCTAACGTTGTATAAAAACAGTGTACTGCTTTCTTACTCTCTCCCTCAAGAGGCGTGATAAAAAGAGAGTCTGTCTCTGACACACTGTAATCGTCCTCCGTATTATATAACAGAATGGTTGTCCCATCTGCCATGGTATGGTTCTTCGAAAGCTGTATAACTTGATTATTCCTCATTCCTTCTACACATTCTTTGACTGTACTAAAACCAAGTAATAAGGACACCAAATATGCATCCTTGGGTTCATACACAAGGACTGCTGGAATTACTCCATAATTCATAAGAGCTTTAAAAAAAAGATACTTATTAACCATTTGTTCAATATCATAACTGTATTTGTCTGTTTTATTATGGATATTTATATAATCCTGCATTACCTCATAATCCTGATTTATATAATCAAAACCTTTGATGGCTGCTTCTATGATATGTTCTTCAAACGTACCTTTTACATTAAGCACAATCCTTTTTTTGCTGTTTTGCTTATGGGAGATGTAAGAATCTTTAATGGTGTTTCCAAATGATTCATCTTTTTCCTCGGACAAATAAAGCTGCATTTCTTTTAATTTACTCCATAATTGATTGCAGGAGTCAGCAATAAAAGCCACCCGATAAGGATAAGCTGTCTTACTTATATTAGAAGTATAACAATATTCTTGATAGTTCGTTTCTTTCTTTTCAAAAAATTCTATAAACTTCTCTAACAATGTAAGTAATGCTTTTTTTGTCTTCGCAGAAAAGCAGAAAATATCCGGCTTCTTTATATCCTTAAATACCTGAGCTTTTGGTGCTTCTTCAAGAATAATGTGAGCATTGGTGCCTCCCATGCCAAATGCACTGACACCTGCTTTTTTAACCGTATCGGTGTTCCATATTGTCAATCTGTCATTTATGATAAAAGGAGAATCTATAATGTCTATAAAATGATTCATCTTATTAACATGAAGCGTAGGCGGAATCATACCTTTCTTTAAGGATAGTACTGTTTTTATTAATCCGGCAATACCCGCTGCCGGCTCTAAATGTCCTATATTGGATTTTACTGAACCGATAGCACAAAAACCTTTCTTATCCGTATGTAAACCATAGCACTGTTTTAAAGCCATAAGTTCAGTAGGATCTCCAATCTTTGTTCCGGTACCGTGAGCTTCCAGGTAGGAAATGGATTCGGGTCTTATAGCAGTTTTTTGAAATACCTTATGAATCATATCTACTTGCGCATCCGCATTGGTTGTGGTAAATCTTGAAGAACGTCCATCACTGTTTATGACAGAACCTTTTATGACTGCATGAATATGGTCCTTATCTTGCAATGCTTTCTCATAGGATTTTAGTAACAAAATACCAGTTCCTTCTCCTGATACGATACCGTCTGCACTTTCATCAAAGGTTTTGCATTGACCTTCTTTCGATAAGACATTCATTTTACTTAACAGTATGTAGTGCTGCGCTGAAAAATGGATATACACACCACCTGCTAATGCCATGGCACATTCACCATTTACAATACTTTTGCAAGCTTCATGTACTGCCACCAGGGACGAAGAACATAACGTGTCAATTGCAATACTGGGCCCTTTTAGATTAAGATGAAACGATATACGGTTAGGTAGAAAACCCAACAGACTGCTGGTAAACATATGACCTTCCAACTCGGTCTGGTCAGCTAAAACTTTGTCATAATAGCCTCTGCCCATTACACCTAAGTAGACACCTGTATCAGAATTCTCAAGTCCTGATGGACTATAGCCGGCATTTTCAATCGCTTCATAAGCTACTTCCAGCACTTTTCTTTGCTGTGGATCTATAAATGGTGCTTCTTTCGGAGCAATATTAAAAAATACTGGATCGAATTCATACGCATTCTCTATAACGCCCCCCCAGCAGCTATATGTTTTATTATTTTGACCCTTTTCCTTGGAATAATATTCTTCCTTATCCCAGCGTGATAAAGGAATCTCACTGATACAGTTTCTTCCCTGTTCCAAGTTTGTCCAATATTCATCTAAATTTCTGGCTTTAGGGAATATTCCTGACATACCAATGATTGCTATATCGTTATTTTTCATGTCTCTTTCCATACCCTCGTCCTTTGCCAATATTGCACATTAATCTACACTTCAACCACTTTGCTCATCTTTGATAACAAATTTTATTACTATCTTTTTTTATCTATGTAATAGGATATCTCCTCTAAAGACCTCATCTGAATGATATCCTCTATATTGAAAGCTATATTAAACTGACTTTCTATCTCCATAACAATAGTAAGATGCATAGAGGAATCCCACGATGCAAGGAGGTCCTGATTGATTTCTTCATCCGGTGTGTCTTCCGCTATTTCAAGAAAATCGATAAGTATTTTTCTTAATTTTTTATGATCATGATTGTTTTTACACATAGTAAGCCCTCACATTTCACTTTTACTAAATCTCTATCTCATTCGTGATGGTTATATAAGGAGGTTTATTGATTGCACGGAGATTATGCTGTACATACATTGCCCCATCCTTCATAAAGCCTGAAGTTCCTAGAAAATCTCCACTTGCTTTATTTCTATCTGTTGGTATATACTGCGCTAGTATCCTGTCTTTACCTTCACTAACCGCTATATCTTTTAATATATTTAACATAGCCATTTCAATACCTTTTCCCATAGCTCTGCAGCTTAGTAAAAAATCTTTTATAAAAAGACTATTTTCATTCATTTCATAAGAGGAAAAACCAATCAATCCATAGCTGCCGAACTTGTCTGCTGCATAAAATGCAACACCGCCTGCCTGTTCCTGATTGCAGTACGCCATAATTTCATACTGTTCTAGTCTTCTTGTTATAAGATTAAATTGATTGGTTTTATTCAACAATTGGGAAACACGCTGGACATTCGAATCATTCACAGGTTCAAATCTAACCTCTAACGCAATCTGATACAGCCATTCTTCTATATTGCTGGTATTCTCAATTGTTTTTTTCCTTTCCTGTTCCTGTCTATAGTAATTGGTTCTTTGTGTGTCTTCCGTACTAAAAGATGCTTTATCAAAACACCTTAAGCCATTTAAGGCTTTCACATAATGGATTGGTTCCATTGGCCATTCGGGAACCAAAACCTCAGGCAGTTCACTCATAACTCTTGCCCGTTCAAAGGGACTATCATCAATAAATACTACAGAGGCAAGTCCCAGATTTAGCTCCAAGGCAAGTTCTCTTATATTTTTAGCCTTATCCTCCCAATTAATTTTAAAGCCGACAAAATCTTCTTTTCGTAGTATCATTTCTGTATGTTTTTCTATAATCTCCATGGCAGTGTCTTCATCATTTTTACTGCATATAGCCAGTAGGAGTCCTTTATTTTTCAGCTGTAGCAAATGTTTTTGAAATTCAAGGAAGGCTTCACCAATATAATCTACGCCCCCAAGTCTTATACCATTAATGCCATCTTCTCCTGCGATACCACCCCATAAAGTATTATCCAAATCCAGTACCAGTAATTTTTTTGTTCTACCTGTTAATACATCATATATTGATTTAATATCCTCTGCCGCCTGTCTAAAGATGCTTTGGGTAAAGGGTATCTTTCCAAAATACCACATCTTTTCATCTTCGGCTTTTTCAGAGACTTTCATCCATTGATCCGTATACAGAATATATACATTACTTAAGTCTTCTAAAGCTTTTGCGAGCTTTAAGTTCATTTGCATTAACACACTGTAGATTCCTGTAGAATATCTAAAATTAAGAATACCATTCCCCCTGTAATTACTGTTTAGTGTCCAAATCGGTACGGCAATGAATTTGACTACTTCTGAAAGTTTTCTTATATATTCTGCATACTCTAATACCTGCCGGAACATTACATTTTTGTCATACATATTATTAGAGTATAGCTTTTTAAATTCATGAATCTGTCTATCTGGCATTGTCCACAATATAACAGCCTGTTCCATGGTGGAGGGTTTCTGACAGCAAATTTCATTTACACTCTGTATAATCTGACCGATAGGAGATACCATAAAATCACAAGAATAATGGTGAAACTGTTGTTTTAGCAAAGATTGTAATGGATTGATTGTAAAATCGGATATTAGCAAAAATTGCACCTTATCATTCATGTTCCGCCTCCGGTAATAGGAATATTGGTTCCATTTATGAAGGCTCCCCCCTCACCACAGAGAAAAGTCACCGTCTTAGCAACTTCTGATAATTCTGCAAAACGACACATAGGGTTTTTTTGAGCCTCTGCATATTTCGCTGCATTGGATATTTCAGAAGTCATATCTGTTACCATCATAGAGGGTGATATCATATTAACACTTATGC
Source organism: Anaerocolumna cellulosilytica (assembly GCF_014218335.1). GTDB lineage: Bacteria > Bacillota > Clostridia > Lachnospirales > Lachnospiraceae > Anaerocolumna > Anaerocolumna cellulosilytica. The sequence continues at coordinate 2,389,128 of NZ_AP023367.1, read as the reverse complement.
CGTATCTGCCCACATCAACCGCCAAAGATTTTGTCAGTCCCCAAAGTGCTTCTTTTCCGATAATGTATGGATACATTGCAAGTGGCGGCATTCCTAATATGTAAGATGTACCTATGGTTATCACTCTGCCATATTTCAGTTGTTTCATATCGGGTATACATACTTCTAGTATTTGAATTAAACTTTTAATGTATACGTTAAAATACGTATCAATTGTCTCATTTATTTGACTGCCCATGTTTATCTTTTGTGGTGCCGGACCTGCTGCATGAATAACACTATTAATTGGCATAAAGGTTTGGTTCGTATGATGAATCAAATTTTTTAATTCTTCAAAATGGCTCAAATCACAGGATATGTGCTTCATTTTTCCTTTATATACTTCCTGTAGTTTATTTATTTCTTCTGATTCTGCTCTGGATAAAGTTATCACATGATACCCATCCTCAAGTAGCTCCCGTGTTATGCCAAGTCCTAACCCTCTGGAACCTCCTGTGACTAACGCACATCTTTTTGATAAATCCAACATAGGATAACTCCTTTTTATCTCTCTCAAGCACATAACTTTAGCAGTTCCTGACAACACCTTTTTTGCTTTTTTTAACACCTCTATTTGGAGCTTTATGATTCCCAGTGCTTCACTCCTTTGTATTACTTCTACCTCAATATCAACCGTCTCGTTCCATAGGACGGGGGATGAAAAACTAATATCTAAATCCGACCATAGTGCACCATTTCCCGGCAGCTGCGTTCCTATTATCCTACTAATCTCCGAAAGTAGGATGGCACCGTGACATACCGGATTTTGGTATCCATACTGACGAGCGGCTTCCTCGTTAACATGTAATGGGTTATCATCTTTGGAAAAGCTACTAAAATCCATAACCATCTCTTTTGAGATGTGAAAAACATTCTTATATTTTTCGCCAAGTTCAGGTATTCTCAAATCAATCACCTTGTCCAATAAAGTAAGAATTTCTATTTTTTATTCTGTCAGAAACAATTTTTCCAATTTCTATTGTATTTTCTTCGATGTAATTATGATTACCGGTAACAGTAATTACTTCGCTGTTTTGGCAATACTTCTTCCACTCTTTTATAAATTTAGCATCTGCCACTTCATCCTCATGGCTAAAAAGTATATAACTTTGCGTATGCAAAGAAGGGCTTTGCTTTACGTCAAGGCTTCTAACTAATTTATAATCGGCTTTAATAATCCTAAGAGACGAGAATAAAAATATACTGTTACTGTTCACCAATTGAGCATACTTCCCTCCAAGAGCCAGCAATTCCTTTTTAATGCCTTCGTCTGTTTCGAATTGAGGCATATTTTCTATTTCATAGGGTATACGGCTTGGAGGTGTTGCAGCACTTATAAAAACACTCTCCGGTATTTGACCTTCCTGCTCAAACCTGGCAGTAAGCAAATAGCTGATTATCCCTCCAAGGCTATGCCCAAAAATGTAGAATTTGCCATTAATATATTTTTGAAGACCTTTATAATAAACCTCTACCAACTCATTTATATTCTGCATTAACTTGCCATTCACTACGCCATGCCCCGGCGGGTCGATAGCCGCTATATTCACATAAGGCAGAAGTTTATCTGATAACTTCCGATAGCAATTGGAGTTTCCTCCAATATAGGGAAAACAGAACATAATCGGTTTGGTCTTATCTTCTGAAAAAAATCGGATAGCAAACTTATTATCCCCTTCAGTAAGAACAATTTTTTCATTTTTTTTCATAGCGAAGTCACCATTTCTCGTCAGGTACTACTTGAAAATTATTCATATCTATCCTTTGACACTGTGTACTTAAAAAGTACAGCCTTTTCAGATACATTGCTCCATATATCATATTTTTTGCAACATCTGCTACCCTTCTGTTCTCCGGATATTCTAAGTAGGTATCTTTTACCCATCGGTTAAATGCCCCCATAGCCGGCCCGCAAAAAACCTGAAAATCTACTTTTTTATCCATTTCCCCATTTTGTGCCCATTTTGATGAAAGTCCAAGATAACTTCTAAATATTAATGCCATCTTCAGTTTCTCATTCTTATCTGCACGACTTAATAATATGGGGTCATTATCTACAAAAAATTGTCTGGTTTTGTGCCATACATCGTTAAGGTTTTCTTTAAATACTTTTTCTTCCAAATAGTTTCTGGTTTTGCTATCTATCTGCTCTATACTGTCAAAATTTTTATAGACTTCATAAAGTTTGTTGGCTTTGACGTGAAAGAGTAGACCTTTTGTCATAACCTGAACTCTGCTTCCCATCTCAAACATATCAGCAGAGGGTGCATTCGCCACATCACTCATTGACAGCTTTGATAATATTGTCTTCACTTCCTGACTAGTGCCAGCCTCTATACAGCTTTGATTAACAGAACCAGTCATAACAAAATCTACTCCCAGAGAAAAGGCTGCATATACTGTATATGGGGTACAAATCCCCCCCGCTGCTCCTATTCGTATTCTTCCATGCTTATACTGGTATTTCTTCATTATTTGATTTCGCAGCAGAACCATATTTTGATATAGAACTAACGCCGGACGATTATCTGTGTGCCCTCCTGAATCAGCCTCTGCAATAATATCTTCCGAAACAGATATTTCTACTGCAAGTCTTGCTTCTTCTTTTGTAATTCTTCCCTCATTCAATAATTGGGTAATTATTTTTTCCGGGGGCGGGGACATAAAGAGTGAGGCTACTTCTTCTCTGGATATCTTGGCAAAAATCTTATTCTTAGTAATAATCCGATTATCTTTTTTATGTATGCCTTGCAATCGGTATTCAACAATCGCTGGAGTAAGTGTAACTGCTCCTGCTACTTCTATTATTCTAACCTCATGCTGTATAAGCAGACTAATTATTTCTTCATCCTTTTTGGGATTTGCTGATATGATATTAACTCCATATACACCATCTTTTTTAATTCTGCTTTTAATCTGTTTCAATGCATTATCTACTCTTTGAAGATTCAATCCCCCGGTTCCGAAAAAACTCATGATATTTTTTTCTGCCGCCGCTACTACCAAATCAACCGAAGCAATCCCCTGTGCCATGCCTCCTAACACGTATGGATAACTGACCTGGTGTTCCTTAATGAACTCTCCTGAGCCTAAGTTTACCTTATTGTAACTGCTATCATTAGCAACTAGCTTATAATATCCATCCTTTTCATTTAATAAAATATTGCCTTCTCTGGTAATAAAAAATATTCCATTCTTTTCATAGACATAAACACTCTCTTGAAAATTCTTTAATAAGTCCTTGCCGCTATATAACTCTAATTCCTCAGCTTCCGGTCGAATCCACAAAGATATTTGATTACCTGTATTCATAAATCACATCTCCATTTTGTACAAGCATCAGCCAAATACATTACTTTTTACTTGTGATTGTTTTACTTCTTTACAGGAGCCGGTTCAAATGTTCCGTTACTTCTTTATAATCTGTCTGTATAAAGATATGTTCTCCCTTTACTTTTATAAAAACCACGGTCTGACCATATATGCCCCATTCACAAATATCGGTATATTTTACGAAGCTATCCCCTTCACTATAAAATACATACATTGGTGTTTCTACCGCCAAATTCATATCTACAGAAGTTTTTAAAAAAACAGCAATATCAGCTTTCATAGGGGCCGCAAAATACTCTAGATGGGCTTTGTTTTCCAGTAGTACCGGGTTTATTCCGCCAAATGCACTCATGACAGTAACCAATTCTTCTATTGATTTATCCGCTAAATACCTGTATTCCTCAATGCGATGGGGTAGAGGTGAAGCAGATATAAAAACCTTTTGAGGCCCTCGGTTTTTTCTTTCAAGATACTGTACCATTCGGTATGCTATTAATCCCCCAAGACTATGTCCAAAAAAATAAAAATCATCACCGAAATATTCTTCTAACTCCTCATATAACAGCATTACAAGCTCATCAAAATCTGTTATATACTCACCTCTGACCCAACCATGACCCGGATAATCAATAGCCAATACCTCCATATTTTCAGGTAAATCCTTCGCCACATCCTTATAAGATAATGACTGCCCTCCCACAAAAGGGAAGAAGAAGATTTTTGTTTTGTCATTACTTTTACCTTTTAATCGTCTTAACCCAATCCCTTTGTTTAGAAAGACATACTCTTGTTTTGTCTGATTCATCTGCACCCTTCCTTATATGATTCTTACTAGATATGTGCATATCTTTCATCCTTCTCTCCCATTTGCGTCCTTTGGACGCATTCAAATCATGGGGGTTGATCTCATTTATTCTACCTTATAATTTTGTTAGCACTTATTTCTTAACTATGTACTACAGCAGCAAGTACACCCGGATATTCATAAAATCCATTTCCATTCATCACGCCGCATTTATTCTCAGCTACCATATCTAACAAGAGCTTAGGTGCTTCAAAAGGCTGTCCATAGATATTAAACAAATACTCCGATAGGAATTTAAGTGTACCAAGCCCCATATAATCCGCATCTTTAAATATTGCCTCTTTTTGCATTAGCCTTACAATTTCATCACGGGATGCAATTCCCTCTTCAAGACAGCGTATACTTTCAAACATCTTTGTAATAAGCAAAAACATTAAAGGCCTTGTATAGCCATCATTTACCTCTAAACAGCCACCGGTTATTTCTATGATAAAGCTCTTTATCTCGTCATAAATTTCTTCACTATATCCTGGATTTTTTACTAATTCCGTATTACAGATAAATGATTTTTGACAATTAATTACTGCCAGCCGTTCTAAAGGATGTTCCGTCGCTTTTGCTAAATCCTTTAATCTATAAATAGGCGTATTTACAAGAATCGGCTTATCTGCTCCAAATCTTTCACTTAACTGATTGATACTTTCAACCGCTTCTTCAAACGTTGCTATTTTTGAATCTAAAACCAAGTCAAATTCTACGTCAGTATCTTTTGCTAATATAATATTACCTGCCACTTTATCATAAATATGCTTGTCCGTTCTTTCTAAAACCTTAAAACATGGAGTATCTATAGTGTCCATATATACTGTTTTCCCCTTATTAACGAGCGCTAATAATAAATTCAATTGATTAATGGCTACATTATTTACAAATATATGCTGATACTTTGACTTGACATTTCGCTCCGTCTTTTTAATAAGGATTGTCGGATCAACCTTGGTACTTGGATAATCGTAAAAACCCTTTCCTGTTTTGACACCTAATTCATTTCTTTCCACTCTGCCGTTTAAATACTCTGAGATATGAGCCCTATCACCAAACATTTCATGGAGGTAGTCAAATAAAGCCTTTGATATTTCAACTCCTAATAAGTCAATAAAAGCTACCGTCCATTGACCTCTGATTGGGTATAATAAATACTTTGTAATCGTATCTAAATCAGCTAGTTTGTATACTTCCATTGCTCTGAATAAATTCGACAGTTCCATACCATTTATTCTATTAAAAATAAATCCCGCACATTCCTTCATAACAACCGGATAAAATCCCAGATATTCCATTAATTCGTTGGTTTTTTCTACCGTTTCCTGTGAGGTATATTGAGAAGGAATCAGCTCTAGGTCATTGATTCCCCAACTCACACCCAGAAAATGTATATTCATAAATCGGCTTTTATTCTCAAGTGCCTCGGCCAGAAAGGTAGGCAGATAACTTGATGAATTAGATGCTATAATCGTATCCTCGGTTACCACCTTTTCTACTTCTTTAAGAATTTTATACTTCATTTCTTTATTCTCAGGTATATTCTCTATGACTAAGCAGCAATCTCTAAGGTCTTCAAGATGATCCGTAAGTTTGATATGCTTTAAGTATTTATGGCTTTTTGGAGATGCTCCCATCTCTTCATAGACCATAGCTCTCTGACGCTGACTGATTTCATAAACAATAACGTCCACATTTCTTTTCGCAAACCAATACGCTTCCGACTTACCTTGAAAGCCACCTCCTATAATACCAATTTTAAATGATTCCATAACAACTACCCTCCCATCGTCATTTTGATGTATTTTAAGATTTATATATCATTTTCTACCTCAATATTCTTTTGTTTTTTCATTGCCAATGTAACCGCATACACCAAGGAATTGATGGTAAATAAACGGGGGATATCATTAAAGGTTAACCCTTCCACAAACTCATCCGGATCTAATTCCGGCATTAATTTTGGTAAATCTTTCAGAACATGGGATGGTATAACACCGGTTTCTAATTCTTCTTCTGAACTATTCTTCATAATATAATCTTCCACACTTTCCTCATCTTCCGAGAGGGAAACGTCAAATCTACGCTCTAATCTTGCCATAATATCAAGAAAATCAATAGACTCTGCACCCAAGTCTTCTATAAGCTTTGATTCTAAATATACTTCATTCTCGTCTTCAATTCCTAAAGTATCAATTAATACATTCTTTACCGTTTCAAAAATTTCTGATTTTTTCATGTTAAAATGCCTCCAATAATATTATTTTTTAATTTAAACTAGTTTCCTGAGTCTCTTTTCGCTTTCATAAAGCGTGTCAAAAGACTTACAATAGCAAAATCTTACCTGATGAAACCCTTTTAATTTATTCACATAAAAAGATGTTCCCGGTACAGTAGCAATACCGGTCTTTTCAATTAGAGCCCTGCTAAATTCAAAATCATCTTTAACAGAAAATTGTTTCATTAATTGCTCACAATTGACAAGAAAATAATATGCTCCCTGCGCTTCATATAATTCAAAGCCACAGTCAACTAATACTTTTGACATATAATTCCTTGCTTCATAGTAATGGTTACATAACTTATTATAATAATCTTCTTTTAACTCCATACAATAAGCTACTGCTTCCTGTAACGGTGCCGGAGCTCCTACCGTCATAAAATCATGTACGGTTCGAATGAGTTTTGTAATATTTGGTGGAGCAATGGCCCAACCTACCCTCCAACCGGTTACAGAGTAGGTTTTGGAAGCCGAATTGATTGTTATGCTTCTTTCATACATCCCAGGCAGTGAAGCAATTGATATATGTGTCTCTCCGTCATAGGTTATGTGCTCATAAATCTCATCGCATATTGCCAAGGCGTTAAACTCCTTGCATAATTTTGCGATATATTCAAGTTCGGTCTTAGAAAACACTTTACCAGTAGGGTTATTTGGTGTGTTAATAACGATTGCCTTTGTTTTTTCATTAAAAGCTCTTCGTAACTCTTCATAATCGAACTGCCATTTTGGTGGATGTAGGGTAATATATCTTGCAGCAGCACCTGATAGTATGACATCCGGTCCATAGTTTTCATAAAATGGTTCAAATATTATGACTTCATCACCGGGATTAATAACTGCTTTCAATGCACAAAGCATTGCCTCCGTTGCACCGCAGGTTACCGTTATTTCGTTCTCAGCATCTACTGTAAGGTTATTAAATCTCTTTACCTTATTAGCGATTGCCCTTCTTAGATTCTCACTCCCAAAAGTTACGGAATATTGATTTACGTCTTCAAGAATTGCCTTCACCGCAGCATTTTTTATAACTTCTTCCGTAGGGAAGTCCGGAAAACCCTGAGATAGGTTTATGCCATTAACCGAATCGCATATTCTGGTCATTTCCCTTATTACTGACTCGGTAAAGCTGCTTGCTGTTTTTGATAACTGCATGATACCTCCTATATGATTTCTTCTAAGGTCTTTTTAAATATCTGAACTGTCTTATCACAATCTTCATAAGTATGTTCTGTTGACAGAAAATAGGATCCTGTATCAGAGAGTATTACGCCATTTTTTAACATATGCCTGCGTAATATCATGAAAGCTTGCATAGTAGATTTCCACCTGGCAGCTCTGGTATTCTCTATTTTACCTTCGTGAAAATAGGATACAAAAAGAGAGGCTGCTCCGAGCGTTCTAAATGTGAACTTTAATTCTTTGGCTGCCTCTTCCAACTTTGTTCGAAGATACATAGTCTTTTTTTCCATTTCTCCATACACGTTTTTATTATTTTTAAGATATTCTAATGTAGCAACACCTGCTGCGCAGGTCACCGGATTGCCATTAAAAGTACCAGTTAAATAAACCTTGTCCTTTCCATATGACATTTGATTAAAGCTAAGTACTTTCATGTATTCGTCAGGCCCTGCAACTGCACCGACTGGAAATCCTCCGCCAATTAGCTTTCCATATGTCACCAAATCAGGTACTATTCCAAAGTATTCAATTGCGCCCCCGAAGCCTAACCGAAAGCCGGTTACCACTTCATCAAATATTAATAAGATGCCGTATTGTTTTGTGATGTCTCTGAGTCTTTTAATAAAATCCTTCATTTCCAACGGACACATAAGGGGGAGGGGCTCTAAAATAATGCAAGCCAACTCATCCTTAAATCGTTCTATTTTATCAAAGGTTTCATCTACATTCATAGACAGAGTAATCACATTGTCTAATACTTCTTTGTAGATACCACCAAAATCAGCTACGCTTTTGGGATCTTCAATATTACCTGACGTTGCATTTCTTCCCGAAATCTGGGCGTAATCATGGGTACCATGGTAGTTACCTTCAAATTTACCTATTTTTTTTCTTTTTGTAATTGCCCTTGCACACTTTATAGCCTGTAATGTCGCTTCTGTACCTGAATTCGTAAATGCTACTTTCTCTATACCCGGAACCGCGTCCACCAATAATTTTGCAAATTCGACTTCGTATATATTTCCGAAACCATGTACAGAACCTTCTATAGTTGCCTTAGTTGCTGCTTTTACAATATCCGGGTGGGCATGTCCTAACAAAAGTGGGCCAAGACCCATTGCATAGTCAATATATTCATTCCCATCCTTATCTACTATTTTTGAACCTTTACCGGATTCAAAAAATACAAATTCGGAAAAATTTCCATTTGTATAATGAGATAAGAGACACTTTTTGCCTCGTTCAAGCAGTTGACCTGATACTTTTAGCTTTTGTTCTAAATACTCTCTGTCTTTAACCTTCACTTGTACCCTCCTTGTAAGTTTTATGCTGATTTAGTCCATCGCGAAACTGTCATTTTATGTGATGAACTAATTAAGATATGCATAAACGTTAGTACATCTCATCAATTGACTGATTAAAAGCTTTGACAATACTATCACAATCTTCTCTGCTATGTGCCGCGGTAACGAAGACTACACCAATGTCGCTTAACGAAACTCCATGTTTCAACATATGCTTTCTTAAAGTATCATATTGTCCGATATTATTCGTCCAGTTGGTATCTCTCGGTTTATTGATTTCTTCTTTGAAGAAATAGGGTACAAATAAAGAACAAGCTGATTTTGTCTGAAGGGGATATCCGATTTCATTCGCATGAGCTTCAATTTGATTACAAATATACAATACATTCTGGTTCATCTGTTCGTATAAATACTTATGATCTCTAAGATATTCAATCACTGCAATTCCAGCTGCACAGGTCACCGGATTGCCACTGAAGGTACCTGTGAAAAAAACACTTTTTCGGCCAATATTAAAACCATCAAAGTAAGCAGGTTTAAAGAATTTCTTAGTACCAACTATCGCTCCTGCCGGAAATCCGCCACCAATAATTTTTCCATAGGTTGCTAAATCCGGAATGATATTAAAATATTCTCTGGCTCCACCAAAAGCTAAGCGAAACCCTGTTACTACTTCATCAAATATAAGCAATACTCCACATTCCTCAGTAACTTCTCTAAGCCCTTTTAAAAATACCTTATAGTCAAGTGGTGCGTACATGGGCAATGGCTCCACAATAACTGCTGCCAGTTCATCTTTATATTGCCGGATAATATCAAAGCTTTCCTTTTGATTCATGGAAAGTGTAATTGTCCCGTCAACGGCATATTCAGGAATACCTGCATAATCTGCAACACTTTCCGGTCTTTCCACCGGACCATATTTCGCTGTCCTTCCGGATATCTGGGCAAACTCATGTGTGCCATGATAGTGTCCTTCGAATTTAGCTATCTTCTCTTTACCAGTATAAGCCCGTGCTAACTTAATAGCGTGCATAGTTGCTTCTGTACCTGAATTTGTAAAGGTTACAACTTCTGCCTGCGGTATACTCTCAACCAAAAGTTCTGCAAATCGAACTTCATATTCATTTCCCAATCCATGTAAGCAGCCTTTTTCAATGGCTTCTGTGGCGGCATTTACCACAGCCTCATGGGAATGCCCCAATATTAACGGACCGATGCCTCCCGCACAGTCAATGTACTCATTGCCGTCAATATCATACATCTTTGATCCCTTTCCATGGTCAAAGAATACGAAATCGTTGAAAATCCCAGCGGTATAATGAGCAATTAAAAACTGTTTTCCTGTCTCTGCCAGATTATAGGAAGATTTTATTTTCTCTTTTAAATATAAAGCGTCCTTCTTTCTCATTTAAGTCCTCCACATGATTCCTGTACTATACCTGACCCTACTATCCTAATAGAAGGTTTTTCCTTCCGCTTCCATAGTAAGAAGCAGTTTGGGTACAGTAAAAGTACGGCCATAGATAGGTTCTAAATATCTGCATATTTTGGTTATATTCTTCAATTCAAAAATATCCATGTAATTAAATATTTCGCCATCTACTCCGACAATTTCAATATCTTCTTTGGATGCAATACCGGCTTCTAACAGACGTGATGCCTCAAGCAGCTTAGCAAGATTAAAATACACTAAAGGCCTTACATAGGTATCCTTTGTCTCAATATAATTGGATGTAAGTTTCTTGATAAATTTTCTTATGGAAACATAGGCTGCTTTATCTATTATGTCATTTATCACAAGTTCTGTATTTGACAAATATGCCTTTTGTGTGTACATTCCAAAAATCATATCCGGTCTAGTGAGTGACTTTGCTATGTCTTCCAGTTTGTGTATTGGTGTATTAAGTAATATGGGCAGTTCTGTCCCGAATTCTGTTTGCAGTGTATTACACCGTTCAATTTTTTCTTCCAGTGATTCAATGGTAAAATCTATTATCAAATCTATATTTTTTTGATTTTCTTTATTAATAAAAGTAATTTTGTTCCTTACTTTTTGGTATAAATCTGTATAATTCTCACTTAGTTTACTTAAGTATTCTTCACTTTCTTTCTCATCAAAGTATAGCTCTATATCTCCTCTTAAAAGGGGATATAGTATATTGTTATAGATTGGATGCAGACCTGTTATGTAAAGCTTCTTATAATCCTTTAATTCAAAGCCTTCGTCTTTTATACTGTAGTCCTCAACAGAATCCTGTCCCATTACATCAAATATATTATCTACCGTAAGATCCTTGTATTTATTGATGTAATCCGGCAGCCGGAATGGATCATTTCCTGATGTTTCACTTAATTTAATAAACACTTCCCTAGCCTCAATCAGTTCATATTTTGCTTCTTTTCCTAATGTAAGATTAAAAAAGAGTTTAGGGCCTACTTTAGAAACAATAATATATTTTGATAGCTCTTTAATCGTTAATATTTTTTCATCATAAAATTTAAGAAGGCACATGAATCCGAATAAACCAATTCTATTATGTACAAATCCAACGCATTCTTTCACAACTCCGATTCGAAGCTCCGCTTGGGTAAATAGATTTTTAATCCTTTCAACAGCTTCCTTTGAATACTTGTCGTGTGTGATAATCTCTCCATTGTTATTTCCATGTTCAATGTCATATAAATAAATCCCCAATAGTCTAGAGGGATTTTTCAGAACACAGGCAAGTGCAGACGGAAAATGCACTCTGCCACTTGACAATAGTAAAGCATCTTCTCTTGAATTAGCCTCTATTTTTTTTAAAACCGTTTGCTTATCATCCAATTCCCCATGAATTGCATCTATGATTATATCCGCATCTGAAAGCGCACTGTAACTCTCTACCCATATGATGGATTTGTTCTCTGTAGAAACATCGACAAATTTACTTTGAATATTTCTCATTCTTGTTATTCTTCTATCCGGATTGGTGTCAATATCACCCTTTTCATTGACTGTCAAAACCTGAACCTCATAACCTCTACTTGCAAAATGAAAGGCAATTGCATTTCCGGCATTTTCATTACTTACTATACTAATTCCACTCAAGTAAATAATACCCCCTTATCTATACTTTTATATTACAAACCAGCAGCGAATAACGCTGCCCCCATGGCTCCTATATAATCTGATTCTTGTGGTACTATAATATTGTCTGAATTAAATAATTGACCAATTGCTTTTACCATACCTTTATTTCTGGCAACGCCTCCGCAAAACATAATATCTTCTTTTGCCTGAAGCCTGCCTGCCATTCCTCGTATCTTTTCTGCAATGGAATTATGGATGGAACGAATTATGTTCTCTGCCGATACCTGCTGGGAAATTAAAGAAATAATTTCTGACTCAGCAAAAACTGCGCATACCGTACTAATGGGTACGACTTTATCTGACTTCTCGGAATAATCCCCGAGTTCATCTACATTAATATTAAAAATCTTAGCAACAAGCTCTAGAAACCGCCCTGTTCCTGCGGCACATTTGTCGTTCATAACAAACTCATCCACATCCCCTCTATCATTAACAGTAATAACTTTTGAGTCCTGACCACCGATATCAACGATTGTTTTTACAGCGGGATGTATAAATTTTGCTCCTTTTGCATAACAGGTTATTTCTGTTATATTTTTATCTACATAGGGTACATATTTTCTGCCATAGCCGGTTGCAACAATTGCGTCCAAATCCCTATTGCCTAATTCACTAATCTTAAAATTATTATAAACCGTTTCACTTGCAGCTTTTATATTGCCGGATGTTAAGGTTCTGTCTTTATAAATTAAGCTGCCTGTTTCATCGACTATTATGAATTCGCTTGTGGTTGAACCAATATCAATTCCACCATATAACCGCATCATAAATCCTCCTTTTTAAGTTGAATACTAAGATGTTTTACAGATTACAACTGGTTCACCTTTGCTATAAATCCTCTGCCGTAGGCAATTCAAAATCTGTAAATAAAGATCTGGTCTGGGTTTTATCAAAAACCTCATTAAATCTTTCTAGCTGTTCCTCAAGGGGGACTTTTTTAGTTTTGAACACAAGTTTTAACATTTCTAATACTTCCCGCATCTGTTCTACCGTTGCAGTCATGTTACTTCTTTCCAATTCATTTTGCATCTCTTGTATCTTATTATATGGTTCAATTACATTTGCTTTATATTCGTCGTTATTCCAATTCAAGTTTCTTGTACAAACCACTATTCTTAGGCATTCTGAAATTACGGTTGGTATATAGTCAGCCATCTCTTTCCCTCTCTTTTTTTATGTTTTTGTAAATTATATAACATCATAAACTTTGATTATTTTTTCATTCTCCTTGCGTAAATTCCCCCTTTAATTAAACATATCCAAATTTAATCTAACGAATTTATCAATGCACACTTCTTCCAGACTATGGATATTCATTCCTTTATTTTACTATAAAACCCATTATATGTCTTATTTTGGTGAATTTCAATATCATTTTTCAATATTTTGCTATTTTTTGTAATTATTATGTAAATAAGTGTCAATAATAACCTTTTATATACAATGCTAATAATCCTTTTAAGCTAACGTATATATATGTATCCCACTCAGCAATTCTTAATATTTATGCATTAAATAGTGATTTAAATAAAACCCAAATATATATATTTATTTATAAAAAATCCGGTACATAATCAATTATTATGTACCGGCAAAAAACTCTTATCGTTGATTTAGTTTTATAGGTGCATCCTAAAACTACATTTTCGGAATGCTGTAAATCACCTGATATGTTCGTTGTATGTACTGATGTACGCACCAACATATACCGCAGGTGAATTCCAGTATATGGTTATCTCATTAGTGGTGTAGCTTTGTGTATCATCAACAAAGCATTTTGCAGGTGGCTGTCCAACACACCTTTTTTTCGCCACTTCGTCTAAAAGTCCAGAGCAAGGACCACCGGATACCAACCCCGGCACCGGTTCTAGTACACCATCCGCATCCGATGGCCGGTGATGGGGCTTCATAACCGCATTCTCCCCAAGGCCTGTTACGTATGAAATATCCATTGGATTCATACCCAATAAATAATCCCAGTTACGATGTATAATCGTATGATAACAATTCTCTTTTAACAAGCGTTCTGCGATGATTAATTGTCTGGCCTGATTTAGTAAAAGCATGGTACTTCCCCACTTATACTCATCAAACCCCAGCGTAATTCCATATCCATTCTCGTAACTTCTTTTAGCCAGCATATCGGAATGTGCCAGCCACTCTAATTTCATTGATTCAAGTATCTTGGAATCATTTTTCCTCTTACTAAACAAATATGCAATCGTGCCATAGCCGCCTACTTCTGCCCATCCGAATGCCACCCTATTCTTTACTAGCGGATAATAGTTTAAAAACTCTTTATGGTATTCCTCTTCTCCGGTAGTTCGATACAGTTCCGCTGCCGCCCAGTAACGTTCATCCAAGTCACACGTATCGCCATATTCACCAGACAATACATTCGGAGGATTTTTAAATAATTTAGGTTCTGGATTTTTCTTTAGCCATTTGTAGGCTCTCTTCGCTGCTTCCAAACAGATATCTGCATAACTTTTGTCAAATACATGATAAATCCTTGCAGCTAGAGCCATAACTGCTGCAAAATCACCTGTTGCAGGTGTTGATATATCAAATAGCAGCATGGGTGCCGTATCCATTTCAGGCATAATCATTCCCGGAAAAAATCTGGTAGTTACTTTGGAATAAACACTTCCATCGGATTTTTGCATTTTCAACATAAAATCTAATTCATACTTTACTTCATAAAGTAAATCATCTCCTATAAGCTTACTCTCTGGTATTCCAATCATATGCCTGAAAGCATTGGTATACTCTTCGTAGGCTAACAACAAATCAGCTACTGCAATGGCTGCCGCAACTGTATACTTTCCATAATCTCCAGCATCATGCCATCCGCCGGTTACGTCAATACGCTCTAGTGTTTCAGGTGATTCTTTTATAAGCTTTTCTATATCTGGTGAAACTATATAAGCGAAATCTGTATGACACCTCCCGTGTTTCCAAGAACCTGCATATTCTTTTGTAAGCTCCATTCCACACCTCTGAAAATAAAAGGCTTTTAATAAAACATCCGTACATAACTGTGGTTGATTATCAGATATCGTAAAAGTCAAGGATTTCTTTTCTCCAATTTTTATATAATAATTGCCTCTTTCTTTCAAATCCCCAAACTCGCCAACACAAATTGTTTCCTCACCTGCCTTATCCCACCTGCTCTCAGACAATCTGCCTGTGTATACAACCTTGTCTGTCTCACTCTGATAAATATTAAATTCTGTTTCTTTTCCAACATATACTAATTGCTTTGGACTATCCGGTTTATAGCCCATTTGATTTATTCTTACTAATCCCATAAAATAGCCACGCCCCTTCCTAAGTTAAATAATAGACAATTGCGACATTCTTAATTTAGAAGAAGTATGTAGGTAACTTCACCAAAATAAAGGTGACTTGCCACGGCATCGGAACCTATTTTCGGTGATGTTGACAGGTTCCATCGCATCGAATAACTGCTTTACAAATACCTAATTTAAACATACCTCATTATAGCATGACTGTTCTTTTTGCTTCCATGTATAATATCCTTTTTCAGATTGCATATATCATATACTTATAACTGTATAGAATCATTTTATAGGAATTTCATTTTTTATACTTATAAATGGTGGAATGAGGAACTATATTATGACACTATCACAGAAATCAAATATTTAATTCAGTAATCTAAAGAACTGACAGCCGGTTCGTAATTTGGCTGTCAGTTCTTTATTTGTTGTTATTTTGATTTTCTAATTACTATTTAGATTTCTATCGTATATTATTTGCTTTCCAACGGGCATACAAGGTTTGAGAATCGGCTATGTTTACTGGTGTATTCTCAATAATCTTAGTTCCACCGGTTTGGGCTGTATACCAACCTTCAAAGCTGCAATTAGATAATTCAGGTACTGGCAATTCACCATATGTACCTTTATACGTTACTATCTTAGTGGGAGTATCAACTTTTCCTCCGTTGGGATTAAAAGTAATGGTAGGATTTTTAACTCTCCATTGGGCATATATTTTTTGTGCCTCCGTAACATTTACCAAGTCTGCGTTTGTTATCAATTCTCCACTGGAAGAGTCTGTATACCACCCTTCAAATAGATACCCGAAATAGGTGGGTATAGGCAAGTCTCCATAATTTTCATTATTAACAATTAATTTAGAATTAGGATAAACAGATCCGCCATTTGCATGATAGGTAAGGGCATATGGGTTTGGATTCCACCGGGCATATATAGTTATATCAGCAGGTACTGTTAAAATTGTACCGGACCATACGTTTTTACCATCCTCGGCACTGGTATACCAGCCAACAAAAGTATAGTTTTTACGTGTAGGAGTGGGCAAGCTACCGTATGTTCCTTCATATACAACCTTAATACTCTCTGTGGTAACACTGCCTCCATTCGGGTCTAATGTAACTGTAAATGTGTCAGGCTTCCACTGTGCATACAATGTGGAGGAGGAAGAATATTCATATTTTGATTCCTGGGTTATCCTATTGCCACCCACTGTTGCTGTAAACCAACCATTAAAACTATAATATGCTCTTTCGGGCGTGGGGAGTTCCCCATAAGTTCCATTAACCATCACCTGTTTCGTTAATCCAACTGGGCCTCCGTCAGAAACAAGTGTTACATCATAGGAAGTTGCCCTCCATCGAGCATAAACTGTTCCGCTATATGGTTCTTTCATTTTCGTATGGAAGAATACTTCTTCTCCCTCTTCTTTACTGGTAAACCATCCTTCAAATTGATAACCAGTTCGAGTTGGCGTAGGAAGTGTACCATAATCCGCTTCGAATAATATATATTTAGGAATGACTGGATATTGCTTGTTTTTTTCAAAAAATATTCCACCATTACCATCAAAGTTAATACTATAGGTCTTTCTTTGCCATCTTGCATATAACTGCTGGTTGCCAAGAATGGTAACCCGCGTGTTATTAATAATTATCGCTCCGCCATTTTCCTCTGTAAACCACCCCAAAAAGGTATATCCTGTTTTTTCTGGTATAGGTAGTGTGCCATATAAACTGTCATAGGTTACTTTAAGTGTTTTTGATTGCTCTTGCAGTATTCCTCCCATTGGATGAAATGCTACTACATTTTCAACGGCTGTCCAATGTGCATAAAGTGTTACGGAGCTTGTAGCAGTTACTATGGTCTCTTCTGTTATCTTATCCTTTCCTGTAGTTGACATATACCAACCATCAAATATATACCCGGCTTTTGATGCTACAGGCAGTATACCATAGGTATCACCATAGGTTCTAATGACTGATGAAATATTGACTTTTATTCCATTTTCAAGAACTGTTCCACCAATCGGATTTAAGTTTATAGTTGGAGTTATCGGACGCCACTGGGCATATAAGGTATGTTCTTCCTCATTTTCTACAATACTGCTAGAATCAATTAATGTACCTTCACTAATTGCAGTAGACCAACCATCAAAGGTATAGCCTGTCCTAGTTGGAGTGGGTAATCCCCCATAGGTTTGCTCATAATAAACTGTTTTAGTTGAGTTTATCACACTTCCTCCATTTGAGTCATAGGAAACCGTAACAGCCGCACCGCTCCATTGGGCATAAAGTGTACTATTTTTAGTCTCATACATTGTAGAAGCAGCAGTTATCACATTCCCACCAACCTTTTGTGTATACCATCCAAGAAATAGATGTCCTTTCTTCGTTGGTGTTGGCAGTTCTCCATAGGCTGTTTCATAGTTGACACTCTTAACAGAGGTGGAAACTTTTCCGCTATTGGCATCAAAATGAACAGTGTAACTATTTGGCGTCCATTTCGCATAGAGATTACTAAGGCCTGTTGTATAATATACGGGTGTGTCGAGTCTATAATTAGTATACCAGCCTTCAAATGAATAGCCCGTTTTGGTTGGTGTCGGAAAATCACTGAATAATTCGTCCTTATTAACCGTTGTATTAAGATAGGGAAGTGAACCGCCATTTGGATAAAAATAAATCCGATAGGTATCCTCTAGCCAATGGGCATATAGTGTTGTATCACTGGTCAGATTTGCATACGAACCTGAATTTATAAGCATTCCTCCGCTTCTCTCGGTATACCAGCCTCCGAAGGTAAAGCCTTGTCTGTACGGGTTTACTAATATTGCATTGTAACTATTACCATTGGTAACCGTATAGTTATTCTGAACTACACTTCCTCCATTTGCATCCAGATATACCTGATAACTATTACCTGTCCATTTCCCATATAAGGTGAAATCTACGGTTGTATTAACAACAGTTTCTGCTGTAACAGCCTTATCCGCATATCGTGCAAACCATCCATCAAATCGGTATCCAGGTCTCTCCGGGGCAGGTATACTACCCATTGCACGATCATAATACATAGTCATTGTACTGCTTTTTCCATCGAAGCCATAATCTAAGGTTACCGTTATCTTTGTTAGATTCCATTGGGCGTACAGGGTGTGTTCCTCTGTCGTATTTACTTTACTCAATTCCGTAATTTTCGTTCCGCCAGCCGGTTCTGTATACCAGCCTTTGAAGTCATACCCCACTCTTGAGGGGATCTGTAAATAACCATAATCACTTTGATATCTTATCAAACTGCTTGCGCTGGAAACAGAACCTCCATTACCATTAAAATTAACCTTTACATAATTACCAAGCCATCGCGCATACAGGTTTTGCGGTGCTACTATTTTCACAACTGATGTATTATTTATTAACTCTCCGCCCTCTGGCTTCGTATACCATCCATTAAAGGTAAAATGTTCTTTTGTCGGAGTGGGTAAGTTCCCATAACTATATCCATAGGTTACTTTCATAGAAGACAAGATTGACTCATTATCCTCTGCCATAAAATTCACTTCATAGGAGTTAGCAATCCACTTTGCATATACCATATGTGATGTAGTTGTCTGATTGGTATAACCAGGGGTTACTAAAATCTCCGTATTGTTATGTATTGTATACCAACCTGTAAACGTAAATCCATCTCTTACTGGAGTATATAATGTTCCATAAGTACCTCCATATGCTACATTCGTATTATAGCTTGGGACACTCTCTCCATTTACGACCATCATACCGCCATTGGCTTGGAAGGTTACCGTAGGTTTCATTACTTCCCAACGGGCATATAACGTCTGGTCTTCCGTCATTCTTACTATATCCGTGTTAATAACCATTTTATTACCGTCTCTGGTTGTAAACCAGCCTGCAAAAGTATAACCCAGACGATATGGTACTGGTAAATTCACATAGGCCTGTCCGTAATTCACCTTTATTTGACTTATACCACTAGTTCCACCTTCTAGTTCAAAAGATACGGTATACTCCTTACCTGACCACTGTGCGTAGATCGTTTGGTCACAATTCCAGTTATATATCTGCGCCGGATTAATGATGTATCCACCTGACGGTTGTGTGTACCATCCATTAAAGGTATAGTTTTTTAATTGAAGTACCGGTAATTCACCATAAGCTTGCCCATAGGTCAAAGTTATAGAATCTTTATTAAGTTTTACACCATTACCATTCAACCAGACTTTATATTCATTGGGCTTCCAATGTGCATATAACGTTTGGTCTGATGAGCTCTTAAAAATAGTATCGGAATACACTGGCTTGGCATCCTCTGACAAGGAAGTATACCAGCCAAGAAAGGTATGTCCTCCTCTGGTTGGGGTAGGAAGTGTACCATAGGGTGTGTTATATGGTAATGTTTTATTAGCCGGAGAAACGCCTCCTCCATTCGCATTAAAATTAACTCTGTAGTCAAACTTTGACCAATGGGCATATAAAGTATGCTCCTTCAAGTCATTAACTCTGGTACTTTCTGTTAACTTTTGTCCACCCTCTTTTACCAGATACCACCCATCAAATATATAGCCTTCTCTTTGGGGAGTTGGCAGTGTGCCATATCTGCCTCCATAAAATACCTGCTTAAAATCACTGGAAACGGTACCTCCGTTAGCCTCCAGCTTTGCCATTACCGTAACACCTGACCACCTTGCGTAAAGCATGGTTTCTGTCGTAATGTTAACCGTTGATTCTACTGTAATTTCAGTACCTCCGACCGGAAGAGTATACCAACCGATGAATTCAAAGTTCTCCCGTTCCGGTACCGGCAGCTCACCATAAGATTGCCCGTACGTTACTTCTTTGGAATCTTTATCTACTAATCCACCGTTACTATTAAAATATATCGTGTAATAAATAGGATTCCACTTGGCATATAAGGCGTGCTGTGACTTGCTTACAACCTCTGTGTTTTCGGTTACTTCTACATCACCTGCCAGTTCTGTGAACCATCCGCCAAAGGTATAGCCTGCTTTTATCGCAGAGGGAAGTGTACCATATGTCTTTCCATGAGTAACCTGCTTAGTTGTCGGAGTAACCGTACCTACATCGGGATTTAAGGTTATTGAATAGGTTTTTGATGTCCATCGTGCATATAGGTACTGGGTTGAAGTTACCTTTACTAAGGTATTATCCGTAACAAGCGTGCCTCCACTCATGGCAGTGTACCATCCATTAAAGAAATAATTTTCTCTATAAGGTACAGGCAGCTCCCCATACTCACTACCATAGACCACCTTTGCAGAAATAGGATTTACCGTACCACCATTGGCATTCAGATTCACAGCAATCGTAATCCCCTTCCAATGAGCGTACAAGGTTCTTGCATCCTCTATTGTAACAATCTTAGCTGAATCGACTTTTTCACCACCCTCTGCCTGAGTGTACCAGCCATCAAAGGTATATCCAACTCTAGCCGGCGTTGGTAAAACACCATATATCTGGTCATAGTATACATACTTGGTATTATTACTAAGGTTTCCCCCGTTAGGATTTAACTTCAGTTTGAACCCTACCGATTGATCAACGATTACATCAAAGGTTACAGTTAACAACGTCTCATCCTTGCTGACGATAAAATTAACCTCATACATACCTGGTAACTCAGGGGTATACTTCCATTGTCCATTCTGAATGTTTCCAACATCTGACTGTATCTCGTAATTGGTGCCACCAATAATATCACTGATATTTAAGGTCGCTGTTTCGCCTTCTTCTATATTAATGTCTTCCGGACGGCTTTTCACATAAATCTTTCCATCATTTTTAATAACAGTTAATTCTATTTCCTTCTTATCACTCATCTGCCATTTACTTTCCGCATAAATGGTTATATAGTAATTACCACTTTCCTCCTCCGGATTAAAATTCAGAGTAAAATGATTCCCAGTAGGAATAAAATCATATTTTTTACTATTATATATTGCATAAACTTTATAATTACTTAACTCCTTGTTGGCAAGTTTTACCCCAATTTCTGCACTATTATGAATGGTACTTTCTTCTTTTCCATTAAACAATACGCTTTCAATAACCGGCAGATTTGCCTCTTCTTCACCTTCATCACTGGTATCTGAGAATAAAGTCACCTCTTTCACTGCCGTCTTACCGGTCTTGGTTTTTGCTATGATTACCACAGCGTTATTACCGGGTTGCAGGTTCAGCCAGTCCGTACCAAAGGTAAATTCATCCTTGCTACCGCTGTTAACCACAACACCCTCCCCATTTAGAGAAACAGAAACTTCGGCAGCATTTCTAGCAATACCCTGTACTACTGCAATATCAGAATAGGTATAAAACTCATAATCATCATCTAAAATAATTTCAGGTACTGAGGAATCAACAACAATGTCAGCTTCCTTAGACCAGCTAACTTTTCTTCCATCCTCTGTAATGTAAAGCTCCACATTATAAGTATCATCCGGCAAAGCTTCAAATGTATATGAAAAATTACCATTATTTTTAGCATCTACCTCAATGCTATCCACTACTTCTATTCCACTGTTTTCTCCGGTTAATTGAATACTAATCGCACTGCCTGTAGCAATATTGGCCTGTAATTCCACCAGGGAACCGTCTTGGATATTTAAAAGTTCGCTTTCATTGGTAATCGTAGGAGCTGATAACTTTGTAAAGATTCCTGCATGGTAATTACTCTCTGTGCCCAGATTCTTAATGGTATAACTCCAAACACCGGCTTCCGGTTGAAACATCATAAATCCGCTTGTCCCTAAGTTCAGTATGTATTGGTTTTGTAAATCTTCTTGTGCAGGTAATTCACCTTCCGATGTTTCAACTTCCGGTATTTCCTCTAGGGATGTGTTGGTATATTGAGTTCCATCAGGTGAAGTAAGGGTAATTTCGAAATCTCCCAATGTATCGTCCACCAGCAACCCATAGTCATTCCCATTCTCAACCTCAAAGGTATGTATTTGTGATATTTCATCCTGCCCTATTAACCCATATTCTTCTCTAGCATTCGTAAGTGCATAGGTCTCCGCTATTTCATACATTGTCTCTGAGAAAGGGATATCTTCTGGCGTCTCAGCTTCCTGTATTTCATCGGTGAGTTGTTCATCAAGTGATGCTGCACCGATTTCCAGTAAGGAAAACATATTCCCTGAAAGAGTTGAAGGCGTATCATCATCTTCCAGAAATAAATCAATGTATTCTACGGAATAAGGAGTTCTGTAGGAAACATTGCTTAAATCGACATTGGCATTGCCTATTGAAATCTTATAGAAATCCTTTGTTGGGAACACATTCTTAGCTAAGGACGCTTCGCTTGATACATAATTACCGGCATGGTCATATGCTTTTATAGTCAGCTTATTGAGCCCTTTCTTTAATTCGGATTTAGGTATACTGTATACTAAATTACTGGCAGGGTTTCTGTATGTATTGGTTTTTTTACCGTTGATATAAAACTCCGCCTTTGCTACAGTAACGTTATCATATAGATTCACACTGATAGAATTCATATTATTATTGATAACATAAATCTTCTTATTGTCCTTAAGACTAATGGTTGGCTTTTCATCATCGTATTGCATATCATTTTTTTCAAATATGGTCCAGAAATCCAATGCTTCTTGAGAATTTTTTCGAATTTCACTTTCAACATATTTATTATAGAAATCCCGAATTGTACAATTATATATTAGAAAAGTGTGAATTGGATCCTTGATAGAGCCAATATATATATCAGACTGTCGTACTACATCAGCATTTCTACTTAATACCTTTCCAAGGTCTTCCGCAACATTGTCCCAGGATTCGTTGGTATTATAGGTATCTATCGTATCCCAAAGGACAGACGCTACATGAGCTTCATTTTTCTCACCGGATGGAAAATTACTCGGAAGATTTTCTAAACTGTAGGCAAGACCAGAATTAGCGTTCCCTTTATCTACATAATATTCATTATCCAAAAATGCCTGTCCAAAAAAGGTAGCTAACCCTTCTGAATATGCTAACCTTGCATCAATTTTATTTGAACTACTATGATCTCCCCATGCAAACCTTCCATCCTCTCTTAAAGTACCATATACCCAATGTCCATATTCATGTACAATAACACTTTCATCTCTTTCATCATTATCTTTCCCCGATAAAACTATCCCACCAACCGTATTTCCAGAGATAGTTTCATTGATTGCATAAGAATCATCTCCATAGCCAGGCTTCCATAGAACGAGAACAGGAGGTACTTGTATTCCCATTTCATTCTGAGCAAAGCCTCTTGCATCCTTAATTACCCTTGCAATATTGATAGCTCCTTTAACGTCCGGACTATATATATTGATGTTCATCTGAAGACTAGAAGAACCTTTTGGCACTGTTTTCTTCCTGCTTTCGAATACTAAAGATTTGAATGCTTTTCCTTTCTTTAAAATGTTAGAAGTAACTAGAACTGCTGCATTCTTAGATTCAATTTGAATCCAGGTCTTTTTAATTCCTTTACTATCTTTAAGTAAAAAGCTGTAATCTCCATTCCCATCGGTTTTTAACTCAAAGCTCTTCGTCTCTCCGGCAGTATTGGAGTAATATAGATTAAATGGGTACTCGTTTAATTGTTTTCTTACAATCTTAGAACTATTACTCCCATTCTCATTTATATTGTAAAATATGTTTCCATATACCCTGACTTGTTTTGTTTCTTTCGGGACAGTAGATGCTCCTTTAGCGATACTCGGGACTGTCAAATCACTCAAAATTATTGTAAAGCATATCATAAATGCTACTATTCTTTTCATTTTTTTCATAATGCCCACCTGCAATTCATTTTTTTATCTATTTGTAATATCCTTTATGAAACCAATCACTACTTTTCAATTCTACCTCTATTTCTTCAATTCTCCGTTCTAAATCATATTGAAAACTAATGCTTATTTTCCCCTTTACATATGTACTATTATCTTCTTCAGTATACCCCTTTTTCTTAAGAATCATTTGGGCTTCACTTGCATTACTACCTATTCCAATATTGAATAAGTTAATATTGTGTTTTTTTGTTCTAAAAACGGTAAACTTATATTCATTTGAATAATCTGGAAAACCTCTGAAAATAATAACTCCAACATTGTCGCTATAATATAATATAAAATGTTCATACATAGTATCCTTTTCCCAATCTTCTTTTTGTAATATTTGCAAATCAAGATTATCCATTTTATCTCCTATTTTATAAGGGATACCATCGATTACCATATTATCATTTAGTTCTTTTATTTGATAAGGTACAATCAAATATTTGTAGCTAATCAAATATACGATTAACAGCGAAAATAGAATTATTGCTCCTATTAAAAACTTTCTTTTTTTACCTCTCATCTCTCTTTTCCCCCTTCTTAATGTACTTTTCATTTAATTATGAATTGTTTTGTTGTAAGTACTGATATCTCTTACCCTACTCTCTTTAATTTAATATTTCAACATTCTAATATTATGCAGTATATGACATAATTTTCAATACTTTTAACAACCATATTTAGTAATTTATTTCCGAACAAGGTTATCTTATAATAAACAGTTATTATTCAATTTTAAGCTTAATTAAACTTTTGCTACGCCTTTTAATTCCTTTACTATCTTTAAGTAAAAAGCTATAATCACCATTTCTATCTGTTTTTAACTGTAAGCTCTTTGTATAGGGTACACTCAAACTATTGTAAAGCATATTATAAACGCTACTATTTTATTTTTCTCATAATATCCCACCTGTAAATTCATTTATTTTTTTTATTTGTAGTTCCCTTTATAAAACCAGTCACTACTTCTTAGAAAAACTTCTAACATTATTATTTTTCCATCGATATCACTAGAGAAAGAAACACTTATTTTTCCTTTCACATATGTCGTCTCATCCTCTTCTTTATATCCTCTTTTTTTCAAAATTGTTTGAGATTCACTTACATTACTGCCTACTTCAATACCAAATATACTGAAATTATCTTTTCTTGTTCTAAATAGGATAAACTTGTAATCATCTGATAAATCTGGAAATCCATTAAAAACAATTGTTTCGGCAGCCTCAGTATAGTATAACGTAGAGTTGTTGTCTGTAGTTCTCTCTTTCCATCCATTATTCTGCAATATATTCAAATCAAGATTATCCATTTTATCTCCTATTTTGTAGGGAATACCATCTATTACCATATTATCATTTAATTCTTTTATTTGATAAGGTACAATTAAATATTTGTAACTTATCAAATATACTATTAGCAATGAAAACAGAATTAGTGCACCAATTAAGAACTTTCTTTTTTTACCTCTCATCCCTTTTGCTCCCTCCGTTTTGAACTGTTTTACTCTAAGTATTGATAACTCCTAAACCCCTACCCTTTATATTACTTTTCAATGTTCTAATATTATGCATTATATGACATAATTTTCAATACTTTTTAACATAATTAGTAATTTATTTCCTATCAAGGTTTTCTTATAATAAAACTTATTATTTTTATTTTCAGATTAGTTGAACTTTTACTATGTATACTTAATATCTTTAAGCCAAAGCTATAATCACCATTCCCATCCGTTTTTAACTCAAAGCTCTTCGTCTCTCCGACAGTATTGGAGTAATATAGAGTAAATGGGTACTCATTTAATTGTTTTCTTACAATCTTAGATGTATTACTCCCATTCTCATTTATATTGTAAAATATGTTTCCATATACCCTGACTTGTTTTGTTTCTTTCGGTAAATTCGAAGCTCCTTTTACTACACTAGGAACTGCCAATCACTCAAAATCATTGTAAAGCATATCATAAATGCTAATATTCGTTTCATCTTTTTCATAATACCCACCTGTAATTCATTTGTTTTATCTATTTGTAATTTCCTTTACGGAACCAGTCGCTACTTTTTAGAAATACATCTAACTCTATTATTTTTCCACCTGTATCATAATGAAATCCAACAATTATTCTTCCTTTCACATATGTAGTATCATCTTTTTCATTATATCCCCACTTTTTCAAAATCTCTTGAGCGTTACTTGCACTACCACCCACCTTAATTCCGAAAACACTGAAATTATAATTTCTTGTTCTGAATAGGATAAACTTATATTCATCTGAGAAGTCCGGAAACCCATTAAATATGATTACTCCAAGGTTTTCATTATAATATGATATGGATTTGTCGTCTGTAGCATCTTCTTCCCATCCATTGTCCTGTAATATACTCAAATCAAGATTATCCATTTTATCCCCTATTTTGTAGGGAATACCATCTATTACCATATTATCATTTAATTCTTTTATTTGATAAGGTACAATTAAATATTTGTAACTTATCAAATATACTATTAACAGCGAAAATAGAATTATTGCTCCTATTAAAAACTTTCTTTTTTTACCTCTCATCTCACTTTTCCCCCTTCTTAATGTACTTTTCATTTAATTATGAATTGTTTTGTTACAAGTACTGATATCTCTTCCCCCCTACTCTCATTAATCTAATATTTAATATTTTAATTTTATACATTTGGATCTATATTATAAAAGTGGACACGATAAGTAACCATATATTACAATTAAGTAGACACAAAAAGGAGGTATCTACTCATGTCCACAAGTAAAACTGGAACACGGTATGACGAGGACTTCAAACGTACTCTCGTTAACCTTTATCAATCTGGCGGTAAAACACAGGCTGCTCTCTGTAAAGAATACGGTGTTTCCCTAACCGCTCTTACCCGTTGGATCAAGCAATACTCAACCGTCAAAACGGATGATGGCGAGGTCTTGACCGCCAAACAAGTGAAGGATCTTCAAAAACGCAATGCTCAGCTTGAGGAGGAACTCCTCATACTAAAAAAAGCGATTGCCATCTTCACGCCACACTCCAGCAACGATTAGATGCTGTTCATAAGCTTCGTTTTCAGCATGACATAAAGATTCTTTGCAATGTATTAGGTGTAAACAGAAGTACCTATTATAAGCATTTTCACTCAGTACCTGCTGAACGCACCAAGGAAAATCAGGAGATAGCCAAACGGATTCTCCATATCTACGCCGATTATAACAAGCGTCTTGGTGCATATAAGATTACTTATGTCCTCCAGCGTGATCATGGCATTCACATCAGTGTTGGACGAGTGTACCGCCTGATGAAAACACTTCAATTACCACGAATGTCAACGGTGAAGCCATATCGTAACTATCGGCATAAAGATACTGGCAATTGCACCAATCATCTCCATCAGGAGTTCAACCAGAAATCCCCTGACATTGTCTGGGCAAGTGATTTCACTTATATCAAAGTTTCTGGGAAATGGTATTATCTCTGTATTGTAATGGATCTATTTTCTCGCAAAATCATTTCCTGGAACATTTCAGCAAGACCTGATGTCACTTTGGTAATGACTGCATTCAAAAAAGCTTATGATAAAAGGAAATACCCTACAGGCCTCATGTTCCACTCTGATCGGGGATCTCAATATACTGCATTTTCATTCAGACAGTTATTGGATTCTCTTAATGTAGTGCAGTCATTTTCTAAGAAAGGTTATCCCTTCGACAATGCCTGCTGTGAATGTTTCTTCAAATATTTGAAAAAAGAAGAAACCAACCGAAAAACCTATTACTCTTTACAGGAGCTGCAGCTATCTGTATTTGAGTATATTGAAGGTTTCTATAACTCCAGAAGACCACACAGTTCTCTTGGAATGCTAACACCCAATGAAAAGGAGGAACTCTTCTGGAATCAAGCTTAGTAACTGTTTCCAGAAAGTTTTTTCTAATAATCGTGTCTACTTACTTGACTATAGTTCAACATTATTTTCTTTACTTTTTACTACCAACTTTTGCTATGTATTCTTAATTCCTTGATTATCTTTAAGTAAAAAGCTATAATCACCATTTCTATCTGTTTTTAACTGGAAGCTCTTTGTCTCTCCGGCAGTATTGGAATAATATAGAGCAAACGGGTACTCATATAATTGTTTTCTTACAAGTTTAGAGCTATTACTTCCATTCTCATTTATATCATAATATATATTCCCATATACCCTAACTTGTATTGTTTCTTTCGGGACAGTTGATGCTCCTTTGACTATACTTGGAACTGATAAATCACTCAAAACTATTGTAAAGCATATCACAAATGCCATTATGCGTTTCATCTTTCTCATTATACCCACCTGTAATTCATTTATTTATTTGTAATATCCCTTATGAAACCAATCAGTGCTTTTTAAATCTACAGTCAATTCTTCGATATTTCCATTTATATCATAGTTAAAACTTATATGTATTCTTCCTTTTACATATGTACCATCTTTTTCTTTATATCCATTTTTCTTTAGAACCTTTCGTGCATCAATTGTGCTACTTCCAACTTTTATATTGTAAACACTTAAATCATTATTTTTTGTTCTAAATAGAGTAAACTTATACTCATCTGAGTAATCTGGATACCCATTAAAAATAATTGTTCCAATAGCCTCATTATAATATGATATAAAGTAACCATACATGTCATCTTTTTCCCATGCACTATCCTGTAATATATCCAAATCAAGATTATCCATTTTATCCCCTATTTTGTAGGGAATACCGTCTATTACCATATTATCATTTAGTTCTTTTATTTGATAAGGTACAATCAAATATTTGTAGCTAATCAAATATACGATTAACAGCGCAAATAGAATTATTGCTCCTATTAAAAACTTTCTTTTTTTACCTCTCATCCCTCTTTTCCCCCTTCTTAATGTACTTTTCATTTATCCTAACTTGTTTTGTTTCTTTCGGTAAAGAGAACCTAGAACCGCCCTAAAGATATATCTCTCAAAAATGGAATTAATAAACTTGCAATGAGAGACTTTTATATTTCATTAACTTCCGCCCTTTTCTTTGTTGAAATTATAATATATAAACATACGCCTAATTTATCTTCTGAATAATATATCTTGAATTTACATACTATCAATTTTTCGCCCGACAAATCATGTACTATTTATAATAACCAATATGAAACCAATCGCTACTTTGGATAAAAACACTCATTTGGTTTATAATCTGATTTTCATTGATACTAAAATATATCATTACTTTTCCTTTTACAAAAATATAATCGTCACTGTATTCCTTAATATATCCCATACTTATTAGTTTATCTTCAGCAACATTAATATCACTTCCAACTTGTATTCCAAAAATTGTAAGATTTTGTTCACCAGTATCATATTGTGCAAATTTGCCTGAACTTGATAAATCCGGGAATCCCCTTATTACAAAATTACCAACACTCTCATTGTAATACGTTATATCGGAATAAAAAAGTGTCTTGCTCCAATCTAAATTCAGTACTTTATCCAATTCTTCTTCACTCACTTCTTCACCAAAGGTAAATGGTAATTCAAATAAATGCATATTTTCATTCAATTCATTTACTTCTTTTGGAATAAAATAAAACATAGAACCAACCTTATAAACAGTTATTACTAGTATAGTAAACACTAATAATAATGAAAATAGAATTATTTTTTTTGATTTCTTCAATTATCTTACCTCCTTATCTAAATAAAATACTATTTTAATATCATGTATCAGTACAATTTTATTCATCTGCTCAATATTTGTTGTATATACCTATTTATAGTATCCTTTATAAAACCAATCACTACTACGGAGACTTATATTTATATAATCAATTTTTTCCAAAACGCTTATATTATTTAATGCGGTTAAGTATTGAGTAAAACGAAATATGTTTGATAAATCCGGAAACCCATAGGTTACTATAGACCCTATTTTATCATTGGTGTAATCATATTGTGAATATTCATAGCTCTCAGTCAAGCCATTATTTAGTAGTTCATCAAGGTCTCTTTTATGCAATTCTTGTCCAAACTTAAAACTTGTTTTGTTTCTTTCGGGACAGTAGATGCTCCTTTAATTATACTTGGAACTGCCAAATCACTCAAAACTATTGTAAAGCATATTATAAACGCTACTATTTTATTTTTCTCATAATATCCCACCTGTAAATTCATTTATTTTAACTATTTGTAATTTCCTTTATAAAACCAGTCACTGCTTCTTAGAAAAATTTCTAACATTGCTATTTTTCCATCATTCTCACTAGGGAAAGAAATACTTATTCTTCCTTTCACAAATGTCGTATCATATTCTTCTTTATATCCTCTTTTTTTCAAAATCGTTTGAGCTTCACTTACATTACTGCCTACTTCAATACCAAATATGCTAAAGTTATCTTTCCATGATCTAAATAAGATAAACTTAAAATCATCAGATAAATCCGGAAACCCATCAAAATTCACTGATCCAATAGCATCATTATGATATAGTATGGAATTGTCATCAGTGGTTATTTCTTCCCATCCATTGTGTCGTAATATATCCAAATCAAGATTATCCATTTTATCCCCTATTTTATAAGGAATACCGTTTATTACCATATTATCATTTAGTTCTTTTATTTGATAAGGTACAATCATATATTTGTAGCTAATCAAATATACGATTAACAGCGAAAATAGAATTATTGCTCCTATTAAAAATTTTCTTTTTTTACCTCTCATCTCTCTTTTCCCCCTTCTTAATGTGATACCCACCTGTAATTCATTTGATTTATCTATTTGTAATATCCTTTATGAAACCAATCACTACTTTTCAAATCTACTTCTAATTCTGTAATTTTATCGTTTGCATCGCATCTAAAATTGATATTTATTCTTCCTTTGATGTATAAATCATCATCCTTTTTTTTATAACCCCATTTTTTAAGTATTTTTCTAGCATTGTCAGCATTGCTACCTATTCTGATTCCAAAAACATTTAAAGTATCATGTTTTGTTCTATATAATGTAAATTTGTATTCATCAGACAAGTCTGGAAAACCATTAAAAATAATGACACCTGTGTCAGTATTGTAATATGATATATATAAATTATTTCTAGAATTTTTTTCCCAACTCTTTTCTTGTATAATACCCAAATCAAGATTCTCCATTTCATCTGCAATGTTATAAGGAATACCGTCTATTACCATATTATCATTTAGTTCTTTTATTTGATAAGGTACAATCAAATATTTGTAGCTAATCAAATATACGATTAACAGCGCAAATAGAATTATTGTTCCTATTAAAAAATTTCTTTTTTTACCTCTCATCCCTCTTTTTCCCCTTCTTAATGTACTTAATTTGTTTTATTTCTTTTGGGACAGTAGATGCTCCTTTGACTAAACTTGGAACTGCCAAATCACTTAAATTTATTGTAAAGCATATCAAATTCCATTATGTGTTTCATTTGTTTCATAATAATTCCACCTATTTTTTAATTATTTTACCTATTTGTAATTTCCTTTATGGAACCAATCACTACTTTTCAAGTCCACATCTAACTCAATAATTATTCCTTTTAAATCATATTGAAAACCTATTTTTATTTTTCCTTTAACATATAGTCTATTATGTTCCTCTTTATAGCCCCTTTTCTTAAGAATAGCACTAGCCTCACTCGCATTACTCCCCACTTCGATTCCAAATAAACTCAAATTATTATGTCTTGTTCTAAATAGAGTGAATCTATATTCATCTGAATAATCTGGATATCCAGTAAATATAACTTCTCCAATATTTTCATTATAATAAGATATAATATAACCATATAAATTACTATTTTCCCATCCTCCTACATTCAGTATATCCAAATCAAGATTATCCATTTTATCCCCTATTTTGTAGGGTATATCGTCAATTACCATATTCTCATTTAATTCTCTTATTTGATAAGGTACAATCAAATATTTATAACTAATCAAATGTACGATTAACACTGAAAACAGAATTAGTATCATTCCTAGCAAGAACTTTCTTTTTTTACCTCTCATCTCTATGTGATTCCTCCTTTTGTACTCATAAGCATATAACAAATGAATTCCTTTCCATTATTATACATCTTTTTACACAATTTTCAACGTTATTTCCCAATATATTGCATTTTTCACAATATGCAATTCATACTCTCTGAATAATACCTACTTATTGAATAGTTGGGAGTACACTATCCATAAATACATTTCCAATAACAATAGAAAGCCGCTCTGCCAACCAAAAACGGCAGAACGGCTTTACACGTTAAAGCTTTATCTATCTCTTAAATTTCAGTGAAATTAATACTATGAAAATGCCCATATAAAATACTTCCTAGTATCCCTGATTGATGATTTCCCATGAGGAATTTGTTGTCTTTCTTCCAATACTGATGGAGCGCTCTGGATTTCCTTCTTCATTATCTTTTAAAGTAAGCACCTGATAGATAATGATATTGCCGGATGAGTATTCACCTTCAATTCCCTTATTTTGATATAAGTCATAGTCATCAGGAGCCACTTTAATAGAAACCACTCCCTTGTAATAAGGGTTTTCATATGTAAAGTAATTTCTGGCGATTTCCTCTGTCTGTTTCAGTTCATCCTCTGTCAAGCCAAGGGAGTAGTTTGCAGCAGCAAGGGTAATCGGTAATGGTTTTTCTCCATCCTTTCCAAAGACTCGATAACTTTGTCCCGTACCATCTACATTGGAGCGGTTCACAAGTTCCAAGCTTTTCATACTCCAATCGGCATCTGCACGTAGATACAGGAAGGAATCTTCTAAGTCGACCTTAAGTACACCGATAAGCTTTGTATGGAAGTCAGGATACTTGGCAAGGTATTCTTCGTATTCTTCCATATATTTTCCAAAATAAAGTCCCCGTTCATACACTCGCTCTGGCTGCCGTCCGGAAAATTCTTGTATACGCCCTGACTTCACATCGTATACATGTGTAAACCCCTGTTCCACTCCTGTACCCGTATCATTTCCTAGATACACCTTGTTGCCTTTTGCTGAAACGAATGTGTAAAGAAAATCCGAAATACCAAGATCCTTCACTTCGTTAAAAGAAATACGGTCTATTACCTTGTACTCATCCATGCTGTACACCAATACACCGAACGTCCCCTCCATAATGGCAATGTGCTTATCTGCATATAAAAGCCTAGGCATTTCTGCACCAATGTTCATTTCCTCGATGTCAGATAAATCCACTGGTCCACGTGATTTGACGGGATTAGCCAGAAGTCCTACACCAACTGCTGCTACTACAACCGTTGAAGCAACCAGCATCCATAGTAGAGGCTTCTTATAGTTCAGTACATTTTTAACTCTGCCCTTGGTATCACCCTCACCAAAAGCAAGTGGAGTACCTCCTATCATCCGCCTGCCCGTTGCAAGTGTTAATAGCGAAGAAGAATAGTCCTTTTTTATACCATTTCCATATTTTTTAATGACAGCTTCGTCGCAGGACATCTCCATATCCTTCCCACTTAAGAAAAATGCAAGCCATACAAGGGGATTAAACCAGTGAATACACAGAACCAAAAAGCTAATAAGCTTTATGATATGGTCTAATCTTCTAATGTGGGTCTGTTCGTGTAACAAGATATACTCTCTGTCATTTTCAGGGAGATTTGTGGGTAAATAAATTTTAGGGCGAAAAACACCCATCACAAATGCAGTATCAATTCTGTCGGAAGAATAAATATTATCCTTGCAGTACACCCCAGTCTGTAAACGTTTATGCAGTTCCAAGAGGGTAATGATACTGTGTATAATCAGCGAAATCATACCGATACTCCACACCAGACTGCCGATGGATATCCATATTTGCAACGGAATTGTATTGCCATTAGGTGTTGCAGTGGGTAGTGGTGCATTACTGAGATTGTTAATTGCAGATATTCCTGTGTTAATTTCCGGTTGCGTCATATAAACAATATCTTGCAAAATTGGGTTTACTTTCGTCGGCAAAAGGCTCAAAGCACTTTCAAATGAGAAAGGACATACAAGACGGAATAGAACCACGCCCCATAGCACATAGGAATAAATCTTTGGTACCTTTTTCAGAAGTAACCGGATAATGAGCACAATAAGAATAACAATACTGGCAGTGAAGCTCATATTAAGAAGCTGTAAAAAAAGTTTATCAAGCATAGCTATTCCTCCTTATGCTCGTCAATGAGCTGTCTGATTTCATTGATTTCTTTTTCACTTAACTTTTTTCTGCGAGTAAAGGCAGCTAAGAATTTTGGTAAAGAACCATTAAAGGTTTCATTCAAAAACTGTTCTCCTTGTGCAGCACCGAATTCAGTTTTAGACATCAGAGATAGCACCGTGCCTTCATTATTCTGAAAAATACCGCGATCGCATAAACGTTTTAGCATTGTATAAGTAGTAGTTCGTTTCCAACTAAAGGCTTCTGCACATAACTCAGTAAGCGTACGTGAATTAACCGGTTCGTTTTCCCAAATGATATCCGCGAATTTTTGCTCCATCTCACCTAGCTTGTATTGATCCATAAGATACCCTCCAATCGTATTTGTTACGTTTAGTCTAACACCGTTAGACAGGTATGTCAATATAGAATCTACCAGAGGGTATCTTTGAACTCGTTGAACCATTCTGGGCGCCCACTTTGTGCTATACTTCCTCAAAAGTTACTAATTGCGATAGGTATTCGTGAATAGGACCATTCTATACTACAAACTTTTTCCCCTATTCTTAGAAACGAAAATAAATCTCTCAGGAATAAAAAAGAACCGTAAAAGATATGCTTATAGCTATATCTACTACGGTTCTGTGTATTCTATCTGTCCTCACTCACCGCATAGAAACAAGACGCATCACGCTTGTAACTATGCCCATAAATTTGCTCATAATTACAAGTGTTTGCGTCTGTCTCTACGTCTTAATTGACTAAGAGTAAGTGATAACATTGAAATTCTCCTTTTTAACTTAAATCAAGATACAATTTTCACATATCTGGTTAATAGTTTTGATGATCTTATCACAAACAGCCCAATAAGGCAAAACACCGTTTCTTTACACTTATATAATACCACAAAATCGTCATTTTTTCAAGTCTTGTAATAGAATGGTTAAAAGACGTATAATGAGTTACTTTATTTAGGAGGAGTATTGATATGGAAGACAAACTGTTTGAGTTAATGCTGCTTAAAAAGCAAGAAATTGAACTTGTAACATTACTAAATTGTAACGAAAAAACCAAAGAATTTGGTCTTGTGCTAACAAATGAAGAAGCAAAAGAACTAGTAAAAAGCAGAAATGAAAGTCTGAAAAATTATCAGCGGATAGAATTTAGCTCAGGTATTCTGGAGTATTTAATTTTTAGCTTTTGTGATTCCAGTTATATCAACCAAAATAATTACGCTGAAACTCTAATGGAACTTCAGGATATCTTTTATATGTTTAAAAATGAATCGGATGACAAACTAACAGATGAAGAATTAATTACATTTATGAAAGAGCAATTTGAAAGCGTTTGTTCCGGTGATACTGATTATCTTGCAAATACTTGTCTGGAAAGATTTGCACAGGCAATACGGGCTGGTTATACCGGTTATATCGGTAGTGACGGGCATAATCAGTACGAAGATCTTTCACTCGAACAAAGGTGGGATAAAGACCTCTACCTAGAAGTCTTAAGAGAATTATTCTGGGATTAAAACAGGGGGATTCGAATGGAATATACTATGGAAGAGCTTTTACCAATCGTTGAAAAACTTACTGGGAAATATACGTCCTTTGAAAGCAGTTCCATTACGTATGAAACTGCTAGAATGCTTATGGGTGCCGTTTTATATTGCATCGAAGAATTCTATAATACCGGAAGCACTGGATTGACTGTAGCTGAGAAATTAGATGCTTCCATCGCCTATCAGCGCGGTTATGACCTTGTAATATCAAAAGTCTATGCGTCAAAGGAGATATATGAAGATATCTTGGGAACCTTTAATGATTTTCAATGCAGAAATTGCAAAGATACTATAACAAAGGGACTTCCTCAATTTTTTTTAAAGTATGATCCCAAGTTTAATCCGCAGGACCATATTCTCACACTGGATTACCCTACTGTAAGACCGGTCCATGCATTTTGCGGGATAAATGTTATCTATGAATATTTATGTAACATACAAACTGAATGGATTTTCTTAAATGCTTTTGATACTAAGCGTATTGAACTGCTTCTGGAACGTATTATGACAGACTATCAAAATTTATTTCTAGATAATATCAGTTATTCCGTTTTACTTTCCTGCCTCGGTTGTATTATTGCAGAAAAACCAATCGCTATGTTGGAACTTCAAGCTGATGATATGGAAACCATTGCGCACTACTTTAAACATGATACAGTGGAGAAAGCGGAATTAAAAATAGAAATGTTGCTTTCAAAACTATTCGACAATGTATATACGGAACGTACTGCGTTAAAAGATTACTTTGCTCCACTTTCAAAAGACTATGCAATACGAATTGTTAACGGTCTGAACCATCATTCCCTAAAAGGTATCTTCTATATAACAGATACTTTATAAAAATTGCTTCCTGATAAATGCGTTGATTTTAATATACCCTCTGGCGTTTTTATAGTAATAGAATTCATTCAACTGCCAGAGGGTTTAGAAATTATTTATAAGATATTGTATCTTTAGTCTGTTATTTCTATCACCGGCTTCTTAAGAATTCCCAATAAAACTGCACTGATAACCGTACCAATTGTTAATGACAAAAGATACAAAAGTGCATTTCCAACCACAGGAAAAACAAAGATACCGCCATGAGGTGCCATAAGGGTACACCGGAAAGCCATGGATAAACCACCGGAGATGGCTGACCCTACAATCAAAGACGGAAGTACACGCAATGGATCAGAAGCAGCAAAGGGTATTGCACCTTCCGATATAAACGCCAGACCCATAATAAAATTCATAGGTCCTGATTTTCTTTCGTCTGATGTAAATTTATTCTTATAGAGTATAGTCGCTAATGCTATAGCACAAGGTGGTACCATTCCGCCTACCATAACTGCTGCCATAATCGGATAGTTTCCCGCTGCAATGGAAGCTGTTCCAAATACATAAGCTGCTTTATTTACAGGTCCTCCAAGGTCAACCGCCATCATTCCGCCAAGTAACAGACCAAGAAGAATACTACTGGTACTGCTCATGCTGGCTAACCCACTGTTTAATGCAGTATTAACAGCACCAAAAACAGGCTCTATAATATAGATTACAATTATTCCGATTGCTAAAATACCTAATAAGGGATAAATAAGAATCGGTCTCAGTCCATCCAGTTTTTCCGGTAATTTAGCAGTTAACTTCCTAAGCAGTACTATAATATAACCTGCAAGAAAGCCCGCTGCCATTGCTCCTAAGAAACCTGATTTTCCACTGGCTGCTATAGCCCCTCCAACAAAACCTAATGCTAAGCCCGGTCTGTCAGCAATACTCATAGCAATAAAACCTGCAAGAATCGGAAGCATAAAACTAAAGGCCGTTCCGCCAATACTCTTAAAAAGTGCCGCAAGGGGAGTAATTGAACCAAAGGTTGTTTTATCTGCTACTGTGGACAAGTCAACACGTAAACCATCAATTAAAAAAGCAATTGCTATTAATATACCACCCCCTACTACAAAGGGAAGCATATGTGATACACCACTCATCAAATGCTTATAAATCTGCCTTCCGGCATTTTCTTTTTCAGCTACTTCTATAGTACTCTTTCTGCCAGCATTGCTTTGATAAACCGGAATTTCTGCCGTTTCAGCTTTTTTTATTAAATCCGCCGCCTTTCCGATTCCATCGGCGACTTTACACAGTATTACCTTTTTTCCATGAAAACGTTCCATGGGCACCTGGACATCTGCCGCTACTATAATACAGTCAGCTTCCGCTATCTCCTGTACAGAAAGGGTGTTTTTTACTCCACCGGAACCTCTGGTTTCAACTTTTATCACATGTCCGGCTTCCTTTGCCTTTTTCTCAAGACTCTCAGCTGCCATATAGGTATGGGCAATGCCGGTAGGGCATGCAGTAACTGCCAGAAATTTTAAGGAATGTTTGTTCTTTGCTTCTGATTTTAATTTAGTAGCACTACTCTCAGCTGTCTCTTCTCTATCCTTTACCCGTTCGGCATTGTCTATTATTTCAAGAAATTCCTCATTATTTTTCGCATTTTTTAATCTTTCTACAAAGGTATCGTCCATTAATAAACCAGCTAATTTACTCAACACCTGTAAATGTACATTATCCTTTGTATTCGGTGCCGCAATTAAAAAAATCAAATGGACTGGTTCACCATCCAGGGAATCATAATCTACCCCATGCTTTACCACCATTGCAGCCAGCCCGGGGGTCTTTACTGCCTCTGACCGGCAGTGCGGTATTGCAATACCATCCCCTATTCCTGTGGTTCCTTCCTCCTCCCTCTCAATAACTCCCCGCTTGTAGCCTTCCCTGTCTAAAAGCTTTCCAGATACCTCCATTAATCTTACCATTTGTTCAATAGCTTCTGTTTTGCTTTCCGGATTACCTTGCAAATCAATGCTTTCCAGTGCTAATAAATCTGTAATCTTCATAGAGTTCCTCCTTCTCCATACATACCAATACACATAGTTTCTTATCTGTTAACGAATCTATACCACTTTGTTTTCCATCTTTTCTAACATAGCAGTAACCTCTGCCTTCGTAGCTAATTGGCTTGAAAATGCACTTGAACTGCCTGCAGCAATTCCCATTTTCAATGCATGCCCATAATTACCGGTTTCCAAGTAACCTGTTATAAATCCTGCTACCATAGAATCTCCCGCCCCCACTGAATTAACAACCTTACCTTTTGGTGCTTTGCTTTTTATCACTTCACCCTGTTCGGTAATCAAGATTGCCCCTGCACCGGCTAAGGATATCAGCACATTTTTTGCTCCTTTCTCCTGTAACTTTAAGCCACAGGCTATATAGTCCTCTTCTTTTGTCAGGGGAATATCAAATAATTCAGAAAGCTCATGATTATTTGGTTTAATCAGGAAAGGATGATATTTTAATACCTGTAGCAATAAATCACCGGATGCATCTACTATTATTTTCAAATTTTTTTTAGTCAGCCTCGACATAATCTGCTGATAAATAGAACTTGGCAAGGAGGCGGGTATACTTCCTGCCAGAACCAGCATGTCCTCATCGGTCAGTCTTGAAAGCTTTTCATACAGATTCATTAAAGCTTCTTCTGAAATATCTGGCCCCTGTCCGTTGATTTCACTCTCTATTGCTGATTTTAGCTTAAGATTGATTCTGGAATGCCCCTTCAAAAGCCACGTAAAATCTGTCCTACAACCGTATTCTCTTATTCTTTCTTCAATTTCCTTCCCTGTAAATCCTGCTAGAAAACCTAACGCTGTAGTTTCTATTCCGAGATTTTTTAGCACAATTGAGACATTGATTCCTTTTCCTCCGGGAAGAAGCTGTTCTGAACTTGTTCTGTTAACTCTTCCGGTCTGAAACGCTTCCACCTGCACGATATAATCCAGTGACGGGTTAAATGTAACAGTATATATCATGTCTTTGCTCCTTTTCTGTCCTTAATTAATCAAAACTTGACTGCTGCCCTTTTAACTAACAAATTGAAAGGTTACTTGCAATATGAAAGGTTACTTTTCTAACTCTATGACATTTCGCTGCTCCAGATAAATTTTATCTGTCAAACCATTGGTTATAATGGTCGCAGCTTCATAATTCCAAAAGCAAACAGGTGAAATTTTATTGAATTTGGAAGCATCGCACAAAATATATTTATCCTTCGTCTGTTCCAAAGCCTTTCTTTTTACAGCAGCTTCATTAACATCCGGCGTTGTAAAGCCTGTGGCTATACTTACTCCATTGGTACCGAAAAACCCTTTCGTAAAATGATATTTATTCAACACGGCTATGGTATCTGCCCCAACTACGGCTTCTGTTGATGCCTTAAGTTCACCACCTAACATGTATACCTTAAAGCCGCGTTGTGCAAGCTTTTTTCCATGAACAATTCCATTTGTAACAAAAACCGCATTCTTTTCCTCAATATAATCAATCAGCAATTCTGTCGTAGTACCTGCGTCTAAATATACAAAATCATTATCCTGCAGCAGACCTGCTGCATACTTTGCAATACATATTTTATCTTCCCTGT
Organism: Anaerocolumna cellulosilytica; assembly: GCF_014218335.1. Classification (GTDB taxonomy): domain Bacteria; phylum Bacillota; class Clostridia; order Lachnospirales; family Lachnospiraceae; genus Anaerocolumna; species Anaerocolumna cellulosilytica. The sequence continues at coordinate 2,348,608 of NZ_AP023367.1, read as the reverse complement.
TTAAGTCTGACCTGAAAGACACTTCATCATCCTTTGCCATATAGCCAAGATCCAATGTTGTAGCACCGCCATGTACTTTTTTTATCAATCCTTTTTTTTGGAGTATTGTTAAGTCTCTTCTAATGGTAGATTCTGATATTTGCAGCTCTTTTGTCAGCTCAAGTACAGTCATACTTTTTTTCTCATCCACTAGTCTTACGATTTCATTTAATCTAGATTCTGTAAGCATCCTATCTCACCTCTATCCAATTTTTAAATGACTTTTTTTGATCGTCTATTATAGGATAACATCATTTTCAGTCATTGTAAATCATTTTCATTCAAATTCGCTTACAAAAATAATAGCACTTTTTTGTGGAATCTATACAAAAAGATAGATATCTCTCATGGATTTATAAAAAAAATCACAATTGATACTATTTATCCAACATTTATCTACTAATACTTTAGTACTAGAAATATATTGTTGTTTTTAAGCGAAATATGGCATATAATTACTTTTGTATAATTAGGCAAAGGAGAAAATTACATGAAGAAAAAACTCAGTTTAATTTTTGGTATCCTGCTTATGGCATTACTATTGATACCAAACGCAAAAGTACAGGCAGAAGGAGTTGCCGAAGATTTAAATACGGGAGAAAAGGTAGAAGAATTAACAACCGTAATTATAAAGACTGGAACTGATAAGGAGTATGAAAAGCAACAAACTTACAGTATACTTGTGACCGCAGAAGAAGGCAGTAACAAGGCAGAGGCTGTATTTCCCATGACCTTTACCCAAAAGGGTATTCTTTACTGTGCTGCCGCATATCTAGATAGCAACCCAGCTTCCACTTATGATGATTTTGCCATCTATTCCGATGAAGAATGTACAAAGTCCATCAGTTATTCTTCCTACAGCAATACAGCAATCATTCCAAGTAAAGGTACCTATTATCTTAAGTTTACTGCAACTGATTATAATGAAGAAAAACCGATTGATGGTTACTACTTTGCATTTACTTCAAAATTTATTGGCGGTGCTGACAGAACACTTACTGATAAAGCTTGGACCGTTGCCGGTAACACTGATACCAGTAAGCCAATATATTATAAAGTGACCACTACTAAAACCGGAAGTTTAACGATTGACATTGAATCGGAATTTTCTACAAGAATTACTCTATTGAACAGTAAAAAGAAAGCAATCTCTGATGAGGCTTATGTTTATACTTCTGATGGCAAAGCATCCTTTGCTGTACCAAAAGGTACTTACTATTTAAAGGTATCTGGAAGTTCTGATACGTACCGCATTAAATCCACTTTTAAAGCAATTACAGACAACAGTGGTACAACAAAAGCCAAAGCTAAAAAGCTTACTGCTGGTAAAGCAGTAAATGGCTTAGTAACTCCAGGTGAAAAGGCAGGTAAAGTTGATTGGTATAAGGTTACTTTAAGCAAATCTCAGACTGTTGATATTACTTTCACAGGCAGTGTTTCCTCTGGTGAGATACATTTAGAGTTCTATGGAAATGGTATTAGTGGATCTATCACAAAATATATCAGCAGTGTAGATTCTGATAAATCATTTTCTGCTCAAACCTATGATTCAACAAAATTACCAAAGGGTACATATTATATAAAAGTTACGAAAAAAACAAAAAACACCTCTGGTTCCTACACCTTAAAATTTAATTAATTGTAATATCTTATCTATTGCGATATATATAACCGTACATAGGTACTTATAAAACAGACTGCTAACACTTAACCTCTAAAAGCGAAGTGTTAGCAGTCTGTTATTACTTAAATACTATCAAATGGTTTGTTTACTAGTATTATTTTTATAAATTAATTAGCTAAGGCCAGCATTGCTATCCTCTCACAAAGCGCAGCATAGGATATTCCAGCGCACTCTGCTTCCTGAGGTAGTAAACTGGTTGGTGTCATACCTGGTAATGTATTAGCTTCCAGGCAATAAATCTCCTCTTTTTTATCCAAGATAAAATCAATTCTTGAGTACCCGCCTAGTCGCAAAATCTTATGTACATTCATAGCTGTATCTTGAAGTTTTTTAGTAATATCCTCTGAAATCAGAGCAGGACACACTTCTTTTGTCAGCCCCCCCTGATACTTGTTCTTATAATCATAAAATCCGGTTATCGGTATAATCTCTATGACAGGTAAAGCTTTCCCATCCAAAATTCCAATAGAGAATTCCCGACCTGCAATCATTTTTTCAATTAGTATTTCCGTTTCATACCTGTTTGCCATTTGCACAGCCGCTGATAGTTCTTCTTTGTCTTTTACAATAGATACGCCGATACTAGAACCACAACTTACCGGCTTTACAACACAGGGATAGCCAATTCTCTCTTCTACCACCCCAGAATCCTCATTTGCGCTATATAGTAACCAATCAGCAGTCACTATTCCGGATTGCACCAACAGTTTTTTGGTTAAATCCTTATCCATCGCCAACAGACTTCCGATATAACCACTTCCTGTATATTTGATTCCGAAATTGTCAAAGGTAGCCTGTAACTGTCCGTTCTCACCCATCGAGCCGTGAAGCGATAAAAATACCACATCCGCATACTTACAAAGTTCTAAAACTCCATTGCCAATGAATGCATCCTGATTGTTATTCTTTTGTTTAATTTCTTCCAAATCCGGTTCTATGTCCGGGACTGTGTAATTATACTCCTTTCTATCATCTTTTCCCAAAAATAAATCACTATACTCTGTTTCCTCTAATTCTATTCCTTCATACACATCCAGTAAAAGAACCCGATGTCCAGAAGCCATCAAAGAATTGGCAATCATACTACCGGAGGAAAGTGACACATCTCTTTCCGGACTGAGTCCGCCTGCAAGCACAACAATATTCATAATGTACTTTACCTTTCTATACAATATAATTCTAGTCATTAATATGAATGCCATCATAGACATTTAATAACCGGAGAAAACCTCTATCTATATTTTCTCCGGTTTAAGAAATTTAATTTTACAGAACCATAGCTTCTGTTTTAGACGAATAGTTTACCAAGTACTTCTGTACGGTCTAATTTTTCCTGCAATTCTGCTGATATCTGTGTTAATGGCAGTCTAAGCTCTGAGGATTCTATAAGTCCCAGTTTGCTTAAACAATATTTGATTGGTGCCGGATTTGGTTCTTTAAAAAGCAGCGGAATAAATTCATAAAGCTGTTTCCATATCTGCAAAGCTGCTTCTGTATCGTTGTTCTTAACTTTTTCATATACATCCACAAAGGTCTCTGTATTTAGATGGGAAGAAGCCAGAATACCTCCATGTCCACCTAATGTTAAAGTCAGATAAAATAGAATGTCTTCTCCTGTGAGAATTGAAAAATCTTTTGGCGTATTTAAAAGGAGAGACATAGTTTGCTTTATGTCGCCACAGGAATCTTTTAGTCCAACTATATTCTTGTATTCTGCAAGCCGGTGAATGGTTTCATTCTCAATATTTGTACCAGTACGGTATGGTATGTTATAAACTATAATATTTAATGGAGAAGCTTCTGCAATCGATTTAAAATGTGCGTGTATTCCTTCCTGGTTTGGTCGGTTATAATAGGGACAGACCGATAAGATACCTTCAATCTTATATTTTTCTGCCAGTTTAACCTTATTAATAACTTTGGTCGTACAATTCCCTCCGACGCCAGCATAGATTGGAAGTCTTCCCTCCACATATTCTTCCGTTTTTGCTATCATTTCTTCAAATTCATAATCACTTAAAGTAGGTATTTCACCGGTTGTGCCTAGTGGAATTATTCCGCTGATACCTTTGCCCACATAATAATCTATCAGTCTTTTGTATGATTTATAATCTATTTTATCATCTTGAAATGGTGTTATAATTGGTAGCCAGACTCCTGTTAACTGCATAATAGCCTCCTTCAAATTATGCTATACGATGTAAATGTTTCGTATATTATATAATAATGAAATATTGGTTTTTTGTTACTCTTTACAGGCATCAAAAAGTGATTTTATATGAAACCTGCTGTTTGACATACTAATAACCTTACCCTTTTCGATACCCGTTGCTTCAAACCGCTGGTAAAAATTTCGTGTGAAATATGCCTTTTAAATTCACATTAGCTCCCCGTAGCATAAATCATCTGCTTTAGAAGGTTTAATGCCTCAAATCAGGGTGTGTATTATGCCTTTTTAATTCACATTAGTTTTATATATATATTTTACAAAACATTATTTTATAAAAAAACCATTATAATGCTTTCTATATTGCATATAATGCTATATAATGCTGTTATAAGTGAGAAGCGTATTATTTTTATAGAAAGCAGGAAACTGATATGAATACTATAGAAAAACTCGGTTATCTGAACCATGACTTTAAAATATTCCATATAAAAGATAGAGAACGCAGAGAGTTTAATTTTCATTACCATGACTTTAATAAGATTATCATTTTTTTAAGTGGTAAAATCAATTACTCCATAGAAGGGAAAAACTATATGTTGAATCCCTATGATATTATTCTTGTAAATGCAGGTGAAATCCATAAACCTTCCTTTCTTGATGGTTCCGTATATGAACGTATCATTATGTATGTTTCTACTCAATTTTTAGAGCAGTACAGGGGTGAGGATTATGATTTGAATTCTTGTTTTAATATGGCAAAAAAGGAACATTCCAATGTACTTCGAATTCATAACATGGATAAAAGCAAACTTTATCAGGTCTGTCTGGAATTGGAACATTCTTTTGAAGATAATTCCTTCGCCAGGGAGCTGTATCAGAAAATACTATTTTTGGAATTTATGATTCATTTAAACCGCGCTGCTCTTTCAGGTCATGTGAATTATTTGAACTCGGATGCTGCGAATCCTAAGCTTTTAGATATACTAGAATACATCAATGAACATTTGGCTGAGGATATCACGATTGATACATTGTCTGAGGAATTTTATCTAAGCCGTTTTTACTTAATGCATTTTTTCAAGGAAGAAACAGGTTATACCATAGGAAATTACATAACAGAAAAAAGACTTTTACTTGCGAAAGGACTTGTACAAGGTGGTTGTACCATTACAGAAGCCTGCTATAAAAGCGGCTTTAAAAATTATTCTACTTTTTCCAGAGCCTTTAAAAAAGCCTTCCATACTATGCCAAAAAATGCACCCTTATTAGATTGAAATATCATTTCCAGCATTTTGGTTGCTTTTCTTCCTAAAATGATATACAATCGACATATTATGTGCTTTTAGGAGGATTGAAATGAATCAGCAGTCATTTTATTCTGAACTTGACCAAAAACAGAAATATATTTTAAAATGCTGTTTCTTTGTATTTGCTGTAAATGGGCTTTACGGCATGAGTCTAGGTTCTTTACTGCCCTTAATCAGCGAAGCTTATGAACTGAGTGATACAGTAAGCGGAGCTTTACTTTCTGCCCACCAGGCCGGTAATTTAATTGCCGGATTCTTGGCCGGTGCCTTACCCCTTTATTTAGGCAGAAAGAAATCCATACTATTTTTATGTAGCTTTGTTATTATGGGTTTTTTCTTAATGATTGTTACCGGCAATCCTGTTTTGTTAATAACCGGATTTTTGTTTACAGGTATCAGCCGGGGAAGTATATCTAATTTTAACAACACTATGGTAAATGAAGTATCCGGCAGCAGTCCGGCGGCATTAAATTTTTTACACAGCATCTTTGCCGTAGGGGCATTACTTTCACCGTTTTTAGTAATAGCCTGTACTACTATTGCTGGAGATAATGGCTTTAGAGCTGCGGCTGGTGTTATTATTTTGCTTTGCATCGTCTCAATTATACTGTTTAGCAGAATTCAGATTTTAGACAAAACCGTCCAAAAGAAAAAATCAGTCATTTCTTATGCATTTATGAAATCAAGATACTTTTGGATAAGCACAGGTATTATCTTCTTTTATCTTTGTGCAGAAGCTACCATCAATGGCTGGCTCGTAACTTATTTTATTAATTCAGGGATTATGACCAGAGAATATGCACAGATTCTTGCTTCTTTACTATGGGTGGTAATACTAGCCGGCAGACTTACCTGCGTTATGCTGGGCGGTAAGGTATCAAAGCAAACGTTGCTTTTGTGTACCAGCATTGGAACTGTAGTTTTTTATATTTTACTTCTCTCTACCAGGGACTTAACTCTGATTACGTTCGCTATTATGGGCCTAGGATTTTCCATGGCGGGAATCTATCCAACAACGGTAGCAACGGTTGGTCCTACCATTAAACAATATCCTATGGCTATGGGTGTACTTCTTATGATAGGCGGTATCGGTCCCATAATTATGCCTTCTGTTACCGGTATTTTATCTGATACTTTTGGTATACTTGCCGGAATGAGTGCACTAATTGGTGCTATTGTACTTATGGCAGTATTTGTAGCACTATATGTAGTGACAAATAGAAAAACTGCTAAAGATTAATTAGGCATTAACATCTACAAATAATATAAAATAAAAAGCCAGAGTAGAAAGTATTCATTTTCTCCCCAAAATGACTCTTTCTAAACCCTGGCTTTTTATCTATATTTTATTCATTAACCCGAATCAACCCTGACTGTTTCCACCACGTTCTTGCACTGTTTAATTATCGTTCCTATGCTAAATCATAACATAGAGCCATTGTCCGCTGGACACTATATCATTATTTAGTTTGTCGTACCTATGATTTTGTGTGCCAGTAATAATCTAACTTTACCAAGCACCAGCATAGCCCCAAGTGTGGCTAATGCCATTATAATACTTATCGCACTTTGAAAACTCCCCATTCTCCATAAAAGGCAGGCAGTAACAGTTAAAACTCCCAATATGTACCTTGCACGCCTTTTATAAACACATTTTTCCATCCAGCTTAAAAGCTTGTTTCTATCCTCTACAGGTGCCATAAAAAATATAATGCCACCTGCTGCCACAGCGACTACTAAAAAAGAAAAGCCATCCCACGGAATGAACTTTATTGTAAGTAGTACTGTTGCTGTCATAATAATAGAAAGCAAATAACACCTTAGTTGATTTTTCTCATGATATCCTCCCGCATAAGAGCGTAAAGGAATATAAGCAAGCAGAAAAATCATGCTTTGTAGGAACATACCAAGACTCAAACCAATACCCAAAGCTGTTATAAAACTGAGCAGCATATAACCACCTTGCTGCAAGCCAAAGGTATAAATTTCAGAGTCCTCGGCATCTATCAGTTTACTTTCTATAAACTGATTTGTAATACGTTCTGCTAAAGATACTCTCATTTGAACTTTTGCAGCTTTTTAGCACCCTCTGGCAGCTTTGGTTGATGGGATATCCAACAGCAGGCAGTATTGACTTGGTAAGCAGTTACCTTCAATGCCAACCCAGCCAGACCCTTACCTAGCTTCATTGATACATTCTTCTGGTCCTTCAAAGCGTTTACCTCCTTTCACCTGTTATCTTTTGACACATACATCATATCACACTTTTTTTAGATATTCCAAATTATGTCATAACTCATATATTTTGATGGTAAAACTCCTTAATTCGAAAATTTTAGACAGAAAATAAATCTTTCTTCCACTTTAATTTACAGATTTCTACAATCTCTAGATTAGTTCTTCTTTCCACTTCAAGAGGTTAACCGGGTTATATAATAAAACATTCACCTGAAAATACTGTTTATCGTAATGAAATTCCATTGTGCCATGGTATTTAGAAAGTATATGTTCCACACTTTTTAATCCTATTCCATGATGCTGCTTGACCTCTTTTGTTGTTAACAGATAGTCATCCTTCTTTAGTACTTTGCCTGTATAGGTATTACATATCGATAGATACAGTACGCCTCTTTCATAGTCAATATCTAGTTTCAATTCTTTTTTTTTGCATAACTTTAGTGCTTCTAATGCGTTGTCCAAGAGATTTCCAAGGATAACATTAATATCAAATGCAGTAATCCTAATCTGATTTGGAATATTAATATTTGCCATTATTAGCGTACCAGCTCTTTTAGCTTCCTGTAACTTATAATTTAGTATGCTGTCAACTTCCGTGTTTCCCGAATAAACATATTCTGAATGAAGATTCACATGCTCAAGTATGGTATTAAGATAATCTAGTACCTCTGCTTTTTTATCTTTTAGTACCAGACTCCGTATTTTGTAATTATGATTTTTCATATCATGCCATAACATGCTTAGGTTCTCCTGGCTTTCTCTTATCAGCTCAAACTCATTCTGATATGCATGATTTTGTCTGTATAATAGCTCATTCTCATACTGTTTCGAATAATACTTAACTACAATATCATACAGATAAAAACTTAGTACATTTACCCCCAGCAAATAGCTGATAATTATTAGTAATGGCACAAAAGCTAAATCAACAAGAAAAATCGTAACTACAACTACGATACTTCCTACAGGTATAGCGAAAAAAGCTGTCCAATGAGATGTCCGCAGCCCCATATTCTCATTATCACTCATTAGTCTTCCAAGCACTAATACAAACAAGTACAATAATATATTTGAAAGAATACTGTTAATTGCTACGGTTTCAAATCCTCCAACTCCCTTCAAGACAAGATAAACTATGCTGTCTAAGACCATATTAACAGCATATATTAATGCCGTTGAAATCAATCTGGTAAATAATTCGCCTTGATAAAGAAAAGTTAGTAAAAAAAATGATATAAGATTTGAACAAAGATTAATAAGTGGACTTTTAAATATAATAAACGCATAACTGTTGATTGAATAATAGATTACTAATGCACCTATTTCCATCCGTTTATCTACGTAGGTCCTGTCAAAAAATATCTGAAGGAATCGATAAACCACATAGATTCGAAACAGATTTGATAATAAATATAATATATGCTCGGTATGTATATTGACCATCTTCTATCTCCTGATTGTTCTTCTCTTAAGCAAATACTCTCTAACTTCTTTTCGATATGTCTGGCTTATGGAAAGCTTTTGCCCATTTGTTAAGAGCAGTGTATCGTATTGGTATTCTGCTACAAACAGGTAATTAACCAGATATGACTTATGTATCTGTACAAAATCCTTTTGGTGTAATTCTTCCTTAAGCTCGGATATTTTTCCATAATATTCTTTTGTCGTGCTATCTGCCTTAATAATACGAATCTTTTTAGCATCACTTTCAAAATACATAATCTGCTTAAATGGAATTTTATAAAAGGTTTTACCAATGTTAAATTCATAAAATTGATTTTCCTTTAATACTAATTCCATACACTTGCTTATTGTTCTTATTAATTCTTCTTCCTCTATGGGTTTTAATAGAAAGTTCAAGGGTCTGTGTTTAAATAAGTCCATAGCATATCCCTTTTTTGAGGAAATATACACAATCTGAACAATATCATTATGCATATCTTCCCTAAGGATTCTTCCCACTTCAATACCGTCAATTTGTTTTAATTCAATATCCAGTATCACCATGTCAAACACATGCTCATTCTTAAGAAAACGGCATAATTCTTCTCCGGAATAAAACACATCCACTTCTACTTTTTCATAAAACAGACTCCGGTTTTCTAATATAATGCTTTCTACTTGAGAGCAAACAGTACATTCATCATCACATACTGCAATTCGGAACACTCGACTCCCCCCTATGTTTTTTTCTAACAAGATAATCCTTCTGTCTTTTGGTCACGATAACTTGTCAAACCTCCTTTCATTCATACTCTTTTTGCGCTACAATTAATATAACTGATTTTTGCATAAAATAATTGGACAGGATAAATTTTATGACATATTTTGTAGTTGTTATAATATTAACATTTATTTACTTATTTTAGCAACAGTTTCGTTGTCTTAACAACCATATTTTAACAATTTTTTATGCTATTAGACTATTTTCTTTGTTATATCCGCCAAGTATCGTGTTTAATTTTTCTTTTTCTCAGTTGTCTATATCATACCCTCCAAAAAATATGGCATCCGTATATATTCTACTTACTTTATTGTTAAAATGACGCAAATCCTTATAGTTATTTAAATCATTTATTTCCGGTATTGACTGTACATCTACTATCCTTACTCTAGCTAATTGCCTGCTTTTTGCTATGAAGTACTCCTTAGCAGTTAAATACACCCCATAGGTTTCCTTTTCTTTTAATGCTTCCCAGTAAAGAGCGGAATAGGGAGGGAATCCGAAGATAATACGCTGCTCCGGTTTCTGCTTTTCTAGTATTCTGCCTAAAAAATGGTCAATATTCGTTTGAAGCATTCTTAATAAATCCGTGTTGTTACTAGTACTTTTCGTTGTCATATACTGTTCATAACTTATCCGTACCATTTCTTCTCCAAAAACTGCCTGCTCGCTCCAGTCTTCGATTTTACCAACTTCCGTATGTCTTATAATTTCCTCCGGAGGCTGAAAGCCTAAATCTATGGATCCATTTATAATAAAATTTATAGGAGCATAGCGCAGACTGGATTCATACCCTAGTAAGTATTTAATATCGTCTAATTTATTTTCATTATATAAATACGCCGGAAATTTTTCGCTTCTCCCATCAACGGTCTTAATCATTGAGAATCCCTCTAAATCAATGTTAAAAATATATTCCGTAATATCACTGTATTTTTGTGATAAATCATACTGAAACAACATATCATTGACATCCATATTCCTTACAACCAGTTTAGCCGAATCAACGCTATAATAACTTTTTACAAAGCCTGTATCAATGGTATGAATTTCTGATGAGCCTATAAAAGCAGTATCAAATTTATAGTTCTTCATAAGCCCTATATTCACATAATTGGAATGAAGCAGTTTTTTATCATTACTGACATTCCGGTAATATAGATAAGGATCCCCAGCAAAAGTAAATACTCCAATTACCAATGCTCCTATTAAAAATACAAAACCAGTAAATAATATCCACTCTTTCGCTTTTAATTCTCTCATACACTTCCTCCTTTCAAAAACCTGACCTTGTAGTGCAGATTACTGCTGCAATCAGCAAAATTCCGGTTAAAACTGCTGAAGCTATAGAACGGGTACTCTTTTTTGCCAGAAGGGATGTGCTTTTTCCAAAAAAACAAAGGATTATGCTTAAGATAAATAGGACAAAAAAATATACCGTGTTGGCTATATCCGGAAAATATGATGTACCTTCTCTAACAAATACACGCATCTGTTCAAGGCCTGGTTCCCAGAAAGTGACCATACCTTTGTAGATACTGCCTGCTTTAGCCAAAGTTTCTGCCCGAAATAAAACCCATAGAAGAGTCGTCAAAAGAAAGGTCAATACGCTTGTAACTATTCCTGGTATTTTTTGCAGGATTCGCTGATTCTTAATCTCCAGAATGGTAAAAAGACCCTGTAATACTCCCCAAAGTAAAATTCCCGGCGAAAAACCAAACCAGAAACTTCCTAGTAGCAGAATAACAAAGATACCTATACTCTCTGAAAGAATTCCTGATGTTTTGACCTTTGTAGTTTCTATTGTCTCTTCCAAGTTCTGTATAACCGTTGCATTAAAACTATGCCAGTATTCTTGCAAGCCTCTTGCTGTATAAGGTGATATAAAAGAAAATGGAAGTTTGAACTGAAACATTCTGCCGATACCGACAGCCATATCACAGACACCACTTAATTCGAAATAGATTAAAAAGGTGAATGAAAGAGCGGTAAGCCAGGCAGGGATTAGGCCTAATTGATCTAGACCATAGCCATTGTTCACATATACGGCTAATGAATCTGCCAATACCGCCTTTTTAAAGAGCCCTACGGCGAATACCTTCAAACCATCCGCCAGACTTTCAGAAGTTATTTTTTTATCAGACATGTTTTCATATTGCTTTATCGCCCAATCATATGAACTAACTGGACCTGCAGGTAACTGAGGAAAAAAGCTGATGTAAAGAGTGTAATCCGTAAACGTGGGCATGGCTGCATTTTTCAAACCTATATTAATCAGAAAAGATATTTGATGAAGCGTAATTACTCCAAGTCCAAGAGGCACTGCAAAGGGAATATTCCAAAAAGAGGTAGTAAACCAGTTTGACACTTCTTGATTCATAAAAATAAGTATAATAATAATAGCATAACTGCCCAGATTATACCCAATACCGGCTATAAATAAAGATTTACTTAATGCGCCTTGCGTTTTCTGCTGTAACCGGTTTGTAAGAAATCCTATGGTGTAATTAACAACTAAAGACAAAATCAATACAATCACAGAAAGAATACCAAGGCTTGCACAAAATAGTATAGATAATAGATTTAAAAATATTTTACCTAGCTGGCTGCTTTTAAACTTACTCAATACATGATAAAAAAGCAGTGCGAATGGCAAAAAAAGAAACAGAAATTCATAGGATGTAAATCTCATAAAAGCTCTCCAATTTATTGGCTTGCTTTATCATATGAATTCCTGTTTTATTTGTTAATCATTAACTTGTACAACTATCACGTACTCCGTTTTTCAGGCTGCTCATCCTGTGTACTGTAAGTCTGTTTGTATTATATCTTAACTTTACAGTCTTCAATACATAGATTAAACATGTTGTCTTAGAGAAGTTTTTAAATCTTCCTCCGGTATACTAATAGGTGTTAATTGGAAGGTATCAATTAAATACTGTAATACATTGGGAGAGATAAATGCCGGCAAACTTGGTCCTAAAAACATTCTATTGATTCCTAAGGACAATAAAGCCAGTAAATCTGCCACTGCCTTTTGTTCATACCAGGAAAGCACTATAGTTAATGGCAATGCATTTACATCCGTATCAAAAGCATCTGCCAGCGCTGTCGCTATTCGTACCGCAGAGTATACGTCATTACATTGTCCTACATCCAGTAATCTTGGCAATCCTGCTACCGTACCAAAATCTAACTTATTAAACCGATACTTACCACAGGCTAGAGTTAGTATAATACAATCCTTAGGTATAATCGTGGCTAATTCTGTATAATAATTTCTACCGGGTCTAGCACCGTCACAACCGCCTATTACAAAGAAATGTTTTATCTTTCCTTCTTTAACTGCTTTGACAATATCCTCTGCATGAGATAATGTGGCATTGTGACCAAATCCCACGAGAATTTCCTTTTTTTCTTCATTCTTTTCAAATCCACCAAGCTCCAGTGCCTTTTCAATCACCTCTGAAAAATCTTTTGTTCCATCCTCCTTAACTCTTACATGCCTTATCCCTTCCCAACCAACTACGTTGGTGGTAAAAATTCTATCTTTATAGGTTTCTCTGGGCCTCATTAAACAATTGGTAGTCATTAGAATACAGCCGGGTATATTGTCAAATTCTTTTTGTTGATTCTGCCATGCTGAACCGTAATTTCCCACCAAGTGCTTATATTTTTTCAACCCTGGATAACCGTGGGAGGGCAGCATTTCTCCGTGGGTATATATATGAATACCTTTCTTTTCTGTTTGTTGTAAAAGCATATCTAAATCCTTTAAATCATGTCCTGAGACAATAATAAACGGTCCCTTTTTAACTGAAACATTAACCTTATTGGGTGTTGGATTTTCATACACTGTAGTATTGGCTTCATCTAGTACCCGCATAACCTCTATGCTTATCTGTCCTGTCCGCATTGTCATTCGGATTAATTCTTCTACAGTAAAATTATCATTTACAATTGCCTCTAATCCTATTATATAGTGACTATCAACTTGTTCACTATTATAACCTAAAAACCTGGCTTGATGTCCGTACGCGCTGATTCCTTTTAAGCCGTAAAGGATTGTAGAACGCAGAGAACGTATATCCGCATCTAAGTCCTGATCATACATTATACCTGCTTTGACCGCGTCCTTTAACATACTTTCCTTGGTATCGCTTAAATTATAGAGTGCAACCTCCGGGTATATACCCTCTGGTGCCTGGCTTCTTATGTTTTCTTTCACACTTTGGGCTTCACGGAGCAATTGAATATGTGCACCGTCATCAAAATTTACATTGGTTAGGGTAGTAAAAAGTCCGTTTTCAATCAGGTGAATCACTTCCTTATCTATCTCCTTCCCGTTGTCCAACATTGCTTTTCCATAACAAGCAATACCCTTTAACTGATAAATTAATAAATCCTGAAGATTTGCAATCTCCGGCGTCTTGCCGCACACACCCATCTTAGTGCAGCCTTTCCCGCCATTGGTTTGTTCACATTGGTAGCAAAACATTACATTATCCATAATCATACCCATTGTGTAATATATCTGCTCACAGACATATTACTGCCACAAATAAAAGTGAAAGAATCAATATGTGGCCTTCCTTTCCTTCATTTTCTAATATTTACTTATTATTGCACATTCTGCATTTTTTATGCCAATTGAACACAGGATTCGTAACATATGATTTATCCATAAAAGAAAGCTGTCCCAACCTAAAGGTTAGTACAGCTTTCTTTTATCTTTATATAGTCATTTAGAACTCTGCTTAATAGCCAAGAATACTTTTAGTGTTATTAAATATTTCATTGGCTAATTCTGTATATCTGGTAGAACCGTTTGCTTCACACTGCGCTACATAATTATCCCAGCCGGTCTGCAAATCCTCTTGACCGGTTATAAATTTTAAAATCATGGTATCTATATAGTCCATAAGAGGTGTAGATATCAGATTTAGCTGTTCACTTTCATCTGCACTCCCCATAATAGGCGGAGCCAGTTTTCTTGGCTCTCTGGTTTCAAGAATCCGGTTTAAGAAATCTTTTTCACCATCTGTCATCTTAGATAATCTTAAGTCTGTTGATCCTCCGTAAGCAAATACTCCGCCTGCAAAACCATAGTCAACATTTAATTGTTTCGTAGCAGTATCCAGATTCTTACCGTTATAGGAGATATCTGTATTAAGTACAATATTACCCTGTGCATCTTTTGTGTAGGTTTCTCCTTCCACACCCCATAAGCACAACGTCTGTCCTTCGTTTGAATACCATAGCCAATCCACAAAACGAAGCATTTTAATAAAGCCTTCTTCTCCCAAGTCTTCCAATGCATTTGTACTTATCATAATGCCATTTTCTAATCGGGAGCTTTCTATCTGGAGCTGTCCTTTTGGTCCGCCAGGCTGTGTAACCATATATAATTCCCCTTCAACCTGCATTTTACTTATGTTGTCAGCAAGATTCTGATAATTACCATTCATTACGTAGGTATCTCCCTTATAAAATTTAGAGCGGGCAGTATCATCATCTTGTGTAAAGGTTTCCGGATCTAGAATACCGTCTTTCACTAACTTATTAAAATATGTCAGATATGCTTTGAATTCCTCTGTCGTATCGGCAAAATAAAACTCTTGTTTATCATGATCAAATTGTAAACCATTTGATAGTCCCCATCCTCCGGTAACACCATAAACAGTTGCAGCTATATTTAAAGCTGAATCACCAAAGGAAGCATCTGACCAAACATAACTGGCACCTGTACTTTCCTTTACCTTCTTTAGAGCTTCATAAAATTCTTCATATGTCCAGCTCGCCTGTAAGGCTTCAACATCTACACCGGCTTTATCAAATACGTCTTTACGAATAATATAAGAGTAACCGGCACCGGCTGATTCCCAAAGACCAGGAAGAACATAATATTTTCCATCCGCCTGCATCTTTGCCTGTAAGTCATCCTCTAATCCCCATTTTTTAACACAATTCATATAGTTTGGCATATATTGTACCCAATCACTAATGGCAACAATCTGACCACTTGGAATGAATTGCGCTTCTACATATGTTTTTGGTATAATATAAGGTGCATCACCAGAATTTATCAAAAGTGATTTTTGATTTTCATATTCCGTTCTGGCTGACATAACCAAATCAAAAGATACGTTAGACTTTTCGGAAATAGCACTCCAAAGTCTCCAGCCTTCCTGATAAGGATATGCTTCGTGGTCACTATACATCATTGAATATTTAATTGGCTCATTAGAATGGAAGGTTTCTCCTTCTCCAAATGTATAGTCAAGCGTCTTTTCTGTTTCTTGGGTCTTAGAATCCACCGGGGTATTCGTAGAAGTATTTTTATCCCCCCCTTTTCCACAAGCTGTCATCATAGTCAGCATTACAACTGTCAATACAACTCCAAGAGTCCTTTTAAATTTTTTCATACCTTTCCTCCTATTAATTATATTTAATACTGGGAGAAAGCCTTTCTTAAGTAACCCAAAAGCCTTCTGCCCTAATATTCCCTAACCTTTCACAGAACCTATCATCATTCCTTGTACAAAATACTTCTGTACAAAAGGATATATACAAATAATCGGTAATGCAGTCAATACCATAGCACTGGACTTTACAGTTGCTGCAATCTGTGTGGCAATATCTGAAGAAGCTCCCATCTCGGTAGTACTGATGGCACTATCAATAATCTGCCTTAAATATAAGGCAACAGGCCATTTTTCTTTTGACTGTAAGTAAAGGGAAGGCCCAAACCAATTATTCCAAATACCTACCATATTAAATAGAACCATAGTAGCAAGTATGGGCTTTGATAGTGGAAGCGTTATCTTAGCAAAAATTCCATAAGCAGTAAGACCGTCAACTGTTGCTGCCTCTTCTAGTTCACCTGGAAGGCTTGCAAAAAAGGTTTTCATCAAAATAACATAATACGCACTTATAGCTCCTGGAATAACTACTGCCCATATGGTATCCCTCATATGTAATGTTTTGGCAACCAAAATATAATTAGGAATTAAGCCTCCTCCAAAATACATGGTAAATAATACAAACGGTGTGAAAAACTTATTTAATCTTAACTTCTCTTTTGATAAAGGATAAGCTAGAATGGCTGTTCCTGCTACCGATATAACAGTGCCTACTATTGAATAGAGAATTGTATTGCCATAATACCGGAAAAAATCTGGTTTACTCAAGATAATTTCATAGGTCTTTGTTGTGAATTCTATTGGAAATATAGTCACCTTTCCTGCATAAACAGCAGCCTCTGAACTAAAAGACTGGGCAATCAGATACAAAAAAGGATAAAGAGTACATATAACAACAAAGGCCATAATCAGACTGTTTATAATTCTAAATGTACGATATGCTCTAGATTCTTTCATTTATTCTCCCCGTACTGCCACATATAAAAAAGAATGAAAACAACATGTGGCATCCTTTCATTTAATTAAACGTTTAGATAATTACGAAACTCCTTTTTAAAAATGCTTAAATGGCTGTTTCACAATTACCTACCACAGACTTGCTTTCGCCGTTTTCTTTGAAATTTGATTGGCTGTTGTCACCAGAATTAAACCAATAACGCCTTCAAATAGACCGACTGCTGTTGCATAGCTGAAATTACCCCCTGTAATACCCATACGGTATACGTAAGTAGAAATAACATCTGCAGTTTCATAGGTTAACGGATTATATAAGAGCAATATCTTTTCAAAGTTAGAGCCCATAAGTCCACCAATATCAAGAATAAGCAAGGTCATGATAGTGGGCAGAATCCCGGGTATAGTTACATGCCAGGCCAAACGAAAACGATTCGCACCGTCAATTTTTGCAGCTTCATATAATTCTGTATTAATGCCAGTCATTGCTGCTAGATAGAGGATAGTTCCCCAACCCAATCCCTGCCATATACCGGATACAATATACAGTATCGGAAACCATTGAGGCTGAGAAATAAATCCAATCTTTTCAAAACCTAAACTTGCTATTAAAGAATTAATGGGTCCATTTAAGGAAACCATTTCTTTTATCATACCGGCAAGAATTACCATAGAAATGAAATGAGGAAGATAAGAAACGGTTTGTACGAATTTTTTAACCCTTTTTCCTCTTAATTCGTTTAAAAGTAAAGCAAATAGCAGGGTCAAGGGAAAGCGGAATAACAAATAAGTGATACTCAAGGTTATATTATTCTGAAAAGCTCTCCAAAAGGTTGCATCCTTAAAGAACATCTTAAAGTAAGAAAAACCTACCCATTCCGTTCCAAATAAATTAGGACCACCCCTATATTTTCTAAAAGCAATTACATTCCCCGCCATAGGTGTATATTTGAAGATAATAAAATATGTAATGGGTATGATAAGGAAGGTGTACAAACGCCATTCCCTCTTAATATGATTTAGCAGGGAAGGTTGCTTTGCGGATTTTGATTTCTCATTCTTTTTTCTTGCCATCTTGTCACCACTTTCTATAATCTGTACAAAAAAATTAATGCTTGCTACAATGCTTTAAACAGCCTTACTGCTGCTCAATAAATTTCCCTGTTTTTTTCATCAGGAACTGCTGATTTACGGTAAAAATATGAACATACAATATCTCGCCATTCCTTTGAATGAAGAAGCTGTTCCTTAAGACGTGCCGCTATTCTATTATATACATCAGTATCCATATCACCCTTTACTTCTTCAAAAAGTTCCAACATAGTTTCAACTTCATCTACTCCCTCAAAATGCGTATCGTAAATATGCTGAATCAAGGTCTTTTTGCTTTTTAAACGATAAGAATATTCTACATAATGGAAGAACAGCAATAATTCCTCCGGACAATTTTCTTTAGATTCATAAAGTCTGGCATTATACTCGTGATACTGGGTCGAATAACCTGTGCCTGCACTACTTCTGTCCACTCCAAGACCTTTATGGTCTGCTCTATGATATGTGCCCCATCTGTCATATTCATAACCGTCCACATTAGGTCCATAATGGTGACCAGGATTAACCATCCAACCAATTCCCAATGGTGAGGTATATTTTTCATAAGTTTCCCAGGAGTTTAACAATATCTGGGATATGTTTTTGACAATCTTCTCAATGGAACCAAACGTTTGAACAATCCATTCCTTTGCAATCTTCTCACTGCTTAAAGACATATCAAAACTCAATCTGCCAAAACCATAAAAGTTAGCCGCTGCAAGGTCGTGTCCTGTCCAATTTAAATCATTTCCTGTATTTGCCACGGCAGCCATACCACAATTGCTGCGACTAAAGGTTTTACCGCTTACAATGTCTGCAACGGTATCTCTCTCTTCTTGACAGTAGGTTCGAAAATCAAGAATCTCCTTAAAGCTTGGCAAAAGATAACATACATGCCTTTGCTGTCCTGTGTATTCCTGGGCGATTTGAAATTCTATCATCTGATTCGTTGCGCTCATACCTCCGAATAGCGGCGATACAGGCTCTCTTACCTGAAAATCCATAGGTCCGTTTTTAATCTGTAGAATTACATTCTCCAAAAAAGCTCCATCGAGTGGTTTAAAATGATCATATCCAGATCTTGCCCTATCTGTCTTCTTATCCCGCCAATCTTGTTTGCAATTATACACAAAGCAACGCCAGATAATGATACCATTGTAGGGTTTAATAATTTCTGCCAGCATATTGGCACCATCAGCATGGGTTCTATTATAGGTAAAGGGGCCGGGTCTTCCTTCTGAATCTGCCTTTATGAGAAATCCTCCAAGCCTTGGCAGATGTTCATATACTTCCTTTAATTTTTCTTTCCACCACACCTTTACCTCCGGTGATAAAGGATCAGCTGTAGCCATACCGCCTAACTCCATAGGAGCTGCAAAATTAAGACTTAAGAAAAGTCTGATACCAAAAGCCGCAAATATCTCTTCCATCTTCTTTAATTCTTTTAAATGCTCTTTGGTAATCAGTCTGGTAGCTTCTTGCTTCACATTAACATTATTAATAACCACTCCGTTAATTCCAACTGATGCAACAAGTCTTGCATAATCTCTGGTTCGTTCATTAACCATCACTTTATTCTTCTGAAAGAAAAAGGATTCTCCTGCATAACCTCTCTCGATGGAGCCATCCATGTTATCCCAATGATTTAGCATCCGCAGCGGATTATCAGGCGCTTTTCTTACCGCAATATCTTTAGCAGGTGTCTCTTCCATAAGCATTCTAAGCAGTTGAAAAATTCCATATAATATTCCCGTACTCGATCCACCTTCGATAAGAAATACATTGCCATTTGGATGTATGTAATACTCTTCTTTTGATAAGTCACTACTTATTTTTAGTTGAATGCCGGAATCGGTTTCCCATCTGCTAAAAGGAATTTTTATACCATACATTCCTTCAAAAGCTATATTTAATTCTTTTATACCAGAATTAATTTTATCATCCTCAACCTGTGAATAAATACCAGTAAGATATTTACAAAAACTTTTTTCTTCAATTCTACGGTAGTTTAGCCACGCTTTCCCATACTCCATTGTTGTCACCTCATTTTCTAAACCTCTTTGTCTTCACCAGCTGATACAAGAAAACGCTTTGTTTCTTTACCGGTCAAAGCAAGACTTCTGCTATCCGGCTGTGTAGTTCCTACGTAAATGGTATAATTCCCCTGATATATCCTTATCTTACCATATTCATCGCATAATCCGAAAGCTTTTTGAGGCAGCTGCAATACTACTTTTTGCTCTTCTCCCGGTTGTAAATGTACCTTACAGAAAGCTTTCAGTTGAGGATTCGGTGTATTGGAACGCTCTGCCTTTACATAAACTTGAATTACCTCACCGCCGGTGACTTTCCCATTATTTTTTATTGTTACAGTAACCTGTATGCCTCTTTCAGTTATAACCGTTGAATCAATTTCTACTTTACCGATATTAAAATCCGTGTAGGATAGACCATAACCAAAAGGATATAGTGCCTCACCTTCCATATAGCGGTAGGTGCGGTTCTTCATAGAATAGTCTGTAAAAGCAGGCAATTCCTCTGAGGAATGATAAAATGTAACAGGCAATTTTCCCTCCGGTGAAAATTCACCAAAGATAGCTTCTGCAATTGCCTTTCCTCCTTGTGCTCCCGGATACCATCCTTGTATAATTGCCGGAATATGTTCCTGTGCCCATCCTACTGCTAGTGCACTACCAGATAATAAAACCAATATAACTGGCTTACCGCTTTCATATATGGTTTTTAAGATTTCTTCTTGAATGCCCGGAAGCCTTAAATCCTTCTTGTCACCGCTGGCAAACTGGTTGCCGGCATCTCCTTCTTCTCCTTCTAGACCAGAATCCAATCCCAAACAGGCAATGACAACATCACTTTCCCTGCAAACCCCCTTAACTTCTGAGATACGGTCATTTCCTGTGCTAAGATTACTTATCCTGTCCTGAAATAAGTGACATCCTTCCGAATATAGTACTCTTACATCTTTTCCAACATAATCCTGTATCCCTTCTGATATGGTAATATATCTGGAAGCTGTTCCTTCATAATTACCAATTAAGGCTTTACGGTTATTGGCATTAGGACCAATTACTCCTATGGTTTTTAATTTGGATTTGTCAAGAGGTAGCAGGTTATTATCATTCTTAAGAAGTACCAGGCACTCTCTTGCTGCCTTTCGGTTTAATTCCTGCATCTTTTCCGTATCCACCTGATTATAATGTATGGATGAAAAAGGAACCTTAACCTCTTCATCGAATAATCCTAACTTCATACGAGTGGTAAAAAGTCTGGTTACTGCTGTTGTAATTGCTTCCTCCGTCACAAGTCCCTGTTTTACTGCTTCTAACAAATATATAAAAATATTTCCGCAATTAAGGTCACAGCCACGGTTTACGGCTAATGCCACCGATTCAACGGCACTACTTGTTACTTTATGATTTTCATGAAAATCCTTTATCGCCCAGCAGTCCGATACAACATGCCCGTCAAACCCCCACTCACCTCGTAATATCTTTACCAATAACAACTCACTGCCACAACAAGCTTCGCCGTTGGTTCTATTGTAAGCTCCCATTACAGCTTCCACATTTCCTTCTTCCACACATGCTTTAAATGCCGGCAGATATGTTTCATTTAAATCCTGCAATGAAACTTCTGCATTAAAGCTGTGTCTGATATCCTCAGGACCAGAATGCACAGCAAAATGTTTAGCACAGGCAGCAACCTTTAAATAATTTTCATCGTGTCCCTGTAATCCATTTATAAATCGAACACCAAGCCTTGTAGTCAGATAGGGATCCTCACCGTAGGTTTCATGGCCCCTTCCCCACCTGGGATCTCTAAAAATATTAACATTGGGTGCCCAAAAGGTTAACCCCTTATAAATATCCGTATCATCAAAATCCTGCTGCATATTAAATTTAGCTCTTGCTTCAGTAGCAACCGCATCTGCCACCTCTTCTAGCAATTCTTCGTCAAAGGTTGCAGCAAGCCCAATCGCCTGAGGAAAGACCGTCGCAACCCCGGCTCTTGCTACTCCATGCAGCCCTTCATTCCACCAATTATAAGACTTTATGTTCAGCCTTTTAATAGCCGGTGCAGAATGCAGCATCTGAAATACTTTTTCTTCAAGCGTCATCTGCCCTACCAATTCTTCTGCACGTTTCTTATACGAGATGATTTTCTCCCGATTTTTAGTTAACTCTGTCATATTCTTTGCACCATCTTTCTTTATGTAAATTGTACATTTTTAATAAAATCTTAGGTTAATTATATAGCTTTTTGACATGTGATTCTTCTTACATATTGCTGTTCATTAATCAAATATTGCTATTTTGAAATAATTTCATGCAATACCGATCACTTTGTGCTATTATTTTATTATAAATATCAGTTCATACTTAAGATTAGCAGAATAAAGCTTCATCATTTTATACATATGTTTTGTTTATTTAAATAATTAATAAGGCATTTTGTATAGGTGTTATCCATTTTAGCTTATTAACTTAATAGTTATATTTGCGTTTTATTTATAATATGAACATTTGTTACTGATTAGGTGATTGCAAAACAGTCATTTCGTGCAATGGAACCCACCAAAATCACCTAATTATTTATGTTTAAGAAAGGATTGATACCCAATGATAGAAATACTGAATGGTACCAGAGAAACCGTTTCCTACCTTGAGCATTTTGGAATCAGACTTTATTTAAACCAGGAGGCCGAGGATTATCCCGTTCATTGGCATACCGCGGGTGAAATTATTATGCCCATTGATAATATCTATACAGTGATTGTCAATGATACAAAACATGTTTTGAATCCCGGAGAAATCCTAGTTCTGCCTTCGGGTGAACTTCATCAGTTGTTTGCACCGGAATCTGGAGAGCGTATTATCCTACAGTTTGACTGCTCGTTGCTCTATAATCTAACCGGTTTTGATTCTGCCTTTCATTTGTTTCATCCCTGTATCGTTATTACAA
Source organism: Anaerocolumna cellulosilytica (assembly GCF_014218335.1). Taxonomy (GTDB): domain Bacteria; phylum Bacillota; class Clostridia; order Lachnospirales; family Lachnospiraceae; genus Anaerocolumna; species Anaerocolumna cellulosilytica. The sequence continues at coordinate 2,325,498 of NZ_AP023367.1, read as the reverse complement.
AGGAAAGTAGTGAAGAATTACACCGCTTATTAAAAAACATATTATTAAATTTGAAAAAAGAATATTTTAGCAAATCACTATTAAAAGAAGCCTCTGCCTACTCCATGCTTATACAGTTTTTCGTTATTCTGGGACGAAACTGTATGAAAGGAGAAAATCGTTTTCCAGGCACCAAAAGTCAAAAACAGCACGAGTATATAGATAAATTTTTACAAGTATGTAATTACATGAATGAGCATTGTACAGAAGATATTAAAGTGGAGGATCTGGCCGCCATGGCAGGTTTTAGTAAATTTCATTTCACCAGACTGTTCAAGCAATTTACCGGAATGTCCTATTACAGTTATCTAAACAAGCATCGTATAATGCACGCTGAACGGCTTTTGATAGACCCTAATCTATCGGTAACTGAGGTTGCCATGCGCTCTGGTTTTATAAGTCTTGCAACCTTTAACCGGGTATTTAAAACCTATAAACGCTGTACTCCCACAGAGTATAAATGTCTTCACGGGACTCACTCGGTAATGGTCAGCCACTTTAAGAATGAAGCCAAACAACAGCTCTGATTACACTGAAAGGAATTAGAATGACTGCGAATATACTTTTTAATGGAGATTGGGGTTTTGCCAAATTTCCTATCTCATCAACCTATGACGATATCATAAAAGAGGATATTATCTGGACACCTGTAACCCTACCTCATGACTGGTTGATATATGATACTGCGAATTTATATCAGTCTGCAGAAGGCTGGTACCATAAAACCTTCGAGTTATGTAATTTAACTTCCTACAACCGCTACTGCCTTCGCTTTGAAGGAGTATATATGAATTCCTATTATTACATCAACGGCAAGCCTGTGGGAACCTGGAAGTATGGATACACTACCTTTGAATTAGATATTACTGATTTTGTACAACCCGGTAAAAATGAGCTATATGTCCAGGTTGTCTTTCAATCACCCAATTCCCGCTGGTACTCCGGTGCAGGAATCTATCGTAATGTCTGGTTAAAGGCCTATCCTGATAATTATCTGGTACCGGATGGAATCTATATTCATTCAGAACCGGTGAAAAATAACTGGCTTACGGAAGTAACCACCGAGATTTGTTTGAAAGATATAAAACGCTATAAAACACTATATTTGCAGCATTCCATAATAGATAAAGACAATAAACTGGTTGCAACCGCTAAAACTCCTATTGATACAACAAGCATTGCACCCTCTTACAAGGGCACAGAACCGTTGCTTATATCTCACAAAGGAAACCTGACCGTACAAAATCCTGCTCTGTGGGATATTGAAGCACCTTCTTTGTACCGTTTGGAAACCTTACTTTTATCCGAGGACAGCATGCTTGATCAATATATACAAAAATTTGGCTATAGAATCTTTGAATTTGATTGTCAGAAGGGCTTTTTTTTAAATGGACGAAGCTTCAAATTACATGGAGCCTGCGAACATCATGATTTTGGCTGTCTGGGATCCGCTGTGCATAAAGATGCCATCCGCCGAAAATTTGTACTTTTAAAAGAAATGGGCGTAAATGCTATCCGTTCTACCCACAACATGCCTGCTGTAGAATTCATGGATTTGGCAGATGAAATGGGACTTTTGATTGTATCGGAAGCCTTTGACATGTGGGAACGCAGTAAAACTACTTATGATTACGCCCGTTTTTTTGCAGATTGGTGGAAAAGGGACATAGACTGCTGGGTACGCCGTGACAGAAACCACCCAAGTATGCTTATGTGGAGTATCGGCAATGAAATCTATGACACCCACGCCGGAGAACAAGGTCTGCTTCTTACGAAAAAACTACAGGATGCTGTACTTATCCATGATCCGAAACAAAATGCCAGAGTCACTATCGGCTCCAATTACATGCCTTGGGAAAATGCCAGAAGATGTGCTGATGTGGTAAAACTTGCAGGCTATAATTATGGGGAAAGATACTATGAACTTCATCATAAAGAATATCCTGATTGGATTATTTATGGCAGTGAAACCAGTTCAACTGTTCAAAGCCGTGGCATATATCATTTTCCTTATCACCAGCCCCTCCTAGCTGATGATGATGAACAATGCTCTTCACTTGGAAACAGTTCAACAAGCTGGGGTGCAAAAAGCACGGAAGCCTGTATTATTGCTGACAGAGACGCTTCCTATTCACCCGGCCAGTTCATCTGGACCGGTTTTGATTACATAGGTGAACCCACTCCTTATCACACAAAGAATTCTTATTTCGGTCAGCTTGATACTGCCGGCTTTCCTAAAGATTCTTTTTATATTTATCAAGCTGAATGGACGGATTATAGATTCAAGCCCATGATACATATCTTTCCCTATTGGGATTTTTCCAAGGGACAGCTTATTGACATCCGTATTTGTTCTAATGCACCGCGAATTGAGTTGTTCTTTAATGGAACTTCACAAGGAATTTTTGAAATAGACCATAAAAATGGTAAAAAGCTTGTGGGGCACTGGCAACTTCCTTACAGTGACGGTGTTTTAAAAGCCGTAGCCTATGATGAGGCGAATAACCCTATAGCCTGGGAAGAAAAATCTTCTTTTAGTGATGCTTACGCTTTAGCTGCTTCAACCGATAAGCAGACTTTACTGAGTAATGGGTCAGAATTGGCATTTATTGAAATCCATGCATTGGATAAAAAGGGAATTCCGGTTGAGAATGCCAATAACAGAATATATTTAGAAATTAAAGGTCCTGGCCATCTAATCGGTCTTGATAACGGTGACAGCACGGATTATGACCAATACAAAGGATACAGCCGCAAGTTATATAGCGGAAAGCTACTGGCTGTAATCGCCTCCACCCCCTCCTCTGGCAAGATAATTGTTAAAGCTACTTCCAAAGGCTTAAAGCCGGTTGAAATTGTCCTTGACTCCCTTCCCTCTTCTGTCGGGCTGCAAGAAACAAATTACCAATATGGTTACTACCCTATAACCGCTCAAACTCACACAGAAGCAGTAAGTTTAGTGGATGAAATACCCCTTAGAAAATTAGAAATTATCTGCCCTCAGGGTAACCTTCTGTCAAAAGATACTCCATTTCTGCCTGTTATGGTTATATTACATCCTGAACATACTACTTATACCGAAGTTGAATGGAGAGTAACCAATGCTGCCGGAATCGATACTAATCTGGCGTTATTAACTGGCCATGGTAACAAAGTACAACTAAAAGCGATTGGAGACGGTATGGTCTACGTCCGCTGTTCTGCTAAAAATGGCGCTGACAAGATTCGACTTTATTCTCAGATGGAATTTTACATTCATGATTTTGGTAAAGCATTCATCAATCCGTATGAATTGGTATCTGCTGGAATCTATACTTTTGGTACAGATAACCTGACCAATGGCAATGAAAGAGGTATCGCAACTGCCAGAGACGGTAAAAGTATGATTGGCTTTGAAGGTATTAATTTTGGTGATTATGGTTCAGATCAGATTACACTACCTATTTTCTCTCTGGATGGCGAAGAATTTTCGATTGAGATTTGGGAAGGAAACGCGGAAACAACAGACGGTATTCTTCTTACTACAGTTACCTATCAAAAGCCCTCCATCTGGAATGTATACCAGGAGGAACACTATCAGCTTCCCAAACGTCTGAAGGGAATAACCTCTATCAGCTTTGTACTTTATCGAAAGATACATTTAAAAGGGTTTTACTTTACAAAGCTTAATAAAGCCATGGAGCACCTTAGCATCTTGGACTATAGCCGGATTTATGGTGATACCTATACACTTACAGACGCTGCAATCACTGATATTGGTAATAATGTAACCATTGTATTTGAGGACTTCGACTTTGAAGACAACATAATTACTAAAGTTCTAATCTGCGGCCACTCCCCGCTAGATAATAATACACTGCATCTTATTTTCGCTGGTGAGGAGGGCGAAAAACACTGTATTGTTGAATTCTCTTATTCAGAGGATTATGTTGTCAGGGAATTCAATCTAGAACCAATTTCAGGAAAACAAAACATTTCATTTGTTTTCCTTCCTGGTTCCCGTTTTGACTTTAAATGGTTTCGGTTTCAATAAGATTTTAAATATAGAAATGAAGTATTAAATAAACCGCACAAGGGAGCTCTTACAAAGCTACTCCTATAGCTTAAACTGCAACAGCCCCTTGTGTTATTACTATTTCTTTATGGGATAATACTCATAGCTTTATGATTGTTTAGAAAACTGAAGCAGCCTGTTTTTTGAATTAATGGCAATCCACAATTTATTTCCGTCATTATATATCTGTTCAAATTTTATCCCTGCTGCTTTATAATCACCGTTCTTATCATCAATATTTGCTAATAGGTATAGAATACTAAGATGAACACGTTTACTAAGTTTCATGGTTAATAATTTCGTTAATCTTACCTTGCTTTCATTTAAATCATTTATATAATACAATCGTTCTGCTGCAAGTAGTTCTAAAGCAAATTCCATACGCTTTGTAATCGGTATTAGCTTTGGTACCTCCCTTTGATACATTTCTTCACCTTGAGATATCTCTCCAAGTTCATAATAACAGGAAATCAAATTGACCGTATAAAATAGCAGTGAACCGTCACTACTAGACAATAACGATTTGTCTATAGATAAAAGAACGTCTTTCGCCTGTAAAAAATCTCCTTTAAGGTACAAAGCGGCAGCTTTATTTATTAAAAGTCCGCTATATATTTTAGGCTTTTTAGAAGTCATTTTTAATTGCTTCTCTGTTATGGCAAGAAAAATATCCGGGTCACAGTACTTCTCCAATAAAAGTAATCGTTTTCTGCTTTGTATTAAACTAACAGCCAGATAATAAATACTCACTAAAAGTAAATTAATCGATCCTGATAATACAATATTTTTTGTCAAAAAAAACAATACCGGCAGGATTATGATAGATGTAACACACATGATTATATACGTTTTACGCATGATCTTCCCCTCTTTTCTTTTCTCCCCTTGCTTTATACCGCTATTTTACCATATTTTTCTCCAATACGGAACACTATTTTAGTTGATATTTTACCATTTTTCATCATTTACTAACAAAGATTGATATATAATACCCAAACTAACTATATACATCTCCGGATAAACTGCTTAATATCTTTTCTTCTACCACTTCATACTGGCTTCCTTCTTTTTTTAAAATGCCTTTTTCACACAAAGAATGTAAGGTTCTTAATAAATGTCTATAGCTTGTCCCTAGAAGCTCAGCGATTTCTGTTAGGTTTTCTTCAAAAACAATTCTCTCTCTTTCACTATCCCTAACCCTCTCCCCTGTAGTATAAATATAGGTGGCAAGTCTTGTTTCCAGTGAATATAAAAGATTAATAGAACTATTTTTGGAACAGCTATTTAGCTTTGCACCTAAAGAGCGGCAAAGAAAGCGTAAAAATTTTGCATCTTCCATTAGATATTTTCTGACATGTTCTATAGCAATTCCGATACAACAGGTATCCTCAATTGCCTGAACATTATTGCCAGCTTCATCCGAATCCAAGATTTCAACATCCCCTAATACCATAAACTGTTGGTAAAAACAAAGTAAAAGTGACTTACCATTACTTAAGGTAGTAAAAACTTTTGCTTTTCCATCCACCAAAAAAAACAAATACCTGATTTTATCACTGTGCTTTACAAGATATTCATTTTTCTTAAAGAAAAACAATTCCATATAATTCTCCATATCCCGAGAGAACAACGCTTCCATAGAGTACCTTTTTGTATACACTTTTATTTTTTCTTTATCTTTCATGCGGATCATTTTAACTCCCATCTGTGTGCATTGACACACGTACAAATCAAGAGGTTTAAAACATCTATTCTTCGTTAAAACCTAATTCCCATCTGTGTACCATAGTGTTAATTGTTTTCTATTTATTTATTTCTATTTACTATTATGACATATGTCATAACTGATTTCAATCATACTGTGATACATTTATTTTCGTTAAAACGAAGAAAGGCAAATAACACATATGCCGGCAACTGTGTTATAATAGGTGATTTTATGATTTATGTTATTACATTACTAATTGGGGCTATTAATTCTATTATGATATTATTAAACGGTACTTTATCTGCTTCCTACGGTAATCTTTCCTCTAGTATCATAATCCATACAGTAGGCCTCATTGGTATCATTTTTGTATTGCTAATTACGAAAACCCGTTTTAAGCTTGACAGGGGTATCCCTTTATATCTTTACAGTGCAGGCTTTATAGGAATCGGTACTGTTTTACTTACCAATGTAAGCTATGCAAATCTTGGAGTATCTCTGCATCTGGCATTAAGCCTTTTGGGTCAGACTGTTTCCTCCTTGATTATTGACCATTTTGGACTCCTGGGCATGAAGACTGCGAAATTCAATCCAAAGAAAAGTGTAGGCTTACTCTTAATCGTTTTTGGAATACTTGTTATGACCGTTTATAAATAATAATTGTCTTACATTTGGGATAAACATTTAAAGTAAACCTACGTACATGGTTTAGCACCTGTGCCTTTTAATTTTTGATGACTCAAACACTTGAACAGGTCAAAATAAAAAGGTTGAAATAAAAAGGTTGAAATAGATTTTTTTATCCTAACTTACCATTTTAGAAATTTTGCAGAAAGGACAGCCGCTCACCCTTTGACTTTTATTCAGCGGCTGAGGTATAATATATGTTAATTATTTATTTGCTATTATCCATGTTATCAGGTGTGACTCTTGTAATTGCCAGAATTATCAATTCGAATCTGGCTGCAAGAATCGGTACTTATCAGGGAACCTTAGTGAATTACATTGTTGGATTATTTTTTTCTCTATTGTTCTTTTTAATCAATAAAGAAGCAGTGGACTTATCCTATGTTCATGTAAGCTCTATTCCTTTTTGGGCTTATCTAGGAGGGCTTGGCGGTGTTATTATTATTGTGGCATCTAATTATTTAACTCCTAAGATTTCAGCTTTTTATCTTACTCTGTTGCTTTTTGTTGGTCAGCTTTTTGTTGGTATCATTATTGATTATCTTCTACTACAAGAGTTTTCGACCGGAAAACTAATTGGTGGTATTTTAGTTGCCTTAGGACTAACCTATAATCTCTTCCTTGATAAAAAGACTACTCTGAAAACCGAATAATAAATACGAATTAGTTTAATATCGTTTGAATATGACAAAATATAGACAATATAACATAAGAAATTATAACCTTTTTGATATATTCTATTAGTAGAGCTGATTATATGTTTTAAGGCTTACTTATTTTAAGGAGAGGTGCTATTATGATTTACAAAGATAACAAAGTATCAGACTTAAAAATTGCCTATATTGGCGGCGGTTCCAGAGGCTGGGCATGGACCTTTATGACAGATTTATCTATGGAGCCTGCTTTAAGTGGTACAATCAGATTATACGACATTGACAATGAAGCTGCTAAAAATAACGAGATTATCGGTAACTCTTTAACCAATCGTAGTGACACCGTTGGAAAATGGGACTATACAACCGTTTCCAATTTAAAAGAGGCTTTAACGGATATTGATTTTGTTATAATTTCAATTTTACCCGGTACATTTGATGAAATGGCATCGGATGTACATTTACCGGAACGCTTAGGTATTTATCAGTCCGTTGGTGATACAGCAGGTCCGGGGGGACTGGTTCGAGGTTTACGAACAATTCCTATGTTTGTTGAAATTGCGGAAGCAGTTAAGGACTATGCTCCTAATGCATGGGTTATTAACTATACCAATCCAATGAGCGTTTGTGTTAAGACCTTATATCATGTATTTCCTGCCATTAAAGCGTTTGGCTGCTGCCATGAAGTATTTGGTACCCAAAAAGTATTAAAAGGTATTTTAGAAAGCTCTCTCAAACTTTCGGAGGTCAACCGAAGTGACATTCATGTTAATGTGCTTGGTATTAACCACTTTACCTGGTTTGACAGTGCTTCCTATAAAGGTATTGATTTATTTCCAATCTATAAAGATTATATTGCTAAAAACTATGAAGAGGGTTATCATGAAGCAGATAAAAATTGGGCAAATTCAACATTTTCCTGTGCACATCGTGTAAAGTTTGATTTATTTAATCGCTACGGCTTAATAGCAGCTGCCGGTGACAGGCATCTTGCCGAGTTTATGCCCGGTGATGAATATCTAAAAAATCCTGAAACCGTAACCTCCTGGAAATTCGGACTTACAACCGTTGACTGGAGAAAGAAGGATTTAGAAGAACGTTTGGCAAAAAGCAAACGTCTGGCTGCCGGTGAAGAAACCGTAGAATTAAAACCTTCCGGAGAAGAAGGCATCCTGCTTATTAAAGCATTATGCGGTTTGGAGCGGGTAATTAGCAACGTTAACATTCCTAACACCGATAAACAGATAAGTAACCTGCCAGAATCCGCTATCGTTGAAACCAATGCCGTATTTGAACGTGATAGGGTTCGCCCGATTCAGGCTGGAGAAATCCCTGAAAATATTCTCTCTTTAGTAAAACCACATGTGGACAATCATGAACTAATCCTGGAGGCTGCCATTAGTATAAATAAAGAAAAAGCCTTAGAGGCATTCTTAAATGATCCTCTGATAAAGAATCAATGCACAAAAGAAGAAGCAAGCAAACTTCTTGATGATATGATTAAAAACACCTTAACCTATCTTCCGAGTGAATGGGCTGAACAAGTCTGATTTAAGCGGTGTTATTATAGAAGGCTTTAAATAAACCTAATAAATAATAAAGTTAATAAAGCTAAAGAAGCTCTATGATTTCTCCGTGTATAATGGTTAATCATAGAGCTTCTTTTATATACTCAAGGCAATTGCTGCATTGATTATGGCTTTTTAATAAATTTACACCCATTGATTTACAAACCTGCCCCTTCGCTTAAATGTTTTACCACTATACACAAATACGTGTAGCAAAGCAAATTAATGTATTGGAATATTGGGTTTTCTTTCACCTGCATACACTCAATTCCGCGAAGAGGACAAGACAAGTTTTCTGTGGACCGACTATTGGAGTGACTTCACGACTTTTACCACAATTATATAGCAGACACAAAAGAGTATGGAAACGGCCTAGAGGTCTTCTTTAAGGAGCTACAGTATTCCATGGCTGCTCCAAAAGTAAATGGCTGACATTCTAATCTTGAGCTTCCCTCAATAACTCTTCTGCCAAGATACCGTATAGAGATTTGTGAGAGCCAGAAGATTTGAAGTGCTTGGATACGAAATGCCGTTTTCCTTCAGTGCTTCACCAAGTGACTTTGATACTCTTGCATTTTCCTTCCCTACATCATCGGAACGGATATCCTTTAGAAGTAGCCATATCATCAAAATAAGGCTAATGACAACTTCGCTCCTGTGTAAGGAGCGAAGTATCAGGGGATAGTTTATACTCCTTGCATAAATAAATTTCAATCCACGCTCCTGTGTAAGGAGCGACGCTCATCCGCACGACTAACCTCCCTAAAAATGCATTTCAATCCACGCTCCTGTGTAAGGAGCGACATTTTACCATGATGGATAACCTAGGTGTTGCCATATTTCAATCCACGCTCCTGTGTAAGGAGCGACAACTAATTGCCAGTCTATTTCTCTTATTGCGGTTATTTCAATCCACGCTCCTGTGTAAGGAGCGACGCAACAGATATAGTATCAACAGTACCCTTGACCATTTCAATCCACGCTCCTGTGTAAGGAGCGACTGCTCATGTTTATTTAGTTAACTGCGTAAACGGATTTCAATCCACGCTCCTGTGTAAGGAGCGACGGGTCTTTATATCTACAGTGATGTAAAAGGCAGTGGATTTCAATCCACGCTCCTGTGTAAGGAGCGACTATTAAAGCATATTACTGTACTTTGTGCGATAGATATTTCAATCCACGCTCCTGTGTAAGGAGCGACAAAAGCACCTAAAAAATGGATAGACCCAGTCAAAATTTCAATCCACGCTCCTGTGTAAGGAGCGACGTTAGTGTTCCTGTTAATTCACTGCTGTGAATATTTTATTTCAATCCACGCTCCTGTGTAAGGAGCGACAGCAAAAATGTAGTAAAAATCTATTATAAGAAATAAATATTTGTACAAGTTGCTAATTTCTATACTATATCATTCGGAACTCATAATATCAAATCATATAATAGTATTAAACAACACTAATTTTCAGTGCGAATCTCCCAGTGATTTCATGTTCACTTCACATTCGCACCTTGTTGATTCCACATGTAGGAATGAATTATGCATCAAAGAATTAATGGCGCATCTAAGTTCAAACTTTCTTTCACTCCAACATGAATCACCTTATCTTTATAATTTTTCCCAAGCAAATAGTACCTTAGGCTATCCTTTTCAACATCAATGATACCTTCTAAAATTCCACGTAATTGCCTCAATTGTGTTGTATCCAGCATACATTCAAATACAGAATTTTGAACCCGATGTCCGTAATTAACACATTGTTTTGCAACTTTCCGTAAGCGCTTTTTCCCGCCTTCACTTTCCGTATTTACATCATATGTAATGAGTACAAGCATTATCCACCTACTTCCATAAAAACGGAGGGTACGCATCTAGATCACCCCTCACGTATCGAGCTAAGAGCAAAGCTTGAACATAAGGTACCATTCCCCATTCAATTTTTTCTTTTAAAAATGGGTGCACGATTTCCTCTTGTTTCTTAGACTGCCACGCAAAAATCACCGTTTTACGTGTTTCATCCTCCATGATTACTGCACCATTCTCCTTTTGATAAAATCCACTGGCATGTATCATTTTCTTATTAATCAAGGTAAGTACAAAACGGTCTGCTAAAACCGAACGCAATTCTTCCATAAGATCAAGTGCCAAAGAGGCTCTCCCCGGACGGTCGGTATGCATAAAGCCAACATATGCATCTAATCCGACCGTTTCTAAGGCTGATTTGCACATAGACACTAACAGCGTATAGGTAAACGATAATAAGGCATTTACTTTATCAAGAGGTGGTCTTCTGTTACGCTTGTCAAACTGAAATTTATCCTTTTGCTGCAGAATCATGGTATCAAATACAGAAAAGTAAACCGATGCTGCCTCCCCCTCCATCCCACGCAACTGGTCCATAGCCGTGGCTTGTTGAATACTCTTGATGGAAGCAGTAAGGTATTCACTTTTTTCCTTTAATATCTCTGTATTCAGTCGTAATGAATAGTCACGGATGGTACGTTCTAGTACCCACTTACTGTTATATACCTTTCCAAGTATCATGTTTTTTGCAATACGTAACGACTGTTCCTTATTATCAGAAATTCTATATTGTTCTTTCCTCAATATTACATTTCCTTTTGATTCTCCACAAATAGTGGCAAGGAATCTTCCGCTTGTCGATAAAAACGTAAGAGAAATATTTTTCTCGGCACAGTATCCCATAAGTCTTGGACTTGTCCCGGCAAAGCCCATACTCACAATTCCATCAATATTATGTAAGGGGACCCTTCCTACCTCTTTCTCATCTCGCCTAACTACAACATTTTCTCCATCTAAAGAAAGATAAGATTCCGGGTTTGATATATATAGTGTGTTCAATAATCGCTTCATTCGTTATCCTCCCCTAGCATACGGTTCATGTATTCTTGTACCGTACTAACTGAATTTAATTGCGGAAGACAAATGTTTTTCAAGGAACAGGCATTGCAGCGTTTTGCTCGTTTTACTTTTGGTGTATATTTGCGTTCAAACATTTGGTGCATTTCGATAAACATCTCATAGACTTTCTGGCGAAGTTCATTATCTACGATTACCTTTGTCCTTCGGCGAATTTCGTGATAATATAAATATCCTTCTTTAATTTGGCAGGAAAGCATTTCTTCCAGACACATTGCTTGTGCTGCCAGTTGAAGTCTGTCCGCATCCTCTTCTTTTTCTTTCCCACGTTTGTACTCAATTGGAAAGACCTGATATAAACCCTCTTCACCAACAAGGTTGATTCCATCGTCTGCTTTATGAAATTCTACAATATCACATTCTCCACTAGTTCCAAGAGAGTTTGAGTATATGGGCATTCCTCTGGAGATTATAATATTTTTTCTCTTTTCATCAAACATATTATTATGGGCTTTTTGGTGAATTATATTGCCTTCTACTGTACGGACATTTTCATCCCATTGTTTTTCAATATGAATCAGTGCCCACTGCCTTCTGCAAAAAGAAAAATGTTGAATTCCAGACAGCATCAAGTAATCCTCTTCTTTATATTCCGTCATATTCTTCACAGGAAAGTCCTTCCAGCTTATCAAGAGATATCATATAATCATCTTTTAATGTATCTTTCGATTTTCCTGGTTCTGCTATGTACTTAACCTTTACCAAATCGTGTACTTTTGCTGCTGAATATTGTCCCAATTTATTATTATGTTCAAACCAGTACAACTTTTCAACATTCATAGAACCTTCTGGTCTGGCAGAAGAACTGTCATTCATAAATAAGGTACGAATTGCTTCTTTTATATGATTTGCATCTTCGGTTGTAAAACCAGTTAATTCTGCCAATTGGACATTAATACTGCCTTTTAATAAATACACGCCAAAATCAACTCTATGTTTCATTCCCATAGTATCTGAACCCTTTTTGTCCTTTGATTCGCTGTTAACGCTCTTTGTAATCTGTGTACTTGTGATGTCTACTGTTTCAACACTAAAGGCGGGTTGAATGGATACGGGTCCCCTCACTCCTACCGAAACACCGCCGCCTTTCTCTGCTTTAAATGCAAACACCTGTCCAAAGCTCCGCACATCCGCCCATGCGTTGCAAGCTGCTTTCGCATATGCCACCTTATCTTTTGCTTTCTCCGCTGCCTTTAACTCACGATTGCTGTCTGCCCTGTCATGAAGGCTGGTATAACCATCCACATTCTTATCATCCGACTGTACAAAAATTGCTTCTCCCATATCCAGTAAACGGTTTCTGATCTTTCTTTTAAGACAAACATCCGTTATTTCACCCAATCCCTTATATGTTTTTCTTGGAAGATTTCCATTGAGTGGATCTCCGTTTGGATTAGCATTTTTACAAGTTATCACAGCTACGAAATCAATTTTATTTTGCAATACTGACATATTAATATCCTCCTATTGTATATTCTATATGATTTTTGCCTTTCTTAATTTTTAACTTACTCCTCATTCTTTTTTTCTTCTGTCTTTTCCGTTTCATGCTTTTGATTCATTTCATGGAATTGGGCATAAAATCCCAACAGCATTCTCCCATCTAAATTTCTTGCTTCTAGGAAGTCTTGTTCTTCCAATTTTGTTGAAATTTCACCTAATAATTTTTGATACCAAAAAGCTTTTTCTCCATGTTTCGCAAGGTATGGAGGCAGCAGCTTGTTCAATGTCTCCCATGTTTGGCAAGGATGTTCCATAAACTTGGTAAAATACCGCATTGCATTTGTTGTTCTTTTTTTATCGTCCTCACTATAAGTTCTTCGTTCCATGACATCTGCTACCGCTAAAAGTCTTCCACACAAATATGGCAGGCTTTCCTTACTATAATCTACCTCCATGCTCCATTCCTCCTTTTCTCTTTCTAAATAGTATTTTCTTAATAGTGCACAGCTAATGGTCACTACTTTAAACCATGTAAAATAATTGTTATAGTTCTGTGGATGGCAAGCATTTCGATAAGCAGCTTTTACAATATCATAAGGTAGCTCTGCACGGTCAATAATGCAATGTAATAAACATTCCACAATATTTTTCTCAAGCTTTGCTTCCATTTCTAGATAGTTGCTTCGTTCAATTCCATATGCCGCCAATGCAATATCTCGTGGAGCAGGAGCTCCATAAAATTCTATCACTTCTTTTTGTTTGGTGAATTTATAACGATGCCGCCATGCACAGGTTGAATGCCAATAGCCAAGATTTTCAATCAATTCATTTTTCAGACTTTCCCGGTAGAAGGTAATTGCCATGCGCCCAGTCGTTGCCGCATCCATACCCAGTATGGCAATTCTATCATAATAGGATATTTTGCCGGAATATCCATTCATATAACGCCCCAATTCCTCGGCAAATTCCTCTGCTGTACATTGCACCGGTTTCTTCTCTGCTTTACCAAAAATCAGGTCATAACTATCATCATAAATATCCGGTACCTCATACATGTTTGGGTTCCAGGTGATAAATACTCTTCCGCCATAATTTTTACCCCGATCATTTACCAGCCATTTAAGAGCATTATGGGCTCTTTGCGATGCCTCGTAGCTGATTCCGGCTGCTTCGTCTGCAGATAAAAACCGTCCCCGGTAGGTAAAACCTTGCATATCATTAGAAGAAATGAGTTTTGCCATGTCACCTGTATTGCGAAGCTTACTCGGATGGTTCACAGAAAGACTTTGCAGTTCTCCCGTGATATAGCACAAGCCCTTCCCTTCTCTTTTGGATAAATAATAGTTTATATAGTCTTTTTGTAGTTTTCTGTCTTTCCACAGCTCTGCTTTGGATTCATTATCGAGTGGAAATCCGTTTACAATAAAACGAACAAACGCATCACTTTGATTTCCGGTAACTCTTTTGAATATTTCCGGTTCCGTTTCTTTATCCGGATATGACTGATATAGTTTTTTGTTCTCATCACAATGTAACACTTTTTCTCGTACTAAATCTTGGATTAAAATACCTTTTTCCAGATAATGACAGAGTGCCTGCACCTTGGGATTGGCATATTCCGACTGACACCATGCACGCAAATCCTCCATATATTTCTTATGAAAAGAATCACCTTTTTCTCCACCATACAAGGTGTAGTCTCCGGCTACATACTGCAGCTTGTCCATAAGTGGATGGTTGACGGGATGTGATCCAGCTCTTCCTGAAGATTGTTCCGTGCTTGGAATCACTGTTTCCGCATCTTCCTTTGCAATTACATTTGCTGTTACAAACTCGCTCAATTCATTAATCGTTACTTCGATATGAGCCTGCTGCGTGGTATGTGCAATGGGAAGAAGTGAATCAAATAAGCTCGATTTTTCCATATTCCGATATGTTTCTTCTAACGTAGCCATCCAACTCATAGATTTCCTCCCTGATCGCCATGTAAAAGTCCCGGTTCCTTTAATCCGGAAAAATTGATTCCTTCTGTAAAGGTTTTTTTATTCATTTTATGAATTTTCTTTGTGATACTGCACTCTTCCGGCTTGCAAAATTCAATTACTCCGTTGACCATTTTAGGTTTCCAAAACCTAGCATAAAGTATGCCTTCTCCATTCTCATCGGGATAAGAAAAACTATGAAATTGCAT
The DNA here is from genome assembly GCF_014218335.1 of Anaerocolumna cellulosilytica. Taxonomy (GTDB): domain Bacteria; phylum Bacillota; class Clostridia; order Lachnospirales; family Lachnospiraceae; genus Anaerocolumna; species Anaerocolumna cellulosilytica. The sequence goes on along the minus strand of NZ_AP023367.1, from coordinate 2,310,220 downwards.
ACCAAAATCCATTTCACCGTAGTTATCATAATATCCCTGCTCCTGATCAAAGTCACAAGGCACCACATATGCCGCACACTCCCTGGTCCCAAGCCAAATATCACGTCTTCCGCCCTTTTCAATACAGCGTTTTGCTATGAAAAAGTGTTTGTGTTCTATAAAATCCTGCGCCAGATCCTTTCGATTCTCATTCCATTCAAAGTGCGCTTTCACTATGTAAGATACATCACTAAGGTATGTGGCATAGCTTAAATCATTGCCTCCTCCATACTTAATTGGCCTTATTCCTTTGGACTCTGTTCGAATGGGATTCAAAATTCGGATTTTTTCAATCCGCCATTTGATTGAAGGCTTCCAATAAATGCTTTCCGTTACGCCTACGAGTGCCTGATACGTTGGTACAAACAAAGAAGTTTTCTCTCCGCCTATTCTTGTAATCGGATCTGTAAAGAGGGCATATCTTCCATATACTTGATAGGTAATTGCATTCTCCAATTGTTTCTCCTTTCTACTTTGAGGTTATTTAGGCGTTTGCGAAACGATAGGTCTAGGGGTTGGAAGTAGGTTAAATCATCAAAATAAAAGTGACTTCCCAATAATCGCAACCTGTTTTTGGTGATTTTGACTGGTTCCTACACATAAAATAACAGTTTCGAAATTGCCTATAATTGAGGTTATTTAAGAGATTGTAAACCTTATTTCGTTATAATGATTCATACTGTTTATATACTAATGTATATGAATTAATTTGTATAATTCATATATAATGATACTTTTATTTTTTATTCTTGTCAATATGAATTTTCTTTCTTTTTTTTATATTTTATGATAAAATAAACCGTCATCAAATTTTGATGTGGATTGAAAAATATATATTAGTTATAAAAAATAGTTGCTTTTTTAACTGTATAGCAACTATTTTTTATTAAAAATCCAAAAACTGCATTTCTCCTCCCTCCAGAACAACACCAAGTTCATCGTTATAGAACCGGTCTTCTAACATCCACACTCCACTTTTTTTATCAAAGTGCAATGCATTTTTTTCAACAAGTTTGTTTCGCATCGTCTGCGAAATATTAACCATGTATGGCTGCGCACGGTGAATAAAATCATAGCTTGGGTACCAGCTGTTTGTCTGTAATTCCCGTATCAAACTTTTCCCTTCTCCATATGGGACCAGTATTCCTTCTGAGTATTCATCAATAACCGAAAAGCTTTCTCCTGCTTTCTTAAACATATACTCAAAGATAAATGGGTAGTTTACATTTGTGGAACACTCATAATCACGGCGTTTATTTGGTTCAGATAACATTTCATATATAGAATGCTTTGCATCAACGGGGAAATCCATTTTTTCCTGAATTATATTTTTGTGATACAGATAATAATAGTAGTGTTTCATCGTAGCCGGAGACAGTAAATCAGAATCAAATTTTTCCGGATTCCTTCGATATTCATCCAAAACCCCGCTTGTACAATTTTCCCCTAGTTTGATTTCCTCTAAAGAGCCTAGGTGTTCCCCTTCCAGCCGGATAACATAAGTTTTTTTAATCTCACCGCTGCCATGGCGGTTTCCTCGGCCAGAAGCCTGAGCAATGGAGTCCATGCCGGATAAATGACGAACTACACAAGAGAAGCTAATGTCAACTCCCGCTTCAATTAATTGAGTACTGACACAAATCAAGGATTTATGTTCTTTCAGTTCCTGCTTCATTTTTGCGATTCTTTGCTTTCTATGAGCAGAACATAAATTGGTACTTAAAAAGAAGTAGTCGCATGATGCCTCCCCTAGTGTTCGTTTGATTTCACAGTAAACATCACTTGCAGATTTCTTCGTATTAAATATAAGCAATATGGATTCATTGCTTGCTTTTAATTCCCGAACAAATTCACCTGCTTCTGCTACAGACATAATCTTTTCATATCTGGCATCAATTACTTCCATTCGTTTAAAAGATTGGAACTTTGTTGATAAATCTGAAATTATTTCTCCCGTAACATGAATATTATGCTTTACTTTGGATAATTCTGGTTGCGTGGCAGAACATAATAGAATCGTATTTCTGCAGCGGCTATATAAAAAATTGACTGCATCATTAAACAGAGAAATACATCTTACCGGAAGAGCCTGTATTTCATCAAAAATTAATATGGTATCTGTTAAGTTGTGTAGCCGTCTGATATTTTTCGTGCCTCCTGCAAAAAGCGTATTAAGAAATTGCACCATAGTGGTAAATATAATTGGTGTGGTCCATCGTTCCGTTAACAGTTGTCTGTATTCCAGTTCATCTGCTTTCTCGCTCGATGGATTCGATACATTGGAATGATGTTCCAGTAGGTAATTTTCTGCATGTAGCGCATCTCTTACTACCTCTGCATTTTGTTCTATAATTGAAGTAAAGGGCAGTATATATATAATTTTAGTCTTTTTATTCTTCTGAGCATGGTTTAATGCAAATCGTAAACTTGATAGTGTTTTTCCCCCACCCGTTGGTACTGTCAATGTGTATATGCCTTCTGGTTTGCTTCCAAATTGGTGGCATTCCTTCCATATACCAAATCGAAGTTCTTTTATGGTTTGTTCTAAAGGAGTATTCGCTACTTGATTTCTGAACTTTTCTTCTGTTACATGCAATTGTCTGCTAAACTGCTCCCATAAAGGCTCCGTATCTATTTCGCCTTCTTCTTTCTCCCTTCTAACAAATAAGTAGGTATCGTATCGATCTGCATCAATGAGACAGCTATATAAAAATTTTATAAGTAAATGCATGCTATACTTTTTGTTAACAGGCACTTTGTCTTGCTGCTTACAATAATTCTCATATTCTTCTACTGCATGACAAAACATCACGTCTAATTCCCTTAAGGACAATATTCTTCGAGAAAATTGTTCTTTTGCCTGAACAAAGGACTCTTCTTCTTGTATCTTTCCTTCCGCCCAATGACAGCGCGTTAAAAGTTTTATGTCTAAGCGTTCCGATATATAATCTTCTAAACCACCATGATGATAGCAAAGAATCAAGGCACAAATTTCGGCGAGGGCTTGCTGTGTTTTAGATCCATTATGATAGCGCTCTAAAACAAGCATTGCTCCATGCTTTCCATGATCTACGCTTTTACTCACTGGTTCTTCACCAGCTATTTCTTTACGAATGGATTCTGTTATGTATTGATAAAAATTCTCTGAATATTTTCCTATATCATGCAGCAAACCCAATAATCTTCCTGTTTCTGCAAATTGTAATTTTGCTGCATATTTTCCGCATAAATTACTAACTGCCTGTAAATGTTCTTCTACAGACTGTATTGTTTCATCCTCTATTCGAAAGTGTGCCGGATATATTCTTTCACTCTCCATTCCTTCTCCTTCCTTCACGTACGTAAGATAATATCAGATATTTTCAATTCCACATATGGTAATAATTTGTAGATTTATGGATATTATAGTACAAATTATGAACACATGTCCATAATTATTTCATTTATTTTTTGTTTTAATTACTACCCAATTATTATGAGATAAAAGGAATTGAATGTTTTTTAACGCAAATATTTTTTACAACAAATAAAAAGCACCTCCATTATTTAAACGAAGGTCCTAATTATTGAAAGTCGAAGTAGTTTTCATATAATCTTTGGCTCTGTCACATCTTATTGTTGTTAATAAGGACATTTGTTTATTATCCCTTGTGTAATTTCAATCCACGCTCCTATGTAAGGAGCGACGTTTTATCGGGACAAGTCTAAGTATTCAAGCAAGATTTCAATCCACGCTCCTATGTAAGGAGCGACAGTGCCGGTTATAACATGCAAATATTCATTATAATTTCAATCCACGCTCCTATGTAAGGAGCGACTTTATTTGACAAGTTTAACTGCCAATAGATTGTGATTTCAATCCACGCTCCTATGTAAGGAGCGACGGCCTATTTTTTTAAACGAAATACTGTTAAAATCTAATTTCAATCCACGCTCCTATGTAAGGAGCGACTTTATAACCTGGTTTAATATCAATCGTAAAAGTACATTTCAATCCACGCTCCTATGTAAGGAGCGACAAGTCTGCGATCATTTTCTGCGGTTAGCTCTTGGAATTTCAATCCACGCTCCTATGTAAGGAGCGACTTGGCACCGCTTCTGGTATGGTTTTAACATATGATTTCAATCCACGCTCCTATGTAAGGAGCGACCGGGGTGGCAAGTAAATATCGGTGGAGGATTAAATATTTCAATCCACGCTCCTATGTAAGGAGCGACTTATGCAATTTGCACCTTTTCAGAAGGACTAAGTGATTTCAATCCACGCTCCTATGTAAGGAGCGACGCTAAAAATCAAGTAATAGAAGTTGAAATAGACATTTCAATCCACGCTCCTATGTAAGGAGCGACAAATAAATCAGCCGGTGAAATTTATACCAAAATAATTTCAATCCACGCTCCTATGTAAGGAGCGACACAGCTCTGCCTGTAAATTACAATGCTGACTATTGGATTTCAATCCACGCTCCTATGTAAGGAGCGACCTTGCATTGTTTGGACATTAATCCTGATAATGGAATTTCAATCCACGCTCCTATGTAAGGAGCGACTTTTGCAAGCTTATAGCTTGCTTATTTTATTTCAATTTCAATCCACGCTCCTATGTAAGGAGCGACAGAGTTAAACGGTGGATTGGATATAGACTTTACGATTTCAATCCACGCTCCTATGTAAGGAGCGACTTTCCACTGTAATTTTTATATCTCTTTATAACATATTTCAATCCACGCTCCTATGTAAGGAGCGACCAGTAGTATCTGTTGTTTCAATATTTGATTTAGTTATTTCAATCCACGCTCCTATGTAAGGAGCGACATATCGTGGGATGTATAGTTTTGTGCATACTGATATTTCAATCCACGCTCCTATGTAAGGAGCGACGTTGTTGATTCTATCCTTAGTGGTTTGCCTAATATTATTTCAATCCACGCTCCTATGTAAGGAGCGACATTTATGTTGGCGGATTTAAATTTGTTTATTAGAATTTCAATCCACGCTCCTATGTAAGGAGCGACATGGATTTGTGAGTGAATTAGACTGGTCTACAGTGGATTTCAATCCACGCTCCTATGTAAGGAGCGACATATCGTGGGATGTATAGTTTTGTGCATACTGATATTTCAATCCACGCTCCTATGTAAGGAGCGACGTTGTTGATTCTATCCTTAGTGGTTTGCCTAATATTATTTCAATCCACGCTCCTATGTAAGGAGCGACATTTATGTTGGCGGATTTAAATTTGTTTATTAGAATTTCAATCCACGCTCCTATGTAAGGAGCGACTTGCTGTCGTATTTCAACGCACCATTGGCAAATATTTCAATCCACGCTCCTATGTAAGGAGCGACTGCCAGAAAACCAATTGTTAAGGGCATCACCAATTATTTCAATCCACGCTCCTATGTAAGGAGCGACAAAAAAAACATTACCGGAATCCATTTGCGTCTGCATTTCAATCCACGCTCCTATGTAAGGAGCGACAGCAAAAATGCTTAGAAAATATCTTTATAAATGAAAACATTTATGCAATATACTGATTTTTATACTATAGCACCAGACAGCAATAAAGTCAAATTCAATAATAGTTATAAATAGTACCAGAATACAGGTGCGAATGTCCCAATGAATTCATGTTCACTTCACATTCGCACCATTAATTGCATTTACTCGAAACAAGGAATTGAAAGCATTCCTTCTCTTTTTCTTCATATGAATTTCTAAAACATCTTACAATCCTTTATTGTATCAAAACCTTCTTTGGTATTCAATAAAATATGCTGTGGTAGATAATTTACAGCTGTGGGAGGGCTACCCCGTCCGCTTCTAATATACGTACTTTTTATCCTGTTAAATCACTTTATTACTCAATATCTGCGATGTATCAATTCATCATACCCCATGTTCATTCCCCCTCATTGCTAAGTCTTTAATTTGCAGAAGCTCGCTCACAAAATTAATGCTTCCTCACAATCAACAGGAAATCGCTCTTTTATAATCTTTGCTTTTTTAGTGCTGTCAAAAACGATTACAACAACAAATTTACTAGCCAGTCAAAAGTTTTTATACTATAAAGGATAAAATCACCAAAAGAATTAGCTGGTATATTCTCACCATTTTAGATTACTCTGTTACCCAAGTATGGCTGGATTATTAAACCTTTCATGACTTTCTCTTATCCTTCTGTTTTCTATATTTTATTGGAGATACTTCTGAATATTTTTTAAATACCTTCTCAAAATAAGTTATACTTTCAAAACCTAGTCGTTCTGCAATTTCCGTTACTTTATAGTCACTGTCGGTTAGCAACTTCTTTCCTTCCCTTATACGCAGAACATGAATATATTCCATAACGGTAAAGCCAGTTACTTCTTTAAATATTCGGCTTAAGTAATATTTACTCACATAAAAACGCTCTGCCAGTTCCATTAGGGATTGATTACTTGTATAATTCTGGTTTATATAATCAACAACCTCATGAACCTTTCTGTGTTTTGCAGTCTGAGCCGTAGTACCCTTATCTACAATCTGCTCTTGATTTTTGTACCTTAGAGCATTCATAATCAGTTCTATCAATTTTGCACGTACAATGAATTCATATCCCTCTGCTTTTTCTTTTATCTCATCCATTACCTGAAACAAAAGGCTTTCCACATTTTTTTGTTCTACTTCCTTAAGCTCTACAACACCGTAATTCTCTGAAAAAAACTGTGTCAAAGAGATTCCTGCCAATTTCGCTATGGGCAACATCTGGTATTTATTCATCATAATCAATATACGGTCATGATAAGATGCTCCTGCAAGACCGGTCTTGTGTATTTGATTGGTATCTACAAAAACAAGACTTCCCTGCTTCACAAGATAAGTTCTGTTGCCAATAAAATAATACCTCTCTCCTTTTAAAAGATAGTACACTTCAAATTCATTATGAAAATGTCTGATGGGCATAGTAAATTCATAGTCTCTGACAATTCGGTCTATGGTAATACCCTCCATCTCTTCTTCAAATACAATACAGTTCAAGCAATCACTGACCTCCTGTTCGGCACTACAATTAGATATTACTATTATACCCAATCTTTCACAAGTAGGCAATACTTTGCATTCTGTTCACGAAAAAGGAGCTATAGATTGCCACACACCCCAACATTTATTAAGAACCATTTTTTCAGTTGTCTACTTGACGGGGAGCGGTTCATGTTCAAGTCTGCTCTTTTTTGTTGTTTATTTTGCAGCTGCAAGCAAGTTCTCAAGTATAAAATCCAATTGTGCATTCATGGAAGTTATGTCTGAAAACCAAAACATGCCGCTGTTGGTTTGTATCAATCTATCTTCTTTAACAGCCTGTAAACTTTTCCACACTGTGTTATCTTCAAGTTCCACTATTCTTTCATCAGAAAAGATAAAATCAGCAGAATACTGAGGCAATGCTTCATAAGAAATATCAATAAAATTAGTTTCAGGTACACGAATAACCTCATCTATGATTCTTTGTGGAGCTTTCAATCCCAAGTATTGATAGATAAGTTCTCCGCCTCTGCCATAATTATCTCCAAAGGCTCTAAGAGAACCCGCTGCTTGATTTTCTAAAAGGATGACCGTCTCATTCTGTAAACCATTATCTGATATAGTTTTGATACCAGCTTCTACTTTATCATGAAACTCTTTCAATGCTGTTTCAGCCCGTTCTTTCCGACCAACCAGCTCCCCAAGAAAAGTAACCCGTTCATCAACTGTCATAGAATAATAATCCATTACTACGGTAGGTGCTATCTTGCTTAGAGTATCATATTCATCCGGGTTATTCCAGATAATTAAGTCAGGTTCTAAAGACATCACTTGTTCTGCATCCAGTCCCCAGGGGTCAACTACTGTGACATCTGACAGCTCCCCTTCAAATACCGCATCATCGTTAAAAGAAGAGCCAACCGGCTTAATGCCTAATTTCAGTAAATCCCCCTGAAAAAAACCTATAACAATCCTCTGCGGATTCAATGGTACCTCGACATCCCCTTTTAAGGTTTCTACCACCTTTGTTTCCGCTGTATCTGCCTCTGCGTTATTTTCTTGTTCCTGCTGCACAGAAGTCTCCCTTTGACTATTCGTCTCCCCAGCCGGAGCACTGCAACCGCCCATCAATAATACAAGACTTAACGCCGCTGCAAAAGCTGCATGCTGCTTCATTTTTCTCTTCATGGTAATCTCTCCTTTTTCATAAGTTAGATTAATCAAATTTTTATATCCTTCCTCATTATAGGAACTATCCCTCTTATCAGCAATGGATGTATCTTTCATAGTTGATGTAACTTTCTTACGGTATTTAGTTGGTGATATTCCCATATGTTTTTTAAATAAATTACTAAAATGATATTCATCGTAAAATCCACAGGAATTCGCGATATCTTTCATTGGAATGTTTGTTTTCCCCAAATAATCACAGGCGGATTCTATCTTAATTCCAGTAAGATACTCTTGGGGACTCTGCCCCGTCTTTTTTTTAAAATTCCTGATTAACTGGCTATAACTTATATTAAGATTATCTGCTAATGTCTTGATGGATATTACCTCCAGATAGTGATTCTTCATATAACTTTGACACATAAGAACTATATCTGGTTGTAGTGCCCCAAGTTTTTTGGAGGTTATGACTTCATAGATTTCATATACAAGCTGATAAAATGCACCCTTTACATAAAATCGGTCTAGTGGTTCACCTGTCTGCCAGCGGGTATGCATCCTTCTTAATAGTTCTAGATAAAAAATTGGATTCTCTGGTGTAAAACCATATGTTTTCCTAAAAGGATTTGTCTCAGATTCATTAGGTGATTGTACCACTCGCTCACTTCTCTGCGTTCCCGAACGGTACAGTACTATAAAATATTCTATGGTATCATCTCCTGCCAAAATAGAAAGCCTAGTGTCCTTTCTTCCATGAAAGATACTAAAGCGATTTGTTTCATATGGTACATCATCCAAAGACAGCTGTACTCTTCCTGTTGTAAATATAAATCCTGAAGTCGGTAATACATAAGAATTAAGCTCCTCTTCCCGATTCACCTCTCTTCTTCTGACATCCAACACTTTTATATTTACAGAATCCCAGATTAATATCTCTGCTATTTCATGGTTCATTCTAACTCCTATCTGTGTGCATGTACTAAAGCACCAGTGCAATATGTATTTCGCACGTACATATCAATATAATTTTAATTTTTCCGATTTCTAGCCGCTTCTCAATGTTAGAATTATCTAACTAGTAATATTGTAACAAATACCTCGCTATTCATGCAAGTACTAAAAATAGCAATGCCAACACAGACATATTACCTGATTCCTTTTTTTCTCCATATATGTTATACTGGTTCCACAAAACAGAATGGAACTCTGATTTCAGGTAAAAAATAATGGAAACCGGACAATTTTTTAGATTAGTAAATTAAATGCAACTAGAAGGGATAAGGATATACTATATGGAAACAAAACACTATAAACGTTGTGACTGGGCAGAACAAAATGAATTAGAAAAACAATACCATGATACGGAATGGGGTGTTCCTCTTTATGATGATAGAAAATTATTTGAAATGCTTATTTTGGAGGGTATGCAAGCCGGCTTAAGCTGGTCTACTATTCTTTCCAAAAGAGAATCCTTACGTTCCGCTTTTGATAATTTTGACCCTGCTATACTCATTAACTATGATGAGAACAAAATTGAAGAACTTATGCAAAATACAGGGGTCATTCGTAACCGCCTTAAAATTAAATCTGTCATTGGGAATGCGAAGGCATACTATAAAGTACAAGAACAGCATGGAAGCTTTCAAGATTTTTTATGGAAATATGTAGATTATAAACCCATACAGAATCAATGGGCAGATATTTCTAGCGTTCCGGCAAGTACTGCATTATCGGATACGATTAGCCGTGACTTAAAAAAACTGGGCTTTAAATTTGTAGGAACGACCATTATTTATGCCTTTATGCAGGCTGTAGGAATCGTAAATGATCATCTTACCTGCTGTTATCTTCACAACCGGTAAGATATTTCACAAGCCTTTATTCAAAGTAGTTGATTCATCTGCATTGAATAAAGGCTACTATATTACACCTTTCCCTTTTTGACTGTTATCATTGGGTTCTAAGCCTTAGTCTATAAGTATTCTCATCACCACCGGCTTATCCGTATTTATAATATCACCATAGATTATTAACCCGTCTGTAGTACGCTTCCATTCCGGTTTACTGCTCGTGCCTAAAATCTCAATCCCTCTGATAATCCCATGAAAGTGGGGCAGCCTGGCAGCATCTTTATCACCCAGCGCCTCTATGGTAACAATACCGTCTTTCGGATATTTTAGAACAAATGCATACAAATAGCTGCCCTTTACGGTAAAGCGGATATCTCTGGAAGTAAATACTTTGGATTTACTATCCGTAAACTGTCCTTCTTCTATTACGGTTGGACCTTCTCCTGCAATCCGCCATATATTACTATCATAAATAGCCTCCCCGTTCACAGCGAGCCATTCCCCGATTTCTAACAATATGCTCTTATCCTCTTTTGGTATAGTACCATCCGCCCTCGGTCCGATATTAAGAAGAAGATTACCGTTTTTACTGACTATATCTACCAAATCACAAATTATCTCTCTAGCTGTTTTGTACGTATTATTTTCTGTGTAACACCATGAGTTTCTGGCTACAGCCGTATCCGTCTGCCAATAGTATGGCTTTTGTTCTGCAAATTGTCCCCGTTCAATGTCAACCACAGCACATCCGAACATAAACGCATCATGTTTATAGTTAATTACAACTTCCATTCCCCATTCAATTGCCCGGTTATAATAATATGCCGCGAATTTTTTTAGATAGGGTTTTACTGCCTCATGCTGTATCCACCAGTCAAAATAAACAAGTTTTGGCTTATAGCAGTCTACAAGCTCACAGGTTCGAAGTAACCAGTCCTCTAAAAATTCTTTCGTGGGTGCTGTACTGAAAAGGTCATGATGATTCGGTTCAGGCATTGCAGGCCAATAGAAATCACCACAAACCAAAGGTTCTTTTATATCACTTTCAAACTCTTTTCCATGCCCCATAAAAAACCAATGCTCTACCCTGTGTGAGGAGGCACATAGCGTAAGATTATGCTTTTCAAATTCTAACTTTAATTCTCCCAATATATCCTTTTTAGGCCCCATCTCTGCGGCATTATACCTAGACAGTTCACTTTTATACATCTGAAAGCCGTCATGATGCTCGGCTACTGGAACCACATATCTGGCACCGGATTTTTCAAATAATTCCGCCCATTCCTCTGCTTTAAAATGTTGTGCCTGAAACATGGGGATAAAATCCTTATACCCGAATTTCTTGTGTTCTCCATAAGTCTTAATATGATGTTCAAACTCCTTAGATCCTTCAATATACATATTTCTGGAATACCATTCACTTCCAAAGGCCGGAACGGAATAGATTCCCCAATGAATGAATATTCCAAATTTTGCTTTCCGATACCATTCGGGTATCCGGTACCCAGATAAAGATTCCCAGGTGTCTTTAAACTTTCCTTCCTTAATCACTTCTTCAATTTCTTGTAGATACTGCAATTTATCCATGCTTACCTCCATAATGCCGCCGGCTGCTTCTCCAAAGGTTGTTATGTGCGGCATCCTTTCTATATAATACCTTGAGCAATTTTTAGAAGACAAGACTGTCGTGTACCAAATAGACACACCGTTCCTGCTTTCTTATATTTCCATGGTAACATATCTTAATGTCTTTATCAGTTGACAATCCAGACATTTTGTTATACAATCCAGACATTATGAAAGAATACAGCCTCTTAGAATTTGCAGGAATTGATTTTCCTTTTCAAATGGATAAAGGGATGCATACTCGTCCCTGTTCCGGTCACAGTCACAATTTTATAGAACTTGAGATTATCATCGGCGGAAGTGCTGACCATATTGTTGAAGGTAAAACATATCACATATCAAAAGGAGATGTACTGGTTATTATGCCTTCTTATGTGCATGAACTTGCACAGGTCGATCATCTAAAACTATTTAACTTTAAATTTGATTTGGATAAATTATTGCTGATGGATACGGACTTAGAAAAACTGTCTGGCTTTCAGGCACTTTTTGTGTTACAGCCCTTTGAAAAATACCAGCATGATTATAACAGTTTTATGAAACTGGATGAGTTAAAATATCAGCAAGCTCTCCAATTGTGTGAATTTCTATTAGAAGAATGGTTGGAAAAAAAGCCTGGATATAAGGTGGTTATTAAAGCCTATTTTCTAACTCTTATTACGTTTTTAGCAAGAAATTTTTCACCAAATATTACCAGTTCCTCTTTAAAGTTGCCGGAGTTTTTACACACCTTAACTTATATACATGAGAATTATACAGAAAAGATAACATTGTCCCTCCTTTCCTCTATGGCCTGTCTGTCAGAACGGCAATATACCCGAATATTTCATGATATATGCAGTATGTCACCAATAGAATATGTTATAAATTGCCGTCTTGCATTGGCTTGCAGACAATTAAAATATACCAAAGACTCTCTTCAGGAAATCAGTATAAAATGCGGTTTTGGAGATAAAGTATCCTTCTCCCGCCTCTTTAAAAAAAGATACGGCATCACCCCTGGTAAATACCGCATCTTATAATTACGCCTTGCCGCTTATATTACGATATTCTGTAGGTGATACGCCCCATGTCTTCTTAAACAATCTGCTAAAGTATAAAGGATTATCATAACCGGTTAACTGCGCCACTTCAGAAATCTGAAACAAGGAGTTGGTTAATAACTCCTTGGCGGTCGTCATGCGTATATTAATGATATACTGTCTTGGCGACATCCCCACATATTTTGTAAATGTATCTATAAATCTATAGTAATTAAGTCCCCTCTCTCTTGTAAACTCTTTTATGGTATAATCCTTTTCTGGAGCAAGGTGGAACAAACGTATGGCTTCTTCTACCTCCTTGTTATAATTCTCAAATAGATTATTCTGTATCATCCGATTTCTTCCCATCTTTAAAAGCAGCTGCTGTATCATCAATTTTAGCTGCTCTTCACAAAAAGGCTGTTTTAGCTGGAGCTCTTGTATTATATTATCAAACAAGTGGATATAACTGTTATGAATTCCTACATTGTAGATATTCCCCTCCTGAAAGTTCAATTGTTCTAAAAGGGCACATCCTTCATGACAGGAGAAATGAACCCAATAAATGTCCGGGTGTTCTTCCAAATGATAATAATAGTACTGTGCCTCACCTGGGCGGTACAGTATACAATTCCCCTTTTCCAGTGTATACAGCTTACCATCCATCATAAATCTGGCGCTCCCGTCTGCAATATAGATTAACTGGTAATTCGCAGCACCCTGAGGGCGTTCTGTCTGGAACCGCTCTGTTCGTACCAATTTATATCTTCCGCAGCAATGTACAAAAAACTCTTCTTCCGATACAGATTTTTCATTGGATTGCCAGTCGTAATATCCAACAACTGTTAACATACTACTTCCTCCTGTGAACTTATCCGTTATAATTAGACCTTTGCGAAATAGGTGGCGATTGGAAGTGGGCAAAATCATTAAAATAAGGGCGGCTTGCCACTGCATCGGAACCCTTTTTGGTGAATCTGATGGTTTCAAAACAGAAAAAAACAGTATCGCAAATGACTATATAAGCTATATCATAAATCTTTTACTTAATTCTGTCAATTTGAAAACTTTGTGCATGTGAACATAAATTTTATGTATAGAAATATGGATTGTTTTTTGATATATTCATTACAGAAAACAATTTTATGCTTATGCAATTCCTTAGAATTATCATATTGAAAGGAGTATTCATGTTGAAATCAGAACTTAACTTACCAAAATATTATGAGGACACCAAAGTGCTTCATAAAGGCTGTGAAGAAAATCGCAGCTACTATATTCCTTATGCTCCGGGAGAAATAAAAGACAGCTCTAGGGTACAGTTATTAAGTGGAGATTGGGATTTCCGCTTCTATAACACCCCTTTTGAAGTAGAGGATTTTACTGCCCCGGATTACCGCTATGACAAATATGACACAATACCGGTACCTGGCTGTATTCAAAATTATGGTTATGACCGTCATCAATACACCAATGTTAGATTTCCTTTTCCTTATGACCCACCTTATGTACCGGCTGAAAATCCGACCTGCGTTTATCATAGAACTCTTTCTATTACACAAGAATTACATACTTACAAGCATTACTTAAATTTTGAAGGTGTAGACTCCTGCTTTTATGTCTATGTGAATCAGACACTCGTCGGCTATAGTCAAGTATCCCATTCTACCAGCGAATTTGACATTACCCCTTACCTAAAGTCCGGCAATAATGATTTAACCGTAGTCGTATTAAAATGGTGTGACGGAAGTTACTTAGAAGACCAGGATAAATTCCGTATGACCGGCATCTTCCGTGATGTTTATCTGCTTATACGTCCTGTAAATCATATTCAGGATTACTTTGTAAAAACATTACTTGAAGCCCCCTATACCAAAGCCGAAATAAGGGTAGACTTCCGTTTTACCGGTTCCGAAGTTCCAATAACTTGTACTTTACAGGATAGGGATGGTAATATGCTGGTTACTAAAATTGTTAAAAACAATACCTTATCCATAGAACTATTAAATCCGCATCTTTGGAATGCTGAAGACCCCTATCTGTATAACCTGACTATTACAACACCAAATGAGGTAATATACCAAAAAGTCGGAATTCGTTGTATTGAAATAAAAGAGGATATCATTTATATTAATGGATCAAAAGTCAAATTTAAAGGTGTCAATCGTCATGACAGTGATCCAGTTACCGGCTATACTATCCGTAAAGAACAAGCGTTGATTGATTTGAAATTGATGAAGGAATCTAATATCAATGCCATCCGTACTAGTCATTATCCCAACGCCCCCTGGTTTACCGGGTTATGTAATGAATATGGTTTTTATGTAATTGGGGAAAGTGATTTAGAAGCACACGGTGCCGTAAGCTTTTATGGAGGCGGTTACCAAACTACCTATGGTGATCTTACACAACGTGAAATCTTTGCAGATGCTATACTCGACCGGAACCAGAGAAATGTTATACGGGATAAGAATAACCCTTCTATTATTATGTGGTCTATGGGAAATGAAGCCGGCTACAGCAAAGCTTTTGAAGATACAGGGCGTTTTATAAAAGCTTATGACCCTACCAGACTACTTCATTACGAAGGCAGTGTACATGAAACCGGAGGCCATATAAATGACACTTCTATGCTAGATGTATATAGTACCATGTATGCTTCTGTACCAAGTATTGAAGAATATCTGACTGAGAAGCCGAAGCCTTACATACTATGTGAATTTGTTCATGCGATGGGTAACGGCCCCGGAGATATTGAAGATTATTTCGATTGCATTTATAAACATGACCGGTTTGTGGGTGGTTTTGTATGGGAATGGTGTGACCATGCAATTTATCGCGGTATCACTACAGATGGTCGCAAAATCTTCCATTATGGCGGTGACTCCGGTGAATATCCACACGATGACAATTTTTGTGTAGACGGCATGGTATCCCCTGACCGTATCCCCCATCCTGCACTGGCTGAATATAAAAATGTAATTCGTCCAGTACGCGCTGCATTACTGAACGCAGAAGATGGAACGATTGAACTTGAGAATAAATTAGACTTTACTAACCTGTCTGATTATGTATCATTGCGCAGTGAACTTCTTTATGACGGCGAGCTCATAGAGACTTTAGAACTTGGAACTATACATTTAGAGCCACATACAAAAGGAATCCTAACAATACCTTACAATAAAAGCTATATTACAGATATGACTAAAACAGGCAGTGTTACTTTAAGACTTGTATATATCCAGTCAAAGGATTTACCTTTTACTGCAAAAGGACATGAACTTGGATTTGACCAGTTGTTCTTAAAAGAAAGCTCCAAGCCTTATGTATCGGCAAAAGATATAGCTGTTGCCAACACGGTTGATAAACCTTTTGCAGTTCACATGGAAGAAAATGCTTCCAAGGTAATCCTTACCGGGGCAAATTACTGCTATCAGTTTAACAAACTCCGAGGAAACTTCGATTCCATGATTATTAACAATCACTGTATTTTAGATAAGCCCTTGGAATATAACATCTGGCGTGCACCGATTGATAATGACCGTAGAATTCGTTCTGCCTGGGAAAACGCCGGCTACCATAGAGCTCTTACACGAGTTTATGATACACAGGTAACACAGGAAAGTCAGGGTACTTCCATTCATTGCCGACTCACTATTACTGCCATTCAGATTCAGCACATACTTGATATAGAAGTAACCTGGTATATTGGGGCTGACGGTACTGTTTCGCTTAAGTTAGATGGAAAGCGCAATACAGATTTACCATATCTTCCTAGATTTGGGCTTCGCTTCTTCCTGCCAAAAGAATATCAGAAGGTAAATTATTTAGGCTATGGTCCTAATGAAAGTTATATGGATAAACACCGTTCCTCCTGGTTCGGTAGATTTGATGAAGTGGTTGATACTACCTACGTAGATTACATTAAACCACAGGAGAATTCCAGTCACTATGGTTGCAATGATGTTACAATAACCTCTGACTACGGGCAAAGCATATATATAACAGGTGCGAATCCTTTTTCCTTTCAGGCAACTGCTTATACACAAGAAGAATTAATGCAGAAAGCTCATAACTATGAGCTGCAAAAATCAGACGGCACAATTCTCTGTCTGGATTATAAAATGAGTGGTGTAGGCTCCAGTTCCTGTGGTCCCGATTTAGCAGAAAAATATCAGTTATGCGAAGAGGATATTCATTGGAATCTGACTTTACAATTCTTAAAGACAGAACGACTCACCAAGAAGTAAGACTTTTATTCGGGTATTAACAAAATAAATTTATCAATTCTGATATTTGACTTCACAGCAATAAAGGATTACACTATTAAATGCAGATATTCATAAAGCATACAAGAAGATGTAAATGACAGGAGGAATCAAATGAAAGCTTTACTAATCAAAGGCGGATTCGTTCATGACGCTGTAAATCCCGCCCCTTACATAGCAGACATATTAGCTGTTGACGGTAAAATCACAAAAATCCAACAAGATATTGTTCCGGAGGAAGGAACCGAAGTTGTTGACGCTACTGGTCTTAATGTATATCCGGGTCTTGTAGATGCCCATTCCCATATTGGTCTTGATGGTTATGGAATTGGCTTTGAAGGACAGGATTATAATGAATTAAACGATATTATAACACCTCACCTTCGTGCAATTGACGCAGTAAATCCAAGGGACGAATCTTTATTACTGGCGGCTCTTGGTGGTGTTACTACTGTTTCTACAGGTCCTGGAAGCTCTAATGTATTAGGCGGTGCTTTTACAGCTATCAAATTAATTGGTGACAGAATTGACAATATGATACTGAAGGAAAAGACAGCCATGAAATGCGCCTTCGGAGAAAATCCAAAACGCTGCTATAAGGACAAAAATAATTACTCCAGAATGTCCACTGCAGCAAAACTTAGGGAAATGCTCTTTCAGGCGAAGGAATACAAAGAAAAATTAGACAATGCCGGTGAAGATCTTAGTAAAAAACCGGCTTTTAACATGAAACTAGAGGCACTTCTTCCGGTGCTGAATCGAGAAATGCCTTTAAAAGCACATGCTCACAGAGCTGATGATATCTTTACTGCTATCCGCATAGCTAAAGAATTTGATTTAAAGCTAACTTTAGAGCATTGTACAGAAGGTCATCTCATTGCCGGAGAGTTGGCAAAAGAAGGTTATCCGGTTGCAGTAGGCCCTTCCCTTGGTCATGCTACGAAATATGAGCTTCGCAATAAAACCTTTAAAACTCCGGGAATCTTAGCAAAAGCAGGGCTTTCCGTTTCCATTATCACAGACAGCCCTGTTATACCACAGCAGTATCTGGCGTTGTGTGCAGGTCTTGCTGTAAAATCAGGCATGGAACCCTTTGCCGCTTTACAGGCTATTACCATTAATCCTGCAAAGCACATTGGTGTTGAAGCTCGTGTAGGTTCTCTTTCTGTTGGCAAGGATGCAGATATCGTTATAGCAGATGGTGATATTATGGATTCCTTAACAAACGTGGTCGGTACTTACATTGATGGTAAACTGATTAAAGCTGATAAGAATGTGGAAATGTAATGCCTTTATGTAGCTTTTAATTTAAAATGGATACGATGACTTTAGAACTTCGTATCCATTTTTATGTATTTTACTATTTATATACGTTCTGATACAGAGTGAATTTTTCACTCTTTTTAGTCTTCTATAGGGAAAGGTATAATTTATAGTTGCACATTCTTTGTATATTCAATCTATGCTAATTGTTCTTCTCTTTAGCATTTCAAATATACTTACTATTCTCTTTTATATATAATTTCACCGAATATACAATTATTCCTGCCCCAACAAAAGGAAAAAAGATTCCTGGCAGATCCATTATACTCCATTGTAATAAGGTACTAAATAATAAACATGTAATTCCAAAAACAATAAATGCAATTCCAATTAATGCAAAAAATATTTTATCCATATGCATTCCTTTCATAAAATGAAAAAGTGTGATAAGAGTTTGTAATATTTTGTATGAGTTATTATATCAATATACATAACAAATCACAATGCCATTTTATTACATATTTATCAAAATAAAATTACCCGTTCATGTAGTGAAAATTAGTAACACTTCTCTGTCTATAACAATAAACCCAGCCCGTTGGCTTACCACCAAAGGCTGGGTTTATTCATCTTTAAAAACAAATCACCTGTTACATGTTATAATTCAGAAATGTTAACTTCTCTGATTTCCTTACGAAGGGCAAGAACAAAGGAAGGAGATACAGATAATTCATCTACTCCCATTTTTAAGAAAGTACGTGTAAGAGATATATCAGCGCCCAATTCGCCGCAAATTCCTACCCAACATCCTTCTTTATGTCCATTTTCCACTACCATTTGAATCATCTTTAAAACAGCCGGATGATGGGAATCATAGATATTATCAAGCTTAGGATTCTGACGGTCAATAGCCAATGTATACTGGGTTAAGTCATTGGTACCGATACTAAAGAAATCCACTTCTCCTGCCAATGCCTCACTTTCCATTACCGCAGCAGGTGTTTCAATCATAATCCCCTGCTCTACTTCATTAAATTTAATGCCCTGTTCCATAAGCTCTGCTTTTACTTCTTCTACGATTTTTTTAATCTGTCTCACCTCATCGACAGATATAATCATAGGATACATAATGGAAATATTTCCGTAAGCGCTCGCCCTATATAATGCTCGAAGCTGTGTTTTAAAAATATCTGTTCTATCAAGACAGATTCGAATGGCACGATAGCCCATCGCCGGATTCTCTTCCTTTTCCAGATTAAAGTAGTCCACCTGTTTATCAGCTCCGATATCAAGCGTACGAATAATAACCTTTTTACCTGCCATCATCTCGGCTACTGTACGGTAAACCTGAAACTGTTCTTCTTCTGTCGGATAAGTATTTTTTTCCAGATATAAGAATTCACTTCGGAATAAACCAATTCCTGCTGCATCATTGGCTAATACCGCTTTTACATCTGACACACTGCCGATATTTGCATAAAGATGAATCTTCTTACCGTCAAGAGTGATAGTCTCTTTTCCCTTAAGCTGCATGAGAAGCTTTCTGTTTTCTAAATCCTCCTGCTGTTTCTTTTTCATCTTTTCCAGAATATCTTCCTCCGGCTCAATAATGAGGGTTCCGGAATACCCATCTAAAATCGCAAGCTTTCCATTCAACTCCGGAAGCGCTTCGATACCAATTAAGGCAGGGATATTCATAGTTCTGGCAAGAATAGCGGTATGAGAATTAGAGGAACCAAGCTCTGTAACAAAACCTAACAGTTTTGATTTATCCATCTGCACCGTCTCGCTTGGAGCCAAATCCTTCGCAAGAACAATCACCGGTTCTTCACCCAGATTGCCATCTAGGGCTTTGCCAGTTAAACAATTAACTACTCTCTCGGAGATGTCTTTTATATCAATGGCTCTGGCTTTAAAATATTCATCTTCCATTTCGGCAAATAATTTAGAAAAGTTATCGCCAGTCATAGCCACTGC